>NZ_CAMLMJ010000001.1 GCF_946481145.1 uncultured Sediminibacterium sp.
TGTTCGTCTGTTAAACAACAAACCTATACCCCACCCCCTTAATCGTAATAATTTCAAGACTCGGATCGTCTTTCAGGTAGCCGCGGATTTTGGTGATGTAGACGTCGAGGTTACGGCTGTTGAAGAATGAGTCGTTGCCCCAGATATGGTTTAGGAGGTCGCGGCGGTCAATTACCGCATTGCGGTTTTGGTAGAGGTATTTAAGTAGTTCAGCTTCTCTGTATGACAGCTTTTTCTCGGAGCTGCCATTGCTGAGTAATTGTTTATTGAGATGGAAATTATATTTACCCATAACAATTGTATCGCCCATTTCGGCTGGAACATCTTCTTTCTTTACCCGCAATGCATTTTCAATCCGTACAATCAGCTCTTCCATGCTGAATGGTTTACGGATATAATCGTTGCCCCCAATTTTAAATCCATGCACTACGTCTTCCGTCTGTGTTTTTGCAGTCAGGAAAATAACCGGGATATCATCGTTCAGTTTGCGGATATCTTCAGCCAGTTCAAAACCACTTCTGTTGGGTAACATAACATCGAGAATACAGATATCTGGCTGTTCATCTTCAAAAGAGCGGATAACATCTGCACCATCAGATTCCATAATCACTTCAAAGCCCCTTGTTTCCAGTGTTTCTTTTACGATTTTACCGAGAAACAATTCATCTTCTACGTATAATACTTTTATTGGCATAGGTACAGACAGTCTTTTATAAATCCCTTACGGGTAATGTCACAATAAATATACTTCCTTTATCCGGCTCGCTTTCAACACGGATCGTTCCTTTATGACTTTTAACTACCTGCGCAACATAGCTAAGTCCTAAGCCGTAGCCCTTGATATTATGTTTATTACCAGTAGGTACCCGGAAGAATTTATCAAATATTTTTGTTTGGTGCTGTGGTGCAATACCAATTCCATTATCCTGAATCTTTAATGAAATGGTATCCTTATCAGGCATATCCATTTCAATATTGATTTCAGCCTTCGAATTGCTGTATTTCAGTGCATTATCCAGCAGGTTATAAACAACACTGGTAAGGTGTAGTTTATCTGCTTCAATCATATAACTATGATTTCCGGCAGTAAAATGAACCTGAGCCTTTTGTTTATCGAACTGGAGTTTCATTATGCGAAGATTCTCTTCGATCAGTTCTTTCAAATCAAAAGGTTCTTTATTCAATTCAATCTGCTGCTTTTCAAACATAGACAGTTTGAGTACTTTATCTACCAGCAGACTTAAGCGCTGTAGTTCAGCAGCAGAGATATCGAGGTATTCTTTGGTTCTTTCCGGACTTTGAATCGCATTAAAATTCCGAAGTGCCTCAATAGCCACACCTACTGTTGCAATCGGGGTTTTAAGCTCGTGGGTAATATTACTGATGAAATCATTTTTTATTTCAGCCAGTCTTTGTTGTGCCAACAGGTTACGGTATAACATGATAAAAGAACCTGCTACCAATAATAATAGAATCAATGATCCGCCAATCTGCATCTGCATTTTTCCCAGCACATACATATCAGTGCCTTCAAAACTTGCCTGATATGCATAAGGTGTGTTGTAGCCTACAAATACCTTATCGGTAATAATCGCATCTGTTGTATCCCGCTTAAACTGCCATCTATTTGGAATACTGTCCTTGAAGGATTCAAACGATATCTTGAAACGTAATTTTTTATTTGTTTTTCCTAAAGCAACGCGATAGGCTGAATCAACCTGCTTAACAGGTATTGAATCGTTAATGGTTTTATTGTTGGATAAAAATCGAATGATTGGCGATGTTGTTCCTGCACCCGGCATTATCCTTTCAGTAAAATGCACGGTTTGTGCTGGTACTATCTCCAGCTTTTTTGTACTGCCGGCAGGTTCTCTGCCAGATGAAGGCTTCTTGATAACTTGTATACCTGGTTTTGATACAATATTTTGTATTCCTCTCTTACCAGCAGAATCAGGTAAATGCTTTAATGAATTACTGTCTTTAGTAGTAACGCTAATACTGTATCCTTTAGAGAATTGATGGTTTATTTTTCCGTTGATTTCTTCCTTCATCGTAGAATCGAATCGAACAATGATACGGTCGAATGAATCGCGGGCATTTGATTTTGCCTGTTTCATAATCAGCTCTATCAATGCCGGGTTAGGTGCACCTTTAAAGCTAAATCCAGATTTGAATACCGAAACAGACTGAATTGAATCAGCAGGAATATTATTTAATTCAATTGGGCCGTTAATAGTCCTGTATAAAACATTGGCGGCACTGATTATTTTCCCAGAGTCTTTTTTTGGCTTTTTCCCAGTAGTTCCGTAGGCTATTACTTTAGGTGATGGTACGGTAATGTTTTGAGCAATAAGCGTGGTATCTTTTTCAAATCGTGATAACTGAAGTTTATTCATGGTTTCACGAAAACTAATGTCTACTTCTTTCTTCAGTCCTGCATGTTCATCTTTATACAGCTTATGCAGCCAGTAGCCTTCGAATGCTGCCAGCAACAGCACGGTGGCTGTCATTAATATCATGGATAGCTGTAGTTTTTTCATGTTGTTCAATCTCATTGCAAAGGTAGGGGCTTCTATGCCCTGCATCGCAAATCCATTAACCTAAATTAACCTTTAAGCAAGAATGCTTAACACTGACCCGTATTAGTTTTGATTCGTTCAAAATTAAGGGCAAGAGCCCCGTATTAAAGTTTTCAATATAAATAAACCTACATGAAGAAAGTATTTTTCCTGATTGTTGCTGTTGTTAGTTTTGGCACAATTAAGGCCCAGGTGAAACAGGGCACCATTATGTATGAGCGAAAGGTGAATGCGCATCGTTCAATTACCAGTGAACAGATGAAGGCCATGATCCCTGAATTTCGTATCAGTAAACATTTGTTGATTTTCAGTGACAGTATTTCCCTTTATAAGATGATTCCTGAAAATGATGCTCCCGATCCGTTTGCAAGTGGTGCCGGTGCCGGTGGTGGTGGAATGAGAATGTCTTTCTCTTTTAACACTGGCTCTGATGCAGGTGAATTGTATAAAAATTTTACACAATCCAAATCGATCTTAAGTTCAGAACTGGCAGGTAAGAATTACCTGATCAGCGATTCTATTAAACAACAACCCTGGAAACTGATCAATGAAACCAAACAGATCCTCGGTTATACCTGTTTAAAAGCAACCAGAAAAGTAACCATGCCGCCACAGCAAACCAGGATGATGGTTATCGGTGGACCGGGAGGAAATACTTCAAGAGATACCACAACCCCAGTAGGCCGCGAAATAGAAGTAGTAGCCTGGTATGCACAGGATATTATTAGTCCTGTAGGACCAGAAAGCTACGGTCAGTTGCCTGGTGTAATTTTGCAGTTAGATATTGATAATGCAGCTACTGTTTACAACGCAT
The DNA here is from genome assembly GCF_946481145.1 of uncultured Sediminibacterium sp. Next base: position 3,394 of record NZ_CAMLMJ010000001.1, read on the forward strand.
TAGAAATAAAAAAAGAAGTAGACCAGAAAATGCTGAAAGAACCTAAAAAAGGTAAATCGGTAACTTCTGCTGAATTCAATAAACTGCGAATGGATATGATGCAGCAACAGTTTCAGAATGGAGGCGGAATCAGGTTTGGGGGGTAGTTTGATGTTAGCAGTTAGGTGTTAGGTATTAGGTGTTAGCCATTTGCCATTACAACTTAAACCCTAACACCTAACACCTATCACCTAACCTTCTCCCACCAGTTCACTAAACCCGAAGGATTTACCAAATCAACTTTCTGACCAATCATTGGCGTGAGTATTTGGGGGTCTTCAGGTTTTGTTGTTTTCAGAAGGGAAACAATGGGTTCATCCCAGGCATGATTGGCAAGGGTGAATTTTGACCAATGCACCGGTAATAATTTTGCAGCCCTCAGCTCCCTGCTTGCGGGCATTATCTGCTCTGGTAACATGTGAATGTATCTCCAGTTTTGATCATACTGACCACATTCAAGTATGGCAAGATCAAAAGGACCGTAGCCATCACCAATAGCTTTGAAATGATCATCATACCCACTATCACCTCCTAAATAAAGATTCATTGAGGGTAAACGCAATGCGAAGGATACCCATAGCGACTGATTACGTTTAAAGCCTCTTCCTGAAAAATGACGGGCCGGTAATACGGTAACACTTATTCCTTCATCCAGGTTTGCCTGTTCATACCAATCGAACTCCATGATTTGATCCGCACTATACCCCCAGCGTTCGAAATGTGCGCCGGTTCCTAATCCGGTAATAACTTTTGCTACTTTGTTTTTTATTTTTTGAATGGTAGAAAAATCAAGATGATCCCAGTGATCATGAGATATAAAAAGATAATCGATATTGGGAAGGTCATCTGTTGTGTATTTATCTGCACCAGTAAATGCACGGGTGGTAAATGAGATAGGTGATGCTGCTCCGCTAAATACAGGGTCTACCAATATTTTTTTGCCATCTACCTGAATAAAATAAGAGGAATGACCCATCCAAACCAATACCTGCTCATAAGGGTCTAGTTGTTTTAAGGACGTTTTCAAGGCGGGCAGTTCAGTTGTTGGCCTGGGTCTTTCTTTTTTACGGAAAAAGAATTCCATTATTACACTATAATAACTGGCATCTTCTGCCAGATCGGGCGTATGACTAAGGTTCTGAAATTTACCATCACGGTAATTGGGTGATTGTTCAATTCGCTGCTTTCTAGCTCCGGCCGAAAGACTTCCAAATGGCTCTGTCCGAACAAATGCATAAACAGCCAGCACCAACAATAATAATACACCTATAAATAGGACCATAACATATATTTCTACTCGTTTAAGACGATTGAGCTATTAAAATATTGCATAAAAAAATCCCTTCCTAAACAGGAAGGGAGTACTGATAAATATGAGCATGAGAAAAATTAGAATGATCTGGTGATAATACGGGCTCCCCCACTTGAAGCTGCTTTATTTAACCTGAACGTAAAACTCAGGAGAAAATAACGTTGCAACACATTGTAGCGGGTATCTTCAATATAGTTCTGGTTCGCAGACCTGTTCACTCCAACGTTTTTATTTAGCAGATCATATACGGTTAGTTTCAATTCCCCGCGTTTGTTCTTCAGGAACGATTTGGCAAGGGATGCATTCCAGTAGGGTATTTTGGTATTAAAGCCATCTGCCCTTCCTGAGTTTATGGTATAATTGAAACTATTGTTCATTATTAATCCAAGTGGCAGATAATTATTCATTTCAATATTATATGTCTGCTGAAGATAGTTGGTATTCAGCCTGGATTGTAAACTGTAAGTTGCCTTACTTATATTCAAACGTGCAGATGCATTGATATCCATTAAGCCGTCTTTATTAAAGCTGTAATTAAGCGATGGCCCTACACCCAGGTTGGCAATATTGTTTCTTGCGCCATTCAGGAAAGCAATATTTCTGGTATAATTCGTATTGATCCCAATATCGATCCTTGATTTTAGTTTCTTAATGGGAAAACCTGCATTCACACTTCCAAATACGAAATATTGTCCATCAGCGTTAACCGGCATTGACACCCTGGCTCCATTGGGTTGTATTACATCGGAATTTACGATGGCATTATTGGTTTTGGTAGCAGAAATAAAGGCAAAGAGATTTCTTTGTGTATAGATATTGGTTGAAAAGAAGCTCAGGTTTAGTGATTGCACATAACTTCTTTTCAGGTTTGGATTACCAGTATACGTATTCAATGGATCACTCACATCCGCTATGGGCTGCAACTGAGCCGTTGACGGCTGAGTAGTAGATGTATTCAGTCCCAGAGATAATGTTTTCGTCGATGCCAACTTATATTGTATGTTGGCACTCGGCAACAGATCAGAGAAATGTTGTTCAATTACATTACCATTGGTATTATTGGTACTCTTAAGTATGGCAGACTGAAATGATGACCCAACAGTTAAAGAAAACTTCTTCATATTCGATCTGAAATTAAGTGTACCTCCACCATAATTATAACTACTGGTAAAATCATTACTCAACACCGTATTATATTGGTCATATTTTCCAGAACCACTGTTGTAGTCATATGTTTTTCGATCGCTCTGACCGCTATTGGTATTATAAAATGAAGTGATTTCCAGCAATGATTTTGATCCAATGGGTTCGGTATAGGTAATGGTTGCTCCGAAATTTCGGGTGATGGCATTCCTGCTGTTTTTCTGATTAGTAATAGAGTCGCGCAAAGGCACTCCTGCCGCATAGAAGGTATTACGGGTGTACAGGTCTCCTGTTTGTTTACTATCGTTATAGTTGAGGGTGAAATTACCGGAAATGGTTCTCCCCTTTTTCTTCAGACGCTGGCGGTACAAAGCAGTAGCAGATAGGTTCAGGGCTTCTGAATTTGTTCTGCTGTCGCTGAAACCATCATTTATTTTTTGTCCGCTTGTATTGGTTGAGCTATAACTACTATAAGTGCGGCTATTATTCTGCTGCGCAGAAACAACAGGTGTTACCTTCAAAGAAATCAAACTGTCGAATTTATGATCGAAACCTCCGTTCCATCTTTGTTGTTGTATTCTTCTTGCTGAATTACTATTGCCTAGATAATCAAAACTGTTACCGGGTAGCAGATTCTGGCGATTGGTAGTTCGATTGGTAGCGAGGTCTATATCGCTGAACATACCGCTGGTATTTACATTTGATTTCTTGTTCCATAAATCATTATAATTTACACCACCTGCATAGGTTGTAGCCACACCCTGCTGGTTTTGTCCAAGTCCGGTTACTGGCAGTCCATTATCACCACCCCCTCCGCTATTGATACTAATACTAATTCCGCCTCCGGTATTACGCATACCTCGCGCCAGATCGCCAGTGAAATTCATGATATCATTTAAACTGAATCCTTGCTTATTAACGTTGTTAGCCATACCCAGCAGTGATAATTGCTGATCGCCATTAAATCGGTTAATATTGGTTTGGGCATCATATCGGCCATCGTCGCCCCCGGCGCCTCCTGCAATTCTTCCGAAGGTAGATTTGTTCCTGTCTTTTTTGAGTTTCAGGTTGATGGCTTTTTCTGAATTACCATCATCAATTCCGGTGAATTCGGCTCTATCACTTTTTTTATCAAATACCTGTACTTTATCTACTGCATCGGCATCCAGGTTTTTGGTAGCGATTTTCGGGTCACCGGTAAAAAACTCTTTGCCGTTAACCAAAACGCGGTTAATCTTTTGTCCGTTAACCCTTACTGTTCCATCGGTATCGACTGTAACTCCGGGCAATCGTTTCAACAGGTCTTCCACCACTGCATTGGGTTGTGTTTTGAAATTTTCGGTATTAAATTCAACCGTATCATTGTTGATGGTTACCGGGGCCCTTCTAGCTGTAACCGTTACATCATTACTTTTAAGTACATCGGTTAGTATCAGTTGACCAAGGTCCAGCATATTACCAGCAGTTACTTCAATTGATTTCCAGACAGGCACATAACCAACATAGGAAGCTGAAATCAGGTATGAACCTTTTTCAAGCGTTTTAAAATTAAACTTACCCGTAGAATCGGCTCGGGTAAAGGTAACAAGGGTAGAATCTTTGCTGTCTACAATAGAAACAGTTGCATATGCCAGTCCACGATTAGTGGCCGTATCAAATACATGCCCTTTTACGGATCCGGTATTTTGCGCCTCTGAGAAAGCGGGTAAAAGTGCAATAATCAACAGTGTAGCGACGTACTTAAACATTAGTTTTGATTTTAATAAACCAAAAGTAGGGTCGTCGAAATCTAAAAGCGGTTAATGAACTTTGGGGAAAGGTTAATAAAGGTTAATGGCTTTCCTAGGGGCTATGGGCTTTGGTCCATGGTCCATAGTCCATGGGAGAGCCATCTGGATTCATATTAAGAGCATGAAAAAAGCCAATGCGTAATAACATTGGCTTTTAAGGTTTCTTTATTGTGTGATTATTTTTCTATTGAAATAAGCTCTACTTCAAAGATTAAGGTAGATCCAGGACCAATTTTTGGTCCGGCCTGGTTATCACCATAGGCTAAATCGGAGGGTACGTATAGCTTCCATTTACTTCCTACGGTCATTAATTGTAATGCTTCCTGCCAGCCTTTGATTACACCACCTACTGAAAATACAATGGGCTCACCGCGTTCAACTGAACTGTCGAAAACGGTTCCGTCGATCAATGTTCCATGATAATGACATTTAACCTGATCAGTAGCGACCGGCTTTACGCCATCAGGATTATTTTTTATGATCTCATATTGTAAACCACTAGGTAATGTAACTACACCCGGACGTTTGGCATTGGCATCAAGAAAGGTTTTGGCCTGCTTTTTAATCTCTCCCATCTTCGCTTCATTTGCTTCCGATATAAAATCCTGTATACATCCATCGAGTGCCATTTCAGGGATAATGATTTTCTTCTTTTGCAATTGATCCGACAATGCCCTTTGCAATATGGCCACATTCAAATTACCCATACCCTGGTTTTCGAGGTTTTGAGCAATCCTGATACCAAGTGCATAGCTGGCAGAATCTTTACTGTTTTTCAAAGGATTTACTACCGTTTTAACAGGTGCTTTAGTAGTTTTTGGCGCCGCAGGTTTAGTTGTTTTTGTTTGGCCATAAGTAGTACCTGCCACTACAAATGCAACTAAGCATGAAAATATTATTCGCATCATTTCTGGTTTAAGAGCATCAAAACAACAATATTTTAGGGATTGTGCCAAGAATGCGGTCACTATTCTACCGACTTTAATTTTCCAACAACATTTGAATGGCGTTTGCAGCTTTTTCAAACTGGAAACCTGCCATTGCTTTTTCCATCATGGATTGAATCGCATCATTACAAAGATTACCGATGCTGCCCTCATGGGTATGGTTAACCTGGGTCGCATTGGTTTCAAATTTGTTTTCTTCAATCAACATGCCGATCTGTTTGTAAGCATCTCTGAAGGGTACTCCCTGAAGTACCAACTTATTTACTTCTTCTACACTAAATGCATACAGGTACTTTTCATCTTGCATGATATTGGTTTTCACCTCAATAGATGAAAGCATCAGGTGTGCCATTTGTAAACACTGCCTCAGGGTATTAAATGCCGGGAACAAATGCTCTTTCAGCAATTGAAGATCGCGATGGTATCCGGAAGGCAGGTTGGTGGTCATCAGCATTATTTCATTTGGCAATGCTTTTATTCTATTGGCATGCGACCTGATGAGTTCAAACACATCGGGGTTTTTCTTATGGGGCATAATGCTGGATCCGGTTGTAAGCTCTGACGGAAATTGCACAAAATCGAAATTCTGGTTCAGGTACAAACACATATCCATGCTCATCCGACTAAGCGTATCAGCAATATTTGCCATCGCCATTGCTGTAATTCGTTCTGCTTTACCCCTTCCCATTTGTGCATATACAACATTATAATTCAGGTCATCAAAACCAAGCAGTTTGGTGGTAAGTGTTCTGTTGATAGGGAAAGAAGATCCATAACCTGCTGCAGAGCCTAATGGATTTTTATTTACCACTTTATAGGCAGCCTGTAATGTAGTGATATCGTCTACCAGACTCTCCGCATATGCACCAAACCACAAACCGAATGAGGATGGCATGGCCAATTGCAGGTGCGTGTAACCTGGTAATAAATGCGCCTTAAACTTCTCACTTTGAACCTGCAGTAATTGAAAAAGGTTTTGTACTTCTTCTGCCAACAGTCTTATTTCATTACGCAGAAATAATTTAATATCTACCAATACCTGATCGTTCCTGCTTCTGGCGCTATGTATTTTTTTACCTGCTTCCCCTATTCTTTCAGTAAGCATAAACTCAATCTGTGAGTGAATGTCTTCTATGCTTTTGTGAATGGTGAATGTCCCATGGACTCCTTCGTGAAGGGAATCCTGAATTTCTTTATAGATATTACGTAGTTCCTTATTTACCAGTATAGCTTCTTCTTTTGTCAACAAACCCACTTCTGCCAGCATGGTTACATGGGCAATAGAACCAAGTACATCAAATGGCGCCAGTAACAGATCCATTTCACGATCTTTCCCTACAGTAAAATGTTCTACCGCTTCCGAAACAGTACTATTTTTTTGCCAGAGTTTCATGTGTTTACATTTAATGATTTGGTTGCCCGGTTAGGAAATACTTGTCTCCTTTAATTTCTCTGCTGCTGCATTAGTTCCTCTAACAATGCTATATACAATTCAATACCTGCTGATATTTCATGCAGGTGAATAAATTCATCTGCACTATGACTTCTTGCTGAATCACCTGGCCCCATTTTCAAGGTAAGAAAGGGCATCAGTGCTTTGTCTGATGTGGTGGGTGAGCCATACCAGCTTCTGCCCAGTTTTTTTCCGGCCATAATCAAAGGATGATCGAGTGGAATGCTACTTGATTTCATCCTAAGACTGCGTGGTTTTATGACAGATTGAAGATTGGCCTGAATAGTATCAATGACTTCCTCAAATACATAACACTCATTTACCCGAACATCAATTACAAAATTGCAGGAAGCTGGTACTACATTATGTGCTTTATTTTCTGTCTCGATCACTGTTACCGTCATCTTCACCGGACCTAATAGTTCTGAAACTTTTTCGAACTGGTAGTTTTCAATCCAATGAATATCTCTCATTGCCTTGTATAAGGCATTCTCTCCTTCGTTTCTAGCTGCATGACCAGGTTTACCTGAAGCAACTGCATCCAATACCAACAACCCCCTTTCCGCTACCGCCATTTGCATGAGTGTTGGCTCACCCACAATGCCAAATGCGATTTCGGGTAATAAAGGAAGCAAAGCTTCAATACCATTCTTCCCTGAAATTTCTTCTTCAGCAGTTGCTGCGAAAACAAAATTATAAGCCAACTGTTCAGCATCATAATAATGCAGAAAAACAGCCATCAAAGCTACTAATGGTCCACCAGCGTCATTACTTCCCAGCCCGAACAATTTCCCATCCTTTTCTATTGGAGAAAAGGGATCCACTGTATATGCTTTATTGGGTTTTACGGTATCGTGGTGTGAATTTAATAAGATAGTTGGTTTTGCAGGATTGAAATGCAGGTTTGTTGCCCATACATTATTCAGGTGTCTGTTAACCTGTATATTTTTTGTTTCCAGGAATTGTTGAATGCGATCCGCTGTAACATTTTCTTCCTTGCTGAAAGAAGGAATGGCAATCAGTTCTTTCAACAGTCCGACAGATTGTTCGTATAATATGTTTAATGGCGTACCCATTTTATTGTATCGTGGTTCCTGATTTAGCGCTTATGAGTAAAGTTAGTTCTTCTGCCTGGCCAATAATCACTTTACTAACTCCTGCTTCAATTGCAGCAAATGCATTATCAAGCTTGGGAATCATTCCTGCAAATATTTTGCCTGCTGATTTCAAAAGCTCGTAATTCTTTCTATCTAATGTATTTATAACCGAATTATCATCATTTACATCTGTCAAAACGCCTTTTTTCTCAAAAGAATAAACAAGGTTTGTTTGATATTGTCCACTTAATGCCTTGGCAATTTCCTGTGCAATGGTATCTGCATTGGTGTTTAATAATTGTCCATTGGCATCATGTGTAATCGGTGCAATTATGACGGTCGTATTTTGTTGTAATAATTGATCAAACAGGTTTGCATTAACTATATCAATATCTCCAACAAAACCATAATCAATCGTTGCATGTTGCCGCTTATGGGCTAGTATGGCGTTACCGTCTGCACCTGTAATACCTAATGCATTGGTGCCCATCGACTGTAATTTTGCTACAATCTGTTTGTTTATATAACCCGCATAAACCATGGTTACTATTCGCAGGGTATCGGCATCTGTTATACGACGGCCGTCGATCATTTTTTGCGGGATAGCTATTTGTTCGGCCATTTTGGTGGCCAGTTTTCCGCCACCATGAACCAGTATTTTATTGCCCTCCAGTTTTGCAAACTGCTTAAGAAAAGCATCAAGCCTTTGTTCATCATCAATGATGTTACCGCTGATCTTTATGATATATAGAGGTTCCTGCATCATTATTTTGAGGTAAGCATTTCATGTAATACAGCCTGTGCCGCCCATACGCGGTTTCCGGCCTGCTTTGTAACAAGGCTATGTGGCCCATCAAGCATTTCATCGCTCAATTCAACATTTCTTCTTACGGGTAAACAATGCATCACTTTCGCCTGATTGGTCACTTTCATTTTCTCTTCTGTAAGCATCCAGGCTGGGTCATTTTCGTATACTTTACCGTAGTCGGTATAAGTGCTCCAGTTCTTCACATAAACAAAATCAGCTCCCGCCAATGCCGCATCCTGGTCATGTGTAATGGTTGCGCCTTTGGTAAACTTTTCTGCCAGTTCATAATCCGCCGGATGTGTAATCACAAAGTCTGCCTCACCCCATGCATTTACCCATTCAGCAAAACTATTGGCCACACATTGCGGCAGGGGTTTGATATGTGGTGCCCAGGTTAATACAATTTTGGGCTTACGTTGTATAGGCTTAGCTTTTAATTCTTCAGTGATGGTTACCAGATCAGTTAAAGATTGAAGAGGATGTAGTGTGGCACTTTCCAGACTAACCACCGGAACACCCGCATATTTAATGAACTGGTGTATAAACATTTCACTATAATCATCTTCCCTGTTTTTCAGTGAAGGAAAGGTGCGGATACAAAGGATATCAAAATACTGACCCAATACCGGTGCTGCGTCTTTTACATGTTCTACGGTATTGCCACTCATGATTGCACCTTCTTCAAATTCAAGGGCCCAGCCTTCTTTGTCTACATTAAATACAATAGCTTCCATACCCAGGTTTCTGGCAGCTACTTGTGTGCTTAATCTTGTTCTAAGGCTTGGATTCAGAAACAATAACCCGATACGCTTACCTGCACCCAGTTGCTGGTATTGCAGTGGGTTAGCCTTACAACTGATGGCTTTACTGATCAGTGCATTGATATCGGCTACATCATTTACAGAAATAAATTGTTTCATGGCTTACTTGTTCTCTGTGGATGGCTCTGTGTTCCCCTGTTCACTGTGATGGTTTTGTTTTCACCGCAGAGAACAGGAGATAATGGAGTTTACGCAGAGGGTTTATTTAAAAAAGTGATTGCTTGTTTAATGGACGCTATACATTCATCAATTTGTGCTTTTGTCAATGCAAGTGATGGCAACAGTCTGATTACGTTTGGCTTTGCTTCTCCGGTAAAAATTTTGTACTCCTGCAGCAATACTTTTTTCAGGTCTTTGATATTTTCCGGTACATCAAAACCAATCATAAAACCTAGCCCTCTTACATTTTCTATTTCCGGTATTGTTTTCAATTGTTCCATTAAATAAGTTCCGTTTTCTGCAGCCGCCTGAACAAGGGCTTCATCTTCCATCACTTCCAATACTGCCAATGCTGCGGCGCAGGCCAGGTGGTTTCCGCCGAATGTAGTACCAAGCATTCCATGTTTGGGTTGTATATGTGGTGCTATCAAAATTCCTCCGATTGGAAAACCATTGCCCATTCCTTTGGCCATAGAATAGATATCGGCATTTACGCCTGCATGGTCGTGGGCAAAGAATTTACCGGTTCTTCCATAGCCACATTGTACGCTGTCTGCAATAAATAACGCATCATACTGATCACATAAAGAACGAATGGTTTGCAGGAATAACGGGCTTGCAACGTTAATACCTCCAACACCTTGTATGCCTTCTGTAATAACTGCTGCAATATTTGCTCCTTCTTCTACAAAACACTGGTGCAAGGCATTTACATCATTAAATGGAAGAAAAATGATATTATCGGTTTCGTTCACGGGCGCTACAATAGATGGGTTATCTGTTGCAGCCACAGCCAATGAGGTACGACCATGAAATGATTTTTTAAACGCAACAATTTTTTTACGCCCTGTATGAAACGATGCCAGTTTCAGTGCGTTTTCATTGGCTTCGGCACCGCTGTTACAAAGGAATAACTGGTAGTTTTCTTTACCGCTTAAGGTTGCGAGTTTATCTGCCAGTTGTTGCTGCACTGGTATGATCACTGAATTAGAATAGAAAGCAATTTTATGGAGTTGTTCCTCTATTCTTTTTACCCAATGCGGGTGGGTATGTCCAATACTGATTACAGCATGGCCGCCATACATATCGAGGTATTTGATTCCATTATTATCCCAAACAGTGGATCCTGATGCTTTCTCGATGGTAATATTATTGAGCGGATATACATCAAAAAGTTTCATAGTTCAATTAGGTTGTCGCTTTTGAGCGATTTAGAAATAGTTTGCTTTTAAACCGAGCCCGGTTTTTTCATCCAGACCAAATAACAGGTTCATGTTTTGTACTGCCTGTCCGCTGGCTCCTTTCAACAGGTTATCGATGGCACTGTGCACCACCATTTTGCTTCCCTGCTTTTCAATATGCACCAGACATTTGTTGGTATTAACCACTTGTTTAAGGTCTATCATCTGCTCACTGAAGTGGGTAAATGCCGCAGTTGCATAGAAATCGCGGTATAGTGATTGAAGCTCTTCAATCGTTAAACTACTGTCTATGATGGAGCTGGTATAGATACCCCTGGTAAAATCGCCGCGCCATGGTACAAAATGTACGCCCTTGCCTTCACCATTAATAGTTAATGGATCATTGGACTGTAACTGATTCAGCGATTCGGTTATTTCTTTGATATGCTGGTGACTCAAAGATTTATACGCCTGTATATTATTGGCGCGCCAGCTAAAATGCGAGGTATTGCTTAATGACTGCCCCGCACCCGTGGAGCCTGTTATACCGGTAGTATGTACATCTCCTAATATGCCGGCTTTTGCCAGAGGGAGTAATGCAAGTTGAATAGCAGTTGCAAAACAACCTGGATTGGCGATATACTGCGCCTGCTGTATAGATTCCCTGTTTAATTCAGGCAGGCCATAGACAAATGATTTATCCTGGTGCTTTGAAGTAGTTTTTAATCGAAAGTCTTGTGAAAGATCAATGATTTTTACAGAGGAGGGTATCGAATGCTGGTCGAGGAATTTTTTAGCATCTCCATGTCCAACGCAGAGAAACAACACATCGGCATCTGCAAGAGGTTCGCTGCTAAATTGCAGGCTGGTTTCGCCCAACAGGTCTGCATGTACTGCATACAAAGGTTTTCCGGCATTACTGGTGCTGTGTATATTTACCAGTTCAACCTGTGGGTGTTTTAATAACAGCCGTATCAATTCTCCACCTGTATAACCTGCTGCTCCTGTTATAGCTACCCTTATCTGCTTCATGACTGTTCATTTTTGATGCTGTGATAAATAGAAGTCTGGTTGCCGAATATTTTAGAGAATCCTCTAACATCTTCACCTGTCCAGCCGCTGTTCATTTCACCGTATTTGCCAAACTTGCTGCTCATGAGGTCGTTGGGCGATTCAATACCGATGATGGTAAAGCGGTAAGGTTGTAATTGAATAAATACATCTCCCGTAACCTGTTCCTGAGAGTGTTGCAGGAATGCTTCAATATCGCGCATTACCGGATCCAGTATTTGTCCTTCATGCAACCAGTTGCCATAAAATTGTGCAAGCTGGTCTTTCCAGCTAAGCTGCCATTTGGTGAGTACATGTTTTTCGAGTGCATGGTGTGCTTTGAGTATCACCATGGGAGCAGCAGCTTCAAAGCCTACTCGGCCCTTGATGCCTATGATGGTATCGCCTACATGTATATCTCTTCCTATGCCAAATGGACCTGCAATAGATTGTACATATTGAATGGCTTCGGCCGGATGGCTAAAGTGCTGGTCATTAACGCGTCGCAGTTCACCTTTATCAAAACCAAGTTTTAATTCTTCCGCATTTGTTTTTGTTACCTGAGTTGGCCATGCTTCTTCAGGTAGCATACCTTTTGAGTGCAGTGTTTCTTTACCGCCTACACTGGTGCCCCAGAGTCCTTTGTTGATGGAGTAGGCTGCTTTTTCAAAATTCATTTCTACCCCTTTCGATTTCAGGTAGCTGATTTCTTCTTCTCTGCTCAGTTTCATATCACGGATGGGTGTAATGATTTCAACACCGGGTATCATGATATGAAATACCATGTCGAAACGCACCTGGTCGTTACCAGCGCCGGTACTACCATGCACCACTGCTTTGGCGCCCAGTTTCTTAGTATGTTCGGCGATATGAAGTGCCTGGCTAAGTCTTTCGGCACTTACGCTTAAAGGGTAAGTATTGTTTTTGAGTACATTACCATATATAAGGAAACGAATGATACTATCGTAATAGCTTTTTACTGCATCTACTGTTGTGTGCGATTTTACGCCTAGTTTATAGGCATGTGCTTCGATCTGTTCTAATTCTGCCGGAGAAAAACCACCGGTATTTACAATTACACTATGAACTTCATAGCCTTTTTCATCGGTCAGGTATTTTACACAATAAGATGTGTCGAGTCCGCCACTAAAACCCAATACTACTTTGGTGCCTGCGGGAAGTGATGTAGGAAGAGTGCTCATACGATGCTTGCTTTACTGGTACAATGATCCTGTATAATCAGAGATTAAACAGGTGATGAAAAAATGATTTTGGTTTGATGGCTGCACCGCCATTTTCTTTTTTACGAAACATGCGCAACAGTTTGTGTTGTTTCAGTTTCATAAAGCGTTCATATATTTTAGAATTCTTTTTAAACTCTGAAGAAGTTTCTTCCGGTTCAAAATGATCGGCAGGGTCGTATAACATAGCGGTACAGAAGCAATTTTTTCTTTCTTTGCTCATCAGTACATCATAGTTTACACAGCTTTTGCAGCCTGCCCAGAATTCTTCATCATCGGTAAGTTCGCTATAGGTTACCGGTTCATAACCAAGGTCGCTGTTAATTTTCATAACAGCCAGTCCGGTGGTTAAGCCGAAAATTTTAGCTTTCGGGTACTTAACCCTTGAAAGGTTGAATATGGTTTGTTTAATAAGCTTGGCTACTCCGCTTTTACGGAAGGCAGGCGAAACGATGAGGCCGCTATTGGCTACAAAAGAATCGTGTCCCCATGCTTCTATATAGCAGAACCCTACCCAGGTTCCATCGGGTAATAAAGCGATAACGGCTTTACCTTCATCCATTTTCTTTGCTACATATTCCGGGCTTCGTTTGGCGATACCTGTTCCACGTGCTTTGGCCGATGATTCCATTTCATCGGTAATGGTTTGTGCATATCCTGTGTCGCCACTATTGGCTACACGAACAATGATATTTTGTTCCAACTTATAAAAATTAAATAACGTAAAGGGAACGACAGCTACCTGTCAGAAAAACAATTCCGGGGAGTTTTCCACTGATAGGGGCAAGTGCCAGTTGCTCGTCCTATCAGCAACCACGTCGGGGTCGCGGGAGGAAGTTAAAAGCAGCTTCTATTGAAAACACCTGTTTAGGGGTGTTCAATAGGAGGTAAAGGTAATTGATCAGGATCTGCTTCACTGTTTAAAACTTATTAGTTTTTGAGGGTGTAAAATTATAACAGTTTGGGTTATAGTGGTGTATTTTTTTATGAAAGGAATATTAAATAGGATGATTTTACTTACAGGCGTTAGTTTTTAAAGGGTATCCCAACCCTGGAGAGAAGCAATTTTAGCAAGTTTCGGAGCTTTTAAAAAGTGGTGATGACCACATTTTTAGACAAAAAAACACCTGTCTCTAATTCGCTCATTATTAAGTACTTACCCGTATCATCTACACATCATCAGCACACCATCAACACAGCACAACACCATATGCGTGTTGTGCCCTGTTTAGGTACTGTTGTTATTATGAAGATGTATTGAGCATGGCCTTAAGTAATAGCGAGATATGGTATTGCGATAAACAGCTATAATTTATCCCCGGTAGGGTGTTCTTACTAGTAAGTTTAAAAGTAATTGGTACACGCTGGCGGCGTAACACGCAGTCCTACGTGCCTCAGAGAATGCGATGAATTTATCTGGATTAAGTACACGCTGAGGAGAAAAAAAATGAAACCTTATATTGGGAAAACTCGCATAACCGTTTCAAACTTATTTTCAGAAATAAATTCACCTTTAATAATGTCAACAAACGTAAACTGAGAAAAGTCAGCAGTTTCTGCGATGGTTATAATGTATTGGCCTGAGCGATTTTTTAATATAAACAAATTAATCAAAGGGTAGCTGCATTCATCAAAATCTAATGGAATTCTGTCAACTAATCCCTGTATTTTTTTTCCATTAGAAGCAAGAACATATTCTTTTATTTTCAACCTTGCATCCTCTGAATCTATTGTTGTTACCAGCTTAGTAATAGACAACAACCCATCTGTGAGTAAGACATTTAACTTGCCATCATTTAGCATTGCATTATAAACCAATTCCCTCCATTGTCTTGAAGATTTGGCGACATGCTTCTTCCTTTTTTCAAATAACATAATCATTTTTTTATCCCCCGAAAGTTATACATTATGGCAGATTAGATTCCCCGCAGATGTTTCTCGTAGAGCATTCTTCGGCCACTTACACATAGGAAAGTTAATCATTAATTTTCAGGCTCAACTATTCTGTAACGCATTAGTAAGTTTAAAAACAAATGGTACACGCTGGCTGTGTAACACGCAGATTCTGTGATAAAATCCAAAGATTCTCCCATGGACTTCGTACCTCAGGGACACTGCGATGAACTTTGCTGGATTAAGTAGACGCTGAGGAGAAAAAAAAGCCACTCCGTTTTGTGGAGTGGTTTTGGATTGTATTTGAACCATTTTATTAAGGAAAAATGTGAATGTTGCAAGTGTGCAATTTCATTCATGATAGCATAGCCCTCTGATATTTGAAGTCATATACCAGTCGTAGATGTTTTTTTTTGGCTCAACACAAATATTCGTTGCTTCGTCAAAAGCATAACACTGAATATCAAGAGAATTGGTCGGAGCAACTTTTACACCATTTATTACAGGGGCGTTTTCTTTTCTGGAGTATAATTTTAGGTTATAGTAATTATTAATAATTATTTTTTGGGTACACTTCAGACCTTCAGATGTTTTCGCAGTTACTATCTTGTACATACTGTCTTTTCTTGAAGCATATACTATATACCAGTTATTAATAGAATCAATTGATTTTATCATATATCTGTTTTGTATCCCAGAAAGACTACTCTTAAAAGTTGTACAATAACAGAAAATAGAAACAGTTCCTAAAATAGTCATCAGAATTTTCATTATCATAATTTTTGGATTACAACTTTATTTTATTCCCGCAAGGTCTACATTATGGCAGATTTCCCGCAGATGTCTCTCGAAGAGGACTCTGCGGCCACTTACACATAGGAAAGTTAATCATTAATTTTAAGGCTCAACTTTTCTGTAACACATTAGTAAGTTTAAGAGTAAATGGTACACGCTGGCTGTGTAACGAGCGTCCTCCAAAGAGTCCCATGGACTTCGTACCTCAGAGACACTGCGATGAACTTCGCTGGATTAAGTAGACGCTGAGGAGAAAAAAAAACTCTAATTTAATCGTATGCCATTTTTTCCTATAGCAAAATTATCACGGATAAGTACATGCAAATATTTTACACCCTGCTTTACTTCTGTTGCCTTTGTCATTGTATTTTCATACAAAAATGGATAAACCCGTTCCTTTTCTAAATTCAAATCTAAGAAGTATATGTGTTTACTTATTGAATTAACAGGAGTTACGCTAGACAAGGAATTATAAACAATAGTATCACCAAATTGTTTTGATGAGAACAAAACAATTGCATCTGTTATAGGAGATTGAATATATCCATCAGACGGCTTTATTATTCCAAAATATTTCCCTGGAATAATGTAACAAACGCCCCCATACGTTTTCCAAACTGTTAGATATTTCCCATCACCAAACTGGTAAAATTTTCGTTTTTCACCAAACCAAAACAAAACAACTCCAACAAGTAAAATAAAAAAGAATATTTTATTCATAAGTCGAACTTTTATTCCCCGCAAGGTCTACATTATGGCAGATTCCCCGCATATGTCTCTCGTAGAGGACTCTGCGGCCACTTACACATAGGAAAGTTAATCATTAATTTTAAGGCTCAACTTTTCTGTAACACATTAGTAAGTTTAAAAGTAATTGTTACTCGCTGGCTGTGTAACACGCAGCGTCCTTCGTACCTCAGAGACACTGCGATGAACTTCGCTGGATTAAGTAGACGCTGAGGAGAAAAAAGTTTAAAAGTAAATGGTACACGCTGGCTGGGTAACACTTAGCGTCCTCCAAAGACACTGTGACGAACCTCGCTTGCTTAAGAACACCCTGCGGAGAAAAAAAAACACTACAGAGTGCTGCAGGTTCAGTAATTAAGTTCAATATGCATGATTGCTGTGTTTTGATCTAACACCCAAGACGTGTAACACGCAGCGTCCTCCAAAGTCCCATGGACTTCATACCTCAAAGAAACTGCGATGAACTTTGCTGGATTAAGTAGACGCTGAGGAGAAAAAATTTTAATCAAATAATTTTTGCAATGAAATAGACTGCCATTTTAATGAATCAAAAGTATTTTTTTGAATTATCATTTGCCGTATATCTTGTTTCTCAAGATCACTTCGCCAGTTCATAAGGCCGGAAGTCGTATCAAGGTCTACTATTATGCCTTTGCGAATCTTAATTGTATCCCCCCAGTATATCGCTATTGGAAAATCTAATATAGGCCTAATTGATACAAATGTTTTCGGATCTTCCGCCAAGGATATTTTTATATAACTTCTATTTGATGGGGAATAGCTTTCTATCCAAGTAAAGAGCAACTCTTTCTTTCCATCGGGCGATTTTACCATTCGCTTTTTATTACACCCAAAAAATATCACAGCTATTATTATAATTATTGTTGTTTTTTTCATACTCTATTATTGATATTGTCTATATCCTGCCCTTTGCAAGTCCTCGGATACTTTTCTTCTCCGTAGGGTGTTCATACTTGAGCGTTCTTCGCGGAGTCTCTGAGGCACGAAGGACTCCGCGTGCTGCACTTTTGTGGGCCTACAATTACAAGGCATCTTCCTATGTTCATCTCAAATCTATGTCCTGCAACTCCATATAGGTAATTACTGGATATAACCCTTGTATGCCTGTATAATAATATCTTGCCGAACTATGCGCATAATCTTCCGGTATTCTTATCCCTGGCATCCTTGCTTTACATGGATTGTTATGAATATAGTCAACTTTCTGTTTCATAAATGCAATTGAGTAACATTCTTTTCTGTCAAATGATGGCTCAAATACTTCATGTTGTTTATTCTTTAACCTATCTGTCTTATTTACCCAACCTGATAGTTGTTCCAGTATATCTTGTCTGCCTAACAGTGTAAGTCTTTTCACCAACTCATACGCCATAAATCGTTTACCATTTCCTATAATTGTATTTATCAGTTGCGTAGTTCTTGAAAAGGCAATTACAGCGTGTACATGATTGGGCATAATCACATATCCAACTATATGATGATTGCAGGATTTTAAGTAATTAAACCATTTATATACCGCATCATAACCATTCGTCATTTCAAATAACGGCAACCATCTCGCACAGGTAAATGTTATAAAGTACACACCATTTACTTCTCTGATTTTTTTACGTACTGACATGAGTCAAAAATACAATAACACAATACGAACACTACGGAGTGCAGCAGGTTCAGTAATTAAGTACAATATGCATGATTACTTTGTTTTGATCTAACACCCAAGACGTGTAACACGCAGCGTCCTTCGTACCTCAGAGACACTGCGACGAACCTCGCTTGATTAAGAACACCCTGAGGAGAAAAAAATTAATGCTAAAAATCAGGATATGCAAAATCATAATTTCCTGTTCGAATTCTGCAAACAATACTATCGGGAGGCATTACGCTGCCTATTTCTGCCATTCGATTTTCTCCCTTAAGCTCCCCAACAAATTGTTGACTTTGATTAATTTTCCATACCCACCAATTCTTTGAGGTTTTGGCCTCTGGTGAATCTCCGCTGCTCCTAAAAAGAATGTTAGTGTAATCGCCTACATCAGAAACATTGTATTCCCTTTTCCAAAATTTCATTTTTAACCCTAGTCTTGTAACACAATGAGCGTAAAATTCAACATCTCCCTTTACGACTTCCAAAAAGTCTGGATTAGAATCCTCCGAATAAATACGTCTAAACACTCTAATTACATCACTATTTAATTGAGTTAGGTCAAATGCTATTAATTGAAAGTATTTTTTCTCCGCGGGACCAATTTCCACTGAAAAAATATCGCCAATTTTAGTATTAGATTTAGTTTTTGTCATCATTTTATTCTCCGAAAGTTATACATTATGGCAGATTCCCCGCATATGTCTCTCGTAGAGGTCTCTGCGGCCACTTACACATAGGAAAGTTAATCATTAATTTTAAGGCTCAATTTCTCTGTAACGCATTTGTAAGTTTAAAAGCAATTGGCACTCGCTGGCTGTGTAACACGCAGCGTCCTTCGTACCTCAGAGACACTGCGATGAACTTCACTGGATTAAGTACACGCTGAGAAGAAAAAATGTTGTTCAGGCGTATATGAAAAGAATGTTCTATTCCCTTTTTTAAAGGAATATATCAATGAAGATAATTCTCTATTATCAGAGATAGAAAGCCCAGCATAATCTTTCGCCCAAGCTAATGCAGCTGCGTCCTTACTTCTGTACCTATCCCCAGGTTTCATGCCATCAGGGTCTTCAAATCTAACTGGATTATTAAAACAATATACATAAGGAGACCATTTTCGCATCTGATCACTTAAAGGATCAATATGATTCCACCTCCCAATCTGCGGAAAACCGCCCTTTTTATGGAGCGGTTGATTTAGACATTAAGACTAATGGACAATTTAAATAAACTAATAAAATGTGCCATAAACCTTGTTTGAGTTATATATCCATTTCATACGAATAGTATAATATAGTAAAACTATTGCAGTCGAAATGGGATATGGGAAGGGGTAGAATGCTAAAAAAAATAATGAGTCAATCATAACCGAATAAAGAAAAAGATACTTTATTGGGGTAATGCTTTTAAACCCATATTTTTTCAGTTTTTTTCCAATAGGATTGATGTATTTTTCAAATATTTCTATCCCAACTTGACCATCAAGTTCAGACACATTTTCGCCGATCACATCAAAGAAATCAATCAATTTCTGATTTAAATAATCCCTATCATTGCTTAACATTTCATTATCTAATTGTAGGATAAAATTATTAAGTGACCTATAGTGAAAATACTTCCATTTATCAGGTTGTATTAGCCTCATCAAATTTCTATACCTATCTAACAGAGTCATAATTATAAAGATTTACGAACTTCTTTGATTATTTCCTTTACGGCTTCTTTCAAAGCTTTGTTCTGATAAAGTTTTTTAGCCGTATTTGCAATCTTGGCTAAATCAGGTGCATTTTTAATTACTTTAGACAGGCCGACTTGGACTTTATAATTAGCAAGTATTGAACCATCTTTTATCAAAGCATCTATGCCTTTTATAATATCTTTAGTTTTTGAAGTTATTGAAGCGACCCCTCTACCAGCAGCAACACCTGCAGCTTCTGCTTCAATTAAAGCCAATAACTCTGAACCTGTAATAGTTGCAAGTAAAGCAGCAAATATCTTACCTTCCAATTCCCAAGCCTCAGCTTTAGCATCACGAATTGAAACAGCAGTTTCAGATGTACCATCCATTATTCTGTCTAATGCTGCATTACTCAAATAAGGGTTTAGTAATGCCCAGTTTCGTATCGCCTCAATACTATTTCCTTTCTTACGCTGAAAATCTATCCACCCTGTAATCTGACCATAGTCATATTTATTTATTGCTTTTGTAGCAACTTCTTTTCTGGATGATTTAACCATTACTTCTTCCGAAGTTCCATTTAACGTATCTTCTCTCAAACCTAATGGATCATTCATCCGAATTGGGTTGTTACGAGCAAATCCATAAGGTGTAAAATCTATACTAAGTTCAGAAAGCTTGTCAATCTGAAAAAATCTTCCTAATTGAGGGTCATACATTCTGTTTTTGGCATCATACCATTCAAGCCCATTACCATTACTAAACTCCTTATTCTGTAATTCATTACCACCATTAAACCGATACTTATTCTCCAACCTGCCAGATGCCTGGCCACTAATACCATCTATTGTTAAACCAAATGGGTAAGTATGGTTCACTTCCAGTATTGGGCCCGACTGCGTAATCACTGTAAAGTTCTCAAAAAATACATCTTCTTCATCTAAATTATTGCTAAATATGTACACATAGCCGCTGCGGTCAATTTTCCAGTCTTTTTTAACATGTTTGGTCAGTTTGCTTTCTTCACCAACCTGCGAGTAACCGCTATATTCAGGTTTGCCGATCAGCGTTGTATCGTCTTTATAGGGTTGTAGCTTTTCATCCAGTAATACCCAGTTTAAAAAAGCTTTGGGTTTGCCGGTATTGGCAGTTTTATCCTGGTCCTTTAAAAATGAACTCAAGGCAGGCAACAGGCTTTCTGTTGAAAATGCAGAAAGCGCACTCGCTTTACCCGCTTCAAGGATATTGCCCGTTGCAAGTTTCGCTATTTCTGATAAGGCAATCGTTTTATCCTTTCCTCCCTTGTTCTTACGCTCATACCAGCTTTCTATTGAAAAAGATAATTTATCGCCCTTTGTAACTTTTAACAGTATTGCCGGACCTGTCTTTTTCTCTCCTCCTTTTAGTTTACTCGCATACAGGTCTTTTGCTTTTCTGGTGGGGTGTGAAGATGGCTTTTGAGCCCGGGTTTCTTTTACATTATAAAAATACTTTGTTTCCTGCTCCTCATTTTCCGGTTCGCTGGTAACCATACTATATACCGTTGCTGGCTGCTCTTCCGATAATGTTACACGAACACTTCCCAAATGATCTTTAAGGTAATAATCGTAGATATAAGAACCATCTGGTTTACGGCGTATCCGACCTTCTTCATGTGGTATCTGTCTTAACTCCCCTGCATCACTGTATTCTAAACCATTGATATAATAAAAGTTGGTTACCGTGCTTCCTTCCGTCACAGTCTTCTTCTGTTTTACACCAAGTGCATCATAAGAATAATTTATGGTTCCATTTCCGGTTCCCGTCATCGTAACCTGCCGCGGCAGGTTCAGAAAATTGTAGTCAATAGCAGAAATAGATTTATTGGCATCTGAAATCATATTGCCATTATCATCATAAGCATAATCCGTATTATAATTCTGTGCCGGTTCCTTGAAATCACCCAGTGTAGATGAAGGAGTATAATTAGCATCTCGAACATAATTCAGGCGGTTACTATTGGTGATATAACCATATTCAAGGTCATCTATATTTGAGCCCGCTTTATGGATTAGTTTTTTGATATTACCATTTGCATCATAAGCCGTGGTAGGTGTTGAACCATCACCCATCTGCGAACTGTAATCGGTTGAACCTCCTGTAAAATCAGCTTTCATTAATCGATTGGCAGGATCGTAGGAATAGCCATAATTGTACTGTGTATAATTATAACCATCACGCCAACTGATGCCTCCTATATTTCCATTTACCTGGTTCTGGGTAAACCCATAATCATAGGAAATATTCATCCCAAAATAATTACTGCCCCCCGAGTACACATAGGCTTTGTTGATGGCTTTCAACCAACCCCTTATGGAGTACTCATAAGTAAGCGTTTCCAGCGGAGAGGTATGTAAGGCTTTGGTATAAAGCTGCCCGGTTTCATTGTAAGTATTTGTAGCTATGGTAACTTCTGTGCCACTGTTTACCTGTTTTTTAATGGTAAGCAGTCTGCCTGCATGGTCATAAGTATTTCTTGTCCAGAATACAACACTCCCCGGGTAAAAACCAGAGCCTGTATTGTGATTGAATTTGGATACCAGCAGTTTACCATCGAAACTATATTGGTTGGTGGTGATATCGATACCACCGGTCTGGTTGAGTGAATGCAACTGAATTAAACGACCAAATTCATCGTAAAAGCTCGCGGTATACAAATAAGCGCCTGTTTCAAGCATACGCACTTTTGTGCCGGTTGCCATACCTGTTGCGGTAGCATTGGCGCTGATGCTTCTTGGATAGGGAGCTGTATTGTCTGATGGCGTGAGGAAACCAGATGAAGTTTCACTTGAATTAAAAGAAGATGGCATGCCCGTACTACCCACCCAGCTATAATTATCATAATAAGTTTCGGTCAGTAAGATATATGTGCCACTGAGAGATGGGTATGTGCTGCTCGAAGCTGCTTGCCCCTGGTGATAGGAAGCCGTGGAACTATTGGTCCACAAATAAGTGGCAGATGGTCGGTTAAGTGCGTCATAAGTTGTTACCAGCCATTGCCCAGTTGTATTGCGCATATTACCATCTCTGGTCATGATTAGCCTGTCGCGACCATCATACACCAATTCAACAGCTTCTGCATCCGGCACTTTTTTAAGTATCATGCGGTTACGGCCATCATACTCATAATAAAAACACTGCCCATTCACAATAGCACTATAACTCGAAAGATCAATAGAACCCGCTGTTATGCCAACGTCTTCTACACCCTGTGGCTGTAACACAAAACGCAGGTTATTGCGGTCATCATAAATATAATAAGTACAAAGCCAGTCGGTATGTGAGCCAATACTGGCGGCAGAACCCTGCTTAATTTCTACTTTCTTCAATACCACCTTGTTGTGCTTATCCTTATAAGTAACCACCCTTTTACCATTTTCATCTGTTGTAACCAGTCTGAATAAAACACCCGAGGCATAATAAGCTGTACTAACCGGTTTGGATCCTGAGGAAAGTGCAATGGTCCAGAGTCTTACTTCACTTGAACCATTTGATTCATAAGCACTGCTTGTTCCAACATTACTGCCGGCCCAGCTATTTCCGGCCGGCATTTCTTTCAATGACCTATTCAGTGGAGAAGACTCAATATCTGATTTACCATAATAAACACTTTCCCCGCTATAGGTTCCCGACATAAAACTTGCCTGTTCTGAAAAAGCACTTAATTTAAAATATCCGTCCGTGGCAGAACCTGAAGTATAGGGTAAATAATGATATACCTGTCTGCCATATGCATCATACAGATAAGGCTGCACCATATCTTTTGCTCCCGGACTCATTTGTTTATCCACTGACTGAAGCAACCTGCCCAATCCATCGATATACTGAGTATTTTGTTTTGCTTCAGTATAACCAGCCGAACTTACACTACTATAAGAACTGTAAGGACGGGTTGCATCCCAGCTTCGAACAAGATTAGCCAGCCTGCCACTTGTATAAGCAGAAGGTGTACTTACAGGTGATACAGAAGGTTGTGTTGAACTATTCGGCTGCACCTGTGCCTGCACTGATGCAAGTATAACTATGGTTACAAAAAAAGCAACTGCTGATTTTTGAACCTGTTTATGTATGATGGATAAAAGCATATAATATTCTTTATACTGATCAGTTAGTTAGTAGTTGGGTTTACTTTATACTTATAATCGAATGCCTTCACTATGTTTTTATCCCAGTCACGTATACTCTGCAAACGACCAAGTGCGTCGTATTCATAATAGGTGATCTGGTTGTTGGCATTTGTTTTACTGGTAGCACCTGTAAGGGGGTTATAGGTTACCGTAGACATTTGTGCTGTGGAAGGATAGAGCCTGAGTTCGTCTATATAACCAGAACCTCCGATGGAAAGACTGGTTGTACCAGAAACAGTTGCTGTATATAATGTCCAACCATTTTTAGTGACCACAGACGTACCAGAAATGCCTGATACCCAGCCACCCGCATAAAGCCAGTAACTAACCGTATAGGTTATACCTGAATTAAGCGAGGAATGTGTAATGTTTCCGCTGGATAAACTATAACTATTACTTCCCGTGGCACCTCCTCCTGTATTAATGGTTCCGGAATAAGTCCAGTTCCCCTTACCACTTGATTCAAAGCTTGAATAGGCTATGGCAGATACCGGCGCATTCACTACTTCTGCAGATGGGTAATTTCCGTTTTCGTTCCACAGGTAGCTGGTGGTAATATTATTCCTGCCCTGTATCTCTGCAATATTTCCTTTGCTGTCGTAGCTCAACACCTGCAATTCAGTATCCCAGGCTGTTGATTGAGGGTCATAACGTTCCTGTGTAGATAAATCGAGTGTAGTACTATTGAATAGTGCATGTACATTTTTGAACCATCCGATTACCGTACTGTTGGTTGTATTGGTTTGCTTTACTTCCAGTGGAACAGCAACCATATTTTTGGTGATCATCTGATCGGGGATAGACTGCCCCACAAAATCATGTGCAAATTTTCTTTCGGTGGTAATGCTGTTCCCTTTACTGTCTGTTTGTACGCTTCTGGTTGATGTAAAAATACTGGCGTTATCATAGTAATGATTGGTTACCGTAGCAACAGACCCACTGGCGTCATAATCGGTAACAGTGGTTTTTTTCAGGTCGCTGCGGCCATAAGTCATATAATAGGCCCTCGCCCCATACATTTTTTCGCTAAACGTATTTACATCATCCCAATAGTATAAACCGGCAATCAGGTTACGGCTGTTGCCATCGGAAATAGAGGGTGTGAAATAATAATTATCGTATTCATTTTCTACTTTCTTCAGCAACACATTGGATGCTGAATAGTAGGAAGTGGTGAGTGGTAAACCTTGCGACCAGTCGAGGTCTTGTTTTTGTACATAAGGGAAATCGTTATCTGGCCCATTATAAGCAGGTGTATTGGTGAACTCATGAATAACATAGCCGTTTGAAACAGAACTGATGGTATTGTCGACCACCACCCTGCTGTAAATAATGGGACTACCATTAAAATAAGATAGCGACTGTGTGGGTTGTGAAGTTTGGTTCAGGTAATCTTCATAAGTCCAGGACCATGCCAGGTAACACCTGTTCCAATAATAAACATGGCTTGGAATTACACGTACCACTCCTGAAGAAGCAGAAGAAGAAGTGGTATATGTATAATTGGAAACTTTAGCAACTGCTGCAACAGAATCGTAGTCGGTAATTGTTTTTATGCGCAAGCCCCCAACCGACATATAGGTGGAAGAATAGGACTCATAGCCATAATTCAGTTCGTAGTCGAAACTGGTATAACCACCTGTTGGATAGTTTAGCTTTTCCAGGGTCCATGCTTTTGCATAGGTAAGGGAGGGTGTTTTATTACCCCCATAGGTATTTTGAGAGATAGCCGGTACATAAATTGAGCCATTCAGGGTGCCGTTATAACCCTGCCCATTGTAGAAACCCCACCAATCCTGTGCTTTTGAATTGCGAACAGGTAGTTTGGTTGAATTGTATTCAAATGTATAGGGAGGAAGCGAAAGTGAACCTGAACTTTCCTGTACAGAAACCAGTTTAAGTCTTTTGTAAAAATCATTACTTGAATATCCTAAAGGGGGTGTACAACCATAGGCCCATCCGGCACAATAATCAGATTCAAAATAGCCGTAGCTCAGTGTGAAGGTTTTTTGCACCGTACCATTTGAAATGGTAACTGCGGTTAATGCATTGTCACCGTAATAATCATCTCTTGAGAAACCATAAGTAAAATCTACTTCTGTTCCATCCGGAAAACTGATCTGGGAGATACGAGTTACATACCCAGATATATCATTATAACTTTGGGTAAGGTTGGAAGCTACGATGGTAGTACCACTGATGGTTAGGCGATAGGAATCAGAAAAACCGCCCTGGTACGTCAGAGAGCTGCCACTACCACCATAAGTGAAATTGATTTCATTGACAGCATCGGGGAATACAATTTTGGTGACGTACCAGCTACTGACATAAGTAGGCAGTGTAGGCGGCACCCCACTTAATGAACTGGAAACAGTAGACCATTCTTTCTGATTAAATACATACTTAAACCCTTTTTCATCTTTGATGATGAATTCATCAATCGATCCACTCACAATTGAGTAAGTAATTTTCAAGTTACTCTGAGAGACAAGCTGTATAGAGCCGTCTTTTTTAAAGAAGAATTTTCCTGATACATTCCCTACTGAAAACTGGAAAATATCGCATTCGCCATCGAGTGAATTTTCAGATACACCCTGCACAGAAAGGAAATCACCATAAGAAACGTTCTGGTAACATATTCCTGCGCTGGTAGAGGGATAACCTGAGGGTGTAGAAGTTAAATCATACCCATTCGTATAATAATAAGGAAGCGCTGAGGTATTTAAATAGCCGTAGCTATCCTCATCAGGTCTTCCCCGCATAGTCCGGGAAACCATTCCACCTGCATTCAGCGACCAGCCAAGACCTACATTGGAGGCCATGTCTTCCACCTTGATTCCTCCTGAATGGTAATTGAGCCCAACATTAAAACTTGCCCCTTTTTGAGGAGCACTGTAGGTATAAAAAGGAATAGCTATCGATGCAATGCCGGTACTTAATGAAACAGGCATATCGCCATACTTGCCGATGGCAGATGCATTAGGACCAGGGGCAATGGCCACTTTCCTTAGTTCCTGATTGGATGATTCATCGTATTGCGCCATCACCGATGAAACGCAAAAACAAAAAACAAACAGTCCTTTCCATTTTTTGCTGATCATATATATAGGTATTATGCTTAAATAATTTATTTAAAACAGTTGTCCATAACGGAACTGCAACGGCTGCTGACCATTTGTTCGGTTTAAGAAATCGTATAGCAACTGTATTTTGGTTTCCTTTTTCTTATTAATCTTCAGTTTTTTCGTAATGCCTAAAAGAGCGGTATGCTGCCAGTCGTTGATCTGGGAAAAACGCGAAAATGCCTGCATATAATTTTTTTCATACCCTCCGCTAAGCCAGAACCCTCCTTTAATTCTTATATCTGCATAAGTTCTTAATCCTACTCCCTGGTGACTGAACCTGATATCTTTCCATCCATTACCCATACCCAGTTTATAGGCTATGCCGGTACCGACAACACTATTATCGTTTAGTTTGTATCCGATACTTAATCCAAGATCTGCCAGGGAGGGAAGTATATTTGTGGCCCTTCTTGTTTGCAGGTTCCAGCCCAATTCTATTCGTTGGAAAAAGCTTTTTGTCTTCTGACGATTTGGTGAAAAATCTGGCATGGTTAAGGCTTCTCCATCGTTCATTCCGGGTAATCTTAGAGATGGCGCACTTGTTAATGGTTCAGTTTGCGCATTGGTGAGGGCATTGTTAACGGCCATATTATCCATTCCGGATCTTAACAATCTTGCCTGTATTTCTGCTATAGTTTGCAGGTTATCGGTTGTTCCGGCAGGTGAACCAATACCTCCTGAACCGCCCGGAAACAGAGCGCTAAACTGACTGTTCGTATTAAAGAAATCTTTGAACGCTTCAGATTCCCTGATTAATCCAAGTACTTTTTTTTCCAGTTTTGAGCCATCCGAAAGCAAAGACTTTATTTCATTGAATTGTTGCTGGTAATAGAAGAACTCTTTATTCAATTTTTTCAGTTCTTTTACGAGCCCAAACTGTTGAAATTGCTGCATTAAAAGACGTTTACGCTCTTTCAACTGTTGCTGAATCTGTGCAGCCGCCTGGATACTGTTTGCATATTCTTTGATATTTTCAGAAGCTGATATGAAGGATTTTGAAAGTTTGTCGTTTAATATATTACCCGTACTTAAAAAATCGATACTTGTTTGAACGCTGTCTAAACCTGGTAAATATTCCTTCCATTCGTTGTTTGAAGAAAATTTAAGTGAATGCTGAAATTTACTATAGAGGTTATTTGATTCAGCCAGCATAAGATTTGCTTTTGCCGAATCTGTTTTAGCAATCTTTTTAATCAGCTTTGCTTCCTGCTTTTGCAGTTTGCTAATCCCTCCATTTATGCTCTTTTGAAGCCTGGACTGAAGCTTTTCGATGTTTGTTTCGACTTTGTTTACAAAGTCGAATTGTTGTTTTTCTGTTAAATCCAATTTGCGGTTTTCCATTTGCGCATTGGATGACAAAACAAAAACAATTAATAAACAGATAGTTATGGTTAAACGCATCGGCTTTTTTATTAGAAGATCGTCTAAACCAAAAGTAGAAGGGGAAAATTTAATGGTCAATACGTAATTCTACGCAATTTGATATGTTGTATTTATATAATTTTAAACTGTCTTTAAACTCAACAGCAATAAAAGCGCCCCCCTCTTTGAATGCTGACATGCACTAGTATTATATCATTATAATCCTGTTAACTTATGTCAGTTGTAAATCCGGTATCCATCGTCATAGCAGATGATCATGACTTTTTTAGAGAAGGCGTTAGTAATTATCTTTTAAATTTTTCAAAGTACAAAGTAGAGGGACAGGCATCCAATGGTGAGGAATTGATATCATTGGTTTCAAGTATCAAGCCAGATATCATTATAACAGATATAAATATGCCCGGCATAAATGGTATCCAGGCAACTGGTATTTTATTAAAGAAGTTTCCTTCCATTAAGGTCTTAGCCTTTTCTTACCTCGAGAATACAGAATCCGTAATTAATATGTTCCTTGCGGGGGCCGCCGGGTATTTGAGTAAGGGTTTAAAAAGCAGCGAGTTGGTAAAAGCAATAGATGCCGTAATGGCAAACAATTTATATTTTTCAAGTAACACGAATAAATCAATCACGCATCTACTTGAAAATAGTAGCTATCTCTCTAACAAATTTAATAATGAAGTTGACCTATCTAACAGAGAGATTGAGATTATTAAGTTGGTTTGTGAAAATCAAACTAGTTATTCAATTGGCAAAACTTTAGGTATCAGCAGCAGAACAGTTGAGAGACATCTTTCAAATATTTATCGAAAAATATCTGTAAACAGTGCGGTAAGTTTGGTTATTTATGCCATTAAAAACAAGCTTTTTACCATTTCCGACGATTCTGTTAATTAAGTATCCGTTGAATGTCTTAAAACAAAAACCGCCTGTAAAATACAGGCGGTTATATTTATCGTTTTCAGCATTCTTGCTAAACTATTACATTCCCCCTCCCCTCATCATACGCATATTACCACCACCCGGCATCATCATATTCATCGGGCCACGCTGCTGTTGCTGATTACCACCAAAGCGACGCAGGTTATAGGTAAAGCTTACCATGAAGTAGCGCGTTAATACCCTTGTCTGAACGTCCTGAATGGTATTGCCGGTAATATTTCTGGTAATACTTACATTCTGGTTCAGTAAGTCGAACATGTAGAATTTCAATTCACCTGCTTTATTTTTCAGCATTTGTTTTGAAAGACTTGCATTCAACAATGGAATACTGGTATTGTAACCATTACTTCTTCCTCCATTATATATGTAGTCGAAATCAAGTGAAAATACCCAGCCACTTTTTGAGTAAGCGGTAGCTTCAGTAGACACAGTTTGTGTGAAGAAGTCGCCATTCTGTTGTGGCTGCAAAGTGTAACGGGCCATGCTGAAAGATGAGTTAGAAGAGAAGTTCATATCAAAGCCTTCTTTCAGGTTGGTAGTCCAGGATACCGTTCCGCCCAATGTTGTGTTACGCGTAAAGTTGCTCGCATTATTGATTAATGTCTGCGACTGGTTGCGCGATACATTGGCAATCAGGTTCAGGTTACTCTTTGGTCTTTTTAATGGGAACCCATAATTAAACATACCATTGATGGTATATGTTCCACTAAGGTTTACCGGCATGGTTAGCTGCGCACCATTTGGCTGGAAAGTAGTGGCATTCTGAATATCGTTCTGAATAAAGTTTGCATTGATGGTGGCAAAAACAAGTCTTTGCGTAAATACATCAAAGGAATTATACAGGAAACGGAAACTATGGGTAAACTGTTGTTTCAGATTTGGGTTACCTGTTCTGATATTCAGCGGATTACTATTATCGGTTACAGGCTGTAACTGATCAGCGCTAGGCTGTGAAGTACGTCCGTTATAGAAGAACCGCAGGCTCTTGGTTTTTGTAAACTCATACCGGAAATTGGCCGCCGGGAACAGGTTTACAAAATGTTGTTTGATTACCGTGTTTTTTGAAATATTATTACTCGTAAGATCTCCCACCTGTACGCCTGAACCAACACTGAAATTAAATTTACCCTGTTGCATACGATAGTTCATGGTTACCCTGTTTGAACTAAATGTATTTTCAAAAGTATTGGTAAGTGTTGCAACAGGTACATCATATTTGCCTGTTCCTGAATTATACTCCATTGTTTCTCTGCCGGAATTATTCAGGTTAGTTGAATAGTTATAGTTGAATTCTAGTTGCTGATTCTTTGCAATAGGCTCAGTATAGGATAAGGTAGTACTGAAATTTCTTGTATCCCGGTTGGTTACATACACCTGATCTATTGTATCACTATACGAAGGTCTGTTGGTTGGGTTATACTGGTTCAATGAATAGTTTGTACCTGTACCATCATTGGTGCTTCCACCTGTATTGATATTGATTGAATAAGTACGACCTCTTTTAGGAAACCTATGGCGGAAAGTTGCGTCGATCGATCCGTTGAACCCATTGTTTTTGCGAATCGCGTCAGCAGTTGAACTGTTGAGCGCCGTAATTTTTCCTCTCGTAGAACTTGTTTGCTGCACTGATTGCGACCAGGTATCCTGAAAACTGATATTAGGTCTGATGATCAGTGAATTCGCTGAATCAAACTGGTGTTCGATATTAAAGTTGATGCGATGATTTTTATTGTATGTCTTTGAAGATTGATTCTGGTCATTGAAAATAGATGAATCCGGTGCACCAGGAATCAGGTTTTGCACAAAGCTTTTCTGGTCGCGGTAAGTTTTCTGGTCATTATAAAAATAACTTCCTGAAAATTGTGTTTTCGGGCTCCATGTGTCGCGATAGTTAATACCACCGGCCCAGGTATTCACTAATCCACCACCACTTCCACTACCCAGCAGACCTGCAATGGCACCGCCACCGCCTCCACCGCCTCTTCCGCCTCCTCCTCCACCAAAATTACCGCCGCCAAGAGAGCCCAGCATATCCTGAACTGAGAAGTTTTGCTTGTTTACATTATTGGCTTGACCCGTAACAGTAATCTGGCGATCGCCATTAAAACGACTTATATTAAAGCTGTTATCATATAATCCTTCATCGGAATTGGCACCAAATCCAAGTGTTCCCCTTCCGAAATATCCTTTGCGCCTGTCTTTACGTGTGGTGATATTGATGGTTTTCACCCTGTTTCCATCATCAAAGCCGGTAAATGCACTCTGATCGCTGGCCTGATCAAACACCTGAATTTTGTCGATCACATCAGGAGGCAGGTTACGGGTAGCCATACGTGGGTCATCACCAAAAAAGCGTTTACCATCTACCAGAATCCTTTGCACTTGTTCACCCTGAGCGGTAATATTTCCGTTTTTGTCTACCTGTATTCCTGGTACTTTCTTCAGCAGGTCTTCTGCAACTGCATTAGGTTTTGTTTTAAAAGCAGATGCCGATACCTCCATAGTATCGTTTTTCATCCTGATAACTGACTGACTAACAGTTACATTTCCCAAATCATTTGCTGCAATCGTCAGATAGATAGTACCCAGGTCTACAGAACTATTGGTTTTTGAGAATATAATTTTTTTAGAGAAGGGCTCATATCCCTGGAATTTGATATCAACAATCATTTCCCCGAAACTAATATTGCTGATAAGGAAGCTTCCGTCTGCCTTTGTTAACCCAAAAACATCCAAGGTTGAATCTTTGGCGTCTAAAATAGTTACAGAAGCATCTTTTAATGATTGTTTACCGACTGTATCAACCAGTTTACCCCTTAGTGTAGCAGATGTTTGTGCAGAGGCTGCATAGGATAAAAAAAGAAATACAATAGCGGTTAGAAATTTGGTCATGCTCAGTTTATTATGAATTACGAATCTATATAAGTGTCTTGGACTACCCGCAACACAAAAAGATTAACGGAAAGCTATAATGATGATTGGAAAGCCTACTGTTAAAATCGGTGAAGCATAAAACTGTATAGGTCGTCTGGTGAAATTTGGCTGCAAGTTGCAGGATTCAAGCTGCAAGCCGCAAGCTGCAAGCCTTGATTAATGGTTATTTTAGGCTAGCTGCTTTTAATTGACAACTTGTGCTTTTCTTGCATTAATAGAACACAGATTTTCATCTTATTCAAGACTTGCAGCTTGGGGCTTTCAGCTCTCTAGCTAAACAGGTATTCCACATCTTCCCTTGTGAGGTTTTTCACAAAGCCTTCATCGTCTGTTATTAATTCTCTTGCCAGACTTCTTTTTCGATCCTGTAGCTTCAGAATTTTATCTTCCACTGTATCTGTACAAATCATCCGGTAAGCAAAGATATTTTTAGTTTGACCGATACGGTGCGTACGATCTATTGCCTGTTGTTCCACTGCAGGGTTCCACCATGGATCAACGATGTAAACATAATCTGCCGCAGTAAGGTTAAGACCCACCCCACCCGCTTTCAGCGAGATAAGGAATACCCTGCAACTATCGTCGTTCTGAAAACGTTGTATCGCTCTCTCTCTTTCTGCAACCGTGCTACTTCCGTCGAAATACTCATATTCAACGCCCAACTCCTTCATTTTATCTTTAATCAACGCAAGCATGCCCAGAAACTGAGAAAAAACAAGTGCTTTATGGTTGCTGATGTTTTCAGTTATTTCCCGACCCAGCTCTTCCAGCTTTACAGAAACATTCGGAAATTTTTCTTCGTCTTTTATGATTGCCGGACTATCGCAAATTTGCCTCAGCTTCATCAGGCCCTGTAAGATGGTAAGTTGCGATTTTTGAATTCCCTGGTTTTCAACCACTCCCAAAATTTTATCCCGATAATCGTTTCGGTAAGCATCGTAGATCCTTCGCTGCTCATCGCCCATTTCACAGAATAACACCATCTCCTGTTTTTCTGGCAGGTCTTTGGCCACTTGTTCCTTGGTTCTGCGTAATATGAAGGGGAACAATAGTTTGCGCAGGTGATCTTTCTGCTCTTTTTCGCCAAATTTATCGATAGGGATAGAAAATTCCTGTTTAAAAAATTCAACACTTCCCAGCATACCCGGGTTCAGGAAATTCATCTGCGCATATATATCGAAGGTGTTGTTTTGCAAAGGTGTACCACTTAAACATAACCTGTTCTTTGCCTTAATTAAACTGGCTGCCTTAGTTACTTTACTGGATGGATTTTTTATCGCCTGACTTTCATCAAGTACCACATAATCAAAAGCTACTTCTACAAATTGTTTGATATCACTTCTTAATGTACCATAAGTGGTAATGATTACATCTGCATTGGTAGCAGCCAGGTTCTCCCTGGTTCTTTGTCCGCCATGGTGCACATAATAACTCACTTCAGGTGTAAACTTTTTGATTTCATTCTGCCAGTTAAACATCAATGTTGTTGGACAAACAACCAATGCCTTTAACGAACCGTTTTCCTGCTTTAAATGATAGAGAAAGCTTAATGCCTGGATGGTTTTACCAAGACCCATATCATCTGCAAGAATGCCTCCCCATTGCACTTCTCTCAAATAGTTCAACCACTGAAAACCGCTTTCCTGGTAAGGTCTTAATACAGACTTGAGGTGTTCTGGTGCCGGTATTTCTTTGATGGAATGATTTTCCTTGAGGCGGTCGTATTTTTCTTCGAGTTGAAAAAATAATTCTTCTTCATCACGCTGCATGTACAATTCTTCCACTACACTAAAATGGTATTTGCTGAGTTTCATAGACCCAGACTTACCCTCACCTACGCGGAAGAGTAATGAATATTTCTTTATCCACTCTTCAGGAAGAATACCTAACGTACCATCCCCTAATTGTACAAACTGCTGTTTATTGGTTAATGCTTTCTTTACCTCATCTACTGTTACTTTCTGGTCGCCAAACTGTATTTCAATTTTCGCGTCAAACCAATCCGTATTACTGCTGATATAAATTTTAGTGGATGGTTTCGCTGTATTAAACCTAAAATTCTTCAATGCTTCAAAACCAAAAACCGGAATATTCATTTCTTTCACCGCATCCACAAAAAGGAAAAACCAGTTGTTGCGTAATACTTCGGTTCCTTTCAGGGCAAGGATATCTCCTTCTGCAGGACGAATAAAATGAGAATGAAGTGATTCGATTTTTTGAACAAATTCTTTTTCCGCTTCTACATTCCGCTGAATCACCAGTAACTTATCTTCAACAGGGATAACAATTTTTTCTTTATCGGAAGACCGCACATCATAACCCCGGTAATTGAAAATGGGTTGAAACAGCAGGTATTCACCTTTCTCTTTCAACATCACTTTTACTTCCGGCTTAACATCTTTTACTTCTTCCTTTTGTACATTTCCGAAATGTACATTAAACTCCTTCGAAAGTGGGAGGATGAATTGTTGTAATTGAACCGACCAGTCTTCTGCCGGAATTATTATTTTACCTGAAGGCAGGAATTTCTCCAGCACCAAAATGTCTTCTGTACGTTGCCAGGTAAAAAATTGGTGATGGTATTTAAAGAACAGCGAAGAGCTGCTTTCATTTTCTGTAATATTCAGATCGGCCAGTGGTAGTTTAACACGACAATCTATCTCATACTGACCTTTCTGGTAACTAATTTCGAATTCCGGACTGATATAATTCGTTACCAGTTCTACTTTTTGAAGATTAGCAGTGGTAAAAGGTTTGCGCTCTGGTAAGCTGAATACAAAATTGCTCTCCGAAAGTTCTGAAAATAATTTTTTCACTTTCGGATGCAGGTATTCATTCATGAGATGCCTTGTTTCCTCCGGCAATTCATCATTGTGTTGCTGAATAATATTTTCCCAGATACCACTGAAAGGAGAGTTACGATCTAAGTAGCGGCTAACTTCCGATGGCATTAATTTACGTAACTGCTGAAGGGTGGTTTTATCGTCCTCATCAAATACTTCTGTATTGATGAATCGGGAAAGGTCTAGTTTGGTTACTTTACTGATATAGGCTTTACCTTCTTCATCGGTTTCACCCTGCACTGCTTCTAA
This sequence comes from uncultured Sediminibacterium sp., assembly GCF_946481145.1. The sequence continues at coordinate 38,856 of NZ_CAMLMJ010000001.1, forward strand.
CTGAACATAGGGATATTGCTGTTCATTAAACGTTATTACTACCCCCAGTTTAAGTGATTCTTTTACCCGGTCTTCAGTTTCTTCTACCAGGGTTACCGGTTTTAATTCTTCAATGGGTCGGGGCTTGGGTTCTACCGGTTGATTTAGGCTAACTCTTTTGATACTTGTATCGAGTACGCGCAGAAATGGTTTACCGTCTGTATAAGTAAATTCAAATTTACCGCTGAGGTCATCACTTAGTGAATAACCATACAATGCCAATAATTTATTTTTTTCTTTGTCCCAATTACGGATACTGTCAAAATATGCAGGTCCATAATTATGCAGTAACTGAAGTAATACTATATCCTTGTGAATACAAAGTGGGTGTTCTGTTTCTGCATTACAGTTGCAGCTTGTATCAAAGTTTCTTTCTTCATTCTTTTGAAGCAGTATTTTAAATTTCTCTCCTTCATAATCCAGTTCGGCTAATACACGTTCATCTTTTGCTTCAAGGATATTTGATCTGCTGCTTCTCAAAAAATCTTCTGCCTTTTCAACATTCTCCTGGGAAGAAAGCATTTTGATAAGTTTCAGATCCAGTTGTTTCATTTTAACGACCGTATGTTTCTGATCGTAACTGGTTTCTTTTTCGCCTAACTGATTTCTGTCGAGCAGATCTTGTAAATGAAAAAGTGCGCCGGCTTTGTGGCGGCAGATTTCGGAAAGGTTATAGGGACAAGAGCAGCGGAGTGATAATGTTTTAGGATCTTTAAACTGGTTAATATGTACTTTATAAAAGGTAGCATAGCCATCATCTTTAACCCTGAAAACCACATTGGCCATCAATTCATCATACTCCACAAGTTCAACATTACCCAGTGCATGAATTTTTTTCCCTCTGCGAATCACTTCTTCGGTGCCGCTATTATAAATATGTTTAACCAGATACGGAAGTGCCATAATTCAATCTGTTATGAGCAGCAAACAAACGAGATGGCAATAAACCAAGCTACACCCTGTTTACCTGTAAAAAAACAACCTGCCACTTCAAAAAAGGGCAATTTGCAAAAGTAAAGGAAAGCAGCCGAGTTTAGGAAGTAAAATGGAAAGAATGTGGATGAAATGTTTGTTAATTGAGGGATGGTCCATGGCCCATAGTCCATGGTCGATAGTCCATAGTAGAGCCAGATGTGTGCGTTCGTAGGAAATCGCTTGGTTAGTTTGCTAACATATTGATCCATACAATAGTCCATGGTCTATAGTCCATAGTAGAACCAGATGTGTGCGTTCGTAGGAAATCGCTTGGTTAGTGTACTGTGCTAACTTACTTGCTTCAGCTATGGTCTATGGTCCATGGACTATGGACTATGGACCATGGTCCATCGACCATGCACTCAACCCCGCACCAGATCACCATCCTTATAAATCGGCAGTACGTCGGCTCCGTCTGGGGTTACACAGTACTCCAGGTCTGATTCGAGTCCGTAAGAAGCTAGTCTGTGCCAGTGGGTGGTTCTGCGGATAAAACTTTTCATATCATGTTGATGCAGGCCATACATATCGGCGGCCATCAGACTGCTATCGCAATGTATGGTGAAGTGATCTTTGATCTGGTGTATTACCGCACCGGCAAACATGGCATCTTCCAGGTTAAACCGGTCTTTCCAGGCTGAACAGCCGAGAATAACATTTTTCTGTTGTGCTAACAGGTGCCTGCAGACTGCAGAAATATTGGGAAATGAGCCGGTAATTACTTCTGAAGCACCTTTATTAAGTGCCATATGTAATAGTTTGGTGCCATTAGTGGTGGTAAGTACCAATGTTTTACCTTCTATAAATGATCTCGGGTATTCGGCAGGTGAATTGCCATGTTCCAGACCGGGAATTATTTTTCCATCTCTTTCACCGGCAGTTATACCTCCTGTTTTCTCTCCAATCGCAATGCACTTTTCAACAGTATCTACAGGAATAATTCGCTCTGCCCCATTATACAAGGCAGTAGCAATGGTTGATGTTGCCCTGAATACATCAATAATAACAACTACACTATCCGATACATCATAAATATCCAATAACCTTGGAGAGAGTATGGTATATAAACTAGGTTTTACTTTCATCGGGTGCAAATATAGTAATTGGTGAAGGGAAAAATAGCTTCAAGCTGCAAGCCGCAAGCTACAAGCCTTGATGGGTGCTTATTATAGACTTTCTGCTTTTATTGGAATAATGAAGGGGGAGAAAATTTAAAGCCAGTTACTTAAAGAAATATTTGGTTGCAGTAAAAGCACTATCTGTTATTAATAGAACACGGATCTTCATGATTTTCAAGATTTATCATGATAGATCTTTGATACACTATGGACCATGGACCATGGACTATGGTCTATGGCCTATGAACCAAACACCATAAGCCAAAAATGGGCCAGCCTGGAAAAGCCGGCCGTACAGAAGAAAGGCTACATTTCTTTTTTAGGGGTTATGATTAATATCTCGTGGACATGGATTTCTGTAACCGACCTTTTTACACCAGTTTTGTCGATATAGGCCCTGTTCACCAGTTTGCCGTCTACTGCAACATGTATTCCTTTAGTGAGGAATTTCTCTGCGAACTCCGCCAACTTACCCCATGCTACTATTGAATGCCATTGGGTATCTGATACTTTCGCCCCATTGGCATCCTTATAATTTTCTTTTGTTGCCAAACTCATATTGGCCACTTTCCGTTCACCTTCCAGCACTTTTATATCGGGCGACTGACCAAGATGACCAATCAACTGAACTTTGTTTTTGATCATATTCATAATGCAGATTTTTTCGATTTAGTTACAACGAATATCAATCTGATCATTACTTTAAGCCGGAACATATCCGGTTATTTCCGATTGAAATCCTTTTTGCAGGGAGGGTATTTTTCATTCAGGTAGAAATACAGGTTAAACAGTTGTATAACTACTGCATTTGCGAAAACAGTGGTCTGGTAAATGGGAAACTGTTTGTATTCCATTTATTTTCAATTGCAATAAAATGAAGACTATGTTAGCCGAAGAAAAGCAGTGTTTATCCTGCAAGCAGCGCATAATAGGCAGAACCGATAAAAAATTTTGTGACGACTATTGCAGAAGCGCATTCAATAATAAAAAACACCGGGCAGAAAAAGGACTGATTCGTCGTGTTAACCATTTATTGTTGAAAAACAGACGCATACTCAAATCCTGTCTGAATGATGCTAATGAACCAGTTACCATAATGCGTTACGATTTATCTTCCCGGGGATTTCAATTCAATTATTTCACCCATACACTAATCACTAAAGATGGGAAAAAACTCATCTGCTGTTATGACCATGCTTATCTGGCATCTGCTCAAGAAGCAATACTCGTAGTTAGTCTTTCTGAAAAAACCAAGCGGTTCTTTATTCCTTATACCGAATTCGAACAGGTATAATTTGTGCACCAGTCGTATCAATTTTTTTGATGGCGGCCTTACTTAGGCCAATTATATGTCCTGTTGTTAAAGGGCCCCGATCTATGATTTTTACTGTTACAGACGCACCGGTTTCCGTATTGGTAACCACCACTTTACTTCCATACTTCAGCGTTCTGTGTGCTCCTGTATATTTTAAACTATCGTATTTATTGCCACTCGCTGTAGGCAGACCCTGTAGCTGATCTGAAACCATCACTGCCTGACCAATTTCAACACCAATACTACCAATATGTTCTATACCGGGGGCTGCATGCTGCCTTGGTTTACAAGCCATAAATAACAGAAAGCATGCGAACAAACTATATCGTAGAGGGGTTAGCACGATGTTTAAAAATACGGTTTATATTTATTTTCCTATTGAATACCCTTGAAACCAGATTGAATCTGGCTTTTATCCAATAAAAAAGCTGTGACAATAATGCCACAGCTTTTTTAAAAAACATTGTATTTAACTATACAAAAGGAAATTTAACCAGTTTAGCTTTTACCAGTGTATTCCTGATATCAATATAAATCTCCGTATCAATTGCCGCAAAAGCAGTATTCACGTAACCTAGTCCAATTGCCTTATTCAGCGATGGAGCCTGTGTACCAGAAGTTACTTTTCCGATTGTATTACCCGCTGCGTCTTTTATCAGGTAATCGTGTCGGGGTATACCACGCTCAATCATTTCAAAACCTACCAGTTTTCGGGTAATTCCTTCCGCCTTTTGTTTTTCCAATATTGGTCTGGCAGTAAAATCTTTTGTGAATTTGGTGATCCAACCCAGTCCACCTTCAAGTGGAGATGTTGTATCATCGATATCATTACCATATAAACAATAACCCATTTCAAGACGAAGCGTATCTCTTGCGCCTAAACCAATTGGTTTCAATCCTTGTGGGGTACCGATTTCAAAAATGGCATTCCAGATTTTATCAGCGGCACCATTTATGTCTTCAAAATATATTTCAACGCCACCTGCACCAGTATAACCTGTTGCACTTACCAGTACATTTTCTACCCCTGCAAAAGTTCCTTTAGCAAAAGTGTAATACTTCAGGTTCATGATATCCATATCAGTGAGTGGCTGAAGCATTTTGGTTGCAGAAGGACCTTGTATGGCCAGCAGACAGGTTTTATCGCTGATATTATGCATTTCAACCTGCTCTGTATTAAAACGACTGATCCAGTTCCAGTCTTTCTCAATATTTGATGCATTAACCACCAGCATATAAACGCTGTTCTCTTCTATACAATACACAATCAGGTCATCTACTATACCTCCTTGTTCATTTGGCAAACAACTGTATTGGGCTTTGCCTTTGGTTAACTTGGAAGCATCATTGGAAGTAACACGTTGAATCAGGTCGAGGGCTTTATCGCCTTTAAGGATAAACTCACCCATATGACTCACATCAAATACACCGGCGTTTTTGCGAACGGCTGCATGTTCATCGTTGATTCCTGAGTAACTGATGGGCATGTTATAGCCTGCGAATTCGGCCATTTTTGCTCCTAAGGCAATGTGTTTTTCGGTGAAGGGTGTATTTTTCATCTGATTATTTTTAATTGATTTTCGTCAGATGGAATTTGCCAAAAACATTACATTGGGTGTAACGATATTGCTATGGCTCATTTTATCTGCTTATTTTATCGTGGCGCAAAAATAAGCGAAAGGAGCATGAGCACATAAAATGTTTTAAACCCCTTCCTTGCTCCGGATTTAAATCCAGAGCAAGGAAGGAATGATTGGAGGACTATTTGAATGCGGGTGCTACACAATAGGCGTGACTGGATCCACAAAGCAGGAATACCCGCTCACCTTTCTGGGTGAGTTCTTTTACAATGGTAACCAGTTGCCGGTTTCGGATATCATTTGAAATTGCCATCATTTCCGCCAGGTAACCGGGCAATGTATATTCATCAGAAGTTTCGCGCCAATCGGGTGACGTAGGAAAATATTTTTTCCAGATACGGTCAATATCTGCAACCGATTTAATACTGTCTGATAACCCAAGGTAGGCAGCTCGTTTAAAGTATGGTTGAATAAATTTTTCGGGTGAGTCAGGTTTACCAAATCGTAGATTACCAAAATAGGGATTGAGGATCTGTTGCAACGCAATTTGTTCACGGGTAAAATAATGTTGAAGTGAATCAGCAAGGGCTTGCTTCGACAGATCCCAGTTCATGATTTTGATACCGTCTTTATGTGCAAGCGCCTTCAACATTCCTCCCTCCCCTAATTCTTTTACAGGATCCATAAAGGGTGGTAATAAAAAACCAAGTCGGCCTTCAACTAATGCAATGGTTGGCTTAAAATCGTACCAAAGGTTTTCCATTTGCACGATCTGTACTGATTTAGGATCTTTTGTATGGGTGGCCCCGAATATGATATATGATTTCCCTTTCAACAGATAAGGCCGCTCATGCTCTCCGGTATATTGTAAAAAAGGAACTATGGAATCTGCTGTATTATAAGTGGATTGCGGTATATAATACCTGGGTGATTTCCAGGACAGCAGGTACACGATAGAGAGTACCAGTACGATGATGAAAATCAGTCGTAATAATATTTTTTTCATACAGATGATTTATGGTGACATGGTTTCAACCATATTCACCGGTTTTAGATGCCGGTTGCAAGTGGGTCTATCATCCGAAAGCAATAAATATCTTAGTGTAGTTTCGCCTCGCTATTGTATAAGGTAGCTTTCAATTTATCTGTGAGGTCTTTCATCCGTTCAAATGCTGTTTCGCTGTTCTCATCTTTATTGAACCTGATTTTCAATCGGCCCGAACGTAGTTTAACATAAACGCGTGTATCGTCTTCCAATGAAATAGTGCCTTGCAGATCACGTGGCTCAAATTCATTATTTGTATCAAGCAAGTCATCGATGGCTCTCGCTACCTGAGATGTTTTAGAGCGGCTAAAACTTGCTTCTATTCTGTAAATATGTCTACTATCCTGCACCTTAAATGAAGTTCTGCCATTATTTGTATATTCTGCATTATAACGGATACATCCAGTTAGTAACATAATACAGATTGCGATGGCGACAGTGTATTTCATTTTCATCTGTTTTCTTTTATTGATTTTGGCCACAACAGGTGTCTATAAGGACACTTCTTTTATCAATAAGCAGTTGCGGCAATAATGTTTTAAGGGTCAGATTTAGTGCTGTTTGTTTTTTGAAATGAGAAGGGAAGAACCCCATCGTGAGAACAGGACGGGGTTCTTTTTTCCCAACTTCAACCTTCTTTAATAAACCATTTGCATCATCAGTAACCTGGAAGCTTCAATAGGCATCTGGTTGTCTGATTTGTGCTCATTATCCGCTTTTATTTCAGCATCATTCATTGCTGTTGCTTTTTTGTAGCGGTAACGGGTCGTATCAACTGGTTTTTCTAATTCTTTTTTCAGCTCATCAGCTTCACGCTTCTTGCGCTCATATTCTTTCTGTAATTCTTCTTTGCTTTTTTTATACTGCTCAATTGCATCATTATCTGTATCTGACTCAGTTTTACGCTCCTTCTCTCTTGCAATATCTTCTTTGCTTTTTATTCTTTCCAATCCGCCCAGTGTCATTACATATTCAACATTCGAGTTCCAGTCTTCATTATTGCTGTTCCATTCTTCATCCCATTCCCAGTCGTAACCATTTCCAACATGGAACCAGTTAAGGTTACGGGATACAGTTCTATCAACAAGGATTCTTTTGCCAACTGGTACCTGTATGGTTAACTGTACACCCTGGTTACGGAATTTGGTTCCCTTTTTCAGCGCAAAGCCACGGTCTAACAATATGGTACTATCAGATTGGTTGATGCTGTAAGATATTTCATGAATATTCCTCACAGCCGCTCCTTCATCTCTTCCACTGCTGTATTTATAAGAATAGATATGGTAGGCTGAATCAGGACTTTTCACGATACGCAGGCGTACATTATTCAGGAAAAGACTATCGTCGTTCATACTCACTATACCATCCATTTTAAACCAGCGACCATACACTTTTACTTTACTATCCGGCACTTTAACGGTGAGTTTACCAGTAGAAGGCTGTACGATTGTGTACTCGTGTTTTTCACGGGCGGTTGCATCAAAATTGCGAACAATAGAATAAGTAAGGATACCACCACATATCAAACCAATAACCCACAATCCGGCGAATGTAAATCCGAGGTAACGATTACCAGATTTAACACCCATGATGCGACGGATAAGCCAGGTAATAAATGCTACTACAGGAACACCAAGGAATAATAAGAGTGTTGTCCAGGCCAGGAAGTTCTGCGTAAACCCTTCGAGGAAAAAGTTTTTCAAAGGAAATACACCAACACCAGCAACCATAAAGGCAATCAATGTTACCAATAAAGCGAATGCCAGTATACCTGCGATAAAAAGGAAGAAAGCTTTAAACAGGATCGCGATTATGCCGCCCAGTCTTCTTCCACCTCTTCTGATAGCAGAACCTGCTTCAGCTCCGGCCTGTTTACCTTTTTGTCCAACAGTTTGACCAAACTCCTGTCCAAATTGCTGTGCTTTATCTTTGAATTCACCACCCCATTTTTCGGCACGGCTTTTAAATCCTTCGAGGTCTTCCTGTATGGTATTTTTAATAGTATGCAGGTCTACTTTTTCACCGCGCATTTCCAGTTTTTCAGAAGCACTTTTTGCTTCAGGAATTACTGCCCACAGTACAGCATACACTACAAACAATGTACCTCCAAAAGATCCGAATATGATACCGGGGAATGGATCAACATCCATCCAGAAAGCGCCCCTGAAAATGGAAGTAATGATACCAAGTACCAACGGGAAAGCGAAAATGAGACGTGGTACCCATACTGCTATATTGAAGTATGAAGCAATACCACTGGCTACACCAGCCACCACTTTTTCTTCCGGGTTACGGTATAATCTTTTGGTAGAAGATACTCCTTCCAGTGGTCTGGAAGGAAGTATGATCCAAAATAGTATATACAGCAGGATACCGGAACCTCCCATAAAAGTTATGAGGGCGAATACCAATCGTACAATGGTAGGATCGATACGGAGATAGTTAGCCAGTCCTCCGCAAACACCACCTATAATTTTTTCATTATCATCCCGGTATAATCTACCGCGAGGAGATGCCTCAGTTGATGCAGTATTGGTATAGGTATATGTTTTCTCTTCACCGCCTAATTGCGATTTCACATTTGTCTCTTCGCCTTCAAAGTCTTCCGGACGGCCCATGCTATTAATGATACCAGTCACCGCATCATCGGTAATACAGGTAGCACCTTTTTTCAGGATATCGCCAAAAAGTTCAGCAATACGACCTTCAATATCATTGATGATCTCGTCACGTCCCTCCTCATTAGCAAAGAACTTTCTCAAACTTTCCACATACTGCTTCAGCATGTCGTAGGCAGACTCCTCAATGGGAATTACCCTGCCCTGGAAGTTTATATTGATTACCTTTTTCATTTTCTGTTCAGTTTTGTTGGTTAAGGTTGGGTTGGATTTTCTTCGTGTTCCGTTCCGGCCGGTGGCTGGGTTAATGCATGTACCGCATCTGCCAGTTCCTGCCAGGTTCTTTCAAGTTCATTGTAGAACTCTAAGCCCTTATCGGTCATCACGAAATATTTACGGGGCGGTCCACTGTTACTTTCCACCCAACGATAGGTCAGTAAACCTGCATTTTTCAATCTTGTCAACAGCGGGTATAATGTACCTTCCAGGATGTGCAGGTTAGCAGCTTTCATTCGGTCCACGATATCACTGGGGTAAACTTCACCCTGCCTGATGATGGATAAAATGCAAAACTCCAATACACCCTTTCGCATCTGACTTTGTGTGTTCTGAATGTCCATAGCCGGAGTTTTTATTGTTCCCTTACTATTCGGGGGGTAAGCAGAACAATGATGATAAATATTATTTGCTTGATTATTTTATATTAGGCAACCAGGTGTCTTCTTACGATCCTTGTTCTGCGGTTGCGTTGCATCTTCCAGTAATCAACGGCACCAAATACATTTTTGTTGTTGATGTTGATTCCCATTGCCACAGTTTCTTTTACTTCTTTGGTCAGGTTGTTCAGTTGCTCCTGTCCCAGTTGTTTGAAGAAGTTTGTGTTTTGCGTGTTCATGATTCTTTATTTAAAGTGTTTTCAATTTTGGTTTCCTGAAGGCTTTGGTTTTTTCCCCTTGCTTTCATAACACAAAGATGGGGACTTTTTTGGTACTATGCAACACATAGTACCAAGTTTTTTTAGGTAATGGGCAGAACTTAATAACTGGCAAAACTTATATTATTGATTATCAGTTATTTATAAAATTACTAGGAATTATAAATGGGATGAATGGCTCTATTTCATGAGAAACGGCGATTCCTTACATTTCTCTTCAAATGCTCTAAAAAAGCCCAAAAAAAATATTTATCGTTTTTATACGATAAAAGAAAAAATAGTATTTACTTTGTCTTATCGTACAAAAACGATAAAGATGGCAACTCCTAAAACAGCAGCATTCGCAAAAAAGGAACAGGACCTTGCGGCATTTGCCAAAGCACTTGCGCACCCTGCCCGCATAGCTATATTAAAAGTGCTTGCACAAAAGAATGCATGCATCTGCGGGGAAATCGTAGAAGTATTACCCCTTGCACAGTCTACCGTATCGCAACACCTGAAAGAATTAAAAGAAGCAGGATTGATTGATGGTACTATAGATGGTCCAAGAAGCTGTTATTGCATAAACTGGAAAGCATTTGAAAAATTCAACACAGAATTTACCTCCCTATTTCATAAACTGAAAGATCAGCAAGCTAAATCATGCTGTTAGCGTTCATCACTGTATGCAGGGCACTGAACTCATACAGTAATGGCCGCGAACAGTTTTTATCATCATAAAAACAAAAACAATGCAAACAGAAACAGCCTTAAAGGCACTCGTAAAAGAAAAGTATGGCGAAATCGCCGATCAATCGCGCACCGATAATGCAGCTTCCTGCTGTGGTTCAGGTTGCTGCAGTACAGAAGTATATAATATTATGGCCGACGACTATACCCAGCTTGCAGGTTATAACCCCGACGCAGATTTGGGATTGGGTTGCGGACTACCAACAGAATTTGCAAAGATTCAAAAAGGCAATACGGTAATAGACCTGGGTAGCGGTGCAGGAAACGATTGTTTTATTGCAAGAGCCATTACCGGTGAATCAGGAAAAGTAATCGGCATCGACTTTACCGAAAGAATGATTGAAAAAGCAAGAGAAAATGCAGAGAAACTTGGCTTTAATAATGTAGAGTTCCGTTTGGGTGATATTGAGAACATGCCCGTGTCGGCAAATGTTGCAGACGTTGTAGTTAGTAATTGTGTGCTAAATCTGGTTCCAAACAAATTCAACGTACTGAAAGATGTATACCGTGTATTAAAGCCTGGTGGACATTTCAGCATATCAGATATTGTACTCGAGGGGGAACTTCCTGCCAAACTTAGAGAAGCTGCAGAAATGTATGCCGGTTGTGTATCTGGTGCTATTCAGAAAAATGTTTACCTGGAACTGATTGAAGCAACTGGTTTTAAAAATATTACGGTACAAAAAGAAAAAAGCATCCTGCTGCCAGATGATATTCTCCGTAATTATTTTTCTGAGGAAGAAATACATTCATTCAGAAACAGCACTGCTGGTATTTATAGTATAACCGTGTACGCTGAAAAACCTTTAACCGAAGAAGCTCCCTGTTGTGCGCCGGGCTGCTGCAACTAAAACCATTTCCGATGAAGAAAAAACTCCTGTTTGTTTGTGTAGAGAACAGTAACCGTAGCCAGATGAGTCAGGCTTTTGCCACCATTTATGGAGGAGAAAATATTGAATCCTTCAGTGCCGGCAGCAAGCCCAGTGGTGTTGTAAATCCGAAAGCTATTGCTGCAATGAAAGAACTGGGTTACGACCTGAGTACACACGACAGTAAATCGCTGGAAGAGGTAAAAGTTTATGCTCCTTTTGATGCGGTGGTTACAATGGGTTGCGGAGATGCTTGTCCATGGATGCCCGCCAAACAATTCATCGACTGGCAGATACCAGATCCCAAACACATGGAACCAGAGGAGTTTAATAAGGTCAGGGACTTCATAGCTGAGAAAGTAAAAACACTTATCGACTCCCTTTAAACAAAGGCATAAGTGGAGTAGTATGGAACACAGATTATCATGATTTTCAAGATTTATCATGACAGATCATGAAAATCATGATAATCCGTGTTCTATTTATACGCTTACATCATTCTTCCTCAACTCGATGGCTTAATTGCTAAGACTAATTTTCTTTTTCCACCTTCCCTTTTCCGAGAATCGCTTCAATAATAGAAGTTACAAATGATACAAGGAGGCTGAAAAATAATGCAGCAACCCAGCCATCTACTGTGAAACCCGGCACCAGCGATGCTGCCCACTTTACAATAATAATGTTGATTACAAAAAGAAACAGTCCCAGTGTAAAAATGGTAATTGGTATCGTAAGAAGAATAAGTACAGGCTTAATAAAACTATTTAGTAATCCCATCACGATTGCTACCAATACTGCCGTTAGTGGATCCTGCACATGAATACCCCTGAGGATATATGCTGCCAGTAAAATGGCCAATGTGCTTGCTATGGTTTTTGATAAGAAACGTTCCATATAATTAAGATACGTTTCAAATTAGTATTTATTTTTTTTACCACCGCATTTCCAAACATTTTTAACAGCATTTATTACAAAGCTGAAATACTATACCACTACCAGTTCATAAAACTGTCCCGGATTAAGATGTTGCTGTGCAAGATTTTGCAACTCTTCACTGCTTACATTTCGAATGGTATCTATGCTGTTATAGAAATATTTTTCATCCAGTCCGTTAAGGATATATGTTTTCCATCTGCTGATGATTTGAAATGGGCCATCCAGATCACCTAATAGTGAACCAATCATGTAGTTACGCACCAGGTTAAGCTCTTCCTGATCGATTGGTTCGTTTCTTAATTTTTCCATTTCATTGTACACTTCTGTAATAGTAGCTTCACACACATCTCTTCCAGCCTCTGTACTAATCATCCATGCACTATGGTGAATATGATTCTGGAAATAACTATGTATACCATAAGTATAGCCTTTGTCTTCCCGTATATTACTCATCAAACGCGATCCAAAAAAGCCGCCAAAAATATTGTTCAGCACCTGCACCTTCGGGAAATCGGGATGGTGTCTGTTAAAAAATGGCTGCGCAATTCTGATGGCCCCCTGAACACCTTCCGCATCATTAATAATGCGGTATTTTTTTTCATCGGCTGGCTCCATCGCATGTGTTACTGCCGGTAGTTCTTTGCTATTTAATGGCAAACTACCAAATACTTTATTCAGTGTTTCATCGAGCTTATCCGGTAATTTACCTGCGGCGAATATTTTACAGGTACCATGTTTATAAAACTGGTTATAATAAGCTATTAGCTCTTCTCTTTGCAAAGCATCATAATCAACCGTAGATGTATATTTTCCATAAGGATGATGAAACCCAAAAACATATTCGTCGATAAGTCTGTTGGCAACAAAATCACATTTTTTCAGGTTTACCTGTAAGCGTTGTTTTTGGTTTTGTTTACAGATTGCCAGTTCTTCTTCCGGAAAAACACTTTCGGTAATTATTTCTGCTACAACAGGGAGTAACTCGTGCAGGTGTTTAGTTAAACAATGAAGCGTAATTGTGGCGGTTTCATTGTAACAGCTACGGTTAAGGTAAGCCCCATAGAACTCAAAATACTCATTGATGGAAAAAGCATTACGGGAAGCTGTTCCATTTTTCAATAAAAAATTGGTAGTGCCCGCAACAATATTCTTCGACTCATACCAATTACCTGCATAAAACACCCATTCAACCATCACCACATCCTGCGCGCCTGCGTGCACTGCGTATACTGGTGTTTGGTTATCGAGTACATATCGATCACAGGGTTTTAGTGATAAGTTAAAAGATACTGCATCTGTTATAGGTGGAGCAATGGTTCTATTGATCATAGCTGAAATTCACGATTCATGGTTGCCGATAAGCAACCGGTTAATTGATTAATTCGCACGGTAGAACAAAGTATTACTGTTCTCTTCCTTAAAAATCTTTTTACTATACGCCAGAATATCATCTACCGTAATTGCCTGGTATTTCTGGAGTTCGGTATTCATCATTTCGGCATCACCTAATAATTCATATAATGCAAGGCTATTAGCCCTGCTCATAATACTCATATCTTCAAAGGCAATAACGCTTTCTGTTTTGTTTTTTACTTTTTGCAATTCCTGTTCACTGATAGCGGTCGATTGAATATTACTGATTTCAGTATCAACAGCAGCAGCAGCATCTTCAATTTTTACACCTTTCACCAGTTTGCCTTCTATCGCCAATAAACCTGCATCAATACTTCCGAAGTGGTAGCAATCCAGATTAGAGAACAATTGTTTTTCTTTTACAAGCGATTGATACAAACGAGATGAACCACCCCCACCCAATATTTCTGATATTACATCGGCTGCATAATATCCTTTTTCGAGTCTTGCATCTATATGCCATGTTTTAACAAATGCATCCAATGGTACAGCAGCAGAAACATCCAGTTTACGTGCAGCAGTTTGTATAGGTTCTTGTGGCAGATTACGTTCGTATTTTTCACCCATTGGTATATCACCAAACCATTTTTCTGCAAGTCGTTTCACCAGTTCAGTGGTAACATGACCCGTAACTACCAATATGGCATTTATTGGTCGGTAATGTTTGAAAAAGAAATGTTTTACATCGTCAATATGTGCCTGTTCAACATGACTCAACTCCTTTCCTATTGTCATCCAGCGATAAGGATGCGTAGTGTAAGCCAGTTCGCGCATTTTGTGCCAAACATCTCCATAGGGTTTATTGAGGTAATGCTCTTTGAATTCTTCGCATACAACCTTCCTTTGTACATCCAGGCTTTTTTTACTGAAAGCCAGACTCAACATGCGGTCGCTTTCGAGCCAGAAAGCGGTTTCAATATTTTCAGCAGGTACCTGACAATAATAATTGGTAAGGTCGTTGGTAGTATAGGCATTGTTTTCACCACCTGCTCTTTGCAGTGGTTCGTCATAATCGGGAATATTGATACTTCCACCAAACATCAGGTGTTCAAAAAGGTGGGCGAATCCTGTTTTATTTGGGTTTTCATCCCTTGCGCCTACATCGTACAGTAAGTTAACCACCGCCATCGGGGTAGAATGGTCTTCATGTACCAAAACGCGTAATCCATTATCCAGCACAAACCGGTCATATGTTATCATAGTAGCAATTGAATCTGCGAATTTAGGTGAAAAGCAGGTTTTAGGAAGCTTTGAGACCTTTCCAATTCAGGCTGCAAAAGCACGTATTTCCCAAAAACGCAAATGATTCAGCGGTTTCGGCGGATATCCTTAATGACCATATTCAGGATCATGGGTTTCTGCTCCCGGAAAATGATCACCCGAACTTTACCGATTGAATTCTGGAACAGTGTTTTATAGGTCTGTATGTTTTTGGTATAATTATTTTCCACGGAGAAAATTATATCCCCTGGCTGGAAACCAGCTTTATCGCCCGGTGAGCCTTTGATGATATCGATAACCCTTATCTCTCCATTTATCAGGTAGATACCCAGTCCGGTATAAGAGTAGTCGAAGCTTTCGGGATAATGGTTATTGGGTTTTATATAAATGGACCGATCGGGATAATTCAATATTACATTGAAACGACGCATGATATCGTTACCAATTAATCCGCCCTGTTTCGGATAGGAAGTTACATTGTACTCATCATCGAAAATATGTACGGGAACATTCCTGAATTTATAGGGACCAAGTTTTATCTCTTTTGCTATGGTTATGTCCATCATTTTTTTTCCTCCCAAACCTTCTGCCTGTGTTGGGTAAAATTTTCGTTTTCGCTTAAACACCAAACTATCTTCCACGAACTCTTTAGACAACAAAAAGGTTAAACCTGCGCCTGTATCGAAAATAAACCGGGCATTTATTTCTCTTTCATCCCTTATTGTGGCGGCCTGAAAAGGAAGGGTAGAAAAATCAGGATGGAGCATATAGCCACCTTTAGGATAACGGAAACTGCCCGGGCTATATACTTCTACAACCTGCCGGTCGTAATCAAGATGAACAATAAATCTCCTTAAGAAACTAAATCCGATAATGCCATCTATTTTCAAACCATATACACTGGTTAATAGTTCATAATCATTGATATGAAAATCTAATTTCTCAACATCGAGTCCGGGCAATTTTAATGTATGGTTGTAAGCAAATTCAACCCGTTTAATACCTGCTATACCCCTGATTGTTTTATCGCTTAGTTCTTTTTTTAATCCAAGGTATTCCAGTGTCAGTGAATCTAATGAAATACCACCGCTGCCTGTATCGAAAACAAAATTCAGCGTATCGGGGTGATTGTCTATTTGGGCCTTGATGATAACGATACCGCCGCTTAGCTGTACAAAAGGAAAACGGGTAAGTAGTTTTGCTTCTGGCAATACAAACTCCTCCTGAGCCAAACCCGGGGTGCATACACAGAAGAGCCCCATAAAAAGGATAGCAATCGGTAATCGTTTCATGCAGATTGAAAATAACCCCATTTGGTGATTAGTGCCCGCTTTTTTTAGATAAACCAAGGCTTAAAATGACCAACGGTTTTGTGAATGACAACCGAATCAGGTTTTTTGATGCAGCAGTTATTATTATCGGAGGATTTGGGCCAGAACTGTTCGGGGAAAATAAGCTGCGAGCTTCTAGCCTCTAGCCACTAGCCTTGATGTTGCATGTTTTAGGTTATCTCCTACTATTAGAATAAATGACAGGGCTTGCGAATTTGTTTTGGAAAAATCCTACTTAAAATAAATATTTAATTACCATATTTACGCTAGCGGATGGTTAAATTAATAGCAAAAAAAGGCTAGTAGCCAGCAGCTAGTGGCTAGTCAGAATGACTCCCTTGGAGAAGTTGTTTTTTCCCGGACAGCAATGGCTGCAAGCCGTAAGCTGCAGGCCACTCTAGTATTCTAATAGTAGCAGAAAGCCTAAAACAAGCACCAATCAAGGCTAGCAGCTAGAGGCTAGAAGCTTGCAGCCTAATTCACAGGTACAACAATGATGCAACAATAATCAATCTGTTCATCCTACCTTTGCAGTTCAAACGAAATTTCTTCTCCATGCAGCTAGCAGATTTGTACCAACGGGCATTGAATTTTGAGTTTTTGAATATTGAAGAAGGTATGTTTCTTTTTGAGCAGGCTCCGCTTACTGAATTGATGCATGTTGCCGATGAACTCAGAAAAAAACAGGTTCCGCACGGAAAAGTAACCTGGCAGATAGATCGAAATGTAAATACGACCAATGTTTGTATAGCGAATTGCAAATTTTGCAATTTCTACCGGATACCAGGCCATGCGGAAGCCTATATCACCGATATGCCTACTTACCGCAAAAAAATTGAGGAAACCCTTAAATATGGTGGCGATCAGTTATTGTTACAAGGAGGGCACCATCCAGAACTTGGACTTGATTTTTACACCAATACTTTCCGCCAGATCAAGCAGGAATACCCGCATTTAAAATTGCATGCACTTGGCCCACCCGAAGTAGCCCATATCTGTAAATTGGAGAAAATGAGTCACCATGAAGTGCTCAAAGCCTTACAGGAAGCCGGGCTCGACTCATTACCAGGTGCTGGTGCAGAAATACTGGTAGACAGGGTAAGGAGACTGATTTCAAAAGGAAAATGTGGGGCAGATGAGTGGTTGGATATAATGCATGAGGCCCATAAATTGAATATAACTACCAGTGCCACTATGATGTTTGGTCATGTGGAAACCCTGGAAGAGCGCTTTATTCACCTAACCCGGATCAGGGAGGTTCAAAGCCGCAAACCTGCTGAAGCAAATGGGTTTCTGGCTTTTATCCCCTGGACTTTCCAGGATGTAGATACCCTTTTAACCCGAATCAGGGGGGTACATAACCTTACCACTACTGATGAATATATCCGGATGATTGCCATCAGCCGCATTATGTTACCCAATGTAAAAAACATACAGGCTAGCTGGCTTACAGTAGGTAAACAAACCGCCCAGATATGCCTGCATGCCGGAGCAAACGACTTTGGTTCTATTATGATTGAAGAAAACGTGGTTAGTGCCGCAGGCGCCCCCCACCGTTTTACCTATAAAACCATGCAGGATGCCATTCGCGAAGCCGGTTTCGAGCCCCAATTAAGAGGCCAGCAATACAACTGGCGCGAAATCCCGGAAAGCATTCAGGAGCAGGTGATAGATTATTGAGTGTGAATGGTCAATGGTGAATTGTCAATGGGGAATGGTCAATAGTGATATAATCTATTCACCATAAGCTATTGACAATTCACCATTGACCATTCACATTTTTAACTTCATTTAACGTAAAATCCTTTCTTTTTACCAAACCAGTATATACCTTTATATTTCCTAAACCTGTTTATGAAAAAAAGATACCTGTTTTTGCCTGTTACAGCTACTGTGATGCTGTTTGCGGCTGGGTATATTACCGAAAGCCACAATAACAAAAAGATCTGTGAAGCCAGCAAAAACTGCCCATTAAAGCAGAAAAAGCAGACTGTAAAGCCACAGGGAAGCAGTCCGGACGAGATTCACTTTGGGGGTTTAAACCGTTTAATCGTCTCAACTTTCCGATAATCATTGATCCTGCGCCAGAAACGCAGGATTTTTTTTCTTTGCACTGTAACAAAAATCTTCCCGGCCCGTATAACTACATACAAGGCAATCATTTGAATTATCGCTGCTGTTTATGACCGAGCAAGAGTATAATAACTGTGTAAACCAATACGCCGATAACGTATACCGCTTCATAGTGAAGAATCTTCGCCATGAAGAAGATGCCCGGGATATTGTACAAACTGCCTTTGAAAAACTCTGGCGCAACCGGGAAATGGTAGAGAACAGCAAATCGAAATCCTACCTGTTTACGGTGGCCTATAACCAGATGATCGACCATATCCGGAAAGTAAAAAGGATACAGTTAAAAGATGAGTTCCAGGAAGACGGCAGATCGGAACAAGCTGGCAGCAATAAGCAAAATGTAAAGAAAATATTGATGGAGGCATTAAACAGACTGAATGAAACACAAAGAAGTCTGGTTATGCTGAAAGACTATGAAGGTTACAGCTACGAAGAAATTGGTAAGATCATGGATTTGAATGAGAGTCAGGTAAAAGTTTATCTTCACCGTGCGCGACTCACCCTTCGTAACTACCTGGTTAGCCCGGAAAATGTTTTATAAATTTTATTGAATAAAAAATGATTCAAATCAACAGACATAACTACGAGGAATTTTTCCTGCTCTATGTAGACAGGGAACTCTCTCCTGCTGCAGTAACGGCTGTTGAACAGTTTATAAAAGACAATCCCGATCTGGCAGATGAGTTAACAGCGTTACAACAGACAACACTTCCATTAGATGATGCACTGGTATTTGATAAAACCAGTTTATTCAGGAACGCCGAAAATGAAATAAGCTTAGAAAACAGTACAGAGCAGTTTTTGCTTTATGTGGATGATGAACTGACACCTGCCGAACGTCAATCAGTTGAAACATTTGTATTACAGCACCCTTCTTTGCAAGAAAGTTTTGTACAGTTAAAACAAACTAAGCTTCCGGCTGAACATATTCCTTTTCCGGATAAACAGCTTTTATATAAAACCGAATCCGATAGAAAGCCAGTTATTTATATGCGCTGGATGAGAATGGTGGCCGCGGCCGCTGTAATTGCTTTCGGATTCTTCCTCTGGGATTTTAGTGGCAGTACTAATATTCAGGCTAATGGTGAAGAAGCTTTGGCCGCAATTCCGAAAAACAACAGTAATACCATTACAACCAATCCATCTGGTGAAGCATCTGGTGAAATAATGAAAAGCCAAATAACTTCAACTGAAATAGCCAGTAAGCAAAATAATGATGTTATTGTGTCAGCGGCTACTTTACCAGTTAACAATGGCATCCAAATTGCACCAAAAGACTTACAGGCAAATAATACAAAACTTGTAGGCACTATTCAACCTGATGTAGACTTGAGAACCAAACCTGAACTGATCATTGAAAAACAAAATACCATTTCATCAGATGATATAGTGAAACCAAGCATCAACACAAAAAACCTGCAGGAAATGGTTGCCAATGCTGCAATTACAGAACGCGAAATGATGAAAATTGCTGCACCAGAATTAGAAGAACCCATGGATAAAGAAGTATTAGCACAGCAGGTGGTTTACAGAGAACTCGATACTGAAACAGATAGTAATAACAAAAGTTTGCTCATTGGTTCAGTTGAAATAAATAAGGATAAACTAAGAGGCTTTTTCCGCAAAGCAGCCAGTATTTTTAAAAGTAAAAAATCGGAAGAGGCCCAAACTTCAGGCTCAAATCCTACCCGATCGTTAAAATAAAAGAGTAAAGCACAATCATATGAAACGTTTAGCAATTGTAACAGCAGCGTTCCTGTTATCAGCACCGCTGTTTGCCCAAACCGACAGTACCGGTAGTAATGAAGACACCGTGAAAGTGGGCAATTTTATTATCATCAAGAAGAACAAAGACGGCAACACCAATTCCAGCACAGATAAAAAAGGAATCTGGAAAGATTGGGACAGAAATTTTGATATCCGTATCGAACGCAGAAGCAGAACCAACAGAAATGTAAGCACCAATTGGTGGATCATGGACCTTGGCTTTACAAATTTCCGTGATCAAACAGACTACAGCTATGCGCAGGCAGGCAGCTATTTCAGAACTTTCCGTCCGGCAGATGGTGCCGTTAACCAGAATAGTTTTAAACTAAATACGGGCAAATCAACCAACGTGAATATCTGGTTCTTCATGCAAAAAGTAAATGTTTTGAAGCATGTTGTAAACCTGAAATATGGACTGGGTTTAGAGATGTACAATTTCCGGTACGATTCGCGCCTCAGTTACCGTAAAGATGCCAATCCGTATGTTTACAATGACTCCATTTCATTCTCCAAGAATAAATTATACGCTGGTTACTTAACCGTACCCTTCATGATCAATATCAATACTTCACCGAATAACAGAAGAGGATTTAGTTTCAGCGCTGGTATGAGTGCCGGTTACCTCATCAGTAGCAGAAACAAACAAAAAAGCAGCGAGCGCGGAAAACAAAAATCACCGGGCGACTTTAACCTCGAACCATTTCGTGTAGCAGCTATTGGTGAAGTAGGATTAGGCCCAGTACGCCTCTATGGAAGTTATAGTATCAACAAATTACACAAAGACATCACCAGACTTGAGCAGTTCCCTTATGCGGTTGGTATCAGGTTTAGTAGATGGTGAGTTTGAATCGATAGCTTCTGGCTGCAAGCTGCAAGCTACAAGCCTTGATGGGTGCTTATTATAGACTTTCTGCTATTAATGGAATAATAGAGGGGAGAAAATTTAAAGGCAGTTCCTTAAAGATATATTTGGTTACCGCAAATGCACTAGCTATTATTAATAGAACACGGATTTTCATGATTTTCAAGATATATCATGATAAATCATGAAAATCATGAAGATCTGTGTTCCATCATACGCGACACCTACAGCTTGCGGTTAAAAATTGATAAGGCATAGAATTAGGGGATTTAATCTCTTCCAATTCTATGCCTTATTTCTTTAGAATGATTTCTATACCTCCAACTCAAGCAGCCAGAAGCTAGCGGCTAGTAGCTCAAAGCAACATCTCGTTAACATAAAATACATTAACCAAAACTTTTGTCAATTAACCAGGATACAACACTTCCTGATGCAGCGGAATTCTAGTTTCGGGTTCAAACCAAAAACCTATTTGTATGAAACCCCTTATCTATGCGCCCTGCCTCCTCGCTATTTTAATTGGTGGTACATCTTTCAGAAGCACACATCGACTCGTAACATCAAACGCTACTAAAAACACGTATTACATCCTGGTAGTAAAAACAAAGTACCAGATGAAAGTGTACGATTCAACCGGAGAATGTCTTGCAACCTACCCTGTTGTTTTTGGCAACAAAGACATGGGAGATAAAATGATGCAGGGCGACCGTCGTACACCCGAGGGAACATTTAAAATCTGTTATAAAAGAAAGCACGAAAAATGGAGCCGATTTTTATTGATCGATTATCCCAATGCGGAAAGTGTGGCAAAATTTAACCAGCGCAAGGCAGCCGGCATCATTCCCGCCAACGCTCAAATTGGCGGAAGCATTGGCATACATGGAACTTGGCCCAATGAAGATTTCGCAGTAGATGGCTTACAGAATTGGACAGAAGGTTGCATCAGCACCAAAAACATATACGTAGAAGAAATTTTCGATGTACTGCCTGTCGGTACGAGAATAGAAATCAGAAGGTGAGTCCATAGACCATAGACCATAGACCATGGACTATGGACTATGGTCTATGGACTATGGTCTATGGACTATATTCTACCAGCCAACCTTCCCCAGAAAGCAACTAATACAATAAGCAATCATTTGCTTAACTTAAGCAACCAAAACAACGCTTATGCATCCAAACAGATTGGCTATTGTAGCCTGCTTATGCTTTTGTTTATTCAATAATATCAAGGCACAGACAGGAAAATTCTCTGATGATTTTTCATCAAACAAAGGATGGAAATTCAGCAATGAACAAGATGCCGATTCTGCAGAAATGATTTTTACAGATGGTAGTCTGATCGTAAAAAATAAATACAAGCAAAACAGACGGGTAATTATTGAATACACCCCAACAGGATCATCAGTAGATTTTCGCAATGATGATGAATGGGACTGCACCGTAAAACTCAGGCATATTGCTGGTCCGAATAATATGGAATATGGTGTTTGTCTTGGAGGAGTGCAAGGAAAAAAAATGGAAGATGGGCTCAATATTGGCGTAAGCGGAAATGGTTATTATAAATTGAGTTCATGGAGCAATAAAAGGATGCAGGAAATAAAACCCTGGACCAGGTACTCCCTTATGAAAACCAATGAAGGCGAGGTAAACGAATTGAATATTATTTGCAGGCCTTACAGTAATTTATACCTGCGTATTAACAACGGATGGGCATTCCTTGGTAAAAAAGGGTACCAGGGACAAAATTCCTTTTTTATTTATGTAGACGGCGGACAAACCATTGCAATTGATGATCTTACGGTATTCAGTTTTAAAAGCCTCTCAAATAAACTACAAAAGCATAATATTGTAGATTTCATAAACGTTTGCCAGCAGGCAGTAAATAATTTCGCCTTCGCAAAAGGGTTTGAGTCGCAGGGAAACTTTAAAACCTGGTTGGCCCCTATTACCATCAGTAACCGGGAATACCTGATTCAGTCGAAAAAAGGAGGCATTTTTCCTGAGAACGTAAAAGACACCAGCAGCAAGAGATATATCTATACCATACCACAGTATTATTCAGATAACCAGTTAAACTTTCTGGAAGATGAAAAAAAGAAGCTGACGGGAATTATTGAAAATGGTATGGATAAATTTGAAAAAAAGGAGCTGTTGGCTCAGGGTAAAAAAACCACCTGGTATTTTTATAAGGGTGAAAAACTACCCGATCATACCATTGCATGGATTGAAGAATACAAAGAAGGCGAGAAAAACTACCTGGTGGTAAATGTTATAAATGCACCAGATATTGCTTTTTTTTGAGAAAATTAGGTTATTTATTTAGAAAATAACTCATTACAGAGGTCCATTTTCCCCTTTCTCGCTTAAAAAGGCTTTCGTGTCCGCTTTGCAGGTATTTGATCATAACCTTATCATGACTGGCAATATTGCCGAAAATGGTGTTGGTTTCATCTTCGGTTACCCGCTTATCTCCTGCCCCCCATTGTAACAACACCGGACAATTTACTTTAAGGGCATAATTAGCAGGTTTATGGTTAAAGGCCCAGGAGCCGAGTTCTATTCCACCCCAAAAAGTTAAAAGGGTACTTAATGGCTCAGCAGGCAAACCCATGGTTTTCATACGGCCCTGTACCGCACTATGTAAAGAGCCAAAAGGCATTTCAAGGATAAGCTTATCTGGTTTAATCCCAAATTCATCAATTGCTTTTAAAGCAGTTGCTGCTCCCATGGAAATACCCCAGATAATGATATTTTTCTCTCCTTTAGATTTTATATAATCGTAGACCGCTTTAACATCTTTCGATTCATAAATACCGATTGAAGTAGTATTACCCTCACTATTTCCATGCGCCCTGAAATCGGTTAGCATTACCTGGTAACCCATTTCATATAATTTTCTGGCTTCCGCTATGATACCGCTTTTACTGCCTGCATGCCCATGAAACATCAGAATGGTGCCTTTTGCTGAATCTTTCGGAGCAAACCAGCTTTCGAGCCGAACACTATCAATTGTTTTAAGTAATACAGTATCATGTGGAATGCCTAGTGTGTCAACCACTTTACTTTTAGGATAACGTATACCAAATACGATGGCCTTAAGTTTTTCGCCCCCACTCATCTGTTCCGGTTTTTTTACCGGCGATGCATCAGTATAAAAATGGGTAAACTTATATGCATGAAATGCGGCAATCAGATTAATGAGTAATAATAATACCAATAAGGTATAACCAACTCTTTTGAGCCATTTAGTTAGCATAACCACTATTTATATGATCAGTTGATCAGAGCTGATCCGAAATAAGATACTAAGGCCTTGGGAACACGGATACCTTCAACTGACTGATGATTTTCCAATAAACAAGCCACTATTCTTGGTAAAGCCAGTGAGCTTCCATTAAGGGAATGGGCCAGTTGCATTTTTCCACTGGCATCTTTATACCGGCATTTTAAACGGTTAGTCTGATAGTTTTCGAAATTACTTACGCTACTTACTTCTAACCAACGTTCCTGTGCAGCACTAAAAACTTCGAAATCATAAGTAATTGCACTTGCAAAACCCATATCTCCACCGCATAATCTTAAAATACGATAAGGCAATTCTAATGTTTGTAATAACTTCTCAACATGTAGTACCATTTCTTCAAGTGCAGCATGACTCTTTTCTGGTTCTACAAGCTGGATTATTTCAACTTTCTCAAATTGATGTAAACGATTCAACCCTCTCACATCTTTTCCATAACTACCCGCTTCTCTTCTAAAGCAGGGAGAATAGGCCGTCATTTTCACGGGAAAATCTTCTTCCTTTAAAATAACATCGCGGTAAACATTGGTAACCGGAACTTCTGCGGTAGGAATCATATAAAAATCGTCTTCCGGCATATAATACATCTGTCCTTCTTTATCAGGCAATTGACCCGTACCCATTGCTGAGGCCGCATTTACCATAAATGGAGGCAGGTATTCTGTATAACCTGCTGCAGTATTATAATCGAGGAAATACTGTATTAAGGCACGTTGCAATTTTGCACCCTTACCTATATATACGGGGAAGCCACTGCCAGTAATTTTATTACCCAGTTCAAAATCGATCAGGTTATATTTTTTGGTAAGGTCCCAGTGAGGTTGTGCCCCTTCAAACAAAGCAGGTTTTTCACCACCTTCCCTTACAACGATATTTTCTTCCGGACTGCGTCCTTCAGGAACTTCAGCCGTAGGCAAGTTGGGTAATTGAAGGAGTGTATCGAGCAGGGTTTGCTCAATAGTAGCCATTTGAGATTTTATGGGTTCAAGGTTGGTTTTCAACCCGGCCACTTCTGCTTTGAGCGCTTCGGCTGCATCTTTATTTCCCTGGGCCATCAGTTTCCCGATTTCTTTGGAAGCAGCATTAATCTTAGCCTGTGTATTATCGAAATCGAGTTGTAATTTCTTGCGCTCATCATCTAACCCAATAATGGTATCTACCAATTCAGGTTGCTTAAAATGCTTTACTGCCAGTCTTTTTTTAACTTCTTCCGGGTTCGCCTTCAGAACACTCACTTGTAACATAGAGATCTATTTGCAGCAAAGATAAAGGCTAAAGGCTGATGAAGAAAGGCTTTGAGCCTATACCTTTGCAGCATGCAATATATAAGTGATGATCTCCAACAACGTTGGTGGGCTTTAGAGGCAGAACTGGTAGATCGTTTTGGTAAAAAACCTGATCTGGAAGCAGTTTTATTTTTAATTGGCATGCAGGAAACCGGTTTTATCCGTGAAAAAATCACTAAGGAGCAGAAACAGGATCTTATGCATGTAGCAGTATGCACTGTTTTGGCACAAAGTGGTTATTATATATTAGAAGGAAACGATGCCGATGGATGGCCCCATTTTAAACAGGTAAAGGAATTACCTCCGATGCCATTACCGGAACAGGAGAATTTTATTAAGGACCATGTTTTGTTGTATTTCCAGTCTATGGATCATAAACCATAGACCATAGACCATAGTCCATGGACAATAGACCATTGACAATAGAACATGGAACATAGGCAATAAACCATGGACCATGGACTATATCAGGAATAAATTTTCCATGTTCGGGAATTAATCAATATTTGCATCAGCAAAATCCATGGTTCATACATTCAGCATCATGGACTCAACACTTTAAAAAAAACGTATATGAACTTTCCAGCCGAATTACGCTACACCAAAGACCACGAATGGATTAAACTTGATGGCAATACTGCTACTATTGGTATCACCGATTTTGCTCAGCATGAGCTGGGAGATATCGTTTATGTAGATATCAGTACAACCGGCAAAAGTTTGGCCGCAGAAGAGGTTTTTGGAACAGTAGAAGCCGTAAAAACAGTAAGTGACCTGTTTTTACCTGTAGCAGGTACCATTCTTGAGGTAAATAGTCTGCTCGAAAAACAGCCCGAACTGGTAAATACTGATCCGTATGGAGATGGCTGGATGGTAAAAATGACTGTTAACAACGTGGCCGATGTAGAAGCACTGATGAACAGTGAAGCTTATGCTTCCCTCGTAGGATAAGTTTTTTTAAAACCATCCGAACTATTTCCCCGTATATGGGTTTACCAACCTTATACAAAACACATTAACCGCTTTTGGAAGTATCCAAAAAATACAGTGAATCTGAACTTATACACCTGCTGCAACAACGTGGGCAGCAGGTATATAATTATCTGTATGATAATTATTCGGGGGCTCTTTTATCCATTATCTATAATATTGTTAAGGATCAGGAACTGTCGAACGATGTTTTACAGGATGTATTTGTAAAAATCTGGCGACAAATTGATACTTATGATAGTACCAAAGGCAGGTTATTTACCTGGATGCTGAATATTGCACGGAATACGGCCATTGATACTGTACGAAGTAAGGGCTTTCAGAATAGCCAGAAAAACCGTGAATTAACTGAAAGCGTATATGTTTCAGTAGGTACATCTGAAATACAAACCGACCAGATTGGATTGAAAAAACTGGTTTACCAGTTAAAGGAAGATCATCGTGTGCTGATAGACCTGTCTTACTTTCAGGGATTCACCCAGGATGAAATTTCAAAAATGATGAATATTCCGCTGGGCACTGTAAAAACCAGGCTTAGAACGGCATTAATTCAGCTTAGAACTATTATGCAACCCAATAAATGAATATACAGGCTTACATAGAAAGTGGCATAATCGAAAGTTATGTGTTGGGCATGGCCGATGATCAGGAGCGTGCAGAACTGGAGTTGTTGAAACAACAGTATCCGGAAATTGCTGCCGCTATTGAAGCATTTGAGCTATCGCTTGAGCAACAGGCACTTTCTAATGCTATACAGCCTGATCCTTCAGTTAAGCAAGCCTTGTTTGCCAAACTTGAAAATGAATTCGAGGACAACAATGAGGCAAAAATTGTTACTATGCAGGTTGCTAATCCAGGCTGGTTACGCTATACAGCCGTAGCTGCAATTATTCTGTTGGTTATAAGTGCCGCCAGCAATGTATATTTCTATAAACAGTTCCGCCAGGCATCCACACAATACCAGGCACTACTGATTGAACAATCGAGCCTGATTGCAAAAAATGACGCTTTACAAGCCAAAGGCCTTGACTTGTACAATGGCATACAAATTATGAGCGACCCTGCTTTTACCAAGGTTTCTATGCCAGGCATTAAATCGGAAGAAAACAAACTGGCTACAGTTTTCTGGGATAAGAAAAATAATGATGTATATCTATTGGCCAACCGTTTACCTCAGGTAACTGAAACCACACAATACCAGCTTTGGGCAATTGTAGATGGCAAACCTGTTGATGCAGGACTAATAGACGCCTGCACCGGCTTGTGTAAAATGAAAAACATCAGCAATGCCTCCGCCTTTGCCATTACTTTAGAAAAAAGAGGCGGCAGTCCTACCCCAAATCTCCAGCAATTACAGGTTATTGGAAATGTTAATGGTTAAATCTGGCAACAGATTAACCTTCTCACAACAAATAAGATCATACAGAAAGGTATTTTTGTAACTGCACTTATTCACCTAATACTTTTCATTTTGAAATTATTGCATTTTATTCCGGCTTTTATTTTCCTGATCATAACCATTATTTTATTATGTCTACCCGGAAGCAATGGACTTATGGGAAGTTGGTGGTTCAGAAATATACCTCAGTTCGATAAGCTGGTTCATATTGGCATGTTTGGTATACTCTGTTTTTTATTTCACCTTCCTGCGTGGAAAAGTACACTTCAAAATAGCGGCAGACAAAAATGGTTCTGGACCGTAAGTGTACTATCTGTTGCTTATGGAACCGGGATGGAATTTGTACAACGCGAATTAATTGTAAATCGCTCTTTTGAAGAAGCAGATATTTTAGCGGATACCGTTGGGGCACTAGGTGCACTGGCACTTTCTCAAACTATTTTCCTACGTAAAAAATTAGATTAAAAGTTCTCATCCGATCAGGCAGGTACTAAAAAAGATTGTCCCCCGTAGAAACGGGGGACGCAACCAAAACTAACTGCTTATGAGAAAATTGACTACTTGCTTATATTTATTACTTACGCAAATTCAGTGCCAAAAGATGAAGCCGATTTGTTAATGATTTCAAAACAAATACTGCGCTTATTTATTTACAGATACCTGTTCTTTAGCTACTGTTGCCTAATGCAAAGTTCTATATTAAAGACAGAAATAAATGTCAATGGTTTAACAATGATTTGTTAAAGGATTAATGACAGGATACCGTATTTGCACTACGGTCGGAGGTATAGGGGCTGAGATAGGGGATATTCAAATTCAAGCCTCTGATTATCAATAAAATGGCTGTAAATCCAATTACATAGGGTACCAATTTGCGCATTGTTTTGCGACTTTGCCAGCTTAATTGTACACCCCAGAATGCCAGAGAGAACAACGCTGGCAGTGTTCCCAAACCAAAAACCAGCATAAATAAAGATGCATTTAAAATTGATCCTGTTGCAATAGCACCTCCTATGGCTATATAAACCATTCCGCATGGTAATAACCCATTCGCCGCTCCCATTAGCCACATACCACTAAAGCCATGCTGGTGCATAGACCAGCCAATAAGTTTGCGGATTTTTTGCTGAAAGGGTGCCCAGGCTTTTGTTTGTTTGATGAAAACCCTACTCAACAGAAATAAGAGTATAGCACCTCCGGCAATAATAGAAAATGTCTGCTGCCATCCGGCTACACCAATCCGGTACCCAATGATACCCGCCAATCCACCCAAAATGGTATAGATGCTGATTCTTCCCAACTGATAAATTAATATACCGGCTATTTTTTTGGGTGCGGGTAAGTGTTGAACAGGTACACTTAAAACGAGCGGCCCGCACATACCAATACAATGCAGGCTACTGGCCAATCCTAATAATAATGCTGATATCAGTATGGCTATTGTCATTTGCCAGACAATTCAATTTCTTTTTCGAGATAGTATTTTTTGCCTGCTGCTTCCCAGCTTAATTTGAGCAGGTATTTATTAGCTGTAAGTTTTTTACGCTCCAGTAGCTGTCTTCCATCTTCATCAATGGTTAAAGGAAACCGAAGGTCTTTTACTGCGTCTGTTTTACAGTATAACCATGCTTCTCCTTTTATTTGTTGCGCTTTCATTTCCGGGGGGAACTGAAGAACAAGCCACTGTTCATCTTCATGAATAGTAACTGCACCAATGGTTGCCGCATTTGTACGTCCGTCTATTTTATCCTGGTAACGCAATTCATCCTGGTAATACTCTTTACTCACTAATTCAAATCTTGTATTCATGGCTTTGTAAACCATCGTACCCATCAATGCTGCAAACCCTACAAAAACCAGTATTAATTTATTTCCCCAATTCATATAAACTCATTTAAAGATTATTCATTTATAAGGCTGGCCCAAGAAAATTCGTGGTAGTGCTTGCCAGCTTTTCTTCACCCTGATACAAGGCAAGTTTCAATATGGTTTTACGTTGCTTAACGGCCGATTTTGGTAAAACAATAAAGAATGTACCTGCTGCCTGACCTTCTTTTTTAATAGTGATCAATGACTTTCCTGCCATTTGAATTTTACCTTCCTGATCTACCAATTCAATTTTCAGGTCTATATCTTTGGTTGTTTTATTAATCAGTTTAATGTTATAAAGGTTTGATAAGCTATCTGTACCTCTTTCCTGGTATAACATTCCTGCTGTTCGTATAACGGTTACATCCACATCTTTTCGGGTAATCAATATCACAGAAAGAATCGATAACAGCAGGAAACATAAGCCTGTATACAGTTTCATTCGAACCGTATACCTGAGTGGTTCTCCTTTCGCAATACTGTTCTCAGATGCATACCGGATTAACCCTTTAGGTTTATGGATGCTTTCCATCACATGATCACAGGCATCAATACAGGCAGTACATCCTACACATTCCATTTGAACGCCGTTTCTGATATCTATACCTGTTGGACAAACCTTTACGCAGAGGTGGCAATCGATACAATCTCCAAAATCGCTGGTAGCTTGTTTTTTAAAATTTCCCCTTGGCTCTCCTCTTTTATAATCGTAGGCAACAATCATAGAGTTTTTGTCGAGCAAAACGCTTTGTAAGCGTCCATAGGGACAAACAACCGTACAGGCCTGTTCCCTGAAAAAAGCATACACGCCATAAAACACCCCACTGAATACAAGGATAGATGCAAACCCAACTACGTGTTCTGTTACGGGTTCTGTAATAATTTTCTCCAGTTCTTTAATGCCAATGATATAAGCCAGAAAGAAATTAGCTATGATGAAAGATAGCAAGTAAAAAAGCAGGTGTTTTAATGCAACTTTTCCGATTTTCTTGCCTGTCCAGGGTGCAGCTTTTAATTGTTTTTGAGCAGGAGCATCACCCAAAACCAGGTACTCTACTTTCCTGAACATCATTTCCATGAAATTGGTTTGTGGACAGGCCCAGCCACAAAATAACCTTCCAAATGCTGCTGTAAAAAGTATGATGAAGAAAACAAAAGTGACCATGGTTAGGCCAAAGATGAAAAAATCCTGTGGCCAGAAGATCTTACCAAAGAGGATAAACTTTGCTTCGGGAATATTAAACTGGAATAAAGGACGCCCATTGATTTCTACAAAGGGTAATCCAAAAAAAATGAGGAAGTAAAACACACTAAGTACCGTACGTAAATTATAAAATCTGCCTTTAGGTTTGTAGGCATAGATCCATTTACGTTTTCCTGATTCATCCACTGTTGCTATCCTGTCACGGAAAGCATCTGTTTCTATTACATTACTGTGTTTTACTTCACTCATGGCGTTAATTCAATCCTGCTTTTAGAACAGGAGTTGCGGGTTGTGCGGAATCAGCTACTGCTGCTTCCTGGTATAACTCACCCTGCGGTTCTTTAGGCGTTGCGGGTTTGGTACCTTTAATTGATTTAATATAACTGGCTATCTGTGCTATCTGTGCGGGGGAATAATCATCTTTCCAGCTTTTCATTCCCTTCTCCGGCCATCCGTATTTGATTGATTTGAAAACAGCAGAAATACTTCCTCCATGTAACCAATAATCATCTACCAGGTTTGGACCAACAGTACCTCCACCATCTGCTGAATGACAAGCAGCGCAGGCAGTTACAAATATTTTTTTACCGGCTTCCAGTGCGGAGGCATCGCTCAGGTAAGTAACTGTATTCTCATTTACATTATTCGCCGCATTTTTGAGGTAGGCTTCTTTTTCAATTTCAGCCTTTTGCATAACGGCTGCCAGTTCTTCCAGGCTTGATGGTGCTGTATGGGTTACATGATAACGCCATAGGTAAACACAGGCAAAAAGAATACAGATATAGAAACCATATAACCACCATGGTGGTAAACGGTTATCAAGTTCACGGATACCATCGTAATCGTGACCAAGGTCTATATTAGCATCTTCATGTACCGGTCTGAAACGATTGGCTTTGTTCCACCACGCGGCAAAAGCCGATTCTTTTCTTTCTTCTGCAACAGCTGCTGTTTTTTCCACTTCCTTGGCCAATAAGCTCTTCAGGTGATACAGGAGCCATAACAGCACCAGTAATTCTACGCCTACCACTGATACTAATGCATAAAAAGCAGTAGGTGATAATCCGCTGATAGATTGGCTTGCAGCCGCCGCTACAGGTTCATCAGCGGCAAAAGCTACAGAACTGAATAATAATAGACCGATGAGTGAAAGCACTTTTGTCTGCGCTCCTGCTTTGCGCTTTTCCCTGTATGCTTTCATGCGCATCTCTGCAGCACCCAGCACCACATGCGCCAATAAGGCAATAGCGAGCAGCAGCACTGCGATGATTACTACCAATACTTGTGCCAGCGGATTAGCCATAGCAGATGGTTTTGGCGGACCTTCGGCCCACACGCTTGCAGGAACCAGGGTGCAGAAAAGTACCATTGTTCCTAAGCCAAAGAATTTGATCCGTTGAAAATTACGCTTTTGCATTGCGGTTTATTTATAGGTCAGTAGGTTAGTTGTCTAAGGGTAATTGACTGATCTCTTCTATCATTTTTTTATCTGCCTTCCATGCCCATAAAGTCATGAGCAGAAAAAAAGTAAAGAAGATGGAGAATGAACTCAGCGCATAGATATCTACACCGATGATTTTTTCCAGATAGTTAATGAATTTCATGATAGTAGGTTTTACTTTTTAGCTGCAAGTGTTTGTTCGCCTTTAATATCAACTCCGATTCTTTGCAGATATGCAATCAGTGCAACTATCTCTTTATTGGCTCCTGTTTCAATTTTATCTGCTTTCAGGTTTTTACTGATTTTTTCTGCTTGTGCCATCAGTTCTTTATTCGCAATCTGATCGTATCCTTTTTCATAAGGAACACCCAATGTTTGCATTGCCCTTATTCGGGCTCCTGTTGTTGCAGTGTCAATTGCATCATCAAGCAACCATGGATAAGATGGCATAATAGAACCCGGACTCATACTTTGCGGTTCCAGCATGTGGTTATAATGCCAGCTATCCGGATATTTTCCACCGATACGCGCTAAATCTGGTCCGGTGCGTTTACTTCCCCACTGGAATGGGTGATCGTATACAAATTCACCTGCTTTACTATATTCACCGTAACGGGCAACTTCATCGCGGAATGGGCGAATCATTTGTGAATGACAGGTATAACATCCTTCGCGAACATATATATCACGTCCGTGTAATTCAAGTGGTGTATATGGTTTAACAGCAGCAATGGTTGGAACATTGCTCTTGATAAGGAACGTTGGTACTATTTCAAGTATACCACCAATAGCCACAGCAATTAAACTGAATACCAGCATTTGAATGGGTCTTGCTTCAATCCAGCGGTGCCAGTATTGTTTGCCATGCGGAACAATTTTTGCCGGTAATGGTGGTGCTTCTGCTGCTTCATTTGCAACCAGTTTACCCGCTTTCACAGTTTTAACGAGGTTATATACCATGATGAATACACCTATGAGGTATAATAATCCTCCGATACTTCTGGCTACATACAACGGAATGATATGTGTTACTGTTTCCAGGAACTGAAACTTAAGTGTTCCATCCTCAGTAAACTGTTTCCACATCATGGCTTGTGTAAATCCGGCCCAGTACATTGGTATTGCATACAATACAATACCAATTGTACCTATCCAGAAATGCGTACTGGCCAGTTTTGTTGAATGCAAGGGGGTATTGAAAATTTTGGGTATAATCCAATACAGTATACCGAATGTGAGGAAGCCATTCCAACCAAGTGCCCCAACGTGTACGTGAGCAATGGTCCAGTCTGTAAAGTGTGAGATAGCATTTACATTTTTCAGACTCAGCATTGGTCCTTCAAATGTGGCCATACCATAACAGGTAATGGCTACCACCATAAATTTAAGAATAGGATCTTCTCTTACTTTATCCCATGCACCCCTCAGTGTAAATAAACCATTTAACATACCACCCCATGATGGTGCAATCAGCATCACACTAAATACCACTCCCAAACTCTGGGCCCAATCGGGCAAAGCTGTATATAAGAGGTGGTGCGGGCCTGCCCAGATATAAATAAAAATCAATGCCCAGAAGTGAATAATGGAAAGACGGTAGCTGTATACAGGTCTGTTTGCTGCTTTAGGCAGAAAATAATACATAATACCCAGGTAAGGAGTGGTAAGGAAGAACGCAACAGCATTGTGTCCATACCACCATTGTACCAATGCATCCTGCACACCTGCATACCAGCTATAACTCTTTAAAAAAGTAACAGGTATCTCAAACGAGTTTACTATATGCAGCATAGCCACAGTAACCCAGGTAGCTATATAAAACCAGATGGCTACATACAAATGACTTTCACGACGTTTTAAAATGGTACCGAACATATTGATACCAAACACAACCCAGATTAAGGTAATGGCAATATCGATCGGCCATTCAAGCTCTGCATATTCTTTACCGGTAGTATACCCTGCCAGTAATGTCAAAGCCGCAGCTACAATAATCAGTTGCCAGCCCCAGAAATGTATTTTGCTGAGTGTATCACTAAACATGCGGGCCTTACACAGACGCTGTAATGAATAATACACACCCATAAAAATACCGTTACCGACAAAAGCAAAAATCACTGCATTGGTATGCAATGGCCTTACCCTTCCAAAAGTGGTGATGGGCAGATTAAAATTTGCGGCAGGCAAATAAATTTGTACCGCTGCAAGCAACCCAACCAACATACCTACCACACCCCATAGTATGGTAGCGTATGCAAAATGCTTTACCGTTTTGTTGTCGTAAAAAAATTGTTCTGATTGCATGAATGGTTGTTTTTTATAGTAGATGGGTTAGTAACTATTTTTTATCGGGATGTTGATCGAATAGCATTCTTACAGATGGAGATTCTTCATCATCATACTGGCCCGATTTTACGCTCCATATAAATGCACCAAGGAATAACCCTGCTACACTGATACTTGCAATTAATAGGAGTATGATAACACTCATAGCTGCTGAAATATTTCTGTAAAATTATTTTTCCCCCTCCCGGTAGCCTATGATATTACTCAAGAGCGGATATGATTTTAGTCATGTTTTTGTCACGCCAGTTTCAAACGCTTTGAAGCCAGGTTACTCAAACCAAATGTGATCAAGAGGATACTAATACTGCTACAAGGCATTAAAATAGCAGCAATCATGGGAGACAAAGTACCCTGTACGGCAAAAAACAATCCCACTATATTGTATAATATAGATATTACAAATGCAGACATAACAATCACCCTGTTAAACCTGCACATGTTGATTAATTGAAACAGTTTCGGTAAACTGCCAGCTTCAATAATCGCATCACTGGCGGGGGTAAAGTTGTTGCTGTTATCAGTA
Source organism: uncultured Sediminibacterium sp. (assembly GCF_946481145.1). The sequence goes on from NZ_CAMLMJ010000001.1 coordinate 74,103, forward strand.
ATAGCCACACCTACATCGGCTTGTTTCAAAGCACCTGAATCATTCAGACCATCTCCTATCATCAACACATGTTTACCATCCTGCTGCATGCTTTTCAATACTTCAAGCTTGTCTTCCGGCTGCTGGTTAAAATACAGTTCAGACCGTTGCCCTAATAACTTACGCAGATAAGGCAATTCACCATCATTATCTCCACTCACCACTGCTATATGAAATTTTGATTGAAGTTGTCTCAACAACATGGGCACAGACTGTCGATAGTGGTTCCTGAACCTGAAACGCCCCAGTAACTTACCTTCTACAGATAAATACACAACAGAGCTTTCATCATTTTGTGTTTTACCAGTAATAAAAAGTGCTGAGCCAAGCGCTACCAGATCGCCATCAACCATTCCTTCAATGCCCTTTCCAGGAAACTCTTCAAATGCGAGGAATGGTTCTTTAAGTGGTTTGCCTGCCCAGGCGGCAATGCCTTTACTTAGCGGGTGGGTAGACTGCGCAGCCAGGGTGGCTACTTTTTTGCGTATTGTTGCATCGATTGGCTTACCGTCATACACAACTTCCATTTCTGTACCGGCAGTAAGGGTGCCGGTTTTATCAAATACAATAGTATCAATTGATGCCAGTTTCTCGATTACAGTAGCATGTCTTAAATAAAAATGATTACGTGAAAGTATCCGCAGGATATTTCCATTGGTAAAAGTATTGCTTAACAAAAGGGCACATGGACAAGCAATAATTAAAACTGCTGTTACAGCATTCCAGCTTCTGCTGGCATCTTGCCAAAACCAATATATACCTGCCGCTAATGCTACGCCAAATACTACCCAGGTAAACCAACGGCTCAGTTCATGAACAAATGAATTTTCATTATTCGCTTCTGTTTTGAACACATCTTTGTTCCATAAACGGGTCAGGTAACTTTGCGCCACTTCTTTTATCACCAGCACTTCTATATTACCACCCACCTGTTTACCTCCTGCATATACAATTTCTCCCATTTCTTTGGATACAGGCAGTGTTTCACCCGTTACAAAACTATAATCAATCAAGGCCCTTCCCCGGGTAATAATGCCATCTGCGGGTATCAATTCCTGGTGGTGAATGAGTAAAGTATCATTTAATTTAATATCCGGAAGTGTAACTGTTACTGATTCTTCGTCTTTAATCCTGGTAACTGCCACCGGAAAATAAGAAGTGTAGTCGCGATCGAAATTGAGTTGACGATGTGTTCTGTCTTGCAATACCCTGCCAGCAAGCATGAAGAAAACGATACCGGTCATTGAATCAAAATAACCACTTCCGGTGCCTGTAATTACTTCGTATAAACTGCGGGCAAATGTTACCCAGATAGCCAAAACAATTGGGGCATCTATATTAAGAAATTTCTGTTTGAGTGCATTCCAGGCACTGGTATAAAATTCACCTGCACTATAAAAGAAAACCGGCAAGCTTAGTATAAGATTAAGGTAGCGGAAGAAAATCAGTAACTGCCCTTCTTTTTCATCAATACCAAGGTATTCAGGAAAACTCATGAGCATGATGTTGGCAAAACAAAATCCGGCCACGCCTAACCGGAATATTTTTTTTCTGTCGGTTACCGGTTTCTTTTTCCCAAGATCGTTATAGCTGATATAGGGCTCATAGCCGATGCCCGTAAGCAGTTCGGCTAATTGTCTTAAACTGATGAGGTTATGGTTGAAAACAATATCAGCTTCTTTTCTTTCAAAATTTACTTTGCAACTAACCACTCCCTTATTCAATCTGTATAATTGCTCAAGCAGCCATAAGCAACTGCTGCAATGCATTTGCGGCAGATAGAAATTTACATGTGTTTGATTAGTATCTCTGTAACTAATCAGCGACTGTTGAATCGCTACATCTTCCAGGAATGCAAATTTGTCGGCACGAACAATGATTTTTTGCGACTGACCCGGGTTTTTATTCAGGTCGTAATAGGTGCACATTTCATGTTCGTTCAATATCTCATAAACCATTTTACAGCCCTCACAACAAAAGTGTTTGTCGTGCGCCTGTATATCTGTGTCTTTGCAGGTTTCACCACAATGGTAACAGAGGGTTTCTGTATGAATATGACTTCCTTTATGCATGATCCGTTGTTGTGCGTTGATTGGTTAGTCTTGGATATAAACTGCTTTGCTCAAAATGAATCCAGCGTAATACATCAGTTTCCATCTGAAACATTTCATTCACACAAGATTTTAAGCTTTGTGACCAACTGGGGTGTGTGATATAATGATGCATCAGTTGACGCATTTTTTGCAGTAATTCAATCAGCAATTCATGTGTATGCAGCATTGTTTCAACCACTTTAGGTTGAATAGTAATTTTGTCTTTACTAATTTGTTGCTGAATAAAAGGAAAAATGATCCCTGTTTCCTTTTTGAATGTGTGGGTTAATTCGTCTTCAATTTTTTGAAAAACGAGTTGCACTATTTCTGAAACAGGTGCTGGCAACTCATCGATAGATGCATGTTTATCAAGGTAGCTGCGTATGTTGGCACAGGATGCCAGAATAGGGGCATGGTAAGTAGCTGGGATAATTTGACAAATTTCTCCCAATGTTTCCTTCCCCTGAGATAACTGGCTACCGGCCTGCAACAACATGATGAATTTATTTGTTGCAAGGTAGTTGTGCCGCAAAAGCTCAACTATGATACTACTCAAGCCAAAACATGATTTTTATCATGTTTAGTCTTGCAGGTTCGCCGTCTGAACCAATAATTGGTGTTTGAGGATTTTTATTTTCTTGCCATCCAGTTCAACCATACCATCTTTCTTAAAATCAGACAGCAGGCGAATGGTAGATTCTGTAGCGGTGCCGACTAAATTGGCTATTTCTTCGCGAGACAAGCGCACATTGAGTGTTGTACCATCTGCTTCAAAGCCATAGGTTTCTTTGATAAATAAAAGTGTTTCGGCTAATCTTTCCCGGATGGGTTTTTGAGCGAGGTGAGTAAGTTTAACTTCTGTTTTATGTAATTCGTCACTCAATAATTTCATCATCTCAAAAGCAAGACCTGTGTCGTTTTTGAGTGCGGTTACAAATATTTCTTTAGGAATAAAACACACTTTGGTATCTTCCAGTGCCACCGCAGAAGCGCCATATCTGTCGCCACTGAGCAAAGCCCTGTACCCGAGCACATCACCGGAGTTCAGTAAGCGCACAATCTGCTCCTTACCATCATCGCCCTGGTGTGAAAGCTTAATTTTGCCATCGTTGATACAATAAACCCCGAAAGGATAAGACCCTTCATGAAATAATACCTGCCCTTTTTTATAAGTATTACAGATTTTCTGCTCATTAATGGTTGTTACATACTCCTCCCTGGCCTTACAAAAGATAGACTTAAACCGCTGAGCGCAAGTTTGACAAGTGGAAGAATCGTGGTCGGTATGCATCATGGTGATTAAGGTACAAAAATATAACTTATTGACTATTGATAATATTAAAAAAAATTGAAATTACCAGTTCAAAAGCAGCTTTTGAAACGCTGATGAGTCGCCATTAAACACGTTACAGTCTATTTTCGACCTTATTCCATTGATGGTACCTTGTTCACTATGTTGCCAAAAATGCCAGGAACGATTAATACGTGGTTTTTCCGGCTGAAAATAATGTGCCACCCAAAGAGGATATTCATTAAACTCTTTACCGAGGTAACGTTCATAAAAGTCGGCATAAGTGTAGATCATTGGCTTAACGCGATAATAAGCCTCGATTTCTTTCAACCATTCCTTCAATCTTTCACGCATCAAAGCAGGTTTTACGCCATATAGTTTTTCGATATCTACAACAGGTGGCAAATCGCCTTTTCGAAGGTGAACCTGACGAATAAATTGCAAAGCTTGTTTTTTACCGCTTTTGGTGGCTAAGAAGAAATGATAAGCTCCCCGAACCATTCCAGCCTCTTTTGCATCATCCCAGTTTTTATGAAACCGCTTGTCTGTATCATTCAACCCTTCCGTAGCTTTTATAAAAACAAAGCCCATACGTGTTTGCTGCTCCTTCATTCCATATACTGAAGGCCAGTGTACAGGGCCTTGATGGACACTTACATCGATGCCATGAATTTGAAAACCCGGGGGTAGTGGAACACCAAATGCTTCATAACGAACGGCTTCAAGCGTTCGCTCCCTTTGTTCTTCCCATTTATGCAGCAGGGTAAAATATAATATAAGCGCAAAGCCCCCTATCAGTAATACCAACCATAATTTTTGCTCCCTGTTCAGTCTACGGGTATTTTTCCTTGCCATAGCCGTACAAAAATCGGTTAAATAAGTATTCCTTAACTATCCGAGTTGATTAAGCAAAACAGTATTTGCACCTTTTTAGTAATTTTACACCGATGGCTTATTTTAATTGGAATGACAGCGTAAATTTTCTCAGCAAGCTAACAGCTAAGCGTATTTGGAACAGTATTAAAGTTTACAGCAGTTACCAGCTCAGTAAATTCAGCAAGAAGCCAATACAATGGGGCTTACCTATTTCTATTTCATTTGAACCTACCACTTCCTGTAATCTAAGATGCCCCGAGTGCCCTAGTGGACTGCGTGCGTTTAGCAGGCCGACGGGAATGCTACAGAAGGATTTTTTTAAAGAAACCATCGACGATATTCATCAGCACCTGCTATACCTGATCTTTTATTTTCAGGGAGAACCTTATCTGAACCCAGATTTCCTCGATATGGTGAAATATGCTGCTGATAAAGGCATTTACACAGCCACTTCAACCAATGCACATTACCTGACCGATGAAAAAGCCAGGAAAACAGTGGAGAGTGGTTTGGACAGATTAATCATATCCATTGATGGAACTACGCAGGATGTATACCAGCAGTACCGGGTAGGTGGTAAACTGGATAAAGTACTGGAAGGTGCGCGAAATATAGTGAAGTGGAAAAAAGAACTGAATAGTAAAACACCTTTTATCTTTTTCCAGTTTCTGGTAGTAAAACCAAATGAGCATCAAATACAGGCCGTTAAAGAACTGGGTACTGAAATTGGGGTAGACCAGGTTCGTTTTAAAACAGCCCAGGTATATGATTATGAAAATGATCCGCATAACCTGATTCCTGTTAACAATAAATACAGCCGTTATAAAAAAGACAAAAACGGAAATATGCAGGTAAAAAGCGGATTAACCAACCGATGCTGGAAACTCTGGCATGCTAATGTAATTACATGGGATGGTCTGGTAGTACCCTGCTGCTTCGATAAAGATGCCATGCATCAACTGGGGAATCTTAAAACACAAAGTTTTAAGCAAATCTGGTATAACGATAATTACCGGCAATTCAGGAGCGAACTCATGACCAGTAGAAAAAATATAGATATCTGCGCTAATTGCAGTGAAGGACTTAGTGTGTGGCAGGATTAATAAGTGAATGGTCAATGGTGAATTGTCAATGGTATTTTCCTAACTATTTAGGTTCATTAAGCAATGCAATTCACAATTCACCATTGACCATTCACAGACCTTCTTAATTTTTCCTACATTTACAACTATGGGTATTGAAAAAGATATACAACAACAGCATTTCAGGAATGAGTACCAGAAGGCTTCTGTGAATATCATTTATTCTGCCAACTGGTTGAATGAGAAGATCAAAACCATGCTCGATCCGGATGATATCACCCCGCAACAATACAACATACTCCGTATTTTGAGAGGAAGCCATCAACCATTGAGTACATTACAAATACGTGCCCGCATGCTCGATAAAATGAGTGATACCAGCCGTATTGTAGAACGCCTGTTAAAAAAAGGACTGGTAGAGAAAAAAGTCTGCTCGGCTGATAAAAGACTGGTTGATGTGAGTATTTCTAAAAAAGGACTTACCCTTCTCGATAAACTCGATAAACGCAACTCAGAAATAGACCAGTTATTACAGGGCTTGTCAGAAACAGAAGCCAGCACCTTGAATAAATTACTTGATAAAATGCGTGATTAACTGCCTAATTGTTAATTTCTATACATTCTACTCGTTTTCATCCACAGTGCCTTATTTACCTTATGGGTGGCTTTATCTTTGAAACATGAAATGGTTTCAACTCCTTTTGCTGTTTATTGTATTGTCTGTAAAGCCTCTTAGTGGTATTGCACAATATTCGCCTAACTACGAATTCAGGGCCGCATGGGTAGCCACTGTTGAAAATATTGATTGGCCCAGCAAAAGAACACTTTCAGTTGCTGACCAACAAGCCGAGTTTATACAATTAGTTGAAATGCACCGCCGCAATGGCATGAATGCCCTGATAGTGCAGGTTCGTCCATCTGCCGATGCCTTCTACCCTTCTACACTTGAACCCTGGAGTGAATACCTTACCGGTAAACAAGGACTACCCCCAAATCCGTATTACGACCCGCTCGCTTTCATGATCGCAGAAACACATAAACGTGGTATGGAATTTCATGCCTGGCTGAACCCATACAGGGCTGTGTTTAACATTATCCGATCTTCTGTTGCACCTAATCATGTTACCAAACAACACCCTGAATGGTTTGTAACTTATGGCGACAAAAAATATTTCAATCCCGGATTAACAGAAGTTCGTAAACATGTGGCAGAAGTGGTGAAAGATCTTGTTAGCAGGTATAAGATCGATGCCATACACATGGACGACTATTTCTATCCATACAAAATCCCAGGTCGTGAATTTCCTGATCAGGCTACCTATGTAAAATATGGGAAGGGGATGGAAAAAGATGAATGGAGAAGAAGCAATTGTGATAGTATCATCGTTCTCTTACAACAAACCATCCGCAAAGCAAATCCAAAAGTAAAATTCGGTATTAGTCCTTTCGGTGTCTGGAGAAACAAAAGTCAGGACCCCATGGGTAGTGAAACAAGATCAGGACCAACCAACTACGATGAACTTTATGCTGATGTATTACTCTGGCTGCAGAATGGCTGGATTGATTATATAGCGCCACAGTTATATTGGGAAAGAGGGCACCCATTAGCCAGCTATGATATTTTATTACGTTGGTGGAATGAGCATAGTTATGCCCGCCATTTGTATATTGGTCACGGCATTTACCGCGCCGGCTCCAACACAGCCTGGAAAAACAGGGATGAAATTCCTGCACAGATAAAAGCTCTTCGTAGCTACGAAAACACACAGGGTAGTATTTATTACAACAGCAATGTCTTCAACCGCAACCCCAACGGCTGGAACGATAGTTTACAACAAAATTACTATCGCTATCCGGCACTGGTACCACCTATGTTTTGGTTAGATAATACCATTCCACCACAACCACTCGTTGAAAAAATCAACGAACATTCTTACCGACTGGTATATAAGGGTGAAGAAAGAATCAAAGGTTTTGCTGTATTTATGAATGATAGTAAAGGAGAACCTGATTTTGGAAACAGCCAACTTATTGAATTCATTGTTGGAGATAAAACAGCCACCGTAGATATCAATAAACACGCTGAAGCCAAAGGGAAAAAGATACTCATAGCCTCAGTTGACACAGACAACAATGTAAGTCCGCTCAGGTTGCTCAACTAGAAAGGAGGGATTTTTGATCTTTGATTTTTTGATTTTGGGGGGTTATGCTGGTAATTAAGCCGCGTGATACGAACAGGACTTTCTTCGGGAGTTCTTCGGGAAAACAGGGGGTTTCTTCGGGGTTTCTTCGGACATCCTTCGGTAATCCTTCGAGAACTCTCGAAGCGGCTTCGGGAAATACCGAAGGATTACCGAAGAAAACACGACCATGATTCGAAGAAATACCTGTCTTGATCTTTGATCTTTGAATTTTGACTTTTGACTTTTGACTTTTGATTTTTGATTTTGGGAGTATGCTAGTGTATAGGAACGCCAACTATAGTCTATTCTCCCCGCTGCCAGACCATTTCCCAAAACGTTCTTCTACTGCGGTAAAGCGGTATTCAAATATTTGCTTAAGCTGGCGGCGTACAAGCAGGGTATTGGCTATATCTCCAAGTATCCAGAATGGTAGTTTATAATGAACGATATCTGTCATTTCAACCCCTCCCTCAATGGCTCTAAAGTGATGTTGATGGTGCCATAAGCTATAAGGTCCGAAACGTTGTTCGTCCACAAAAAACTGCTGATTTACTACATGGGTTATTTCGGTCATCCAATATAAGGGTATACCAAGAATGGGTTTCACTTTGTATTCAATAACCTGTCCCTGATACATCGTATTTCCATGGTGCTTGCTAATGATATTAAAACCAAGGTTTGCAGGTGTAATTTCTTTCAGGTTCTCTGGCCTGCTGAAAAAATCCCAGGCCTGTTCTAATGAAACCGGTATTTGCTGAATTGTTTTTAATGAATATACTCTCGACATGGGTCTGTTTCGGTTAATAACAGCTAACGTACCAAAAGGTTTAGCTCCATGTAGGCAAGCGCAAATAAAATAGCATTGACTGTCTGTTGGCTGCAAGCTACTAGCCTCTAGCTGCTAGCCTAGATTGGTGCTATTTTTAGGCTTGCAGCTTGCGGCTTGTAGCTTGAAGCCAGTTTTACCCGGCCTGCAATGGCAATATGGACCATATACCATAAGCTATAAGCCCTATCTCCATTCTTCTCTTTAAACTATCTTTATTGCATGATATCGCGTGAACAGCAACTGGCACAGTTTAAAAAAGTTTATGAAGGACTGAATGAACAACAGCAAAAAGCAGTTGATACCCTTGAAGGACCTGTGATGGTTATTGCCGGCCCCGGCACGGGCAAAACCCAGATATTAGGTGCAAGGATTGGTAAACTTCGACTTGAAACAGATACACAACCCGAAAATATTCTCTGCCTCACTTATACAGACGCAGGAGTGGTAGCCATGCGTAAACGCCTGCTCAGTTTTATTGGGCCGGACGCCTATAAAGTAAATATCTGCACTTTCCACGCATTTTGTAATGATATCATCCAGGATAATCTTTCCTTATTTGAAAAAACCGCACTTGATCCAATTTCAGACCTGGAAAGGATTAGTCTGTTCAAAGAATTAATCGATAGTTTCCCCAAGAACCATCCTTTGAAAAGATACAGGGGTGATGTGTATTATGAAATCAACAACCTGCAACAGCTTTTCAGTACTATGAAAAGAGAAGGTTGGACAGCACCCTATATTCAATCATGTATTGATACTTACCTCGCTGATTTACCCAACAGACCTGCTTTTATTTACCAGCGAACAAGTGGCGCCAATAAAAAAGGAGATCTTAAGCAACATAAGATTGCAGAAGAAACCGAAAAAATGGAAAAGCTGCGTGCAGCAGTGGAAGAGTTCAATCGCTTTCAGCAATTGATGCGTAAAAAGAACCGGTACGACTTTGATGATATGATTAACTGGGTAATTGATGCATTCAATAATAATCCAACCTTACTTGCTCGTTACCAGGAACAATACCAGTACGTATTGGTAGATGAATTTCAGGATACAAGCGGAACACAAAATGCATTGATTAAACTCCTCATTAATTATTGGGAAGTTCCGAATGTATTTGTGGTTGGTGACGATGATCAGAGTATTTATAGATTCCAGGGTGCGAACGTTGAGAATATGGAAGCGTTTGCCCAGCAATTCAGCAAATCACTTCATACGGTTATCTTAACTAATAATTACAGATCTACCCAACCTATTTTAGATATTGCCAAATCACTTATTGAGAGAAACAATGAGCGACTGGTAAAAAAACTTGATGGATTAAACAAGGAGCTTATTGCATCCAATACGGCACTAAAAGAAATAAAAGATCAGCCCAGGGTTTTTGAATACGAAAATCCAAAACAGGAAATGATTCATATTACCCTGCAGGTTGAGGAACTGATCAGTCAAGGAGTGCAACCCGGGCATATTTGTGTAATCTATCGGGAGAATAAATACGGAGAAGAACTTGCCCGTTATTTTCAGTTAAAACAAATACCAGTTTATAGTAAGCGGAATGTAAATATTCTCGCAGAGCCATTAGGCAAACAACTTATTCAGGCTTTAAGATACCTGGCTGCCGAACACGATATTTCTTTTGGTGGCGATGAAATACTATTTGAGCTGCTACATTATAAATGGTTCTCCATACCTCCGATTGAAATCGCCAAATTAAGTGCTGAAGTAGCTGACAGAAGGTTTGGAGAAAGAAAAGTTTCGCTCAGGCAACTGATTGCTGAAAAATTGGATGGCCCTTTGCCTGATTTATTCAGCAAAGAAATCCCAGGTTTAAGAAAAGCGCAGTCTGCCTTTGAAAAACTTATTGAAGATGTACCCAATGTAACGCTCCAGCAACTTTTCGAAAACCTGATCCGGCATGCCGGCGTGTTGTCATATATCATGCAAAGTCCGGATAAACACTGGTTATTGCAGTTGCTAACTGGTTTATTCGACTTTATTAAAGAAGAAACGCACCGCAACCCGCAACTGAGTCTTCAGCAACTCATCAACATTTTCGACCTGATGGAAAAAGAAGGTCTTTCCCTACCGCTGGTAAGGGTTGGGGGAAATGATCAGGCAGTTAATCTTTTAACGGCACATGGTTCAAAAGGACTGGAATACGAATATGTATTTATTGCGGGTTGTAATGCATCGAACTGGGAGAAGAAAAGAAAACCGGGTGGCGGTTATAGTATGCCAGATACCATCTTTTCATCGCAACCGGTACATAGTGAGGAGGAAGAGTTAAGGAGATTGTTTTATGTAGCCTTAACAAGGGCTGCGCTTCAGTTGAACGTATCTTATGCAAAAGCAAATAAAGATGGAAAAGAAATTGAGCCTTCTATGTTTGTTGCAGAAATAAGAGAAGAGCATCAGTTACCTTTTACTCCTATTTCACTCGACGAAAATACCATCGCAACATTTGCGGCACTTTCTTTCAGTCAGGAACAAAAGCCTGAAATAGAAAAAATTGAGGCAGACTTTATTTCACATATCCTCGAAAAATTTGTGATGAATGTAACGGCACTCAATAATTACCTGAAATGCCCGCTCCAGTTTTATTTTAATAACCTCGTGCGCGTTCCTTCAGGAAAATCAGAAGCCACTGAATTTGGTTCGGCCGTACACCATGCATTGCAGTTGTTGTTCCAAAAAATGCAGCAAAGAGAGCAAGTGTTTCCTGATATACAGGAATTTCTGACAGATTTCAGGTGGTATATGAACCGTCATCGCGAAAACTTCACCAAAGAGCAGTTTGAGCGAAGAATGGAACAGGGAGACCAGGTATTACCGGAGTATTATAACCGGTACGTGAATCAATGGAATAAAGTTGTAGCAATTGAAACCAATATCCGAAACGTAACCGTAAAAGGAATTCCATTAAAAGGAAAGCTGGATAAACTTGAGTTTGATGGCAAGCAGGTTAATGTGGTAGATTATAAAACCGGAGATGCTGAAAGAGGAATTAAAAAATTAAACCCACCCAGTGAAAAAGAACCCGATGGTGGCGATTACTGGCGGCAGGCGGTTTTTTATAAAATACTGGTCGACAATTACCCTTCTAAAAATTGGCAGGCTATTAGCGCAGAATTCGACTTTATTGAGCCCGATAAAAAGAAAGGATACCTGAAAGAGAAGCGTGTGATAACACCTGAAGATATCACAACCGTAACACAACAGATAGAAAAAGTATGGGGCAAAATACAGGAAAGAGATTTTTATACAGGATGCGGTAAAGAAGACTGTCGCTGGTGCTCCTTTGTAAAAACCAATGAAATGGCCGTTGTTTTACACGACCCTGATGAGGAAAGCGATGATTAACATGATTTTTCAGCAGAAGCTTCCATAGCTCAGCAGAAAGCCTGTAAGTTTGCAACATTCATGAAACGAATCAACCATTTAACTTCATATACATTATTACTGGCCTTGTATACCACATTGCTTGGTTTGGCCAGTTCATGTGCCAATATTGTTCCTCCGGGTGGTGGTCCGCGCGACAGTTTGCCGCCAAGATTGGTTACGGCAATGCCAAAGGATTCTGCAGTTAATGTAAAAACAAAGAATATTACCCTCAGTTTCGATGAGTTCGTCAAACTGGAGAACCCTTTTGAAAACCTGATTTATTCTCCGGTGGTGAAAACACCTCCTTTGGCAGATTACAAACTCAGGAATGTAACCATTCGCTTTCGCGACTCACTCGAAGCAAATACAACCTACGCTATCGACTTTGGCAATTCCATCCAGGATGTAAATGAAGGTAACATCGCTAAAAATTTCCGGTATGTTTTTTCTACCGGACCAACTATCGATTATAACAGTTATACTGGCAAAGTAATTGTGGCCCAAACAGGTAAGGTAGATAGTACATTATGGGTAGTGTTGCACCGCAATCTTGCAGATTCAGCCATTGAAAAACTACAACCGCGTTTTTATACCCGACTCAATGGTAAGGGAGAATTTAACTTTCAAAATTTACCTGCGGGAAATTTTGCAGCCTATGTGGTAAATAAAAACAGTTATAATAAAGTCTTCGACAGCACTGAACTTTTTGCTTTCAGGAATGACCCTGTGCTGGTTAGCACTAATACGCCTTCAGATACGTTTTATGCGTTCATCCAATCTCCCAAGCTTACAAAATCATCGGGTGATGGTGCTGCATTGCCAGCCAATATAAGGGATGACAGAAGATTAAGGTATCTGCCCGATTTGGATAATGGGCAGCAGGATTTAATGGCTGGCTTACCATTGTATTTCAACAGAAAACTCTTTTCAGTTGACACTACTAAAATTCAATTAACGGATAGCAATTTTGCAGACATAAAAGGATACACGGTTCAGTTAGACTCAACCCGTAAAAAACTCATTATTGATTATCCCTGGAAAGAAAATAATGTATACAAGTTGGTAATTCAGAAAGAAGCTTTTGCTGATACCAATTCGGTAATGTTAACCAAAGCAGATACACTAAGAATTGCAACAAGAAAAGAAACCGAGTATGGAACTATCCGATTCAGGTTTACAAACCTGAATCCATCGCAAAATCCGGTGTTGCAAATTGTAAGAAATGATGAACTTATTGCGTCCTATCCGATTAACACCAACGATTTTACTATTAAAAGATTCAAACCCGGGACTTATGAATTAAGGATTTTGTATGATGCCAATAAAAACGGCAAATGGGATACTGGCCAGTTTAGTTCCGGAAAAAAACTTCAACCCGAAAAGGTAATAAACATCCCCCGCCCCCTTAGTATCCGCGCTAATTGGGATAATGAGGTTACGATTGGTTTGCTGTAAATGAATTATCTACTACTAATAGAACACAGATTTTCATGATCTATCATGATAATCCGTGTTCTATCATATCCAGAACTGTCCGGGGAAAATAGGCTGCGAGCTTCTAGCCCCTAGCTGCTAGCCTTGATTGGTGCCTGTTTTAGGTTTTCTGCTTTTATTTGAATAAATGACAGGGCTTGCGAATTTGTTTTGTAAAAATCCTACTTAAAATAAAAATTCAACTACCATATTTACACTTTGGGTGGTTAAATGAATAGCAAAAAAAAGCTAGCAGCTAGAAGCCAGTAGCTAGAAGCTGTTCCCCCCCGACAGCAATGACTAATAACTTGCAGCTTGCGGCCTGCAGCTTGCAGCCTGAACCTCACCCTTCCTCCCTATCTTTGCCAAATGCAACTTCCTTCATCACTTCTTGAAAATGCGGTAGCGCAGTTTGCCAAATTACCTGGTATTGGTAAGAAGACGGCATTGAGGCTGGTGCTGCATTTACTTAAGCAGGATGTAAATGATGTTCAGCATTTTGGGGAAACCATTGCGCGGATGCGAAGGGATATCAAATTTTGCCAGCGTTGTCATAATATCAGTGATGGTGATATTTGTTCAATCTGTGCCAATTCAATGCGCAACCAGAAACTGATTTGTGTGGTAGAAAATATCCGCGATGTTATCGCCATAGAAAGTACCCAACAGTTTAATGGAGCCTATCATGTGCTGGGGGGTATTATATCTCCACTTGATGGTATTGGACCAGATCAGTTAAGTATCGAATCGCTGATTACAAGAATTGAAAAAGAAGAAACAGAAGAATTGGTTTTTGCACTTAACCCTAATATTCAGGGTGATACTACCATATATTATATCCAGAAAAAACTGGCTCATCTCTCCTGTCGAGTTACCACTATTGCCCGTGGTATAGCATTTGGCGGAGAACTGGAATATGCGGATGAAATGACCCTTGCCCGCAGTATCGCCAACCGCTTACCTGTACAACAGTACGTGAAATAACAAAATTTTAGTCTCAGGCAACCTTTGCCACACTCATGCGTAATTGTTGGTATTGATGGAATTAACTAATTTGCAGTTTAAACATTGAATTTGCCGCCGGCCCTTTTTGTATATTTAAAGGGTAAAAGGCCGGTTGTATTCATCCATCTAAACAAAAGAAACATGGAATTTGCAGGTATTGTAGCGGGATTGATTTGCGCAGGCATCATTTGGGTTATTATTTTGATCCTTGCTCTGGTAAAGCTCTTTAAAAGAAGTGATCTGGATCAAAATACCAAATTGGCATGGATGGCATTTTTGGTACTGGTACCTTATGCAGGCTTGTTGATTTACATACTGCGCAATTGGGGTAAAGCGAAACAACTATTTTGGATTGCGGCTCTCGGCATCGCTTTATCTGCAGCGCTTACCATATACTTTGTTTATTCGCGTGAGCACCGCGATGTAGCAAAAGAAAAAGGCATTCAGGTGTCGGCTCAGCAGTTATTTGAAGCTTTTGTAGCGGATGAAGCCAAAGCCAACACCCTATATCTCGATAAGGCCATTGAAATTACGGGTGAAGTAGTAGCCACTACAACAAACCAGGATGGTAATATTGTCGTAGATTTTAAAACGAATGATCCGTTTTTTGTCATTAACTGTACGTTTAAAACAGATCCAGGTACGCTGAAGGCGGGCGACAATATTACATTTAAAGGCATTTGTACCGGATATATTCCAGATGCAAATGTGGTCATTAACGAAGGTGTATTAGTAAAATAAGCAAGGATAAATTTTATGAAACTGATGAAAGTTATAGCCATATTGTTCCTGTTCGTATTCGCAGGAAATGAGGCCAAGGCACAGAAAGTATTTGGTACAAGAAATGGACGTATCACATTCGAATCTCCTACTGATGGTGATGTGAAAGCAGTAAACAATGAAGTAACCAGCAGGGTTGCAGATAATGGGCAGTTAACTTTCAGCCTGCTGATGAAGGGCTTTAAGTTCAAACTTGCAGAAATGCAGGAACACTTTAACGACCAATATGCTGAAAGTACCAAGTTTCCAAGGGCCGATTTCAAAGGAACTATCAGCAATCTGAAAGATGTAAATTTTGCCAAAGACGGCAGCTATAAAGTAAGTGTAAAGGGCGATCTTACCATGCATGGTGTTACAAAAAATGTTACCGTAAATGGCGTAATAGAAATAAAAGCAGGTAAGCCAAATGCCCGTGGATCATTTACCATTAACCTCAAAGACTTTAAGATTGACGCTTCATCTGTTACAGAAAAAGTTGAAGTAGAAGTTAGCTGTCAGTACCAGTAATCATTTTATCAATATAAACCAACTGTATGAAGACCCTGTTAAAAAGGTCACTGGCAATCTATTGCCTGGCCTGTACCACTTTAATTGCCAATGCACAGCAAGTTGACCTGTTTAAAATGCAGGATAGTACCAATGCTGCAGACGACAAAAACAAATCAGAAGCAGTATTAAATACTTTCTATTCTACCCGTTTGGTTACCACACAAACAGTAGAAATAACCGGAAAAGGCAGTATGGATTTCCGCATCAACCACCGTTTTGCACCTCTTAACCAGGGCTTTTATAATCTCTTTGGTTTAGACTTTGTTTCCGCCCGTATCGGTTTTGATTTCGGATTATCCGATAACCTTATGATAGGCATCGGCAGAACCGGAACAAACAAAGAAGGTGATGCCTTTTTAAAATACCGCATTCTAAGGCAACAGGCTGGGGTAAAAAATGTGCCTGTTACCATTACCGTTTTAGGTGCTACTGCCTACAGGGGAATACGGTATTCAGATCCTACACTAAACGTGAAAACAAAAGACAGGATGTATTATACGGCGCAATTAATGATCGCCAGAAAATTCAATGAACATACCTCTTTACAAATATCGCCGACTTACACCCGTTACAATAGAAAATTATTCCTTACAGGAGGTTCGCAGGATCTGCTATCTATTGGATTTCTGGCCCGCCAGAAAGTGAGCAAAAAAGTAAGTATTAATGCGGAATATTTTGTTCAAACCCAACGATTCGACGGAACCTACAACCCTTTATCAATAGGCGTTGATATACAAACCGGCGGACACGTATTCCAACTACATTTTACCAATTCCATTGGTATGAACGAGCATACATTCATACATGAAACTTTTGGTTCATGGGGTAAAGGCGATATCAGATGGGGCTTTAATATTTCGCGGATATTCAATATAGGACGGAAGAAATCGTAGGTTTTTGAGCGGCGTAGTTCTAGCTTCAAGCTTCGGGCCGTAAGCTACAAGCTTAGATGGGTGCTTATTATAGACTTTCCGCTATTAATTGAACACGGATCTTCATGATTTTCAGGATTTATCATGATAGATCCTGAAAATCATGAAAATCTGTGTTCTATCGTACTCGACACTTATAGTTCGCGGTCAAATTTCCCCAGACTGCAATAGCTTGAAGCTTGAAGCCTGAGGCTTGAAGCTAAAAACCCCGGTATGCTGTTGCCGGGGTTTTTTATTGCATTTTTGCTATCTTTGTATTCTACACAGGCGGATTTGTTTATTGTTCGGCCTGCTTTTCAGCCTTTGGCTGAGAAAAATCGAACTAATAAACGTACAAAAGACCCCAAAGGTACTTCTCCTACGTTTTTTAGTCCGACCACTTTAGTAATAACCAAAAGGTTAAATACAGCGGTATGAGTATTAGAAAAGCACTCGAAAAGAGAATTTTAGTGATCGACGGAGCCATGGGTACCATGATTCAGCGTCATAAACTTACAGAAGCAGATTATCGTGGAGAACGATTCAAAGACTGGCATTGCGATGTAAAAGGTAATAATGACCTTTTATGCATCACACAACCAGACATCATCAAAGGTATTCACAAGCAATACCTGTCAGCAGGGGCAGACATCATTGAAACCAATACATTCAGCAGCACCACCATTGCCATGGCCGACTACGACATGCAATCACTGGCTTATGAATTAAATGTTGCTGCAGCAAAATGCGCCAAAGATGCAGTGAAAGAATTCATGGAAGAAAATCCCGTTACAACTGAAAAATATGTAGCAGGAGCCATCGGTCCATTGAACAAAACATTGAGTCTTTCACCAGACGTAAATAACCCCGGATACAGAGCAGTTACGTTTGATGAAGTGGTAACAGCTTACAAAG
Source organism: uncultured Sediminibacterium sp. (assembly GCF_946481145.1). Next base: position 91,510 of record NZ_CAMLMJ010000001.1, read on the forward strand.
AACAAATCAAAGGATTGGTAGATGGTGGGGTAGATATTTTATTAATAGAAACCATCTTTGATACCCTCAATGCCAAAGGAGCCATTTTCGCCGCTAAACAATTCTTCCGCGAAACAGGTATCCCTGAACTTCCGATCATGATCAGCGGAACCATTACAGATGCTTCCGGCAGAACACTTAGCGGACAAACACTGGAAGCTTTTTATACCTCTGTAATGCATGCCGAACCTTTAAGTGTTGGTTTAAATTGTGCATTAGGTGCTTCTGAAATGCGTGCACATATTGAAGAGTTGAGTCAGATAGCCGCCTGTTATACTTCTGCCTACCCCAATGCAGGTTTACCAAATGCTATGGGAGAATATGATGAAGCACCACACGAAACAGCCCATTTTATTGAAGAATGGGCCAAACAAGGTTTTGTAAACATTGTTGGAGGATGTTGCGGTACAACACCCGACCACATTAAACATATTGCAGACAACGTTAAAAAAATTACTCCAAGAGCAGTTCCGGAAGTTGAAACTTCATTGGCTTAATCAAGACCAGACATGAGCGAAACCATTACTATCAAGCCTTACCTAAGGTTATCAGGACTAGAACCACTTGTTGTTCGCCCCGAAACCAATTTTGTAAATGTTGGCGAACGTACCAATGTTACAGGATCTAAAAAATTTGCCCGACTAATCAGGGAAAATAAATACGAAGAAGCCCTCTCCGTTGCCAGACAACAGGTTGAAAACGGTGCTCAGGTGCTGGATGTAAATATGGACGATGCCCTGCTCGACGGGGTTAAAGCCATGACTACCTTCCTCAACCTGCTTCAGAGTGAACCAGATATTGCCCGTATACCTATTATGATCGACAGTTCTAAGTTCGAGATCATTGAGGCAGGACTAAAATGCGTGCAGGGTAAATGTATCGTGAACTCTATCTCCATGAAAGAAGGAGAGGAAAAATTTATTGAACAGGCATTTATCTGTAAAGCATTTGGTGCAGCCGTTATTGTAATGGCGTTTGATGAAGTTGGACAGGCAGATACCAAAGACAGAAAAATTGAAATTTGTCACCGTGCCTATAAAATTCTTACTGAGAAAGTAGGTTTTCCGCCTCAAGACATCATTTTCGATCCAAACATATTTGCCGTAGCAACCGGTATTGAAGAGCATAATAACTACGCAGTTGATTTTATTGAAGCCACCCGTGAAATTAAAAGACTGATGCCCCTTACCAAAGTAAGCGGCGGTGTGTCTAACGTATCTTTTTCATTCAGGGGTAACGATCATGTGAGAGAAGCTATTCACTCCGTATTCTTATTACATGCCATTAAAGCCGGTATGGATATGGGTATTGTGAATGCCGGTCAACTGGTGGTATATGATGAAATAGAACCAACACTTCGCCAGCTTTGTGAAGATGTGCTGCTGAATAAAAACAACGACAACAACGAAGCCACAGAAAAACTCATCGCTTTTGCAGAAACCGTTAAAGCAAAAGGCAAGGTTGAAGTAAAAGATGAAGCATGGCGCAATGAGCCTGTTGAAAAAAGACTGGCACACTCACTCATAAATGGGATTACCGATTATATTGAAGCAGATACAGAAGAAGCACGCCAGAAATATCCTAAACCATTAGATGTAATTGAAGGGCCGTTAATGGATGGAATGAATATTGTCGGTGACCTTTTTGGCGCAGGTAAGATGTTTCTTCCACAGGTGGTAAAGAGTGCACGTGTTATGAAGAAAAGTGTAGCCGTTCTTACCCCATACATTGAAGCAGAAAAAGAAGAAAAAAGACTGGCACACCTCGCTGCAGGCACTACCAATACAGAAACTGCCGGTGCTGCCAAAATTTTATTGGCTACCGTTAAAGGTGATGTACATGATATTGGTAAAAACATTGTAGGAGTTGTATTAGGCTGTAATGGCTACGATATTGTAGACCTCGGTGTAATGGTTCCTGCCGACAAAATTCTGGAAGCAGCACAAAAAGAAAATGCCGATATCATTGGCTTAAGTGGTCTTATTACGCCTTCGCTCGATGAAATGGTACATATTGCCAAGGAAATGAAGCGCCGGAACATGACACAGCCTTTACTGATTGGCGGTGCTACTACTTCTCGCATGCATACTGCGGTTAAAATTGCACCGGAATATGGGCATGGTGTGGTGCATGTACTGGATGCTTCGAGAAGTGTTACGGTAGCAGGATCATTATTAAACAAAGAACAAAAACAACCCTTTCTTCAATCCATTACAGATGAGTATGTGAAACTGAAAGAAAGTTTTGATAATAAAAAAACAGTGAAGCAATACCTTTCTTACCAGGATGCATTGCAACACAAGGCAAATATCGACTGGAACAGCTTCACCCCTGTTACACCTCAGTTTACCGGTACCAAAGTATTTGAAGACCTTGACCTAAATGAACTCAGACCTTATATAGACTGGAAACCCTTCTTTATTGCCTGGGAAATGCATGGCAACTTCCCTGAAATATTAAGTGATACTGTTGTAGGTAAAGAAGCCACCAAATTATACAATGATGCCAATGCCCTGCTGGATAAAATAATCAGTGAAAAATGGCTCACTGCAAAAGGAACCATTGGGTTCTGGGAAGCAGCAAGTGCTGATGATGATATAACTGTTACCCATCAGCAAGGAAATACAACATTATCTTTCTTGCGCCAGCAGATTAAAAAAGCGCCGGGACAACCGAATTTATCATTGGCTGATTTTATTGCCCCACAAACAAGTGGCAAAAAAGATTTTATCGGAGCTTTTGCTGTAACGATTCATGGCATTGATACCCATATCAAAAACTTTGAAGCCAATCACGACGACTATAACAAAATTATGTTACAGGCATTAGCCGATCGTTTAGCAGAAGCTTTTGCAGAATACCTTCACCTTAGAACGAGGAAGGAATTTTGGGGTTACGATACCAATGAAAGTCTTACTAATGATGAACTGATCAAAGAAAAATATGTAGGTATACGTCCGGCACCAGGTTATCCTGCCTGTCCGGATCATACAGAAAAGTATAAACTCTTTGCACTCCTGCAAGCCACTGAAACCATTGGTATTGAACTAACGGAAAGTCTGGCCATGTATCCTGCCTCTTCCGTTTGTGGCTGGTATTTCTCGCACCCGCAAAGCCAGTATTACGGTGTAGGTAAGATTCAACGCGATCAGTTGGAAGATTATGCCAGAAGAAAAAATATGCCACTCGAAGAAGCGGAGAGATGGCTGAGTCCGGTGTTAGAATAAAAACAGAAGAATATCGAATGTCGAACTTGGAAGTCATCGCTGTCCGGGGAAATTGGCTTCAAGCTGCATGCCGCAAGCTACAAGCCTTGATGGGTGCTTATATTAGACTTCCTGCTTTTAATGAAATTAAAGAGGAGGAGAAAATTTAAAGTCAGTTGCTCAAAAAAATATTTGGTTGCCCTAAATGCACTATCTGCTATTAATAGAACACGGATCTTCATGATTTTCAAGATCTATCATGATAAATCCTGAAAATCATGAAGATCTGTGTTCCATCATACGCGACACCAACAGTTCGCAGTTAAATTTCCCCGGATGGCAATGGCTAGAAGTTCGCAACCAATTTTCCCCGTAAAACGATAACTTCGAAGTTCGAAGTTGGACATTTCTCTGTTGGAAATTTTTCACCTTTTCTCAAATAGCCACCACAATCTTCTTCTTGGTTTTACGGTGTAGTTTTTGCGGACGTAGGTTTGAATATAGTGCATGGCTTCATCTATATCATCGGTGAGGAAAATCAATTTTTTATCTTCTGCAGATATTGTTCCATGCTCGGCCATTTCGTCTATACTGTTCAGTAAGGGCTGGAAATAATCTTTACCATATAAGACAATAGGAAAATCATTGATCACTTTGGTTTGTGCGAGGGTGAGCGTTTCAAAAAATTCATCCATGGTACCAAAGCCGCCGGGCATGATGATAAAAGCATAAGAATATTTCACCAGCAATACTTTCCTGATAAAGAAATAATCGAAAGTGATCCATTTATGCATGTAGGGATTGGGATATTGTTCAAAGGGCAGTTTAATATTACAACCTACCGATTGTCCCCCGTTTTCATAAGCCCCTTTATTGGCCGCTTCCATAATTCCTGGTCCTCCGCCGGTCATGGTGGTAAAACCTAATTCAGCAATACGCTTACCAAAAGTTACCGCTGCCTGATAATAAGGATGATCTGGTTTGAACCTCGCAGAACCAAATACGGTTATACAAGGTCCCACAAAGTGAAGGGTTCTGAACCCCTTGATAAATTGCTTAAAAATTTGCCAGGCAAAGCCTAACTCATAAATCCTGGGCTTAGGTCCGTCTAAATATACCGACTCCTGTGCCGGTATGAATCTTTCTGTTTTCTCCATTTCTGTACTATATTGATAAAAATTCAAATTAGCACAAAATTTGCTGTCAAAGACGGTAGCTAACCTTACTTAACAGTTTTATGAGAAAATTCAGCCTTCTTCTACTAACAACTTTATGCATCAGTCTTTCTGCAAGTGCACAAAAAAACATCATACTGGAACAAGTCCGTACATTTTCGATGTTAGGACCCATAATGAATTATTGGACATTGCCTTCCACCAGATCTACTTTTATCAATCAACTTACTGATCAGTTACTGAATAAAAAAAATGCGGTTCTCTCCGATACTACAATCAGAATTATTCCCATTAATAATTTAAAAGATAAAGGCACTGAAAGTATCTACTTTACTACTGCCGATACTACTACACAACATCTCTATGTAGACATTTATGAATACGATCCGGTTACTTTCTTTTACTATCAGCCTGAATATATTCATGACTCACTTTTATTTAAGCGAACCAGGTCAGTATTTCAGGTAGGACTTTTATTTGTTGACCATAAAAAGAATGTTATTTCTAATGATGGATTGACCATTTGTGTGGGACAAGGTAGTGGTAATGGATTTGGTATTATAGCTGGTAATCTGGCAATTACGCCCAAAGGGTTTACGGATATGTTAAACCTGTCTATCGGGAAATTATTAGATACTGCCAATAACTCCGCCTTAATAGAAGTAAAAGTTGCACCGGCTTTTTATGCAGATAATTTTATTCTGCCCGAAATCGGGAAATATCCTGTTTTACAAACAAAGTCGCAGAAAGATATTTATTCCTACCAGTATAATGGAAAATCAGAAATGATCAGGATGGGCGATAAGTTTTATGAAGAGTTGATTGCAAAAGGAAAGAAGAAGAATATACCAGACAATTCACCCATAGAAAATGTGATCACTGCTACGGGCAATATAAACAGCTCTGATTTTGTACAGTTAAGGCAGGAATGCAGAGATGTGATAAGAGATAAGAATTATACGATTAAGTTGATCAACGAAGTTAACCCCAACTTTAATTACCTTTCTGAGGCCGATCTTTTTACGCATTTTTTATCTGGTCCGGTTCATGTTCTTTTAAAAGAAAAAGATACCATTGCGAGGTTCAGTATTTATAAGAATATTGGCATGCCAGAGAAAAAGATTTTCCTGAATAAAATAAGTAATGGCTACGATAGTAGTTCTGTTGTAAACATTAATGCTTCATCAGCAACCAGAAATGTTTTTTGTGAATACAAGGTTCAGGGCTATCTGGGCGATCAACCATTTTCAATATTATGTACAGATAGAAACAGTCTGAAAGAGATTTATTTAGACGAAAAAAGAATAGCAGTTGCCAAAGGCAATTTTTTACCTGAACGTATTGCTATTTTTGATGCATCTTTAGATATTGAAAAACTCAATCAGTTAATGATGATTGCGTTTACAAAATTTTACCAATAAAAGATTGTTTATGCGAGTTATATCCTACAATGTTAATGGCATAAGGGCCGCTATGAAAAAAGGATTTACAGACTGGCTGGCAACTGACCCTGCAGATATCATTTGTTTACAGGAAACAAAAGCCACGAAAGAAGATGCCGATGTTGCTGCGATAGAAAAACTTGGCTATGAGACTTTCTGGTTCTCCGCTCAAAAAAAAGGATACAGTGGCGTAGCCATTTTTACAAAGATTAAACCCGATAAAGTGCTTTATGGAAATGGCATTGAGCAAAGTGATTTTGAAGGAAGGGTGATTCGTGCGGATTTTGGAGACATTACATTGATAAATGCCTATTTCCCCTCTGGTACAAGTGGCGATGAAAGGCAGACTTATAAATACCAATGGCTGGATGAGTTCTTTGCATATGTACAGGCTTTACGTAAAACCAGAAAAAAATTAATTGTAACTGGTGATTATAATATAGCGCATACCGAAACGGATATCCATGATCCAAAGGGAAATAAAAAGTCTTCCGGTTTCTTACCCGAAGAAAGGGCCTGGATGGATATGTTTCTGTCGAATAAGTGGACAGACAGCTTCCGTTTCCTTAATCCGGAAGCTAAAGGGGCGTATTCCTGGTGGAGCCAGCGATTCCCGTCTGTGCGCTTACAGAATAAGGGCTGGAGAATTGATTATATCAGTATTACCGACAACCTTAATAATCAGTTGAAAGAAGCCGCTATTTACCCGGATGTAAAACACAGCGATCATTGTCCGATTTATGCTGCTTTTACCGTTTAATAGAAATAAACTACTTTTTCATGTATATCTATAATGTTACCATACAGTTGGCCTGGCCAATACATGAGCGCTGGGTTAACTGGATGAAATCGAAGCATATACCAGAAGTAATGGAAACCGGTTGTTTTTCTGAGTTTCGGTTTGTGCGTGTATTGGAAGTAGATGAAACTGAGGGACCAACCTATGCTACCCAATACTTTGCTCCCAGCAAAGAAGCTTATGATCGGTATATTGAAGAGTTTGCCGCTGCATTAAGGCAGGATGCACTGAATGAATGGGGCAACCAATTTGTTGGTTTTCGCTCCCTTATGCAAGTTGTGAATTGAGTGTGGATAGTTTTGCAAAATCATTTTGTCAATCACAAAACTTCGCTATATTGTCCTGAAACCCGCTACGGTATTGATTTTCAGCGAATATTCTCTGAAAGCATTGAAAATAAAGGGTTTCAGCGGTTTATTGCAACTAAAGTTTAACCACCCGATTTTGCATAATCGGCTGAAATCCTTTACCGGGCAGGGTTTTATGCATTCAGAAAATATTTCTAAAGTTGGAAAAATATTTTGCTGTTTGCCAAAAGCCAATAAATTTGTTTCTCTTATTAAAACACATCTAAAAACACATCTATGAACAAAGCTGAATTGATCGCACAACTCGCAGAAGATGCAGGTATTACAAAAACACAAGCAAATGCTGCTTTAGATTCTTTTGTTGATACAGTAACCAAAACCCTGAAAAAAGGTGATAAAGTTACACTGGTAGGTTTCGGTACTTTCTCTGTATCTAAGCGCGCTGCTCGTACAGGTCGTAACCCACAAACTGGTGAGACTATCAAAATCAAAGCTAAAAAAGTTGCCCGCTTCAAAGCTGGTAAAGAACTGAGCGCTAAGATCTAATCTGGGCTCATTAAAAGAATTGAACCCCGCTTTCGCGGGGTTTTTCTATTTTTGCTCCTCACTATTATTCATTCTTAAATAACTGTACCATGGGTAGAGGCGATAAAAAAACCGCAAAAGGTAAAAGATTTAAAGGGTCATTTGGCAAAAGCCGCCCTGCAAACGCTAAAGCAACTGCAGTAAAAGCAAAAAAAGCAGCAGCGAAAGCTTCTTAGGAATGTCTGATGTCGGATCGCTGATGTCGGATGTGTCTTTCAAATCCGACATCAGCGATCCGACATCCTACATTTTCTTCTTTGCAGTTTCTTCCAGCGCAAACACCAGCTTATCAAGATCCTGTAATTTGGTGTACACATGAGGTGTTACGCGCACACAACTGATATTTTCCCAGACAATTCCTACTGTGTGTATTTTATAGGTATTAAACAATGCCTGATCTAGTTGTGCTGGTGTCATTCCATCAACAGATACCCCGCAAATAGCACATGAATACTCAGGCTTGAATGAGGTATGGATTTTTACTCCAGGAATTTTAGCGGCTTTTTCGGCCCAATAGTTTTTGAGGTAGCGGATACGTTCTTCTTTTCTTTTAGGTCCGATAGCATTGTGAAAGTTCAATGCCTCACCGATCCCCTGTTCAATAGGAAAGCTTCTGGTACCAAGGGTTTCAAACTTTCTGATATCACTGCTTCTTGGTTTGTCGTTACAAACCAGTGGCCAGATTTTTTCAATTTTTTCTTTTTTGATCCACAGCATCCCACTTCCAATCGGGGCGCTCAGAAATTTATGTAAACTGGTACCAAAATAGTCACATTCAAGATCCGGTATCTTAAAATCCAGTAGTCCAAATGAGTGTGCCCCATCCACAACAACTTCGATGCCTCTTCTATGCGCCATTTGCGCAATTTTTTTTACCGGCAAAATCTGACCGATCCAGTTGATGATATGGGTGAGGTGAAGGATTTTTGTTTTAGGAGTAATCGCTTTCTCAAAAGCGGCCACAATTGTTTCATCGTTCTCAATCGGAAAATCAAAATTCAACTGGGTGTAAACGATTCCTTCTCTTAAAGCACGCTGACGCCAGGCTTGAATCATATTGGGATAATCCTGCTTGGTTCCAATTACTTCATCACCCGCTTTTAAATCAATTCCATAAATGACAGTATTCAATGCCTCGGTAGCGTTTCTGTTAATCGTTATTTCTTCCGGAGTGCATCCTGCAAGGGTTGCCAGCTTATACCGAAGCGGCTCCCTCCCCTGGTCCAAAATGCGCCACATATAATAAGAGGGCCCTTCATTCGATAATTTATTAAACCGCTCAACTGCTTCCTGCACCACCCTTGGGGAAGGACTAACACCCCCATTATTCAGGTTTATCAGGTTTGGGTTTACGGTAAACCCTTGCTGAATAACACTCCAGTAATCTTCATCTGAAGCAATTTCCCCAGCCGATAAAGCAGCAACCCTGTTTTGGGCAGCTTCCCATTCGGCAGCATGTAACTGCTGAAAAAGACTATTCGCTGAAAAAGCTCCGGCCAGCAGTCCCACCCGCTGTAAAAAACGACGACGTTGTTCCATGGAATCAGGTTAAGGAAGAAAGATATGAAAAACAGAGGAACAGAGAAATAAGGAACAGAGAAATAAGAAATAAGGAATAAGAAATGAGAAAGTAAAGCGCCTGTCTTCTCACTTTGGACATTTCTCTGTTCCTTATTTCTCTGTTCTTCTGTTCTTTTCCTATTCAGTATCTTTGTATAAACATTCCGGTTATGGCGCAGGTATTTAAGATGGTGATTTGTGTGGGTTTGTTGCTGCTGATCAGTCAGTTATCTATGGCGCAGTGTTCGATCTGTACCAAAACGGCTTCACAATTGGGTGAAGGCCCGGCCAAAGCATTGAATTCTGCCATCATTTACCTGGCAGGTGCCCCATTGGCCATTATGGGTTATATCGGATGGAGATGGTGGAAGCGTGAAAAAGAAGTATCGGCACACGAAATGGAAAACAAGTCATAATCCCCCTCAAAATTCATGGATCAAACAAATCCCCTGGTATCGGTAGTTATTCCATGCTATAATCATGGGGCATATATACAAGAGGCTTTAGATAGTATTGAAATTGATAAAATAAATTACCCGGTAGAAATCATCATTGTTGACGACGGATCCACCGATCAGCCCACTTTACAAAAACTCGAAGCACTAAAAACAGCCGGATACCAGGTTATTTTTCAAACAAATGGGGGTCCAGCCAGCGCAAGGAATACAGGTGTTAAAGCATCAAAAGGAACTTATATTTTACCGCTTGATGCCGATAATAAAATAACCCCCGATTATATTAATAAGGCCATCCCAATTCTAACCGAAAAAGCGGTTGACATTGTGTATGCAAGACCCATATTTTTTGGCGATTTATCGCAACGAAAGAGACAATATAAAGTCAGGAAATATGATGACCTGAATATTGTAACGGGCAATTTTGCTGATGCCTGTGCTGTTTATAAGAAAACCGTTTGGGAAAAGAATGGTGGTTACGATACATATATACCCTTTTATGGTTTTGAAGATTGGGAGTTCTGGATCAATGCAGCTTCTAATGGATTTCATTTTTACTTCCTGGATGAAAAACTTTTCTATTATAGAATTGTAGCTAATTCTGTCATTACCGGATATAATCAGGAAGAGCGGATAACCCTCAATAAGCAGTATATCGCTAAAAAACATTCGGATTTCTATCTGCAAAAGCTAATTCGCTTATCATACATAAAAGAGCGTTATGAGGTAGATATCATGCGGTTCATCATTACCCCAATTCTCTACCCACTCTATTTATTAAAAATCATTGATTCACCTATTGCAAGGTCCAGGAAAAAGTTTCGCTGATAGCATATTATCAAACGCATTAATTGCAAGGCTGCACATGGATAAGAAACAAATTGAAAAAGTATACATCAAGCCAACCCTTAAGTTGGGTTATGGATATTATCTTATCCAACGCTCACTCATAGAAGCCGTGCAGGACCTTAAAGGAAAAATCGGCGGTAAAGTACTCGACCTGGGTTGCGGTGTAATGCCATACCGCGACTTTCTGATGGAGTCGGGAAAAATTGAGCAGTATACTGGAATGGATCTGCAATATTCAAACTACCATAATAAAGTCGTTCCTGATATGTATTGGGATGGATATACCATTCCACTCGAAGATGCATCCATAGATTGGATCATTGTAACAGAATTCCTGGAACATTATTATGATACGGATGCTATTTTAAAAGAAATGCATCGTGTGTTAAAACCAGGGGGCAGCATCTTCTTTTCTGTTCCATTTATTTATTCTTTACATGAGGTTCCGCATGATCATCATCGCTTTACCCCATATGCCCTCACCAATCATTTTACCAATACCGGATTCTCAAGTCACTCCATTTATCCAAGAGGAGGATTTAATTACAGTCTGATCATAATGATGAGTTTATGGGCCAAACAAGCTGGCAGTAAGGGATTCATTAGATTAGTTGTGAAATTTTTCTTATTCTGTTTCCATAAACACTTAATAAGAAATGATAAAAAGTATGCTACTTATAATAAAGGGTATACCAGTTTCGAAAACCATACCATGCCTTCCGGCTTGTGGGGCTATGCTACTAAGTAATCAATAAAAGGAACGATAAATTTCCAGGTACTTTTCTGCAGCGGTGCGCCAGTTAAACTGTTGAGCGTGTTGAATTATTGCTGCTGCATTATTATTCTGTTTATAAGCAGCAAGTCCTTTATGCAACACTTCCTGCATAGACTCCTGTTCAAATCCGGAAAAATAAAAAGCATGTTCGCCACCTATCTCTGGCAGACTCGTATGTGTTGATAAAAAAACAGGTTTGCCAAATGCCATTGCCTCAATTACAGGCAATCCAAAACCTTCTGCAATAGATGGAAAAACAAAGGCGCTGCAATGTTTATAATACCATTGTTTGTCGTTTTCGGAAATAGCACCAACAAAATGCACCCGATCAGAAACCCCTAAACGGGTGGCTTCTGCCATAATTACCTGCTGGTAATTTTTATCTTGTACAACTCCTGCTATCAAAAGCTCAAATGTATTGTTTACCAATAGTTGTGGAAGTACATGGAAATTCTTTTTCTCTGTAATGGTACCAATGGTAAATAAAAATGGATGTTGGGGAGCATGTTCAGGTGCAAGCAGCTTAGGTATCGGGGTAATATTGCATCCATTATAAATTACCGAGACGGGTGTATTTGCAATATCAATATGTTCTTTCAAATCATTCAATACATAATTCGAAATAGCAACCACATGATCTGCTTTATTTATTTTCTGTTGCAACCGTTTAAGATATGCATGTTGCTTTGCGTGATTTTTAAGGTTTCCTTTCAGAAAATTCAGGTCATGAATAGTAAGCACAACAGGTATTTTACCATTTTGGGGTTGGTACATACTATCCTGGTGAGTAGTATGCCAAACATTGTACTTTTTCACTGATGGCAAAAAAATCTTGTGAAGGGGTTGTTGCAGGAGGTATTTTTCATTCGGCCCAAAAATTCCCTTATTCGTTTTGTCGGTATAAAACACCAATGATTCTTCCGGAAGTTTCATATACAACAATGCCTGTCCGAGGTGCAAGCAGAAATGATACAATCCTGTATGGTTGTATTTCATTCTTTCACAATCCAGTATGATGGTTTTTACTACCCGCATAGTTGAAAGGACAAAACATTTATTGAATGGTAAAAAACAATTTAATACAGTATAGCCATCTTCGCAACATGCTTCTTTGCTTATAGGCCATTATACGACGATTATAAGCAAAGAACAAAAACATTCGGTTAAAATTATTCAGCAAGGAAAAAGATGCATAATATTTATCACAACGCCGGAGTATTTCTTTTTCCTGCTTCATCGATGCCGGGCATCTGTTATACATTAATCTTACCCTTTCTCTTATTGCTGAAAGATCTTTTGCTTTTTTAGTTCTTACCACCTGCTGCTGTTCTTCACCCTCCTGCACTTTTACGGCCCCGAAAACACTGCTATTATGTTGTCTGTAGTATACCAATGGTATATCTAAGTACTTTATACCCTTGTACAAGGTGGCAACAAAACCTATCCAGTGATCATGTGGTATCATTGGCGCAAAGGGAACCGCATCTTTTATCAGGGATGTTTTGATAAGCATTGCGTGTCCTGCAGCGGAATTTCCAACCAGAAAACTGATACAATCATTAAAATCGGCCAATCGTTTAATATCAGATAATTTTTTACCGATAGGTTTATCCTGACCATCAATTAACAAGGAGTCTGCATAAACAATGGTTGATTCTCCAATAGCATCCAACAGTTTGCTGATTTTCTCCGGCATCCATATATCATCCTGATCACTGGGAGCAACAAATGCACCTTTGGCCATGAGCAGCCCTTTTTCAAAATTTTTGATGTATCCCAGATTTTCTTTGTTCTGAACCAGTTGTATCCGATCATCTTTCGCTGCAAATTCTTCCAGTTTACTTAGTGTCTGATCAGTTGATCCGTCATCAACAATAATAATTTCAAGGTTTGAATATGTTTGTGAAAGTATGCTATTAACCTGTGCATCAATAAAAGCAGCTCCATTATAAGTAGCCATTACAACGGATACCAGTGGTGTGTTTGCTGTGTCTGCTATGGGATTATTCACTTATAACTGTATTAAAGATACTGCTGGATAAAAGTAAATAAATTGAATTCACCTTTAGCAAGATTCGTTTCAATTGCATCTTTAATTGCCGATTTTTTAACACCTCGCATTTTCTCGCGTTGTATTAATTGATAGGCTCTTTCTGCCAGCAGCCATGCTTTTCGGGGTCTGGTTTGTTGTAATAAAGCATGTTCCTCTATTGCCTTCACCAATTCATCAATACCAGTTCTGGTTGATGCGATTGTTTTGATGATTGGCACCTGCCATTGAGTTTGGTTAAAAGTAGGTGCAAGCATCAACCGGAGATTTTTTACAAAATGATCTGCATCGGGTCTGTCGCTTTTATTCACCACGAAAATATCGGCTATCTCCATTAAACCAGCTTTCATGGTTTGCACTTCATCCCCCGCTTCCGGTACCACCACCACAATCGTTGTATCTGCCAATCCGGCTATTTCTATTTCGCTTTGTCCAACCCCTACTGTTTCAACAATTATATGATCGAAACCCGCAGCCTGCATCAGTGCAGTAATATCAATGATATGCGGATGTAGTCCACCCAATGAACCCCTGGTAGCTAATGATCGGATAAATACATTGGGATGATTATACCATTCACTCATGCGTATCCTGTCGCCAAGTACCGCACCAAGATTAAATGGAGAAGATGGGTCAACACATAATACCCCTACTTTTTTGTTTTGTAAAACCCATGTGGCAATCAGTGCATCTACCAGCGTGCTCTTTCCTGCTCCTGGCGGACCTGTAATACCTGTTACTGAGGCATGACCAGCAGGCAGTTCTGCAAGAAACTGTTCAAAGCCGGGCACTTCATTTTCTACACAAGAAATACTTCTTGCCAATGATCGCTGGTCGCCCTGTTTTATGCCTATTAATAATTGCTGCCACATAATGCTATGCTAAACGTAAATTTACCCTTGTTCCTGCAAAAGAAAGTAAATGAATCCACAGAAATACAGTTTAAGGAGGATATCGTGAAAAAAGTATCGTTTATCATGGCTTTATTCATCATCTCCCTTGCAGGGTTATTGTGGAGTCGTGCTATCTTATCCCTATCAATGGGTGCGTGGTTGATTTTTTCCATCTGGCATTTTCGATACTGGATTAATAACTGGTCCAGGAATCCTATCATCATCTGGGGAATAACACCTGTACTGTTTGGCTTGCTTGGTATATGGCAATCACCCGGTGCCGCTGCAGGATGGGATCACCTGCTTACTTTAGCTACTTACCCGGTTTTGGCAATCAGTGGTGCCTGTATTTCATCTATTGAACCACGTTTATTCAAAACATTTGGTTATTGCTGGGTTATTGCTGCATTAATAGCAGTGCTGTATCCTTTGGGTTGGTATATTTTGCATAGCCAGGAAGCGTTGGAAAAATACAGTAGCGGACAATCATTACCTGTATTTATGGATAATGACCATGTTCGCTTTTCCATGTTCTTATCTGGCGCCGTTCTGATTGCATGGTTCAACAGAAAGGCACATAAATGGTTATTGGCAGCCAGCATTTTTTTAGCAGTTTGTATTCTCTTCTTAGCAGCACGCACCGGATGGGTAATGATTATACTGATGGGATTGACCATTGGCATTCAAACTATATGGAAAAAAGAACAGCGAAAAAATGGTTTGATTGTATTGGCAGGATTATCGGCTTTGCTTATTATAGCCTGGTTATTGTTTCCCACTGTACAACATAAATTGGGTTATAGTTTTTATGACTGGAACCAGTACGTACCCGGCAAATATGACCCTACCCTATCTGATAATGCCAGGTATGCAGTAAACAAAGCTGCATGGCACGCAATTCAATCTGGTCAGCAAAATATAGGCTGGGCTGCTATTCCGGAGGTTTTACAAAATAATTTCAAACAAGTATTTCCAAACTATAATACCAACTTCGGCTGGCCATTTAATCAATGGTTATTCTGGTGGATGGGAAGTGGATGGTGGGGAATGTTTTTATTTACTGCATGGTTATTATTTCCAGTTTATCTCGGTTGGCGACAAAAAAATATAGCCCTTACCTGTTGGACCCTTGCCATTGCCGCAACCTGCCTGGTAGAATGTAATTTGGGATACCAGTATGGGGTTTGGTTGCATGGGTGGATTATAATTTGGAAATTTGGAAATTTGAAAATTTGAAAATGATATTAGTTGGAGCGTTCTTCCAATAAATTTAGTGGTAAAAAATTTTCAAATTTTCAAATTACCTAATTTTCAAATTATTCGATAGTTCCTGAAATCAAACAACCTAATCCCTGTTTTCTTTTCGAAATAGTAGAGGAGTTTATCTTTAAAGGAGAATTTCTTTTTGCTGATGTCTAAATCTGTTTTCCAGTTTTGGCGGGCAATCCGGTCCAGCATTACTTGTGGGTGGGTGCCCGTAAATTTTTGTAAGGAATCGAACTCATCATAGTTCCAGAAGTCAGGTTCTTTCATTAAGTCTTCCAGTACTTTGTCTGAATGCCAGAGCTTGCTGAAATTTTTCATCTTTTTCATCATTTGCTCAGGGCTCTTCACCCAGCCATAATGGTACACATAAGCATCAATTGGTTTTACCCATAATTTCTGCTTTCCGATTCTGAATCCCTGGGCATCTTTATAAGAGGAAATCCGTTTATCGTTCCGTATTACCCTCACTTCGTGGTCGTACCATTTTCTGCTGTCGCCTACATAATCATAGGTGCCATAGAAATGGAGGTATTTAAACACCAATCCTTGTACCCTTTTATCATCCTTATACTGCAAACAGGCATTACGAATGGTTTCATGGTATTTTTCATGCACCGCTTCATCCCCCTGAATATAAAATGCCCAGTCGCTCGCAGGATCGATCAGTTGAAATGCTTTATTTGTTTCTACGGCTAATACTGAACCTCCGGAGCGAAGGTTAGGATCCCATACAGAATGATGGATTTTTATTTTTGGATCACCTATCGACTGCATTAGTCCAAGTGTATCATCATCTGAATTTCCCACCAGAATAATCATTTCATCTACTACCGGAAGAATAGACTTAATGGCTTCAACAATTGGGTAATCATTGATTACGGCATTACGGATAATGGTAAACCCGGAAATTTTCATAAGGCAAAGTAAATACGAAATTGCATAACAAAACGACAACATGAAGTAATACTGTTCATATATTAACTGCTTTTATTTACTTCGTGGTAGCATATGACAAATTTCATCCCCATTTTCCCCCTTGGTATCATAATCTTTCCAGGTGAAACAGCTAACCTGCACATTTTCGAACCCAGGTATAAAGAGTTGATCAATGATTGCCATAACAGAAAAAAACCTTTTGGCATTCCCACTGTAAACAACAATAGCGTTTCCGAATTGGGTACACTTGTACAAATAACAGAGATCGCTCAGGTATATCCTGATGGCAGGATGGATATCCGTATTATGGGCGATAAAGTATTTCGTGTGCTGGAGCTTGTGCAATCGATCCCTGATAAATTATATAGCGGGGCAATTGTACATTATCCGGAAAATAATGAAAGCAAACAGCCTCAATTGTTGGAAACAGTACTAGTTGGTATTCGTGAATTGCACAAGCTGATCCATGTTACCAAACAGTTTAAGAAACCTGATCATTTGCTGAATAGTTATGATCTGGCCCATCATGCCGGACTTTCTGCCGAGGAAGAATATGAATTTTTAGGTCTTATGCACGAACTTCAGCGACTGGAATACCTTAAAAGACATCTTTCCAAAATTATTCCGGCGGCTACAGGTATTGAATCACTGAAGGAAAGGATTCACCTGAATGGACATTTCAGGGAGCTAAAAGGTTTTAATTTTAATGAATAACCGTATTTATGCAAACCAGTCTATGTTTTGATTTTGGGAATACACGTCTAAAATGCGCCATTTTTACCGGGCGCGAACTAAAAGATGTGATTGTATTGGAGAACGATAGCAATGAAGCGATTGAAGACCTGATTAAACAATACCAACCACAGAAATCCATTCTTTCTTCTGTAATTAACCATAATCCTTCAATAGAAACCATTCTTTCTGAAAATACCCAATTTCATAAACTTGGGCATACCAGCAAGCTACCATTCAGCACTCCGGTTGGTAAACCAGAAACAATTGGGGCCGACAGATTGGCTATTTGTGCGGCTTCGGTGGATTTGTTTCCAAATCAGCATAACCTGGCTATTGGACTGGGAACCTGTATAACCTATAATTACATCAATAAAGCGCATGAGTTTTTGGGTGGCAGCATCTCTCCGGGCTTAACTATGCGCTTCCGGGCTATGCATGAACAAACAGCATTATTACCCCTTGTAACGCCTGACCATCATGTTCCTTTAATTGGTTATGATACCAAAACCAACCTCCAAAGCGGTGTTATTTTGGGCATGGCTAAGGAAATTGACGGAATTATTGAAGCTTATGCCTTGAAATTCAACAACTTTAACGTGCTGTTAACCGGGGGTGATATGGCTTTTTTTGTACCGCATCTAAAAAACAGGATATTTGCCGACCCTTATTTAATATTTAAAGGCCTGTATGCGATCTGTGAGTACAACACTATTCAGAATTAGTTGCTGTTTTCTGGTTACCGGAATAAGCATTTTTAATGCCAATGCCCAGGAGAATTCTCCTTTTACCCGATATGGTTTAGGCGATTTTTACAATGGCAGCCATGCTATCAGCCGGGCCTTAGGCGGACTAGGCGTTGCTTACTCGGATGGCACCAACAACAACGTAGGACAAGCCATTAATTTTATGAATCCGGCTACTTATGGTCAGTTTTTTATGGTTTCTTATGATTTGGGGCTAACCATTGACAGCAGAAACCTGAGAAGTGAGAACCCGGCTGGGAAATTCAGGTCAAATTATTTCTATCCATCATACCTCGGTGTGGGAGTTCCATTAAATAAAGACAAGGGATGGGGTATGGCATTCGGTTTGCGACCATTAAGCAGAATCAGTTATTCTGTAATAAATCGTGAAAAAGTGGCAGGAGATAGTTTGGCAACAGTATTTGAAGGATCTGGAGGATTAAACCAGGCTTTTATCGGTATCGGTAAAAAATGGAAAGACCTGAGTGTCGGGTTCAATACCGGGTTCAATTTTGGAAGAAAAGAAATCTCAACTAAAAAAGCCTTTATCAACGACACTACCTTCTTCTATCAATCTAATTCTTCAACCCTTACTACTTTTAGTGGTGTATTCTTTAATCCAGCCTTTCAGTATGAATTTACGGTTGGTAAAAAAGTAATTGAACAAACCAAAACAACGAATAGCTATAAAATAATTATTGGCGGCTCAGCAATGTTGGCACAAAGACTATCTGCTTCTCAGGATCAGAAAAGAGAAACTTTTGTAGAAACACAGTCTGGCGATATCACCGTTGATAGTATTTCTAATACAACCGATATTAAAGGTCGTATTCAAATGCCTGCAACATATGCGGCTGGTATTACTTTCCACAAAACCAGCAGTAATAACCGCGGAACCTTTGAAATGTGGTCTATCGGAGCAGAATATACCACCACTCAGTGGACCAAATATCGTTTCTATGGACAACCAGATCAGCTAAATAATAGCTGGCAGTTTAAAGTTGGTGCGCAGCTTTGTCCTGACCCACTTAACGGCAGAAATTACTGGAGCAATGTTAACTACCGCGTAGGTGCTTTTTTTGGTAAGGATTACTTAAATCCGGATGGTAATGGACTGAAACATGTTGGATTTTCATTGGGTGCTGGTTTACCTATTAAAAAATGGAACAACTATGATCGCCAGTTTACTATTTTAAATACAGCTTTACAGTTTGGAAAAAGAGGGTCTTCTGTTAATAATATTACAGAAAGCTATGTTCAGTTTACATTGGGAATTAGTTTAACCGATCTTTGGTTCCAGAAACGCAAGTATGATTAAACCTTCTTTTCATATAAAAAACATATTAGCAGCCTGTTTATTAGGCTGCTTTTTTGTATGCGGTTGTGAAAACGATGTAAATGATGTGAAGGAACTGAGCAGAAGGGCCCCTGGTATAGAAGAAGGAAAAAATATTGAAAGTTATCTTAGTCAAAATGGCCGCATTAGTGCCAAACTCACTGCACCACTCTTACTGCGCTACCAGGGTGATAGCATGCGTAAAACAGAATTTCCGAATACATTACATGTAGACTTTTTCGATTCTACCATGAAAACAGAAAGTCAGTTATTTGCTAAATATGGGCGTTATCTTCCGAATGAAAGCAAAGTTTTTCTGCGAGATAGTGTTGTAATTTTCAATACCAAAGGAGATACTTTATACAGTAATGAGTTGTATTGGGATCAATCACTTGGCCAGTTCTATACAAATACACCTGTTACATTGGTTCAGCATTATCCATATAAACAAAAAGGGCGTTATGCGAATGGGTTTCGCTCTAATCAGGATCTCACCGATATTACTTTCTTCAATATCCAACCCGGCAGTTTTGCTATTATTCCTGATAGCACATTCAACCCATAAACACATAAAAAAAATCATTTATTAAAGGCAACGATTTTTCATTGTCTTGTGTCTTATGCGTAACCCCTGTGAACTGTTGCATACGGTTCTTTTTTATTGTTCTATATAAGCCCTTAAAATCAATCATTTATGTGTTTACGCAAGTCGTTATTGTGTTTATTTTTCTTTGCTGTTGTTTTTGCTGCCTGCAGCATTTCCAAGCAATCTGCGCATGTAATTGTAAATAATGAAAGCAGGGAACATGTGCCAATGAAGTTGGTAATCAGTGATCAGGAGAATGGCAAGACAAAAGAAACGGTGGATTATCTGTTAAAGCCCGGATTACAGGAGGTACACATTCGTAAATTTCCAAAAGGGGCCTATGACATATCTCTAAACCTGAAAAACGGCGTTATTCATAAAAATTACCCACTTGCTTTAGATACAGACCGATGGATCATGGTTACCTATATGCAAGATGATTCCCTCAGGCTTCAAAAGAAATACGGGTATATCGACACTTCTTCTTTGAAAAAAATAAATGGTGAATATGCCGGACTCAATCTGTATGTTGAAAACAGAAGGCCTCCAAATTTATAGACCATAGACCATGGTCTATGGTCTATGGACTATGGACCATGCGCTTCCTCACAAAGTATCTGTTTCTCTCACCTCCCTCAGGTAACTGAAATTTTACGGGCTTCAATCAAAATAATTAAATAAATTCATGGCTCATTGTTTATCCAACCCATAACCAACCGATTGCTATGAAAAAGAAAGATCTGAACAAAAAACAGGAAAAGACCATTTCCGATAACTCCAGGCGGAAGTTTCTACAGAATGGCCTTACAGCGCTTGCCGGATTCTACATTGTTCCCCGACATGTTATTGGAAGAGGCTATATAGCCCCAAGTGATAAACTCCAGGTTGCAGGTATTGGAGCCGGTGGTAAAGGTGAGAGCGATTTATATAACTTTTTTATGAGTGGAAAAGCCGATATCGCTTTCTTATGTGATGTTGATTCACGTCAAAGTGCAAAGAGTCGTGAACGCTACCCAAAAGCCAAAGTATACGAAGATTATCGCGAGATGCTCGATAAGGAGCATAAAAATATAGATGCAGTATCTGTATCAACACCCGATCATATGCATGCGGTACAAGCTATGGCTGCCATGCAGTTGGGGAAACATGTTTATGTTCAAAAACCACTTTCGCACGATATATATGAGGCACGTGTTATGACCGAAGCGGCACATCGTTATAAGGTAGTAACACAAATGGGTAACCAGGGTGCTTCAGGTGATGGCGTACGTCAATTGGTTGACTGGTATAATGCCGGATTAATTGGTGATGTACACACTGTATATTGTTATACAGATCGTCCTGTTTGGCCACAGGGTATTCAGTGGTCAAAAAACTCGTTACCTGTACCTAAAGAGTTAAACTGGGATCTATGGCTGGGTACCGCTCCTTATAAGGATTATGTAGATAATCTGGTTCCATTTAACTGGCGCGGATGGTGGGATTATGGTACCGGTGCATTAGGTGATATGGCCTGCCATATTATGGCACCTGCATTTGCTGTACTTGGACTTGGCTACCCTGAATCAGCCGAGTGTAGTGTTGCAAAAAGATATGAAAGGAACTGGAACGCCATTTATGCACCAGAGTGTGGACCATTGGCTTCTCATATTATTTTGAAATTTAAAGGCCAGAACGGCAAGCCTGATTTAACCATGCATTGGATGGATGGTGGAATTCAGCCAGAGCGTCCTGCAGAGCTTGGACCAAATGAAATGATGGGTGATGGCGGTAATGGTACCATTTTTATTGGTACTAAAGGAAAGATGATGTGTGGTACATACGGAGCCATTCCTAACCTGTTACCGACCAATCTTACCAAAACCACACAGGTTCCACAAACTGTTAAGCGTGTACCTAATGGCGATAATGGTCACTATGCAGCATGGGTTGAGGCAGCAATTGCAGGCTATGGTTCTGAAGCAGCAAAAACCTTAAGCTCTAATTTCGATGTTGCTGGTCCGCTTACAGAAAGCGTATTGATGGGCAACCTTGCAATCCGTAGTTATGATCTTCAAAAGAAAATGGATAATGGCCGCATAGCTTATCCTGGCAGAAATATCAGACTGGTATGGGATGGTCCGAACATGAAAATCACCAACTTCGACGAAGCCAACCAATTCGTAAAACGTCAGTACAGAGAAGGCTGGAGTTTGGGGGTGTGAGAACAGAGAAATAAGGAATAAGAAATAGAAAATAAGAAAGGAATGAGGAAGTGTAAATACAACTACACTTTCTCATTCCTTATTTTTTATTCCTTATTCCTCTGTTTCTTTAGATCTGAAACTTACTCATATACCCTGCATTCACTTTTGCGCTATCCATGGGGGTTGTGCCGGTAAATGCTTCCTGTTCTACGATAAATTTATTCAGTCCATATTTACGGCCTTCTGCAAGGATCGATTTAAAATCGATGCTGCCTTTACCAATATGGCATGATTCATTTCCTTTATCGGTTTTCGTAAGGTCTTTAACATGACATAAACGGAAACGGTTAGGGTATTTTTTGAACCAGGCTTTTGGATCTTCGCCTGCTGCCACTACCCAATAAATATCCATTTCAAAATCAACCAGGTCTTTGTCGGTACCTTCCATCATAACCACCTGTGGAACCTGACCATCCAATACTTTGAAAGAATAGTCGTGGTTATGATAAGCGAAACGGATACCATTCTTTTTCGCTATCTGGCCAGATTTATTAAACTCATCATTGAATTTTTTGAAATCGTCGATTGATTTTTGTGGGCCTTTCCATGG
This sequence comes from uncultured Sediminibacterium sp., assembly GCF_946481145.1. The sequence goes on from NZ_CAMLMJ010000001.1 coordinate 114,044, forward strand.
GCAAATCAAATAAGACATACCGATCTCGGCTGCTTCTGCTGATTTCTTTTCGAAATCAACGGTATTGTTACAATGTGCTGAGACCAATTTCATTCCCAGGTCATCCATGAGTTTTTTAAATTCGGTATTTTTCATACCCCAGAAAAAGCCTTTCGGTCCTTCAAAGCTTTCGATTTGCTTATATCCGTATGATGAAAGTTTGGTAAGGGTATCTTTTGGGTCGGCCATCATGGCTTCTTTTACGGTCCATAATTGAATGCCAAAATCTCCTAATGGTTTATAAGCCAGTTCATCTAATATTGATGACTTCCCCGCAAATGGCATCGACAATGCCGCTGCCGCAAAACCTGTATTGCGTAGAAAGTTTCTGCGATTGATTGTCATAAGTACTGAGATTAGAATTAAAAAATCAAGACTCAAAAGTCAAATACATATTTTGAATTTGACTTTTGAGTCTTTACTTACCTTAACTAGTGGCCCAGGCTTTATCGCCTTTGGCATAAGGTATATTGCCTTCATATTTACCTGGCACAGCAACATAGCGTAAAGCCTTTGTTGCACCTACTTCAGAAGTGAAGAACCCAAGCAGGGTTAATTCTTTCATCATCCTGAAATAATGATTAGGATCTTCCGGTTTTTTGGCTTTCTGGTATTCTTTTGTTTCTTTATCAAGGTCAACCAGTAATGCATGTCGCTGTTCTGGTGTACTTTCCATAAAGGATTTACCATTTTTGGTTTTACTGGCCTCATCCAGTTTTGTAAACCCTTCTTTAAAGATAGTTTGGTCTTTTGCTTCGTAACAATCTGTTACATATACCGACATAAACTCTCCTACCTTGGCTTCTTTGGCACCGGGTGTGCTTGTAGCAGGTAAAATTGTTTCTCCTACTTCATTCAAAAAACTGATTTCATCCGGAGAAAAACTGATACCATTATCTGTACCAGTAGTTTTACAGCCCGTTAGAAAAGCAGTTGAACCTATTAATGTTCCCCCTAGTAGCAATGCTACACTTGAAAGGGCTTCTCTTCTATTCATGGTGATGTTTTTTTTCGTGAATCGTGAATAGTGAATGGTGAATGCTGGCCTCTTTATTGACCATTCACCATTGACAATTGACTACTATAAATTTTGTTTTTTCAATTCACTAACCGCATGGTCTGCAGCGCGTGCAGTAAATGCCATATAAGTTAATGATGGGTTTACACAAGCTGATGAAGTCATGAATGCGCCATCGGTAACATACACATTTGGTGCATCCCAAACCTGGTTGAATTTATTTACAACCGAAGTTTTAGGATCATTCCCCATACGTGCGGTTCCCATTTCGTGAATACCACGACCCAATACACCATTGCCTTCGTAACCATACACATCTTTTACGCCTGCATTGGTGAGTATTTCAATAGCATCGGCCTGCATATCTTTCCTCATTTTGATTTCGTTCTCTTTGAGTTCGCAATCAAATGAAAGAACAGGAAGCCCCCATTTATCTTTCACGTTTTTATCGAGGGTAATTTTATTGCTATGATCAGGCAATACTTCTCCAAAGCCCATCATACCAAAGGTCCAGCCACCCGGTTCTGTAAGAGCGTCTTTAAATTCGGCACCGATACTTAATTCGGCAACTTCTCTTCCCCATCCCTGTCTGGATGCGCTTCCCTGATATCCAAACCCGCGGAGATAGTCGCGTTTATCGCCATAGAGATTGCGGTAACGTGGTACATAAATACCATTTGCCCTGCGACCGAAATAGTATTTGTCTTCATAACCTTCCACACGACCGCCGGCGCCAACACCTAAATGGTGGTCCATGATATTATGACCCAATTCACCACTGCTGCTTCCTAATCCATCAGGCCAAACATCCGTAGCTGAATTCATCAGAATCCAGGCTGTGTTTAATGCAGATGCATTTAGGAAAACTATTTTAGCATTGTAGGTATAGGTTTTATTTGTTTCGGCATCGAGTACTTCAACACCTGTTGCGCGCTTTTTATCTTTATCGTACAATACCCTTGTTACAATAGACCATGGACGCAGTGTTAAATTACCTGTGGCCATCGCTGCAGGTAAAGTAGATGACTGTGTACTGAAATAAGCGCCAAACGGACAACCCAGCCAACACTTATTACGGTATTGGCAATTGGTACGGCCATTATGTTCCTGGGTAAGGTTTGCTACACGACCAATGATCATGTGGCGCTGGTTCTTATAATATTCTTTTATACGCTTGGCCAGGTCTTTCTCTACAACGTTAAGTTCCATCGGGGGAAGAAAATCGCTGTCTGGCAAGTGAGGTAACCCTTCTTTACTGCCGCTGATACCTGCATGACGTTCTACATAAGAATACCAGCTTTCTATGTCTTTATATCTAACCGGCCAATCAACACCTACTCCGTCTTTCAGGTTGGCCTCAAAATCAAAATCGCTCCATCTATAACTTTGGCGGCCCCACATTAAAGAACGTCCACCAACATGGTATCCACGGAACCAATCGAAGCGTTTTACTTCTGTGTAAGGACTTTCCTTTTCATTTACCCAATAATCGAGGTTTGTTTCATTAAGTGGGTAGTCGCGTTTGAGAACCGGATAATCATTGATCATCTGTTGGGTTCTTCTTCCGCGATGGGGATAATCCCAAGCTTCTTTGTTGGCGTTTACATAATCCTTAATGTGTTCAATGTTACGCCCACGTTCGAGCAAGAGCACTTTCAGCCCCTTTTCAGTAAGTTCTTTAGCGGCCCATCCGCCACTGATTCCTGAACCTACTACGATTGCATCATAATTTTGTTCGGCCATGGTCTGTTTGTTTATGATTGTTTGTGGTTTGCTGTTTTAGTCCATGGTTGATAGACCATGGTCCATAGTATTATTTAACCATGGACTATGGACCATGGTCTATCGACTATTCTATCACACATCACAAATCTGAATCGCTTTTCTGAGCGATCCGATTTTATCGTTGCCTGTAGCTATAAATTCCTGTGCTACATATTGTTTAAAGCCAGTCTCTACAATTGCCTTCATGATTGCCGGATAATATAATTCCTGCGATTCATCTATTTCATGGCGGCCCGGAACACCTGCAGTATGGTAATGACCGAAATACTGGTGGTTGTTTTTGATGGTACGGATGATATCTCCTTCGTTAATCTGCATGTGGTAGATATCATACAATAGTTTAAAGTTCGGTGAACCCAACTGTTTGCATAATTCAACGCCCCATGCCGAACTGTCGCACATATAATCTTTGTGATCTACTTTACTGTTGAAGAGTTCCATCTGAATAATCACCCCTTTCTTCTCTGCCAGCGACATAATCTGTTTCAATCCGGTAACACAGTTTTTTAAACCGGTTTCATCATCCATTCCATTCCTGTTGCCGCTGAAACAAATCAGGTTGGTATAACCTGCTTTTGCTACGAGTTCAATATGTTCGGTATAATTCTTAATCAATGTTGCATGATACTGCGGGTCGTTCCATCCTTTTACCAAACCTATTTCAGCACCATTACACATGGTAGAAATAAGGTTGTGTTTCTTCAAAATATCCCAGTCTTTAGGACCAACCAGATCAATACCAACCAATCCCATTTCTTTAACGATTACGCATAATTGATCAAGCGGGATATCACTATAACACCAGCGGCAAACAGAGTGATTGATGTTTCCTTTGAGTGCCATAGTTGTTGAGGTGGTGTTAGTGGTAAATGCAGAAACGCCCGATCCGGTTGCCAGTAATGCTGAACCGGCAAGCAATTGTTTAATCGTTTTTCTTCTTGATGATTCTGTTGCCATGATTGATCTTTCGCAGGATAATAAATATAAGGATTAATGTTTAACCAACGTTCTAAGCTGGCATATTTGACTTTGTTTTATTCCGCATGTATAAGAATAGTCCGGCAAATGCCACAGATAAAACAATGGGTATGAGCATGGTTGCATTCAGTATTTCAGGGCCGGCGAGTTTTTTTGCTTCCCCTAATGCATTAGCCATTTCTGTTCCGGCAGCGGCATTTGAATAATCTGCAAGATTTGCACCTGCCGGAAGTTTAGCAGCCAGTAAATTATCATAATAATCACTCATGAATATCATATAAACCGAAACGGCAAACATACCGGCTCCACCCATAAGGTTTAAACCTACTGCACCTGTTTTGGGAAGATTTTCCGACACAAAACCGAGCATGGTAGGCCAGAAATAACAAACACCCATTCCAAAGATGATGGCACCAACAAAAAGCATATTACCGGTTGTATGTCCCATAAGGTATAAACCTACTGCCGATAAAATTGCTGATATCAGGAGTACACCTGCCGGAGAGAACCGGTGTACAACTGGCTCTGCAAAAGCCCGGCCCAGCACCATAATACCCGTTTCTATGGTTAAAAGCAGAATTGCATTATCTGATACATTTTTCAGGAGTACATCAATCCACTGGCCTGTAAACAATTCGGTAATAGCAGTACCAAACATCAGGATGATCATAAAAATAAAGAGGGGGTTCAGCAGCGACTTATACATTTCTGCCGCAGAAACACCACTTGCCACCCGTTCGGTAACGGGGAAATTCAGTTTGCTGAACAGGTAGCCGTACAGAATGGTTGGTATTAACATTAAACCAACCTGTACTTGCCAGCTAACGCCCACTTTATCCAGGAAATACACCAGTAAAGTACCGATTACAATACCCCCTGGAAACCACAAATGAAAATGGTTAAGCTTAGTGGTTTTATTATCTGAATAAATGGTTGCAACTAATGGGTTACAGGCTGCTTCAACAGTTCCGTTGGCAATACCCACACAAAGTGTTGAAATGAACAGGGTCCAGTAACCACCCGCAAAAATGGTGAGCAGAATACCGGCGAGGTGGAACAAAAACGCAACGATCAGCAATCGCTTCATGCCGATAATATCTACTACAAATCCGCCGATTACCACAGCAAGTGGAAAGCCCCAGAATGCGGTAGCGGCAATAGTTCCGAGTTGTGACGCATTTAATTCGAATTCTACACCAAGTCGGCCAAGTATTCCGGCCCTGATACCAAAAGAAAGAGAAGTTACCAATAATGCCAGACAGCTGGCAACAAATAATTGTTGACGTTGGGGAGTGGCGTGCATATCGTTTGAGTTGTTGGTTGAAATAAGCCACTAAATGTAATTTTATTTTCAAACAAAGCAGCGAAAAATTTTCCCATTTTACCGTCATTTGTACCGATTTCTCCGCAAACGATTGTGCTTTTTTATCCGATACTGTATGATAAAATTTCTCTGGCTTCCATTTTTTTAATAACCTTACATCCCTGAAATTATTTCTTCTACTCAAGAACCTAATAAAAAAATCGTCTCATGAACCGAAAACTCAGAATGGGTATGGTTGGTGGTGGCCGCGATGCCTTTATCGGCGCCATTCACCGTATTGCTGCTAATATGGATGGACTAATTGAAGTTGTATGCGGAGCGCTTAGTATTAACCCTGAAATTGCCAAAGCTTCCGGGGAAGACCTCTTTCTCCCTGCAGACAGGATCTACATGAATTTTGAAGAGATGATCACAAAGGAAAGTCAGTTACCTGCAGATAAAAGAATGGATTTCATCACAATCGTAACGCCCAATTTTGCCCATTTCGCGCCTGCAATGATGGCATTGGATCATGGTTTTCATGTTGTGATTGAGAAGCCGATGACTTTCACTTTTGAAGAAGCGCAGTTACTTCACCAGAAAGTACAGGAAACGGGTTTATTATTATGTCTTACACATACTTATTCAGGGTATCCCATGGTAAAACAGGCACGTGCAATGGTTGCTGGCGGTGTATTAGGGAAAATCAGGAAGGTATGGGTTGAATATCCACAGGGCTGGCTCAGCAAACTGTCTGAACGTGAAGGCAATAAACAGGCAGCCTGGAGAACAGACCCCAAGCGCTCCGGCAAAGCCGGCGCAATGGGCGATATTGGCACACATGCTGCCCATCTTGCCGAATATATTACCGGAGCAGAAATCACCCATTTATGTGCCGACCTTAATGCACTGGTAGAAGGCCGTTTACTGGATGATGATGGTAATGTACTGTTGCGTATGAGCAATGGAGCAAGAGGAGTGTTAATGGCATCACAGGTAGCCGCGGGCGAAGAAAACGCTTTGAAAATAAGGGTTTATGGAGAACTTGGCGGACTTGAATGGGCTCAGCATGAGCCGAATACATTACTGCTGAAATGGCTTGACCAACCCACTCAAATTTTAAGGGCCGGTGGAAATTATGGTGACAGGTTAAGTTCCTTCGCTACCCATAATTGCAGAACACCGGGCGGCCATCCGGAAGGTTACCTGGAAGCATTTGCAAATATTTATCGCAATTTCGCCTTAACCCTGGGTGCACGCATAGATGGCACTCAACCAACTGCTGAAATGCTCGACTTCCCAACCACCCGCGATGGCTTGAGAGGCATGGCTTTCATCGACAATGTTGTGGCTTCTGCTGCATCTGATGTAAAATGGACGGAATATAAAATTTAGTGAATGGTCAATTGTGAATGGTGAATATGGAATCCTATATGACCATTCACAATTGACCATTCACCACTCACTATCAAACCTCTCTACTATGACAACCATCAAAGGCCCGGGTATTTTTCTGGCTCAATTCATGGGAGATGCTGCTCCTTTTAATTCTCTTGAAAGTATTTGTAAATGGGCCGCGTCTTTAGGGTTTAAAGGCGTACAAATTCCTACCTGGGATGCCCGTTGTATTGATTTGCAAAAAGCCGCAGAGAGTAAAACTTATGCCGATGAAATAAAAGGCATCGTTGCTGCTGCTGGCCTGGAGATTACAGAACTATCAACACATCTGCAAGGACAACTGGTAGCTGTTCATCCGGCTTATGATGTAATGTTCGATGGGTTTGCACCTGAAAATGTTAGAGGTAATGCAAAAGCACGTACCGCATGGGCCATTCAGCAACTGCAATATGCAGCCAAAGCATCTGCCAATCTTGGTTTAAATGCACATGCTACTTTCAGTGGCGCCTTATTATGGCATACAGTTTACCCATGGCCACAAAGACCTGCGGGATTAGTAGAGACTGGTTTTACGGAACTGGCTAAAAGATGGAAACCTATTCTGGATATTTTTGATGAAAATGGTGTGGATCTCTGTTATGAAATTCACCCGGGTGAAGACCTGCATGATGGTATCAGCTATGAAATGTTCCTGGAAAAAGTTAACAACCACCCTCGTGCCTGTTTATTATACGACCCCTCACACTTTGTTTTACAATGCCTCGACTACCTAAGCTATATTGATCATTACCATGAACGCATCCGCATGTTTCATGTAAAGGATGCGGAGTTTAACCCAAGCGGTAAACAAGGTGTTTACGGAGGATACCAGGGTTGGGTTAACAGAGCAGGACGATTCCGTTCATTGGGTGATGGACAGGTAGATTTTGGTTCCATCTTTAGTAAACTTGCCGCTTATAATTACAAAGGATGGGCAGTTATGGAATGGGAATGTGCTTTAAAACACCCCGAAGTTGGTGCAGCTGAAGGTGCCCCTTTCATTCAAAAACACATTATTAAAGTAACCGATAAAGCATTCGACGATTTCGCAGGAACCGGCTCCGATGAAAATTTCAATCGCAGCATTTTGGGAATCAATGAATAACTTAGCTGTGAATAGTCGATTGTGAATTGTCAAATATTCTATTCACAATTGACCATTGACAATTCACCTATAACCAAACCACAAAACAATAAAACCGTGAAAAAGTACCTAGTATCACTCTCATTGCTGGCTATTCTTGCCGCATGTGGAGGTAATGAAGAGAAAAAAGAAACAAGTAATTCAACCACTGCATCAGCTCCTGAAGACCTTAGCAGTAATCCCGATTATACCAAAGGACTTGAACTGATTGGCAAATCAGATTGCCTTACTTGTCATAAAGTAGGCGATAAACTCATCGGCCCTTCCTACAAAGAAGTTGCGGCTAAATATGAAAATTCAGATGAGAATATCAATATGCTGGCAGATAAAATCATTAAAGGCGGACAAGGTGTATGGGGCTCCATACCTATGACTCCCCATCCGGCAATATCAACTGATGATGCCAAAGCAATGGTTAAATATATTCTCCTCTTAAAGAAATAATTATGCTTCAAAACTGGTTAACAACCGCTATTATCAGTGTTTTCATTTTGGGAAATGCAGTTTCAGAAAACAAAGCCGACGCTACTGCTAATACCATGCTGCAAAAAAATGGCTGGATCTCTTTGTTTGATGGTAAAACTACCAAAGGATGGATTACCTATGGTAAAGACAACATCGGGAGTTGCTGGAAAGTAGAAAACGGCGTATTACACCTGGATGCTTCAGAAAAAAGCGGTCGGGGTGATATTATTCATGATCTTGAATTAGAAAATTTCCACCTGAAAGTTGACTGGAAGGTTTCTAAAAATGGCAATAGTGGCATCATTTTCTGGGCGCAAAACGATACTGCTAAATATAAAAGGGTTTGGTATACAGGCCCCGAAATGCAGGTATTGGATAATGACGGCCATCCCGACGCTAAAATCAATAAACACCGTTCTGGTAACCTTTACGATCTGGTTGCTGGCAAAGAAGGTGTTACGAAACCTGTTGGCGAATGGAACACAGCAGAAATCATCTGTAATAAAGGCAAAATGGAATTTAAACTAAATGGCGAAAGTATATTGAACACCACTTATGGCGACGATCAGTGGAATCAATTAATTGCCAATAGCAAGTTTAAATCGATGCCCGGTTTCGGCAAAATTTTCAAAGGGCATATTGCCCTGCAAGACCATGGCGACGATGTATGGTTCAGGAATATTGTGGTGAAGAAATTATAGGGGTTAGGTGTTAGGTACTAGGAATCCTTTCCTATTAACTAAAGGCTAAAGGCCAATGGCTAATGGCTAATAGCTACTCCCCGATACTAACAGCCTAATTCTTCGAACCTTATTTGAATTAGCAGCTATTTATTAAATTAGCCTATGCCAGTTACAGACCCACGTGTTGATGCGTATATCGACAAAGCCGAGCAGTTTGCCCAGCCCATTTTGTTGCATATACGTAAATTGGTGCACAAGGCCTTCCCTGAAATTATTGAGACCATGAAATGGAGCTTCCCACACTTTGAGCACAAAGGTGTGGTTTGCAGTATGGCATCCTTTAAGCAACACTGCGCATTTAGCTTTTGGAAAGCATCTATCATGAAAGATCCGAACAAAATTCTGCAGATAAAAGACAGGGGCGCAATGGGGCATTTTGATCGAATCACCAGTATGAAAGATCTGCCGCAAGACAAAATCATGATTGCTTATATAAAGGAAGCCGTAACATTGAATGAATCTGGTATAAAGTTGCCTGCGAAACCAAAATCATCACCCAAACCACTTGAAATACCGGACTACATTACAAAAGCATTAAAAAAGAACGCTAAAGCCAATAAAACTTTTGAAGCGTTTCCCTACTCGCATAAAAAAGAATACATCAACTGGATTACTGAAGCCAAAACAGATGCTACAAAAGAAAAAAGAATCGCCACTATGATCGAATGGCTTGAAGAAGGCAAAGATAGAAACTGGAAATACAGATAGAGGGGTGATCTTTGATTTTTGAATTTTGAATTTTGATTTTTGAATTTTAACTCCCCCATGCACCCCGAAACACACGAATACTACATGCAGCAGGCGCTGAAAGAAGCTCAGATTGCCTTTGATTCAGATGAAGTACCTGTTGGGGCCGTTGTGGTGCTCAACAATAAGATAATTGCTCGTGGGCATAATCAGGTAGAGCTCCTAAACGATTCCACTGCACATGCAGAAATATTGGCACTAACTTCTGCCTACAGTAGCCTTGGATCCAAATACCTTCCCGATGCCACATTGTATGTAACCCTTGAGCCCTGTTTAATGTGCTCTGGCGCATTGTACTGGGGTAAAATTGGACGCATTGTATATGGCGCCAGTGATATAAAAAATGGTTTCCGAAAACACCTGAAAGAACATCAATCCCCCTTCCACCCCAAAACAGAAATCATCAGTGGCATTCTGGAAGACGAATGCGCCTGGCTAATGAAGAATTTCTTTCAGCAGAAGAGATAAAAGCAGTCCATAGACCATAGTTGATGGTCCATGGACTATGGTCTATGGACTGCTTTCGATTTAAGAAAGAATTCACCTTCATTCAACCGAAGCATTGTAAATTTGTAGAATAGTTTTTAATCATTTAAATATTATAGTTATGGCATTTACACTAGCACCCTTACCGTATGCTCATGAGGCATTGGAACCACATATTGATACTACTACCATGCAGATACACCATGGCAAGCACCACCAGGCTTATGTAGACAACCTCAATAAAGCCATTGCAGGTACTGAACATGAAGGAAAAACACTTGAGCAGCTTGTTGCAGCAGCAGGATCTATTAGTCCGGCAGTACGCAATAATGGCGGTGGACATTGGAACCATACTTTCTTCTGGGAAAGCCTGACCCCTAATGCAGGTGGCGTCCCTACAGGTGCACTGGCAGATGCGATCAACAGCGCTTTTGGCTCTTTTGATGCATTTAAGGAGAAATTTGCTGCGGCTGGTATGACACGTTTTGGTAGTGGCTGGGCATGGTTGATTGTAAAAGACGGGAAACTGGAAGTTACTTCAACCCCTAACCAGGATAATCCTTTGATGGATGTAGCCGATGTAAAAGGCACACCCATTTTAGGTGCCGATGTATGGGAACATGCATACTATCTTAAATACCAAAATCGCCGGGCAGACTACCTCGCTGCTTTCTGGAACGTAGTAAACTGGAATAAAGTAGCTGAACGTTTTGGTGCTTAACTCGCACTAACCAATAAAACAGGGTGTTGGACGCAGGTTTCAGGTGGTTTAAAAAGCTTATGTCTGAAGCCTGCAACCAAACCCTGATTTTTTATACACTGAATCCTGCGGCTTTATTTATCTACCATTTTAAACTTGCTTATGAAATCATTTATTTTTTCCGCTGTTGCCATTATTCTTTTTGCCTCTTGTTCTTCTGACCAAAAAAGAGTGGTTGTATTCAGTAAAGGACCTGCTGAAGTTAATACGGAAACAAAAACGATAAAAGCGGGTGACGGCGCCGGACATGAGGATAAGACGATTGACTTTGTTGGAAAGAATGTTGAAATTACCCTGAATACTCCTTCCGGAGAAGCAAAAGTTACCCTTACTGAAAATGGCTATTATATCGTTAATGTAAAGAATGATACCATTATTGGCAGCCAGGTAAATTATACCGATCCACAACTCAGTAACCAGGTAATCAGTCAGGAAGCATTACGTTTCAAAATCGATTCGCTTCATAACCTGGTAAATAATGTGAATGTTGGAAAAGCCAACCGCAACTTTTACATCCTGCCCAATTCAGCAGCACATATCACCGATAATTTTGACGCTATCATTGTTGGCCCCTTTCACAATATGCGCTCAGCAGCCAGTAAAGACGGCAAAGCTCCCGAGGTATACCGCTTCTACAGCATCAAAGAAATCCGCGAAACAATCGCCCGCCTGGAAGGAATGACAGGAGGGAAGAAAACAGAAGAATAAGGAACAGAGAAATAAGGAATAAGAAAGTGAAGTTCTACATAACTTTCTTATTCCTTATTTCTCTGTTTCATGTTTCTCTGTTTCCTCAATCCGGCACCGGATCATAGCCATGGCCGCCGCCGGGCCTGCATTTACTGATGCGTTTTATGGCCAGCCAGCCTCCTTTGAATAATCCATGTTTTTGTAATGCGGTAATGGCATATTGTGAACAGGTGGGTGTAAACCTGCATTTTGGGCCAAGGGCCGGTGAGATTACGTATTGGTAAATACGAATCAGGAAAATAAAAGGGTAGCTAAGTATTCGAAGCAATATGTTCATGAATAGGTGTCGAATTATTGCGCTAATTGTTTTTGCTTAGTTTCTGCTGCAGTTTTGCTAAACTGTCTTTCATCTTCGCTCTTATTACCTCATAAGTTGGCAATTCCTTATCAATGTATAAGATGAAAATTGAAACCCTTTTTTGTTGAAGTTGTAAATCTTCCAACAATGGCTGTTTCTCCAACCGGTATGCTTCACGTAATAATCTTTTGATACGGTTACGATGAACTGCTTTTTTGAAATGCCGTGCACTCACCCCTACCCCTGCTTGCACAGGTGCAGTGGTACTGGCATTAGATTCAATAAAAAACAGTTTTAATGGAAATATAGAAAAACTTTTACCCGAAGCAAATATGGCTTCGAGCTGTGTTCTGCTCTTCAGTTTTTCCTTTTTATTGTAACTAAATGATTTCATTGCCAGACACTAAACTAAAAAAGTCCCGCCGTAAAGCGGGACTTTATATTTTCATTGTCAGTCGTTCAAAACCTGAAGACTGAACCGGATGATTTTATTTTAATCCTTTCTCGCTGGAAACTGTCAGTTTCTTGCGGCCTTTCGCTCTGCGGCTGGCCAATACTTTACGACCGTTTGCAGTTTGCATACGCTTACGGAATCCGTGAACAGATTTACGGCGGCGCTTATGCGGTTGAAATGTACGTTTCATAATTACGTTTTTTTAACTAACCCTATAATCTTGTTTCATTTCATTACGGCAGTCACCATACTGCTGTTTGTGAAAGGACGGCAAAACTACAAAAAAGCATCGAAAAACAAGTAAAAAAACAAAGATGTTTTTTTAATCGATTGATTATCAGCATAAATATCGCTTATTATGAAAGCTCAACATGCTTTGATGAGAGTTTTTCACCAAAGAAAATGCTTGCATGGCTATCAAAATCGCTCACAGAATCAGTAGTATAAAAGGTTCTGGTTCCCTGCTTTGTACAAAGCCCTGCTATTTCAGGGTGTCTTTCAAGGTAGTTTTTTAGGCTATTGGCTACTATTTCGCCCTGTGAGAGTATGGTTGTACCAGCGGGGGCAAATGCCCTTATTTTATCCAGCAGAAGCGGGTAATGTGTGCAAGCCAATAAGAGCGTATCAATATCGGGTGCATTACCAAATAACTGTTTCAGGTGTTGATCAATAAAATAATCGGCTCCAGGCTTATTGTATTCATTGTTCTCAACCAGGGGCACCCACATCGGACAAGCTTCCTGGTATACTTTGACGGCGGGAAAGCTTTTGGCTATTTCTATGGGGTAACTTTGGCTCAATACTGTTCCTGAAGTTCCCAGAATACCAACAGCACCTGTTTTGCTGTATTGTCCGATTATTTCTGTTGTTGGTCTGATTACACCCAATACTCGTTTATGCGGATCAATGCCTGGAAGATCGTTTTGTTGTATGGTTCTTAAAGCCTTTGCTGAAGCTGTATTACAGGCAAGAATAACCAGCTCACAACCCTGTGAGAAAAACCATTTTACACATTGAAGGGTATATTGGTATACTGTATCAAAAGACCTTGGTCCATAAGGGGCGCGTGCATTGTCACCCAAATACAGGTAATCGTATTGAGGCAGTGTTTTTACTATTTCTTTTAAAACAGTAAGTCCGCCATAACCACTATCAAAAACCCCGATGGGTTTTATTGTTGCCATAATACAAAGGTATGATATCCTTTATTGAGTGGGTTTTTCGAGTTCTGCTTTTAGTTTTTTGGCATCAGCGTATTGCGGGTTCAGCTCCAGTGCTTTATTCACTTCCACCAAAGATTCCGCTTTCTGTTTATTCATATAATAACTGAGTGCTTTATTGTAATAAGCAATTGCTTTATTGTTTATGCTCTTATAGATACCGGTATTTTTACCAAAGGTTTCTGCAGCTTTTGTATAATTTTTTTGCTGGTAATAGGCTGTCGCCATATCGTTGATTATACTTGAATCGGAGGGATTAGCCTGTACACCTTTTTGATAGTACTCGAATGCTTTTGTATAATTTGGCATTGTTTCTCCCCGCATTTCTGCGTAACCAAGCCAACGGTAAACAATAGCCAGTGTATCTTTCTTCTTTTGGTATAAATCAGCCGCTTTAAGTAAATGCGATTTGCCGGTATAAATACGTTTTAACTGTAGGTGTGTAACCCCGGCATACAAACGAGTCAGTGCCTGATTGCTGTCTATCGAAAATATTTTATCATATATTTCTGCTGCATTTGTATAGGAACCAGCGGCAGAAGCAGGGTATTTTGATGCATTTTCGAAATATTGTTTACCCATAAACTTATACACCTGCATTTCCAGATCCTGTTCCAGACCAAAATTTTTGCTGCTGGTAATTCTCGACCAATAATTAAATGCGCCGGCGCTATCTTTTCTGTCGAGCAGCATTTTCCCTACGAATAAATTAGCATCGTGCGATAAGTAGCTGGTTTTAATAGCTTCTTTGAAATGCTTTGCCGCGGTAGCGGTATCATTTTGCGCATAGGCAACCCTCCCTTTCATATTCAGGATAAAGGGTTTGTATAAATTAGGATATGCATTTGGGACTACTTCCCATTTACTGATACTATCTGAAGCTTCTTTATATTTTTTATCCTTGACCAATCCTTTTATTAATGCTGCTCCAATGTATTCCGTCGGAGGATAGTTTGCCTGCACCGCCAATCTATAATAGTTGTTGGCTTTTACTTGTTGCTTATGATAGTCGTACAGCAGGCCTGTATTATTATACAACCATGCCAATTCTGGTTTCATCTCATATTTTTTATACGCAGCAATCATCGGTGTTAACAAGGTTTCAAGTGATTTCAGGTCTTTTCTTTTGAAAACAAGGATATCAAGTGCATTGGTAAAACCTTCTTGCTCTATATCATACCGCATGATTTCTGCGAGTTTTTTAATTGCATTGGCAGTATCTTTCTCATTTGCATAAACACCTAACAGGCCTTTATTCATTTCCCCAATAAAAATGCTATCGCTAAAGAGTGGCTTTTGCTGTTTTTTCGTGAGATCAATTGCCAGTTGGTACGTTATTTTGGCGGAATCATTCATCTTCAGGTTTAAATAACAATCTCCAATATAACCGATGATTTGTTTGTCTTTCGGGTTATAGGCCAGTGCTGTATTATAATCAGGGATAGCCAAAGCATATTTCTTTTGAGCGTATTTTGTTTCGCCGATCATTTTATATGCATAGCTTATGTTTATAGAGTCTTTCGAAAGCGACAGGAGTTTTTTGAAGGCTGATTCTGAAGCTGTGTAATTTTTCAGGGAGAAATAGGTTCTGGCTATATAGGTATTTGTATTGATATCGGTAGAATCGTGTTTAAGACAGGTATTAAACTGAGTGCTTGCTCCCGAATAATTCTTGTTATAGAAATAGGATAACCCTGCATAATAGGATGTGTTTTTCTTTTGTTCGTTTGTAGTAGCCAATCCATACGCACGTATATAATAGATTGCTGAAGAGTCGTATTTATAGGTACTATAATGCGCAAAAGCTAGTGACCAGGTTGGGTCGAGTTCTGTTTTCTCATTTAATGCACGCCTTAACCAAACTTTAGATTCTTCATATCGTTTCATATTATTCAGGCAATAGCCGATACGGAAGAAAAGAATATTTTTTACTGCCGAGAGGTTGGCCTCATAGCCTTTCATATAATTATCATAGGCGCAACTGTAATTTTTTTGATTATAACAGGCATCTCCCTGTTTTAAATAATCCTGGGCATTTAGTAAATTCAGGCAAAGCATGCCAACAACAATAAGCAGCAGTTTCATAAGTGGGGCTTTTCACTAAACTAAACATATCATTTATAAACGCATATTAGAATTCCTTTAAAATTCAACAAAAAACCCGCCACAATGGGCGGGTTTATAATAAATCTCATATACAATAAGGTAAGTTAGTTCTTTTTAGGAGGCGTTGCAGCTGGTTTATTTCCTGCAGCTCCCGGGATGGTTCCACCTGCAGCTTTCCAGGCATCAGCCCATTGTTGTGGCAATTCTAATTTTAATTTGATTGCTGTACGTATGGTCAGATTATCCAGAATATTTGGTTCTGCATATGGCGATAATGCTTCAGATTTTATTACAGTAGTGTATTTATTTTCGGCAATTACCTGCTGCAATGCAGCTACCATTTGCTGTCTGTATGGTAACAACAAACGATCCATTTTATCCTGCTGCATTTCCTGAGAATATTGCTGCCAGTTAGCAATTTTGTAATAGAACTGATTCAGTTCATCTACTGCCATTTCTCTTGCTTTTGCGGGCATAGAAGCAGAATCTTTTTTGAAGATGCTGTCTCTGCGCTGGTATTCTTTCACAGAATAAGCGTATTCAACATTTAATGAATCTCTTACATAAGAATTCATCAATGTATCAACTTTATTGATACCAGGAAACAGGCTCAAAAGTGTTTGTTCGTCGAAATAGCCAATCTTAACCTGTGATTGAGCATTGTTGGAGAACAGTAAGCTTGCCGCTACAGTCACACACACAAGTAATAATTTCTTCATTGTAGAGAGGGTTTGTGAAAATTTGGTTTTAGTTACTTATTTAATCCCCAGTTCTTTCAGGATATCATCACTTTTATCCAGCTTGGGGTCGGCAAATATAACGGTAATTCCTTCACTTTTATCCAGTACAAAATCATAAGAACGGGCCAGTGCCATTTTCTGAACGGCATTGTAAACCCTGTCCTGTACCGGTTTTATGAGGCGCTGGCGCTCTTTAAACAGGTCGCCCTCATAGCCAAAGCGTTTTTTCTGAAGATCGCGGATTTCCTTTTCCCTAACAAAAAGTTCATCTTCTCTTTTCTTCCGGAGCTCTTCAGTTAACATAAACTGTTCAGCCTCATAGTTTTTATACATTTTATCAAGCTGGGTTTGTTTATCATCGATCTCTTTCTGCCACTGCTCACCTACCTGCTGCAGTTTTTTATCTGCATCCCTATACTCCGGAATACGCTCCAGGATATATTTTGTGTCGATGATAGCATAACGCTGCTGTGCTTGTGTTACAAGGGCTGTACATACCAATAACAGGGTAAAGAGTAAGGTTTTTTTCATAAAATTTTTTTAGGGTTCAGGTTTATTCCGGTTCAAAGCCCAGCATAAAGGTAAACCTTGCTGCATCTTTCATTGAACCATTCGGAGAAAACCTATCCAATCCTATGCCATAATCAAATCCAAGCAACCCAAACATCGGCAGGAAGAAACGCATACCCAGTCCGACAGACCTGCGAAGCTTAAATGGATTATAATCTTTGATATTAAACCAACCATTAGCAGCCTCATAGAATGCAAGCCCATAAATGGTGCTGCTCGGATTCAGGCTCAATGGATACCTGAGCTCCATGGTGTATTTGTTAAAAATTGTAAAATATTGTCTTGCAGACTGCTGATCGGGGTTGATTTTAGGGTTTGAGTTATCATAAACAGGGTATCCGCGATGCGCAATGATATCATAACCCAATAACGCAAACTGGTTACTTAACCCTGCATCACCCACCTGGAAACGCTCGAATGGAGAGATTTGCAGATTCTTATTAAACTTACCCAGGAACCCAAACTTAGCTGAGGCCCTCAATACAAACTGCTTGTTTCTATCTTCTCCATGTGGTTTACCTAATGGCACAAACCATTCACCATTAAAACGCCACTTATGGTATTCTACCCAACGGTATGGATTTGATGCCGTTGTTATGTTTGGATTAATTAATGAATATGGTGGCGTTACCGCTAAACTCAACATAAAGTTTGAACCAGAACGCGGGAACAATGGCTGATCCACAGAAGAACGCTGTAATGCGATTCTTAAGTTGAAGTTGTGTACGTTACCGTTGTCGAAACCAGGCAGGTTTATCGGATCAATCGCATAGTTACTCAATTTATACCTAGTAAAGTTTAACCCGATAGACAATGAGAAGAAATCGTCTGGCCATTTTAACTGCTTGGCAAGACTTATAGTAGCGCCTGTTGTTGAGATAAAGCTTGTTTTTGAAATATTCGGATCGAATATACCTGTATTTGGATCGAATGTCTGGCCAAAACGGGTATTATAAATACTGAATGTTAGCGCATTTCTTTTCTTACCCCCTAACCATGGTTCGGTAAATGAGAAGTTATAAGAACGGAATGCCTTACCATTGCTTTGCACACGCAAACTTAGTTTCTGGCCATCACCCATTGGCAATGGATCCCATGCAGATTTCTTCCAGATATTTCTAATGGAGAAGTTATTAAAGGATACACCAAGTGTACCTGTTAAACCAATTACACCACCCCATCCTGCACTCAATTCTAACTGGTCACTTGATTTTTCTTCTACACTATAATTGATATCCACAGTACCATCTTCCGGATTCGGAATCGGATTAATACCAATTTTTTCCTGGTTAAAATAGTTCAACTGAGCAATCTCACGCTGAGAACGAATAAGATCGGTACGTCTGAATTTTTCACCAGGTATGGTTCTAAGCTCACGACGAATTACGTGCTCCTTTGTTCGGTCGTTACCGCTGATGCGGATATTCTTGATGGTCGCCTGAGGACCTTCAATGATTCTTATCTCGAAATCAATGGTATCGTTGTATACCGCAGTTTCAACCGGGTCCGTTCTGAAAAACAGGTAGCCATCATCCTGGTAAAGCCCGCTGATATCAAGCCCTTCCGGTGAAGCTGATTTACCCAGTTTTTTATTCAGTACATCCAGGTTATAAATATCTCCTTTTCTGATACCCAGGATAGCAGAAAGTACCGAGTCAGAATATTTGGTATTTCCTCTCCAAGTAATATCTCCGAAATAATACTTACGTCCTTCATTGATCTTTAAATCAATGTTGATATTACCCGCCTTATTATAATACACAGTATCTTTTTCTATGAGAGCATCACGAAAGCCCAATGAATTATAATATTCCAGCAAACTCTCTTTGTCTTCACTAAATTTCTGACGATCGAATTTTGCTGAAGATAATTTTATGCGAGCATAAGGATCCAATACTTTCTTGGTTTTGCTTAGGGTAAGAAATCCTTTTTCTCTCCAGTATTGTTCAAAATCATAACGCTGAACCGTTACAATCTGACCGCTATCGAAACTTGGGTTGAGGGTAAGTCTTGATTTTTCTTTGGTTCCTTTGAGTTGCTTTTTAAGTCTAGATGCATCAACCGTATTACCTCCGAAATTGATATTATTGATTTTTACCTTGGCTCCTTTGTTGATTACAAAATCGAGAATCAGGGTATTATCGAAAGATGAATCCGCTCTTTCATCAATTCTAACAGATGCGTTCTGATATCCTTTTTCTGCATAGAATTTTTTGATAGCTTCTATAGCAGAAATCTTCATGTTTTCGGTAATCACACGGTTACGAACCAACCCTGTTTTACCTGTTAGATCTTCCGACTCTCCTTTACGTACTCCTTTAAAGAAGAAATTTGACAAGCGGGGTCTTTCTAATACTGCGATCTCAATTTCAATTTCCTTATCAACCAGTTTGGTAATAAAGATTTCAACATCACTAAAATATTTCTGTTCCCAGAGTTTGGTAATAGCTTTAGAAAAAGCATCCCCACCCGGAATGGCAATTTCATCGCCTACATTAATATTGGCGATAGAAATCAACAGGTTCTCGTCAAAAAATTTATTCCCTGTAACCTTAATGGCAGAGACTTTATATTTTTTTGGTGTTCGTTGGTTGAAGATATTGAGCAGATCAGCATCTACTGAAGTGATTACCGTATCTTTTTTTACCTCCTGTGCGTAAGCAAAGTTGCCTGCCAGTGACGATACTAAAGCCAACACTAAAAATTTGTACACTTTCTGCATCCGGATTCTATTTGTTCTTCAACTGGCTGATGTATTGTTACAGCAGTCTTTGCAATGGTTTTGGGTTATCTAAGCGGGGCAAATTAACGGGAATTATTAAAAGTCTTTGTTAAATCAACCAGCTTATTTTACTATTAAATGAGATTTGGATTGTTATTGAGCCAGTGTTGCCTCATTCTGTACCTGATTACCTGTTTTTCCAAACCTGCGTTCTCTGGATTGAAAATCGAGGATAGCTTCATATAAATGATCTTTTCTGAAGTCGGGCCAACGGGTATTGGTAAAATAGAGTTCGGCATAGGCCAATTGGTATAACAGGAAATTACTTATCCGATATTCACCACTAGTGCGGATCATTAGCTCTGGATCAGGGAATTTGCTGGTAGAAAGGTATTGCTGTAAAGTGTCCTGGGTAATTGCCTCTGGGGCTATTTTACCGGACTGAATATCCATTCCAATCTGTTTAACGGCATTTACCAATTCCCACCTGCTGCTATAACTCAATGCCATCACGAGGTTTAACCCGGTATTGGTTGATGTCATTTCAAGCGCCTCATCCAATGCTTTCTTTGCAAAATCGGGTAACATTTGCATGTCGCCGATTACATGGAGGCGGATATTATTTTTGTTAAGGGTGGGTACTTCTTTGCGAATGGTATCCACCAATAATGCCATCAAGCCCTCTACTTCCTGTTCGGGGCGGTCCCAGTTTTCGGTACTAAATGCATAAAGGGTTAGATAGCCAATGCCTAATTCAGCACAGCCTTCTACAATATTGCGTACACTTTCTACACCATGAAAATGGCCATATAATCTTTCCTGTCCTTTTTCTTCTGCCCAGCGCCCATTTCCATCCATAATAATGGCAATATGTTTTGGCAGGCGTTCTTTATTTATTTGTGCAATAAGTGCTGACTCCATGGTCGTTCCCTACGGTATTAAGGCTGCGAAATTAACAAAATCAATGGGTTGAGCAGATTTAATTACCAGGAAATCTGCCTGTTTACCCTTTTTTCGGCCCAAAATAGCTTATCGGGTGGTTGCAGTAGGACATTTATACGACTGTAAACTGAAGGAAACCCCTACTTTGAAGGTGGCGAATGCGTCTTTTTGAGGGCTATTCCCCCTTTGTCTGCCCTTTATACCAATAGAACCCCCTGTTTCATAGCTTCTGTCTTGCAGCAGAAAAGCAGGTGAAGGAGAGCCATCGGGTAATGGTGGGAAGGCATCTGGGGCATATAAGCCACTAACATCATCCAGGTAGTCGGTATTGGTGAAACGGTAGGTAAATTCACCAAAAACGTTCATTTGCTCGTTCAAGGCATATTTAAAGCCAACAGTAAACGGTATACTGATAGCTATTGGATTGTATGGTTTAAGATTTGGGTACAAAGAACTACCCTGTCCTTCAGTGCCTAATGGCCTTAGCTGAATTTTTTCGCCATTCAGGTACGCATAGGGATCATAAGAGAATACGCCAACCCCTAATCCGACATATGGTGTATAATGATATCCTTTAAACCCTGGTTGAAAGCGAAAAAAGTTGAAGTCGCCAGCTACTGCCAGTTCCCAGACATTACTGTTAAAACTCAGGTTTCGCCTACGCTGAGCGGCATTATCACTATAAACGTCTGAATATCCGAGCATGGCATAATCTGCCGATACCCGAACACCTACATAGTTGTTGATTTGTTTACGAAAGAATATTCCTGCCGCTATTTTAGGTCGGTTAACCTTGATATTCGGGTTTAGGTCTCCAAAATAATGGGCGGCACCCACTGAAACACCCACTTCTCCCTGGTGCACAAAGCTTTCCATAAGCTGTGCATTTGCCTCGTGCAAACCAATAATTAACGCTGCTGTAATGATCGCTTTTTTAAACATAGGTCTATCGGGTGCTTACATCTCTGTAAAATAGCATCAAAAAATGTTACTATAAAAGTTAATTTCTCTCGATTTAGCTTAAAGATTTTACTACAAAAAACCGGCCAAATCACCGTTTCTCCTAAAAGAATGGAAAAGATTGCCTCATTCAAATAGCAGATAATTAATTTAACTCTATTGCTGCCCACCCTCCGGACTTTCCGTTTTTCGGACTTCCAGACTCCCCTCAATTCCTCTTATCCAACCCCCAGGTCAACTTACTCCTCAAAGTAGATAAAAAGCTGTTTTCATTCAATCTGACAAGACTTACCGTAAATTTCTCTTTTCTTACTGCCAGTTGAACTGATTTTGACACAATTTCCCGTCTGGCATCAAGTGCACAGATAAAATGATCGGCCCTGCCTTCAATTTCAAAAGAGATCACATTATTATCGGGTACAATAATGGGTCTTACATTCAGGTTATGTGGGGCTACAGGTGTAATTACAAAACTTGCCGATTCCGGAAACAATATTGGACCATTACAACTGAGGTTATAACCACTTGATCCGGTTGGTGTTGATACAATGAGTCCATCCGCCCAATAACTATTTAAAAATTCACCATTCAGGTAGGTATGAATTTTTATCATGGGAGATATATCGCGCTTATGAATAGCAAATTCATTGAGCGCGTAAGGCGCGTCACCAAAAAGTGATTCATTTGAGTCGAGGTGTATCAGGGTCCGTTTGTCGACAACAAAAGTTCGGTTTAAAAGAGCGTCTACAGCACTACCCAGCTCTTCCGGACTGATACTGGCCAGGAATCCCAGCCTTCCGAAGTTGATACCCAGAATCGGGATTCCTGTATCGCGCACCAGCGTAACAGCATCAAGAATGGTACCATCGCCTCCCAGGCTGATTAAACAATCTATTTCCTGGTTAAGATCTGAGGAACTATAGAAAGGAATCATTTTTTCTGCCAGGTTCAGCGGTATTTGCATACTGGCAATCAGGGGCTGGTAAATATATATTTTGGCATCATATCGTGCCAGTTCATCGAGTAATATCAATAAGGGGTTACCCATATCAGCATCGAGGCCACGACTGTAAATAGCAATTTTCATGATTGTCTGTTAAACGGGTATCCGATTTAAAAATCATTTCTGCTCTGTAAATATAAGCCATTGCGACCCAGTTGGTTGAAGCTGTATTCAATTTTAAATACAAAATCATAGATCGAAACAATATCCAGTCCAATACCCCAGGTTCGTAAGAGTTTATTGTTCAGGCTATTGGACATTACCGGGTTGGTATTATATCCATAACCAAGATCGCCGTATAATTTTAAAAAAAAGCGAATAGGTATTTTATCATGTGTTTTACTTGGAAATGGGTTCCGAAGAATAAAACCATATATTTTTTTATGTAAGCTGGTTTTTAATATACCGGCTGCAACCCCATCCACCACATTATATTCTAATCCACGCAGAGTACTAAAACCATATCCGATCAGTTTTTGGTTAAAATAAACATTATTAAATGGCAGTTTTAAAACACCAACACCTTCCATGTGGAGAAATCCATTTTTGCCGATAGGCTTGGCAAACACAGCCCTTGCACTTGTAAGCCATAAATTGCTTTGTTTATTTAATCCACGTTTATAAAGATTTCCTTCAAATTGAAAACCATTAGATGGATATGGGATGTAATCAACATTATAATATTTGTACTGGTAATTAAAATCTATGTATTTAAAACTAGCACCTCCTCCAGGAAAATAATTAGCATTGAGTTTTAGAATTGTGTCTGCCAGTTGCTCATTATTATAAGATACTTTGAAATAATGTCTGTTGCGAACGTCTGGTCGGTAAGAATAGGTAAAATCTAATCGCGTATATTTTCTTACAATATATTCCTGACGGCTAAATAATTGCTTGTTATCTCCCGTTGCGTAATTCAGCTCTTTTTGAGTGCCTCGACTAAAGCCAATATTAAAACCCTTTTTTAGTTGCTTATCGATGAATGGCCTGTCGTAGCGAACCGCTAATTGTTGTGTGTAACCATTGATAAACCAGATATCGAGGTTATCGTTTCTTCCACTTAGATTGTTTTGAATGAATTTTAGTCCATAGTTTACACGTTCCAGGCTTCTCTTCTGATCAACCCACCACTGATTAAAGTTTCGGTCAACCAGTTTAAAATAGGGAAGCGGGAAAAAATACCAGCGTTCTTTTACCTCCACGTTGATGATTAATACATTCCCTCTTTTGGCAGCTACATATACGTTTACATCAACAAAAAGTAAGGTGTTCATAACCTGCTGTTTGGCCTGGACCAATAATTTTTCCAGATCGTCTGCAGCAATTTTATCTCCTTTCTTAAAGGGTATTTCACGTAGAATTATATACGCTTTCGTTTTTTTATTGCCCTGTACCTGTACTTCACCAATTGTTTGAAAAATACTTCTTGAAGCTACCAGTTCAGAAAGACTTCTTTGTGGAATAAATGCAGAATCCGTTTCCTGACCATACAGCGAATCGGTTATCAGTAATAAACAATAAAAGAAAATCAGCCTCATGTACATCACCGGGTATTACGGTCAGAATTTGTAAAAATAGGGGAATCGGTACTTACAAAGTAATACTGTGTATTGAGGTTGAAGTGGCAAATGGGTATTTCATTATAAATTTTAGCCACAGATTCACAGATTATTATTGTTTAATCTGTGAATCTGTGGCTAAATAATCAACTTTTAATTAAGCTATTTAATACAACTTAATCAGTCTAAACAAATGGCTGGCTGATAGATGGCGAAGGTTGTGAAAACCATTTAGGACCCGATTCAGTCATATAAACACAGTCTTCATGTCTAACACCAAATTCTCCCACAATAGAAATATTGGGTTCAATACTAAAACACATACCAGGCTGCAACAGCAATTTATTTCCTTTTACCATATTACCCCATTCATGCCCATCCATGCCGATACCATGTCCTGTACGATGCGGTAAACCGGGTAGGTTATAACCCGGACCGAAGCCCGCGTCTGTAATAACTTTTCTAGCTGCTGCATCTACTTCCTCACAAGGTTTGCCTATTTGTGCAGCTTTGAAACCTGCACTTTGGGCTTTCTGTTCCAGATCCCAAATTTCCTGCTGACGTTTGGTAGGAGGTGCGCCGAACACGATGGTCCTGCTGATATCAGAGGAATATCCTTCTACCCTACAGCCACAATCCATCAATACAATATCTCCTTTTTTGAGTTGTTGTGGTTGCGTACTACCATGCGGAAAGGCGGATGCTTCTGCAAAATTTGCCATGGCAAAATCGCTGCTGCCACCCAGTTTATTTTGTGCCCTTGTTACAATTTCTGAAAATTCACCAGGTAACATTCCTTCATACAAACTGCTGATACCAATTTTTATGGCAGCAACTGTTATATCTGTTGCTTTCTGCATTAAAGCAATTTCTGCCGGAGATTTTATGAGTCTGCACGGTATGGTAACCGGGTCGCCACTCACAAAATTAAATTGCGGTGCGAGCTTACGTACCCCATCCATGATAAAAAACCGTAGTGATTCTTCAACTGCCAGGTTACCACCTTTGATACCCGCAGATTGTAATGATTGGATGATTAATTGATAAGGGCTTTCATCCTCCTGCCACGCATATACCTGTTGCCCAATTTTTATCAGCTCCCGTAAACGGTTTTCTTCAAAACCCGGGCATATATAAAACACTTCTCCTACAGCCGGAATTATTGCCACCATGGTACGTTCGCTTCTTCCCCAGCGAATACCGGTATAATAAAGCATGGCAGTACCTGCATCAATGATCAATACTTCCATTTTATTTGCTGCCAATAGTTTTTGCGCTTTTGCAATGCGCTGTTTTCGCTCTTCAACGGTAATTGGCTGGATATCTTTTGTCATGGGTTCCAGGTTCTCAAGCAGTTTACCCGGATCACTTTTGGTAGTTGAATTTGTTGAACAGGCGTTTAATCCTATTACTGCGCCAGTTCCGGCGGTTACTACAGACAGGTTAATAAAGGCTCTTCTTTTCATGTTGAAATTATGAGCAATCAAGTTACAGGAAGAATCTCTATCGACTGTACAGAATATTGATCGATGGTTCTTATATCTTAGCCTTTGTCTTACGGGGAATTGGGCTTCAAGCTACATGCCTCAAGCTACAAGCAATTATCCTCCAGGAAATCTAACTGCGAACTATAGTGTCTCGTATGATGGAACACGGATTTTCATGATTTTCAAGATTTATCATGATAGATCTTGAAAATCATGAAAATCCGTGTTCTATTAATAACAGTAGTGCAAGAACAGCAATCAAATATTTTTATTTAACCAGCTAATTTTAAATTATCTAATTCGAAGGCCCTTAGATTTATTTCATCAAAAGCAGAAAGTTAAAATAAGCAACATCTCGCCCTTGGCGAGACTAGCAGCTAGAGGCTAAAAGCTAGAAGCTGGTTCTTAGCCATCTTAATCCATACAAGTAAAATCAGGAAAAGAAATCACATATTAAGGTAGGCCAATAAATGGTTGTAGTTTTCTTTCAGTTCATTGGCATATTGTTCTTCACCAAAATAATAACGCACTATATAATCATAGCGTTGGAAAGTGGCCACTATATCAGAAACCTCCACTTTATTAATCTTAATGGTAACAATTACAAGTCCCGTATCGCTTTCAGGATAGGTGTTGAGTTGTGTGATATAGGCGTCATTGGTTTCAACAAGGCGGCTGATTTCTCCAAAAGAAAAATGGCGCTTATCTGTTTCCAAAACAATTACTCCACCTTTTTCTTCATTTCCCAGAAACTTTGAAGCATGCATCATCAAAGACTTAAGTGGAATAATACCAGCAAGTTCCTGTTGTTCTGTAATTACCGGAAGTATATTTAATTCGTTTTCTGCCACCAGTTTGAGGGCCACTAAGAAATGTTCTTCACCTTTTACAGATATTTTTTTCAGGGATTGCTCCAGTGAAGCCACCAGACTCTCTTCATCGGAATCGAGCAGATCATCTTTTTCAGCCAGACCAGCATATTTTTCTTCGCTTAATACGGGTATTTGCAGGAGGTCATAATCTTCCATTAACTGAAGTGCGAAAGACACTTTATCGAAAAGATTAACAGCCGGAAATCCAGTATTGATTAGTTGCGATGCGAGCATAAGAAATCCTCCTCTGACAATATATACGTTTCCTTACCTGTTAAAGTTGCGGAGCGGCACTTATTTTATGCAAAAATCCATCCAGTATCTGGTTAAATTCAGCCGGCACTTCCATCATTGGAGCATGACCACATTTATCTACAAAATGCAACTCGCTGTTTGGAATGAGTCTGTTGAATTCCTTTCCTACAAAAGGTGGTGTAATAGTATCGTTATTACCCCAAATTAATAATGTAGGTTGTTTGATCTGGTTTAACTCTTCACCAAGATTATTTCTTATTGCACTTTTAGCAAGTGCAATAATTTTAATGACTTTTATACGGTTATTGGTTATCTCAAACACTTCATCAACCAATTCTTTGGTGGCAGTATTTGGATCGTAGAAAGTAAGCTGGGTTTTCTTTTTAATATATTCGTAGTCACCCCTTTTTGGGTAGCTATCTCCCATACCGTTTTCAAAGAGTCCGCTACTTCCCGTAAGAATTAACGATTTGATCTTTTCCGGATGCTTCAAAATATGCACCAATGCCACATGTCCGCCAAGAGAATTACCCAATAAATGAATACCGGTATACCCCCTCGCCTCAATAAATTTTTGGACATGCTTTTCAAGTCCGCCAACAGATGTATGAAAAATATCGAGGTCAAAAAGTGGCAACATAGGTACCACAACCTTGTATTTTGGTCTGAAATGTTCAATCAGATCCCTGAAATTACTCAGTGCGCCGAATAAGCCATGTAATAATAACAAGGGTTCTCCTTCCCCTTCTTCGATGAACTTAAATTTATCCTGATGTTTAATCTCGTAATTCATTGGGTTCGTTTCTTAAGCAAGCTTATGGCCAGCACAAATAAAAGAAAAAGCATTCACATATTGAGAAACGATCAAACCGGTTCTCAGATTGTCTTCCTTTCTCGCTAAAATACTGATTTAACAGTAAAAACGAATGTTTAAATAGTTGCAGATATTAAGGCGCTGCTTGATGCGCTTTACCTGCTGATTCAAAAAAGGAGGAAAGGCGCTCAAACATATCACTAAATAAGGGTATAAGTTTACCTATTCCATCTAATGTTTTTGGCCCCCAGGGTTGTATATAGGGATAGGTTTTTGATGCTGTGATGGTATTGGTATCGAGTAAATGCAATTTTTCAGCAAAAAACAACAAAACACTTAAAACCAGCATATATAAAACCCCATAAAGTGCTATCCCGGCCAGTTTATTTACCCATCCCAACAATACCAGTTCAGCCATTTTTTGTAAGGCTACAGCCCCTAATCTGATCAGTATAACCACTGTTATCATTACCAGAGCGAATGAAATAAACGGAAGCCAGGATTTCGAAACAGATATATGTTCTCCTAATCTCTCTGCAACAAATACCGATAATTTCATCGCCGCTGCCAGTCCCACAATAATAGCAACCAATGAAAATACAGCAACAATCAACCCATTGCGGTAGCCTTTGAAAATGGCAAATACCATACAGATGATGAAGAGAATGTCGATAATCATTGGTAAAGTTGTGAATTGTCTGTTGTGAATTGTGAATGGTGAATGGTGAATGTATGGTATTTAGTAGTGAATTAACTAATCAATAGATCAACCATTCACGCCCCCTATCCCGCACTTAATAATTCCTTCACCACCGCAGAAATTGCTTTGCCGTCTGCTTGTCCGGCTAGTTGTTTGCTCGCTACTCCCATTACTTTGCCCATATCTTGCGGACCAGCAGCGCCAACGCTTGCGATGATTTCAGCTACTATTTTTTTCAGCGCTTCCGGTTCAAGTTGTTTGGGAAGGAATTGTTCTATTACAGTAATTTCTTCCTGTTCCTTCTGGGCGAGATCAGTTCTGTTTTGTTGCTGAAATATTTCCAGTGAATCTCTTCTTTGTTTTACCAGCTTCTGCAAAAGTTTCAATTCACCTTCTGCTGAAATCTGTCCATTTGCACCTGGCTCCGTTTTAGCCTTGATGATTTCTGCTTTTATCGCTCGTAAGCCACGTAATAAAGCTTCATTCTTTGATTTCATGGCTTCTTTCATTCCCGCCATTACTTGTTCTTCTAAGCTCATATCGGTAAGTTTTATTTGTTTTCTTTCAGTTGACTATCACGGAATTTCTTATAGAAATCCTTGGCAAAATTTTTCATATCGTCTACCATATCCTGTTGTTGGGTAGCACGCAGGTAAGTATCTGCCATACCCATTAGGGTCTGGTAGTAAAAATCTGCCATTTCATCTACCATCATATCCTTGGTCCAAAGATCAATACGTAGTGCCGATTTATCTGTTGCGTCCCAAAAGGCAACCATCATTGCTCTTGCGGGTTGTGCAACGGCCGCTGTGCTGTCGGTAGCCTTCCATTCGATGTGCTGAGGTACTTTATCGTCGTCTAAATGTACGTCGATGCTTATTGTTGATTGATGCATAAATATCTATATATAATGAGGCGCAAAAATAAGATTAATCAGGGAATAGCCTTGATACTGTCTGGGAAATTGGCTGCAAGCTGCAAGCCAGAACTGACCGGAGAAAATGAGCTGCGAGCTTCTAGCCTCTAGCCGCTAGCCTCGATTGGTGCTTGTTTTAGGCTATCTGCTACGATTTGAATAAATGACAGGGCTTGCGAATTTGTTTTGTAAAAACCCTACTTAAAATAAATATTCAACTACCATATTTACGCTTGTGCATGGTTAAATTAAAAGCAAAAAAAGGCTAGTAGCCAGCAGCTAGTGGCTAGAAGCTGTTTTTTTTCCCTGACAACAATGGAATAGCCTTGGTAATTACCTTGTTTGGATTGCCATTTGCAGCTGCTGGTATATTTTAGTTGCAGTATCATCCCAGTTAAAATCTGCTGCCCTTTGTAAACCCTTTTCTATAAAAGCCGTTCTGAGGCCCTCATTCCGATAAATTGAAATCAATTCTTTCCCAATCGCATCAGGATCGGCCGGATTTACCAGTACGGCTGCTCCCCCTGCCACTTCCGGTAAACTACTTGTATCAGAACAAATAACAGGCACCCCTGCCTGCATGGCTTCCAAAACAGGCAAACCAAAACCTTCGAACCAAGATGGGTAAACCAGGGCATAGGCCCCGGCCATTAGTTTATATAATTGCGTTTCGGATAAATAATCTAGCAATACCACATCATCGCGGTATTTATATGTTTTTAATTTCTCAAGCAGATCATCATATTGCCATGCCAGTCTTCCGGCAACCAATAATTTCATATTACTATGTTGCCATTTTTTGAAATGAGAAAATCCTTTCAGCAAGTTCAGCAGGTTTTTGCGTGGGTGAATACCGCCTACAAATAAGAAATATTCTCTTCCATCAGCATACCCATCTTTAACGGCCATTTTTTCTTCCCAGCTTATGGGTACAAACCCTTCTCTTGCCGCTCCGGGAATTACGGTAATCTTTTCGGAAGCTGAAGGATAAGTTTGAATGATATCTTTTTTTGAAAATTCAGAAACAGTTACAAGTTTCTTTGCTTTCCGAATAAAGGAAGGAGTAAACCAACGGTAATACAAACGTTGATACCAGCTTATGTATTGAGGATAATGTTTAAAAGCCAGGTCATGAATCATTAATACCTGCGGAACACTGGTTGTTAAACTACAAAACCCATAAGGCTGAAACCAAACATCCGCCTTCCATCTTTTTACCGCTGCGGTAGCTTTTATATCGTACCAATATTTAAAGTTCAGTGGATGTCTGGCGGCTGGTGTTACCAGAATCCTGGTAACATTATCATTTATTAACCCATCATCTTCCCATGGTCTGTCGTACACCAATAAAAACGCATCTTCCGGATGCGTTTCTATGATTCTCCTGATTACTTCAGCGGTATAATGACCATACCCTTCCAAAGGATTATTTTGCAGGAATATGGCGTTAATAGCGATACGCATGTAGTCGCGAAATTATGTCTTAATTAGAATGAAATCTTACCTTCTATTTTTGAGCACTACTGTATACCAGCACTGGCAACTAAAATCCTAATCATTGCTTTGCTGCCCATTGTTCCATTTTCTTTTCCAACAGTTCAAGTGGTAAGGCGCCGTCTTTCAGCATAACATCATGAAAAGCATTTATCTTAAATCTGCTTCCCAATTGCGCTTCATATTTTGTTCTTAGCTCCCTGATCTTTAATGCACCTATTTTATAACCTAATGCCTGACCAGGAATGGCCATATATCTTTCAATTTCTGCAACGGCTCCTGCTTCACTGATTTGTTCATTTTCCATCATGTACTGTATGGCTTCTTCGCGGGTCATGCCCTTTTCATGCATTCCTACATCCACTACCAAGCGTATTGCACGATGCATTTCATCGCCTAATGCTCCAATGTACTGATAAGGATCTTTATAAAGCCCCAGTTCATTTCCAAGACTTTCACAATATAAAGCCCATCCTTCTTCATAAGCATTATTAACCGTAAAGCGTCTGAATTTGGGCAGCTTTGTATTTTCTTGTTGCAAGCTAATCTGGTAATGATGACCTGGAATAGCTTCATGCAAAAACAAGCTTTGCATTCCGCTGGTTGTATTAAAAGTAGTGGCATCCAGAATGGGCACATAAAAAATACCTGGTCTGCTGCCATCTGAAGTACCCTGTTGATATTCTGCACTTGCACTAGCAGCCCTGAATGCTTCAGTCTGTCTTATTTCAAAAGCAGTTTTTGGGGTTTTACCAAAATACTTAGGCAGATTGGGTTCTATAATTGCCTGAATCGAATGAAATGCTGCAATGATTTCTTCCGGTGTTTTATAAGGAGTAAACTGTTTATCCGTATTAATAAATGCAAAAAATGATTTCAGGTCGCCTTTAAAGCCAACTGCATCTTTTGTTTTTTCCATTTCAGCACGAATGCGTTTTACTTCTGATAAACCGGTCTGATAAATTTCATCCGGACTTAAACTGGTAGTAGTTTGTTGTTTTACTAAGAACCTGTAGTAGTTACTGCCATCAGGTATTGCAGCAATCCCTGTTGTTGCCCTGGATGCTGGTAGATATTCCTGTTGCAGGAAATCCGCCATTCTTTTAAAAGCAGGTGTTAACTGCTCTTTAATAAGTACATTAAATGCAGTTGCCAGCCTTTTTTTGTCAGCAATATCAAATGCTATAGGCATCAGGTTAACAGGCCCATAAAACAAACTGGCAGCAGGTGTGTCTGTAATGACTGAACGAAATTGGGGAATCATTCGCTCCACTAAAATTTTGGGTAACACATATCCAGTTGCTATCCCTTTTTTAAAATAAACAATCGCGCTATCCAGATAAGCGGGAATTACCGATGCACGCTTTAACCAGTTATCGTAATCAGTAACCGTTTTAAAGGGTTGATAAACCTGTCCACTTCCCATTTGCATCAAAACCAGGTGAGGACTGGAAAACTGATTCAGGGGCATGTAGTTGTCTTTAAAACCCAGAGCGGTAATATTTATTCCCAATTCTCTTTTTAATACATCATAACTCAATTGGTCATTGGTATTCAGTTTTTCGCGATCGAATTTGGATAAATAAATTAATTGTTCTGAATAAAACTGCTTTAACCTGGAACGATGACCATCGGTAAAGTCAATTAACAGTTGATCATTGTATGCTTCATTTCCATTAATGGTGGCCACAATCGGAAAAAACTGCAAACGGGTTTCATAATAATTATCCAGGAAAGCTGCCAGTTCCTTATTGTCTTCTCCGGTTACATTGCTACTGCTAAGCTGACAGGAAGCAAGCAGTAGCAGCGCAGCGATTGAAGAAAGTAAATATTTCATACAAGTTGTTTTTGAGATAATTGCGAATCAAGGTTGAAGGGGGCTGGCTTATGGACCATAGTCAATAGTCCATAGTCCATAGGAAAACCGATTAGTGTACTATATGCTATGATCTATAAGGAATAATCCATAAACCCTATATTGTTCTTCAACTTTCAATTCGCGCCAACAACCATGGTCTATGGACCATGGACTATGGTCTAAGCCCCATACCCATAAAAGCCCTTACCTGTTTTCCGGCCCAGTTCTCCGGCTTCTACTTTAGCACGTTGTACAGGAGAGGGCGTTAATCTTTCCGGCTTGTTTAATGCTTCCCAAACTATCTGACTCACACCATAATTGATATCCATGCCTATCAGGTCCATTAGTTTAAAAGGCCCCATTTTAAAGCCACTAGCTTCCATAAGCTGGTCAATACTTTCAATATCGGCTTGTTCCTTTTCTATAAAACGCATGGCCTCAAGGTAAAAATGCCGGGCAACCCGGTTAACAATAAAACCGGGTGCATCCTTGCACAATACAGGTATTTTTTGCATTTGTTTGGTAATGGCAATGGTTGCATTGATGGTTTCCTGTGAAGTCTGGTTTGCCTGAATAACTTCCACCAGTTTCATTAATGGAGCTGGATTAAAGAAATGCATCCCAACCACCCTTTCCGGATTTGGAATGCCTTCCGCTATGGCTGAAATTGAAATTGATGAGGTATTTGTAGCAAATATGGTATCCTGATTATTGATGTCTGCCAATTGCTGAAAAAGACCCAGTTTGGCTTCCTTTTTTTCAATTATGGCCTCAATTACCAGATCTGCCTTGCAGGTTTCTATTGATGTAGTAAACTGCAATCGGCTCAGAATAGTCGTTTTTTCTTCTGCATCTATCCTTCCTTTATCAACCAGCTTACTCAGTGAAGCCATAATCGATTGCCGGCTTTTTTCAACTACAGCTTCATTTAAATCGAATTGTATGGTGTTGAACCCGGCCTGAGCAGCTACCTGTGCAATGCCGCTACCCATGGTTCCGGCCCCGCAAACACAAATTGTTTTAATTTCTTTCATAATATAATTCCTAAGCTAACTGCAAGATACTTACATCTTTTCCACTTTAACTAAGCTACATAAGTTCCTGCTTTACAGATGTATTACTTTTATACCATGCAAAAGCCTTTTCAACAACTCGATTTGTTTGGTATGCCCATTGAGCCGGCTCCGGTTAAGAAAAAGCCGGTTGTGAAAGAGAAAGCGGCGGAAACAGTTGTTCCTGTGATACAGGAACCCCAACCGGTTTATGAACCAGCATCTGTTACCGTTATTGAATCGGCTCCTAAGGTAGAAGAAGTAGTTGCTCCCAAAAACGATCCGGTAGTATTCGCAGATGAGCGGATTGTAGTTAAAATAAAGGCCAAACCTGCACCAAGCCCTGTTGCTGAAGAAACAAAACCCACAGCTCAGGTAACAGTTGCTGAAGCAAATAAAAGTCTACCGGCGAAAAGAGGAAGAAAATCATTTAGAGAAATAGATACTGAAGTTGACCTGATAGAAATACCTGATGAAGAAACCCTTAGTCAGAAATTATATTACCCAATTAGTGAAGTAGCTGGATGGTTTAAAGTGAATACTTCTTTATTGCGGTACTGGGAAAATGAATTCGATATTCTTCAACCGCGTAAAACACGCAAAGGAGACAGATTATTC
Source organism: uncultured Sediminibacterium sp. (assembly GCF_946481145.1). Next base: position 148,339 of record NZ_CAMLMJ010000001.1, read on the forward strand.
AGGGTTGATGATATTAAAAACCTTCAGTTAATTTATTTTCTGTTGCGCCAACGCAAATTCTCTATCGAAGGAGCCCGCAATTACCTGAAGCAAAATAAAGGCCAGGCAGACGTACAATTACAACTTGTGCAATCACTCACCCGATTCAAATCATTTTTACTGGAACTCAAGACCGGATTAAATAACTAGCACATCAAGCCTGTTTTACAACAACCGATGTGTTTGAAGCAGCCAATGCAACATTATGCTCTTCGAGCCATGTTATAATCTGCAGATTCACTTCCTGTCTTAAAAGGTTGAATGCATCTATCGGTTGTGCCACACTTGTAAAAAATTCAATCGTTACGATATGTGCATTTTTTCCTGTTTCACCCAGGAAAACCACTTTATTTTCAATTTCAGGTTTGGTAAGTATTTGTTTGATGGCATCTGTTAGTGCCTGTAATTCTGTTGATGTTGCAGCAAGGTCTATCTCAAGCCTTAGTTCCGCTTTTCGCTGGGTACGTAAACTCAGGTTGTCTACTATACTGTCTACCATCTGTTTATTGGGCACAGAAATATAGGTTTTTTCTGTTGTTCTGATGCGCGTACTTCTCAACCCAATTTTTTCGATATTGCCAGTAAAGCCATTCACTTTTACCAGATCCCCCACTGCAAAGGGTCGATCAAAGAAAATGATGAAAGATGCAATCAGGTTTTCCATGCTTTCACGGGTTGCCAATGCCACAGCCGCACCAACGATACTCAGTCCGGTTAATAAATTACCAATACTCTTATTAAAAGAAAACTTCATCATCAGTAATACCCCTATAATGACAAGTATTACTTTGAAAAAATCCTTGAAGAAAATGATTAGTTGATTGTCTGTTTGGTCTTGGGTAAGATTTGCTTTTTCTTCCAGTACCGTTGCAATAAAATCTATTATACGGATACATAATCGTATAAAAACAATGACCATAATGGCATTAGCAATCGATTCTAATAACTCTTTTGATGTTATCCGATATATCTTAAAATCCAGCACTCCCGGAAATTTTAATTTATCGATGGCGATGATTGAAATTGATAATAAAAGAAATAAACCAAGGGGTTGGACGACCAGATCAAGGAACGATTTCCGCGCTGTCTGGTTTTTTTTATTGGCAATCATCTTAAAAAGCTGATGTGCCAGGTAGCGCGACACAAAGCGCTTCAACACAAGCATTACCAGGATGGTGCCTATTACGTATAAATATGCCTCAACTGTATTGTCTAATATTTTTTGCTGTAAAAAACGATCCATAGTTACAAATTAAACGCATTAGGCTTTCCAATGCTGAAGGGACATAGTAGTTCCATCAAAACTTGCATAAGTAAAATTACGTATCCAGTCGCCAAGGTTAATGTAGCGGCTTTTATCTGTGAGTGCAAAATCGATGGGATAATGCCTATGACCAAATACCATATAATCGAAGTATTCCTGTTCTAACAGACTTTTACAATAGATGATTAGCCATTCCTTGTCTTCACCCATAAAATGCTCATCTGCACTACCTGTTTTCTCCCTGCTTTTTCTGCTGAAATAGTTGGCGAGACCTATGCCCCAGGTAGGATGAAGTTGGCCGAAAAGCCATTGACACAATGGGTTTCGGAATATTTTCTTCAGGAACTTATATCCATGATCACCAGGTCCAAGTCCGTCTCCATGACCGATATAAAACTGTTTACCGTTCCATTCAAAAACTTTTGGATGATGGTATACAGATATATTCAGTTCCTGTTCAAAATATCCGCTCATCCACATATCGTGGTTGCCTGTAAATACACGAATATCGATTCCGCTATCGCTAAGTTCTGCAAGTTTTCCGAGCAAGCGTACATACCCTTTGGGTACTACTTTTTTGTACTCATACCAAAAATCGAAGATGTCTCCTACGATAAATATAATCGCAGCATCCTTTCGAATTTCTTCGAGAAATGCAACCACTTTTTTTTCCCTTTCCAGGCTTGCCGCATAGTTGGGCGCCCCGAGGTGAAAATCGGATAGAAAATATATTTTCTTTTCTGGAGTAATCAGTTGCATCCGTTGAATAACTAAAGCTTTAGGATTTTCTTTGTTGCTGAATATAAACCAGCAGATCGCCACACTCAATTTTTGGTCTTCCAGCTACCGACCCATTATACCAATATATCCAGGCCTCTATTTCTTGGTTGTTCAGGTGAACAATCGTTTTATCTCTTCTATAAAGTTGTGGTTCATCAGGTTCGCCATTAATTCCTTCGTAATCATCTAATTGCCCGATAGCCCAGGAAAATTCTTCTTCTTTTTGAATGGTATATAATTCACCAATAATCCAATCTTGTTTATCAGTAGGAACTGCCGCGGGGTATTCGCCCATATCAAACAGTTCACCATTTACTTTTGCTGTTCCCTGTAAAGTAAAATAGCGACTTATATATGCATAAGCGGGGTGCTGAAAACCACTTCTTAATGAACCATAAACAAATAAGGGTAATATTTCCGTAGGCATTGTTTATCTGTTTCGTTGTACTAAAAAACAAAATACTTCTTTTGGACCATGAACCCCAACAACTAAGGTTTTTTCGATATCTGCCGTACGGCTCGGTCCGGTGGCCAAGGTAATCATAGAAGGAAGTTGTTGACCATATTCTTCCTTTAAAGAAAAAAGGGCCTCTTCCACATCATATACTAATTGATCGGTATAGGCAATACATATATGTACTGGTGCATAAACGCTCACCGTTCTTCCGCTTTGCTGCGCACTTGACATTACCATACTGCCGGTTCTGGCAACCAGATATTCACATCCGGTAATAGATGCATCACAAGATTCAACATCTGTTGCTGTCATAGCAGTAAAACCTGCCGATTGTAATTGTTCCTTCAATTCCTCTTCCCTGCAATACAATGCTTTCCATTCTCTGCGAATAAATAGCATGTTCAATTGAGAGGCAAGTTCTTTTTCATTTTCACAAAAGGCAAAACGTCCTTGTAACTGGGTAAAGTTTTGCGCAAACAAAACTTCCAGGTCATCTGTTGCAGGCTGGAATACGGTAGTAGTTTCTTTTATCCTTTCAGAAAAGGGAACAGGCACTGGTTGAGTCAGTGCCTGTTTTATTTTTTTCAGGATATTATCTTTTGCATTTGTAGACATCAGGCAATAACCGTTGTATCTGTTGAAATATTATCATCGGAAGCAGGGCTTTCTGAGGGAGCCTGAGCAACAGGTGTTGTTTCTGTAGCTACAGTAGATTCCTCTTCCACTTCCAGGATTTTCTTTTCTTCGAATGGTCGTTTACCAATCAATTCTTCCACATCACTCTTATGTAATACCTCTTTTGATAAAAGTTCTTTCGCCAATTTTTCTACTTCTTCTTTTCTTTCCGTTAGCAACTTAATGGTACGCTGGTATGCTTCATCAATGATACCACGAACTTCTTCATCAATTAATTTTCCTGTTTCTTCACTATAAGGTTTGGTAAAGGTATTTTCAGCAGCAGGGTCATAAAAGCTAACATTACCTACTTTATTATTCATACCATAAGCCGTTACCATGCTATAAGCGATGCGGGTAATCTGTTGAAGATCGTTTGCAGCACCTGTTGAAATTTTACCAAAAAATATTTGTTCAGCCGCACGTCCACCCAGGGTCATACATATCTGATCCATCAACTGATCTGTATTATAAAGATATTGTTCCGTTGGTGTGTACTGGGCATAACCAAGTGCAGCGGTACCTCTTGGTACGATGGTAACTTTCAATAAAGGATACGCATGTTCAAGGAACCATCCGCACACTGCATGACCAGCTTCATGATAAGCAATTACAGATTTTTCATGTGGTGCAATGATTTTATTTTTCTTTTCCAGTCCACCGATAACGCGATCAATAGCATCCTGGAAATCGCTCATATCAACCGCTTCTTTACCTTTCCTGGCCGCAATCAATGCTGCTTCATTACAAACGTTGGCAATATCGGCCCCTGCAAATCCTGGTGTTTGTTCAGCCAGTTTGTGCAGATCGAGGGTTTCAGATATTTTGATTGGCATGAGGTGCACTTTGAAAATCGCCTCACGTCCTTTTACATCCGGACGGTCAATAGAAATTTGTCTGTCGAAACGACCCGGACGCAACAGCGCACTATCCAATACATCTGGTCGGTTGGTAGCAGCAAGAATGATAATTCCTGTATCGCCACCAAATCCATCCATTTCTACCAGTAGCTGGTTAAGGGTATTCTCTCTTTCATCATTGCTCATAATGGCATTTCTTCCGCGTGCGCGGCCGATCGCATCAATTTCATCGATGAAAATGATACAAGGCGCTTTTTCACGGGCCTGTTTAAACAGGTCACGAACACGACTTGCACCTACACCCACAAACATTTCTACGAAATCGCTACCACTCAGACTAAAGAAAGGCACTTGTGCCTCACCGGCCATTGCTTTTGCCAGCAATGTTTTACCGGTTCCCGGAGGACCAACCAATAAAGCTCCTTTTGGTATTTTACCACCTAATGAAGTATATTTTTTAGGGTTTTTCAGGAAATCCACGATTTCCATTACTTCCACTTTTGCTTCATCCAAACCAGCTACATCGGCAAATGTGATGTTCACTTTTGCGCCCTTATCAAATAAAGTTGCTTTTGATTTGCCGATATTGAAGATACCGCCCGGACCACCACCACTCGATGGGCCGCCCATTTTGCGCATGAGTAATACCCAGGCAATCACAATGATGAACAGTGTAAATATGGTGTTGAATAAAGGCCCAAACCATTCAGGGGCTTCTACTACCGTGGTATCAACTTCGGCAATATTATTTTCCTTGGAGAATTGATCAAGCCTTTCTTCAAATGCTTTCCAGTCTACCACTTTGAAAGAAAAAATAGGCACATTACCAATTTTCTTAGGGTCGAGCTTTCCTTTGAATTGTTTTACGTAAAAATCTTTGTTCAATCGATCTTTCTTTACGTAAACATGTACCTGCTCTTTGTTCTTTACAAGATCAAGTTTCTGTACATCGCCCTGTAATAGGATATTGTCCCTGAATTGCTTCTCTGAAATTTCTTTCAAATCGGGAGCGAAATTGAAGATCTGGGCCGATACCAGCACTATGATAATAATAGCGTAAATCCAGTAAATATTAAATTTGGGGCCTTTACGTTGCCCATCACCTTTTTCCATGTTTGATTTAAATTGCTTGTTTTCCTGTGACATATTCCTCTCAGTATAATGACGTTTCAGCTTCCCGAATATTCAGTGAAACTGTATTTTTTTTATTCATGCATTTGTGAGGCTGCATCGCTCCACATGTCTTCCAACTTGTAAAACTTACGTGCATCCGGATGCATTACATGAACAACAATGTTTACATAATCTATCAAAACCCACTGTAATGCCTGTCTGCCCTCATGTTTGTAAGGAGCTTCTCCGCAAACATTTTTCACCTCTGCCTCTACCGAATCGCAAATGGCTTTGATCTGGGTAGTACTCGATGCCTGACAAACCACAAAAAAATCAGCAGCCGCTTCAGGTATTTTCCTAAGGTCAAGGCTAATAATTTCTTCTGCTTTTTTATCCTGTACAGCCTTAATAATCGTTTTGAAAATTTTAGAATTCCGGGTAAGCCTCGTTACCGAGCTTTTAGTGCGGCTTTGTAAAACAGAAAGCGGTTCCAATAATAGATCTTATTTAAAATTTAATAATACTCCAGACAACCAGTCCTTAGATAAACTTATCAGGTTTAAAGGGCTTGTTGGCTTAACGGTGGTAACTTCGTCAAAAATAGTAATTCTTTGGCATCAGTGAACGTTAAAGCAGCAATTGGACAGCCGTTCGTGGAATTATCTGAAACAGATAGTACCAACATCTATGCCATGACCCATATTCAACACAATTTGGCATCGCATGGTTCGGTTTTCTTTGCACATAAACAATGGGCAGGCAAAGGTCAGCATGGGAAAAGCTGGATAACCGAATCCGGGCAAAATATCATCATGTCCGTGGTTATAGACCCCAACCCCCTGATACACACCCAACAATTCCACCTAAGTATTGCCATAGCACTGGCATGCTATGATTTTTTTAGTCGCTATGCCGGTGATGAAACTGCTATCAAATGGCCGAATGATATTTATTGGCGTGACAGAAAGGCAGGGGGCATTTTAATCGAAAACCAACTAAGGGGTCACAAATGGCAGTGGTCTGTATGTGGAATGGGTATCAATATTAACCAGGTTATGTTTAATCCGGAACTTATAAATCCGGTATCACTTAAACAAATTACGGGCAAAACATTTGAGCCAGTTACATTAGCCAAAGAACTGTGTAAGGATATTGATAAACGTATGACCCAATTATTCGAACTCCCTTTTGCAAATTTACTTGCAGACTATAACCAGCATTTATATAAGAAAGGATCAACCATTCAACTCAAAAAAGACAACAGCCGCTTTTCCTGTACTTTATCAGGTGTAAATGAACACGGCGAATTAATGGTAACAGATGGCCCTTCAGATCGTTTCCAGTTTGGAGAAGTAATGTGGGTTATTTCAAAATAATTACCCTTTTATGGAAAATATAAAACTCACCCAATATTCTCATGGCGCAGGTTGCGGTTGCAAAATAGCACCGGCAGTACTCGACAGTATGTTGAAAACCAATAGCCCTGGCCCTGATTTTCCCGCTTTACTCGTGGGCAATGCCAGCAAGGATGACGCAGCAGCCTACGATTTGGGTAATGGTCAGGCACTCATCAGCACCACCGATTTTTTTATGCCTATCGTTGATGATGCTTTTGCTTTTGGAAAAATTGCAGGCGCTAATGCCATCAGCGATGTATATGCCATGGGAGGAACGCCTATTATGGCTCTTGCAATACTGGGCTGGCCAGTAGATAAACTACCAGCCGAGCTTGCTCAACAGGTAATTGAAGGTGCAAGAAGTATTTGTGCAGAAGCGGGTATTCCTCTCGCCGGCGGACATAGCATCGATTCTCCTGAACCTATATTTGGTTTATCGGTAAATGGCTTGGTCGATATTTCCAATCTTAAACAAAATAATACCGCTAAAGAAAATGACCTTCTCTTACTTACTAAACCCCTTGGAGTAGGTATACTTTCTACTGCACAGAAAAAAGAATTACTGACATCAGATGATCAGGCCCTTCTGTTAAGTTTATTGATGCAATTGAATAAAGCAGGGGCGGCACTGGGAAAAATAAACGGAGTTCATGCCATGACAGATGTAACCGGTTTCGGCTTACTTGGTCATCTTATAGAAATGGCAGAGGGCAGCGGGTTATCTGCAGAAATTAATTATTCGAAACTCCCCATCATAGAAGCTGCAAAAACTTATCTCGCACAAAGAATTGTACCTGATGCTACTTATAGAAACTGGAACAGCTACAGTAATAAAACCGGCTTTGGCACAGGCGTTAATGTAATGGAAGCCTTTAATGTATTACCAGATCCTCAAACCAATGGTGGATTATTAATAGCTGTAGCACCCGACCAACTCAAAGCAGTTCAAACCGTTTTAAAGGAATATCAGTTGGAAAAATTCATCGAACCCGTGGGAAGGTTAACAGCAAAGCAGGAGAAAACAGTATTGGTGAATCTCTGATCAGTTATTTGGGTTGAAGCCATACAGGCACAAGCATCGCATTCAAACCGGCATCCCCCGGTTTCTCTATTGCTTCCAGCGGTACGGGAATTATTTTTACCTGTTTCCCAAATAATTTTATTTGTTCCCTGGTTAAAGATGCCATCGCAGCTTCTCCCATGAATATTAATTGGTCGCCCTTGTTGTTTTTACAGGAAAAACTGTTCCCCATAAATAATGCCAACTGATCGAGCTGAAAAGGAATGATCCGGTAACCGGTAGAAAGAAGTAATTGCTTTATGGCTATTAATTCAAAATCATCCGTAAATGCTTCTTCACAAAGCAGCACATAATCTTCTCCAAAATGCATGAGCATGTTGGTATGTAACGGTGTTTTCCCCATTACATCTCTTGCACTGAATGTAATGGCTTTGTATTTATGTGCTGAAGCAAATTTTTCAAGAATAGCGGGATGGGTTCTTGGTGATAAGGCCGCATAAATGAGTTTGTGTTTGTGATCCATTACCATACTGGCCGTTCCCTCCAGAAAAAAACCTTCTACCTCATATTCACTCCAGTCTTCCACATCTTTCAATAAATATTTCTGTTGTAGTAGTTCAAGAATATCATCTCTTTTCTCTTCCCTGCGTTCTCTTCTGTGTATGGGCAATACCAATACAATTCCTTCGGGCAAGGTAGTGAGCCAACAAGCAGGATACAAGGCTCCAATGGTAGAATCAGCGGTCTGGTTAAACGATATTGTTGTTACACCATGCTTCTGTAATAACTCATATAAGGATTGAAATGCCCTGGTTACGGGCTTTCCCATTTTTGCATTGGGTTTTATCAGGATAACTGTTGTTGGTAGTGTTGCCATACTATAACAGTTTATCGATTCTTTTTGCAAGCTGGTGATCAAGATCGGTTACAATATCACCTGCATCATGCGTGCTGAGCCATATTTCTACTGTATTCCAAACATTGCTCCAATATGGATGGTGGTTCATTTTTTCAGCTTCAATAGCTACCCTTGTCATGAAGGCAAATGCTTCGGAAAAATTTCCAAATTGAAACTTCCGGTATAGCTTGTTGTTTTCTTCTGTCCACATAGTCGAGTGTTTAATGTGAATGGTCAATGGTGAATAGTGAATAGTGAGTAGTAATTGGTGAGTGATGAACTCTCTGTTCACTATTCACCATTGACCATTCACAACTCACCCCTATTATCAGAACACCATATTGCCTTTATTCTTAATCTGCTCGTTGGTAAGTTCTGCGACCAACTGTACTCCTGCCAGATTTTTTACGGATTGTTTGATCCAGTTACATTTATCATCATCTACCAAATCACCTTTCATGAGCCATAAAAAGTCCATGTGTTTGAATTCAGGCAATAAATATTCGCCATCAAACTGATTATGGTAGAGGTAATGAACTAAAAAACTATTGGGTTCTTTTGATTCATAAATACTGAAATAATAACTTCTCTCCTTACGTCTTAAATGTATCTCCAACCCGGGATTGAGCCTGAACTGATACCCCAACAAATTATTCAACTGAAGACAGAACTGGTAATTCTTTACCGGCGCTGTAATACCGAGCAACCGCGTATCATCGAAGAAATCTTCGTTCAACTCCTCAATGTTAAGTCTCAGCTTAGTTGTTGCCATAATATTGGGGGTAGTCCATGGACCATGGTCTATGGACTATGGTCTAAAATTCTACATCAAATACCATCTCTTCATTACCACGTTTAATCCTTAGTTGTGTCTTATCTCCTTTCTTAAAGTTACCTATTGCCTGCATATAACTCATCACATCTACAAATTTATATTCACCTAGCTGTAGCAATATATCACCTGCTTTCAAACCAATTTTTTCACCCTGCTTCCCCGGAGTGGCTCCATCTATACGCATTCCTGTTCCGGTATATCCATAATCTGGAATAACACCGAGAGATACAGTAAGTTTACGGGCTGATCCTGTCTGTGGCTCTGCCGTTTTTAAAAAAGCCAGTTTACCTTTTGTGTCAACCTGACCAATGAGTTCATAAATCAGTTTTACAATATCGCGCTGTGCTGTATAATTAATCTTATCAGCATCATCTGTTATTTTATGGTAATCCGGGTGACTTCCCGTAAAGAAGAATTGTACCGGAATATTTGCCCTGTAAAAGCTGGCATGGTCGCTAGGTCCGCCACCTGTACTATCGAATTTAGTTAATAAGGTAGTTTTTAATCCCTTCCATACTTCTGCCCAAACTGGTGAAGTGCCATATCCTCCTACATTCAATTTATGCGAGGTATCATATCTTCCCACCATATCCATATTAATCATATAGTTGGGGGTTATGGATACCGTAGGATTTTCAAGCCAATATTTACTTCCCAATAAACCCAGTTCTTCTCCTGAAAAGTGGATGAACAGGTAATTATTATTGGAAGGTGCTTTTTCTTTCAGTAAACGGGCCAGTTCGAGTAAAGCTGCTGTTCCGCTGGCATTATCATCGGCACCATTATGTATGGCATGAAAAGTATCGAGGGCTGTTTTATCTTCCCCATAACCCAGGTGATCGTAATGCGCACCTAATATTACTGTGTTAGCGGCTTTATTGTCGATATATGCGAGGATATTCTTACCCTTTCTTTTCTTTTCTGACATCGCCACATTTACTGAAACATTGATGCTTGCTGCTTCATCAGAAAAATAATGTTTCATACCCTCTTTGGTAATATATACAACGGGTATAGAAAGAACATCAGATTTATCGTTTTTATTGAATTGGATATTATCTATTATAGAAGAACTATTGTATACAAATAATGCAGTTGCTCCCTTTGATAATACCAGCTCAACCTGTTTTTTTATTGCCGCTTCCACATCGAAATGCGGATTGTTTTTTTGTTCTTCTAAAATCTCTTTAAGATCAAAAAACCATGGCTGGCCTTTTTCACTCAATATCATGGCAGGTTTGCCCTTTACTTGCTTATTTGGACTAAACGCGAGTGGGAAATAATCTTTTTGTATTTGAAGAGGCTTTTCATCCGCAATAAAACTAGTTGCCGGATCTATTTGCTTTCCTTCATTGATTTCAAAGGATTGTTCATAACCTTTAGACCCTTTTGGGGATATACCAATCAGTTCATATTGTTTGATGATGTATTGAGCAGCCAGTTCTTCTCCTTTACTGCCGGTTAATCGTCCTTCCAGTTGATCGTCGGCCAGGTAAGACACATGTTTTTTCAGGTTGTCGACCATCACTGCATTTGCCTTTTCTTCGGCAATTCTTTTCTTTCTTTTGCTCTGCGACCAGGAAAGAACGGGTACCAACAATAACAAAATCAAAATTTTCTTCATAATAACTACTTAGCTGATGCAAAAGTACGTTGCAGATGAGGAGTATAATAACCCGATTGGTAAATAATGTTTAATTTTATACAATATAGTAGTACCTAACGCTCAATTCTGTTCCCGATCTCGTAACTACACCCTAAGGTTTGCCATTACTTTTGCACTCATCATTTGAGTAATAAGAATTTACATATTGCCCTGGTAGGTAACCCCAATAGCGGGAAGAGCTCTCTGTTTAACAGCCTTACAGGCCTTAACCAGAAAGTAGGAAATTTTCCGGGAGTAACAGTTGATAAGAAAACAGGCACACTTACACTCGATGATCGCACAACTGCTTCTTTGATAGATTTACCCGGTACCTATAGCCTTTACCCCCGCCGTGCAGACGAGTGGGTAGCTTACAAAGTGCTGATGGGTGCCGATGCTGAAGTAAAGGCAGATGTGGTATTACTGGTAGCAGATGCAAGTAACCTGAAACGCAACCTGCTGTTCTGCAGTCAGATCATCGATCTTAAGATTCCGGTGGTAATGGCACTTACCATGAATGATATTGCAGCTAAGAAAAATATCAAAATAGATATCAGTGGACTGGAAGCGGATCTTGGGATACCAGTAGTAGCGGTTAATCCACGTAAAAACCGGGGATTAACTGAACTGAAGAAAGTATTGGCCCAGGTTGCCAGGATGGGAGCTCAGGCACCTTCGAGAGATTTTATTGAGAACAGAAAGCTTGCACCGTTGGCAATTCCGGCCATACAAACAGTTGATGATCAACTGAGCGATTATGCCGCTGTGCATTATCTGATAAACCATGAACATTTTCCATTAAATAATAGTGTACAGGAGAAGATTGGACAGATTGAAAAGGAGCATAATTTCAACCCTACCAAGACCCAGGCAGAAGAAATCATGCAGCGATACACCCGTATCAGGCAGTTGATGCAACAAAATGTTATTGAGCCCGGTCCATTAGAGAAAAAATTATTTACCGATAAACTTGATAACCTGCTGCTTCACCATGTTTGGGGTTATGTAATTTTATTGTCGGTATTATTCCTCTTGTTTCAAAGTATTTTCTGGCTGGCTGTTTTTCCAATGGATGCCATCGAATGGGGCTTTGCTTCAGTTAGTGGATGGCTTGGCGCCCATTTGCCGGAAATATGGTGGAGCGATCTAATTATCAATGGTCTTGTTGCCGGATTAAGTGGCATACTGGTATTTGTACCCCAGATCATGATTCTTTTTGGTTTAATAACCATTTTAGAAGATACAGGCTATATGGCCCGTATTAGTTTTTTAAGCGACCGGCTCATGCGGAAGGTAGGCCTGAATGGCAAAAGTGTAATGCCCATGGTTAGTGGTTTTGCCTGTGCCGTACCAGCCATTATGAGCGCAAGAAATATCGAAAACAGAAAGGAAAGATTACTCACGATACTGGTTACACCTTTAATGAGTTGTAGCGCACGTCTCCCTGTTTTCACCATCCTGATTTCTTTGGTGATAGATGATAAATATTACTTTGGTTTCCTCAGCTTGCAAGGACTGGTAATGATGGCCCTTTATTTACTGGGCACTGTGATGGCACTTATAGTGAGCTATGTAATGAAATGGTTCATTAAAATCAGTGAGAAAAGTTTCTTTATCCTCGAACTACCCATTTACCGTGCCCCCCGCTGGAAAAATGTAGCCATCACCATGGTAGAAAAAGCAAGGATATTTGTTACCGATGCAGGTAAGGTAATCATGATCATCAGTTTACTACTTTGGTTTTTGAGTAATTATGGACCTGGTGATCGTATTGAGCAAACAGAGGCAAAATATGCAACACTGGTTCAGCAAATACCGGAAAAAACAGATTCACTGCAAAGACTTGCTTCTACCGAAAAATTACAGCATTCCTATGCTGGCGTATTGGGTAAATGGATTGAACCTACGATACAACCGCTTGGCTACGACTGGAAAATTGGTATCGCTTTGATTACTTCTTTTGCAGCAAGGGAAGTATTTGTAGGCACGATGGCAACTTTATATAGTGTTGAAGAAAGTGATGATAGCTCACTACGCGAAAAACTACAGTCTGCTAAACACGCCGATGGCTCTAAAGTTTATACGCTGGCCGCTGCTTTATCATTAATGGTATTCTATGTACTTGCCATGCAATGTATGAGCACACTTGCCGTTGTTAAGCGCGAAACCAAAAGCTGGAAATGGCCTATATTTCAGCTCGTGTACATGACTATCCTTGCCTATACTATGAGTTGGGTAACCTATATTATTTTCAGTTAGTACACGGCAGACCATGGTCGATAGTCCATAGTCCATGGTTTATATTTCCTTTGTACAAGATATATTGACTATGGTTTAGCTATGCAGGGTTTTTACCGTATAGCCTTAGGTGTTTTTACGGTGTTTAGTCTAATACTGAAAAAACTCTTCCCATGGACTATGGACTATGGACCATGGACTAGGCCCGCCGCCGCCCTTACTTCAAACCCTCGATTCGCTTAAATTGTCTACTTATAGTATTCCCATAATAATGCAGACAATTTTCTTGTTAATTCCCAGGCCTCATTACTTCTGCCCCAGCTTTGGTCTTTATTGTTTTTAGTGCAGATACAAAATACATATCGGGCTCCATTACCATTTACATAAATGACTTCACTTCTACTCGCATTAACCGCTCCATTTTTACTGGCTACAAAAACGCCTGCAGGTATTACAGACAAGCCTTCTTCATCCCAATAATTTCTTCCCAATAGGCGCAACATTTTATCGTTGGTTGAATCAGCTAATAAATTTCTCAAAGCAATTCGTTCGAACAGGGTAGCCATTTCTTTTGGTGTGGTTTGTCCCCAGCCATACAGTGTTCTATTCGATTCTCTTCCCGGTGTGCGGCTGTTTACCCTGGTATCTTTAAATCCCAAACTATCCATAATGGTATTAATGCGCGTACCTGTACCTGCAAGACTTTGCAGCCAAAGACTGGCAGTATTATCACTTGTAGTGAGCATGAGCATCATTACTTTGCTCAATTCAATTTTTTCATTGGTTTTAAATGAACCTAATATATCAACACCTTCGTACAGCAGAGAATCTTTATAAGTCAGACTTTGGTGGTAATCCAATTCACCTTTTGATATTTTATCCATAATGCCAATCAATATGGGCACTTTAACCATACTGGCTGTTGGAAAAATGGAGTCTGCATTTATCGCAGCTGTTTTGTTTTTCTTCAGATCGTGCACATAGATGCCGATATCACCTTTAAAATCCTGTATGAGGTGCGCTATTTTTTGTTGTAGTTTTTTATCTGTACGTTGTGCGATTGACTGGTAGCAACAAAAAAGAAAACAGAGAAGCAGTACTCTATGCATAATTGGATATTGATGTAACAAGATATAAATTTTCTATCCGCAACAAACTATAGATTTAAATCTTTATTCACCCCAGGCAGCAATGATTTCTTCCGCATGTTTTTTGGATACTGGCTTACGTATTATTTTTCTAACCTTACCTTTTTCATCTATCAGGAATGTGGTGCGGATGGTGCCCATGAATTCTCTTCCCATGAATTTCTTCAATTGCCATACACCATACTGCTCATGAATTTTGAGCTTTTCATCTGCTATCAGAGGAAAAGGGAGCTGGTATTTGGTTTCGAACTTTTTATGTGATTTTACGTCATCGCTGCTTACCCCGATCACCTGAATCCCGTGTTTTTTTAATAACAAATAATTGTCCCGTAGGTTACATGCCTGATCTGTACAGGTAGGTGTATTATCGTGTGGGTAGAAATACAACACGATTTTTTGTCCCTTGAAATCATTCAGCGAAACTTTATTCCCGTTCTGATCAACTCCCTTAAATACCGGAGCTTTTTTGCCTTCCTCAGGTAATGCCATCACTACAAATTTTGCGCAAAGTTAGGGAAGTGGATGGCAGATCGCAGAATGGGGATTTTTGATTTTTGAATTTTGAATTTTGATTTGATTGCCGCTTGCCGCTTGTAACTTGTGGCTAGAAGCTCTATTTCCCTGGACACAGGTGGTTTTTAGCTAACTCACTCAGACTAACACCCATTCGTAAGATCGAAAAATAATACCCATCATAACCTTTGCTTCCGTACATTTGCACAATTTATTTTTTCGTCCCTATGCCTAAAGATCAATCCATCAAATCCGTACTCATTGTAGGTTCAGGCCCCATTATTATCGGACAGGCCTGCGAATTCGATTATTCAGGTTCCCAGGCTGCCAGGAGCTTACGTGAAGAAGGTATTAAAGTTATTCTGATTAATAGTAATCCGGCCACTATCATGACCGACCCCATGATGGCCGATAAGGTTTACCTCCTGCCTCTTACAGTAGAAAGTATAGAACAGATATTAGAAGAAAACCAGATAGATGCCGTTTTACCTACCATGGGTGGTCAAACAGCCCTCAACCTCTGTAAAGAAGCGGATGAACTGGGTGTTTGGGAAAAATATGGTGTTCGTATGATTGGTGTAGATGTGGCAGCCATTGATACCGCTGAAGACAGGGAGAAATTCCGTCAACTGATGGTAAAAATCGGAATGGCCGTTGCACCTAGTAGAGTAGCCAATAGTTTTCTTGAAGGAAAAGAGTTTGCACAGGAAATTGGATTTCCTCTTGTTATCCGCCCTTCTTTTACCCTTGGTGGTACAGGAGGTGGATTTGTACATAGCAAAGATGATTTAGATGCTGCTTTGGAACGCGGTTTAAAAGCATCTCCAATACATGAAGTACTGGTTGAAAAAGCCGTATTAGGCTGGAAAGAATATGAGCTGGAACTCCTGCGCGATCAAAAGGATAATGTAGTAATCATTTGTACTGTTGAAAACGTTGATCCAATGGGTGTGCATACCGGTGATTCAATTACTGTTGCACCTGCCATGACACTCAGCGATACTGCCTTCCAGGAAATGCGTAATAAAGCTATGCTGATGATGCGCTCACTGGGTAATTTTGCAGGTGGATGTAACGTACAGTTTGCTTTGAATCCCGAAACAGAAGAATTAATTGCGGTGGAAATCAACCCGCGCGTAAGCCGTTCTTCAGCCCTGGCTTCAAAAGCTACCGGTTATCCTATTGCTAAAATTGCTGCAAAACTGGCCATCGGTTATTCACTGGATGAACTGGAAAACCAGATCACCAAAACCACTTCTGCCTATTTTGAACCAGCACTCGACTACGTAATTGTAAAAGTACCACGCTGGAACTTTGATAAATTCAAAGGCGCTAATGATACCCTAGGTTTACAAATGAAAAGTGTAGGTGAAGTAATGGCCATTGGCCGCAGTTTCACCGAAGCTATTCAGAAAGCCTGCCAGAGTTTGGAAAATGAAGCCGTAGGATTGGGATATTATGGTAAAAGCCTCATGAAGAGCGAAGAACTGGTAGAATATATTAAAACCCCGAAATGGGATCGCATTTTCCGCATTAAAGATGCTTTGATGCAGGGATCTACCGTTAAGTCTATTTCACAGGCAACCGGTATCGATCGCTGGTTCATCTATCAGATTCAACAGATTTGTGTGATGGAAAAAGAAATCGCCAACTATAGCATTGATACTATTCCGGAAGAATTATTAAAAGAAGCCAAGAAAAACGGCTTTAGTGATGCTCAGATTGCAAATATCCTCCATGGCGACTGCACAGATGAGCAGGTATATGAAAAAAGAAAAGCCCTCGGCATTACCCGCGTTTACAAAATGGTAGACACTTGTAGTGCAGAGTTTGAAGCTAAGACACCTTATTTCTATAGCACGTTTGAAGGATAGTTTCGTGAATTGTCAATGGTGAATGGTTAATAAATTATTGTTTAATTGACCATTCACCATTGACAATTCACACCTCACTAATTGCTCAATATCCCTTTTCTTTGCAAAGACTTACAAAACAATACACAAGTATGAAACTTAAAGACATCCAGGTGCTCAATGAAAAAGAAACCCGTGGTGGTTTTGGTGAGGGCATCCATGAACTGGCAAAAGAGAATGAAAATGTGGTAGTATTAACTGCTGACCTTGCAGGTTCTTTTAAACTTGGTCCGTTTATCAAGGATTTTCCTAATCGTTTTATACAGTGTGGTATTGCAGAAGCCAATATGATCGGTATTGCAGCCGGTTTAACCATTGGTGGTAAAATACCTTATACTACAACCTTTGCAAATTTCAGCACGGGACGTGTTTACGATCAGATTCGTCAGAGCATAGCTTATAGCGATAAGAACGTAAAAATCTGTGCCTCTCATGCAGGCCTTACCCTGGGTGAAGATGGCGCTACACACCAGATACTGGAAGATATTGGATTGATGAAAATGCTGCCTGGTATGACCGTAGTTGTGCCTTGCGATTTCAACCAGACCAAAGCTGCTACTAAAGCTATAGCTGATCACCACGGACCAGTATATCTTCGCTTTGGTCGTCCAAAATGGCCCAATTTTACCAAAGAAGACGGAAGTGATTTCGTTATTGGTAAAGCGCAGAAAATGAGTGAAGGATCTGACATCTCTATTTTCGCCTGTGGTCACATGGTATGGAAAGCGATTGAAGCGGGAAAAATACTGGAAGAAAAAGGAATCAGTGTTGAACTCATCAACCTGCATACGATCAAGCCTTTAGATGAAGCGGCAATTATTGCCTCTATCAGTAAAACCAAATGCGCCGTAACTGTTGAAGAACACAATATCATCGGTGGTATGGGTGACGCTGTTGCGCAAGTAGCAGCTAAACATTGCCCGGTTCCAATTGAATACATCGGCACCAATGATACTTTTGGTGAAAGTGGTAAGCCTAATGAACTGCTGGCTAAATATGGTTTAGATACACCTTTTATAGTTGCTGCTGCAGAAAAAGTAATGAGCAGAAAATAAAATACTTTCAAACTCACAAAAAAAGGCACTCTAAAAAAGTGCCTTTTTTTTGTGTAACTAAACTTACATTACTTTTTTTTATATTTGATTATGAGATTAATATTCCTGTTTACAACCATACTCACCTTCCTTTCCGGATATTCCCAAAATAAAATTGAATTGTCAGAAGGAACCCTATTGATAAACAACAAGCCAATTAGTAACCCAGCCAATAAAGCAATGATAGATGATGCTATTGGAGCAAAGGGAAAGTACCGGTTTCTGATAAGAACACATGAGCAAGGAAAAAAACTGGAAAACGATACCAAACATCACATGTTGATATATAAGGAAGAAGCAGTAAGTGTTTCATTATCCGCCCCAGGATACCAGGTTGAAGAAGTACTGATTCAAATGAGCATAGAGCCCAAACATGATTTACCGAATCGTTTAAGGAATAAGAAACATGCATTATACCAGGGGGTGGTACAAATAGGAGATGCAAAATTAACCCCTGAGCTTACTTATGATAATATTGATAGACTGTTCAATCCAGCAGATATTATCATGAAAGGGAATAGAGTTGTTAATAAAAAAACTGTGCCCTATGCCATCATTAAACAAAATGACTGGCTGATTGAACTGATGTTTAGTTATGAAAGTAACCTCATTAAATTCATATCTGTAAAACACTGAGTTTATCAGGGTGCTAATCGGTTACGCAACCATTGCGTATTTTCTTTTTTATACTGAAACCGATCGTGTAACCTGCTACTTCTTCCTTGCCAAAATTCAAATGAGGTTGGAATAACCCTATATCCTCCCCAATGGTCTGGCCGCGGTATTTCATGACCTTCAAACCGCTTGGTGTATTGAGTTACATTGGTTTCAATAATTGTTCTGTTGGCAATAATTGCGCTTTGTGGCGATGACCATGCACCAATTCTACTTCCTTCGGGTCTGGATAGGAAATATTCGTCGCTTTCCTCAGCACTAACTTTTTCAACCCTTCCTTCAATTCTTACCTGCCGCTCCAATTCCTTCCAGAAAAAAACAAGTGCAGCATGCGGATTGTCCAACAATGCTTTCCCTTTATTGCTTTCATAATTGGTAAAAAATACAAAACCATGCTTATCATACCCCTTCAATAAAACGATTCGTGCAGATGGAATGCCTTCTTTAGATGCAGTAGCCAATGTCATGGCATTTACTTCTTCTACTTCCGCAGCAATAGCATCATTCCACCATTTATCAAACTGCTCAAATGGATCTGCCGCAACATCCGCCTCATCAAGTGAGTGTTGCTTATAATCTTTCCTGATATCTGCAATTGCGCTTTTCATAATATTATGTTTCTACTGCAAAAATACGACAGGATGGGGAGAAAGATGCTAGCCATTAGCTATTGTTGTACAGGGAGATTGGCTTCAAGCTGCAAGCTACAAGCCTTGACGGTCGCTTGCGAATTAGAAAATTTAAAGTCAGTTGCTTAAAGAAATATGTGATTGCTGTAAATGCACTATCTCCCATTAATAGAACACAGATCTTCATGATTTTCAAGATCTATCATGATAAATCCTGAAAATCATGAAGATCTGTGTTCCATCATACGCGACACCTACAGCTCGCAGTTTAATTTCTCGGGACAGCAATGGCTACTACCTGCTAGTAATTATTCTTAAATAGTTGATTTCTATGTTAGTGAAAATATACTATCAAGAATCACCTGCTTTTCCAAAAAAGAAAAGGGTATTTACCAAGTTTTGGTAAATACCCCAATCGCTAGCAGCCAGAAGCTAGCGGCTAGCAGCTAATCTGCTATATCAATCTTCTTAGCCTCATGCTTACCCGAGATAAACGTGTAAACGGCCGGAATTACGAAGAGGGTTAATACAAGGGAGAACATGATTCCACCCACAATAACAATACCCAGTGGCATTCGGCTGGTAGCGGCTGCACCTATACTCATTGCAATAGGTAGTGCCCCTAAGGCTGTTGCCAAACTTGTCATCAGGATAGGACGCAAACGTTGAGCCGATGCTTCAATTACCGCCTCCCGTTTCTTTAATCCAAACTCTCTTTTCTGGTTGGCAAACTCCACGATCAAAATACCGTTTTTGGTTACCAGCCCTATCAACATAATCATACCAATTTGAGAGAAAATATTCAGTGTCTGATCAAACAACCATAAACTGAGCAAAGCACCTGCTAATGCTAATGGAACCGTTAACATGATCGTGAAAGGATCTTTGAAGCTTTCAAACTGTGCAGCAAGTACAAGATATATGAGCACCAATGCCAGTCCGAATGCAAAGGAAGTATTTGAAGAACTCTCGGCATAATCGCGGGAAGCACCACCTAGTGCTGTTTGAAAACTTTCATCCAGCAACTTATCACCGATTGCCTGCATTGCTTTTACACCGTCACCAATTGTTTTACCCTCGGCCAGTGATGCTGAAATTGTTGCGGCTTTAAATCTGTTGTAATGATAGAGGGTTGGTGGATTTGAATTCTCTTCCAGCTTAACCACAGAAGTAAGTGGTATATTTTCTCCGCGGTTATTTCTAACATATAAATTTGAAATATCACCCGGCTCCTGTCTGTCTTTTAGCTCCACCTGAGAAATTACCTGGTATTGTTTACCATTCATGATAAAATAAGCAAGCCTTCTTCCACTGAATGCACTCGATACTACATCCGCCACATCGGAAATGGAAAGTCCAAGGTCCTTTGCTTTAATCCGGTCGATGGTGAGCTGTAATTCAGGTTTATTGAATTTCAGGTTTACATCAACGTTGGCAAATGTTTTATCTTTTTTGGCTTCATCCAAAAACTTCGGGATTACTTCTTTGATCTTCTCAAAATCAAGGTTCTGCAAAATAAACTGAACAGGTAATGACCCGCGTGAGCCTAATCCAACAGATATTGTCTGTTCCTCCACTGGAAAAATTCTGGCATTATTGAATTGAGGAAGTTTTTTACTGATGGCTTTTACAATATCACTCTGGCTTCTTTTTCTCTTATCTGGATCAACAAAAGAAATCCGTGCAGTACCACTGTTGATACCCCCATTACCAAAACCAGGAACAGCAGCAAAAACAAAACTTTTCTCGGGTATAGAATCAGAAAGATAATCAATCAGCTTATTCCCTACATCTACCATATAACTATAACTGGCGCCTTCCGGACCCGACATTTGGAATCGTATACTGCTCCTATCTTCCAAGGGAGCCAATTCACTTTGGAGATTAGAACCTATCACATAAATTCCTCCCAAACAAACAAAAACAATTACCCATGCCATCCATCGAACCTTAAGGAATGCGGTAAGCATTCTTTTATACCCATTTTCCATGCCACGGAAAAAGGGTTCGGTTTTTTCATAAAACTTACCATGACCAGCATCTTTCTTATTCAGGTAAACATTCAGTACGGGTGTAATGGTTAAGGACACGAACGCAGATACCAATACCGCTGCAGCTACAGTAATACCAAATTCACGGAACAGGCTTCCTACAAAGCCTTCCAGGAATATTACCGGCAAGAATACCACAGCCAGCGTTATGGATGTTGAGATTACCGCAAAGAAAATTTCCTTACTGCCTTCCAATGCTGCCTTACGAATCGGTAAGCCGCTTTCAAGTTTTCGGAATATATTCTCGGTTACTACAATACCATCATCCACCACCAGACCCGTTGCAAGCACAATACCCAACAGTGTTAATACATTCACAGAAAAGCCTGCGATATACATGATGAAAAAAGTAGCCACCAGTGAAATTGGAATATCGATAAGCGGGCGTATAGCTATCAGCCAGTTTCTAAAGAAGAAAAAGATTACCAATACTACAAGGCTGAAAGAAATCAACAATGTTTCTTCTACTTCTTTAATTGACCGGCGTACATTTTTTGTCTGGTCAATCAAAGTCGTTAATTCAAAATCTCCTTTCTGGCTTTTCTGAATATCTGCTATACGTTTATAAAACTCATCAGCAATCTTAATATAGTTTGCCCCTGGTTGTGGAATAATGGCTAGTCCAACAGCATTTACCCCATTTAATCGCCAACTGAATTCTTCTGATTCGGGGCCTATTTCAACTTTTGCCAGATCACTCAAACGAATAATTCCTCTTGCATCTTCAAAAATAATCAGGTCGCGAAAATCTTTTTCTGATTGAAGTCTACCGAGCGCCCTTATGGTCATCTCTGTATTCTCTCCATAAATTTTTCCGGATGGAATTTCTACGTTTTCTCTGTTTAATGCATTGCGAATGTCTGCAAACGAAATATTATAGGCATTCAGTTTATCAGGATCTATCCATATTCTCATTGCCGGACGTTTCTGTCCGAATATATTTACCGCACTTACTTCCGGAATAGTTTGTAATCTTTCCACCAGTACATTCTCTGCATAATCGCTTAGTTCTAATAAACCTTTTGTACGACTTTGCACGGCCATTAAAACGATAAAATCGCTGTTGGCATCTGCTTTACTTACCACTGGTGGCGCATCAATATCTTGTGGCAGGTTACGGGCGGCCTGACTCACTTTATCCCTCACATCATTGGCTGCAGCTTCGAGGTCCTCTGTAATATTGAATTCTACCGTGATATTACTCGATCCATTAGAACTTGAAGAAGTAATGGTTCGGATACCCGGAATACCATTGATTGATTTTTCCAATGGCTCGGTAATCTGGCTCTCAACAATATCTGAATTGGCCCCGGCATAAGCAGTACGTACGTTTACAATGGGAGGATCAATTGCAGGATATTCACGTACCGATAAGAAAGTATAACCAACCACACCAAACAACACGATGAGGATATTCATCACCGTTGCCAGAATGGGGCGCTTTAAGGATAGTTCTGAAATATTCATGGTTTAGCCACGTTAATGAGTGAAAGAAAAGATGTTTGCTGCATCAACCACTATGGTTGATTACCCGCAAACTCTTCAATCTGTTTTACACTCCTTACTTTTAATGATGAATTAGGGCGAACAAATAGTACACCAGATACCGCAATACTATCACCTACCTGTAATCCACTTAACACTTCTGCCAGTCCATTTACACGTAAGCCAGTTACAATATCTGTAAGTTTTCCTTTGCCATTTTTTACAACCACCACTTTTTTGGCTTTAGCATCTGGAATAATTGCATTTGTTGGAACCAGGATACTGTTGTTTTGTCCACCGGTTTCCAATAAAACTTTTACGAATCCACCAGGATTAATATTTGCTCCATCAAGCTGTGCCCTTACTTTAAGGTTCCGTGTGGTAGCATCTATTTGAGGTTCTGTTGCAATAATCACTGCTTTCTTTAATACATCTTTTCCAGTAGTTTTTATGTTGACAGTTTTG
Organism: uncultured Sediminibacterium sp.; assembly: GCF_946481145.1. The sequence goes on from NZ_CAMLMJ010000001.1 coordinate 171,534, forward strand.
CCTTTTCCTATCAGGTCTGTATAAGCTTCGGGAATGGTAAAGTCAATTTTTACCCGATCGGTTTGCTGTAGTGTAGCCAGAACAGTGGCAGGTGTTACATAGGTACCCGGACTTACCATTCGCAAACCCAGTACGCCGGTAAACGGCGCCTTCAAAACGGTTTTATCAATTTGTGCCTTGAGGATATCCAGGTCAGCTTTGAATGTATTTACCTGATTGAGCACTGCATCGTAATCAGCCTGGTTAATACCGCCGATAGATAATAGTTTGCGAAGACGTTCTTCATTTTTTTGTGCAAGCTCTAACTGAACTTTTACTTTTTGGGTACTGGCTTGTAAGTCTGCGTCGTTTATGCGAGCCAAAACAGTTCCCTCCGTAACCTTTGCCCCTTCCGGAATATTGAGGTAGGTTAACCTACCGCTAACTTCAGGCTGAAGATTGGTTGATTCATTGGCTACTACTGAACCATTCACTTCCACAATATTTGAAATATTGTTTTTACCTGCAATGATAACATCTACTATGACAGATTGGGGACCGCTATTCTGTTGACGAGGTTCTTCTTTTTTGCTTTTGCAGGATATCACAAAAAATCCGGCAAGCAGCAAAGGATACATTCTTTTCAAGGCATAAGATTTAAAGCGGTTAAAGATAAAACTAATTGGACTCTGTTGTTGCTTCCTGGGATGAATGGATGGGAAGAAATTAGAAGCTGTAAGCCATAAGCCTCAGGTTGCAAGCATTAGCCATTGGCAAGAATCATTTGCAATAATACACAACATCATATCATTACGTTATCTGCCGATATGGATTCGACTTTCACCGAATTTTGCGTCTGATGACCCAATCAGACTGCTGGTACTGGTAAAGAGCAAGATTATATTTCAGTTGTTGTTCTCCGAATTTCAGATTGAGGTGAACACCGGCACCTTTTTCCTTTCCTTCACTTTTACATCGAATGGTGATATGGTTCCATTCTTCCTGTCCCAGGTTAATCCTGAAATGATATGGCTTTTTGCCGGGTACTATATCATCTTCAATAAGCTTACCATTTAACCAGATACTCAAAGTATCCTGATCTGTCAATCCATTCTCTACCAGGTTACCATACACGGCAATTTCTTCGGTTACAAGGGTATCTAAAATGGGGTTCGGTTTATAATGTAATCCAGGTGATAATTTAGATTCATCCGTTTGGGCATTTTTCTTCAGAAATTTATGCCACAATTCTGGATTTATACCAAGGAACTCTTCGGATGCAGAAAAGTAAAAAGTGCCATACCTTTTTCTGCCAAAAGGATCTTCCCAAATCCCATAAAAAATATATCCGGAATCGGTTTGTTTAAAATTGCCACGCAAATCAAAGAGATCTGCTTTTCGTATGGTTTCATTTACCAGGACCGATTTAGCTTGCAAGTGGTATTTATAATATTCTTTGGGAGTGGGACGAACATAAAACTCATACATCGTTATCAGACAGTTGTCCTCACTATAAGAAGTAAGCTGCGCAAGCATCCGTTCGTCTAGCTGAACAATCTCGAGCTTGGCCTTGGTTTCAAATTCAGGATTCCCGTTAATGTACTGCCGTCCAGACCGGGTACTTTCGTTTAATACTTTTCCGTTTCTTAAAGTATTATTGATTGAGGGCAAAAAAGTTTGAGTAGCACTGAACCCATTTTGACCGAATATAACAACCCCTCTCCAAACGCCTGTTCTATCTTGCGTTACACCTTTTAATGCAATTAGCATGATTGCAGAGAGAAAAAGTTGTTTCATATTTATAGCTTAATAAAAAGGCTATTCATCTCTCCTTCGCAAAGCACCTCTCCAGTTATACCTTAATGATTTATACTGCTCATAACATTTTCCAATATAATAACCCAATTCCAGATCATTCATCTGGGTTAGTAATTCATAATCCGGGCGATACCTTTTCATAAAACTATCAATTTCCGGAGGATTCAGGAAGGTTATTTCCCGCACGAATTTTTTACTAAAACGCCTGTCTATATACTTAGACTGTTCCTGTTCCAATAGCCTATTCTGCAAAAATTCCATATTGCGGTTTCGGCGGGTACGGAACATATTGATCAGCTCTACTAGATCAAAACCAACCGTTAACCCTCCTGGATTATAATTGGGATTATTACTCAGGCGTAAAGTGGGTTTCTTAAAATCAAAAGCTTTGGCATAATCGCGCCGGTTCTGGATTGAATCGAGTTTATAATAATTATTACGCACTTTAACTTCAGGTAATTCATTGGCACGTACATGAATCATTACATTGAAGTTATCCGTATTGACGATTGTATCAACTGGATATTTCATGGTTGATTTACCAATCAAAGAAAACCATATAGAGTCAGTTGTAGGAACAACAATGAGATAGTGACCCATTGAATCAGTAATTGTTCCGCGCCCTGAAGTACTCAATACAGCTACTGCTTCGAGTGGCCTTCTGGCACTTAAGTCATAAACATTACCCGATATAGTGATAAACTGCGCATATAGTTGACGGCTACTAAAAACCATGCATGCAGTAAAACAAAAGAGTAGAATTAGTAGCTTTTTCTTCAAACCCAACAATTGAACTGTAATATTAAAACAGGAATGGCAGATTGCCACAAATTGAGCAGGAATTAACGAGGTTTTTGCAGGTATGGGGGAGGACCATAGTCGATAGTCCATGGACCATAGAAGGAAGTTTTTCTATGGACTATCGACCATGGTCCATGGACTATCTTCAAAACTTCACATCAATAATATAAGGCAACATCGTGCGCCAGGTAGGCCAGTCGTGGTTGATGTCGGCTCCCCAAACATCAAGATCGTACCAGATACCTTTATTGTAGAGAATGCCTGCAAATCTTTTTGAAGCATTGGGATCTTCATAGGAACCGCTGCCGGTATAGATATGTATATGATGGCTGGCTTTTATTTTTTCGAGGTACCAGGGATCATTTAGTGTGGGAAGATAATGTTCTGGACTATTATAAAACACCTGTTCATCCCAAAAACCCTTTGTATATTCTGTAAGATCATATACACCACTCATGCTAATAGCACCATTGATAATATCTGGTCTTTTTAGAAAAAGATTCATAGCGTGCAAAGCACCAAAAGATGCTCCACAGGTATAAACCATGGTTTCATTACTTGTATTGGTTCTGATAAAAGGAACTACTTCATTAAAAACATATTCATTAAACTGGTTATGTCGAATGGCTTTATGTGATGGTTCCATTTCATTATTCATCCAGCTTTCCTTATTCATGCTGTCTATGCTGAATACACGTAGTTTACCGCTATTGATATAAGGAGCCAGCGCATCAATCAGTTGGAAACGTTCGTATTCAAGATAATCAGCGGCTGCAGTAGGTATAAGTAAAAGCGCAAATCCATAATGTCCATAAGATGCAATTGGCATTTCTTTGCCCAGAGCCGGGCTGTACCACGACGAAAGATGTCTTTCCATATACCAGGGTTAATTTAGTAGATAAGGGTATTAAATACCATCAATCGTTATTCAATACAGGTTTTCCTTATTTCTTTCCATAAATCGCGATAACATTGAGCCGCATAACTACTGGCCGCAAATGTTTCCAGTGGCGCAGCATGTACGCCCATTTTTTCTACATCGCTCAGGTATGGTATATAGCTTTTCAGGAAAAATTTGTCTTTATAAAATTCATTCATCACTTCATGATGCAGGTTTTTCCGGTGGTCAACCATGCTGAAAAAGCATTTGATCTTACCACGTTCAAGGTCGTTTTCTTTGAAATAATTATCTACTGTTTCATATGACCTGATCGACAAAGTAGTCGGAATATTAGGCATCAGCACCCAATCAGCCGCTACAAATATTGCATCATGTAATACGGAAATGCCTGGTGGACTATCCAATATCACAATCGCATACTCTTTTTTTAGTGGGGCAAGAAGGGATTGAACTTTTCTGCGCGACTGCTTCATTTCATTCAATAAAATGTCTGCATGTCTTGCAGAGATATCTGCAGGAATGATATCGAGGTTTTCATATGCAGTGGGCTGAATGGCATCTGCCAGTTCCATCTCACTGTTGAGCAGTTTTTTCGACTCGTTTTTTACCGTTGCACTGGCACCCAGATAAAAGGAAGATGAACCCTGTGGATCAAGATCCCATACCAATGTCTTATATCCTTCTTTGGCAAATAAATATGCCAGATTGATGGAAGCAGCCGTTTTGCCTACCCCACCTTTCAGGTTGTAGATTGCTAATGTGACCATCCTCTAATATACGTTTTTTTACAAATTAGGCCGGTAAAATGCCACGAATAGTAGGTTTTGGGCTTGCAAATGCACCAAATAAGCCGTGTGGTATATTAGTGAATAAGGTAACCAAGCAACAAACAACCCGCCACTATAAAGGGTGCCGGTATCCGTTTTAGTTGTAGCAGGAAGAACGTAAGCGCTATGATTAGTATATCGAGTATGGCTATATATCGGCCCTCAAAAATGGATATTAGAAAGGTATCTTTCATCAGGTAAAAAGTGGCGCCCGTCATAATACCCACAACAGCCGCATTTATCCCTTCCAATGACCTAAAAATTACCACATAGCGTTTGAGGTTATGCCAGACAGGGAAAAAAAAGAGCACCAACAAAGCACTGGGCAGGAAAATAGCAATGGCTCCAATGAAACAGCCCATCAGTTGCCACCAATTACCTTGCTCCTTTAATACCATGCCTCCTGTAAAAGCACCGATAGAAAATACCGGACCGGGAATGGCACGAACCATACCCGAACCTGTTAGAAAATCTTCTTTCGACATCTTCAATACATCCCTTTTTGTTTCCTGTATCCTCTTTGTTTCCGGACGGGTTACATATTGTTCATACATCAATGGCATCATTACATCACCACCGCCAAAAACGAGACTACCAAAACGATAAGCATTTTCAAAAAGGTTGATGGCTTTTCTATTCTCCCAGTTTTGTCTGGTTGCTGTCTCTGATACATAACCTGCAATACCAAAAAGTAAAAAGAAGATAAGGATATTGCCCCATTTTATTTTCTTGGGGGGTGTATCTTTTTCTGGTATTCGTTTATCACTAAAATTTGTTGCAATACCTGCCGCAACAATCAATGCAGGAAATATCCATGGCGTTTTGAAAAACAGAAAAGTAGCCAAGGACCCAAGCGCCATAATAACCCTGGTGATGGTATTATGCACGGCCAACCCGAAAATGCGATAAGTTGAATAAGCAATAAACCCAATGGCCATTGGTTGAATAAAAACAAAGAATCCGGGCTTAATTGCATTATTGCTGAAGTACTCCAGGAGAAATGAAAGTCCACCCATTAAAATACAAGCCGGTGTGATCCAGATCAATAAGGTAAGCACTGCCAGTGGAACACCGCCCCTTTTATATCCGATTAGCGTAAGTGTTTGGGTTGAGGAAGCTCCGGGAAGTAATTGACAGAAGGCATTGTATTCCATCAATTCGGTTTCAGTAACATCCCTGCGCTGGTGCACGAAAGTTTTCATCATCATACCCATATGCCCCTGCGGCCCACCAAAAGCCGTAAGACTATGCCAGAGTACTGCACGCAAAAATGGGATATGGCGTAGTAGTATCAAGTATAAAGCGGGGAGTTAATGAACCTGAAAAATAGCAAAAAAATAAGGAATAAGAAATAGGAAACAGCAAATGAGAAAGTTATGTAAACTGCTATTCTCTTATTCTTTATTTCTTATTCCATATTTCTTATTCCTTATTTCTTATTCCTTATTTCTTAAGCCCTATCTCCCTCAACCTTTCATCCAAATACTCACCGGCTGTTGCATCGGGATAGGCTTTTGGGTGGGTATCATCAATACAGCTTTCCAAACAAGCCAGACTCATTTCACTTCTTGGGTGAAGGAAAAATGGCATGGAGAATCTGCTGGTATGCCAATGTTCTCTTGGTGGATTAACAACCCGATGGGTAGTACTACGTAGTTTATTATTGGTTAATCGCTGAAGCATATCTCCTACGTTCACCACAATCTGTTCCGGTAAAGAAGTTACGTTTACCCAGTCGCCCTGTTTGGTAAGAATTTGTAAGCCATCTGCTGAAGCGCCTACCAGCAAAGTTATCAGGTTAATATCTTCATGCTGCTCAGCCCTTATGGCACTTTTGGGTTCCTGTGTAATGGGTGGGTAATGAATACAACGTAGAATGGAATTACCATTTGCTATATGTGTGTCGAAATAATTTTCATCAAGACCAAGGTACAATGCTATGGCTTGCAACAAAGCACGACCACTTTTTTCAAAACTTCGATACGCATCAAAAAGTGTTTTATTCAATGGCTCAACCTCTTTAACTACCACATTATCCGGGTATTCACTTTTAATCGGATCATCATTTTCAACTGTCTGACCATACTGAAAAAATTCTTTCAGATCCGGTGCCTCACTGCCTTTGGCATGTTCGCGTCCAAAACTGGTATAGCCTCTTTGTCCGGCTAAGCCCGGTATTTCATACTGTAATTTTTTCTCGAGTGGCAGGGAGAAAAACTGCTGAACATATTCATATTGATGTGCAATCAGTTCATCAGGAATTCCATGGTTTTTTACTGCAACAAAACCTACTTCTTCATACGCTTTACCAAGTTCTTCTACAAAAGCTGCTTTACGCTGAGGGTCGCCACTCAAAAACGCTGCTAAATCTACTACGGGTATAGCCATAACACTTATTTTAGGGTGAATAATAATGGTCCGTTTTCAACCGTCTGGAAAAATACAAAACTAGTTCGATTTATGGTAGTATGTAGACAAAGCCTATGTTTCAGGTATTTTTATCAACTTTAGCGTATGAAATACTCCGTGCTTTTATACTGCATGATATTATTATGTGCATGTAGCAATAAATACCACAAATACGCAACCAGGTATACAATACCTGATTCACCCAATGCACCCGATTATAGTAAGCTCGATTATTGGGCGGCACACCCTTATAAAAAAGACCCGTCAGACAGCGTTCCTAAGCCATTACGTAAGCATTACAGCGCAGATACCAGTATCGACGTATTTTTTATTCACCCTACCACTTACACGGATGAAACCAGACCATTAGGATGGAATGCGCCTATTAACAATACCGAACTGGCTGCTAAAACCGATTACAGTACCATTTTATACCAGGCCAGTATTTTTAATGAAGCAGGAAGAATATTTGCCCCAAGGTACCGACAGGCTAATCTTAGTGCCTATTTCCCCGTAACAGCAGCAGATACAACAGAGGCATTACGTGCATTCGACCTGGCCTATGCCGACATTAAAGCTGCTTTTGAATATTATCTCCAATATTATAATAATGGCAGGCCCGTTATTATTGCGGCCCACAGTCAGGGAACAACCCATGGTAAGCAACTGGTAAAAACATTTTTTGATGGAACGAGTATCCAGCAAAAATTAGTGGCCGCCTATCTGGTAGGCATTCCTGTTGAAGAAAATTGGTTCTCTTCCCTTAAACCATGCGAAAGTCCGGCACAAACAGGCTGTATATTAAGCTGGCGAACTTTTAAGGAAGGATATAAACCTGATTATGTATTAAAAGAAACCAATAAAGCCATTGTAACCAATCCGCTTACCTGGAGTATCAATGATACTACTGCATCAAGGCAAACAAATAAGGGTGGAATTGTAACTAATTTTAATCAACTGGTAAAGAAAATTGCTGGTGCCAATAACGCAGATGGTGTTATCTGGACCGCCAAACCGAGGTTCTTTGGAAATATTTTTTTCACCACCAAGAACTATCATGTCGGAGATTACAACCTGTATTATTTAAGTGTGCGGGATAATGTTAAAGAAAGGGTAAACGCCTATAAATTGCAGAATCGGTAACGTCGAGGCTAAAAATAATAACCACTATTTCTTACTGAAACGAATGGCTTTGATGAACACATCGCCACTGAATGCATTCAAGATATAATTGCCACTGGCCAGATCGCCAAGGTTAATAACCAGTTGCTGTAACCCCTCGCTTACATCTTCTACAATAGTCTTGGCCATATGTCCGTCAACATCCAACACTTTGAGTACCAGGTTACCGGTACGCTCAGACATTACAGTTAAGTAACTGTCTTCATTGATGATATTTGGTTGTAAATGCTGGATATACATAACCCTCCTTTTTTTACAATTACGGAATAATGGCTCAGGGGGATGTATAATATTGACACCAAATTTGGTGCCATTGCTGCATTAAGTAGGGACTTTGGGGGTGAATTTTATGGTAAAAAGGCTGAGTGGGTTTTGGGAGGTTCGTTTTTTGGATGAATACGTAGGATTTTCACCGCAGAGGCACGGAGGGATGGAGGTTTCGCAGAGCTGTGTGAAAGTTACTGGTGAGTTTGTTTTTGGTGATCTAATAGCATATACTTTTTCACACCATTAATCATCATTTCATCCAGCACATTTACCAGGTTACCATAGCTTGATGCTGCTAAAGGTTTGATGAGTACGATTGGTTCTGCGTCGATACCAAACTCCATTTTTACCTGTCTGATTTTAGACAGCAAAACAGCCCTTAATCCTTTACTGCTATAGTCTGTCTGATGTAAATCTTTGTCATTATTTCCTTCATAATATAGTATGCTATTGTCGCCATCTAGTAATAATGAAATGGTTTTTCTTTCACCTGCAAGTGAAGGATGTTTTGTATCATTTTCATCCGGCAAAGGCATCACAATACTTGAAGGTTCACTCATAGTTGTTGTGAAGATGAAAAAGGTAATCAGCAGAAAACCAAGATCAACCATCGGGGTAAGATCAACACGGGTAGATAGTTTCTTATTGCGGTGCAGTCCTTTACGGTTCCTGCTTTCCGCGCTTTGTATTTCTGCCATAATCAGTCTTTTTTAATAAGATGATTATACCAATAGTTTCCATAAAACTAAAACTTCAACTCAACCAGCAGTGGCCGGTGATCTGATGCGACCGGCTCTTCAAGTACTTCGGTTTTAATCACCGGTATTTTTGATTGACTATGGGCCAGGATATAGTCTATACAACGGTCCGGGTTATTGGAAGGAAAAGTAAAAGCATCACCGCTTAACAATTGAAAGGGCTGTTGCAGTAACTGCATTGTATTGCTGGCAGGTGTGTCATTCAAATCGCCTAACAACAGTACAGGCTTTTTACTGGCCAATAATTCCTCTTCAATAATTTTTATGGAACTGATTCTGTCTTTCTCTGTTAAGGAAAAATGTGTGCAAAAGACCCGGTAAGATTTAAACTCAACAACCAGTAATACCCTTGCTTCTTCTGTACCAGGCAGTGGGATTGTTTTTTGCGCCAAAGGTTTTTCTTTCGATAATACTCCTACCCCATATTTACCACCCTGAAATGCAATTGCTGCTCCATAGGTTCCATACATACCAGTTGTTTCAGCCAATTGTTTCAGTACGTCTACTCCCTGGCTTCTCCTGGTAACACTATCCAGTTCCTGCAAAGCAATAATGGAAGCTTTTGATTTTGTAATGATATCGGCGATGCGCTGGTAATCGGTAATATTATCCATGCCTTTTGCATTGCGGATATTATAACTGAGTAGGCGTATCGGTTCAGCGGGGGAGAATGAAAACAGAATAATAGTTAATAATCCGAACAAGCACTTAAACATAAAATGGAGATTTTTTTTACTACCCTTATTTCAGTGCCATTCTGTGCTTTCAGTGGCAATTATTAATGCCACTGAAAGCACAGAATGGCACTGAAGGAACAGAGGTTTTAATTTCCGTAAACACTCAGGAACTTAATGCGCATAATTTTTAGCTGTTCCCAGGAATAATCATTGTCACTTAATTCTTGCTGTGCAATCTGTAAGGACGATGTTTCACAGTTTTTGAAATATTCGATGATTTCTTCCTGATCGTATTCATCCAACCACTCGTCGATAGCGTAGTCGAGGTTTAGTTTGGTACCGCTGGCCGCGATAGTTTCCATTTCTTCAAGGAGCTCATCGAGGCGCAGGCTTTTATTGCGGGCGATTGTTTCCAATGGAATTTTTTTATCGACATTCTGGATGATATAAATTTTGTTGTTGCCTTTGTTGGCCACGCTTTTCATGACAAAATCATCCGGCTTTTCGATATCATTTTCCTCTACATATTTAGCAACCATTTCTACAAATGGTTTACCATATTTAAGGGCTTTACCTTTACTAACACCCTGACATTTATCCAGCTCTTCAAGGGTAGTGGGATAAAGTGTTGCCATATCCTGCAAAGAGGTTTCCAGGAATATAACAAAGGGTGGAAGATTTTTGCGTTTTGCTTCTTTCTGACGCAGTTCTTTAAGCATTTCGAAAAGCTTATCGTCTGCAGCTGCTCCTGTTTGCGTGCCATTTTCACCTTCTTCATCATCAGCATTGGCGTCTTCAAACAGGTTATTCAGCACAATTTTAAAGGAAGCCGGTTTCTTTAAATATTTCTCCCCTTTTTCAGTAAGCTTTAACAGGCCATATTCTTCAATATCTTTTCTGATCAGGTTCTCCAACATCATCTGTCGAACAAGGCTGTTCCATAAATGCAGTTCTTTATCTTTCCCAATACCAAACACATCCAGTTTATCATGACGGAACATGCTGATTTGGGGTGTAAGTTTTCCTGTTAATACACTGATTACATAATCTGCAATAAATCTTTCATCAAGTGCCTTAATCGTTTTGAGCACCTGAACTACTTCTTCTTTTACTTCAATTTTTTCTTTCGGATTACGACAGTTATCGCAGTTGCCACAGTTTTTTTCTTCCCAGGTTTCTCCGAAATAATGCAGCAGTATTTTTCTGCGGCATACTGAGCTTTCTGCGTAGGCCACTGTTTCATCTATTAGCTGACCGCCTACTTCTCTTTCACTCAAAGGTTTATCGCGCATCAGGTGTTCCAGTTTGGCAACATCTTTATGCGAATAATATAATACACAGATTCCTTCTAATCCGTCCCTGCCTGCTCTACCCGTTTCCTGGTAATAGTTTTCAATAGATTTAGGGATATTAAAGTGAATCACAAAACGGATATCCGGTTTATCAATACCCATTCCAAAAGCAATGGTAGCAACGATCACTTGTACATCTTCGTTCAAAAACTGGTCTTGCCTGTCGGCCCTTACTTTTTGATCGAGACCTGCATGATAAGCTACTGCTTTAATATTATTGGCTACCAGTAATTCAGCCAGTTCTTCAGTCGTTTTCCGGTTAAGTGTGTAAATAATTCCACTCTTCCCTTTATGTTGACTAATGAATTTGACGATATGTTTAACCGTTTGGTCTTTCTTTATCTTGGGCTGTATTTCATAATACAGGTTGGTACGGTTAAAGGAAGAGATAAAAATATTGGGTTCACGAAGACCCAGGTTTTTCACGATATCACTTTGCACTTTGGGTGTAGCAGTTGCCGTTAGGGCTATAACTGGTACATCAGGATTAATGATATCCATCATCTCTCTCAGTCTGCGGTATTCCGGTCTGAAATCATGACCCCATTCAGAAATACAATGGGCTTCATCTACTGCGAAAAAAGATATTTTGAGGTCGGCGAAATATTCGAGGTTTTCCTGTTTGGTTAAAGTTTCAGGTGCAACATAGAGTAGCTTGGTTTTGCCACTGTCAAGATCTTCTTTTACTGCTTTAATCTGACCTTTATTAAGTGAAGAGTTCAGAAAATGTGCCACATCATCTTTTTCACTGTAACCTCGAACAAGGTCTACCTGGTTTTTCATCAAAGCAATCAGGGGAGAAACTATGATCGCGCATCCCTCTAAGATCATAGCGGGAAGCTGGTAACAAAGACTTTTACCGCCACCGGTAGGCATAATAACAAAAGTATCCTGCCCGCTTAATAAGCTTCGGATCGATTTTTCCTGTGTTCCCTTAAACTCTCTGAATCCAAAATAGGTTTCCAATGCCTCATGGATATTAAAACCGGCATCTGCCAGTTGTTTAGAGGCTATCTTTTTGCCAGATGTGGCAGATTTAGTTTTTGTGCCCTTTTTAGCGGGGGCTTTCTTTGTACTTGTTGCCATGTATATCAAATCAGTTTACCGCACCGGGGAGAACCCTTTATAACCATATAAGTTACTGATTTTACCGGAATTTTCACTTAATATTTGCCAATCGGCTCAAGAGGAAGTGTTTCCGGCGGAACGGCCCTTCTGAGGAAGCGACCAGCTTTTTTCGAAAGGATGGCGAAGTTAACAAAGAAAAGCCTGATTACACACACTTAGCTGTTAAAGTTTACCTTTGTTCCGCATGAAAAAAACGATTGTTCAGACAGCATTAGAAACTATTGCATTAGAAGCGGCATCCATAACCGGGCTTTCTGCTTTTATTGATGCGCAATTTGATAAAATCATCCAACAACTGGCTGCTTGTAAAGGTCGTTTGGTGGTTAGCGGCATTGGCAAAAGTGCCATTGTTGCTCAGAAAATTGTGGCTACTTTAAATTCGACCGGTACACCAGCATTGTTTATGCATGCTGCAGACGCCATTCATGGCGATTTAGGGATGGTACAGCAGGATGATATTGTTTTGTTGATTAGCAAAAGTGGAGAGAGTCCGGAAATTAAAGTGCTGGTTCCGCTTATTAAAAATTTCGGCAACCTACTTATTGGTATGGTTGGTAATACAGATAGTTTCCTTGCCCGGTCTTCTGATTTTGTTTTAAACACCACCGTTAGTCAGGAAGCATGCCCCAATAACCTGGCGCCAACAAGCAGCACAACTGCTCAAATGGTAATGGGCGATGTTATCGCTGTTTGCCTCATGCAGTTAAATGGCTTTACCGATCATGATTTTGCACGCTATCATCCGGGAGGTAATTTGGGTAAACGCTTATACCTCCGTGTTTCAGATCTCTGCAGTCAAAATGAACGCCCTAAGGTATTACCACAAACTGGTTTAAAAGAAGTAATCGTTGAAATAACCGAAAAAAGATTGGGAGTAACTGCTGTTGTAAACGAGCAGAATGAGGTGCTGGGTATTATTACAGATGGTGACCTGCGAAGAATGCTCGAGAAATCTAACGACCTGACAAAAATTACTGCAGCAGATATTTTCTCTCCAAATCCCAAGACAGTTGAGTTGGATATGCTTGCCGTTGAAGCGTTAGAGGTACTTCGAAAAAACGATATTAGTCAGTTAGTAGTTACTGCCAATAAACAATACATGGGAATTTTACATATTCATGACCTTATCAGAGAAGGCATAATATAATAACATACACATTAACCAAAACTATTTCACCCGATTGCCCATAAGCCTGTAATATTGCATGGCCTAAGAGGCAACAAACTTGGAAGGAATGAACAAACATCATAATGTGGCTATCATGGCTGGAGGAATAGGTAGCCGTTTCTGGCCAATGAGCCGTACAGCTTATCCAAAACAATTCCTGGACATTTTACATACCGGAAAATCGCTTTTGCAATGGACTTTTGAGCGATATAAAACTTTTATCCCGGAAGAAAATATATTCATTGTTACTTCAGAAGAATATGTATCCATTGTTCAGAAACAACTTCCTACTCTTCCTATCCAAAATATAGTAGCAGAGCCCAGCCGAAAAAATACCGCTCCTTGTATTGCCTATATTTCTTTTAAACTATTACAAAAAGATCCGGAAGCCACCTTAATTGTAGCACCCAGTGATCACATGATATTAGACAATGAAGCTTTCAAAGCCGTGGCACTTAAGGCATTGGATTTTGTGAGCCATATTAAATCACTGGTTACTTTAGGTATTACTCCTACCCATCCCAATACTGGTTATGGGTATATACAGCACGATAGCATGACTGTAGCCGATGGCATTTATAAAGTAAAAACCTTTACTGAAAAACCCAACCTTGAGTTGGCCAAAACATTTATCAGCAGCGGCGATTTTCTTTGGAATGCAGGTATTTTCGTTTGGCAGGCAAAAAATGTGGTCAAAGCTTTTGAAAACCATCAGCCTGAAATGTTTGAACTATTTGAAGGAATAAAGGATAGTTATAATACCGATCAGGAAAAAGCAGCCATCGACCGTATCTATCCATTATGTACAAATATTTCCATAGATGTTGCCATCATGGAAAAAGCAGAAAATGTTTATGTCATCCCTTCTTCTTTCGGCTGGAGCGATTTAGGAACCTGGAACAGTGCTTATGATAACCTTGAAAAAGATTATCTCGGCAATGCCGTTGCAAGCGACAACGTAATAGTAATCGATGCCACAAAATGCATGGTGTCGGCCCCCAAGGAAAAATTACTGGTATTGCAGGGTCTGGATGATTTTATTGTGGTAGACTCTAAAGATGTGCTACTCATCTGCAAAAAAGAAAAAGAACAGTCAATTAAGGAATACGTGGCAGAGGTTAAAAGAAATAAGGGCGATAAGTATTTATAATTTTTAAGCCACAGATTCACAGATTAATCGATCATAATCTGTGAATCTGTGGCTTAAACATTCTCCTCTGAAAAAATTTTAAAACTCCTTGAAATTCACTGATAATCATTAGATTTGGCATTACCCCTCATTCTAATAGCAATGCCAGAAAAGAAAACAGTTATCACAGGAACCGGGTCTTATATTCCTCCTCATATTAAGACCAACAGAGATTTTACGATCCAGGATTTTTATACGGAAGATCATGAAAAAATTGTGGCAACCCCTAATGATATCATTGAAAAATTCCGTGATATTACCGGCATTGAAGAAAGAAGATATGTAGGAACAGAATTCAATGCCTCAGATATGGCCGTTATTGCAGCCAAACATGCTATTGAAGATGCAGGTATTGATCCGGAAACCCTCGACCAGATAATCGTAGCGCATAATTTCGGCAATGTGGTAAAACATACTATTCAAACCGATGTTTTACCAGCGCTGGCATCACGAGTTAAACAAGCGCTACAAATACGCAATCCTTCCTGCGTTGCTTATGATATTTTGTTTGGTTGTCCGGGCTGGATTCAAGGCGTTATACAGGCTGATGCATTTATTAAAGCTGGCATTGCCAAAAAATGTATGGTTATCGGAACAGAAACCCTCAGCCGTGTAATTGATCATTACGATCGCGACAGCATGATTTTCAGTGATGGTGCAGGTGCCTGCATCATTGAATCAAAAGAGGGAGAAAGTGGTATTCTTGCAGCAAGTGTTCAAAGTCATTGTGTAGATGAAGCTTTCTATCTCTATATGGGCAAATCTAATTTCCCTGAATCAGATCCCCGTATCCGTTATATCAAAATGAAGGGCAGAAAAGTATATGAATACGCTATAAAAAATGTACCCGCTGCCATGAAAGATTGTCTTGATAAATGCGGCGTTCATGTAACCGAAGTAAAAAAATTCTTTCTGCATCAGGCCAATGAAAAAATGGATGAAGGCTTTATCAAAGTATTGTACAAACTCTATGGTTTAAAAGAAGTGCCTTCTCATATCATGCCGATGAGTATTCATAAATTGGGAAACAGCTCCGTGGCAACTATTCCTACTTTATACGATCTGGTGAAAAGAGGTGTACTCGACGATCACTCCTTACAAACCGGCGATATTGTTATGTTTGCTTCTGTTGGAGCGGGAATGAATATCAACGCAGTTTGTTACAGGGTATAAAAAATTATTCTTTGTATTGATATGGATCGAACGGAATAAAATATAAATCCTCATACATTCTGCCTGCTCCTTTCTTTTGACGAGAAAAATACAGTCGTTTTTCTTTTACATGGTAAAAAGGACAAAACTCTGCTAACTCGCTATTAACCGACGTTCCAATATTTTTAGGTTGCGACCATTCCCCATGCTTTTTAAAACTGATATAAAGATCTACTTCACCTAAACCTGTTGTATCTGAGGAAAAATAAATAATGAAATCTTCCTCTGGTGAAATAAAGGGATTGGACTCCCTGAATTTTTTTGTATTAACAGGCGAACCAATATTTTCTGGTTCTTGGTATACCCCATTAACTTTTCTGGCAACATAAATATCAGCATTACCAGCCTGGGCTGGGTTGTCTTTCATAAAATAAACATCTCCTTTGTTGGTAACTGAAGCATAAGATTCGGAAGCATCTGTATTAATCGTATTTCCCAGATGATAAGGAGCCGACCAACCTACAGCCGTTTTATCAACCGCCCAGATATCAAAACCTGTTCTATTTGGCCGATCAGGTACATGACGTGTGGATTGAAACAAAACCGTTTTACCATCCGGACTAAAAATCGGATCAATATCTTTCCATTGGGCACTTGCTGATGAGAAAGATGCAGGAACTGGCTTTGACCATTGACCATTTAGTTTATTGGATTGAAGTATAACCAATGTATCTCTTCTTCCATTCGACTTCACCCATAAAGCAGTATTGCCGTCAGGAGATATGGTGAGTCCAAAAACACCGCTATCAGAAATTAATCCAGGTTCAAACAATTGAGCCTGTTGTGAATTTCCATAAAAACCAACCAGGATACCCATCATTATTAATCCAGATTTTAGCATAGAAATTATTATTTATTCTTTTGAAAAATAATAACCGCACAACTGAAAAAAATGATAAATAGGGTTAACTGGTTAAATAATTATTTAACCGATGCTACAAGTGTATTGATAAACTGGGGACAGGTCATTTATAACTTATCAAAATTGAAATAAGTTTTCCATTTTTCATATTTCGATTTTCCATTAAGCTGTTGTTCATAAATACTGTGATTGCCAGAGATAAAATAGGCAATCAAACAAGCAACGGCTGCAAAAGCAGCTATATCAAATCCGAATAATTCAACTGCCATTATTATACAGGCAATGGGGGTGTTTGTTGCACCAGCAAATACTGCAACAAAACCAATACCGGTGAGAACAGATAATGGCATTGGTATTACAAGCGATAAAGCATTTCCCAACAGTGCACCAATAAAAAATAAAGGAGTTACTTCCCCTCCTTTAAATCCTGCAGACAAGGTAACCACGGTAAACAATATTTTTATAGCGAAATCATATGCAGGCAATGCATTTTCAAATGATTCAACTATAGTAGGTATTCCCAATCCTATATATTTTGTTGTGCCGGTTAACCAAATTGCTCCAGCAACGATTAAACCACCCAGTACCGGTCTTAATGGAGGATAAGGTATTATGCTTTTAAACAAATTACTGCAACTATGCATCCCCCTGCAAAAGATCATAGCTGTAAGTCCGAATGCAATTCCTGCAAGAATGGTGTACAATAAATTCATTGCAGTGATGTCCGGAGCTGTAGTTACTATATAGTGCGTGTGAGATGTTTGCCATAATAGCGTAACCTGGTCTGCAAGTAATGCTGATGCTGCGGCAGGTAAAAAAGCAGTGTACCTTAGTTTACCAATACGTAATAACTCCAAACTAAAAAGTATACCTGCAAAGGGTGTTCCAAATACAGCACCAAAACCGGCAGCAATAGCAGAGATAACGAGTATTTTCCTTTCTTCCTCCGACAAATGAAATGGTTTACTCAACTGATCTGCAATAGAACCAGACATCTGTAAAGCTGTACCTTCTCTACCAGCGGAGCCTCCCAATAAATGGGTAACAATGGTACCGATATATACAAAGGGTGCCATGCGGATAGGAATTATTTTATCAGGTTTGTGAATAGTATCAATCAGCAGATTATTGCCTGCTGAAACCTCTTTCCCATAATAATAGTATAATAAACCAATCAGCAAACCACCTATGGGCAAGAAGGCTATAATCCATTTATGTGTTTCGCGGAAATTGGTTACCCAATCAAGGGATTGTAGAAAAAAGGCAGAGGCAGTACCGGCAGATAATCCAATGATACAACATATAAGAACCCACCTGAAAAAAACACGAATGATATGGGTGGGGAATTTCATCTCTGCTATAAAGGTAGAACATAATCAGGAGGATTGTTTAGCCACAGATGCACAGATTAATACAATGTGTTCATCTGTGGCTAAAAATTATTTCAACCTCTCCAACACCCCTTTGCGTTTCACAATATTTTTATAATCCCACTGAATCTCACGCGCTTTTTTGAGCCATCTTTTCAGGTCCTTTTTATTGATTTGTCCAGCTTCCGTATATCGTTTCTCAGCAGCCATAAATTTGCCCTCCTTTTCAAGACCTTCTTCTTCAAAACTTCCGCCACTCCAAAATAATAAGCGTACACAATTTTTAAGCTTATCATATCCCACTATCGGATTCCCCTCAAAAAACCAAACAGGATGCCCATGCCAGATTTTATTTTCAGCGTCTGCCAATTGCTCACTGATTATCTCATACAAAGCATCACAGATCGATTTGTCATCTGCCGCAAGCGCTTTGTGGTAAAGTTGAATGTCTTTTTGCATGGCTATCATTTATGTACCAACCGGTTTTGCTTTTCTTTTCAAAACCAATGAGCTGATAAAAGCTACTACCAGTCCGATGGGTAATACTTCAAAATAGGTAATCAAGATAACGAAAAAAGGACTTTTATACATTTCCTTAAACTGCTCCATTTCTGCTTTTTTAGCGGCTAAATCTCCGCCCTCTCTGGTACATACATTCAGAACATGTGCGGTATAGACTTCTATAAAATCAGGTACAAAGAGATAGTAATAGCCTAACCATACCAACACATACATGGTTGATCCCAACAGGGCGATTAAAGCACCCGTTTTAAATGCTTTCCCTAGACTAATTACACCTCCGAGTTCCTTATTTCTGTAATTCCTGATACCAAAGAAGGTAAGGGAGAATACCACAATCATGGCCGCATAACCTACTACATCATTGGTTTTGAGATCAGGTTTTGTGTAGAGCAGGTTTACCATATAAAGCATATGGCCCACGAGGATTGTGCCTAAAATGAGACCGAAAATAAAAATGTTCCTTTTCATCGTGTATAATTTTACACAAATCTATCTGCAACTGCAAGCTTTGGCCTCATACTAAAGTACCAAAATAGATCGAGAGGGGGTGTTTCATACTAAAGTAGGAGTATGGAGTCTATAAAAACACTTTACTTATTATAAATTGAGGTTTTTATTTACCGCAGAGAACGGGAAGGTTAAGAGTTTACGCAGAGGGATTTCTTATGGTGTTAGTTTGAGGCGTTTGGCTTTTTCGATGGCCTGGGTGCGGTTTTTCACATCCATTTTAAAGAAGAGATTTGAAACATGGGTCTTTACCGTACTTAACGATAAAAACAACTGTTCTCCTATTTCCGCATTACTTAACCCTTTAGATAATTGTTGCAATACTTCATATTCACGGTTGGTGAGGTTGAGCTTCCTTAGCTCCACCTCATTCAATACAAATGATTCTGGGGGTACAACATAAACTTCTTTTTCAACCACTACCGTCTCAATTTTGGGTTTGGCTAATTGGGAAGCCACCCAAATGCCCAGCAGGGTGAAAAACACAGCTATCAGTCCTACATAAATATCTATCGAATGATCAACGATCAGGTATTTCCATTGCATCCATTTTAAGGCAAAAACCAGTACTGCCATTATTCCGGCGTACAAAAAAACAGATTTACCCGGTTTCCATAAACGACTGATCAGTGACATTGTTGAATTAACTTATTTCTTTCCTTTCGAAGGTAAATAATTCTCCAAAAGAGATCATCATTCTGTAGCAATCTCCAATAAAATCTCGCACAACGCTGCGGGTTGGCTGAAAAAGGGGGAGTGACTGGTTGCCATCTTGTACACTTTTTTGCAGGTAGTTTCTGTATACATTTTTTGTTGAATAAAGGGCGTAACGGCCCTGTCTTCTGTACATTCAATATAATAACGGGGTACCGATCCGAAATTTTCCTCACTCAATGTCAAAGGAGTAATACCTGTTGCTACACTTTCATGACTTAGTAAAAGTTTGGCTAATTCAGTAATATAGTCTTCACAATCATGGTACAGGCCTTCTTTATAAATTTCCGTTTGCAAAGTATGTGAGCCTGTTTCAGGGTAACGTGTAACATAAGGTTTCAATACCCCGTTTATATCCTGTGCAGAATATTCAGCCTGTGTTTTCCCTTTGGGAATAAGATAGGCAGCCAGGTAAATAAGTTTTTCTATTTTATGCGGGCGATACTCTGCTGCCTGCGAAATAACGATACCGTTTTTGCTATGTCCTACCAGTATTACTTTTTCATCTGCTTCATCAATCATCTTACATAATTTATCTACTGATTTCTGAAGGGTTACTGTTTCAATTGGTGTTTTATCTCTTCCCATTCCCGGAAGGTCGATAGCAATAGCGGTATGTCCCTGCGCCTCCAGGATAGGAATTACTTTATGCCAGTTCCAGGCACTATGCCAGGAACCGTGTACGAGAATAAATGTTTTCATTTTTGTATGTTTATTGTCAGACCTGGTGTTCTGGGTTTAAGACAGAGTGGGAAAGAACAGCCGAACAGAAGAACATCGAATAATGAATATTCAACTTCGAAGTTGGATGTTCATTATTCAATATTCTTCTGTTCTTTCGCGCTTTCCCATCCTATAATCGCTGCTTTGCGTGTTGGCCCCCACATATACCCTCCAAATTGGCCTGAGGATTGTATTACCCGGTGACAGGGTATCAAATAAGCTACGGGATTACTTCCTATTGCAGTACCTACTGCACGTGAGGCTTTTGCATTTTTTATTTGTGTGGCTATATTTCCATAGGTAGATAACTTACCCATAGGAATTTTTAAAAGTGTTTCCCATACTTTTAGTTGAAAGTCGGTTCCTTTTAAATGAAGTTTTATATTTTTTAAATGAGACCAGTCGTGCTGAAAAATAAACAAGGCATTTTGTTGCAGCATATCTAACTTTTGCTGATAATTCGCATTGGGGAATTGTGTTTTTAGATCATTTAAAGCTTTTGTTTGATCTTCTTCAAATGCCATATAACAAATACCTTTTTGCGTAGATGCAATAATGAGACTGCCAAATGGACTTTCTGCATAACTATAGTTTATGTAGAGTTGTTTACCCCCATTTTTATATTCTGCGGGTGTCATGCCTTCAATATTGATAAACAAATCGTGCAGTCTCCCTGTTCCGGACAATCCAAGTTCAATAGCTGTATCGAAAAGAGTTGCCTGTTGTTCTTTTAGTAATTTTTTTGCGTGTTCTGTACTGATGTATTGCAGAAATTTTTTGGGGGTAGTGCCTGCCCATTCGCTAAAGAGGCGTTGGAAATGAAAAGGGCTCAGGTGTACTTGTTGTGCAAGTTCTTCCAGACTGGGTTGTTGTTTGAAATGTGTATGAATATATTCAATAGCAGTAGCTATACGATTATAATTGAGCTGTTGCTGTTCGTTCATAATATTGATTGGAACACAAATTTCAGGGTTCATCAACCCTTACACAACCCGAAAATTGCGGAATATGAAGATCAGAAAAATCTTTTTTTTCTGTGCCATTCAGTGTCTTCAGTGGCAAAATAGTCCGAATGACAGCCCTTCCTTCTTTAGGTGACCAAAAGTCCGGCGGAAATTGCCACTGAACGCACTGAAGGGCACTGAAAAAAGGAGGGTTACTTTTTGTTCCAGAGCTCAGCTCCCTTATAGAGCTTTTCGGTGAGCAGCTTTTCGATCAGTTTCATATCATTATCTCCATTCAGAAATATGAGCCAGCCATTTTTACTTTTCGGAAATATAACAGCCAGTGTACTTACACCGGGGTCTTTCCCCGAATGGAGCAATACAAATTCATCATTGCTGAAGCCGGTTATTTTTTCCCAGCCTAAACCGAAATAGTCATTTTCCTTAAGCTGTACCTGATTTTTGTGCATTTCATCCTGCACCTGTTTTGATAAACCTGCTCCCTGTAAAACATAAACCAGAAACTTACCATAATCTTCAACGGTGGTTAATAGGTTAGCAGCAGCATTCGCTTTGTAATACTTTACTGTTTCATGCGCATTGCCATTCTTATCATAATTGCGAACATACCTTGTCGTATCCATTGTTGTATCCCACCAGAAATGCGTATCCTTCATATTTGCCGGTTTAAACAACAGTTCATCTGCCAGTTGCTCCAGGCTTTTCCCAAATTTTTGTTCCAAAGATTTACGTAAGTATTCAAACCCTTCTCCAGAATATTGAAAGCGGGTGCCGGGTTCAAATTCAAAGCTTAGTTTTTTATCTGCATGCAAATAGCGCCAGTTTGGAAAACCGGTTTGGTGCGATAAAATAATCCTTGGTGTTAGTTTATGCATCCATAGATTATTTGTCAGGTCAGGGTCTTTCCAGTATTTATCCAAAGATTCATCAAGTGCCAGTTTTCCGTCGCTTACTAATTTTAATGTTACCAATGCTGTAATTGGTTTAGTAAGGGACGCCACTTTAAAAATCGCATTATAGGGAGCTGGTCTTTCTTTATCAAGGGTTCCGAATACATTTATTTTTTGCAGCTTACCATTGTTTATGATTCCTAAACCCATTGCAGGTACTTTTTCCTGCAGCATCAATTGTTCAATTTCCTTTTCAAAGTTCGAGGAAACTGGCTGGCTCGATGGATTATGATGGTCATAACTCAACACCTCTTTTAGCAACCATTCCCCATTATTCAAAAGCCAAACATGGGTAAATCTGGCTTCAGTGGTTGGTCTGTCTGGTTTATTGGGTTCTCTGATATAAAAATTATGTACCCCATGTTGAATGGCGCCATATAATTTCCCCTCCTTGTATAATGGGAATACTTCGAGACTGTTAGCCTCGAGTTTTCTGATGGGTTTTTGGTTTGGATTACCACAGATGTTCTTTTTCACACTTTCCAGGAAATCTGCCCGGTTTTGTATACCGCCCTGGTCGTGGAAGAAAATCAGGTCGGGGTGGATAGCTTTACTGAGGTATTCAAGGTCGCAAAGGTTAAAGCTTCGCTCAAAAAAGATGCTGTCCTGCTTTTGCAATTGCAGGTAGAGTTCAGCGTCTTTAGCCACTTGTGCTTGTGTATGACTATAGGTAAACAGGGTCAATAACAGTAGTGCAAACCATTTTTTCATCTTAGGATCTTTTGAAGCAAAGATGAATGGTTGAACTGGTTTTTGGGTTGAAAACAGCCCGCCAATATGCCGCCAGCCAGGCGCCAAATCCTTTACAGGCTTATATCAGGCTGAATTTCACCCTTATTGCGGGCTTTTCGTGTTTATCAAGTGAAATGGCGTTCCAGATGATGAGCATGATATTGCTGAGGGCCAATAATACCATTACGATTAAAGTGAACTTATTACTCCAAAAAAACCAGTTTCTGACAAAAGCTGCCAACATAAATAATACAAAAGAACCAACCGTCCATAGTATCTGAATGGTGATCAATTGTTTGGCCATGGCACCAAATTCCTTTTTAAGGAACATAATCAGCAGGGGTAAAATAATATTCAGGGGCGGCAGAAACGCTACCGGTAAGGAAGCCAGGTTAATCAATTTCATCAAACCTATGTTTACTGGCTGGGGTACTTCATTTGTACTCACCGGGTCATTTTTACTCACCAGTTCATTAGGCTCAATATGTAAGGTTTTGGCTAATGTTTTTAAAGTATATCCTTTGGGATCGGTTCCGGCTTCTATTCGTTGTATGGTTCTTACTGATACGCCCGATTGAGTGGCCAGTTCTTCCTGGGTGAGGTTAGCTTTCTCACGGGCTAATTTTAATTTCGACATCCCTATCCCTTTGTTTTACTGCCTGCAAAATATAGATAAGTGTTGATTGAACAGTAAAAACGGGTAAGATTCATAGCCCTTGTCTTACCATTTCCCGGTATTTATTTCCGGCAATATCACTTCTTTTAAGCTCTATAATATATGCTTTAGCCATTGCTGTTGTAAGGATAATACGATAGGGGAAACGTGAAAAATAGGTCGTGTCGTTGATTTTTGTCCAACGGTAATACTTATCCGTTAATATATTATTCAGGAATTGCTGGTAACAGCTATCACAGGTTAATACTTTTCTTTCTTTATAACAACGGTTCTTGTTGTCGAAATAAAGTATAAGATCCAGATTTTGAACAGTTTTGTCGCGTACCAGATAGCTGAGGGTTGTATCTGTTGCTGAAATACTGATATTCATTCCGGAATTATTCGATTTTGACTTTTCCAGCTTCTTCATGGCTTTTTCCTTTGTCAAATCAATATAACCCTGAGCAAACAGGGTTTGACCAATGCCGCAGAATAATAATAATAGTAGTGGAAGTTGTTTCATACTATCCATTTGCGTGAATTATTGTAAAGGTTGGGGTTTAAATGTAAAAACAAAACTATTGCTGATTATTTCTCTCTTCTTCTATCATGATATCGATAAAGTTATTTACCAAACCCTCTTTTAATGTTGCATATTTCTTTCTGTCTTGCCCGGCCTGTTCCGCAATTTCATATTTCATTTGCTGATATTTCTTCCTGGCCCATTCATTTTTCCTAAGGTAGTTTCTGGAAAGCAGGTGTCGTTCAAGTGCTTTGCTATTTGCAGAACAAACATAAAGATGATGAGGGATGGCATCTAGTATACCATGTTTTTGAACACCATCTCTCTTAAACACATCACGATCTTCAATGCCCTGGTTTCCATTATGATAATACCCAGCTTTTTCAAGCCTGGTTTTTATAAGTTGGAAATCATTTTCATTATAAAAGATGATATCTATGTCTATAATGGACTTGGCATCCAAGCCGGGAACAGCAGTGCTGCCAACATGCTCAATAGTAAAGTTGAGGTTTTGAAGGAATTTTTCAAGTGCGTCTTTGATATTGTTGAACTGATCAACCCATTCAGGCCTGTACTTTTCAATAAGCATGTTACCTATTTCTTTATATAGTTAATTAGCGTTGAAAATTACTTAAAATCAGTACCGTAAACAGGCATTCGGATAAATGGCATCACAACTGGTACGACTGGTTAAAACAGAGGTACTACTTCTTGTTATGATTCTCTTTCAGTTTTCTCATAAGAAGTCTTACCCCCTGATGGGTTTCATCATTGTAACAATTGGTAAAGATTATATAGGCCATCTTATTTACCCGGTCAATTTGTGCAATAGTATAATAGGTGAATGCACCGGTTCCGGAATGGGTAGAAAATTCCTGATTGTTTTCAGCTATATTGAACCAGCCCATTGAGTAATGTTCTACACCTTTATGAAGAAATTGATAAGTTGTGTTTTTTAAATAATTAGACTGGCCTTTTAGTCCTTGTAGATTCAGTTGGATAAATTTAATGTAGTCTTTGAGCGTAATATTTATATCCCCTGCAGGTTCTGTATAATCTAAATGATAATCAAAAGTTGAAGGAACTGGTTTAAGTTGATTGCTATCCGTGCTATGTCCCCAGGTATCTTTTCGTTTTTGGTTCTCGGGCCATGACAGTTGTACATTCAGTTTTAGGTCTTTATTAAAAACCATATCTACCAGCTCTTCCCAGCTTTTACCAGATACCTTTTCTACCATTAATGTTGCCAGGGTATAGCCTGCGTTTGAATAAATAAAAGGATTTGTTGTATCAGGTTTAACCGGGTCAAGGGTTAAAACAAATTTTCCGAATTGTCTTCTTTTTTCCTGATTGGTTCCCGTAAAATCTGGGATTACCGGATCATTCTCTCCCTGAAATGGTTGTATTCCTGCTCTGTGTGAAAGTAAGTCTTGCAGGTTTATATCCTTATAAACCTCTTTACCTGCTTTTTCCCATTCAGGGAAAATTTGATAAAACTTTGTGGCCCATTTTAATTTTCCCAATTCTACATATTTGGCAATAATGAAGGCTGTCATCGCTTTAGTGTTAGAGCCAATATGAAATCTGTCTTGCAGTGTTGCTGTATCTGGCAGAGCGATAGAGTGATGGCCCAAAGCGGCTATTTCAATAGTTTTTGCATAATCTATTACAGCATAAGATAATTCAGGAATATGGTAATAGTTTCTGAGAGAGTCTGCAAAGCGAACTGTTTTTTGACTGTAAACAGTAGTAAGCTGTGTAAGCATAAGTACCAGTAAATAAATTCTAATCATAAACAGACTTGCATTTACGCTCTTTGTAATTTTTACTTAGTACAAATGTAAAAGAGTAATGCCTGTAATGATTTGACCTAGGTCAAGTCTTTAGTTTTTGTCTGATGCGGCTTAGTCTTTCCTGCGTTATCCCTAAAAAAGAAGCTATTTGTGAAAGCGGTATATTTTCAATAACCGAAGGTTGTTGCTGTAACAACTGTTTGTATCGCTGTTCTGCTGTTAATGAAATCACTTCAATTACCCGGTTTTCCAGGATTGAAATATAATTAGCCATTATGTTGTTGGTGATAGTTGTGTACTTTTTAGCAGAGCAGGCTTTCTGAAAATCTTTTAATTCACAAATCAAAACACTGCTATCTACGACTGCTTCGATGGCAAAATTATTAGCTATCCCTTTTAACAGGGAAGTTGGACAACAATCTACATCACCTTCAAATGTGAAGCCGAGTGTGTAGGCTTTGTCGTTTTTAATAATTGAAGTTTTAAATGCTCCATGCAGGATGTAAAAAAAGAAAGAGGGATGGGCGCCATAGCGTACAATAGTTTCCCCTTTTTTAATCCTTTTCTCTTTCCCAATTTTCTGAATGATTGAGTAAAAATACCTGGATTGTTTTTCTGATATTTTTCCAAATAGGAATTCAGGTGAAATCATGGTATAAAAGCTGTCATCATTTTCTTATGTGAAGCAGACAAGCAAGTTTGGGAAAGTTTCGGAACTTTCCAAAAGCTAAGGTTCAAGGGGGTTGGATTATCCCTTTTTCACCGGCGACAGAAAAACTTCGAATTTTCAGTGTTAAGGTCAGGATTTACTATTCCCATTGCTTTGGCTCGTTGGAGGCTTTTTAATAAAAAAACTAAATCCAACATAAACAATCCATAATACAGAAAATGCAATAATTCCTTTAAGGTTAGCCAAAACATCTTCTTTATCATAACGGCCATGTATTCTTACCTGAAAGAATTTGTTAGAATAGACCTGAGCATATTCAATAGAAACCCCTAGCAGGTAGAGGAAAGCGAATATGAAAAGGTGAACAGTAAATTTTTTATTCGCAAATAAGATATTTAGAAATGCTGCTGCTAAAAAATAAAATAGTGAATGCAACTCTTTATCATGGTGCCTGAAGACTGATGGTAATTTCACCATGAAGCCGATAATTGAACACACTAAAAAAAGACAGGTTAAAATTATTTTACCCTTTCTACTTAATAACAACTTCATTGATGGTGTTTATTGATTGAATGTTCTGGTCATAAAATAGTTGCAGCATTTCTAAACTTAAGTGTGTTCTTTCCTTTCATAATCTTTGGCTACAGCTTACTTAAATGCTGAAAGTATTAGTTTCTTTTGTTTTAATGTATTCTTCATCATCTTCTCTTTAATTGCCGGATTTTCACTATGTGCTTAATCAACATACTCAGTTGGTAAAATCTGTCATTATAATCTATAATATCCTTACATCATCCGTAAGAGCTTTCTTCACCGCCATTTTCATGAGTGCATCGCAATAGAAAACTGTTTCTGCCTGTTCTTTTGTATTGATCACATAAGAAGCAGCTTCATTAAATTGAATAGCACCCCGACTGCTAATATATGGAACTATTGAGCAGAGAAGATAATTAACGAACCGATTAAATTTTGCCTTAGCTTTTACTCCGGGAAAAATTTATGAAAAATCTGTACAAGCTTAATTAGGAGAAAGGCTATTTACATGCCTGGAGACAAGTAACTTTTGGAAAGTTTGGGAACTCTCCAAAAGTTAGCATGCAAAGGATCAATTTATTTTGCTTTTAAAAATTTGTTGACGTCTAACCAATGTACAAAAGCATCAAACCAACGGTTACTGGTTCTACCTGGGTTACCAAGTCCGAAACCATGACCACCATTTTGGTAGAGGTGAAATTCAACAGGTATACCTGCTTTAAACCAGGAGTCGATCACACCAAACTGACCACGGAAAAGAAAATCATCGGATGCGATTACATTAAACATAGGAGGTGCATTCTTTGGCACATTAACCGGACCCATTCCACCGTAAATGGGTCCTATGAAAGCCAGCTTCATAGTCTTGGAGTTAAGTGTTGAATGCATGGTTAAACCAGCACCGGCTGAAAATCCGATCATTCCAATTCTATCGGTATCTACTCCCCACTCTTTGGCACGATTTACAATCATGGCATAAGCTGCTTCAGCGTCTGCAAGCTGATTAGACAAATCCATTTGCTGCGGAGGTGCGGGTGCTGTACCTTTTTTTGACGTGTCAGCTGGTGGAGGTGCTGCTGTGCGTGGGCGGTTCATCCAGGCAGTAAAGTCTTCCAGTTTATCCGGAGTAGGGTGAAGACGGTATTTGAGAACAAAAGCAGCTATGCCCTTATCGGCGAGTGCCTGTGCTACTTCCCAGCCTTCATTACCTAAGGAAAGCCAACGAAACCCACCGCCCGGTGCTACTATTACTGCTGCGCCGTTTCCTGTACCTGGTTTTGGAAGAAAGGGAGTAAGGGTTGCAGTTGTAATATTTCTTGCCATAGGATCACCCCATTGGCGGAACCATGATTCAGATGCCGGTTGGTCCTTAACACCACCGGTACCAAGTAATATAGCATTGGGTTCTGGGGGAGCTTTTAATGGATAAATGGTACCATCTTGTGCCATCGCAGAAACTGAAAAGATCAGTAAGGCACTTGCTAAAAAAGATGATTTAGCAAAGGTTTTAAGATTGCAAGTCATGTTAGTGTTGTTTTATGATTAAAAAGAAGGTCAGTCTTTTTTGCACTAATAAAGAGGACTATGCGAAGAAGCATGGCAAGTTTCAATCGTTAATAGACCCTGATTAGTATTGACCAAAATACTAAAATTAATTGTAAAAAATACAATTAATAAGATGATTTTTAGATTTGTTACCCCAGATGAAAATCATGTGGAAGATTGATTATCAGTTTTCTGTGTGCCTTTTATTGTTCTGAAATTTCCTTTAGTTTATCCAATGCATTTGGATAAGTTTTGTGAAAGTAGTCCTGGTATTCTTCAAGTGAGTCGATCTCTACGGTTACAGTGGTAGTATTGTTGTTTTCCAGAAACTGATAATTTTCATGACTACCTGCCCATTTTTCTACCTGCTCTCCTGTTGTTATTTCCTGATCTCCATCAATGAAACCGTAATGGCGAATGGAAATAAAGCTGGCAGGTATATGTTCCTCTATTTCCGAAATCATACCACCTCTTTTGCCTTTTTCATCTGTTCCCACAAAAAGAATTTTACTCCCCTTGTCCCAACTGCCTTCATAAGTAGATGTTGGGTTGAAGGCTGCCGTCCAATATTCGTAAGTGGCTTTATCTTTTAAGCCCAACATGGTTTCATACACTTTTTGGGCAGATGCGTTAATTAGTTTTGAAAACTGTAGTTTTTGCATATACTTAAAAATTTTGAATGTTAATAAATGCTACAACTATTTGAAGCTACAGGGATTTGATTATACAGTTGCAAATGGCATCCACATTAGTGAACAGATTAATTGAATTTACACTAATTATGCTTTCCAGGTTAAGCTACAACAGTTTTCCTTCTTACAAACAACTCAATACAAATTATTGCAAAAACTAAAACAGCAATAGATGGAAGTATTACTGCCCAATCAACAGCTCCAGTTTTTGTGTTTGAAGCGTTGTTTTGTTTGATTATCCACAAGCTAAAGGAATTGTTTGTCTCTCCAAATGCAGATGTTGTTAAATTAACTGCATAATGAATACCCGTAGGCATGGCTATACCTTTTGAATAATAAGCGGCAAGTCCAAACACCAACCCCCAAACACCGGGCCCATAAAATGAACTTGCGACTGACCAGCCATTCACAATATGGTATGCACCAAAAAGAATGGATAAAAGAAAAATTGATTGTCGAATGCCAACCTTATCCCTTAATATTTCTAAGGGGTAAGCCCTAAAACCCAGTTCCTCCATAAATGCCAATGGAATTAATGGAAATGTCATGAGCAGAAAATGTAGCAAAGTACTATTAGGATTAATACCTATTTCAGTATTCGTAAAATATAAAACGCCCCCTACCAATGCACCCATCAATATTATACCCACTATCACACCAATCAAAAAATTCCCGATTGTCTTGGTTTCAAACTTCAAACCAATATCAGAAAAGCTTTTTTTATCAAACTTCAAAAATATAATCGTGGCAAGTAAACCAGCAATAGTACCGACAATGCCATGAGCGAGCCTCTCACCAATATTTGGTAACAGGTTTTTAGCAAATGAAAAAATGATGAGGAGGATGGTGAATACAACACAAAATAATGTAGCCTTAATAACAAGTTTGGTTTTGGTATTAAATTGGATTGGGGTAGGCATTGTTTAAGGTGTATATGATAGGGAGTATTTGGTGATCTCGTTGATTATTGGAATTAGTTCTTTCATTGTTGCTCAAAAGTAATAAGGCATATAACGGTAAAGGCTTTACGAAGGTTAGGCCATCCGTGATCCCACTGTTAGCTTGACTACTATAGCCTCGATTAGCTTAGGCCAAATTACAAAAGTCGATTAGAATTCCCATAGTCGATGGACGATATCTTGTCGCCCAACTTTTACAAAACCAGTGTTGGGCGATGGTTTGTCACTCAGCGGATATTGGAGTAAAAGCACTAATTGAATCAATTTTTATTCCAATTGCACTAAACTGAATTTCTTCTGAAGTAATTCGATGAGTAAACCCGAGGAACGCCGACATTAAATTCTTACTAGTCGCATTAGTGGCTCAAAAGAATACAAGGCAGGTCTTCTGCCTGCTGCTTCCTGACGAGTTGTTATATATCCTGCTTCTAATAACCTTCTTGTAAAAATTGATGCGGTAGGTGCAGGAATACCTGAACTTTTTGTAAACTTACTATTTCTGAAAACAGGATTGGTAAATATAAAATCTAATGCCTGTAAGCTATATTTTGATGACAGTATTTCTGAAAAATTAATTTTCATTTCTTCATACAAGATTTTAATTTTTTCAGCTATCTGTAAGTTCCTGATGGCTTGTTTCTCTACTGCCTGTAGAAAAAAAATACACCACTCATTCCAATTACCAGCTGCAGAAACATTCCGCATAATATCAATATACTCATCTTTATGTTCTTCCAGAAATCCACTGATATAAAAATGCGGCTCTGAAATAATCCCCTGTTTCCACAAAAACAAAGTAATCAGCATCCTTCCAATTCTTCCATTACCATCCTGAAAAGGATGCAGTGCTTCAAACTCCAGGTGCATTAATGCTGTTTTAATTAATACAGGGTCGTCACTATTATCTAAATAATCAAATAAATTATCCAACCCGTCTGTTAGTTTTTCCGGACTAACAGGTATGAACTGAATGGTTTTCCGGATCTGGTCAGCCAGAAAATTTTGTTCCTTTTTAAATTCACCAGGCGACTTAGATGCACCCCTTCCTAAATACAATAATTGCTGATGAAGTTGTTTTATAAAACTGGCTGAGATAGGGTAACCTTCTTCCAATGCTTTTTGCGCGTTTTTTAACGCTCGCTGGTACAATACTGTTTCAATAATATCAGATCTTACCGGCAAAGCGCTATCGTCGCCCTCATCGCTCTCCGCCTCGTATTGCATAATTTCATCCATTGTGCTTATTGTTCCTTCTATCCTTGATGAAATAACTGCTTCCTGACTTCTTAAGGGAGCCAGTAATATTTCATTATTATGCAGGTTTTTCAACATTTGATCATATCTGCTTAATGCATCTGTTGCACTAATTAGATTCTTAACCAACCTATTGTAATCCAATGACTTAGGAGGAAATTGATCGTAATGATACCTGACGGCATTATCAATTTTGAAATCAACCATACAGTAATTTGTTGATAAAATTAATCAATTTATTATATACAAAGTTATTAGTGTATATTATTTCTATAAATTTTATACACTAATGAGTTTGTTGTAAGTATAATAGTGACAAAAGTATTTGTTACTAAAAAATGCCAAAATATTAGTAACAAACGAGTTTGTGGTGATTTTTTTAGCAACAATTGCCCTTAAAAGAGACCCTGAGAACATTTTCTGTGTGTTTCTATGGCATTTAATTGCCACAGAAGGCACAGAAACACACAGAAAAATGCGCCTCATTACTGAGACGCATCGGATATAAATCAGGTTTACATATAAGTTTAATACCCCCTCACATTCTTCCCTTCAATAAAATTCAAAAATGCCTTATTCACCACTTTATTACCACCCGGTGTTGGGTAGTTACCAGTGAAGTACCAGTCGCCGGTGTTGGTAGGACAACTGTCGTGCAGGTCTTCAATGGTTTGGTAAATTACTTCTACAGGAGTATCTATTTCAGGAGGCGTAATAAGCTGTGCTATCTTTTGTGAGATCTCTTCAGGTGTAAATGGTTTATATACCTGGCGAACAACGTTCTCGGTATGTAACTGACCATTACGTGCCAGCTCTTTTATTTTCTCATGCACTTCGGTAAGTACATGTTCCATATTCTTTTCTTTGAGTAATGCAATAGCTGCGCGGAAGGCAATAAAATCGCCCAGTTTACTCATGTCGATACCATAACAATCAGGATAGCGGATCTGTGGCGCAGATGATACCACGATGATTTTCTTTGGCTTCAATCTCGCCAGCATTCGCACAATACTCTCTTTCAATGTAGTGCCTCTAACAATACTATCATCAATCACCACCAAAGTATCTTCACCTGCACGAACGGTACCATAAGTAATGTCGTACACGTGCTGCACCATTTCATTACGGTTGGCATCTTCCGTAATAAATGTGCGGAGCTTTACATCTTTGATGGCTATTTTCTCCTGGCGAATTTTTCGGTTCACCATTTCTTCCAGCTTATCCGGCGTAAAATCGTTACCCCAACTGAGTATACGCTCCACCTTAATTTTATTCAGGTATTGCTCCATCCCTTTTACCAGTCCGTAAAACGCTACTTCAGCGGTATTGGGTATATAGGAGAAAATGGTATTTCGTAAATCGTGGTTAATGCGTTCGAGCACTGTCTGACTCAAATGATGCCCCAGTGCAATTCTTTCCCTGTATATCTTTTCATCACTACCACGGGAGAAATATATGCGTTCAAAACTACATGCCCTTCTTTCCTGTGGTTCCAGTATTTTTTCTATCGAATAGTTTCCTTTATCGTCAACTATAATTGCCATACCCGGCATCAGCTCCATCACTTCATTCTCACCCACATTAAAAGTAGTTCTGATGGCAGCACGCTCACTGGCCGCTACAATTACTTCATCATTGATATAATAATAAGCCGGACGAATACCATGCGCATCTCTCATAACAAAACTCGATCCGTTACCCAATAAACCTCCAATGGTATATCCTCCATCGAATAAAGGCGTGGCTTTTTGTAAAACAGCTTTTAATTCTGCCGCATTTGGACGTAACTCATCTTCCTTAGCCAGAAAATGATGTAACACTTCCATCATGGCAGCCAGGTCGCTTTGTTTCTGGAAATCACCAGGACTCATATTAATGAGGTCGAACAACTCATCGGTATTTACCAGGTTGAAATTACCTGCCAGCGCCAGGTTTTTACCCGGCATGAGGTCGCGTTTGATGAAGGGGTGACAGAATTCAATATTATTCTTACCCTGTGTACCATAACGCAGGTGGCCAAGCAACAGTTCTCCCATAAAAGGCAAGTGACCTTTCATTAAACCGGGATGTTGTTTGATGTCGGCCTGGTATTTCTCCAGTTCCTGAATCTCCTGGCCTATTTTAAAGAAAATATCGGCGATGGGTTGTGGTGCACTGCTTCTTAAGCGATAGAGAAAGGGGTTTCCTGGCTCGGTATTCAGTTTCACGGCGGCGATACCCGCACCATCCTGGCCACGGTTATGCTGTTTTTCCATCAGCAGGTACAGCTTGTTCAGGCCGTAGGTTACCGTTCCATGCTTTTGCAGATAATAAGAGAAAGGTTTCCGGAGTCGAATATAGGCGAGCCCACATTCGTGTTTGATCTCGTCGCTCATGATATATTTTAAAAAGAAGTGGCGAAGTTAACAACTCCGCCACGTTTTATAAAGTTAATTGTACAATGTACTCATTTCCGGTCTCAGGGTCTCGGCCAACCAAAGGAACTCATTGGTAAACAGGTCGATAGACTTACTAAAAGATTCATCTATCAATTCACCCTTTTCATTGAATTTCTTATCTACAAAGGGCGTCACCAGCATATAGGGTGATGTAATACCAAATAAAGCCGGCACCAGCAGCAATAATTGCTGACTCGCCCTCATTCCCCCCATCGCACCGGTAGATGCGGTAACCAGTCCAAATGGCTTATGGCTCTGCTTAGGGAAATGATCCATCAGGTTCTGTAATGCCGGCGAATAACTGCCATTGTATTCCGGTGTTACCAGTATAAAAGCATCTGCGGCAAACATTCGTTCTGCCAGTGGTTTGAAGGCTTCTGGTGTATTTTCTACCGAATTAAATACTTTCTCAAGCAGCGGTAATTTCCAGTCGCGCACATCAATAATATTTACCTGGTGCTGTGTAGTGGCTGTAAGGTGTTTTTGTAAGAACAATGCCAGCCTGTGTGTTACACTATTTGTTCTGGGACTTCCAGAAATTATTTCTATGTTCATTTTTTGCAAGTTTGGGGTGCTTGGTCCATGGTTAGCGCCATTTTTTTTTCTTTTCCATGGACTATGTACCATCGACTATGGACTAATAACAATAATCTTTCTCTTCTGTTCAGTATGCAAGCTACTATACTATGCTGCTCGGGTATTTGTTGCAGCTCATTTCTATGAGATTCTTCCGTTTATCGAAAATTCTCTGCGAAACCACTGCTTACTCCTTTCTCTGCGGTGAACCTACGCGAATATTCACCGCAGAGAAAGGAGGTAACGGAGTTTTCGCAGAGATTTATTGGGTTATGGAGGTATGCATTTCAATACTTCCTGAAAGGGTTTTGGAGACGGGGCAGAGTTTGGCTATTTGTAAGAGCCTTTCTTTCTGTTCAGTATCCAGGTTGCCTTTTAGCGTAATATTTCTGGTGAAGACTGTTTTGCCTTCTGTTCTTTCCAACTTTACGTCTACCTCTACTCCTTCCAGTTGCCACTGTTTTCTGTCGCCATACATGCGCAGGGTTACTGCAGTACAACTAGCCAGCGATGCTTCCAACAATTCATCAGGTGTTGGAGCTGTATCCTGTCCTCCCTTCTCCTCGGGTTCATCCGCGGCAAATAAATGCCTGCCGTTATCCAATTGTACCCGATATTTTGTTGTTGCAATGCTGGCTTTTGTCATACTGATAAATTTTTGGGTGAATTGTCAATGGTGAATGATGAATAGGGAGTGGTTATAAATTATAGCATTATATTATTTCCGGGACTTTTGTAATTTAATCAATCTATCGTCATTTCTTCCTACCTTAAAACTAAATGCTCCTCATTCACAACCCACCATTGACAATTCACAACTCACGCTTGCTTAATCATCTGAACCGCTAAGTGCAGTTTTACTTCATCGCTTACTACTACACCACCTGCTTCAGTTACAGCTCCCCAGCCGAGACCGAATTCTTTACGGTTGATTTTACCGTTGATTTCGAAACCAGCTTTTGCCTGTCCCCAAGGGTCTACCATATTACCACCAAATTCAACTGCCAGGTCTACTGTTTTCGTTACATCACGAATGGTTAAATCGCCTGTAAGGGTATATTCGTCGTCAGATTTTTTAGTAAAGCTTTTTGATACGAATGTAAGCTTAGGGAATTTTTCAGCCGCAAAGAAATCATCACTTTTCAGGTGACCATCACGTTGTTCGTTATTTGTATTCACACTATCAACATCTGCTTCGAAAGAAATTTTCGCATCGCTGAAATCAGCGGCTTCGCTTTCCATGGTTGCATCAAATTTGGTAAAGCTACCGGTTACATTGGTGATCATCAGGTGTTTTACTTTGAAAGTAATTTCACTGTGTGCTGCATCGATTTTGTAAGTTGCCATTTTGTTTGAGTTTTTATTTTTGTTTTAATATTTATTGCCACTGAAGGCACTGAATAACACTGAATTTTTAGTGAATGGTCAATTGTGAATGGTGAATGCATTGAACTATTATTCACCATTCACAATTGACCATTCACACCTCACTCCTCAC
Source organism: uncultured Sediminibacterium sp. (assembly GCF_946481145.1). Next base: position 207,684 of record NZ_CAMLMJ010000001.1, read on the forward strand.
TCCTCAATCAGCACCCCCATCTTACCAAGCTGATAGTCGCGGAAGGCTTCCATGAGTTCGGTTTGGTTATTCATTACGAATGGACCATGAGAGGCTACGGGTTCGTTGAGGGGTTCGCCGGTTCCGATGAATATTGTACTGTCTTCTGTTGCTGTTACTTCAAAACCTGTACCATCGTTGTTGAATACGGCTACGTATTTCCCATCTACTTCTCCGTCTCCTGTTATGTTTACTTTTCCCTGTAATACATAAATGAATGCATTATGTGTTTCAGGTATTTCAAAAAAGAATTTTCCGCCTTTGCTGAATGTTGCTGTGAATGTGTTTACGGGTGATAAGGTTTTGATCGGACCTTTTACGCCATTCAGCTCACCAGCAATGATGTTTATGCTAACGAGTCCATCAGCCGTTTTTACAACAGGTGTCTCTTCTGCGGTTAATGGTTGATAAGAAGGCTGATCCATTTTATGTTTAGCAGGAGTGTTAACCCATAGCTGAATCAGTTCCTGGCGTCCGCCAATTTCATGGATATCTGCTGGTGGTCTTTCGCTATGAATTACGCCCATACCTGCATTCATCCATTGTGTACCACCGGCATAAACAACATTATCGTTACCTCTGCTATCGCGGTGGTGTACGCCTCCTTTGAATATAAAACTCACGGGTGAGAAGCCACGGTGAGGGTGTGCGCCTACACCTGCATGTTTTACATCAATATGTGTAGGTACTTTTATATCTGCGTGGTGCAACAACAGAAAGGGATCTATTCTTTCTGCTTTCTGTGATGGAAAGGGTTGCCTTATCGGCATTCCGCCCATATCCATCGGTGTTGCGTATAAAATACTTTTTATGGTTCTGTATGTTTCCATGTTATGCCTCCTTTACGGTCATTGGAACATCAATTAATAAAATTTCTGCAGCGGTATCGGCTTTAATGTCGAGGGTAGTTGTTTCTGTAATACCTAAACCATCTCTTGTATTCAGTTGTTGTCCGTTAACGGTAACATCTCCACTGATTACAAAAACATACACCCCGTTTTCTTTTCTTTTGATCTCGTATTTTTTCTCAATACCTGCTTCCAGGTTAGCCAGAGAAAACCATGCATCCTGGTTAATCCATACTGCATTATCATCATCGGGAGCTACAACGGTAAGCACCTGGTTCAAACGATCTTCTGGTTTGAAGGATTTTTGCTGGTAGCGGGGTTCAATATCCCTTTCTTTAGGGAAAACCCATACCTGTAAAAATTTTACTTCTTTGTCATGATTAGCATTGGTTTCGCTATGTGCTATACCACTGCCTGCACTCATTATCTGAACATCGTGTTGGCGGATTATTTCATCCCTGCCGGTTGTGTCTTTATGGTGCAGGTCGCCATATAAGGGTATGGATACGATCTCCATATTATCGTGTGGGTGTTTGGAGAAACCCATACCGCCCTGCACGCTATCGTCATTCAATACACGCAATGCACCAAAGTGTACGCGATCTGGATTGTAATAATGACCAAAACTGAATGTATGATAGCTATTGAGCCAGCCATGGTTTGCATGTCCACGTGTACCGGCTTTGTGTAATACTGTTTTCATTTGATTTCCTTTTTTATAATACATGTATATACATGTATTTGTTTAAAAAATTTTAGTTTTCGTTTTCCCTTATTTTTTCCAGGAGTTCATTGATACTTGCTGCATCTGTTTCACAGATAGTAATGTTTTCAGCATAGGCTGCATCAAGTTGTTTGGTGCTGGCTTCCAGTACTGCAATACCACTTTGGGTAAGTGATATCACGGTTTCTCTTTTGTCTGTTTCAGAATTAGCCCTCTTTACCAGTTTCTTGATTTCCAGTCTGTCAATGATCCTTGGAACATTAGAGTTCTTCTCAATCATTCTGCAGGCTATATCTTTTACACACATCAATTCAGGGTGTTTCCCTTTGAGAATGCGCAAAACATTGTACTGCTCATGTGTTAATCCGAACTCCTTCAATTCTTTACTCATCACTGTCTTTAGCCACCAGGCCGTGTACAGTATATTCAATCCTGCCTTCTGCACTTCGCTTTTGAATTTTGTACTTTGTATGGCTTTTTCGAGTTTCACAATACAAATGTATGTACATACATCTAATTTTCCAAATAAATTTTTATTTTCCTGTAATATGACTAATTATCAACAGTTTACAAGGAACTCTATAGCCCAAAAAATTAGATGTATAAATCAAGGAGGGGTAGGAAACAGAAAAATGTCCAATCTCCAACCCTTCATTTGGAAATTGGACATTGGACATTTCTCTGTTCCTCTGTTGTCTTAGTTCTTTCTGTCTTTAGCTGCTTTATCCGCGGCTGCTTTCCAGTCTTTCAGGCTTTCGCAACTCACGAAATCCTTATCGATGGAAACAAAATAGGTTGGGATATGCGATTTGAACCATTTCTCCAGGGCCTCATTCTTCTTATACTCCAAAGCACGCTGTGCAATACGGTTATAATCGTCCATCAGGTTTTCTCTATGTGGTTCTGTTCTGCGTTTCAGGTATAGTAGGCGTACTGCTTTTCGGCCACGCTCATCGGTATAAACCTGTGGTGCAGAATATTCACCTGGTTTCAGGTCTTTTAATGCAACAACCATATCCTTATCGAGCATATCAATACTCAGGAAGATATTGCCATCCTGACCAGAAGTAATCGCACCGGCATTGAACTTACTGTTTTCGTCTTCACTGTATTTGCTTACGGCTTCACCAAAACTGATTGTACCAGCTTTCAGTTGTGTTCTTACGGTATCTAATTTAGTTACGGACTCTTTAATTTCATCTTCCGTTACCGGTGGAATACGCAATATATGACGTACTACCGCTTCATCACCCGAACGCGACAACAACTGAATAATATGTAATCCGAATTTTGATTTGATTACCTGTGATACCTGATTTTCCTTCAAACGGAATGAAGTCGAAAGAAACGTAGGATCCCAGTTGCGATCGTTTCTATTCAATGTGTATTGTCCACCAGCGTCTTTACTTCCCGGATCTTCTGAATAAAGTTTTACCAGTGCCTCAAATTTCTGTGCGCCACTTTCTACCAGCTTTTTGTATTCATTCATCTGCTTCATCACATATTCTTCCACATCGCGGTTGGCTTTTGGAATCACTACGATCTGACTAAGCTCCACTTCGCTTTCATAGAAGGGTAGACTGTCTTTCGGAATTTTATTATAGAAAGCTTTTACCTCAGTAGGCGTAATTTTTACCGTTTCAATGATTTTGCTTTGCATCTGCTCGGCCATCTTCTGCTCACGGAAACTTGACCTGAAATCTTCTTTTAACTGGTAAATGGTTTTTCCAGCGATTTCTTCGAGGATATCTTTTGAACCATATTGCTGAATGGCAGCACGTATACGGTTATCGATGGTAGCATCAATTTCTTCTTCGGTTACAGACAATGAATCTTTCTCAGCCTGCAGCACTAATGCTTTTTGGATGAGCTGGCTTTCAAGAATCTGGCATTCGGTAGGAATAATCACATTTTCTTGTCCCTGGTACTGCCTTTTCATATCTGAAATAGCATTCAGTACATCAGAACGAAGGATGATCCTATCACCAACCTGACCCACAATTTTATCTGCCACTACTTTTTTAGTCTGGCCCATTACAGATACCATTGCGGCACCAAGCATCAAAACAATCAGAAATACCTTTTTCATATTTATACTATGATCGCCAAATTTAGGCATTTGGCTCTTCTTTCCCTTTTCAGGTCTACGTTTTAACAAAAAAGCTACAAGCTTCAAGCCTCAAGCCGCAAGCTTCTGGCTTTTTGGCGTTTGGCTTACCGCTTGTAGCTTGTGGCTTGAAGCTTATGGCTTATAAAGTTCTCTTCACTTCCTCTTCCTCAAAAGCTTCCACGATATCACCTACTTTAAGGTCGTTGAAGTTTTTGATGGTAAGACCGCATTCCATATTCGATACTACTTCTTTCACATCGTCTTTGAAACGTTTCAGGCTGCCCAGTTCTGCTGCCTGTCCTTCACCTTTCGGATATTCCACGATACCATCACGGATGATACGGATCTTACTATTACGGCTGATTTTACCTTCGAGTACAAAACATCCGGCAACGGTGGCTTTATCGAATTTGTACACTTCGCGTACTTCCACGTTGGCAGTAATTTTCTCCTGAATCTTCGGTTCAAGCATCCCTTCCATCGCACTTTTAATTTCGTCGATAGCGGTATAGATGATTGAGTATAACTTAATCTGTACACCTTCATTTTCAGAAAGGCGGTTTGCCTGCATTGATGGACGAACGTTAAAGCCAATGATGATGGCATCTGATGCAGTTGCCAGCAATACATCACTCTCAGAGATTTGTCCAACCCCTTTGTGCACCACTCTTACCGCAATTTCTTCGGTAGAAAGTTTCTGTAATGAATCACTCAATGCTTCTACAGAACCATCCACATCACCTTTGATGATGATATTAAGTTCCTTAAAGTTTCCGAGTGCCAAACGGCGTCCGATCTCATCAAGTGTAATATGTTTTCTTGCACGTAATCCCTGCTCACGTAATATCTGTGCACGTTTGGTTGCTGTTTCTTTTGCTTCACCCTCGTCTTCAAACACTTTAAATTTCTCACCGGCCTGAGGTGCACCATTCAAACCAAGTATTACTACCGGTGTAGATGGTGGTGCTTCTTCAATACGCTGGTTACGTTCGTTGAACATGGCTTTAACACGACCATAGTGCTGACCCGATACAATCAGATCGCCCTGGCGAAGGGTACCGTTCTGTACCAGGATGGTGGCAACATAACCACGTCCTTTATCGAGCGATGCTTCGATGATGGTTCCGGCAGCTTCTCTATCCGGGTTTGCTTTGAGGTCGAGTAATTCAGCTTCAAGCAATACTTTTTCCAATAACAGATCTACATTCAAACCTTGTTTTGCAGAAAGTTCCTGGTTCTGGAATTTACCACCCCATGCTTCTACCAGGATATTCATCTGGGAAAGTTGCTCGTATATTTTCTGCGGATTAGCTCCGTCTTTATCAATTTTATTTACCGCAAAAATCATCGGCACATTCGCTGCCTGTGAGTGACTAATAGCTTCACGGGTTTGTGGCATCACTGCATCATCTGCTGCTACGACGATGATAGATATATCCGTCACTTTCGCACCACGTGCACGCATCGCGGTAAAGGCTTCGTGACCCGGTGTATCCAGGAAGGTAATGGCTTTACCATTTGGTAAGGTTACTTCATAGGCACCGATGTGCTGGGTAATACCCCCTGCTTCACCAGCTACCACATTCGCATTACGAATATAATCGAGCAATGATGTTTTACCATGGTCAACGTGACCCATGATCGTAACGATCGGTGGTCTTGGAACCAGGTCCTCTTCGCTGTCATCATCATCCTCATCATCGAATTCATCTGTTTCATCAACACCGATAAACTCAACTTCAAAACCAAATTCACTTGCTACCAGTTCAATAACTTCTGCATCCAGGCGCTGGTTAATAGACACCATGATACCGAGGTTCATACATTTACCAATTACATCGGCAAAACTTACATCCATGAGGTTAGCCAATTCACTTACGGTAACAAATTCTGTTACCTGCAGTTTATTGTCTTCCGCCATTTCATTACCCATGGCTTCGGCTGCTTCATCACGTTTTGCTCTTCTATATTTTGCTTTCAGGCTCTTTCCGCGACCACCTGTACCGGCCAGTTTGGCCTGTGTTTCACGGATTTTTTCCTGAATTGCTTTTTGATCTATTTCTTTCTCTTCTACCTGACCACCGCCACGTTTTCTATCGCGGTTACCACCTCCACGGTTATTACCGCCGGCATTATTACCACGGTTAAATCCACCGCCGCCCTGTTGTCCGCCACGGTTATTGGCCGGTACGATCGGACGATTTGGACCTGTTAACGGACGGCCATCCGGACCAACCTGCGGTGGTGCGCCACCTTCTTTTTTGTCTACAGGAATGCGTTTGCGTTTACGCTTTTCATCCCTTGCAGCTGGTTTTGGACGTGTATCGCTGTTAACAGGAAGTTCAATTTTGCCGAGGATTTTTGGTCCTTCCAGTTTTTCTGCCCTGATATTTTCAATCACGGGTGGTGCTTCTGTTTCCTCAGGAGCCACAACCGGAGTTGGTGCTGGTGCCGGAGGTTCAGGCGTTGCGGCCGGAGCTGGTTTTGCTTTTGTTTCCGCAGGTGGCGGAGCCGGTGTTTCTTCTTTTTTCTTAGCCGCTTTTTTAGGGCGGGTAGAAGAATCGATAGCCGAGAGATCAATTTTATTGATCACTTTTGGCGCTTCTATTTCCGGTGCTTCTGCTTTTACTACCTCTGGTGTTACTGGTTTTTCCTCAACTGGAGCTGGTGCCACCGGTGGTTCAGGTGCTTTTTCTTCTGCTACCGGTTCTGGTTTCACTTCCGGCTTAGGCTCTTCTTTCGGTGCTGCTTTCTTTTCCTCTTTTTTAACAAAAGAAATCTCTTCTTCGTCTTTTTTCTTCTTCGCTTCTGCCTGTGCGGCTTTGGGTATCTCTACCTGATCGGCCTTGTTTTTGGCAACCTTATCCCCCTGGAACTCTGCCTGGAGGGCATAGTACTGGTCTTCCGTAAGCTTTGCGGTAGGCTTCAGGTCATCTTTAGTAAATCCTTTCTTCACCAGGAAGTCAATCAGGGTATCCTGACCTATATTAAACTCCTTGGCGGCTGCTAACAGTCTTGGTAATTTCAGTTCTGACATTCAAAGTTTTTTGGTCCATAGTCCATAGTCAATGGCCCATGGACTATGGACTATTGTCCATGGACGAATTTATATGGCTATATCTGACCGGGCTTAATACTTAAGTTCCGTACAAATATAGCTTGTTATTAGCTGCTTACTCCTCTCTGTCGAATTCTTCCTGCAAGATTCTTCGAACTTCTTCGATTGTTTCCTTTTCCAGGTCTGTTCTTCTTTCCAGTTCTTCGGCTGTAAGATTCAGGATACTACGGGCAGTATCGCAACCGATGCGTTTGAACTCATCGATAACCCATGGTTCAATTTCATCGCTGAATTCATCCAGGTCGATATCAAATTCGTCTACTACTTCTTCATCTTCTCTAAACACATCAATTTCATAACCGGTTAACTCACAAGCCAGTTTAATATTTACCCCGCGGCGACCGATAGCCAATGATACCTGATCGGCCTTGAGATAAACTTCTGCGTGTTTCTTATCGTTATCCAGCTCCATATAACTAATCTTAGCTGGTGTTAATGAACGTTGAATCAATAACTGGATATTGGTAGTGAAATTGATTACATCAATATTCTCATTCTTCAACTCACGAACAATACCATGAATACGGCTACCTTTCATACCCACACATGCACCTACAGGATCGATACGATCATCATAAGATTCAACCGCCACTTTCGCACGCTCTCCCGGATCACGAACAATTTTCTTGATAGCGATAAGTCCATCAAAAATTTCAGGTACTTCAATTTCAAGGAGCTTAGCAAGGAAAGTCGGACTTGTTCTTGACAGGATAATTACCGGTGTATTATTTTTCAGATCTACACGTTCAACTACAGCACGGATATTTTCTCCTTTTTTGAAATAATCCTGAGGTATTTGTTCAGACTTTGGAAGGATGAGTTCATTGCCTTCTTCATCAAGCAGTAATACTTCTTTTTTCCAAACCTGGTACACTTCCGCACTGATGATTTCACCAATACGATCGCCATATTTTTTAATCAATACATTCTTCTTCAAATCGCTGATACGACTGGCCAATGTTTGCTTTGCAGCAAGGATGGCGCGGCGACCAAAGTCAACCATATCAACCTCTTCATACAGTTCTTCCCCTACTTCGAAATCGGGTTCAATCTTCACTGCATCAGAATAACCTACTTCAGCCAATGGATCAATTACCTCTCCATCTTCCACAATCATTCTTCGACGAATAATTTCCAAGTCACCTTTCTCTGCGTTTACGATTACATCGAAATTTTCATCGCTGCCATATTTTTTACGGAGCAGTGTTTTAAACACATCTTCTACCACTTTCATCATCGTGGGACGATCGATATTTTCTGCGTCTTTAAACTCCTGGAACGCTTCAATGAGGTTTATACTAGCCATGTCTTTAGTTTTAGAAATTCCTTGCGGGAAGCTATTAGCCATTAGCTATTAGCCATTAGCAATAAGAATCAGAATTTGATTTGAACTGTTGTTGATTTTATATGATTAAATGGAATAACCAATTGTTGAGTAACCGCCTTCTTACCTTTTCCTTCCGTATGCTCCACAATAATATCTGCCTCGGCTACTTCAAGCAGCTTACCTTCTTTTTTGGTGCCATCCAAAAAAAGCACTTCAATAAAACGACCGATATTTTTCTTGTATTGGCGATGTAATTTCAAAGGCTCATCAAGACCAGGTGAAGAAACTTCAAGCGAAAATTCTCCTTCAGGGTACATACCTGTTTCTTCAATGAGTTTATAAAGCCTGCGGTTGAAAGACACACATTTTTCAATAGCCAAACCTTCGTCCCCATCTAGAAAAACTTTTACATTATTGGTAGGTTTGATACGGATGGATACCAGAAAATAGGCAGTTTCCTCTGCCAGCATCTCTGTTATCAGCCCTTCTATCCTTGTAATTTGTGTTTCTGTTGACATATTAAAATAGAAGAAGGGAACGCTTCCGTTCCCTTCTGTTGTTCTTTTCCTGATGCAAATGTACGATAAAAGAAGTGAATGTTCCAAATTTCCTCCTCACCCCGGCTTTGCTTCGCTCGCCACCCCTCTCCACTCCGTGGAGAGGGGCAGGGGGTGAGGAGAATGTTTTATTTTTGTGGGATGAAGATTATTTTATGGGGTTTACTGATCTACTTTCTGTACAACCTGATATTTAAGATTGTGGTACCAGCTACCAAAGTGGCTTCCAACATGAAAGACAAAGTGCGTGAAATGCAGGCGCAGCAAGAGGAAGCACGTAAAAAATTCGAACAGCAACAACAATACCAGGCCCAGGCCCAAAAAGCCGCAGAAGCTAAGAAAAGCGATGATTATATTGATTTTGAGGAGGTGGGGTAGTGAATTGTCAATTGTGAATTGTCAATTGTGAATGGTCAACAGGTAATGGCAGGTTATTACAAAAACCAAACTACCTTCTTCTTAAAATTGACAATTGACAATTCACAATTCACATAAAAACCTCCTGCAGCACCATCCCTGGCTGCAGCCAGAGGGTTTGGAGGCCTGCTGCTTTAGCGCCTTCTATGTTTTTTAGGGTATCGTCTATAAAAAGGGTTTCGCCTGCTTCCAGGTTTTCTAATTTTAGGAGCTGTTTGTATGAATCTGCATAGGGCTTTCTCAAGCCAAGTTCGTGTGAATAATAGGCTTTTATGAAATAATCATTGAAGTTTTTACCCCCGAATTTATCTTCAAACATCTTCATAAAGCATTGATAATGAATGATATTTGTGTTTGAATAGAGGTAAACCGGGTATTTTTCTTTGATACCCTCCAGCCAAGTGAGTCTTTCAGGAGGAAAATCCAGCAAAAGTGCGTTCCAGGCCACCTCGATTGTCTTATTACTCAAGTCAGTGCTTGTTTCTTTTCTGAATGCCTCATAAAATGTCTCTGGATCAATTTTACCCGTTTCCAAATCCTCGAAAAGAGTATTGGAGAATTGTTGATTAAAACGTTGTCCAAAATCATGGATCCCTAAATCGATAAACGCCTGTTCGGTTAACTGGTAGTTGATATCAAGGAAAACGCCACCGAGGTCGAAGAGAATGTTTTTAATGCCTGTCATGTTACAAAGCTAAGCATCGCTGCATTAACCCAATTTCTTCAATTCATTTAACCAAGTTCATACATATTTTAACCCGGGGAGCTGTTTTGTAAAACACAGTAATCATAAGCAGTAAATTCAACATCAACCGCCGGATATAACAATCAATTACTTCGATGTTAAATCCGAAAATTTATTCAAAACAAGCCAACCATGTCAAACAAAACATTACTGAAAACATTTTTGCTGTTGCTCATCCCCGCTGCATCATTTGCACAGAGCGGCAATAACGCACCACCACCCGAACCTTTTGCACGCATTCAAAAACCAGGTGAAAAAGAATTGTACATACCCGGAAAAGTGTTCCGCATTCCTTATAATAATAATTACAATAGTGATACAAGTGAATTCAGTTTTTCGAGAATGGTGGAATCAAAAAATATCGTTGTGTTCTGGTCCAAAGAATTTGGTAAAGACCCAATGGTTAACCCCATTGAATCAAAACGCTTCAATGTGCAGGATGCCATTAAAGAACTGGAAAGGTTTTATGATTACTATGTAAATAAATTGAAGCTGGTTGTAAAAGGAAAATCTTTTACCGATCAATATAAGATGATCTTATATGTAATCGGGGGCGAGGGCGCCACTGCATTTGGAGGTGGTACCGAAAATAAAATCGGCTTATTATGGACGCCTGCTATCCGCATGAGCAAAGCACCTTATGGGGCACTGGCTCATGAGCTGGGACATTCATTTCAATATATGATACGCGCCGATAATGGTAAAGGGCCAGGTGGACCAATTTCTGAAATGTCGGCTCAGTACATGTTATGGCAGGTGTATCCGGAATGGATGACTTTTGAAAATTATCACCTCAAAGACTTCATGAAGAAAACACATTTCGCTTTTCTGCATCCTACCAATATGTATCATTCACCTTATGTATTTGAATACTGGTCGAATAAACATGGTATTGAATTTTTTGGTGAGTTCTCTCGTGCTACATTAAATGGCGAGGATCCTGTAACTACGTATAAGCGCATTACCAATCTTTCACAGGAACAATTCAATGATGAAATGTTTGATGCATCGCGTCGTTTTATTACCTGGGATATGAAGCGTATTGAGCAGGTAGCCAAACCTTATGCCAACCAGCATTTTACCATCATGAAACCTGAAGCGGATGGGTGGTTCAGAATTGACAGCAGTGTTTGTCCGCAGAACTATGGTTATAATGGTATTCAGTTAAAAGTACCGGCTGCGGGAACTACTGTTACGCTTAATTTTAAAAGCCTGGCAGGATCTGCAGGATACAATGCGGTTAAACTTGATAAAGCGGGCTGGCGCTATGGTTTTGTTGCTTATTTGAAAGATGGTAAAAGGGTATATGGTGATGTTGGTAAAGAAGCTAATGGTGTGCTGAAATTTAAAGTACCCAAGGATACTGAGTTTCTCTGGCTAACGGTAATGGGTGCACCTACTGAACACTGGCCTATACCTGGCAGACAAAGAAACCAACCCGCTACGCCAGTTATAGAAGAACAATGGCCCTATCAAGTTAAGTTATCAGGAACCAGTTTGATAGATTCAATAATCAAATAAAATCCTCCGCGAAACTCTGTTAACTCCTTTCTCTGCGTTGGGGCAAACGACGAAGGAAGTGACCGCAGAGAAAGGAGTTAACAGAGTTTCGCGGAGTTATTTATAGGGTATCGTTTGTTGCGATTATTTTTTTGAGCGCCTCTTCTGTACTATTGAACGGACCTGAATCGGCAATTTTTATGGTAGCCATCGCTGCACCAAAGTTTCCGGCGCTTTCTATGTCTTCTCCCTTAAAACGTTTATATAGATAGCCCGCCATATAGGTATCACCACAACCGGTAGCATCTTTTACTACTGCAGGTTTGTAAGCAGGAATATTGATGATATTATTTCCATCATAGATCAGTGATCCTTTACTGCCCATGGTAATGACTACTTCCTTCACTCCCATGTCAAATAATTTTTTTGCAGCATGTTCCACATTATTGGTTCCTGTAATGGTAAATGCTTCTGTTTCGCTTGCTTTAATAATGGTAATGTGTGGAAGTACAGTTGCTTTTGCTGCCCAATCTACTGCTTCCACATGTTGGTTAATTACTGTTCGCAAAAAACCTTGTACATCCAATGAAACTGTTGCCGTTTTGGATAAAGATTCAATAAAATCTGCAGACATATCGTGTGCCAGTAATGGTCCGAGGTGAAAATGTTTAGCCTGAATATTTTGCAGGTCCTCTATCTTAAAAGGGTCCGCTTCAAACAATACTTTTTGCTGTCTGTCGTCGCTGTTACTGGTATAAATATTTTCAAAGTAAACGGTGTGCTTACTGGGAACAATCGTCAGGTCTATTCCTTCTTGCTGTAATGCCTCGGCAAATACAGCATCATCGGATGATAAGGCTGTTACCAGATGATAACTTAAAGGAAAGTTTTTCAGTGCATGAGAGAAATAAAAAGAGGTACCACCAGCCATATGCACAGTATCGGATGGTGTAACTATTTTATCGTGTGTAAGATGGCCTATGCAACAGAGATCGTACATGTAAACTAAATAATACAGAAAGATACAAATACTGGATTAGTAACGACTTTGAATTTAGGTAAATTGAATATTGTAAGTATTGATATGCCACAGAGGGCACAGAAGTACACTGAAAATTTCTGTGTTATTTCTGTGCCCTCTGTGGCATAATTAATCAATCAGGAGCTAGCTGATTAACTCCCCGGCCTTCTCCTCACCATATCATTCGCAATAATTTCATCCAGATTATGAATCGGCTTTTCTACATCCATCGGAATCGGCATTCGGCTGAATGTTTGAAAATAAAGAATACATGCATCTTTCCACAAAACAGCATTCGCCGTTTGTGTTCTTAGTTTTCTTTGAATGGCTTTATGTCGGGCGCTATCAATATATGGCGCAGCACCATCCCAGATTTTTTGAAATACACGCACCTGCTTAACTCCCTGGTCATACTTAGTACAAATATCATCCCATAGTGTACGCCCCGATTTCATTTTATAGGTCCAGGGTAAATGATGAAACCACAACAATAATGTTTCAGGACAAGTAGATGGATCATTGAACATGGATGCCAATGGTTCTTTATATTGACTTACCGCATCACTGCCCATTTTTGTTCTATTAAACCCTACTCCATTTGAATCGGCCTGGTGATAATATGGCGGCGTCCAGTCTGCACGCATCCTTGCCGGCCCCCACCATGGGCCCGGACCATAATGTTCATTGGCCGACATGATATGATGAAAGCCATAAGGCATCATATAATTTACAGCAGCCTCCCTGCTATCAAGCATCATTCGCTTAACCGGTACCAATACATTTTCGGTCCAGTCAATACCATGCACCGTTTTAGATGGTTGATCGCTGTTTCCAGCAAATGTTTGCTTGATCCACTCATCCGCAATGGCTTCACTTGTTATACTGTTGTTCCAGGCAAGTCTGCCAAAGGCATACCAGTTTGATTGTGCGAAATCATGACCACACCAGTTGGTATCCAATCCTACATTCGATACCCCGGCAATGGCTGTATATTTTTGATTGAATACTGTTCCATCAGTACAACGCGCCACTGTACTACCTGGTCCTTCCTGGTAAGTATCGCTTTGCAAACACTCTTCCCACATGGTTGATAGGAAAACAAGGTGTTTAGAATGACCAAGGTACTCTTGTGTAATCTGAAACTCTGTCATCACCGGTGTTCTTTTCATAGCACCGATCAGTGGACTGAATGGCTCTCTTGGCATAAAATCAATCGGACCATTTTTTACCTGTATGATTATATTGTCTTTGAATTTTCCATCGAGTGGTACAAATTCATTGTAGGCTTGTTTAGCCCTGTCTTTGTCATTCGGACTATACACAAACGCCCTCCACATGATGATGCCACCAAAAGGTTGTACCGCATCGGCCAACATGTTGGCACCATCGGCATGGGTACGACCAAAATCCTGCGGACCTGGCTGGCCTTCACTATTTGCTTTTACCAGAAAGCCGCCAAAATCAGGTATCAACGCATAAATTTCTTTTGCCTTTTCCTTCCACCAATTAATTACTGCAGGATCAAGCGGATCTGAAGTTGGTAATCCCCCAATCACTTTAGGGGAAGAAAAATTAATCGACAAATAAGCTTTCACACCGTAGGGCCTCAGCACTTCTGCAATTGCTTTTACACGCTTCAGGTAATCTGCATTGAGGATATTGGGCGATGCATTCACATTATTGAGTACAGCACCATTAATACCAATTGATGCATTGGCACGTGCATATTCCTGCCAACGCTTTTTATCATTTTCTGTTACTTCATAAGGGTTGTCTCTCCTCCAGAAAATAGAGAAGCCCGCATAACCTCTTTCAATGGTTCCATTCAAATTATCCCAATGGTTAAGAGTCCTAATATCATAAGACGGATTAGAAACCATTTCCTGTATTAACTGTCCGGTTTGTTGTTTGCGTAGCAATTCATATACCCCATACAGCAAACCAAATTCAGTATTTGCCTCAATAGCATTATTGAGCAGGCGAAAACCATCTTTCTTTAGTGCTTTGTCTTTTTTGATGACGAGGCTTATTGTTGCGCCAGCTTTACCCAACCAACCTTGTATGAGTTCCTGTTTTGCAATAGCGATTGTTGGCGAATTCAATGCACAGTTTACCGTTACCGGCAAAGCCTTTTTGTTTCTTAACCAAAGTTGATGTCCATCTTCTGCCTGTATGTTCAAAACAGCACATAGCAGCAATAGACTACTGAGAAATGTTTTCATTTTTTTTGTTTTGGTATCGTTTATCAATTTGAGCTGAAAGGTTTTATGCAGGGGTATTACTCAAATTTGATCCAGTCTATGTCTAAGGCCGATCCTTCTTTTAGCACAAGCACCAAATCCTGTATGCCTGTGGTCTTTTTTTGGATATCGGCTCCGATAGTCATCCAGTTATTGTCTCGTTGTACGCTGGCTGTTCCTATCAATGTACCATTTATTCCGCCTATCCTTATTTCTACTTTACAGTTCTCACCGGCTTTTGTTTTTAAAATGATTTTCCTGCCGGGTTGTTTACCAAAATCAACTGCATTGTATTGTATCCAGGCTCCCGGATTTTTGAAGGTTGTTTTCCATCCCTGGAATGTATTTGATGTATCCAGAAAACTGATCTCCGTGTTTGCTGCATCGAGTTTACTGTATCTGTCTATTTGAATTTCACTCTTAGCATTTGTTAACCCGGCACCCCTTAAAGTTGGAATCACTTTTTGAATGGTGCCATCTGCATTAAACGACAAACTATCCATCCTTATTGATCTTGCTTTGTCGAATTTGGGTGAGTAATCGTTGTGGTGATAAAAAAGATACCACTGTTTTTTGTATTGAATAATAGAGTGATGGTTTGTCCAACAACCAGTGGGAGATTCATCCATGATTACACCTGTCATCTTAAAAGGCCCCATTGGGTTATCGCCAATTGCATATTCAAGTCGCTCTGTCTTATTTTCTACATGGGGGAATGTGAGGTAGTAAAGTCCATTTCTTTCAAAAACAAACGGACCTTCTTTCAATCCCTTTGTTGGTAAATTTGGAATGGTTACCACTTCAGATGCCAGTTCAACCATGTTTTCTTTCAGTTTCGCCACATAGATATTTCCCTGCGACCAGTAGAGATAGGCCTGGCCGTCTTTATCAATAAATACATTCGGATCTATTCCCCTAACTCCTTTAATAGGTGTTGG
This sequence comes from uncultured Sediminibacterium sp., assembly GCF_946481145.1. Next base: position 223,268 of record NZ_CAMLMJ010000001.1, read on the forward strand.
TTCGGGTACAAACGGACCTGTAGGTTTGTCTGATACAGCCACCCCTATGCCAAAGCTTCTGCCATATACGGCAGTGTCTTTAGGTAATGTTGGGAAGTAGAAATAATATTTACCATTGCGCTCTACACAATCGGGAGCCCACATACTATAGCCGGTAGGATTAGCCCAGGGCACGGTAGTCTGACTAACAATCATACCATGGTCGGTCCAGTCGGTAAGATTTGCAGAAGAGAATACATGATAGTCTTCCATGCAGAACCAACCAACTCTTCCTTTTCCTGGCTGGGCAAGGATATCGTGAGACGGGTAAACATAGACCTTATCGCCAAAAACCCGTGCAGTTGGGTCGGCAGAGAACTGGTTTCTAACGATAGGGTTTTGTGACCTGGCTGACTGGCAGATACAGGCTACAAATAACATCACTACAAAAGATTTGATGCAGTGAATGGTGGTTTTATGAACAAGCTTTTTCATTGTATGGATTTATTTTTTGTCAGCAATAGTATCTGTGATATGAAAAAAGTCGAAATCAGCTGCACCTCCCGTTGTTTTGGTGGCATAGTTGAACAGGGTGAATCGATAGCCAATAAATTGTGGAATGGTATAAGCCATTTTTAGTTGTGTGCCTATCGCATTCCAGGTTTTATTATCCAAACTATAATAGAAATGGGCGGTATCTTTTCTATTGGTGAAATCGCATGCTGCTTTTAGGTAAACTACTGACTGGTTTAAGGGTATTTTAGCAACTTCCTGAGGTTTGCCAGTGCTGGCATTGATCATTACCAATTCTTTTTCATTTCCATTGATCCTTACGCCTAATTGACCAAAATTCTTTTGTAAAAGTGCCAGTCCGGCAAAATCACCATCTTTCATATTGCTAACATCCAATGCTGTGCTGCCAGAACAAACAGGCCCGATGGTTCTTTGCGTGAGCGAGTTTCTTGCCAATAAAAAGCTGGTATCAATTCTGCCTGTTTTTAAGCGCAGGTATCCTTTTCTTTCTGTTACCGACCATAAACTGTTATCCGGATTATGGTTCCACTGCCATGCTAATGGTAAAGCGGGTTCGCCTTTTTTGCGGGTGAAATCATCTGAAGCTACAATGCCAGGTATAAATCCTTTACCTGCCGGAAGGTCAAGTGTGGCTGGCACTTTACCGTCTACTCCCAATACAGGCCAACCATCTTTCCATTCAACAGGCACCAGATAAGGAATACGCCCTACTGCACCATAATCACGGAATAAATAAGAAAACCATCTGCCATCGGGCATGTCTATTAACCCACCCTGCGCTACACCCAGATCCTGCAAGGCAAGCCTGCCTTCCCATGGACCAGTTAATTTATCCGCACGATGAATAACCACTGTTCTCATTCCGCCGCGTGGCCAGGTGATATTGAAGAGATAATATTTACCGTTTACTTTAAAGAGTTGAGAACCTTCTCCTAAACCACTATTGCCAACTGATTGACTCGGTGCGGTTACATCTTCAATAACTGTCTGGTTAACGCCTCCTTCTTTTATTCCGGTTAAATCGTCTTTCAATTCTACCAATACAAGTTTGCGGTTGCTATAAAGCATATATACTTTACCATCATCATCAAAGAACAATGAATGATCGTGTAAGCTTGGCTTAAATGACCAGGATTTCCATGGCCCCTTTTCAATATTTTTGGTGGAATAGATATGCGTTCTACCAGTAGTTTGCGCAAAAGTGGTTACATAAAAAACTCCTTTATGATAGCGTATACTACTGGCCCAGGAGCCGCGTCCATAGGTACTTTTACCATTGGTGAGGTTTAATTCATCTATGCTGGCCAATGTATCATAAGCATAACCGATCGTTTTCCAGTTTACAAGGTCCGTTGATTTCATAATAGGTACACCCGGACTCATATGCATAGTGGTACTGCTCATGTAATAGGTATTTCCTACCCTGATCATAGCAGCATCGGGAACATCGGCAAAAATGACTGGGTTGGTAGCTTTGTCAGATTGTGCAGTTACTGGATTAACACAAGCCAACATCATCAGCAACTGTGAAAACAAGACGCTATATGTAGTGTTGATTTTTATACGCATGGTCTGGTATTTATTGGGTAACAGGTTTAACGCCTTCTTTTGTCTGAATAATTTTTTGGATCGTTCCATCTTCATTGTAATACATATAGTCTACGCAAATAGATCGTCTATAACTTCCACCTGTTGGTAAGGTTCCGTTGTGGTAGAAGAAATAAGATTTCCCTTTATAGTCAATAATACCTGGGTGTGTCGTAAAACTATTGGGAACATTTTCCTGGATGATACCCTGGTAATTCCAGGGGCCGGTAGCACTGCTGGCTGTGCAATATTCAATCATCTCAGGTTTAGTTCCCCTGCTGGCATATACCAGGTAATACAAACCTTTTCTTTTATAAATCCAAGGACCCTCAATAAAGTTTTTGATATCAACAACTGTAATCGGGCCATCGGTTTCAGCCATATTTTCTTTGAGCTTTACCCATTTACAACTTCCATTACCCCAGTAGAGGTAAGCTTGTTTATCATCATCTATAAATACCGTTGGATCAATATCATCCCAGGCATGTGGTTTGTCTTTGGTCATTTCATTGGTGATTAAGGCTTTACCAATGGCATCTTTAAACGGACCCGTTGGACGATCAGACACTGCTACACCAATAGCAGCCCCACCATTGCTGTTGCTGTCTTTTTTATGAAAAGTAGATACAAACCAATAGAACTTGCCATTTCTTTCAATACACTGAGCTGCATAAGCATCTCCGGTTGCCCATGAAAAGGTATGTGGTGAAAGAAGCGCTCCATAGTCTTTCCAATTCACCATATCGGTTGTTGAAAACACGTGCCAGTCGGGCATCTTATAATTCGTTGCTGTAACTGATGCAGTATCATGACCTGTGTATAGGAAGAGTGTGTCTTTGTACACAATGGGAGATGGGTCTGCAGTAAAAATGTGTTTGATGATGGGGTTTTGAGCGTCAGATTTTTCTGCCGCTACAAAAATCAGCATAAGAATGATTATCCTAATTTTCATGGTGTATGGTTTATGATTATTGGGTATTTACTTTTATAAGTGTAAACGACATAGGTGGCAATGACTGTTCAAAATTTTTAGCTATTGCAATCTGCTCAGACACTGGTTGAACAATATTCTTTGATTCAAATCCATTTTTTGCATCAGCACTTGCGCTTAGTATTGTCTTTGTTCCGGCTATACCTACAGCTTTAAACGCTGACAAATCTATCTTTACAGATTTTGTGGTGTTTCCCGCGTTGACAAGTTTAACAATGATATCTCCAGACTTACTATTATAAACACATGAGCTTCCAACTAATGAGTCTAAATTGTCTTTTAAGATTATACCATCGACATAGTAGTCGCCCTGGTTAGCGCTGAACATTTTTTGAACATGATAATTAGGTGTGAGGTAATAATCACTATTGTTGAAAAATATCATATCAGTAATCCATTGTGTAAAATTTTGTTTAGCAAACAATGGCGCATAAGATGCCATACTTACCACATCACCGTTACGCTCAAGTCCTGTCATAAACAACGCTTCAGTAATTGCATTGTACTGTTTATTCCCCCATGATGCATATTCACCTAAGTAAACCTTTCCGGCATTGCGGTTATACTTGTCATATCGATACTGGTTTGCAATAAGCCATTCGGGTTGTACATAATAATGTTCATCTACAACCGCAACTTTCAAATCATTCGCCAGTTTCCAGCCCTTATCAAAATCCTCCCCACTATGAAAAGGTCCGCTTGTTCCGATTAATTCTATATCAGGATATTTTGCTTTTACTGCATCATGAATCATTTTAAACCGCTGCTCAAATTCAGGTGTTATCTTATCTTCATTACCTATGCCAATATATTTCAGGTTAAATGGCGTGGGATGCCCGGCTGCTGCGCGTTTTGCACCCCAGGTAGAACTCGCAGAACCATTTGCCCACTCCATCAGATCAAGCACTTCCTGTATATAATCTTTCATTTCTTCCATTGGTAATGCCTGCTGTCCGGTTCCACCAACCCGCCATGTGCCACCAGAATTCTGGCAACTCACTGCTGCAGGTAATACAGGTAAGGGCTTTGCGCCTATGTCTTCACAGAACTGGAAATACTCATAGTAACCTAAACCTGCAGTCTGGTGATACCCCCATAGGTTTTTTTGTTCTACCCTTTGCTCCAATGGACCAATCGTATTTTTCCACCGATACATATTTCCTACACCATCACCATGGGCCAAACAGCCACCCGGAAAACGAATAAAGGCCGGCTTCATATCGGCCAGTAATTGGGCCAGGTCTTTACGCAAACCATTGGGCCTGTTTTTAAAAGTGTTTTGTGGAAACAAAGACAAAACATCCAACGCCAGCTTTCCTTTTGAAGTGGCCAGTAAAACTACCTGGGTGCTGTCGCAGTTTTCATCTGCTATTAATGAAGTACTATAATTGTTCCACGACTTTTTATCAATGACTATTTTACTTTCAGCAAGTACTTTGCCTTTTGTGTTCTGTAAACTCACATAAATATCTACGGGTGAAACAGACAGTTGTTTTGCAAAAACTGAAAATGTAAAACCTTCCCCCTTTTTTACCACAATGTTTCCAAATCCGGAGTTTTTAATCCCAATACCTGGTCTACCAGTGGTGATTGATGCTGGCAAAGGTTGCTGTGCGTTTCCTCCGGTTCTTGGTGGCACTGTTCCTATATGTTCAATGTTTAAGACAGCATAATGCGGATTATTTATATGTACCGGCTGATTGGTTTCTACATTAAAAGACCCATAAGAAAAACCGGGTGTTATATACTCCCAAAAAGAAAGTGGATGCCACTGCCGATTATCTGTCGGACTGTATTCAAAAGACCTGTTTTGTATCAACTCTGCATACAATCCGCCATCTGCCGCATAATTAATGTCTTCAAAGAAGAGCCCAAATAAATCTGTGCTGATTTTTTTGGCCGTTTTTGGGATCAGCGTATTTTTTGGTTGTGCATAGGTTGACAGATTTATGGTAAATGATAACCAAAGGGACAAACAGATACACCAACAATGAAACCGTAGCTGTGAATGATTTTTCTCAAAAAATTGTTTAGCCATAGTACTACTATTGATGCATAATAAATTGATAGGTTTTACCTTTCTCTGTTGGCAAATCGTATAACCATGTTGTATTTAGTATCGGAGTTTCAATATTTGCCTCAGACGATACAATCGGATCTGTTACTGCTACGTGATAAAAAAACGGGTTTGGATTTTCACCTGTAGCTTTTTTCAAACCTGCACCATTGTTTGCGTTCATTTCATTCGGCACCCTTATCCTTAAGTTTCCGCCAAGTGTTGATTTAATGATCAGGTTCACCAGCTTACCCGATTGCCACTCCATTTTTACTATCTCAAAACCACCAATGGTTTTCAAGCCACTTATCGTTCCCCTATCTTTCCAGATATCGGGTATTGCAGGTAACAGATGAATTGCGCCATCAGCGCTTTGCATTAGCATTTCGGTGATTCCGGAAGTACAACCAAAATTGCCATCAATCTGAAATGGCGGATGGGCATCAAATAAATTATTGTATGTACCGCCACCACCTTCATTAGTACCTACTGGTGTTAACTGTGCCTGAATTAGTTTATATGCATGATTACCGTCGAGCATTCTTGCCCACCAGTTTACTTTCCATCCCATACTCCAACCGGTGGATACATCTCCTCTTTGTATCAAGGTATTCTTTGCTGCACTGTATAAAGCAGGTGTGCGGTAAGGAGATATCTGGTTGGAAGGAAATAATCCATAGAGATGTGATATATGTCTATGCTTGTCATTCGGATCATCCAGATCATCTAACCATTCCTGTAACTGACCATGCTTGCCTATTTGCATTGGCGGTAATTGTTTCCTTAATGCTGTAAGTGTATCAGTAAAATTTTGGTCCCTTTGTAAAATACTGGCAGCCCGAATGGTGGTACTGAAAATATCGAATACTATCTGGTTGGTCATGGTAGTACCCGCATCAATAGATGCTCCCTGATGGCCGGCAGGAGAATTTTCGGGCGACATATCCGGGTTAATAACCAGCCATTGTTTCTTTGGATGCTTCACTAAAAAATCAACATAAAATGTAGCTGCCGATTTTAAAATGGGGTAGGCCGTAGATAGAAATTTTGTATCACCTGTATAGAGATAATGTTCCCACAAATGCTGACTCATCCAACCTCCTGCTGCATTCCATACGCCCCATAAAGCACCATCAACCGCGCCATTGGTGCGCCATATATCTGTATTGTGATGCGCAACCCAGCCTCTTGCACCATACATTACCCTGGCTGTTTGTTTACCCGTTTCAGACAATTCCTTTATCATTCTCAAAAACGGTTCATGCAGTTCCGATAAGTTGGTTTTCTCTGCAGGCCAATAATTCATCTCTGCATTGATGTTGATGGTGTATTTACTATCCCATGGTGGTCTTATTCTGTTGTTCCAGATACCTTGCAGGTTGGCCGGTTGTCCACCAGGCTTTGATGAGCTGATGAGTAAGTATCTTCCATATTGGTAATACAGGGTTACCAGATTTGGGTCGTTTGTTTTATTGAAATTTTTTAATTGCTGATCGGTAGGTAAAGTGCTCACTTCTGCATTACCCAGATTGAGTTTTACCCGATTAAAATATCGCTGGTAAGCTTTTACGTGCGATGCTGCTACGGTGGTAAATGATTTACCATAAGACTTTACCATGTCTTCCGTTGCCCGCTTTTTTTCGTCTCCTGAAATATCCTGGTAATTATTAAACCCTGTTGCTATAGTAATATAGATCGTGGCTTCATCGGCATTTGCTATTACCAAAGATGTATCGGTTCGGTGTTGTGTTCCACCCTTCGCATTAATTTTTACTATGCCCTTAAACTTCAATAGTCCTTTTACAGATTCATGGTCCATGGATGTTCCGGTAATGGATAGTTCATTGTTGCTCGCAGTTTGTATCGATACTTTTGGTTGTTGCGTTTTTAGATAGGCAGTAAAAGAAATGCTTGCTTTTTTACTTGCAGTTAAATGCAGCACTATTACCGGATCGGTAAAGGATGTTAAAGCTTTTCTTGTATAAGTAACACCCGCCACATCGTAGCTTGTTTTTGTAATTGCTTTTTCAATGTCTAATTCACGGTAATAATTGGTGTATTGATCATGCCCGTTGAACAACAATTGCAGGTCGCCAAGTGGCTGAAACATTTGTCCATGAGATAACTTCGTAATGATGGTTTTATTGGCTACCCGTTCTGCCTCCTTAAACCTGCCGTCGAAAATGAGTTGTCTTAATAATGCCAGTGAGTCTAATGCCAGTGGATTGTCGTTCCTGTTCGGACTTCCACTCCAAAGCGTATGTTCATTTAGCTGGATGGTTTCTTTAGCAACATTTCCGTAAACCATAGCCCCTAGTTTTCCATTGCCGATAGGCAATGCATTTTCCCATGTATTGCCTGATGGTTGATTATACCAGAGTTTTAAAGGCTGCTGGGCATAAAGCATCACATTAATACAGCAGCAGAAAAAGAGGCTTAGTTTTTTCATATTGCTTAATTTTTTCTGACCAACCGAACCTGATAGAATGCACCTGCTGTACTACCTTGTTTTGCCTGAAACTTTATAGTTACCTGTTTTTTATTTGTCAGCATGGATGCAGGAATCTGGTAAGTCACATCTTTAAACTCTTGTACATTCCATTTATCGGTCAGGTCTTCTGAAATCAATAATTGATCATCGATCATGATATCAAATTTTCTACTACCCCTTTCAGCACCCCAATAACGAATCATCAATGAGAGGGAGGTTTCGTTATTGGTTGATAATTGATAGCTTATAAAACCTCCGTTACGTGCTTCCCGCCAAAATTCATCGAGGCGGTTACCGGTACCAGTATTTATTTGCTGCATCTGATGATCTGCTTCAGGTTGTTGTTCACCTGCTATCACTACATCAACAGTTTTTTGTTGTAAAGCAATCCTGTCGGCTTCTTTTTTTGCTATTGAATCAACATAGGTTTTGTACTGGTTTTTGTTAAGTGTCATCCAGTACATCATATACCTTGCGTCATGCACCTTGTAAAAAGGCTCAAGTTCAAGTGGTATTTCATTACCTATTGCAATATTTGAAAACTTAAAGTGTAAGGGTTTATCTTTTATCTGCACCAGGCTATTAACAATACTTGCCGGCTTTTCAGTAATTAATATAGGGGCTTTATCAACAGGCAGTCTTTTACCATGTGCAATATGTCCCCAGCGACTATCATCGGCCACGAGCCCGTTTAATGACTCATTGCCAGTTTTGGCAGCCAGTAATATCGGACCATACATCACTGCATTGTAATCAACCACATAAGGTAATTGCTCAATATTGAGATGCATGGGTAATGCAATTTCAATTATATCTCCTTTTTTCCATACCCGGTCAATGGAAACATAAGATGATGGTTGGGAGTTGTGTTTGTATTCTTTGCCATTAATGGTTATACGAAATGCACCGGGGGCTACCCAGGATGGATAACGGATTTTAATATTCCTTTCCCCTGATCCTTCCCTGATACGTAAAATAGTTTTTTCACGTTGAGGAAATGCTGTTTCCTGTTCAAGCATAAAATGCTTTGCTTTCCAGTTTAATGTTGAAGCTACAAAGAGGTTTACAAACAAAGTATCCTGTTGGTGCGTATAAATTAACTCATTGTATTTACCATGATTCTCCATACCACTTCCTACACAACACCACATGGCTTTATTCGGAGATGAATAAACCCTGTAATGTCTTGGACGAACAGGTGTAAAATATACATAACCTCCATGTTCAGGATGTTGTGTAGATAGGATATGATTATACATGGTTCGTTCATAATAATCTATATACTTTGCATCTGCATTTACCCTGAACAAATCAGTTGTTAGCTTGAGCATGTTATAAGAGTTGCAGGACTCGGGGCCTTCCACTTCTGTAATAAAATCAGTACTGGATGCTTTGCTCGGAAAAAACTCTCTTCTGCTATTACCACCAAATGCCAGTGTTCTGTTTTGTGTTACTGTTTGCCAGAAAAATTCACCGGCAATGGTGTAAGCCGGGTCTTTGGTTAGTTCTGCTATTCTTTGAAATCCGATGGCTTTGGGAACCTGTGTATTCGCATGTTTATTATCCAGGTTATCGTTTCGCTGGGCCATGGCGTCTAAAATTTGACGGTGTGAAAACCGTTTAGCTGCATCCAGGTACTTTGTTTCTCCGGTTATCTGATAGGCATCTGCAAAAACTTCATTCATGCCACCATGCTCAATATCTAACATAGATTGCATCTGCGTTTCGTTAAGTGTTGAAACGACATTTATTCCCCAGGCACAAAAAATTAAGAACAATTGTTTTGCCTGCTCATTACCGGTATATAACCATGCATCACGTAAGCCATTGTACATTTTATGAAGGTTATACCAGGGTACCCAGGCAGCTCGAAATGCAGTAAAATCACCTTGTTTGAGTGTAGACCATATTTTATTGCTATTTGGTACTGCACCGATATAACCAACTCCCCAATCTGGGTATAGCTTACCATTGGCAGCAGCACAGGCGCCTAGTTCTTCAATGATATAATCAAGCCGCTTTTTACATTCCGGGTTATTAGTGGTAGCATAATTCATAGCCATTGCTGTCAGATAGTGTCCGGCTATATGACCATCTAAACCATCCCAGTTTGAATAAATTTTAGCCTTTTCCGGGAGTCCGGCTATTTTTCTAAACCCAGCTAACAAGCGATCAACATCATATTGTACCAGCGTTTGAATATTCAGGTCGCGGGCATGTTTAAAGATTTGATCCTTTAACACGACATCGCCCAAAGGGAAACTATTGTTATACAAACTCGTTTGAGCTTTTATATCATTGCCCTGAATACTTAACAGACATATCCATAACAATAAAAGTTTGGCGAATTTGTATGTCTGGTGTTTTATTGTTTGCATACCTTTTTAAATTAAGGTTACTTTCTTTTGTTTAGCAATGCGAGCATTTTTTCTGCATAACGTTTTCCAAGTATCCGATAACCCTCTGCATTAAAATGCAGGTTGTCTCGAGCATCTGGCACTCCACTCGATGAAATTACATGCGCATTTGGAATGGTATTAGGTAGGGTAGCAATGATGGCATTCATGCTTGCGCATACACCGCCCTGATCAGCATTTACGGTTTCACCAGCTAATAACGGTACATCTTTCGCCTTTAGCTTAAGGTCCTTCAAGAGATTAGTATAGACCTTATTTACTTTTGAAGGCCAGGTTGAATCGTTGGTATTCGATTCTCCCTGGTGGAGTAAAATACCTTTTATCACTCCATCTTTTTGGGCCAGCTTCGCCATTTCAACGAGACGCTGGTAAGGATTACCATCATATTCTTTGATCATGCCCAACATCCAATTAGGTGCCGTAGTAATATAGGTTTGATAATTGTCCTTGTCGAACAATTCAATCTTGCAACCTCCAATGGATACATTGATGACACCTACTTTAATTTTTTCCGGCAAACTATCTACCAGTGTTCTGCCGAAATAATCAGCGGGAGTTAATCCTGTTCTGCACCTGCATAAAGGAGGCACTGCGGTGTACCATTGTCCTTTTGTTCTACCCAGGTTTGGACAGTCTACTGCTTCCATCACTTTAAACCTGCTGTTTACAATCGTATCCTGTGGTTCAAACCTTGCATTGCCTTCCATATTCGACTGGCCAAAGCATAGGTATATATGAAAGTTTTTGTCTTGCGAAAAACCAGCGATGCTGAACAGCATTATAACTGCCAGAACGATTGATCTTTTCGGTTGCTGCATATTCATAGTGAATGAATTAGTTGATAAATACTACTTGAACAATAATTGTGCAAAGTTGAACAGGTTATTTCTCCATACCGGCCATGTATGTCCACCAGGATATTCACTATAGGTGTACTTAATACCTATTTCATCAAACTTGCCCATCATTGTTTTGCAGTTGTTGTAGGCAATATCTTCTATACCACCCATGGCAATCCAAAATGATTTGATATTACTATTGATAGCCGCCGCATTCTCTTTCATGAACTGGTATTGCGGGTTTGATAAAGCGGGTTGGTTACCGAACCACCCTGAACTGAATACACCCAAATGCGAAAACATGTTATGATTGCGTACACCTGCATACAAGGTTTGTATACCTCCCATTGATAGTCCGGCCAAAGCTCTCTGGTCAGGCGTTGTGTTTACGCGAAAATTCTTTTCAACAAAAGGAATAACATAATCTTTCAGTTCATTCTCGAAATTCTTGAGTGCCTGCTCCCCAAAACCACCGATACCGCCACTACTCAAATTACCATCCATCATTACTACCACCATTGGTTTTGCTTTTTTTGCCGCAATCAGGTTGTCGATGATTAAATCTGTTTTACCCTGTGTGGCCCATCCGGTTTGGTCTTCGCCACCACCATGTAAAATATAGAGTACCGGATATTTTTCAGACTGGTTCTCGTCGTAACCGGGAGGTGCATAAACATACATCTGTCTCCAAGAATTGGTTACACGTGAGAAATACTTTTTGATACGGATATCACCATGGGGCACATTCTTCATCGCGTAATAATCGCCGCCAGCAAAAGGTATTTCAATACCACTTGCCATGCGTCCCATTCCGTAAAATGTTTGACTACCCGGATCTGCAACGGCAAGTCCATCAATGATGATAGAATAATAATGGAAGCCTTCCCCAACCGAATCGGTGGTTGCACGCCAGTTACCTTCTTCATCTTTTACCATATCATACTTCTTTCCCAGATCTACCTGTACTTTTTTTGCATAAGGCGCTTTTATGCTGAAGATGACACGGTTGTCCGGTAATATCTGCGGATAAGCTGCATTCCTCACATTGCTGGCAGCAGGTGCTCCTGCAACAGGGTATTTTGAAAAAGATGAGGTGTCTACCGGTTTAAATAATAATTGGGAGAACATGTATAACCCATTCTTCCAAACTTTAAAATCATGCACCCCTGGTTCTATAAAATAAATATGCGGCAGTCCATTCTTGTTGGCATATTCATGTAGGCGTGTGCTGAACCTTATAAGGCCGTCGCTGGCTCCGCATGACAAATACAACAACTTGATTTTTTGTTTTGCAGCTGCAATATCCGGTAAGAGTTCTTCAGGAGTCTTTGTATTGGGCGCAGACGAGAATCCTCCGATCCATGCAAATTTGTCCAGGTTACCTAATCCAAAATTCAGGGATTGTCCACCACCCATTGATAAGCCGGCAATTGCCCGATGCTCTCTGTCGGTTAGTGCTGAATAGTTGGTTTCAATAAAAGGGATAAGATCGTTCAGCAGGTCCTTTTCAAAAGTAGCGAAGGCCTGTACTTTATCTGGTGCCATTATATTACCTGTTGCCCTATCATCTTTCATGGCCCTTCCGTTTGGAAGTACCACAATCATTGGTTCTATTTTACCTTCTGCCAATAGGTTATCGAGGATAATATGTGGCTTACCACCTGTTAACCATTCTTTCTCATCTCCTCCAATACCATGTAATAAATACAGTACCGGATATTTTTTGTTTTTGGAATACCCCGGCGGTGTATACACCAATAATTTTCTGTCGTTACCTACTGTTTTAGATGGGTAGGTAATAGAATCAATTTTTCCATGCGCGATATTTTCTTTCAAAACATCAAATCCTGCAGATGCTGGTTTTATGATGCCTTGTGCGAGTCCATTCAGGCCAAGCGCAAGTAGTAAAATAATTAGTACTGGTTTCATGATTGTTGCTTTAAGTGTGTTCGTTGTTTTTATAGGTATTAAGTTTTTTATAGCCTGTTTAATTCGACATAGGTTTGGGTTTGATCCAGTTGTTGTTTTTCAACCATAAAAAAAGCGGGTCAACCCAATCCTTTTGTCTAAAAATAAATCCATGCCCACCCTTTTGGTATAGATGCATTTCAACGGGTATCCCATTTTCCTGTAATGCTTCATAGTAGCGAATACTATTACGCACATCTACCAACTTGTCGTCAGATGCATGTGTTATATAGGCAGGTGGCGATTGCTTGGTTACCTGTAATTCGTTTGAAAACAAATTCCTTGTTTCATTGGTACTATTGGCTCCCAATAAATTTTTTCTTGAATCAGGATGTGTCAATGCATCCTGCATACTAATAACCGGATATACCAGTATTTGAAAATCAGGCCGTACACTGGTGTTTTTTGAGTCTTTAATCTGCGGTTTATCAAAATGTGTAGCAACAGTTGAAGCAAGGTGGCCACCAGCAGAGAAACCCATGATACCAATTTTTCCAGGGTCTATACCCCATTCTGCTGCCCGCTCTCTCACCAGTTTTATAGCCTGCTGTGCATCTTGTAAAGGACCAACCGATTTATCCTGCATTAATGCATTATCCGGTAAACGGTATTTTAGAACAAATGCAGCGATTCCTTTTTGCTGAAATGCTTTCGCCATTGTTACCCCTTCTCCATCATAAACAAGCACGGCATAGCTGCCTCCCGGACAAATAATTACTGCTGTACCAGATGCTATTTCTTTTTCGGGCAAATAAGCTTCAAGTGTTGGGTTGGTTACATTACGAAATAGCCCACCATCTTTAGTTTCTGTTTTATTATTAGCTATTGATCCGGGTATTGAACCAGAGTAGATATTTATTATTTCCTGTGCTTTTATAACAATGGGGTTCATGCATGTAAAAACAAAAATTGCCATTGCGGCAGCGGGTTTTATCCTGCACTGTACAACTGATAATTCACCCATTGCACTTGCAATCGATTGCACATAGCGGGTAAAAAAAAGGTGGCTGTTTTTATGCATAACTGTTACAGGTATTTTATTGTATGATGATAATAAAGCCATCATTCGCTTTGAGTGAAATATTTACTTGCCCTGATGCCAAACTAAGCTCCTTCGATTGGAAGGATGTTTCTGTCTGGTTGGTATCTCCTGTGCAGATTAATGTTGCTTTTTTATTTTTCAGGAAGGAAAGATCAAGGCTTAGGTCTTTTGTTTTATTCTCTCCATTTATACCTGCGATATACCATTTAGTTCCTGCCTTTCTGGCTACCACATAATGCTGACCCGGGTATCCGTCTATAAACTTTACATCGTCCCAGTTATTTGGTAACTGACGCAGGAAATCTTGGATGTTTGCAGGTACATGTTCCATTCCATCCGGACTCTCCGCATAATGCTGTATGCCAGACAGGAATAATACTGCGGTTGCCAGCTCAAATACCGGTGTGGTTACTTTCCTGATCCTTGGAATTTTATAGAGATTCATCGGGGTAAAATCCATCGGATCAAATGCATTCCTTACCATGGCACTCATGACGGCATGAGCAGGATACATATTTGCATCTCGCTGGTTAAAAGTGATCATTTCATAACCGAGTACCGCTTCAGCGGTCATAAGGTTGGGGTAAGTTCTGTGCAAACCCCTTGGTAATGTGGCCCCGTGGAAATTTACCAGTAATTTAAAGCTGGCTGCGTCTTCAAGTATATCCTGGTAATAATTGATCATTGATTGGCCGTCGCCGGAAAAGAAATCAACTTTAATACCCTTTATACCCATTTGCTGAAGCTTGCTGAATTCTTTTACACGACTTTCATGCGTGAGTAATTTATCTTTCGGCGTAAATTTTACAGTATTCCATGAGCCTGCTGAGTTATACCATACAAGCAATCCAACATTTCTTTCTTTGGCATATTTTGCCAGTATCGCTGCAGAATCGTAACCAATCAGTTTATCCCACATTGCATCCATAAGGCAATATTGCCATTTCATATCAGCAGCAAAATCAATGTACTTTTTCTGTACGTTGAATACGGTTGAATCGTCCTTCTTAATTATCCAGCTCCATGATGCTTTGCCTGGCTTAATAAAGGATGGATCCATTTTTTTTGCAGGGAATGCCAGATCGGTACCAAGTGTTGATTCAGTTACTGTTTTTAAGTCCCCGATTACCAAAATGCGCCAGGGTGTTTTCCATGGCAGTGATGATTCAGGATTGAGCGTGGGTACACCATTGGTAAATACTTCCGGTGTTTGTGGAAAGTTTATTTTGTATTCGTTGTTGATTGAGAACTGTTGTAAAGCGGTTCCACAATAAGTTCTACCCAATGCGGCTTCAGTAAGCATGATCCAAACATCATCATACCTGAATAATGCCGGATATACCCATCCGTTTTTCCCAGGAGATGCAGTACCTGTTGCAATATCCATCATATAATGAGCCTCGTAAGATGGGTTGGTATGTTCGAACCCTGTTTGTGCTTCCGTTTTAGGTTGCAACCAGGCCCTTGTTCCATTAAAAAAATGAAAACTGGTTGCTTCTGTATCTATTTTCTTTACCGTTTTGTCTTTCTCAGGAAACTCATATTGAAATGCCACCCCATCATTCGATACCTGAAATACAAGGTTCATTTTCTTACCACCTTCCGTATCTAATGCAATGATGCTTTTTGTGGCAACATAAAGCATACTTCTTTTTTTTGCGTTAAGCATGCTATACTTGTCTTGTATCTGTACAGGAGCTGAAGCTTTAATGAATCGTATTTTGCGGGTAAAATTTTCGTCGCTTCGTACCAGTCCCAATTTTGAACGTTCCATCACTGCCCGACCCTTATAAAACACCTGGTAGCTGATGGAATCATCAATAGTACAAGACACTGCAATTGTTTTATCTGGACTTGCAATGCTTACTTCTTTTTTTTGGGCAACACAGAACAGCGATGAAGAGCATAAAACAATTATAGCGCTTAACTTTTTCATGTATCCTTTTTATTTATTCGGTTTTATTTGATCAACAGCTTTAGGCACTTCCTCTTCAGGTCGTTTACACACTTTATTACTGCATACATATATCAGTGTTTTACCAAGCACTTGTTTTTGTTGTAACAATGGCAATTTTTCATCCGCCACACTTCCGATGATAATACTGGTAGGCAAATAATATTCCTGTAAAGAGCGGTTTTGTATCAAGGCATTTTTTCCTGTAATGGCTACCTCATAACTATTTGCGGCAAAAAAGCCATTTATGATGGCCCATTGAAGGTGGTATCTCGACATTTGTTTTACCCTTTCAAATACTGCAGCCGACATTCGGTTGCTTTGGTTTACATAGTCTTCCAGGTCGTAAACTGTACCAATGGTATACAATACTTTTGCCATTACCGCATTTGCCGATGGAAGATCGTCGTCAGTGAGTGGTGTTTTTTGCATGACCAGATTGGTCTTGGCAGGATCAGCATAATGGAAATAATCGTTTTGTGAATTGCGCAAATTAGTTACAGCATATTCTGTAATTTTTTTTGCGGCGTCAATCCATTTTTGCTCAAAACTCACTTCATATAAACGGATAAAAGCAGTGGCTGTCCACGCATAATCATCCAGAAATCCATCAATCGTTGCTTTACCGTCTTTATAAATGCGTTTGAGTGAACCATCCTTTCCAAGCATATTTGTTTCAATAAATCCGGCACAGATCTTTGCTTTTTTAAGATAGTCCTCATTACCTGTTGCTGCATAAGCATCCGCATATCCCTTTATCAGGATTGCATTCCAGGCAGTTACTATTTTAGTATCTACTGTTGGTTTTTTTCTATCGCCTCTTGCTATTATTAATTTTCTTTTTGCATTAAACAGATAGTTTTTAAAATCTTCAATCAGCATATTGTTGCGAAGTGCAAATGCTGATGCTGATAAACTTGTATAGAGTATGTTTTTCTTTTCTTTCCAGTTTCCGTTTTCTTTGACATTGTAATAGTCAAAAAACAACTGATAATTGGAGCCAAGTATTGATTTTAATTCTTCCGCTGTCCATACATAATATTCCCCTTCTCCTTTTTCCGAGTCTGCGTTTATAGAACTATAATAGCCGCCACCGATTGCCAGGAAAGTTTTTTCAACAAATTCAATCGTCTCTGCAATCACGTCTTTATAGGTAGGATCTTTAATCAGTTGGTAAGCATGTGCATACAGACTGATTAACTGACCATTATCGTAGAGCATTTTTTCGAAGTGAGGTATTCTCCATAAGCTATCGGTAGTATATCGTGCAAAGCCTCCGCCTATTTGGTCGTATATACCACCCATGGCCATTCTATTCAGCATGGTTCTTGCAGCTTCCAATGCTTTCTGTTCGCCGGTAACATAAAAATGCTGCAATAAGAATTCAGCTAATACCGGCGTAGGAAATTTTTGTACCCCTTTCAATCCGCCATGGCGCAAATCTAGTGCAGCATAAACGCTGTCGAAAATTTGGTTGTATTGTGTCTTACTGTTTTTAATGGCGTTAGTGGCAGCGGTATCAATTAACCTAAACTCGTCTGTTTTCATGCCATTCAGTAAGGCATTCGCCTGGGTTATCACCAGTTGTTGTTTTGTGTTATAGGTGTTGCTAATACTTTGGAGTAAACTCTTCCAGCTTTTATTGGTATAATAAGTTCCTGCAAAAAAAGGTTTGCCGTCTGGCAAGGCAAATGCATTCAAGGGCCATCCTGCATTACCTGATATAAGTTGTAATGCATTCATGTAGATATTATCAATATCCGGTCTTTCTTCGCGATCTACTTTTATACAAACAAATTTTTCATTCATGATCCTTGCCACTGCGGTATCCATAAATGATTCTTTCTCCATTACATGGCACCAGTGGCAGGATGCATATCCAATACTGATGAGCAGGGGTTTATTTTCTTTTTTTGCTTTAGCCAGCGCTTCCTCGCCCCATTCATACCAGTCTACAGGATTATCCGCATGCTCTTGCAGGTAAGGACTTGAGGCGTATTGCAACCTGTTTTTTTTTGCTGAACAGGATACCAATAAAATAGTGAGCAACAGAAAGCTGCTGTACAAGACAGAAGTAGTAAAGTAATTCCGCTTAAACATATTCTTTACCTCGTTGAAAAAATCCTTAAACGATCATTATTCGCAGTCACCAAAACTCCCCAACCTGTATTTGTTTTAATGAGTTGCAGGTCTTTAACATTATACGGCGCAAAAAATCCACTCTCTAATGGTTTTTTTGACATGAAGTTCATGTTTCCTTCTCCTTTCAGAAATAAGCCAGGCGATGCATCGGCTGGGGTTGTTTCTACTTCCACATCAAATTTGTTTCCGGCCAGCAGGATGTCTTTTTTACCATCTCCATCGAAATCTTTTACAATAAAACCATTCACCGTTGAAAGCTGTGCTTCTATGGGCAATCGTTTAGGTGTAAACTTCCCTTTATCATTGGTAAATACAACCGTTGAGAACAGATGTGTTTTATAATGCAATGCTGTTTTCATTTCTGCCTCTCCTAAAATGCCGGTGAGGTCGCTTTCTGCAAAGGAGAGATAGGTAGGAAATTTCTGGGCAATCATAGGGCACTGCTGTGATGTACATTCTCTTCCCCTGATGGGTACGATGGTATTATCGCTAAGGTGGCGGGCAAGGAATATATCATTGGTGCCATTGCCATCAAAGTCTTTTGCCCAAACTTCAAATGGTTTTTGTGCCGATGCTTTAAACTTATAATTTTCGCCCAGGTTACCAGCCAGTAAATCCATATCTCCGTCACCGTCTATATCATCTGCTACCAGTTTGTTCCACCATCCTTCTGTTTCACCAAAACCATAACCGGCTGACTGGTCCTTTAGCTTACCACTTTTATACGCAAATACTTTTATGGGCATCCATTCGCCAGCTAATACAAGTTCCTGTTTTTTATCGCCATCAAGGTCGGCCCATAATGCAGATTTTACCATTCCTATCCTGCTTAATTCCGGAGCAACATCATTGGTGCGATCTACAAAAGTTCCTTTTTCATTTACAAGTACATAGCTCTGCGGCGCTTGAGGATACTTATGTGGCAGCACTTCTCCGCCTCTGAATATATCGAGGTCGCCATCACCATCCATATCGGCAACCGCAATACATGAACCACTACTGGCAGTTACTGGCAATGACTGGCTCGACCTTGCAAAGTTGCCCTTTCCATCATTCAGGTATAGCCTGTCTTGGTACATCGGCGACCCCTCATCAAACTCACTTCCCCCACTTACCACATACAAATCCATATCGCCATCTTTGTCGGCATCAAAAAACATGGCTCCCATGTCTTCAAATTTTTTGTCTGCCTCGAATGCCGGTATCGACTTTGCAATAAATTTTCCCTGTTGTTGTATGTATAAACTACCCGACTGGTCTTTTGCCCCACCCACATAAAAATCTTCCTGCCCATCTCCATTGATGTCTCCGGTTGCCACAAAAGGCCCGCTTCTGCTGAACTCGTGTGGCAGTAATACCTGGTCTACGTATTCATCGTATTTATTCTCTTTGTGTTCAAATGGTGTGCTTAATAATTGATTGCTTGTTTCGGCAAACAATGGTGCATAAGCTGCCATATGGTTGATGCCTGAAACTGCTACTTTATATTCCGCTTTAATTACCTGATTAATACCAGGTTTTTGAATAGTATTCGATTTTCCGTCGGGCCATATCACCACCACACTATCAACTGCTGTTGTTTTACCGAGTCCGAAATGTACTGCCGGTTCGTTGGTTGACAAATAGCCCCTAACGAGTTTTTGCTGGAAAAACTGTTGCAATTTTCCATCCTGGTACAGTGCCACTTTTGCACCGATGCCATCTCTGTTTTTATCTGGCCCTTCTAATTTTATACGGAGAAAATTGTTTTTGTTGTTTACCACATTTTCAAACAAATCAGATTCACCATCCAGGTTATTTACCACAAGATCGAGGTCGCCATCATTATCAAAATCTGCTACGGCAGCACCATTGGAGAATGTGCTGTCTTTAAAACCCCATGCTTCAGATACATTTTCAAATTGCAGTTCACCTTTATTTTTAAACAAGTAGTTTCTTGCTTTAATCGGGCTGTATATATCCATATACTCCTTGAACCCTTTGGTAAACATTTCTTCCGATGAAGCATACTTATGTGCATTGGCCTGTATATACATATCCTGCTTCTGCTGCAGGTCGCCATCAAATAAATCGCGGCGATAGCCATTGGCCACAAAAATGTCGCGATTACCATCGTTATCGAAATCTGCTGCGATGGTAGACCAGCTCCATTCTGTTTTGGAGATACCTGCCATTTGAGAGATATCGCTAAAGAATCCGTTACCATGGTTCAGGTGCAGGGCATTGTGCATGTACTGTTTTTGGAAGCCGCTGTCTACAATGGCCCAGAAACCTTCCACATCCATACGTGGCATGGATACTTTTGAACGCTTATAGTTTTCCGGTAACATCTCCATTACGAGTATATCTTCCAGTCCGTCATTATTGATATCTGCGATATCTGCACCCATGGAGAACAAGGAGAGGTGATTGGTCATTGACTTCACTTCATCTTTGAATGTGCCGTTTTTCTGGTTGATGTAGATATAGTCGTTGTCAGCATAATCGTTCGAAACAAAAATATCTGTATAACCATCGCTGTTAAGGTCTGCAGTAACTACCGACAATGCATAACCGAAATTGTGGTTAATGCCTGCCTGCTTACCAATTTCAACAAATTTACCATTGTCGTTTCTGAATAATTTATCCCTTGCATCATCTGGTGGATTTCTTTTTCCTGCAACCATTTGAGAGAGTCCTAAATAAAAATCTTTCGGGCGACTGGTCAGGTACATATCCAGGTCGTTATCGTTATCCATATCGAAAAATGATGCATGGATAGAATAACCAGCATCATCGAGGCCATATTGTTTTGCTTCGTCTTTGAAAGTGAGGTCACCTTGGTTTATAAAAAGCTGGTTTCTTCTTTCTGCTGCTGTTTCTTTGGTTGTACCACCTTTACAAACATAAATATCCAACCAGCCATCGTTATTGATGTCTATTAGTGAGACGCCATTATCCCAGCCGGCAGTACCTTCTACGCCTGCAGATTTGCTGATGTCTGCAAATTTCATGTTGCCTTTATTAAGGTAGAGTTTATTGGCAACTTCATTGCCCGTGAAATAAATATCTACCAGGCCATCGTTATTAAAATCGCCGGTTGCAACACCTGCACCATTGTACACATACGCGAATGTGTCGAAATAATTTCGCTCATAATTTTCGTCAATACGGTTACTGAATGAAATACCACTTTCAGTACTGTTTACTTTTCTGAATACGGCATCTTCTTTTTTTACTGTTTCCGTTTTACATCCTGGTAAAAGGGTTATGATAAAAAAAGCGCTAAACATAACCGATAAGGCTAAAGCAATTTTTCTGGACATACGCTAATTTTTTCTATGCTGGTTTCCCGGTGATATGATAGAGGTATTTCTTCCATACTGCGTGTGCAACATTTCGGCCTAATTTTAATCCTTCTATATTTTCACACTGTATATGATATCCGCCCAATACCCGCGATATACCTGCCATTTCAGCGGTTGCGGTGAATGTAGGGAACTGAAGGGTAACTTCTTTTCCTACATGATCTGGTTCTGTCATTTCTCCCGGAATTCTTTTTACAGCCACTCCGAAAGTATCTGCTCCGGTATACAATTTAAGTATTTCGGCACAAGCGCCGCTTATGGTGCTATGTCCGGATACATAACTCGGAAAAGGCGGGCATAAAAATGTTTCCGGAGAATAAGGGCGCCATTCCTGGCCAAGCATGTCGATCATGCCTTTTCCCGGGCCTCCCCATCCTTTAATTTTTTTGTCTTTATAGTAATAATGCACCAGAGAATAAGGTCGTGCATAATCATATTCCATTTTAGTATCCCAGCAGGCAATAAAACCATCCATAGCGGCTGCTTCTACGGCAAAATACATTTTTACATCTTCATCTAAAGTATGTTGATCGCGTACAGAAACATCCTGGGCAAATATGAGCCAGTGTCCGGCCTGTTGAACTGATCTTGGACCATCACGCATAAATTCAACCAATGCTTTTTGGCTATCGCTAAGGTTAGCCTGCAGCATTACTACTTCTTCAATTTCTTTGGCGAGTTGTTCAGATCCGATGGCGGGAGGTGCAATGCTTCTGAATTGGTTGGATGAGTCTATCAACAGTGGTTTTACTTTGCCCCAATGTGGTGTAAGGCAGCCGGGGGCAAATTTTCCTCCTTTACCGTCTGCAAAATATTTAGGTTGCCAGCGTTTGATATCACGTAAAGTGTCTGCACTGTTTTTGGGGGCATAGCCGGTATAATCGGCATAGGTATTTCCGTTTGAACCTGCCATGGTTCCCAGTTGGTTTGAGCCATCGGCTAATCTGGCTTCGATAATGGTTTTGGCAGCGAGGTTACCAATGCCTTCTGGTGTAGAAGGGTCAAGTGAATTGTTATCGGGATCAAGACCCAGGTCTTCCATCTTCTTTCGCAGCATTGCTTCGTCTGAGAAAAAATAAGTGAGCATGCTTCTGTAGGCAGCATAGCTGATGGCAATTTCTTTATTGGCGAGGGTTCTTTCTTTTTCGGGCACACGTTCAACCTGTGTCAGGTAAACGGGAATGGCTGTATTGTCATACCTCGACCATGCATCGAATACAGCAGTTTGAATGAGGGCCAGCATACGGGATGTTACGGTTGGCCTTGGTCTGAATTTTTCGGTATCGTTGGCTGTGGCTTCGAGGGCTGTTTTTGCCCATTTATAAGCGATGTTCTGGTTTCCTTTTGGCTCATCACTTTGTTTATTTCCGCAACTAAGAGAGAAGAAAACGGAGAGAACGGTTACTATGGCTAATGCATATTTTTTCATGCAAATACAATTCAAAACAATTACAGAAAGAATGAAAAGAGGCCCATTGGGTTATAAGAGCCTGTTTAAGATATAATCTACTAGTTTATTATGAGCTATTTTCGAGCGAACCAAGGCGAATTTTGCAGCCATAGTCTAAACGCCTAAGGCGAAAAATTCAACGAAGGTGCAGCCGAAAAGAGCCATAAGAAACTAGTAGATTATATCTTAAACAGGCTCTAAAGCTAATAAAACCGGGGACTTATTTATGGGTCCCCGGTTTAAACAATCACGCTTCATTCAAATATTTAATTAATATCCGGTATTCTGCGGGTATTTAGGTCCTTCTGTTACCAGATCGATCTGCGATTGCGGTATCGGTCTTAACATATTAAACGGTTGTACACCAGCAGCTGCTTCGGTATTGTGTAGTTGAACCCTTTCCACCAGTTTTTTGGTACGGGCAAGATCCCACCAGCGGCAGTCTTCTGCATAAAGTTCGCGGCTTCTTTCATCCAGAAGGAAGTCGAGTGTAACCTGTGCAGCAGTAATCTGCTGTGCCACAACAGCTGCAGCGTATTCAGCAGGAGTTTGTCCGGCTTTCAATGCTGCCCTTGTTCTCAGTACATTGATCATATTTGCTGCATCCTGTAATGTTGCACCACCTCTTAGAGCTGCTTCTGCGGCTATCAGGTATACTTCAGAAAAACGGAAGAGTATGTATGGTCTGTCTGAGTAGTCGTTCATGTGACCTCTGGTAGAATCATCGAATTTGCGAACGCTTGGGAACAGTGCTGCGGTATATTTTACAGTAGATCCAGGGAGGTGATCAGGCTCAAGGATAACTCCTTTAAACCTGGCACGCTCTGCAGGTGTTACCACTCTGTCGGCCATCCAGATAGAAGTATCTACGCCATTGATCAATACACCACGTGGTGTAGTAGCTCCTGTTGTTCCGGTTGCAGATTCAGGAGTAGAATTTGATAACCAAACTGTTTGGAAAGTACCTTCATAACGTGAGTCTGTAGCTCTGTTTGCAAATGCTACATCCATTACGTATTTGGTATTTGGTCTGAGACGCACGAATGGACGACCGTTTCTTGTATCACGAACGGTTACGTTTGCGCCACCACCAGCTGGGAAGTTGGCATTCAGTGTAGGATAGTTAGGTCTCCAGAAGAAGTTTGCCTTGTTTTCACTGAAGCTGGTAGCACCTGCACCTACTGCAGAGTTCTGACCGAATTTCAGGTCTTTGGTATGGTCAATAACCATTAATACTTCTGAACTGTATTCATTTCCTTCTCTGAATACATTACCGAAATAAGGTAACAGGTCTAAACCATAAGTTGCCTTGTTATCGATGATACTTTTAGAGATGGTATATGCCTGCTGATAGTCGTTCGCTTGTGCAGCAGCAGACCAGCCTCTCCATAAATAGGTTTTAGCGAGCAGGAATAATGCAGTTGATTTAGTAGCGGGTTTACCTGTACCAGGTGCTGGTACATTTGGTAAATCGGCAGATGCTTCTGTAAAGTCTTTGATGATTTGTGCATACAAATCAGCAAGTGGTGCAGGAGCATCGGCTGCAGAAGCTGTAGTACTAAAGGTTGTGTGCAATGGCACCTGACCAAAAGTAGTTACGAGGTAGAAATAACAGAAACCGCGCAGGAATTTAGCCTGTGCCAATAACTGTGTTTTTGTTGCAGCAGGAATATTGGCATTGGCACCATATTCCAGTACCCCGTTGGCGGTATTGATATCAATAAACAAAGTATTCCAGAAACCTTCGTAGTTATTGGTATTACTTCTGATAACCGGGTTATTGTAAACAAACCAGTGTACAGCTCCGTTGTCTACGGAACCACCGCGTAAACTTTCATCAGTTCCGCTGTTAAATAACTGGGTCCAGATCTGAGTGGCCCACTGACCTCTGAAACTGGAATAGATACCCGCTATCGCGCCCTGAATACCATCATTGGTACTAAAGAACGAGGGAGTAAATCCTGTTCTGGGTTGTTCCTCCAGTAGCTTTTTACAACCGCTGGCAGTAAAAAGTACGATGCCAAGGAAAAGGCTGTATTTTAATATTTTATGTCTCATTAAATTAAATTTTAGCAATTAAAATTTCACATTGATACCGAAAATAATCTGACGTGTTGGAGGAACACCCATACCAACAGTGATAGCACGACCAGCAACAGCAGTTGCACCACCACCTTGTGTTCCTACAGCATTACCATTACCATTACCCTCTGGATCAATACCCAGACCATCTCTTACAAGTGGAGCCCATAAGATGAATGGATTCTGTGCTGATACATAAGCTCTCAAAGAAGTGATACCGGTTTTTGCCAGCAGTTTACTTGAGAAATTATAACCAAGATCAATAGTTCTGATTTTGATGAATGAACCATCTCTGTAAGTAAGGGTAGAAGTAAATGGAAGACCATCTACAGCAGCATCAGGCTGAGGGAAATCGTTGGTTGCATTTCTTGGTGTCCAGTAGTCAACTTTTTGTTGGTTCACACGGCTATTCAGGAAGAATGGATAACCTGCGCCACCACCATCAGCAGACAAGTAAGTAGCAACTACTGTTTGACCGAAACGACCAAACATAACGATGTTCAGATCAAAGTTTTTGTATTCAAAACGGTTCGTTAAACCCGCAACAAGTGTTGGTTGGAAATTACCTACTACACTTCTGTCAGCGGCTGTGATAGCATTGTCTTTGTTCCTGTCTTCAATTTTGATATCACCTGGTTTTGCACCATATACAGCTGCCTGAGTGGCTTCGCTAGTTTGCCAGATACCTAATTTTTTGTAGTCAAAAATTACGGTAACAGGGTAACCAACAAACCAACCATTACCTAAATCCTGTGAAAGGTTATTCTGTAATGCATCGATACGCTCTCTGTTGAAGAACATGTTCAGGTCAGAAGTCCAGGTAAAGCCTGTTCTGCTCTTAATGTTCACACTGCTTAAAGAGAATTCCATACCATAAGATGAAGTACGTCCGGCATTGGTTAAGATTGAGTTGGTACCATTACTACGTGGCAACTGACGTTGTAAGAGGATATCTGTTGTTTTGGTATTATAGTATTCGATAGAACCACTCAAACGATTTTTAAACAATGAGAAATCAACCCCGATATTTAAACCAGCTGTTTTTTCCCAGGTAAGGTTCGGGTTAGGACTTGTATTGATTGAATACCCATTTACATAGTTCGTTCCGATATTGGTTCCTTGTCCGAAATTGTAGAAGCTGGTTCCTAAACTACCCAGGGTAGTATAAGGGTTGATACCGGCATTTGAGCTGATACCATAACCTGCTCTTAATTTCAGGCTTGAAACAAACTTCACATTCTCCATGAATTTCTCTTTGTCAATATTCCAACCTGCAGAAACGGCGGGATAAGTTACCCACTGGTTTCCTGGAGAAAGTACAGAAGCTCCATCTGTTCTAACGGTAGCGGTGATGCTATACTTATTATCGAAAGTATAGATAGCACGACCCATATAACCAATTACAGCAGACTCACTGAAGTTACCACCTTGCGGTGTAACAGTATTAACCTGCTGCCAGTTATAGTCTTGCATGAAGTCTGCAGGTACACCAACACCATTAAATTGTTGTGCCCTGAAATGGTTCTTCTGAACTTCCTGTAAGGCAAGTACCTGTAATTTATGTTTGGTACCGATGTTTTTGTTGTACTCTAATGAGTTGTTCAACGTGTACTGCCATCCTTCTGAGTTAGCAGTGCTTAAGCCAGCGTTTGCTACGTTGGTGTTAACATTGAATACGGTATTTGGACCAGTATAGTTGCTATTGAATGTCTGTGACCAACCAAAACCGAATGTTGATTTAAATTTCAGGTCTTTGATGATACCCACTTCTGCATAAAAATTATGCTGAACCTGGTATCTGCGCTGAAATGCTTTGATGAGGTCGTTGTTACCTATAGAGGTAAGTGGGTTGATCTGCTGATCATCCACACCCTGGCTTGAAGCCGGACGGAAATTCAGCGTACCATCATCATTATATGGTTTGAACAATGGTCCGAGTCTTGTACCCGCACCATATGCGTTTGTTCCAAGTCTGTTTGATCTTAATAAAGTATTGAAACTGGTAAAACCAACTTTAAGGCGATCAGATACTTTATGATCGATATTTACATTGAATGAGAAACGCTCCAATTTCTGGTCGGTAATAATACCAGTTTCCTGATAATAACCCATACCAAAGAAATATTGCGTTCTATCATTACCACCTCTAACATTAAGGTCGTGACTGGTTCTTAAACCAGTGGTAAGTAAAAGTTTCTGCCAGTCAGTGCTTACACCTGCTGCGAGGTTTGTTTGTTCAATTGGGCGAAGTGCATAGAGGTTGGCACCAGCAGTGGTTGAATTACCTTCAGCGGCATCTGCCTTGAACTGGGCATATTCAGCACCATTGAATAAACGGTAAGTATTAATAGCGCTTACCACACCTACATAACCATTATAGGTTGTTTCTGGTTTTCTGGAAGAGCTACCACGTTTGGTAGTAACGATGATTACACCGTTCGCACCACGAGAACCGTAGATAGCAGTTGCAGATGCATCTTTTAAGATATCTACACTGGCAATGTTTTCCGGGTTCAGGTCGTTTACGCTACCGCCGTAAACCATTCCGTCTACTACGATCAATGGGTTATTATTACCTGTAATTGAACGGTTACCACGAATTCTGATTTCACCACCTGCGCCGATTTGTGAGCTATTGCTTACAATATCAACACCTGCAGCGCGTCCTTGCAACTGGTTAAAGATGTTTGGCGCTTTGATTTCGTTGAGGGTTTCGCTTTTAATGGTGATGGTTGAACCGGTAACATCTTTTTTCTTCTGTGTACCGTAACCAATTACCACTACTTCACCGAGGTCGTCGGTGATACTGGTAAGGCTTACATTCACTGTATTACTACTACCGACCGTTATTTCGCGGGGGGCATAGTTAACACTAGAAACTACCAGTACAGCACCACGCGCTGCAGCAATACTATAATTACCTGCATTGTCGGTAGTGGTACCGGTGTTGGTGCCTTTAACCTGTACGGAAGCACCTGATAAAGGCTCGCCGGAAGCATTTGTTACACGGCCGCGCACAGTGTTTGTCTGTGCAAGCGCATTGTCGGATATGCTAAGCAATCCCAACAATATCACTCCAGACAGCACCCATGCTTTAACCCGAAACAAGCTCTGTAAGATTTGTTTTGTTTTGTTTAGAGGCTTTTTCATATTTAATTATCGCTTTGAGAAGTATACATAATTATAGATAGGTTGTGTTGAGTAGCCAGAAAGCTATCCATCCCTAATGTTGAACTTAAAAGGATGCCTGTCGCGGATAGAAAAGAGACAGGATTGCAGTACCGCTGAGGTATTAGTATGATGAAGTAAGTAAGGTTGGGGAAACAGAACTGACCGGCCATCGTGCATATAGACGCGCACGATGCATGGAAGAGAAAGTGGCAAGTTCATTCTATTCATCATATAGCAGCAATTGGTCGTAGAACTTTGTTTGACAAAGTTTTTATGCAATCCGTTGCACAAGTGTAAAAAAAACAATTATTCTGGTGCTGATTGCCTTTTCAGGCTATCCCCAGCTTATCCGGCACACTGCATACTTTCGTATGTATTGGCTTTTGAAATGCAGTGTGGATAAAGGTTTCACAGCTTTTTTACCACTATTGCTTCGGAATTGCGCTTGATTTTCGTTTGACTAATGTAAACAAATTTTTAATAAAAATGCAATCGCTTGCATAAATTTCTAAAAAAATTGCTTTTTAGCCCATTTTCGCCCACCCATCATAACCGGGATTTGAAAATTTCTCATTAGTCAAGCGCCACTTAGAACCAGGCCAGCCGTATAATTCGGATTATGCGCACTACCAAACCTACCCAGGCTCCTGCTCCAGTCAAAAGTTGCCTATCGTTTTACCATTTGAAGATGAAGACAAGACTGTTTTAGGACCAAAACGAATTAATTATGCCGACACTTTGCATATTTTAACCCTGCTCACGCTTATAATAACCCATTAATCTCTCTGGTACTTCCTTTAGGCTACATTATCCCACCTCAAGCGTGTTGATTTATGAAATCGGTGGAATATATTCTGGATTAATTTTGCGATCCGGTTGACAATTGGATGACTAAACCAACTGATTTTTGTTCGAAATGATCGCTTTGCAAAATTTTTAAACCCGCAATTCATATACCCGTGAACACTTTATGATTGATTTCTTTGTAAATTGTATTTAATATAAAAAGCCCTCGCAACCGATTGCAAATGAAGCCCAAAAAAGAGACCACGATTTACGATATAGCGGCACACCTTAATCTCTCATCAGCCACTGTAAGTCGCGGATTACAAGACCATCCTGCGATTAATAAGAATACCAAAAAGCGCATTCAGCTTGCCGCCAAAGAACTCGGCTACCGTCATAACAATTTTGCCAGCAACCTTCGCAAACAAAAAACCAATACCATTGGCATCATGATGCATGAGTTGAACAGTAACTTCATGTCTTCCGTTCTTGCCGGTATTGAAAAGATTACCACCGAAGCTGGTTATGATATCATCATTGCCCACTCATCTGAAAGCTATGAGAAAGAAGCAGCCAATGCGATGAACCTTTTTCATAAAAGAGTAGACGGCCTAATCGCCTCTCTTTCCTTCAATACAAAAAACCTGGAACACTTTGAATCCTTTAATGAAAAGGGTATTCCCATCGTATTTTTTGACCGTGTTGAAGAACAAAGTGAGAATACCAAGGTAATTATTGATAACCAAAAATGTGGCTACTACGCTACCGAACACCTGATTGAGCAAG
Organism: uncultured Sediminibacterium sp.; assembly: GCF_946481145.1. The sequence goes on from NZ_CAMLMJ010000001.1 coordinate 252,890, forward strand.
GCTGCAAGAGAATAGTATTGGTTACCGCCAACCTACAACGAAATGTATATGCCCAACGCCATAAAGGTTATGTAGATGCGCTGAAAGACAACCATATACCCTTCGATAAAAGCCTGGTACTTATTAAAGACCTTAGTGAACAGGGCGGCAGAGAAGCCGCTATGGAAATCCTGAAAATGAAACCATTACCGGACGGTGCATTTATTACCAACGATTTCTCTGCAGCCGTATGCATGAAAACCCTCAAAGAAAATGGTATTCGCATACCGGAAGATATTGCCATTGTTGGCTTTAACAACGATGCCATCAGTAAAATCATAGAACCCCAGTTAACCACCATCCATTACCCCGGTATCGACGTAGGAGAAATTGCCGCACGTAACCTGATTAACCACCTCAAAGGGGTATCTAATTTGAAACATACACAAACTATTGTGGTGAGGTCGGAATTGGTGATCCGGAAATCGTCTTTGAAAAAAGGTTTGAAGAAAAATTAGTGTTGTTGATTAGGCTACTAACAACGGCAGTATCGGCTATGTTGTGAATCTATACTTATAAAAAGTACCCAGAAGCGAATACTTGTTTCGCAAATGCTTCCGGATCAGCTATGCCTAGTTCTGTTGCCATTTTTTTCAGTTTGGCTTTTTGCTCCTCTTTCGTTAGTCGTTTTCCCTTGGTTGTTGGAGGCGCTACTTCCGACTCATCTACTTCCGCAAGTTCAATTTTAGTGGCAGTCCATACGGAACTAAGTCTGGGTATTGCCAACTGCAAAATCATCCCGGGCAAGCCAGAAAAACCTTCTGGTCCACCTTTTATTACCAACTCTTCCGCATAAAAAGCAACTACATACAGTGTATCGAAAATGCGTCCTATCGCTTTGCGGCAATTATATCCGGCAATACTCCTTGTTTCCTGCTCAATTTTCCATTGAACAGGAGATATGCTGTCTTCAAGGATTAGTGTTTCCTGAATTATTTGTTTTTTAACCACACGCTGACCTTTACCATAATGACTGTACATGATGTTTGGGGTTTTACCAAAACTCACATCTTGCCCATCCATCTCTTCCGATAAACGTGTTTCTTCTTTTCCAGCCTTATATAATGCCCTTTCTCCAGAAAATGTTAACTCAAAAAAAGAGGTCACTGATTCAGGGAATACCATTCCATTCGGTAATTGAGCATTAGAACGTGCGAACTGCTTTCGCATGTTATCTTTTTTTTCATAATAGATTTTCCCCTTTGTAACAAAATCCTGGGCACGAATTGTGTCACCTGCTAGTAGCAGTATAACAAATGTTAGTAAGCGATATTTTAATTTCATATTCAGTTATAATCTGGTAGAGAAATTCCAAATAAAGGACAATAGTGCATACCTGGGTATATAATTATTCGACGATTCATAAAAACCATTTCCATTTATACTTCTATAGAATCCAGTATATTGATTTAAAATATCAAAAACAGATAAATTAAGTATCGCCTTATCATTTTTTAAAAACTTCTTTTGTAAGGAGGCATTCCATTTAACTATATTTCGGGCATTTCCGAACGACCCGTTTGCCGGCTGAAACTGCATATTGGCATTGGTTTCCAGCTCTATCCTCCAGGGTAAATAAATAGTGGCTTTGGGGGTATGATTATGTGTAAACATTTTGGTTGCACCGATATTACCAATATTGGCATTACTCGCAGTAAATCTAACTTCAAAAGAATATTGGAGCGTTAATTTATTGTATTTGAAATACATCAAATTGGCTCCTACTGATAAACCCTTCTGTCTGGTAATGATCTCCTGATCATTCAATATTTGCAAATAACCATAACTAGATCCATTAATATGAATACCTAAATTGACAGATTTTGTTGAGTTTGATTTTAAGAGTGGTTTGTTGAAATAAAGAAAGAAAGAACCAGAAGGAAGATTGTTTCGATTGATGTATTGTGTTACAGATCGGTTGAATTGGTCAACGGTTTGCTTACTTGTAAAAGCATTAATTGTTTGTTGCCAGCTAACTGATAAATTCAAACTATTTCCTTTGAAATCATATTTTGAAAAACTAATTCTCAGCGAATGATCAAATGATGGGCGAAGATTTGGGTTACCGATATTGGTATAAAGCGGATTACTATTATCTCTTAACGGTTGTAGTTGTTCAATTGAAGGTTGTCTGGTATTTCCATTGTATTGAAGCTCTATTCTGCTTTGTTCTTTCAGCGAAAGACTTATCCTTGCTGTTGGAAAATAATTGTTGAACCTCCTTATTACCGTTTGTTTAAGGTTCAGGTTCTGCTGTTCCAGTTCGCTAAAATTAATTTTACTTCCCCCTGAAATGGAAATTTTTTTGGTTTTAAACTGTATTGTCAGACCGGGTATGTGTGAACGAATATTAAAATGATAATTATTACTCAATGTATCAATCGGATCATCGTATTTACCCATTGCACTTTGACCAAATACATTGCGGTTCCTGTCGCTAGCAATGGAACTCCAGGTATATTCTGAACTAATGAGCAAATTTTTGGAAATCGGTTCAGTGAAAGTTAACCTGGCTCTGGTTTTGTTTGTTTTCCCAGTATTATCCTGTAACTGGTTCAACGTATCTGCAGTTGGGTTGTTATTACTATAAAAGAAATTAGTTGTTTCTGCCAGCTTAATAGATGTTCTCTCCTGGTTGTCCTTTTCAAAATACAAACTAGCCACTCTGCCTATTTTGCGAAACCTTTTTTGCCAGATAAAGTTACCTGCTACCGATTGCTGTTTGCCATTCTGGGTAACTTGCTGATTGCTTTTATTCAGAAAATTACCCATCCCATCTTTTGATTCTTCATAATTATAGTTGGCACTGCTTGTTTCTCCTGATAGGCCGTTCAATGATATTCTTACCATAGAGAAAGAATCAATCTTTGTTTCATATACTGCAACTGCATTGTGTTTATTGTTTAATGAAAAGAAATTGTTATTGCCATTAATTGCCCTGATACTATAGTCGGGCAGAAGTTGTGATCCGCTATGTGTTTCCCACCCAGTTGACTGTACCCTGCTGAAGGAATAATTAAGGTTGATGTACTGTTTGTCTTGTTTCCATTTATTTACATACTGCGAACCCACATTTGTACTGGTTGGAATACCTGAAGAATAGCCTTCATCAAAATCCATTTCATACATTATTTCATCGTCATCCTCTATGGAAATCCTACTCTGTGTATTAGTTAAGAATTTAGCTCTGTCATCGTAACCTAACCCCATTCTACCAGTATTAGAAGAAATCCCAAAAACAGCCATTTTCTCTTTTCTGTTGAATTTATTAACCATGCCTTCATGGCTGTAAAATCCATCCCCATTTGAGCCTGCAGATAATTTTCCGAATAAACCTTTTTTACTGTCTTCTTTAAGGGTGATATTCATGGTTTTGTTGGTAACACCATCATCAATTCCTGAAAACTCCGCTTCTAAGGATTTTTTATCAAAAACCTGTACCTTATCTACGGATGATGCTTTCAGGTATTGGGTTACCAAGGTTGGGTCGTCCCGAAAAAATTCATCCCCATCTACCAAAACAGTATTTACAATTTTTCCCTGCGCTTTTATTTTTCCATCCGGACCTATCTCAATACCTGGCAACCTGCGCAATAATGCCTCAACATTTGCACCAGGTGCTACCTGAAAACTATCTGCTTTGTACTCAAGTGTATCTCCCCTCATCCTGATGGCTTTTCCAGCCCTTACCGTTACTTCCTCCAGGAGGTGGTAGCGTGATGTCATTACTATTTTACCAATATCCAATATACCTGTGTCAGCCAGGTTTATGTCTATCAGAAAATCTGCCATTTCCGGATAGGTAAGCATCACCGTATATGATCCAGGTTTAATTTTTTCTAATTGAAATTTACCCTCCGTATTACTGCGAATGGAATTAATTAATGTAGAATCTGCTTTACTGATTAAAGCAATTACAGCATAATGTAATGGCTGCTTTCCGGTTGTGTCAGTTATTGAGCCTTTAAACCCCGCTTTTTGTCCATATAGCACCGCCGTACTGAATAGTGCCAGTAGAAATGTAAGCTTTAAACGGTTATAGAATTGGTGCAGATAGCAGGCTTTGAACTATAAATATAATAATAAAATATATAATAAAAAGTTATAGTGAGGCTTTTAACTTTTGGCTATTAGTCTTTGCGCTCTGATTGCCATTAAAGTATGTAGACTGAACTCTTGCGAGGAACAAATGGAACACGGATTTATCATGATTATCATGATAAATCATGATAAATCTGCGTTCAATTTATTTCTTCTAAAAAATATTGAAATCTATTATTTATAAGGCCTTCTAATTGTCATTGAGTAAATCACCACCCTAAACAACTGCTAATAGCTAATAGCTAATGGCTACAAACAAATGGCTACAAAAAAACACTAAAATGCACCATCACCCTATTCTCTGCCTTAATCATGCCCTTCATCAGTTTTTGCTGAAGCGGTGTTTGCCAGTTGGCGCCGAATGAAAATTTACCGGTTCCGCTTTCAAGTCCAATGGTTCCCATGAGCAAATTACCTCCCGATAAATTTACTTGCAATTGTTGGTCGCTGTCTTGTGAGGATTGTTCATATTGTAAACCCATATTTGGTGCAAGCAACCATTTTCCATGAACCCGGAATTTATAGTATGCCTGTAAACTATTGCTCCATTTATTGCCATACTTATACTGATAGTTGTTTACTGTATTTATCTTGTACATGGTATTAGCATTCAGTCCAAAATCCTGATATCGTATATCATACATGGCATGCAAACTAAAATCAGTACTGCCTGTGCCTAACTGAAACAGGTTTGCATTTTGTACAGATGCATTTTTATCTGTCGGGTTATATTTTCCTGTTGCGAATTTAATAGAGCTACCTACCCAAAGACTTTGCACCAATAGTTTTGTGTTGACTTGTTTTCTTGTATTGATCAAGGCATAATATCCTGCCACACTTATATCGCCTATTCCCTGCTTGGCCTGTTTCAATCCCTGGTTATATTTTTCATTCAGGTGATAAGGTAGGGTTGCCATTATTCTGAAACGTTTTGAGATATTGAAGCCCGTCCAGCTTTCTAAGGTTCGGTAATGCTCTTCGGTAGTGAGGTATGAAGCTGTACCACCTGTTGCAACATGCGTTAGTAATGCATTCGTCCGATATCGGATACCAAATACCTTTTGCTGAAAATCTGGAAGTATGCCTATATATGCATTGCCTACTCCGCACCCGCATATATCACATGCATAAACTTTTACCCTGCCCGATGCCATCATTATTAGCATACATATTATTATTCTGATTTTATAATTCATGGTTCTGACAATAATTTATTGGTGATAAAACTGCGATCGTTCAGTGTTTGTAAAAATGCTAATAGTGCTGTGCGCTCTTCTGTTGTAAGACTGATACCATTCACTAGTAAAGGATCGAGGTTAACGGTTGACTGCACCCCACTTACATAATGATCAAGAACTGCATCTAATGTGAGTAGCCTTCCATCATGCATATAGGGTGCTGTGTATGCCAGGTTGCGCAGACTCGGTACTTTAAACCTATACCTGTCTGTAACCTGCTGGGTAACGAGGTAACGGCCTTCGTCGTTTACTAAAGAAGGAGCTAAACCATTGTTTCGAAATGAATAATCTGTAAACAATGGTTCTACATGGCAGTTACTACATTTTGTTTTGAATAAGGCATACCCCTGATTTTCAAGTGGCGTAAATACCGCTAGCTTTCTCATCACACTATCATATCGTGCATTAGCACTTACACAGATCAGCATAAATTGAGAAAGCGCTTTTAAAAAACGCACCCCGGTAATTTCAGGATCACCGTAGGCTTTTGAAAACAGTGTTGGATAAACAGCACTTGCTTTGAGTTTTTTCAGCACATTATCCATCGTTTCATCCATTTCCAGGTGGTTGGTAATGGGTGCTATGGATTGCAGATCGAGATCGAATATGCCGCCATCCCACATGAAAGATGTATTCCACGCGAGATTCATGATAGGTGGACTATTACGCGTTCCCATTCTGTCGAATATGCCATGACTGAATGCATGTCCGTGGTGGGTAAATGCAGATGTTTGAATATGACAGGTTCCACAACTAATGGTATTGTTGGCAGAAAGAATGGGGTCATAAAATAATTTCCTACCCAGCTCAAATGTTTCTTTTTTAATGGTATTAGTAGAGAAATGATAGGCCGGTGCAGGAAATCCTTCAGGCTGTATAAAGCCTGTAAATACTTCGCGGATTACTTCCTTACTGCACGCTATTAAAGCGGCAGCAAGGAAAATTCCGGTGATCAACTGATTTCGTTTCATGGTATTAGTTTTCAGTATGATCGTGTGTAAACATGAAGGCTGCATTGTTGGCCACTGGTGTTCCGGCAGTAGCTGAATGTATCATGGCTACTGATGCAAAGCTCATATTGCTTGTTCCGTTAAATGCCTTCAGCAAATCAGCAAACAAGTGTATGTTGGATGATTTACCAGCTTTTACTTTTGCAGTTCCTCTTGCAGAAAGATCGATGGTAATTTTTCTCAGGTTATTTACCGTTGGGGTGCTGTAACCTCCAAAGCCACCTACATGAAATGCAAAGTTGCCCCCATTGGCTGCTGTACTTGTTCCTTCTGCTTTAAAGAAAATATATCCACTGTTCCATCCCCAGTACATATCGGCCGCGGATGTTGTTGGGTCTAGTACACCTGTGCGTTTCGATACATCCATGGTGTTTCGTAAACTGTCTACCCCCAACACAAAACTGAGGGTTTTATATTCCCCCTCGGGTACTTTTAAAACCGGCCTTGTAGATGATGAAGCAGATTCATCTATCAGAAAATAGCAACTGTCTTGCGGAATAGTATAGGTACTGCCATCTGCTTTTGTTAAGCTGAAATTGCTTACATAATATTTCAGCTTGGTTACTTTGAAGTTTTCTCCGGCTGCATTAGTATAAGTACCTGTATTTAATTGCAGGTCTGATGTTCCTGCAATATTATCGAACTCTACAGAGAGGTTTCCTGTAAGATTACTATTGTATGGGTTGTCAGTTTCTTTTTTGCATGAGGCAAAAAGAATTACTGACGCAAAAATGATGCGTTTCATTTTGTACTAATTAAAATAAATCAATAGAATTACTGATCGCTTGCGAACGAACGATTAAAATGCGGGACTATCAATGGTTGAGAATTGGGAACTTGCGTATGGGCCAAAGACCAAAGACCATAGACCATAGACCATAGACCATAGACCATGGACCATGGACCATGGACTATGGACTATCGACCATAAGCTCTTCCAACCCTTGATTCGCCTAATATGTACTGTTAAACCGTGGGTGGATGAAACACAGATTGTGCAATGCCAGAAAATTTTCCTGGCTGGTAGTAATCGAAATAAGTTGATCTTAATGTAGTAAGCTTTGTAAGAGAAGGATAAAATGATTTAGAAGAAAGCACCACTTCATTTTTATTATCTAACCTTCGCTCAGGATTCTGCTGGTCTTTTTTCTCTTCCGCTTTAAGTTGCTTCATCATCTGGCATTTACCATGACAAGCCAGCTGTGGTTTTGCTTTGTTCTCACAGTTTTTTTCGTAGGCTGCTTTATTGGTATAATAGCTGGTAACAATGGCTGCACGGTTAAATAACTGACAACTAAATGCCAGTAATATTATTGCCGTGAAGAATTGTTTGAGGAACAAGGGGAAAATTTTTGCAAAGATATATTAAGCATGATATGATTGAACTAAATGACTAAAATATATTCTTTTGAAATAAAGTCATAACCGACTTGAAAAAAAATTTATGAAATAGCAAACATCAATAACTAATAGATACACCAGCTCCAAATCCCATATCACTGTCGTAATGCGATGAGAGAGATATGTACTTACTAAGTATGTACCTAAAGCCGGTCATATACTCTTTATCTGTGTTCCACATAAAATTAAAACGAAGTCTGCTGGTGAGTGGCATATCTTCTCTGCCAAACTGAACCCTGATTTTTCCATCCATATCAACTCGCGCATCGGCTCTTAACAACATTGGTAATGTATATTGTACTCCTACACAAATAACTCCCCGTTGATCTTTTGTATTTGTTTGCCCAAACAGATTCTTCTCTACCTTATCATGCTTTCGATATCGCCAATCGAAACCAAGGTATGGCATTAGCCACTGATTACGACCTACTAAACGGCCTACATGAAATTCATTTTCGAAACCCTGTTCCTTATTGGTACCCAAGCGCCATTCATTTTGAATCATCCACCTGGTATTGGAATACATAAGCTCACCATCGGAGCCGTTTGTTTCCAAACCAATTTGTGCCCCAAGGTAAAAGCGCCTATCGTCAGCATAAACTTTTCGTAAAGCTTTTTTTGCATCTGGTATTTGCGGATTAGGTGGTGAGTTTTCATAAGAGAATATGCGTCCCATGCCACTCATCATGTGATAGAGAATATGACAATGAAAATACCAGTCGCCATATTTTTCTGATGCATGAAACTCAATTGTATCGGTTTCCATTGGCATTATATCCAATACGGTTTTCAACGGCGAGTAATCGCCCTGCCCATTCAGCGTACGAAAAAAATGTCCATGCAAATGCATCGGATGACGCATCATGGAATTATTGGTCAGTATGATCCTGATATTCTCACCTTGTTTGATCAATATTTTATCTGATTCCGAAATTGTTTTATTATTCAGTGTCCAAACATACCTGTTCATATTGCCCGTTAGCTCAAATTTCATTTCGCGTACAGGGCCCTCGGGTAAAGTGGTTTTCTGCGGAGCTTTCAGCATAGCATAATTCAGTGTAACAATATTTTGGTTGCTGTCTACAATCTCCGGATACATCACCGTATTCATATCCATCTGTTGCAGGCTCATTTTCATACCCATATCATTCATCGTACCATCGGCATTCATCATATCGTTCATCATCTTCATTCCCTCGAAATATTTCAGCCTTGGTAAAACCGGTGCGTACTTTTTTTCTCCCGAACCCAACCAGAGTGAGGTACTGCGTGTTCTGTCTTCCGCTGTTGCCCGTAACTCTACACTGCCCGATTCTGGAACCGTTACCAGCACATCGTAAGTTTCTGAAACGCCAACAATAAATCTATCCACTTCAACCGGCGTTACTTCAGCCCCATCATTAGCAATAACAGCCATTTTCCCTCCGCCATAACCAATCCAGAAATAAGTTGATGAACTACCATTGATGATACGAAGGCGAACCTTATCGCCAGGCTTATACGATGGTTTTACCTCCTCTGTTTTACCATTGGTAAACAGCGCATCATAATACACATCACTTACATCCATGGCCATCATACGTTTCCACTCATTCGTTATTTTTACGCCTAACTTCTTTTCTTTAATTGCCTGCCAATAATTTTGTGTGGCCCCCTTTTTAATGGCATACCAGTCTGTTGCATAATGAAGTGATCGTTCAACCTGGTTCGGATTTTCATCTGTCCAGTCGCTCAATAACACCACTTCTTCCGGAATATTGGTTTTTTCTTTCGGTTGAATAACAATTGCGCCATACATGCCACTCTGTTCTTGTAACATGGTATGCGAATGATACCAATAGGTACCATGTTGTACTATTGGAAACCGAAATACATGGGTACTATGCGCTTTAATAGGAGCAGTTGTTAAATAAGGAACCCCATCCTGTTCATTGGGCAATATCAATCCATGCCAGTGAATGGATGTTTCCATGTGCATCAGGTTATGCACCTGAATTTCTACGCTATCTCCTTCCGTGAAATAAAGTGTTGGAGCCGGTATACTGCCATTAATAGCAACTCCATTTGCTTTTTTACCAGTATAATTCACCACAGTATCTGTAACATATAAATGATACAACAGTTTATTACCTACCCTTGTAACAAAAGGCTTTCTATTACCTTGTTCCATCGCAGGCATGTACTGTGCTTTAACACCGGCGAATAATATCATCACAAAAAAGAAAAGAGCGCAGCGTTTCATCCTTCTATTGTTTAATGGTTTCTTTTATACTTCCACAGGTTAACATCATATTTCCATAATACGGGTTCTTAATGGGTTTTTCGATGCTTAACCAGGATGCTTTTTTCATCGGGCAATAATCCACATATAATTCTGCTTCGCTTAGTGAAGTGGTTTTCGCCAACCGTATCATCTGGTCAGATAGTGCGGCAAAAGCTTCCCTTTGCTGGGCTATTGACTGTTCTTTTAAGAACAGTTGTAAACTGCCTAACAGTTTCTCCTTTATCGGACTAACTGCTTTCCAGGTTTCTTCATCAACAGACTTTGACTGAATAGCTTCAAGTGCTGTTTTTAAATCTATTGCTGACTTTTTACTATTTGCTGCATTACCGGCCACCAGCTCATTTTTTAAACCGATGTAGTTCTTAAGCACATCCTGCATAGGCTTTAATTGTGCCGATACCAGTTGTGTAATAAACAGGAAAAAAAGTGTTACTAATTTTTTCATATAATGATTTGTTGGTTACATAATAGTAAAGCAGTACCTGTTATTCAACAGGTGCTGCTTTATATCCGGCCTCCTGCACTGCTTTAATAATATCCGCCGCCTGCACTGATCCGTTCGTCTGAACTTCCAGAATTTTATCAGGATGCTGAATATCTACCTTCCAGTTGTCATTACCGGCTACTTTGTTGAGGTTGGGTGTAGCATTAGCCACACAACCCATGCATTTAATGGTTGTTTTAAATTGTAAGGTTTCCATGTTGCTTCATTTCATTATCTGAGGGAATATCCCATTAGATTGATAATGCAAAGCTAGTATTGGCTCAAGGCTGAATTGTTATATAATCGTTGTTCCGATGTATATAATTTTCCGAAACAGTTACAATTAGTCGTTGATTTTATCCAACGGTTTCCTTTTATTGTCTTTCAGTTGTTTAAAATGCGAGGGAGTAAGACCGGTTGTTTTTTTGAATTGTTGTGATAAGTGCTGTACGCTGCTGTAACCCATTTCAAAAGCTATTTCACTGAGACTTTTCTCATCATATATCAACAATTCTTTCACGCGCTCAATTCGCTGTAAAATTGCATAACGTTCAATAGTTATGCCTTCTACAGCCGAAAACAATGAGCTTAAATAGTGATAGTCCAAGCCTGTTTTTTCTTCAAGAATTGCAGAGAGTTTCAGGTTAAATTCTTCATCCTGGCTACCATGTATCAATGATACAATGACCGTTTTGATGCGTTCAACCGTTTTTGCTTTCTTGTCATCCAGTAATTCAAACCCAAGCTCCTGCAGCCTGTTTCTAAGTATTTCCAGTTGTGTGGTATCAGGTTCTGTATTCAGGGTTATTTGTCCGAGTTGAATATTAGAGAGAATATGTCCGTTTTGTTCAAACAAATCCTTTACCACCATTATACAGCGATCGCAGACCATATTCTTTATGTGGAGTGTAACAGACATTGTACAAAGATAAAATATTCCTGCCTGACAGCTATCTTTCTCTATGATGGTCTATGGTATTAACAAAACCGGAACAAAAAATTATATACATGTTATAAGTAATTGTGTAAAACTACAGCCAGTGGCTGCAACTAGCTTTGCAGTAAATATTTCTTTATGCAAACAGAACAGTCATCATCTTCCTTTATAAAAAAAAGATTTCCGGTTCTTGAAATGACCTGTGCCGCATGTGCCGTAAGTGTAGAATCGATGTTACAATCCGTTGAAGGCGTGAAAGAAGCCAATGTAAACTTTGCTAACCAGGATGCCTGGGTTATTTATGATCCCTCCATTGCCAGTCCGGAGAAGTTTCGATTAACAGTTCGTTCCATAGGTTACGATCTTGTTATTGAAGAAGATAACCAGCAACAGGCAAAAGAAGATGCTCAACAAAAGCATTATGCCCGTCTCAAAAAAAGAACGCTCTGGTCTACGGTTTTATCTATACCGATCGTTATGATAGGTATGTTCTTTATGGATATGCCTTATGCCAATTATATCATGCTGGCACTCTCCACGCCTGTGGTATTTTATTTCGGACGCAGTTTCTTTACTACTGCCTGGAAGCAGGCTAAATACGGGAAAGCCAATATGGATACACTGGTGGCCTTAAGTACAGGTATTGCCTGGGCATTCAGTTTTTTCAATACTTTTTTTGCTTCATTCTGGCATAGCCGTGGTTTACATCCGCATGTGTACTATGAAGCTGCCGCAGTGATCATTGCATTTATCTCACTGGGCAAACTGCTGGAAGAAAAAGCCAAATCAAACACTTCTTATGCCATTAAAAAACTGATTGGTTTACAGCCGAAAACAGTAACCATTGTATTAGACAATGAAGCAACTGAGGAAATACCTATTGCTGCTGTACAACAAAATGCAATAATACTGGTGAAGCCCGGAGAGAAAATTCCTGTGGATGGTACGGTAACCAGTGGTAGCTCTTTTATAGATGAAAGCATGATTACGGGTGAGCCGGTACCTGTAGAAAAAAATGCAGGGGCTGCTGTTTATGCAGGTACCATCAACCAAAAAGGAAGCTTTCGTTTCCGGGCTGAAAAAGTGGGTGCTGATACTTTTCTTGCACAGATCATCAAACTGGTTGAGCAGGCACAGGGTAGTAAAGCGCCTGTACAAAAACTGGTAGATAAAATCGCCGGCATTTTTGTTCCTGTAGTAATGGGTATTGCCCTACTAACTTTTATCGTTTGGTCTTTTTCGGGTGTAGAGAACGGCTTTACACTTGCGCTCCTGAATGCGGTAACTGTTTTAGTCATTGCATGTCCATGTGCTTTAGGACTTGCCACACCAACTGCTATTATGGTTGGTATTGGTAAAGGTGCTGAAAACAATATACTGATTAAAGATGCTGAAAGCCTGGAGTTGGCACATAAAATAAACAGCATAGTATTAGATAAAACAGGCACCATTACAGAAGGAAAACCGGAACTGAGTGATATCGTGTTTGCAGAAAATACGGATGAACAAAAAATGAAAAGCCTGCTACTGGCCATTGAAGCACAGTCTGAACATCCATTGGCAGAGGCCGTGGTTAGGTATCTTGAAAATGACCATACCACAAAGGTGATGGTTGAACAGATAACCAGTATTACCGGTAAAGGCATTCAGGCAAACTACCAATCGCATGTTTACCTCCTGGGGTCTCCGGTATTAATGCAGGAGCAGCAGGTAATAGTTGATGCTGCTTTAAGTGAAACCGTACAACGTTTACAGCAGCAGGCAAAAACAGTGATTCTTTTTGCTGAGGACCGGCAGGCGAAAGCAGTAATTGCCATTACAGATAAAATAAAACCCAGTTCAAAACAAGCTGTTGAGGCATTAACAGCAATGGGTATTGAAGTATTTATGCTTACCGGCGATAATGAGCAAACAGCAAGGGCCATAGCTGCTGAAGTAGGAATTACACATTATAAAGCGGAGGTATTGCCAGCAGAAAAGGGTGCATTTATTGCTGCATTGCAGCAGCAGGGAAAAACTGTTGCCATGGTTGGAGATGGCATTAATGATAGTCATGCGCTTGCCATGGCAAATGTTAGTATTGCCATGGGTAAAGGAAGTGATATAGCGATGGATGTTGCTAAAATAACCCTCATCGGTTCTGAGCTTACAAGTATCACCAAGGCAATCAGGCTTTCTAAGTCGACCGTTGCAACGATTAAGCAGAATTTATTCTGGGCATTTATCTATAACCTCATTGGTATACCTGTTGCTGCGGGTTTGTTGTATCCTGTAAATGGTTTTCTGCTGAATCCTATGATTGCCGGCGCAGCTATGGCACTAAGCAGTGTAAGTGTGGTGGGTAATAGTTTGAGGCTAAAATTTTCAAGGCTTTAGTGGAGGTGGAATAATTTATCGTGCGATTGGGTGGAGGAATTTTTGGAAAGTCTCCATTGATTGTTGGTCAGGCGACCAACAATGGCGAGAGTTGTTGGCTAATCGATCTATAATGGAGGAGGTTTAACAGCCTCCTAAATTGAAAAGTAAAGCAATTGCTTTACTTTTGTAGAAATTAAGTCAACATATAACTTTACCATTATGCCTAAGCACTTATTACAACTGCAGCAGTTGAATAACAAAATGATGGCTTTTTCTGCGTTAAAAGAAGTAGCCATTCCGCCTACGGGATGGATAAAAGCCATTCGTACTGCTATAGGAATGTCAATGTTTCAATTGGGAAATAAACTATCTATTTCAAAGCAGGCCGTATTAGATATTGAAAGAAGAGAAAAAGATGGATCCATTACTATTAAGTCGCTAAGAGAAATAGGAAAGGCCATTGATATGCAATTGGTATATGGTTTTGTACCAAATGATGGTTCATTGGATGCCTTGATAGAAAAACGGGCAGCATCACTTGCTGCTGAAATTGTAATGCGGGCTTCCAATACAATGAAACTCGAAGACCAGGGTAACTCACCTGAAAGGATTGAAAAGGCTATAAAAGAAAGAACAGCAACAATAATCAATGAAATGCCTAAGATTTTATGGGATTAATAATGGAATATATTGAAGGACAAACTTCGCTGGATGTAGATGAATGATATGTCTACATAACTACACCATACCGCTTATGACCCTAAAATGCCAATCAGCCTAAAGCATTCGATACATTGATCGGCTTTTATCAGTTTTGCAAACTGAAGATGAAGTCGAAAGTATATATACCATCCCAGTCTGCACTGAGCAGCTATATTACTGCTATATGGGAAACCCAATCGCAGGGTATTTCTAAAGAAATGATTTTACCAAAAGGGATGGTAGAAATGGTCTTCAATTTATCGGACCCCATGATGGGTATTTTACCTCATCAATCGAAGGCCAGTAATGCCCCCAACTGTTTTATTCAGGGCTTAAATACACACCTGGTTAATGTTCGGTATTCAGGCGAACAGCATTTGTTTGGTATTAACCTGGAAACCTATATGGTAAAACCTTTGCTGGGAATATTGCCATCTGAGTGCAAGGATACTTTAATTGATCTCACTTTAATCAACCCGCTTTTTAACCAGGTATGGCATCAATTAAAGGAAGCATCCAGCTTTCAGGAAAGAGTGGCTGTTATTGAACATGTTTTCCCTGATTTGGACCAGGTAAAATGTACCAGGACACACCATTTCTGTAACATCTTCTCCAATTCAATGATGGAAGTGCCCACTTCTGTTGATATGCTTACAAAACATATCTGCTATTCTTCGAGGCAGTTGAATAGAAAATCTCAAAGTTTATTTGGACTAACAACCGAAGAACTCCTGATCCACAAAAAATTCCGGACTGCAGTATCACTCATGCATGATGATGCCAAACCATTGACCAGTATTGCCTATGAAGCCGGATTTTATGACCAGGCACATTTCTGTCGTGTGTTTAAAAATTATACCGGTCTCACCGCTAAAGATTACCAGCTCCAAAAAAGCGATCTCCCCTTTCATATTTTTTCATGAGCTGACCAGAACCATGGACGATAGACCATAGACCATGGACTATGGACTCCTATAACAAACATGTCCGATACGTACAATTTGAGTGATCGTACTATGGGCACCTTTGTACGAATAAATGACAACTACTATGTTCAAGAAAAAATTAAAAAAGACAGCTATGTATTTTCTCATTGTGCTGGCAGCCTATCTCGCTATTGGCTACTTATTGCATCTGGTGATCTTTCCGGAGAAAAAACCCGAAATCAGTAATTATTTTAAACCGGGCGATGTTTTTTATTCTACCCAGGAAAAGGTTAGTCAAACCGTTGTTAAACAGGAGAATGGATATGTGTACTGTGCCTCCGAAATTCAACCTTATGCGCCCGGACCACCCGTACATATTCATACCACATTTGATGAAGTGTTTGAAGTAACCAATGGCGAATTGAGTATACTGGTAAATGGTGAAGTGAAAAAGATACGTCCGGGTCAGTCGTTACATATTCCCAAAGGCACGCCACATAAGCCTTTCAATGAAACGGCTGATACCATTCGCACCAAAGACCTGATTGCATTTCCGGAAGAGTTTGCTTTTTACCTTGTACAGGTGTATGGTTTGCTAGCTCATGATCCCAAATTTGGTAAATCAATTGGTACCATGTTTCAGATGACAATGCTCAACAGTGCAGGGTTCGATTCTTACCTGGATAAACCACCGGTAATTTTACAAAAGCTAACCGGGTTTCTGTTAACACCTGCCATCAGGCTATTTGGGTATAAGAGTTACCAGAAAGCGTATGATGTGAATGTGAGAAAGCAATAAAGTAATAGTAAATTGGAACGTTTAAAGAATTTTCAATTGAAAAGAATTGATTTTCATTTTGAAAGAAAATCAATGCAACCTTCTGCAAAAGAAAAAGCAGCTATGAATTTTTAGTTCATAACTGCTTGCTTTCTATGTGGGCCCACCTGGGCTTGAACCAGGGACCCCCTGATTATGAGTCAGGAGAAAGATTTTTTTGATATTTCTATTTCATTTTAAATACTCCTTTGAAAAGCAATATAAAAAAGGATTACAGGCCAAGTGTCTGAATATTTTCTTTTTGATGTTTCTTGTTTATTGCTAATTTTATAGTGCAAATTACAGTGCAAATTTTCAAATCATGGAAAATATACCAACCATTACCTTCTTTTTTGATCCTCGCTCAGAAAAAAAAGGCGGAATATTTCCTATTAAACTGAGCGTGTACTATCTCGGTAAGACAAGGAGGTTTAGAACGAAGTATAGCTTATCACTATCCGACTGGAAAAAAATAAACAGTGCTCGATTGAAAGATGCGAGCTTGAAAGATGTAAAGAGTGGGTTGGCTAAAGTGGAGCAAAATGCAAAGGCAATTATTGCTAAAATGGAAGAGTTCGATTTTGACGATTTCAAGGCACTCTATTTGGGATCTGGAAAAAGCAAAAATACAAAAAGAGATTTGGTGGATCTGTACAATGAGATAATTGAAATGAATAGGAAAAAAGGGAATGAGGGATCAGCACGTGCATATCAGGAATCTCTTAATGCGTTTACTCGATTTAAAAAAGGTCTTTCTTTTAAGGACCTAACTCCTGAGTTTTTGTCTTCTTTTGAAAAAAAATTCTTGGAAAATAAAAAGAGTCTTACTACAGTTGGTATATACACCCGTCAATTGAGAGCTGTATATAATGAGGCAATTAATAGAGGTCTGGTAAAAAAAGAATTATACCCATTTACGCGCTATAAGATTCCAGGTGGTTATAATACTAAAAAGGCGCTTACAAATTCCGAAATAAAAGCTGTTATGGCTTTTGAGTCGGAATCACCACTTGAACAAGAAGCGATTTCATTCTGGAAGCTGTCATACCTATGTGGAGGAATGAATATTGGCGATATTCTCAAACTTAAAAACGAAAACATTCAGGAAAAGTTTATTCTTTTTAACCGTTCAAAAACGGTCAATACAAAAAAGTCTGAACAAAAAACAATTCAAATTCCATTGCGCGAAGAAACGAAAGCGATTATACAACAGCTACGGGCAATTAATTGTCACAAAAAAGACGATTTGATATTTAGCGTATTGAATAGAAAAATGACTCCAAGTGAAGAAAAAGATGCAATTAAATCTTTCAATCGAAAAATCAATCAGCAGTTGGAAAAAATAGCAACTAAACTCGAGCTTGGCGGCCGCTTGTCAAATATGACAGCCAGGCATTCATTTGCTACCATGTTGAAAAGAGGCAATCAGCCTATTGGTATTATTAGCGATATGTTAGGCCATAGTAGTTTAAAAACAACGCAAAATTATTTGGGGAGTTTTACTGATGATACTTTGTTAAATGCAACAGATGCGCTATTTAACTTTGATTAAAAGGCGTATTTATAAGACATTAGCCTAATGGGCGTTAACTGATCTTTTTATAGTCGGGAAGAAATTGTTTGATATTTACCCAACCAGAAACGGCACGTTGGTTTCCGCCAATCTCCTTGCCGTAGACTGTTAATACGCCATTTGGCAATAATTCAAGGCGGTGTTCAATTGTACAATCACCCTTAATAAATGATTTGATGTTGATAAGATTTAATTCCAGAATAGTTCTTGAAGTGATATCAAATTTCTGAACAGTTATTTTGACAGCTTTCTGATTATCAAAAGCTGTTGTGCCATTTTTTATCCCGGTATAAGGAAGTTTTTGAAATGCAGGTATAACAACTTCATATCCCTTTTGAAAATTCAGACCAATTTCAAACGGGCTGACAACAAGTTCGGTATTGTTATACTTGCTTAAGATCTCCGTTCTTGTTTTCTGAATTTCAGGTTGGTTTGAGTTTATTTTAAGAAGTTGTGTATAGATCTTACCGACTTCCAGTTCATTGCCTTTCCCCATTTCTGCTTTAGCCTGAAACAGGTAATCCGTTTGAAGATAATCCAGATCGTTTATTGCCATCTGTTGATTCGCAGACTTACTTTGGTCGGTTACTAATGTATGGGCAGAAATCACTCTGGCAAATTCCTCAACATAAGCTGTCACAACCCCAATATCAGTTAAAGTGACAATATTTTCCCAGTTTCTGTTTTCAGCATAATAGGTCCAGTTGTACGAACCAGTTATGACTTTTTGATCATCAAAAATGCAAAACTTATGGTGCACCATCGCATCGCTTGTACTATAATAAAATTTCCCATTTAGATTAATCAATTCTTGAAACGGTACACCCTCTCGTTTATTGTTGATTCGGTCATTCAGCACAATAAGTTCTACGGAAATGTTTGCCTCACGGATCCTCCTGATGATGGCATCAAAGATATCACGATTGGTAAACCATGTTACTGCAATCTTTAAACTGCGTGTGCAAATGTCAATTTGCGAAATGATTTCTTTTTGGATATCGGTAAACCTTTGCAAAATGATATGTATTAATAGTTAACTTAACTTCTATAAATGTGAAATGCTTTATCCCGTGATATCATTTGCCATAATCTCTGCCTGTTTCAATATAGTTTCCGTAGCCAGCATTTGCATGTCAGGTGGATAGCCATATTTTCTTAAAACTCTTTTGACAGCTATTTTCAATTTTGCTTTTACACTCTCCTTAATTGTCCAGTCTATAGAAGCATTCTGTCGGATAGTCTCGGTTAATACAACCGCCAGTTCTCTTAGTTTATCCTTTTGCATAAGTTCTACAGCACTATCGTTATCTGAAACTGCTGTATAGAACGCATACTCAAAATCTGTCAGGCCAAGCTGCTTTGCATGATTGTCTGTTTCTACAATTTCTTTACTGAGTTTGATTAATTCATCAATCACCTCGGCGGCCGTAAGTATTTTGTTATGGTATTTCTGTATGGCATTTTCAAGCATTTCCAGGAATGTCCGGCTTTGGACCAGGTTCTTTTTAGCTCTTACTTTTAACTCATCATTCAACAATTTCTTTAATACTTCTAACGCTATATTCTTGTGTTCCATTCCTTTCAATTCAAAAAGGAATTCATCTGAAAGAATTGAAATATCCGGCTTCTTGATACCCGCCGCATCAAATACATCAATGACCTGTTCAGAAACCAATGCTTTGTCAACTACTTGTCGAATAGTGGTTTCAATTTCTTCGTCTGTTTTTCCTGATCCTGTACTATCAAACTTTACCAATCTTGCTTTTACAGCTTGGAAAAAAGAAACTTCATCTTTTACATCCATAGCCTGATCATGAGGGATGGCAATGGCAAATGCCTGTGATAAAGCACTTACTTCGTTTATATATCTCTTCTTGCCATCTTCCAAACCTAAAATATGTTCCTCAGCTGCCAGAATCATCGACAGCTTTTGTGATGTGGTTGCGTCAAAATATGTTTCATATTCAAAACCATGAAACATGTTGGCTACCACTTCCAGCTTCTCCAGCATTAGTTCAACTGCCTGTTCCTGTGCAATAGTTGGATCTCCTTTGCCACCGGCATCGGAATAGAATGAAAGTGCTTTTTTCAAATCAGAAGCAATACCCAGGTAATCTACGATCAACCCACCAGGCTTGTCTTTGTAAACCCTGTTCACCCTGGCAATGGCTTGCATCAGGTTATGCCCCTTCATCGGCTTATCAATGTAGAGGGTATGCATACTGGGGGCGTCAAAGCCGGTAAGCCACATATCGCGGACGATAACTAATTGTAGCTCATCTGCCGGATTCTTCATTCTGTCAGCTAATACTCTTCTTTGCTCTTTTGTAGTATGGTGTTTTGAAATTTTGGGACCATCAGAAGAAGCGGAAGTCATGACCACTTTTATCACGCCTTTATTCAAATCGTCTGAATGCCATTCGGGTTTCAACTCTATGATTGCCTCATACAATTCAGCGGCAATTCTTCTACTCATGGAAACAATCATTCCTTTCCCTTCAAACACTTCCTGCCGCTGGCTAAAATGCGCAATAATATCTTTCGCTATATTTTTAATCCTGTTCTCACTGCCCACTAAAGCCTCCAGCTGGGCCCATTTCGCTTTTGCCTTTTGTGTATCGGTTAAGTCTTCTTGTGATAATTCATCATCGAGTTCATCCACCAACTTCTTGCCTTCTTCGCTTAAAGCCACTTTGGCCAGACGGCTTTCATAATAGATACGAACGGTGGCGCCATCTTCTACTGCCTGCGCTATATCATAAATATCTACATAGTTGCCGAATACAGCCGGTGTATTTACATCGGTACTTTCAATGGGTGTACCAGTAAATCCTAAATAGGTTGCATTAGGCAAGGCATCGCGCATGTACTTTGCAAAGCCGTACACAATTTTCTTACCGATAACATTACCTTTTTCATCTTTTACATCAATGTTCTTAGCATTGAACCCGTATTGTGTTCTATGGGCTTCGTCAGCAATGACAACAATATTCTTTCTGTCAGAAAGTTGCTCATATACATTCCCTTCGGTTGGCTGAAATTTTTGAATAGTGGTAAATATCACGCCTCCAGAAGCTACTTTCAGCAACTCTTTTAAATGATTTCTATCTTCTGCCTGAACTGGCTCCTGTCTTATCAGTTGTTTAGACGCTGCAAACGTATCGAACAACTGATCATCCAGATCATTGCGATCTGTAATTACCAATACAGTAGGATTGCCTAATGCGAGTACAATTTTACCAGTATAAAACACCATTGACAGAGATTTGCCACTTCCCTGTGTATGCCATACAACACCTCCTTTTTTATCCCCAATCGGTTGCTTCTTTACAGCAGGCAGTCCATAGCTTTCAGGATCTTCCTGTAGTATATTTAATGAGTCTCCAATAGCCACTGAATATCCTGTTGCTCTGAGTGTTGATTCAACAGCACGATTAACAGCATAATATTGGTGGTAAGCCGCCAGTTTCTTTACGGTGGCGATAGTTGTAATACCAGTTTTAAGATCCCCTTTCTTAGATTTTTCGAACACGATGAAGTGCCTGATCAAATCAATCAAAGTTGTTTTATTGAGCATGCCATGAATCAATGTCTCTAATTGACTCACCAGATGCGAAGCCTCCGATTTACCATCCGCAGATTTCCAGGACATAAACCTGCTGAAACTTGCAGAAATAGAGCCAGCTTTTGCTTCAAGCCCATCTGAGATGATAGAAAAAGCGTTAAAAGTAAATAGTCCGGGTATAATGGATTTGTAAGTTTCTACTTGTTTAAATGCCGAGCGAATGGTTGTTTTTTCATCTACAGCATTCTTTAACTCTAATAATACAAGTGGTATGCCATTAACGAAAAGCAAAAGATCAGGTCTTTTGTTATGCCCATTTTCTATTATGGTGTACTGATTAACGGCCAAAAATTCGTTATTCGTTGGGTTGTTGAAATCGATCAACCAAACCCTATCACCTCGATCATCGCCATCAATCCTTTGGGATACCGGTATGCCTTCGGTTAACAGACGATGAAAAGTTTCATTGTTGGTGAGCAGTTCCGGCGAAGCGATACGTTGTATCTCTTTGATCGCCTCTTCCTGTACATCAGAAGTAAGGTCAGTGTTTATTTTACGAACTGCATTACGAATCCGTTGCAGCAGCAATACCTGTTCAAAGCTATCGCGTTCTGGTGTGTCACTGTCAAATGCAATATCGGGACCGTAAATATAATTATAGCCCAATTGTTCGAGGCGTTCAATTGCGAGCAGTTCAATATGGTTTTCGGAGATATGGGTCATTTATCAATCTTTTGATGTTTTTAAATGTTTTCCTATATATCCGATATATATGTGATTATTTTCTGGTAAAAAATGAAAACGAAGATTTCCTGTTTTTATATGAAGTTCGAAGCATTCTCGCCTTCCATCAGGAAGGCTAAAAACTCTCAAATTTACTAAATCCTCGCGTTGCATTGTTGATTCGGACTCCGGTGAAATATTCAATGAAGTACGATTGTTTGCATCATTATAATTGAAGTTTCCATTAGCCCAGAATGCATCCACATATTTATCGAGCTCTCGTATTCTGTCAACTATTTGATCAAGATATTGTCCACCAATTGCTAATACTTGGGCTTCAACTGATGGGCATAGTATGATTTTTGAAAAAAGTTCAGTGCGTCTTTCCCAAAATGTTTCGGGAGTTAGATTCCAATTATTGTTATCTCGAAATGTGGTATAAGAGAACAAATCTACTATTTGGAATTCTTGGTGCGGGCCAGTAAAATTGATTCCATAAAAAGCATTATAAATCCGATATCGATTATTGAAATCTTGAATAGAGACAATTGGATTTTCAATTGATTCTATTTGCTGCAAGAGCTGAGGTAGCACCTGAATCGAAAACTGCTTATCAGTAAAAGCAGAAAAGGCTACTTCCGCAAACGTACCATTAGCAACAAGTACATTCCAAATAGAGTCATGCTTATAAAAACTCTCGTTAGCCTGGCGGCCAGTAAAAATAACTTGTAGATTTTGAAGATTGACTTCCAAATCGTTAGTTGAAGCATTTACATAGCTCGGATTGAAAAGATAATAGTTAAACATGCTTCCGCAATCGTAAAAGATGTGAATAATCAAGTTGCGTTTGATCAAAAAAGCCTTTGGGCCAATCTGTAAGTTCACCCTTATCCTTAATTTTAATAGGCTGAACTTCTGGCTCTGGGCTTGTTTTTATGTGACTGAAAAAGTTTACAGTGATTTGATCATTTTTTAACCAATTCTCGGCAACAGCTATTTGAATCCCATTAACTAAATGGTCGCTATGTGTCTCAATAACTATATGTATTCCAGCGCTGGCGACCATGGATAAAAATCTACCAATTCTAGATTGTGCCGACGGATGCAAATGAGCTTCTGGATTTTCAACAACAAAAAAACATCCCTTCTTTGCTATTAATCCAGTCGCAATTATTGGGAGGATATAGCTTATGCCAAATCCTAAATTAGTGGAAACTGTAGGGTCGGAAGCTATAAAATGATTTTCAATT
Source organism: uncultured Sediminibacterium sp. (assembly GCF_946481145.1). The sequence continues at coordinate 276,298 of NZ_CAMLMJ010000001.1, forward strand.
AATACTTGAGCACTTAATGTGTTTGGATTTGTTTCGACGCGAACCTTTACTCCTTCCATTATAAAGTCCAACCAATAATTTACCTGGTCAATCAAAAAGTTAGTTTGAGTCCCCTTAAATCGTCTGTCATCATCTATTTTATAATATCCATTTTCTAAACCGATCAACTGAGCAGTTGTTTCTCCTTGCCAACCCGCGTTTGGATAATCAAAAAACTGTAGCGACTGGCTTACTCTCGGACCGAAACGTTCAGCATTCAAATAATAGAACTCTTGCTTAAAAATTGGGAAATTAGCAACATCAGATTTATCTACTGATTTAGGGGTTAAATGAAGTTGTGTATTCCTATTATCAACATCATATACCACAATAATTTTCTCTCGCTCATTACTTAAACCAATTGTAAGTTCGCTTACTTCAGCATTTCTGTTTAATACAAAACTACTATTGCCGAGGGCTAAACAATATGCACCATTAAGCTGAACATTAAGGCCATTTATTTTGTTCAATTGATACATGCCATCTATCCATTCACCACAATGTTCTATCGTTCTTCTTAAATACAGTAGTGCTTGTATAGCGGTACTTTTCCCGTTACCATTTGCACCAGCCATTACTGTAAGTTGATTGATCTCAATAGAAGCATTTACAAAACACTTAAATTGGTTTATTTTTAATTGATTCATTTCTTCAAATGTTATTTATCAGCTGGTTTGCTGCAGTAAATGCAGCCTGAATATTTGTTTTAGAATTGGTGCTGTATGTCAAGTAGAGAAACAATTCAGTATTTGCAGATACTTTTTCAGCTAATGGCATCGCCAATGATTCAAATTGAGAGGAAGACTGTACGATATTATTATCTATATTACTAAGAAGTACACTAAAGCTAACAAAAAGAGCTTTGTTAATCAGTTGTCTATTTGCATCTGAGTTAATATGTTCAACTTTACATTTTCTAAACGAATATCTACCAAATAAGTGATATGCATTTTTCATGGCGTTATCAAATAATTCCAAATAATAATTGCTATCAAACTTTCTGTCTTTACTTATTGTTTCTGTCAATGTATTCAACTCTGATTCTATATTCCCGCTATAATTATTTAGGGTATTATCAGATGTATATTTCTGATGAAATAAAATAAAACGCAATGCCAGCTCCTGTGCTTCCATGCGAACATCTTTGATACTATGGCCAGTCGCTTCTTTAAAACTTGATAATGCAGTCATTTTACGAAGAGCGATACGAAGTTCATCGCTTGATAAGCAATTCCTGATCTCTTGCGCATTCAACGGCTGGCCGCCAGTATTGATTCTTCTAAAAATATCATATTTGAGTTTGAATGGTGAAGATGGGTCTATTACGTTAACAGTGATTTGAGTCATATTAAACCATCTATAATACTTAGCATCTATAGCCTTTTTAGGGTTTTCATGCGTATAAACCTTCCCATTACATTTCTCCCCTAAATATTCGAGCTTTCGTAAATGAAATTTATTGTCCATGAAATCTCGTATTGTACTTAGTCGTTGCAATCCATCTACTACCGAGATTCTACCTTCATCATCTTGAGCAAAATAAAACATAGGCAAAGGAATTCTCATGAGTATAGATTCGATCAATCTGGATTTTCTTTGATTATCCCAAACAAGATTCCGTTGAAAATCAGGAGTCAGATTTATGTCTTTGCTTTCAATCATATCATAAATCTGGCGCAATGAGAAGTTTTTTGTATCAACCCTGATCTTATCTGGATCATACGGAGTTACATCGTCTTCATCTTCTGTTTCTGTATCTTCTGAGCCAAACAAATCATTTGGATTTTGCTCAACAAGCCACTCTTCAATAACTTCATTTAATTTATCCTCTGGTTCATCAAGATCTGGATGTTTGTCAATAATTTTGAACTTACTGCCCACTAACTCAATAGCAAGATGAACCCGTCCCCCGGACAAAGGGACAAATCTGATTATATTTTCTTCCTCTTTTTTATCAGTGAATCGAAGAGGCTTTAGGCGAACTTCAATATCACCTTTTAGTTTTATGCTGATTTCCATATATAATATTGTTCTTTTCTAAAATTAATTATTTGTTTCCACTCTGACCTCTCCACTCATCAGCTTCGGCAATAAAGTGTCCCTTAAAACGGTGAGGGTGTGAATTTGGTTGTTGTTGCTGATTATTTTTTCAATCAATGGTTCGGCATTATCAGTCATTGTTTTTAGTTCTTGTGAAGTGGGTATTAATACTGCTGCTTCGTCTAAATCTCCACGCTTAATATGCCCCATCGTAGTAGCATGACTCGCTGCTATTGAAATGAACTCTTCCAAATGGTGTTTGCACCACAAATAATAAAACCACTTAGGGAAATTATCGGATGTTACCTTAAACAAGTGTTGATTTAAGATACAGTCCTGACCATCCCAAATTTTAACCATCAATGAAGCAGACCAGGCAAATATTATATCGCCATTTCTCACAACATATTCAGGTTTTACATCATTACTTGCCCAATCTGAGTTATTAGTAATTCCACCGCTTAATTCCTTTATTTTCAGAACAGGCAGCTTGTCTATTTCATTTTTCGGAGGAAATTTTTGGCAAGCCAACCCGTTTAAAAAATTTGCCATTTGGCTCAGTGGCATAGTATCCCAATCCTCCTTTGCCCCCTCCACAAACCACTGCCTAAACAATGTTTCCGCCATTTTTTCTAAAGTTGCATTTTGGCGTTGCAGCAGGTCTTTTTTATCGTCTAAACTGCTGAGGATAGAGGCAATAGCGGTTTGTTCTGGGAGAGGGGGAAGAAGAATGTCTAAAGATTCAATATCATTAGGTTTCAAGGATGGATATGCAGAAGTAGAAGCCTCTGCAATGGAATGTAGATATTCTGTTGTTTGTGACTGCGTTAAATTGTAATAAAGAAATAGCGGATCAAGTAGTTCTTTTTTGCAAGTTATAGTTACAAACCCAGTAGAGACTACTAAATTGTCTGGAGGATCCTTTATAAAGCCATAATGAAGTTGGTTCGGTCTTACCGCTGAGTAAATAATATCATTTTCATCAACTAATCTTTTTGCTCGACTTGGAGCCTCTTTCAAACTTAATTTTTGAAATGAATCAATGCGGTTACAGGTTATTGAACCTGTATCTAAATATGATATATTTGAGTAGGGATAGCTGTTATTAATACTCTTCCTGTTAGTCTCGATACCATCGCCTAATCTAAAATCTTTCCACTCTTTCATATTACCCATTTATCGGTTGTGTACTAATCCAATGTATCTGAATCTCATTTCCAATTTCACTAACAGTAAAACCCAAACTTTTCTTTTTCAGTACATCCCTACCTCGAAACTTGAATGTTTTAGAAAAGGGTTTGCATTCGTGTTTTATATTCACCACAAGTGTATCATTAGGCGTAATGCCGTTAATCGCTACACGGTAATTGAGGCTGGTTGCCTGCCTGGTGTTCGGCCTGATGGTTCGGTTCCTGATGATCTCAGCCATTGGTAGTAAGATTTATCTTTTGCAAATTCGCTTTAATAATATCGTTTAGGGTCGCCTCTTCTTTTAGTTGCTCTTCCAACTTGGCTTTTAAAGCACTAAAGCGTTCGGTAAAATTGAAATCATCTTCTTCATCAGGCAATCCCACATAGCGGCCTGGAGTTAGTACATAATCAAGTTCCGCTACTTTAGATATGGGGGTAGCTACACAGAAACCCGCAATGTCTTCATAATTGCCATCAGGGTTTCTCCAGTTGTGGTAGGTGCCGGCAATTTTTTGTATATCATCAGCACTTAATTCACGGGTTCTACGGTTAATCAGGTGGCCCAGGTTTCGTGCATCAATAAAAAGAATCTCTTTACTTCTGTCTCTGAATTTGCCGTTTTTCCGGTTGCGGCTCATAAACCAAAGAGCTGCGGGTATTTGTGTATTAAGGAACAGTTTTGCGGGGAGGTTTACAATGCAATCAATCAAACCATTTTCTATCAACGCCTTTCTTATTTCCCCTTCGCCGGATGTTTTTGAGGTTAAAGCTCCTTTCGCCAATACCACACCCGCCTGTCCATTGGGCGCTAAATGATAGATAAAATGCTGCAGCCACGCAAAGTTGGCATTACCGGTGGGCGGCACCCCATATTGCCAGCGGCCATCAGTACGCATTAGGTCGCCGCCCCAGTCACTCACGTTAAAGGGTGGATTTGCAATAATATAATCGGCTTTCAAGTCTTTATGGGCATCATTCAGAAAACTTCCCTCATTGTTCCACTTTACCTGTGAGGCATCAATACCACGAATGGCCAGGTTCATCTTTGCCAGTCGCCAGGTAGTTTGGTTGCTTTCCTGCCCATATATAGAAATATCATTTACCCGGCCCTGGCGATCGGCCACAAATTTTTCACTCTGTACAAACATACCGCCGCTGCCGCAGCAGGGGTCAAACACCCTGCCTTTATAAGGCTCCAGCATTTCTACAAGCAATTCAACCACAGATCTGGGTGTATAGAACTGGCCGCCCTTCTTGCCTTCCGCCAAAGCAAATTCACCCAGAAAATATTCAAACACATGTCCCAGTAGATCTGCACTTCGGGCTTTGGCATCACCCAATGCAATGTTTCCAATAAGATCTATCAATTCACCCAAACTGGTAGGATCAAGGTTTTGCCGGGCAAATACTTTGGGTAATACACCTTTCAGGGATGGGTTTTCTTTTTCAATTGCATCCATGGCATCGTCTACAAACTTGCCAATTTCAGGCTGTTTGGCTTTTGACTGGAGGTAGATCCAGCGGGCGTCCTGCGGAACAAAGAATACATTTTCGGCTTTGTACTCGTCTTTGTCTTCCGGATCGGCACCATTGGTTTCATCCGCCTTTAGTTTGGCGTACAAGTCTTCAAAAGCATCCGAAATATATTTCAGGAAGATCAGGCCCAGTACAATATGCTTGTACTCGGCAGCATCAATGTTTTTGCGAAGTTTATCAGCAGCTTTCCAAAGGGTTTTTTCTAATGCCAGGGTATCACTCATAACTATTTCCTAATGTCTTTTTTTTATAATTCGCTAAAGTAAAAAATGAACGAACGCTTAACAAGGTTTAAGCAATGGTTTATCAGTAATAAGCCACAGCTAACTGATTTTACTGGATTTTTTAGCGTCCTAAAAAAGATTGTTTGCCATTGTATTCACAAAATCAAGGTGGTTACAATCGATTTTAATGAGGGGGAATTGAAAATCAAGATAATAAACAATTTGTCAATGTTCAATATCATTTTAAAAAACGTGCAAATTAGATGGTTTCAGCTCCTGTATTCCTAAATTTGGGCTATAAAATTGAAATTATAAGGATATAAGAAACGGTAATAGCGAGAAAATATAATCATGCGTTAAGCATGCGAACCCAGTTATCGAAATCGGCCAAATTTCACCATATCACGGGGGAAGCAAGCGAGACGCCTACGTTAAGCGTGGGCGTTGCTTTGCTCCGTGGTAGGGCTCGGCCGAGCCTCGATAACGGGCATTGTCAATGGCCCACGTGTTTTTTGTGGGCCAGTCAACCACGTAAAACGGAAACTATGCATATCATCTGGCTGATCTTAAAGATCCTGATTGTCTTCTTCGTCTTGAAACTTGTCCTGGTACAGTTGAACAACTGGGTATTCACCATCTGGCGCAAACCTCAGATCTGGATTATAAGCGTTACTATTCTCGGATTTTTATTTGTAATTGGCTTATCCAGATTAGCGGATGCCAAAAATGTGATCGCATGGGCAGGTATTATGGGCTTTTTTTCGATGTTTCCGCCTTCTTTAAAATCTAAAGCTGCACAACAGGAAGCAAACCGATTGATGGATGAGGAATATGCGGAAATGGGCATGCCAAATGGAAGAAGGCTCTACTGGACTGGCATTTTCCTGTTTTTGGTGGGAATGGTTATTGGTTGGGTACTCTCTTTTGGAGAAATCTATACACCTGCCAGCTGATTAATCATGGAAAATTACAATCCGGTATCAGTTCAGGAATTCATCCATCAATTCAAAAGATTGTTGGAACAGGATCAGTGGGACCATCGACATATTGAAGCAGCATTCAGGCTACTGACAGAGATCTCTGTTTTGAAAGGCAAAACCCGATTTAACCTGGAACAGGCACTCAATGTTTCAACTCGCATACTCGATACAAACGCTTTCAGAGAGATCCAGCGGCTGAATAAATGGAATACGACAGATCCGGAAGCAATATTTGAACAGTTTGCTATTTCAGCATCCAAACAGCTAATAGCACAATTGAATATTATGCAGGAGGAAATGCGGTCTGCGATATTAACTCAGACACATCCTGATTACGAAAAATACACGTCTCCCTATCAATACTCCCAACGGCCTGAATTCCTATATAAATATCTGCAGGATGAAATGGATTGGAACGAAGTAAAAAGGCTTGAAGAAAATCTGAATAAACAACTGGAAGAAGCTGGTATTGGGAAGTATGGGATGCTATTAAAAATGTATTTGCGTGACAATAACATCAGTCAGTATAGACAAATGCTCGAAAATGATTCCGTAAAAGATTTTATTCTGAAGAGAGAGGGGGAGTTCTTGGTGGCATTTAATTCTTCGATTGCAAAAGGGATGTCCGAAAAACACGCTGAAAGACTTAACTGGGATATTCTCATAAGAGTCTAATCTACCCCCGCCCGACCCTATGGAAAGGCATCGAAACGACCTGAAAAATTAAACAATTTTTTGTCTTTCCATAGGGTCGGGTGGGGGGTATGGGGTCCTAAAAAAAAATTGGAGTTATATGCGGGTGGACCTTGTGCTTTGAAAGATGGGGGGTATAATCATCAGTTGGGGATTGAGGGCAATAATTCGTTTCGTGTCTGGTCCTAAAAAATCGATCCACTCAATGCAAGCCCAGACCCCCTTGCCCACCTGAACAAGTAAAGTCATATTTTATTAACAAGCGAGTTTTGATACATTTCGCCAGCATATATACTGTGTTGAAATGCATCACATATAAATTCATTGAATATCTGCTCTGATTTTCTAATAATGATTTCATTTACCATAGGTAAGCCTGCTTTTTTATGTAAGGTTTTTAGTTTGCGTTTGGTATTGTATCTTTTACAACTTCTTCCTGAATCGCCAGTTTTACCCCATTGATAGCCATTCATGCATTTATTCACAAAGATTTGTTCACGGTTTATCTCTTCGGTAATTAATTCAGGGTTAACAGTGGTTAAATTCCCCATACATTTAATAAAGTATTGAAAACAATTCTTGATTGTAGTTTCATTTAGTAAACTGTCGAGTGTTGTTACTCTTAATTTTCTTAATTGGTAAGATTTTTTCATTTTAATCTCAATTCTGGCAAGCAATTCATCGTCACCGATATGTCTTCCTTTGTCGTAAATTTTTATTTGAATATAACTACTTGAGATTGCAATTTCGTCACCTCTACCTAAATGATAATTTCTCTTATAATCCATAGTCCTGCAGCCGATAATGCTATGAATAAAAAAATCTGTATTAATATTCGGATAGTTAAATCCTATTTCGAGATTTATTATTAAAGAAGCGGAAGGGTCAATCAAATAATAAGAGGATAGAAATTCGATTGTTTTTTTGATTTCAGTGAGTGAAATATTTTGGCCTCGCTTATTTCTCTTCAAAAGTTCGTTGAAACTGAAATTGTATTCGATATGATATCTGTAAATTTTTATCTCCAATCCATTTGACGGATCTTTAAATAATCTTGGATACAAACAATTTGGAAATTTCTTCGGGCAGAATGGGCCGAAAATAAATCGACTTTCCAAATCTGATGTAATAGATCCAATTATTGGCTGAATGAGCTTCACAAAATCGACCATGGCTAATTTTCATGCTGTTGATTTTTTATCCATCTTGTCAACTCTCCGCGATAAAAGATCAATTTTTTACTCCCAAGTGGTTTATGGAAAGGAATTGTTTTTTGTGAAGTGTGTGTATAAATCGCGGACCGACTCAACCCTGTCATTTGCATTGCCATTTCAATTCCTCCAACTTCAGCGACATATTCTTGTGTTTGTTTGGTCAGCAACTTTTCTCCAATAGCATTGACTTGCTCAGTAAGCATATCAAGTTTTGCTTCTAAAGTTTCAAATGGATTGTTCATTATTAACGATTGTTGCACAAACCTATATTCAACTTCTGGAAAAAGGAAGCGACACCAATGGGCTTTTACTATTTAGTAAATTCAAGAAATATCAACAATGAAGAATAACCTATTTGGCCGCCGTCATTCGATAAGATGCAAATATTTGCAGTTAATGGTTAAGAATGCTTTGCAGAAGAGTTATAGTGCAAATTTGTGTGCAAATAAAAAAGCAGCTATGAGACAGATCTTCATAACTGCTTGATATTCACGTGGGCCCACCTGGGCTTGAACCAGGGACCCCCTGATTATGAGTCAGGTGCTCTAACCAGCTGAGCTATAGGCCCGAAAACAACGAATGTTGTTTTCAAAATGGTTATGCCTACAAAACACTTTTAAAAGTGCTCTTACTCCGCCTTAGGCGGAAGCTATAGGCCCAGAGTAACCATTTCAGGTTGCTCGTGGGCGGCAAAAATAGTGAATTACAACTAATATCTGAAAGCTAATTAGACTTTACTAATGGCGATCATTTTCTTTTATTATCTATCCAAAACCTCCTACTCAAAAACAAAAAACACTTTTCGGCCAGTCTGTCAGAAAATAACACTTCCCGGCTTTAATGGTAGTTTTCAGGGGTTTTCTCCTAGGGCATTTACACACCATCAACACATCATCTACACAGTTTAACACTGTTTTTGTGTTGAGGGCTGTTTTCTATATGATAGAAAAGTGCAGTTGTAGCGAAGATAATTCGGGCAATATTGAAGGTAAATAGGGCCTGCGGGGTGACTGATAGGTGGAAGGAAAAGTGAGGTAAGGAATCTGCCGCTAATTAAAACATATCCATAGAGCATACCCAGGTAGGCCCACAAAGCGAAGATGAAAGTCTTCGCTTTTTTTGTGTCAGGCGAGTTCGCCGTGTAAATTATTGGCTCGCCTCTGTGTAACTTTTGGAAAGTTTCGGAACTTTCCAAAAGTTGATCACCGCATTTTAACCCATGGCCCGTCCCGGCCGAAGTCGGGATGGGTCATCAAGCCTATAGCCCATATGCCATGACCCATAAGCTATAAGCGATATACCAGTTCCCCTTCACCCCTTGATTCGCATTATTAGCTAATGCCCAACTGAACCCTTTTTACCTATCCAAAGTTTTCACTCAATACATAGCTGGTGCTTCTACCGCCAGCATCTTCTTTTACAAGAACTCCTTTATCCATCAAATCCTGAACATCCCGCAAGGCTGTATCTGTAGAACATTTTGCAATATTTGCCCATTTCGATGTATTCAATTTTCCATCAAAACCATCCAGTAGTTTATTTAGCATTAAACGCTGGCGACTATTAATTTCCATACCGCCTACAGCATCCCAAAACTGTGTTTTGCGATTCGCCTCTTTTAATGTAGTTTCTATCTTATCAAATGCCCTGATTAAACATCCGAGAAACCATTCAAGCCATGCTGTAATATCGGGTGTACCTTTCTGTGTTTGTTCCAGCATATTATAGTAATCATTGCGTTCGATGCGAATTTGCGCCGACATGCTATAGAACCTCTGCGATGTTTTATCCGCCCTCGCAAGTTGCATGTCAGCTATGGCTCTGGCAATACGTCCGTTACCATCCTCAAAAGGGTGAATGGTTACAAACCATAAATGTGCGATAGCTGATTTTAAAACTGGATCAAGATCAGCTTCATTATTGAACCATTCAAGAAAAATATTCATTTCATTTGACAGCCTCGATGCTTGCGGTGCTTCAAAATGAACCTTCTCTTTGCCAATAGCTCCTGACACTACCCGCATAGGGCCGTTTTGTCCCGTACGCCACGCACCGATAGTGATTTTATGGATACTGCTGCGACCGGTGGGGAAAAGAGCTGCCTGCCAGCCATATAAACGCTCATGAGTAAGTGGTTGCTCAAAATGCTGTGTTGCATCCAGCATCATTTCAACAACCCCCTCTACATGGCGATCAGAAGGAACCAGTCCGCTGATATCCATACCCAGGCGGCGTGCAATGGATGACCGAACCTGTTCGATATCCAGGTTTTCACCCTCGATCTCACTGGATTTAACTACTTCCTGCGTAAGATTTTCTAAACTGGCTTCTGACTGAACGGAAAAACCCAGCGCTTCCATTCTGCCGAGCATTTTGCCCTGCTTGTGACGTGTTTCTGCCAGTAATTTCGTCAGTCTTTCACTGTTCCAGGTAAAATGTGGCCAATCAGGATGTTCATGGATATACATTATTTCCCGCTTTTATGCGGTAAATATAACACTTATTCCCCGCACAGGCAAGCATATTCGCCGCAAGAATACGGCGATTAAACTAACTAATAACCGCATCGCCTTTCGCCTTTATTTCGATTAAACACGGGTATTCCGACCGCTGATCAGCGCATATTGTAGCGTTCTACAAAAAAGCGAAGACATTCATCTTCGCCTTTTGTAGTCAATTGTTCTATAAAAATTTTCGATATAAGAACTACTATTAAAAAATAATCTGTGAATCTGTGGCTTATTATTCTAGCCACAGATTCACAGATTAAGAGTAATTAGGCTTGTTTTTTTACATATTTAGTCAATATCACAATCATCTGGTTTTCAATCTTACCCTCAATCTGCTCTATATTATCCCTTACCAAACGGATATTCTTTACCACCGTTCCCTGGCGGGCCGTAAAACTGGTGCCTTTTACATCGAGGTTTTTTACCAGTACCACCGTATCGCCTTCCTGTAAAAAATTGCCAAAAGCATCCGTATGTAATGCAGCTTCCCCATCCAGTTCATGATCGCCCAGCGCCTTGGCCCAGGCAAGGGTTTCTTCGTCGAGGTACAGCATATCCAATTGATCTACCGCCCAGCTTTCTTTACGTAACCTGTTCAACATGCGCCAGGCCATTACCTGTACCCCCGGCACTTCACTCCACATTGTTTCAGTTAGTTTCTTCCAATGGTTGTAATCCAATGGCTCTTTTTTTTCTGCCTGCGCCTCACATTTGGCACAGATCATCACGGTGTTTTCTGGATAAGCATGGTCCTGCGGCGGCACTTTATACATTTGAAGTTTTTCATTCGCCCCGCATAACTCACAGGCTTGTCCTGCTCTTTGCTGTAAAATTTCTTCCAGTTTCATTTTTAAGGATTAAGGCGGAAAGGTAAAGAAACAGATGAATAGAAGAACAGAGGAATATCGAATGTCCAATATCCAATGTCGAAGTGGTATGCTGCTGGTAGCAGTATATCACTTCGACATTGGATATTCTTCTGTTCCTCTGTTCTTCTGTTAAAAAAAGACCCGCCTTTTACAAGACGGGTCTTTGGGTTATTCAGCAGGGGGTAATTTAAGTGCAACTCGTTTTTAATCCCCCCGGACTATGTACTTATCGCACTTTTATTAGCTGAATAGTTTTTCTGCGATTACCCTGCACAAACTCGGCGAAGTAATTGCCAGCATTATAATTGTGTCCTACCTGTATAGTGCTGTTCGATCCGATCTGAGTACGGCTCTCTACCACTCTGCCTGATGCATCTACCATTCTCATGGTTACCGGTGCATCATACTTGCTTTCCAGCTTGATGGTAAAGAATGTTCTGGTCGGGTTCGGCATCACTACCACTTTCAACTCTTCTTCAGATTTGCTTGCAGCCTGCAGCTTGAGGCTTGAAGATTCTTCCGTAACAGTTGCTTTGTTGTTGCTCGATACTACTGCATCTACCGGTGCAGAACCTGCACCACAACTAAAGCTGTTCCAGATTACGTTTTTGCCCTCGCTTTCTACTTCTTCTGCAATGAAGAGACCAGTCATGTAAACATCATCGCGACAATCTTTGTCTCCATGTCCGCGGTGGTCGCAGTCGTGGTGACCATGTCCTCTGTGACGGCAGCTGTTAGCACTATGTGGTCTGTGATCACACTTGTCATCACCATAATTACCACCAGTTACTTTCAGTTTACCATCAGGTAAGATGATGTTGGCTGTTATCCTGGTATCATCACCCTTCACATGGAATTTCTCTTCATCTCTTCTGTTATCGGCCATGTAGAAAGTTACCTGGTAGGCTTCCGGATTCACAATTACATCGCTGCCAATTGTTACCTTCTTGCTCACCCTGATACTAGTATTTGGTGCAAATCTGATATAGCTGTATCCGCCGTTCTTAGGTCCTTTTTCAATTTGTATTTCAGCTACATCAATGGTGGTTGAAGTAAAGCGTACGCTTGCGCCTTCTTCCAGTTTAATTTTGCCAAACACCGTACCCGTTAAGGTTACATTCGATCCTTTCTTCAGGGTTACTTCATCATAGTTACCACTTACCGTTGCAGTAACATTTGAGTTGATGGTTTTATCCTGCAGGTATCTTGTATTACTTACATTATACTGCATCGTTGGCAGGGTTACACTTGCAACACCATAGATCTTACTGTTGATGGTTACACCTTTATCAGTATCGATTCTTGGTGCTTTTACAAAGCTTCCCGCGCCTGTTACTGAACTGTATTTCTCAAACTCTGCCTCTCCTCTGCTGCTCATTACACCTACACTTCCGCTTTCTACCTTATCGTACTGACCGAGTTTTACTTCTTTCGTAGCTAAGATGGTATAGCTGCTCACCAGTGTTTGTTTCTGGTAGTTATAGGTAGCAGGCAGTTCACTTCTGCAACCATTTGCATCAGTTGTGTATACGCTGTATACTCCATCTGCATCTGTTAAGCCAAGGCTTAACTGTTGGGTAGTTGCTTTGGTGTTGTTGCCGAACATCCACTGGTAGGTGAATGGTCCGCTGAGGGTGCTGTTGGCAGTTAATGTAAACTGGTTACAGAATGCATCTGCTGTTGGCGCCGCAATGCTGGCTACCGGTAGCGGGTTGATGGTTACCGTAAAGCTGCATGTGCTTACATTACCATGAATGTCTGTAACAGTATAGGTTACTGTTGATGTTCCGATCGCAAAGCTTCCGCTTGCATTCGTACCATTACCTGTTCTGTTGGTTGCACCAGTTACAGTATAAGTAGTGCTTGCAATACCACAGTTGTCTGACTGGTTAAGGACAGGAACTGTGTATTGTGTATTTCCACCAGTGTTGGCACAGAATACCTGATTTGCTGCACAAGCGATTACTGGTTTTTCATTGTCAGTCACCACAATGGTTTGTGTTGCTGTTTTAACATTACCATTTACGTCTCTTACAGTCCAGGTAATGATGGTTGTTCCTACAGGATAATCTTCTGTCAACAGTTTATTATCGCTGCGAACACCCATTACTGTTGCCACACCACAGTTGTCAGCGGTTTCAGGTAGACTGATCGCTACGGTTGCTCCACACTTACCGGCATCATTATTCACGCTGATGTTATTTACCGTTATGGTTGGGTTCTCATTGTCTATCACCACCACCTCCTGTGTGGCTGTATCGGTAACATTACCGTGGATATCTGTAACTGTCCAGCGAACAATGGTTGTACCCACTGGGAACAATGCTGGTGCATTATTCGTTACCGTTGCCACTCCGCAGTTATCGCTGGTTACAGGTGTACCCAGGTTAACACTAGCTGTGCATAAGCCTGGTGTATTTACCACGCTTACCATGGCTGGTGCTGTTATGCTTGGTTTTTCATTATCTGTTACTACAATGGTTTGTACCGCTGTTTTAATATTTCCGTGTATATCGGTAACTGTCCAGGTAATGGTTGTTGTACCTACAGGGTAAGTTGCGGTTAACGGTTGGTTATCGCTACGTACACCAACTACCGATGACACACCACAGTTGTCTGCTGTTTCCGGCTGATCTACGGTTACAGTTGCAAAACATTTAGTAGCATCGTTGTTAACACTGATATTACTTACAGTGATGGTCGGATTCTCATTATCGATCACCACTACTTCTTGTGTAGCCGTATCTGTTACATTACCATGTATGTCGGTAACTGTCCAGCGAACGATGGTAGTACCTACAGGGAACAATGCTGGTGCATTATTGGTTACTGATGCCACACCACAGTTGTCACTGGTTTCAGGTGTACCCAGGTTTACTGCTGCCATACATGAGCCAGGTGTATTCACTACGCTCACCATGGCCGGTGCTGTAATAGATGGTTTGATATCATCTACCACAGTTACTACTGCAGTTGCTGTTGATACATTACCATTTACATCTGTAACAGTTAGTATCACATTGTTTGTTCCAACATTGTTGCAACCGAAACTGGTTTTGCTTAAGCTGATAGATGCAATACCACAGTTGTCGCTTGATCCGTTATTGATCAGCGCCGCAGTTACGCTTGCTGCACCATTCGCATCAAGGTTCACTACCAGGTTTTGTGCAATAGCTATTGGCGGTGTGATATCTGAAACAATCACATCAAACTCATTCACTACCGTACTACATGGGTTAACAGCAGTTACCACTACATGTGTTGTTCCTTTGTTGAAGGTTTTTCCACTACCTGTTCCTGCATCGCTACCTGTGGTTGCGCCGCTGAAACTATAGCTTAATCCCGGTGCAGGTATACCTGTTACCGACAATGGATAGTTTACTACTGCATTACATGTTGTGGCCGTTGTATTGGCCTGTACCTGTGCATTGGTATTTACAAATACCGGATTGGTACAGGTTACTTCTGCTTTCACGGTAAAGCTGTAAGCCGCTTCTGTGCAGTCGTTGTTATATACCGTTACCACTGCTGTTTGTACACCAAGTGATACTGAAGCAAAGCTCAGGGTAAAGCTGGCCGACTGACCAGGCTGTATGGTTGCTGGTAAGCTGATACCACTTCTGGTGAAGGCTGCATTGCTGATATTGATTGATGATATAGTAAGTGCGGCAGTACCGTTATTGGTAATTACATAAGTTTTACTGATTGAACTACCTGGTATGGTGCCTCCCAGATCTGTATGATCTGTTGCAGATGGTGTATTATCACCACTTACTATCTCTGTTGCATTACCACTGATGCTGATCTCTGGTGCATTTACCGTTACGGTAAAGCTACAGGTTGATTTATTACCTGCCAGATCAGTAGCTTCAAAGGTATTAGTGGTTGTACCGATCGGGAAGGTTGAACCCGATGGCAAACCTGCTTTTTGTACAATTGATATAGATGGACCAGAACCGATACCGAAGGTTCCACAGGTGGTGCTTGCACTACCAATGCTCCATCCGGTATAATCGCCCGTTTCAAAGCTACCATTTACGAGGCTGCTGCCTGGTAAAGTGATATTGTCTAATTGTACATCTATAAAGTAATTATTTATAGTTGCATCTACTACCTGCAAACGCACTTGCTGACCAGCATAAGCCGACAGATCGAATGTGTAGTGCGTCATAGGTGTTGATTGTGCTGCACCCGGATTTGTTTTAAACAGGGTTGCAATGATTGCATTGGTTGAAGGATTTCTTAACTCAATAGCAATAAACTGACTTGCACTGAAACCAGATGCATAATGGTTGGTGTACTTCATGTCTAGCCCAAGTGAAATAGGTCCACTTGAAGGCAGGGTAACATTCTGGTACATATAATGGGTAGAACCACAGTTAACAAGGAATACCGCCAGTTTCTGTCCATCGGTTGGGAAGAATGTCATTGGTAAACCTGGACTGTTCTGTGTTTCCATCCTGTTGTCTGCATAGTCAAAGAACTGAGTACCGCTCGTTAATGTATGCACGCCAGATGTGCCAGATGAACAATTATCTGTTACGGTAGGCTGAGGGAATGTTACTACCGCACCACACTGGTTATTTGGTGCTATGGTGGTAATAGGTGCAGGGCAGTTGATTACCGGTGGTGTAACATCTTTCACAATCACAGTTTGTGTTTGTGTGCTGAAGTTACCTGCAGCATCCGTGTATTTCCATACGATGGTATATGTACCCTGTGTATTGTATGATAACGGACTGGTAGTGGTTGCTGTAATTTGTGCGTTACAGTTGTCCGTAGCTTTTGGTATAGTTGTTACAGTTACTGAACACTCTCCATTGATATCAGGCAATGTAGCCACATTTGGTACAGGCGCTGTTTGATCTTTCACCGTTACCGCCTGAGTTGCCGTTGCAATATTACCTGAAGCATCTGTTACTGTCCATACCACATTGGTAGTACCGATTGGGAATACCGTTGGTGCATTATTGGTTACTGATGCTACCGAACAATTATCTGAAGTTACCGGTGTGCCGAGGCTAATACCAGTTGCAGTACAGTTAGCACCTGCCGGTACAATAAGGTTGGCCGGTGCTGCAATTACAGGGTTTACGTTATCTGTAACGGTTACAGTAAATGAACAGGAAGCTGTGTTGCCACAAGCATCTGTTACAGTTGCAGTAACGGTTGTTGTTCCTATCGGGAAGAATGAGCCTGATGGATGAGAATAGGTTATGGTTGGGTTAGCCGGGCCAGCCGTTACTGTTGCTGCAGGATAGCTAACATTAGCGCCACACTGGTTAGCTAAACTGTTGGCGGTAATATTTCCAGAACAACTAATTGTTGGCAACGCATAATTACTGATCGTTACAGGTGCCGATGTAGCTGAGCAACCATTTTCATTGGTTACGGTTACTGCATAATTACCTGCAGCGGTTGCAACAATCGACTGACTGGTTTCGCCGTTTGACCATAAATAGGTGCTGGTACCGGATGATGCTGAAGCAGGTGCGTCTGTAGAACGTGTTGGATTATTTACCATCGTTCCATTGTTTACACCAGTAGCATCGGTGATGGCATTGCCGGAAGCTTCATTGAATGAATAAGCAGCAACCAGTCCACTGGTTGATGGGCTTACCGACTGATTATAGAATGCACTAATATCTGAAGCTGTTCTTGCGAAGTTCCATACACGTACTTCATCAATTTTTCCATTGAAGAACCTTGAATTAGCACCCCCGTTAACGCCATTACCCGGACCATCATATCCACCAAAATACATATTAGCTACATTCGGCGTAAGGGTATATGGCCAGCTTGTTTGTGATGTTAATGCACCATTTACATACAGTTTAATATGATTTGATGAAAGACTTGCATCAAACACAACTGCTATATGGTACCATGTATTCAGTGAAGGTTGGAAGCCGGTGTTCCACTGAATCGGGTTGGTCCAGGTACCAAGTCTTGAATGAACAACCGATAATTTAGTTGGATCACCTGTTTCACCCATATTCACCATCCAGCCTCTGTTGTTGTTATCATCTTCAAATTTAGAAATGATGGTTCCGTATTGGTAACCATTCACTTTAATCCATGATTCAACGGTGTACTGAGAGGTGAAGTTTAAACTATTATTATGTGGTATTACAATATTATTAGATCCATTGAAATCAATAGACTTACCAAATGTTTGTCCGCCAGGAGCTGTTAATGTAACCGGGCTACCTGCACAAACCAATGTAGGACCAGATGTACTGATTACCGGTGTGGCTGGTAATGGATTTACTGTTACAGCTACTGCTGCGGATGTATTGCCGCATCCGGTTGCACTGGTAAGCGCAACACTATAATTTCCGGATTGTGATACAGTGATAGATTGCGTTTGCTGTCCGCTGCTCCATAAATACGAAGCGCCAGCAGGTGCAGATAGTGTTACAGAACCTCCCTCACAGAAAGTGGTTGGTCCATTAGGTGTAACAGTAACCACTGGAGTTGGGTTAACCACAAAGTTTACCAGTCTTGAAGTACCACAACCCATTGTTTCACCTTGGAAATAAGATACAACCAAATAGTTGGCATTCACTTGTTGATTGCTGCTGTTAACCGCAGTAAACGAAGGAATCACCGCGCCTTCCCCGTTGGCTAAACCAATGTTTACAGAAGGATCGAGGTTGGTCCATTTAAAGGTAGCACCTGGTACAGAGCTGGTAATATTTATAACAGCCGATTGTGCACCATTGCACAATGTTTGTGCGGCTATCGGATCTATTACAGGTATTGGGTTCACACGAATTACAAAACTTACCGGTGTACCAGTGCAGGTATTTCCATCAACAGTAAATGATGGTGTTACTGTTATGTTGGCATACACCGGAACGGTACCTGGATTTTGTGCCGTAAATGAGGAAATATTTCCTGTACCACTTGCACTTAAACCGATAGAAGGGTTGTCGTTTGTCCAGATATATGTTGCGCCTTCAACTGAACCTGCGAAATTGATAGCTGGTACGGCAACTCCATTATGGCATACTTCAATATTGGTTACCGGGTTTACGGTTGGTAATGGGTTTACCGTAATGGTCGGTGTTGCTGACATCTGTTGGCTACATACAGCTCCACATACAACATTTCCGGCAGCCCAGGTTGCAGTTCCTACAATATTGCCATTATTAGCCGATTTTGAATCAACAACTGTTGAACCATTTCCATCATCCATTTTATACAATGCAATGAGGCCTGTTTCAGTACCGGACAAACAATTGTTCATGCCCCCAGCAATTTCTGAAGCTGAGCGAACTGTGTTCCAAACACGAACATCGTCTAATTTTCCGTTGAAGTAATTACAGCCACAACCAGTACCCTGACGACCGATAATCAGGCTTTCTGTATTATCATTGATCTGAGCAATAGGGGATGTTTTATTGCCCACATTAACACCATTCAGGTAAAGTTTAACCGAGAGGCTGGATCCGTTATCCTGTACAGTAACTGCTACATGACTCCATGTATTAGCTGGTACAGTTACATTAGACCAGGTATCATAAGCATTTCCGGCTCCCTGATCCCAGAAATATAATCTGTTAGATGCATCTATCGCCATTCCATAACCATAAGCACCCTTCATCAGAATATTTCTCCATTGGCCAGTGATAGCCGGGTTAACCCATGCTTCCATGGTTAACTGTCCACCTGCGCTAACATTCAGGTTTGCATTATGTGGTATGGTTACGTAGGTTGACCCATTTAAACTAAGTGCACCTGTAGGACCAGTTTCTGCCAACACATTATAAGTAGTTGTGGCAGAAATATTTCCTGTATTGAAGTTAATAGCTGCACCGGTTCCAGCGATAGGACCTGCTATAATAGTATTATCAGCATTATTACGTAGGGTATAGTTAACGCCTAACTGAGAGGCAGCAAGTGTTATTGTTGACGACCCAGTTCCACAAATATTGATAGGTGCTGCTGTAACAGATTGATTATTGATAGTTGTTACAGTTACCGTTTTTGCTACCGAAGTAGCTTTACAGCCTCCTGCTGAAGCCACTGTTACACTGTAGCTACCTGCCGCACTTACTGTTATTGATTGAGTAGTTGCACCATTGCTCCACAGGTAACTGCTTCCCGCTGACGCAGTTAATGTTACAGATCCTCCTGCACATAAATTGGTTGATCCATTTACAGTTATTGTTGGAAGGGTTGTTACATAAGCGCCACAAGTACCGGTATTCGTAGATCCTGAAGTTGCCCAGTTTGAACTAGTACCATTCAGTGTAAAATTATTAAGGGTACCATTTCTGTTCTTGCCACTAAAATCAGTTAAAGTAGTAACACTAGAATTGTTTTCATTTACATAGCCCTGATTGAAAGTATAATATTCTTCAAGACCATTTTGCGTAGCTGGGTTTAATAGCTGGCAATTCTTATTATTGTTAATTTCATCTGCACATAGCTCGCGGCTCCATATACGCACTTCATCAATGGTCATGGTTGCATACCTGTTATTCGGATCATTATTTGGAAAATTGCGGGTTGCGTATCGTACATCTTTCCCGATATGAATAACTGAAGCAGCATCAGTTATAATATTACCAGATACACCAGGACCAGTATGCACAAGCACTCCGTCCACATAAAACTTAGTGCTTGTTGCACTGGATGTTGCCGCATAATGATGCCATGAGCCTGCTATTATGTTACAATTGGTTCCCCTTAAAGTACCACCATCATTCACATAGAAAGTCATGGTGCCATTCGTATTCGGGTGCATTAACCATGAATAATTCTGATCAAGATTTGTAGGGCCCTGACCCATTACCGACCCGAAAGGCAGGTTAGCATCGGGAGCGTACATCCAGAATTCAACTGTCATTTCTTTTTGAAAGGCTCGGAATGGATTAGCTATATCCACATAATTGAGTCGGCTATTATCTCCTGCCGGTAAGCTAGGGTCAAACTTCAAAGCACTGGCAGGTATTAACACCGGTGCAGTAACCGTAACAGTAAAGCTGGTACTTCCTGCATTAAAATAACCTGATGCAGCCTGATTAGCAGTAATGGTAGCCGTACCCTGTGCATTCAATGTAAGTGTATTACCACTTACTGACACAACAGAAGGATTGCTGCTGGTGTAAGTAATTGCACCATTGCTATTGCTGGTAGGATTGGTAAGGGTAATAGGGCCCTGATTAAGTGCCCTTGAAATATTAGGCATCGCAGATATGGTAGGAGCACTATACACCGTGATGGTAAAGTTTTGGTCGGCTGTAGCAGAACCATTGGAAACACGCACACTGACATTATTTACTCCCATTGCTGATAATGGTGGGGTTCCGGTTAAAGAAGCACCAGTTTGTAATTTGGCTATACGGTTTCCACTATAATCTCCAAATACTAATGCACCAGTTGGCGTAATTGACATACCCCAAACATAACTTGAGGTAGTGTAAACGGTTATAAAAGAGGAAAAGTTAGGTGTATATTTTCTTACATACTGGTACCCTGAAACATATACATTGTCGTAGGCATCTACTTTTACATCACTCGGATTTTGTAAACCTGTGACTACAGAAGTTAACACATTTGTAGCAGGATTAAACGAGTAAATGGTTCCACTTGTGTAAGATGCAACATATAAAATACCGGAAGAATTAAAACCAAGCCCGAAAGGACCGCTAATGTTGGTTATAACATCGTTTGCAACATTGTTGCTCAAATTAACCCGAATTACCTTAGACAATCCATAACCAGCAATATATAAATAACCTGCTCTGTGAGTCATCGAGAGAAAGGCAGAGCCAGAATTAGGATTTAGGTAAACATCTGTTTCTCCTGCTCCGGGATTTGTTAAAGAGATTTTAGTGATTTTACTCCTCGAAACGGTAGAATTATAATAGTATGAAACATACAAGTAACCATCGTATGCAAACATACCATATACGTTTCCGGATTGTCTGGTAAACCAGTTTGTAGTAGTTCCATCCGGAGCAATTTTATAAATAGCGGTGCCATTTAACTGGGTTGCATAAATATTTCCTAGATCATCGCCTGCTACACCACCTGGTGTTGAAATAGTTGAACCAAACTGTGAAGCAGTACTTTGGCCATTATTATTCAACGTTAACCACGATGGCAATGTAAGTGCCGAGAAATTGAGCGTGTTGTTCGACGGATCAGTTGCCGATATACCATAGGTATATGGACTTCCCACTGTGGCTGTTGTTACCGGCGTAGAGGTAAAAGTTGGTTGAGCTGTTAAAACACCGATCGCCGTCGTACATGACAGCAATAACAGGCTTACTACTTTGCGTAGAGCTGATTTCATAATAGTTAGTTTGGTTGTACAAAACGTTATCCGCAGATAATCGTCTGATTCAAATAATCACCTGGTAATGATCTTTTCGGGGATATTGGATATGTATGTGATGCTGAATAGCTACGAAATAATGGTTCGCAACCATTCGAAATCATATGAAAATTATAAAGAGGGAAGCGCAACTTTGAATAAATGGTACCAAATGCAACAAAAAGGGTATGAAATATAAATATGATACTATGCCTTAAGCCTGCTTTGAGGAATATTGAAAATAAAAGATGTTCCGTTATTGACTTCGCATCTAACAGTGCCTTTTAGCTGACGCGTTAATTCCCGTATAATCAGGAAGCCTAAGGATTCGGACTTATGTTCTTCAAATGAGAAAGGCAATCCTCTGCCATTATCCCTGACTATAATAGTTAATATCTCATTCGAATTAGACTCGCAGGAAATGGTAATCGTGCCTTGCTGATTTTCATCAAATGCATATTTCAATGCATTGGTGATTACTTCGTTTAGTATGAGACCTAATGGAACAGACCTTTCAATATCAAATTCAAACTGTTCTGCCGGTGCGGTGCAGATCAGTTCAATATGGCCTTTATTATATAATTGCCGCAGATCGCTGTATAGTTCACGGATATAGTCTGTAAAAGATACGGTACTCAGGTCATCAAATGCATAGAGGTTTTGGTGTATCAATGAAATGGCTTTTACCCTTTTCTGACTCGCCATCAATGCATCAATAGCTTTCTGGTCAGTCATGGTAGCGGCCTGCAGGTTCAGCAAGCTCGATACTACCTGAAGGTTGTTTTTAACCCGGTGGTGTATCTCTTTTAATAAAATATCTTTCTCCTCGTTCTGTCTTTCGATCAGCTGTTTCTGGTTTTCGAGTACCTGGTTTTTCTGTTTGATTTTTCTATTAGCAAAAATGATGAACAAGGCGGCAAGTAATAAAACACAGGCAACGGCAGCAACAAAGAGATTACTATTGCGCAATCTTGCGTTTAAGGACTTCAGCTCAACATTCTCTTTTGCCTGTAATGTTTCTTTCATCCTGTTCTCTGCATCAGCGATGGTTTTTTCTTTGTTCTCATTGAAGATGCTGTCGTTCCAATATTTATACTGCTTAAAGAACAGCATGGCACTGTCCAACTGTCCGCGCTTTTCCGCTACTTCAGATAATACCTTATTGGCATTTCGCAGGAATAGTTTCGACTTATATTGTTGGGCCAGGTATAAGAGTGTTCTTCCAAAATCACTGGCTTTATTATACTGGTTACTTTCAATATAAAGGTTGGATAAGGCGGATAATACGATGAGTTTATTGTCTTTTGTTTTTAAGCTATCGAGAATCTGGTAGGCTTGCAACAGGTATTGTTCGGCTTCTTTGTAGGATTTAAGTTTGGTGAGGATCTCTCCAATATCTGTTGCACAGGTTGCATACACATAACCTTTGGTCTTTACTTTATTCAGGTATCCAATAGATATGTTGGCTTCCAATTTGGCGGAATCGGGTTTGCCCACCATCATATATTCTTTGGCCATATTGGAATGAATCATTCCGGCATATTGCCAGTTTTCCCTGGGTAATACTTCTTTCAAAGCCTTCTCATAAAAGGGTCGGGTAAAACTGATGGGTCTTCCGGCATCTGAGTAGGCT
This sequence comes from uncultured Sediminibacterium sp., assembly GCF_946481145.1. The sequence continues at coordinate 299,557 of NZ_CAMLMJ010000001.1, forward strand.
TCTGCCATACAGTTGGCACTGAAGGCAATCATTTCAGAGCTTTTGCTTTCTTCGGCGGCTTTATTTGCTTCTAAAAAATACTGTATGGCTTTATCGAAATCAGCTTTATCCTGGTACATGCCCCCTATCAGGTTCAGGATGGATGACTCATAATATTTACTTTTTGCCTTCTTAGCATAGAACATCGACAGTTCATACATTTTAAGACAACCTTCGATATCCTGGTTCACCACTTTTACAAAACCCTTGATGCGGTAAGCCTCTGCCAGTCTCAGGTAATCGTTGCTACTGTTCGCAATCATTACCATACTATCTGCCAGTTCTACTGCTTTTGGCTGATTGGAAAAACGCATTTCCCAACCCAGTATTCCATAAAGCCTGCATCGGGTTGTGTCGCTTTTCGCCTGGTTTATTTGTTGTCTTATTTGTTCGGTATCTACATAATTATATTGTGCCTTTGATTCCGTCAGGAATAAAAAGCAACAAATCAAAGCAGGTGTAAGCCTGACTTTGGAGCATATCGACAACAATTGTAACATGGTGGTCTGTAAATATGCAGTAAATGCGAGGATCGGGCAAAAAACAGGTACCAACTGCCTTATTTTGGGTACCATTTGGCTCAAAAGGCTATAAAATTCTTTTTATACAGGCAAAAAAATCGTCTTTATACATTCGGCTGAGTGGTATTTCCTTTCCGTTGATGGTGATATCTGTATGTGAAAAAGCATCTACTTTATTGAGGTTAATCATATATGATTTATGTACCTGTAAAAATTTAGCATCTGATACATGTTGTTGAAAGTCGCGGAAATTTGAGCGTATAATATGTTTACCTTTTTCGGATATAATATAGAGGTAGTTATGTTCTGATTCGATCCACTGTATATCATCAATATTAACCCGAACAAAATTTTTATCGTTCTTTATAAACAGGGCATCTTTACAAACTACTGCAGTATTTTCCTGTTCTATTATATCCTGTCCGCTGTAATTACTCAGTGCCACTTCAATAGCGGTATACAGGTCATTCGATTCGAAGGGTTTCAGGAGATAGCCATTGGGTTTGGTTCCCAAGGCATCATCCATGGTTTTTTTATCTGAATGTGAGGTTACATATATAAATGGTATCCGGTATTGTTGTTGTAATAAGGCCGAGAGGTCAATACCGGTTTTGGTATCATTCAGGGTAATATCTAGTAGTACCAGATCCGGTTTATTTTGTTCAATGGATTGAACAGCGGAAGCATAACTATTTACATTGGGTATTATATCATAGCCCAGGTTAAGCAGCATACGCTCCATATCCATAGCTACAAGCGACTCATCTTCAACAATGAGTATACGGCATGGTTGCATCAGCAAGGTTAGTTTGGTATAAGCAATGCCAAAATAATTGCTTTAAACTATAAAACAATGATTTTCTGAGAGATATAAGGGTATTTTAAGCTTCAAGCGACAAGCTGCAAGCTGCTCCAAAGGAGTCCTTCGGACAAGTCTAGCGTAGGATAGAACACAGATTTTCATGATTTTCAAGATCTATCATGATAAATCATGAAAATCTGTGTTCTATTAATAACAGCTAGTGCATTTACAGCAATCTAATATTTCTTTAATCACCTTATTTAAAATAGCTAATTCTCGGGCCTTTTCATTTATCCAATTATTAGCAGAAAGCTTAAAATATACTCCAATCAAGGCTTGCAGCTTGCAGCTTGCGACTTGAAGCCCTCTACTTACTCCGCTGATTTAAAAATAGCTTTTGCGCCTTCTTTTTGTTGTTCAGTAATACCTATAAAACCATACTTCCTTTCCAGGTCGGTATACATAGCAACTGTTTTTCTGATCCGGTTAAAATCTGTTTCAGGAATTTTATTGATTTCTAAAGCTTCCTTTTGCTTCCATACCTCGGCTTCTATCAACATATCAGCTTGCTTTCCGTTTACTTCAAGCTTATCCATCAGGGTTCTGCGGAATTTGGTGCGGAACATTAATTGCAATTGTGGCTTGGCAATAGTATCGTAGTTTTTATTGACTGTCAGGGTAATGAGTGGACAGGGTTCACTTAGACTTTGTTTTCTTTTCTCCGTTAAGTTTTTTAACTGATCGCCGGAAAGTCCCAATGCTTTGTATTTTTTAATGACAGCTTCTTCTACTTCACCATCGGTAGCAAATGTGTCGTTCGCATTTTTCTGGATTTGTATTTTGGTAAGCCTGGCCCAGTGATTGATCTGTCCAATTTTATCTGCATTGGCTTCGGATATTTTCAATTGTTTAATCAGGTAGGGTTTTTCGCAGTAGCCAAATAATTCAACCAGTTGCTCGGGAGTCCATTCTATACCGCTCTGTGCAAAACTGCCTGAGGCAAGTAAAAGCGAAAGACAAAACACCATAAACCGTAAACCCATTCTCTTGCGCATAACAATATATTTAGGTTTTAAAATTACTAAATACAATTGCTAAAACGATTTTACCAGTGTTAAAGATTGCATATTAAGCATGGGTATCATGCGGTTATTGTGCCAGGCTGCAGTCCACTTTTTTGATTTTTTAAAAAGATCGATGATTTCCTGATCAAAGCTCTTGTTCACCGTATTATCCAACATAAAATCAGACTTTGTTCCATCCGGGTTTGTCATAAAGTAAGCCACATAGGTGATGGTTTTTGATGGACCATTGGATTTATTGATCATATCAGGTAAATAACCAGATAAATAATTTGACCAGGCATTTACCCCTCCCGGATATAACGGTACTGTATTCACTATTTTACAATCAGGTTGTTGTACGCCATTCGTATCATAACAAATGGTATTGGTGTATTCGATGGTTGAATCGTAATAAGCATATTCATAAATATCATACTTAAGCCTGGGTTCCAGCATGGCCGTATTGCTTTCAATATTTGCATATTGCAAAACCGACGCTCTTTGTCCATTCGGGTGATAATAAAACCAATTCCCTGTTTTACGCAATCCCGGAGCCAGTTTGCCTTTAAAAGATACCACCCCATTATCAAAAAAACCAATAACAAGTCCGGACCCATTCCCCAATGTATCCAATTGCATTTCTGTTCTCGGATTACCATTTGGGTACCAGCTAATGCAATTACCATAAGGAATACCCTGCTTAAACTGAATTGAATCGCTGACCATTCCATTGGGATAAACAGCAATATGCGATCCTATTTTTTGGTTGTTTGCATAAGTTTCTCTTGCCTTGATTTCGCCATTACCAAAAAAATATTCGAATACCCCATGTTTGATAGTACAGTCGGCATCTTTATAGAACCCATGTTTTATTAACTGACCGGTATTAGCGCTATAGTCTGCCCTAAACCAACCTGTATCATTCTTCACCAGTTCTGCTGTATAAAAAGCTTTATCGGCTGAAGATGGTTTCCATTTATAATCGAAATAAATACGACTGCGTTGTGCTGCTGCCTGGGTTAATTGCAGTACTACAATAAAATAAATGATCAGTGTTCGTTTCATTTTTTCTCTTCTGTTTCGAAAATACAGCTTTCAAAAATGATAAAAATTGAAAATATGCGTTTATCATAAGGTTCTACACCTGCCGAAATTTTTTTACCTTAACATGCTAAACCTGCCGTATGAAAAAGTCCGTTATTTTTTTTAGTTTCTTTATACTCATTGCTGTTGCCGGTATTTTTTATGGTAACAGTATCAGTAGCCAATTTACCGGTCTTAGACTGTGGAATTTTGAAAATGTGGCTTTGTTATTAATCGGACTGCCTTTTATTTTTTTTCAGCGTAATGCCGGCCTGCCTGAAGTTTGGAATAACGAGCATCCATTGGCTTCCAGGTTATTTAAACCACTGCTCATCGGTTTACTGTTTGGTATAGCTGATCTTTTTGTCATAGAATATTGTCTTACCCAAACAGCACATACCAGCTTACCTCCTTACACACAGCCATTTCCTTATTCCATTTTTTTATACAGCTCAGGTGCATTTGAAATAGAAATCTTTTACCGACTAATACCTATCACACTGGTACTATTGATTTTCAGTAAAATTAAACAAGGCATTTATCAGCCACAGGCATTTATTGTAATAGCCATCCTTACTTCATTAAGAGAACCTATTGAGCAACTCCCCACAGGGGCTGGATGGTTTATAGCATACTCCCTGATTACCGGATTTGCCATGAACCTGTTACAGGCTATCTATTATAAACGTTATGGATGGTCTTCATCCTTATTTATCAGACTCGGACATTACCTCATCTGGCATATACTGAATGGCATATATATTCAATACTTTGTTTTATAATTTTGGGCTTCGGTATCGTTTAAACAGTATTCAATTATGATTCATGCCCTGTTAAATCCAGTATGGGAGGCTTTGTCTACGCATCATTCTTTTTTAAACCAGGGAAATGAGGTTCTAAAATATTACCCGGGGGATATTTGTCCATTTGTAGCTTTAAAAAACTGGGATGAAACTGATTTTACCGTACTGGCATCCCAATTACCCTCCAACAGGATTTTTTCAGTTCCCTTTGCAAGAGAAATAAAGTTCACTCCGGCATTTGAAGTGCTTTTTACCATACCGCTTTACCAGATGGTATGTCATCAACTTAATCCGTTTGAAAACAACGTGAGCAATTTGGTTCCGCTCACAAAAGCAGAGGTACCGCAAATGCTGGTTCTCACCGAAAAAACCAAACCCGGACCGTTCTATCAAAGAACCATTGAATTTGGCAACTATTATGGCATTTTTGACGGAGACAAGCTGGTGTCTATGGCCGGACAAAGACTTCAAACAAATACACATACCGAGGTAAGTGCCATTTGTACAGATCCGGATTATTTGGGCAGGTCGTATGCCAAGAGACTTACCTCACATATTTGTTCAATGATAATTGACGCAGGCAAAACACCCTTTCTGCATGTAAGACAGGATAATGCAGCAGCAATTGGTCTTTATAAACAACTAGGATTTGACATAAGTACTGAAATATTTTTCGCCGTTTTCAAAAAAAAATTTTCTGCATCTGATTTAAATCCGGAGCAGGAATAAGATGTCTTATATTTATTGCATAATTGTTAGCCATGAATTCAACGAGAAGGTCTTTTTTAAGGAACAGCAGTCTGGCTTTAGCCGCAACCACCGTATTACCACGTAATTTATTTGCACAGGGCAATACAAAACAGCTCACAGGTGTACAGTTGTATTCGGTAAGAGCGGCCATGGGCAAAGACCCGATCGGCACATTAAAAGCCATTGCCGAAATGGGCTATAAGTATGTGGAGCATGCCAATTATGTTAACCGCAAATTTTATGGCTATACTGCCAAAGAGTTTAAGAAAATACTGAACGATTTAGGCATGCAAATGCCCAGCGGTCATACAGTAATGGGTAAAGCCCATTGGGATGCCGACAAAAAACAATTCACCGATCTCTGGAAATATACCATTGAAGACGCCGCCATTATGGAGCAGGAACTGGTGATTAGTCCATGGTTAGATGCCGACTTACGCAAAACCTACGATGAAATGCTGGCCTATATGGATGTATTCAACAAAAGCGGAGAACTATGCAAAGCCGCAGGTATGCGCTTTGGTTACCATAATCATGATTTTGAGTTTACGGCCACCCTCAATGGACAAAAAGTATATGATATCATCCTGAAAAATACAGACCCATCATTGGTTGTTCAGCAGCTTGACATGGGTAACTTATACCACACAGGTGTTAATGCACTTGAAATCGTTAACAACTATCCCGGTCGCTTTGTATCTATACATGTAAAAGATGAGACCAAGACGGCCGATGGTAAATCTTTTGAAAGTACTATACTCGGCAAAGGTGTTGCCAATACCAAAGCCATTACCGATCTCTGCAAATCGAAAGGTGGTACCCTCCATTTTATCATTGAACAGGAAGCTTACCAGGGTATAGACCCCATTGAATGTGTAAGACAAGATCTTGCTGTGATGAAGCAATGGGGGTATTAGGTAGAAAGTTTCAGGTTGCAAGCTATTGCTGTCTGGGGAAAAATGGCTTCAAGCTGCAAGCCGCTAGCTACAAGCCTTGATGGGTGCTTATTTTAGAATTTCTGCTTATATTGGAATAAAGGGGGGTAGAAAATTTAAAGTCGGTTGCTTAAAGAAATATTTGGTTGCTGTAAATGCATTATCTGCTATAAATAGAACACGGATTATCATGATTTTCAAGATCTATCATGACAGATCTTGAAAATCATGATAATCTGTGTTCCATCATACGCGACACCTATAGCTCGCGGTTAAATTTTCCAGGACAGCAATGGCTACAAGCCACAAGTTTTTACATTACATCATTATTCCCAACCCTGCTCCGGATTTAAATAGGGAGCTGGGTTGGGAAAGCTTTTTTATATTTGGTATTATTCAAAACCAATACCATGCGTTTACTGCTTTGTTGTTTGCTCTTTTCTTCTTTTGCTATTGCCCAACCCTTTACTCCTGCAGAAATTAGCAGATGGGAGTCGCAGGCGAAAAATATTAACATTATAAAAGACAATTGGGGTATCCCGCATATTTATGGTAAGTCCGATGCCGATGCAGTGTTCGGATTATTATACAGTCAGTGCGAAGAGAATTTTTCTCGCGTTGAAAGAAATTACCTCGAAGTATTGGGCAGACAAGCAGAAGCCGATGGTGAACGAATGCTGTATGCAGATTTACAAATAAGACTGATCGTAGACAGCGCGGAAGCTATTAAAGATTATAATAACAGTCCTAACTGGTTTAAAAAACTCCTGAATGCTTTTGCAGACGGTATTAATTTTTACCTCTATAAACACCCTGAAGTAAAACCGAAAGTATTAACCCGTTTTGAGCCATGGTTCCACCTGATGTTTACTGATGGCAGCGTTTCTGCTACACGCACCGGTGGTATAGCGCTTGATGAAGTGAAGACTTTTTATAATGGCAACACAAATGCAACAGCTTATCAACCCATCATTAATAAAGATATTGAGCTGAGTGGCTCGAATGGTTTTGCCATTGCACCCAAACTTACTACCAGTGGGAATGCCATTCTCTACATCAATCCCCACGTACCTTTTTATTTCAGACCAGAAATGCACATGGTTAGTGAGGAAGGTTTAAATGCTTATGGTGCTGTTACCTGGGGACAAATGTTCATCTACCAGGGCTTTAATGAACATTGTGGATGGATGCATACTACCAGTTATGCTGATGTTGCCGATCTCTATGAAGAAAAAGTTTCGAAGGTGAATAATAATTGGGTGTATGAATATGAGAAGGAAATGAAAGCGGTAAAGACAAAACCTATCACAGTAAAATACCTGAAAGATGGTCAGCAGGTAGCCGTTCCTTTTACAGGTTTCTACACACACCATGGCCCGGTAATGGGTAACAGGAATGGTAAATGGCTGGCATTGAAAGAATTCAATCGTTCATTAAGTGCACTGATTCAATCGTGGGTGAGTATCAAAGCGAATAACCTGGAAGAATTTAAGAATGCCATGCGTATGGTTTCCAATACCACCAACAATACTGTTTATGCGGATGATAAAGGCAATATAGCCTACTGGCATAATGACTTTGTTCCAAAACGTAACCCTGGTTATGATTATACCCGTCCGGTTGATGGAAGTATAAAAGCTACAGAATGGCAAGGTGCTCATGCACTAGAGGAAATTGTTCAGGTACATAACCCTTCTGTTGGCTGGATACAAAACTGCAACTCCACGCCTTTTACTTCGGCAGGAAAAGATAGTCCTGATAAGAATAAATATCCTTCTTATATGGCCCCTGACGGACAAAATGCCCGCGGTATCAATGCCGCACGTTTACTGGAGAATGCAAATAATATTACCCTCGATAAAATCATTGAAATCGGTTATAATCGTTACCTCGCAGCATTTGATTTCCTGATACCTGCACTGAGTAAAGATTACGACTTCTACAATGGCCCATTAAAAGCTGAACTAAAAGAAGCAGTGGAGCTATTGCGTACCTGGGATAAAACAGCAGCTCTCAACTCTGTTGCAACTACAGTTGCTATTGACTGGGCCAACCAACTCAGTAATTTTCTTCCACGCGCCGAAACCATGGAAGAAGGTACTAATGCTGTGAAAAGATTTGAAGACATGGCCAAAACCACCCCAGACCAAAAAATGCAATCATTGAAAAAAGTATTGGATGATCTTACCAGAACCTATGGTAACTGGCACCAGCCCTGGGGAGAGATCAACCGGTATCAGCGCGTGCCTGATGGACAAAGATTCGATGATAACAAACCTAGCATCGCTGTACCTTTTTCTTCCTCACGTTGGGGCTCTTTACCTGCTTTTGAAAGCAGATCGGGCAATGGTTACAATAAACGTTACGGCACATCAGGCAACAGTTTTCTTGCAGCTGTTGAATTTGGTAAAAAGCTAAAAGCCAAAACCATTCTTACCGGCGGACAGAGTACCGATCCTAATTCACCAAACTTTACCGACCAGGCGGAAGGATTTGTGAATGGTAAGTTTAAAGACATTTACTTTTACAAAGATGATGTTGAGAAACACAAAGTGAAAGTGTATCATCCGGGAGAGAAATAAAAAATAAAGCCTGCCCTTGGCTTGTCGAAGGGAAATAAGCAATGAATAAGTATTTATCAGCAGTATGTTTGATAGGTTTGTTATTTGCATCTGGGAATGTTGCAGCGCAATCAGCCATTTATGTATGTGAGAAAACAGGAAAATGGGGAGCAACGGGTGATAATGGTGAAGCCCCCAGAGCTACCATGAAGGAAGTTAAAGATGCTGCATTAAAAATGTGTAAAGAAAGTGGAGGTGAAGATTGCGTGTTATACTATAGCAGCACTAAAAATGGGTATTTTAGTTTTATGGGTGGGAATAGCAGAGATGAATTTGTTTTTGCCCTCGGAATATCGCAACAATCTGAAAGGGATGCTATGAAAAAGTCTATGGACAACTATTTAAAACAAGGAGGCATTGTCAGGATTGGATTAGAATCCGTTTCCTGGCATTGTCCAAAAGACCCAGTTCAAAAAAAGAAATCTACCAAAAATTAGTCGTTGGGTTTAAGATCTGACTCGGTTTTAAAATTGAAATTTTCCTCCATTAACCCAGGTTGTTTCTCAACTACTATCCTGTAACTTTACATAGGTTTTATCTGAGCAATAATAACAACAGTACCCTCCCTTTCTAAAACTTTAGATTGGACCGTATTTCTGGTATCTATTAATCAGATAAATAAAATGATAAAACAGCTTTTGTTATGCATCCTTTTATTACCGGCATGCATATTTGCGCAAGACAAAAAAATTAATAACACCACACAACTGTGGTCTGAGATTGACCTCGCCGGAAAATTCAGCAAGAAACTAAAATGGCAATGCGATTTTCAGTATTCCAGACAAAGTCCTTATGAGAAACTAGCATTTCTGGAATATGGTGAGCAGTTAACCATCAGGCCATGGATTCACTATTTCCCCAAACCAACTGTTAAGCTTTCTGCCTTCGCGGGTATCTGGTATAATTATTTTATTGGCGACAATGTTAACCAAAGAGCCTATCCTGAATACCGCACCGCTTTGCAAGTGCAATTATTCAAAGTGCTTAACAGAAACACTTTCTCCTTCCGGTTCAGAACTGAATTAAGAGAAATAAAAGACAAACTTCAACACTTTGAAACAGTATTCAGAGAAAGAACCATGTTCAAGTTCCAACACCTAATTACCCATAACAGTTACGACAAAAACAGCACCTATTTTATAGCCCAAGACGAAATCTTTATCAATGATGGCAGCCCTGTTACTGGTCATCACCTCTTCGATCAGAATCGGATTTTTCTTGGGCTTGGCTATAATGTAACCAATAATATCGCTGTAGAAACCGGCTACTTTAACCAATTCATTCACCACGCTAAAGATGATCACTTCGATTCAAACCATGTTTTACAACTTACATTGGTAGTGGATAACTTGACTGGAGTGAGGTTGTGAGATGTGAATTGTGAATGGTGAATTGTCAATAGGTTGTCGATCTCATTCACCATTCACAATTGACAATTCACAACACTATCGCCCCCCTCCTATCAACGGTAACAACTTGCCCTGTAAATATTGTGCCCAGGCTGGGGTACAGTTGTCAAAACATTCTGAGGCGGGTGTTAGGCCCTCGTGGGTAAACTTTACATTAGTTTGGTCTCCTTCGCTGGAAATTTCAAATATTATTTTGGTGCCGGTCCATTCGTCCTGCTTTTCGAGAAAACTTAGTTTGCTATCTGTTACCAGCCACACGACTTTTTTATTGGGCACTAGTTCAATCAGCTTTTGTTTTGAGTAATGAGCCCCTTCTCCGGCATGAAAGATGAATTCTTCGTTTAATTCTGTTGATATTCCTTCAAAACTTTCCGCAAAATATCCGGACCACCAGCTCCGTACATTTAAAACGGTTTGGAATACCTGTTCTGGTGATTGTGATGTGGTTAGCGTTCTGGTAAAATCTGTAGTGAGCATTGTTCAATCTTTAATAAGTCAAACCTACTGTCTAAAAGAGATATCTAAGGGGTGTAAAAAGGACATTCTTAGGGTGTAATTAGGACAAACTGTTGTGCTACCTTTAAACAAATTACTGGTATGAAACATATTACCATCCTCGTTCCCAATGGAAATAATAATCTAAGCAGTATTGTCGGCACTTACAAAATACTTACCAGGGCCAATAATTATTGGAAACAAAAACACAGGCGAACAATTTATTCCATTGAAATGGCGGGCGTTTCAAAGGAAGTAGATTTTCATGGCGGATTATTTAGCGTTAAACCACATACCCATATTAATAATATACCCCGAACTGACTTAGTTATTATTCCATCATTGAGTCATAACTACGAACAAACCATAACAGAAAACAAAGCGATTGCAGTTTGGATAGAACATCAATATAAATGCGGGGCTGAGTTAGCTAGTATTTGTACCGGTGCTTTTTTACTGGCTTCATTAGGATTACTTGATCATAAAAGTTGCTCCACACACTGGGCCTTTGCCGATAGCTTTAGGGAAATGTTTCCCAAAGTAAATTTACAGACCGATAAGTTAATCACCGATGAAAATGGGATTTATACCAATGGCGGTGCTTTCTCCTTTTTGAATCTTGTATTGTATCTGGTTGAAAAATATTTTGACAGAGATACAGCTATCTTTTGTTCCAAAGTATTTCAGATTGAACCTGACAGAGATAGTCAGTCGCCCTTTATCATTTTCACCGGACAAAAAAAGCATAATGACGATATCATTAAGGAAGCACAGGTTTATATAGAAAATAATCTGCAGGAAAAAATATCAATAGATTCCCTTTCTTCATTGTTTGCTATTGGAAGGAGAAACTTCGACCGGCGTTTTATAAAAGCTACCGGTAATTCGCCTTCAGCATATGCGCAACGTGTAAGGGTTGAAGCAGCTAAAAAACTATTGGAAACAAGTCGTAAAAATATCCATGAAGTGATGTATGAAGTTGGATATGCAGATGTAAAAGCGTTTCGTGATGTATTCAAAAAAGTAACAGGCATATCTCCTTTAGCTTATCGGAACAAATATAATAAGCTTGTTTTTTCTTAGCTGGCAGTTGAATTATTAAGCTTCCCTTTGCGTATTTATTTGTTGGCCACAGATGCACAGATTATAAACGATTAATCTGTGCATTTGTGGCTAAATCATTCCCATTAATACTACCTCCAGCTTATCAAAATTTTCTTCATTTTTATCCACCACAAATGGTTTCATTTTTCTACAGGTCTCAGCATCCTCAAAAACCATATTGAAAACCAATTTTGTACTATTAGCAGAAACAGGTTCAAAAACTGCCCTTACCTGAAATAAGGGTTGCGAATAGCGTTTCCATGCAATTAATGAAGGTGCTTCAATTTGAATAAACTCACAATCGTTTTCATAATTTCCCTTTTCTGGTCCATGCATGGTAAAGCGCCACCTGCCGCCTACCCTAAAATCAAATTCATGAAAAGTATTGGTAAACCCTTTGGGTCCCCACCAGTTTTTCAGGTGCATTGGGTCAGACCATGCATGAAAAAGTAGTTCCTGTGAAACTGGAAAGATCCGTGTACTGGTAATAATGGTTTCAGGCGTGGTATTGGGTATTTCAGTTACCATACTACGATAATGTTAATTGAATGATGATAGAAAACAGCAAAACATGTTTTATGACCTGTTTTTGATCATATAGACAAGATATGGCATAAACAAAAGACATAAAAGAAATACCAGCCAAATACGTCCGGTTAAAATATTGTAGTTTTCAAACAGGTATTCCCAGGATTTGTTTGTTAACCGACCCAACGTAAATTCAAATATTACTGTAAGTACTACCCATAAGCATCCGGCTACAATTGCTTGTCGTGGCTGCTGAATATTCAGTTGTGGAAATATAAACCAGGTGTAAATAGCACAAAAAACAATCAATGTAAGTGTTGATAGTTGATGTGCCCGAAATTCGCCATACTGTTTTATAAATAGCACTTCCCTCAATGTTGCATTGGCAAAGGCAATTACAATCATAGGGAGCCAGTATAAAATCTGCTTAGTGATCATACTTTCTAAGTAATAGGGTTAGTATAAGAATAATAACAGCTACAATGAATATTACAGGTTGTAACCATGATACATAACCGATGATCGCTACCTGTACTGTTATCCATCCAATAGTTATGCTGCCAGCTATAAGCGCTGCTTTAGTTGCAAACTTGTGATGTTTAAAAACCGCTATTCCAGCCACTAGAGCAGTACCGCCCACACATACAAAGAGGATAAGCGACGGAATAAAATAACTGTGAAATATACTTCCCTTTAACCATGCCAGTGGAACGGCATCTGCCCCTGACATTCCATAATAGCCGCCTCCAAATGCATTGATCGCTACCAGAAGGAGTAATGTGCCCAAGCTGTAACGCACTATTTTAGAAGGTAATGTATGGTTTATTTGCATTGCCTGATTATAAAGAAGCATTCCGGGGTTTAAAATAGAGTATTGGCTGTTTCTTTAAAGTTAGCAAGCTTTTGCTTAGATTAAACTGATTTTAAATAAAAGCTCCCTCATATTGGTTAAGGCTGCGCTATGTACCCATTGCTGTCCGGGAAAAAACAGCTTCTAGCCACTAGCTGCTGGCTACTAGCGTAAATATGGTAATTAAATATTTATTCTAAGTAGGGTTTTTACAAAACAAATTCGCAAGCCCTGTCATTTATTCAAATAATAGCGGAAAACCTAAAACAAGCACCAATCAAGGCTTGCAGCTAGAGGCTAGAAGCTCATAGCCTATTTTCCCCGGACAGTTCTGCTTTGTACCCATTGCTGTCCGGGGAATGATGTAATTTTATCAAGCTTTTCAGCATTAGTAAAAGCAAATCAGAACGCATGTTACTTAAGCATATAAGGACGACCGCTACTTGCCAAAATAATTTCAGTTTAAACAAGTAAAGAAATAGCAGATGTTCAGACACCAGGGCAAGACAAGAACATTAAGTCATAATTTAAAAATCGCCTCTTTATTATCATTTATTGCGGGACTGGTAAATGTTGCAGGATATTTTGCCGTACAACGTCTTACTACAAATGTAACGGGCCATTTTGCCTTTTTTATGGATGAAGTATTCAAACTAAATTTTTGGGAAGGCTTTGTTTACTTTCTCTATATCTTCTTCTTCTTTGCCGGTTCTTTTCTTTCTAGTTTTATAATAGAAATTATTGCCAAAAAAAGTGATCATTATATTTATATTATTCCGGCTTCAATAGAATGCCTGATACTTTTCGTTTTTGGCATTTTTGGCACTAGCCTGATTATTGAAAGCCCAAATACCATTGCATTTGGATTGCTATTCGCCATGGGTCTGCAAAACTCACTGGTAACAACTATCTCAGGTTCTGTTGTCAGAACAACCCATTTAACCGGTCTATTCACTGATCTTGGTATTGAATTATCACAGTTGTTTTTCTATAAAGAAGTACAGCAAAAAATCAAACTTGTGTCTTCCATCAAACTACGATTTACCATTATCGGATTCTTCTTTATTGGAGGTATTGTTGGTGGATTTTTATATTCAAAAATTGGACTTCATTCATTAACCATAGCTGCTATTGTATTATCTGCCGGTCTGGTATATGATAATATTAAGTTTCGTTTTATTTTATTGAAGAGAAAGCTCAAAAGCAATGCTTAAAAGGAATATAGTATTGCTGTTGGGGGAAAACAGTCTTTAGCTTTTAGCCATTAGCTGTTAGCTACTAATGCGAATCAAGGGTTAAAATTTCACAAGAGCGGGCAATGGAACGCAGATCTATCATGATAAATCCGTTTTCTATCTAACCAGCCAAATAAGATTAGGAGGTATTATTTTATAGGAGCCTGCTTTAATGACTTCAAAAGACCACTCTATCGATGATTTTCTCATTTTTGGCAGATTTCAACCCTTGATTTGCATGACTAGCTTTTTTTGCTATGAATTTAACCATGTCCGAGCAGAACTGAGGAAATTAAATACTTCTTTAAAGCAGGGTTTTTACAAAAAAAACATAAGTCCTATCCTTTATTCCATTATTAACAGATAGTCCAAAACAACCGCCAATCCTGGCTAATGGCTAAAAGCTAATAGCTGTTTTTTCCTCGACAGCAATGGATACGAGCTTTGGCTATCATTTCTTTTTCACTATCCACTCAACCGCCCGTATTATTTTCAGGTCTTTTTCCAGTTCAGTAAAATTATCGCCTCCGGCTACTGGTATATTTGGTTGAATTACTTCATCCAGTCTTTTCCCTTTACCGTCCTTTAATACCCCAACTGCAAGGTTAAAGCCTATATTATTTCCCGAAACCATGAATCCATCATTACCGTTGGTTAATCCCATACTTTCTTCTCCAATTAAAACCGATGGTGACCTGTATGTTAATGATGCTGCCGTACATTCTCCGGCACTTGCTGTGGATGAACCTATTAATACCGCTACCCTTGTACGACTATAATCTTTATAGTTGTCAATTTTAATTTTATAATACTCACAGATCAGGCTATCGTTGCGAAATATAACAGGACTAGTATTTTTATCCTTGAATTCATATGTATAAGATTCGCTGATATTTCCCTCTTTATATAACGATCTTAAGCCAGCAATCATCGGGTACATATTACCTCCCTGGTTTAACCTTAAATCGATGATCAATCCTTTTGGGTTTCTTTTCAAAAGGCTGGTTACAGAATCGTTCAACCGATTGGCGAATTTTAAAACACCGGCACTGTCCTGAACCGAAACAAATGGAATGCGTACATATGCAATTCCGTTATTCAACATCATTGCAACCAGCTTTGGCCCTTTTTTCAGCTCCTCATACGTTACTTCATTTATTTTATCGACATTCTTAATTTTCCCCGTACTCCTGAATGCAGTGTCTTTATAATAAAATGCACCATGGGCATCTTTCAATTCGTCATATAATCTGGTAAAAGCAAATCCCGCTTCTTTTACAGAGTGTACATTTGCTGTTGCTGCTTTAAGTTCTTTCGTAAGTTTTTCCCAATTTACCAGATCAGCATTCAAGGCTTTTTTTTGCATGATGGCAATAGTGGTATCAAGTAGAAAATGTATGGAGTCTACCGGCGAATTAATTTGAGCTTTTGAAAATAAGCTTAGGGCAGCAAAGCCACATATAAAGAGGAATCTAAACATTTGACAAAAGTATTACCCTAAGTACAATACGGGTATCACATATTTGTGTGAGACTAAAGGGTGGTCTAATTTATAGTTAGTACTCCTGTCTCCAGCCTATCTTCTTTTGTATCTCTTCAAAAGTCTTTTTACCCATGTATAGTATCTGTCCTTTGGTGTTAATGTACCCTGTTTGTTTGCAGGTTGTTGTATAATGTTTATCCGCATATTCACCTTCGCAACACCACAACTCTTTTTTGCAATCGTAGCCGATAATGGCCCGACCTTTATAAAAGCTTGATACTATTTCAAATTGTGGTTTAATAACTATTTTACCCTTGTAATCAGCAAATCCTATTTTATCATTTTCATCAACTATTCGTATCAATCCTTCTCTCAAAACATCGGGCGTAGGTTCTCCAATACTCGTATTGTATACACGGAATAATGGGTTTTCATTTTTATCGATGGCCCACCAGCCCTTCTGGTGTTTAATACCAACAATCGCAAAATGGGTAATGGTATCACTAAAACAAATAAAATACTTTGCAGTATCCAGTCTGGTAATAGTATCGCTTTTAGAATTTGTAAATACATAAGCAAATCTTTGCTTTCCGGATGTATCATATTTTACAACCAGGTAGTCTGTTTTCTTTTGGGCAAAAGAAACAATAGACAACAGTAATATTATTACCATCAACAAAGACTTCATGGTATAGTACAAAAAAGAAATGAATTAACTAACGACAGGTAAAATACTAAAGCCAACAATAAATCAAATACCGGCTGGCTATATACTGTTACAAATAATTGTTAAACAAGTTATGTAACGCGATGTATTATTCGCGTTTAAACAACACTATAAATTATCAGTACGCCAATGGCTATTGCAAAGGGTGCTAATAGCTGAAAATAGAAAGGCTTTAAGATAGCTGCAGCCCTTAATGAAAACTGGTGATGCAGTTTTCTTGGTACGAGGTATAATACAAAAGAAGTGGCAAGCATAAACCAGCCAAAGACTTTAAAAACTTCCGGGTATCTGGAAATATCGGCTGCTAAAATCAACGCTGCTGCAGGAATCATACGAATGGTTATTTCTGCATAGTTGATAAAATTGGTACTACCGGCCTTCTGCAAAGTAGCCCTCGCTTTTAGCGGATTAAAAAGCATCAGCAATCCGGCAAAAATGAAAAACAGGCCAAATACTACAACTACCCACCCTGCAATGCCAGCTATCATAACTAATTGTTTGATGGTTTAAAAAGAAATTCCTCAGTTATTTTGTTTACGCAATAACTGAGGAATTCACTTTCTTATTCCCCTTCGACAAGCTCAGGGCAGGCTTTATTTATCATTTCTTAATCTCTTTCATCAGTTCATTCACCGCTGCTTCCAATTGTTGGTCACGGCCTTTGATTACAATATCATATTCATTCATCAGTTTAATATCCGGTTCTGTCTGGTAGTTTTCGAGGTATTGGTTCTTCAATCCTTTTACGCCCAGTGGTGGTACACCCCAACGTACGCTGTTATCCTGCAAAGATTCCCATCCTGCAAAAGTACAGGTGCCCGGTACCGGCATACCTACGAGTTTGCCAATTCCCAATTCTTTATAAGCATAGGCATAACAATGTCCATCACTGTAATTTGCTTCATTGGCAATTGATATACTTGGTTTGGTCCAGCGGAAGTTGGGTTCAAATCCATTGCTTCTGGTATCGGTGGTATAGTCCATGAATTTTTTACCGCTCAGGAACATAGCAAGGTCTGCTACCAGGTCGCCGCCACCATTGAAACGGGTATCAACAACTATTCCTTTTCGGTTTACATATTTACCCATGATTTCTTCATACGTAGTTCTATAGGCACCATCATTCATTCCTGGAATATGTACATAACCCAATTGTCCGTTACTTAGGCGGTCTACTTCATCCTGATTGCGCTTGATCCATCTTTTATATAAGAGGCCATTTTCTTCGCCAGTTGAAATTGGTTTTACAATGATTTCACGTTTGGTGTTCCCATCTGCTACCAGTAATAAAGTATTCTTTCCTGCCTTACGGTTTAGATATATTGGTAAGTCGGTATCAGCAGTTATTGTTTCTCCATCTATCGCTTCAATGATCATTCCTGCTTTAATATTGAGTCCGGCTTTGTCGAGCGGACCATCTTTTATTACTTCTTCAATTTTATATCCAACTCCTTTGTATTGCTGATCATAGAATGCACCCAATGCTGCAGTTGCATCGCCACCGGGATTGAATGATCCGTAAGATGAGCCACTATGACTCACATTCAACTCTCCCAGTAACTCACTCAATAATTCTGAAAATTCGAAGTTGTTACCTATATGTGGTAAGTGTTTTTCATAGTCGGCTTTGTAACTGTCCCAATTAACACCGTGCATGGTTTTGGTATAGAAAGTTTCTTTGGTTCTGCGCCATACATGTTCAAACATAAATTGTCTTTCAGCAGCAACGTCTAAGGTCATTTCACCACCTATACCTACCGATTCTCTTTTGCCACTGTTCGGATCAATTTTAGAAATACCTCCGTTAGCAAGTAGGAATATATTTTTCTGGTCCTTATCCCACACCATACTTCCACCACCTGCATTTAATGGTACAAGCATTTTTGTTTCGCGGGTGCGCAGGTTGGTTGTCCAGAGATTGGCGCCTCTTTCGAAACGAGCAAGGTAATAAAGGTTCTCCCCGTCTTTACTCACCAGGGCATCACTCATTTGTGATGAATGGATGGTAAGTTTAGCTTTACGGGTAGTCATATCATCCCATTCAAAAATAACGCTGTCTTTTTTAGCTGTTGCTTTTTTGCTGGTATCTGCTTTTGCTTTGGTCTCTTCCATTTCTTTTACCAATGCTGCATCTTCTTTACTTAGCTTAAACTTGTCGAAAGCTTCCTGGGTAAAAAACATGGCATAAACATCTGCCTGTGCGCCACCGCTTTGAGCCACTGATTTCAGGCCATCACGGTTACTGAACCACATCATGGCTTTACCGCCCATGATCCATTTAGCGCGACTGTCATTAAATCCACTTTCAGTCAGGTTAATTACATTCCCTTTTCCATCGGCAGATACCAAACCAACTTCACCAGGAGCTATGCCTGGCACTGCATAATCGAACAAGAACCATTTTCCATCGGGACTCCATTGAAAATACTGGTCGTTATCGCCCATAGAGAAAAGTTCTTTATCGGTAAGAATGGTTCTGGTTTGTTTACTGGCAATATTGTACACTTTCAGTGTCATCCTGTTTTCTATAAAGGCAATCTCTTTACCATCAGGTGAATAAGATGGCTCATAGTTTTCATTGTTGTTAGCTATTATAGCTGTTTCATTTAAAACAGTAGATGCATAGAAATAGGGTTCTTCTGCTCTTTGCTTTTTTGTTTCGTAGATTTTCCAGCTATTACCTCTTTCAGATGTATAGAGTAATGTTTTACCATCGGGAGAAAAGCTAACCAGTCTTTCCTGCTCGGGTGTATTGGTAATACGTTTGGTAATACCACCATCAACACTGCTCACAAAAACTTCACCGCGAAAAATATAGGCTACTTCTTTTCCATTCGGAGAAACAGCCATATCTCTTACACCACCACTAACAGGAACTATACGGGTATTATTGGTTCTTGCATCTGCAACAATACTTACACTTACTTTCTGTGGTTTACCGTTTCCTTTCATGGTATATAGTTCTCCATCATAACCAAAACAAAGTGTTCCATCGTTAGCCAGGCTAAGAAAACGTACAGGATGTTTTTTGAAACTGGTAAGTTGTTGTGATTTGCCTCCTTCCAGCGCCATTTTGTGTACATTAAAAGAACCGCTCTCTTCACTCAAATAATAAAAAGCTTTATCGCCATCGGTAAATACCGGGTTACGGTCTTCACCGTTAAAGTTGGTAATCTTTTTATGTGTTTTGGCATTGTTATCGTAGATCCAGATATCCCTGGCAATAGAAGATGTGTGGTGTTTGCGCCACTGGTTTTCACCTCCTTTTTTATCCTGGTACAACATGTACTGACCGGTATTGCTGAAGCTCACCCATTCTGCTGGTGTTGACAATACCTGTTCAACACGTCCGCCATTTAAGCCTACTTTATATAATTCTGGTTGAGAACCTGTGGGGTATGTTCTGTTGCTGGCCATATCCATACGGGTTGATCCGAAGATCACCGATTTATTATCGGCTGAAAAACTATACGGGTATTCAGGTGCTGAGTGCCAGGTTATTCTTTTTGCTTCTCCGCCTTCGGCAGGAATAACAAATACATCAAAATCACCAAAGCGATCGCTGGCAAATGCAAGCTGTTTACCATCCTTGCTCCAGATCGGCATCAGGTCATTGGCTTCATGAAAAGTAAGTGGGGTGGCTGATCCGCCGGAAGTAGGAACCTTATAAATATCTCCCTTATAAGTAAAAGCAATTGTTTTACCATCGGGTGAAATAGCACCATAACGCATCCAGTTTGGTTCGGATTGTGCTTCTACCTGCATATACGCAACCAGCGAAAGCAGGGCAAGTGATAGTTTTCTCATAAAGATGTTTAATGAAGCGGTAAATTAAGAAAGAACTGTGAGGATTTCAGGGTTGATGTGAGGGATGGATAATATTGCGGTCGGGGGGAACAGGCTGTGAGCTGTGAGCTGTGAGCTATGAGCTGCGAGCTGCAAGCCAGAACTGTCCGGGGAAAATAGGCTGCGAGCTTCTAGCCTCTAGCTGCTAGCCTTGATTGGTGCTTGTTTTAGGTTTTCTGCTATTATTTGAATAAATGACAGGGCTTGCGAATTTGTTTTGTAATAATCCTTCTTAAAATAAAAATTTAATTACCATATCCAAGCTTGTGAATGGTTAAATTAATAGCAAAAAAAGGCTAGTAGCCAGCAGCTAGTGGCTAGAAGCTGTTTTTTCCCGGACAACAATGGCTGCAAGCTGCAAGCTTTTTTAAAATGAGACGGCTTGTGAATTAATTACTATTAATACACTATTTGAAGACCCAGTACAACACAAAAAAAGCTCACAGCCTGCCCCCCCCCCGACAGCACTGGATGAATAATTTGAGTATCTTGGGATATCGGGTTTTACAGCACTTATGAAAAACGGTTAATGCATATTACTTTTTATTTGTTTAATCTTAATGTCCGCTGCGCAGCCGCGGGCAACGGAGCTCGGATTAAAATTTGGCGTATTGGAGCCCGGTAAATACAATGCCATTACAGATGTAAAAGGGGTACGGGTTGGACATACCACACTCATTAAAGGCGATAATATAAGAACCGGCGTAACTGCTATAATACCGGCTCAGGGTAATATTTTTCAGGAAAAACTACCAGCCAGCATTTATGTGGGAAATGGCTTTGGCAAATTGGCGGGCATTACACAGGTGAAAGAACTGGGTAATCTTGAAACACCCATTATACTTACCAATACCCTTAGCGTACCGGTGGCCATGGATGCCGTAATAGGATATACACTTGAACAAAAAGGCAATGAAAATGTTCAGTCGGTAAATGCTGTTGTGGGAGAAACCAATGACGGAACCATTAATGATATCCGCGGCAGACATGTTACAAAAGAGGATGTATTAAATGCCATCTACAATGCAAAAGACGGACCAGTTACCGAGGGTTCGGTTGGTGCAGGAACAGGTACCATTGCTTTTGGATTTAAAGGTGGGATTGGAACGGCCTCAAGAAAACTACCCGCTATCATGAATGGCTATACAGTTGGTGTATTGGTGCAAACCAATTACGGTGGTATGCTCGAAATTGCAGGTGTTCCAATTATGCTGGAGCTGACAAAGCAAAAACCCCTGGATGAGCTTCAGAAAAAGGCGGATGGATCTTGTATGATTGTTATTGCCACTGATGCCCCCTTAGACAGCAGGAACCTTGAAAGACTTGCCAAAAGAGCTTTTATGGCTTTGTCGAAAACAGGAAGCTATGCCTCAAATGGCAGTGGTGATTATGTAATTGCTTTTTCTACAGACAGTTCCTTGCGTGTGCCTTATAATCCACGTATTAAAACGACCAACCCGGTTTTATTACAGAATGATGCGGTAAACGGATTATTTCAGGCAGCAGTGGAAGCAACAGAAGAGGCATTGATTAATTCCCTGTTTATGGCTACCCCGGTTAAAGGCAAGGATAATAAAATGATACCTGCATTACCGGTTGATAAGGTGCTTGAAATTTTAAAACGATATAACAGGATTTATTGAGGGGCCATTGGTTTATTGTCCATGGACCATGGTCTATGGTCCATGGACAATAAACCCACTCAACCCATAGTTCACATTATAAAGTTTAACTTAGCCATTCCTATGATCTGTTATGTAAATGGACAATATGTTGAACTAAGCACAGCATCTGTGCCAGTTAGCGATTTAGGTTTGCAACGCGGGTATGGGGTTTTTGATTTTTTGAGGGTTAAGGGGCCGATACCCCTTTTTATTGATCAGCATATCAACAGACTTTTCCGGTCTCTTGATACCATGCGACTAACCATTGATTATACCAAGGATCAATTAAAAGACATCATAAAAACCTTAATCAATAAAAATCAACTAGAACATTCAGGTATACGTATTACCATAACAGGTGGTGCTTCTCCGGATGGCTATACGCCGGTAACACCACATATCATGATTGTTCAGCAAGCCATTACCCCACCACCCGATCAACTACAAAGCGGAGAATATAAACTATTAACACACCCTTATCGCAGACAATTGCCCTCTGTAAAAACCACGGATTATCTGATGGCTATCTGGCTTCAACCGCTGTTAAAAGCGCAAGGGGCACAAGATGTGTTATATCATTGGGAAGGAAAAGTTTCTGAGTGCCCGCGTTCCAATTTTTTTATTGTTACAAAAGACAATATTCTCGTTACGCCCAATACAGGTATGTTGAATGGTGTTACAAGGAGTAATATACTCTCCGTTGCCAATGGTTTAATTCCAGTTCAGGAAAGAGATCTTACACTAGATGATATCCGTTCGGCCAAAGAAGCGTTTATCTCCAGCTCAACCAAACGCATTATTCCTGTTACTACGGTAGATGATGTAGTATTTGATGCTTACACAAGTAATAGCATTGCCGCAACCCTTTTCGGGCAATTAAAAAGCTTAGAAGGATAAATATTCTTCAGTAGGCATCACAAACAGTAAACTCTCAGTGCCCTTCTGCGCCTTCAGTGGCAAATTTAAATGCCACTGAAGCCACAGAAGGGCACAGAAAGATCCTCTTCCGGTCTTCCGGACTTTCGGTCTTTCGGTCTTCCGGACCCCCCTCACATAAATATGCTGTTTTTTATACTCAATCCTATCATTAGATTTGTAAAGTGCCGCTTCGTTTATCCAGCTTACTACTACTCTTTTTATGCTTTGCAGCTTCTTCCACTGCACAGGAGAACTATACTTTCACCCATCTGAATACCGATGATGGTCTTTCAAGCAATGATGTTCGTTGTTTGTATCAGGATTACAAAGGCTTTATGTGGATCGGAACAGCCAATGGATTACAAAGATTTGATGGAACCAAGTTCATCATGTTCTCCATGGATAATAAAAAAGGTAGTGACCCCTTGCCTGTTTCCATGCTCGAATATATTGTTCCTGGTAAAAATGGAACCCTTTGGTTATACTTTCCGGAATTACGTGAAGTTGGTGTTTTTGATCCTGCTAAGTTTCTATATAAAAAGATTGCTATTAAACCTTCTACACCATTGCCTGCACGTATTAATGCCAGGTTATGGAACGATAGTAAAAACAATATCTACCTAAGTATTCAACCAACAGGAATTTTACAATACGATGAAAAGGAGCAGGCTTTCACTGCGTCAACACCATTTCGTATTCCAAAAAACTGGAGTGTCGGCATTGCGTCTGCCGAGGATAAGAAAAATGGATTAATCTGGTTATCCTGTTCAAATGATGGATTAGCAGCATACGATCAAAAAACCGGAGAAACGTATACTCGTTTATACAATCCTAAAAATATACCCCTGCTTAATAACTGGCGTGTACAGGAAGGACTCACAAACATTTTCATAGACCGTCAGCATCGGTACTGGCTATTTAACTGGCCTGTATGGGGTGGTGGTGCAGAAATGCTTCATCTGCTCGACTCAACAGGTCGTTATTACCTGAAAGACACTGTTGGACTTAGTTTCACGAGGGGCAAATACAGGGAGTTGCGGCATATTTTAGATTTTCCGAAAACAGGTATTTGGTTATCAGGACTAAATACTTTGTATAGCTATAACAGAAACCTTAAGCAATTTAATTATTATAAGAACGACCCGCTTAGCAGTATTGCTGTCCATTACCAGATTGCTCACCAGGTATTGGAAGATAAAGAAGGTGGTATTTGGGTGGCAACAGATGAAGGCATTTATTTTACTTCTCCGGGAACAAATGGAAATGGCGTTCAAAACATGATTTTTTCGGAGGAAAAGAAAAGCAGAGAGTTTACTGATATTATTGAACTCAGTAATGGTGATTACTGGTTAACCAACTGGGGAGATGGCGTAATTACTATGGATAAAAACTTTCGTCCGAAATCGTATTCAATTTTTAAAAACTTCCCCGCTAAATGGATTCTGCCGCAAATAAAAGGGGTAAAACTTACCTGGTGCATGCACGAGGAAAAAGCCACCCGCGATGTTTGGATTGGCTCAAACGGTGGATTGATTACACGTTTTAACCCATATACCAACAAAACACAATTTTATAATCCTCCTGAATTCCAGGAAGCTACCGTTCGATATATAACAGAAGATAAAAAAGGGCGTATTTGGTTTTGTACACAAAGGGGCAGGGTTATTCGATTTGAAAACAATGTGTTTACCGTTGTAAAAGATTTCGGCACCGCTGTTATTCCAAAAATATTCTTAGATAAAGAAGGCTGGGTTTGGGTAGCTGTTCAGGGAACAGGACTATTCGCAATCGAACAAGAAAGTGGTCGTATCCTTCAGCAATATGTAAAAGGAAATGCGGATAACAGTCTTTTTTCCGCCATGGGTCATGATATCGATGAGCTTAACGACAGCACCATTGCATATGGTGCCGGCGCCCTTAACCTCATCAACAAAAGAACCGGTAAGGTTCGTATCATTGATTATGCACATGGTTTGCCTTCTAATTCAGTTCAACGCATACGAATCGACAAATCAGGCTATTTATGGATCGTAACAAACAATGGGCTTTGCAGGTATAATCCTTTCAATGATAATATTACCCCTTACAACAAAAGGGATGGTGTGGTACTTGGTGAGAAAACAACAGCGGCAGACTATCTATGTAGTGAGGGTTATGTAATGTTTGCAGGTAGTAATTCATTGATGTTTTTTCACCCGGAATCTTTTGCTACCAACCAGCAACCTCCGGATGTAAGTATCACCGACTTCAAACTAAATAATGCTTTTCTTCCTATCGACTCCGTTACTGCTCAATCTGCATTGAAGGTTGATTATGATCAAAACTCCTTCAGTATTTACTTCTCCTCATTGAGTTTTGCGAACCGTGATAAGTTGATCTATTATTATAAAATGGATGGGGTGAACAATCAATGGACAAAAGCCGACAGGCAAAACCTGGTTAACTTTTCTTTATTACCTCCCGGACATTATACTTTCCAGGTTTACTGCGAAAACATTGATGGTATTCGTTCCAAAAACATCACCCGTTTTTCTATTTATATAAGACCTCCATTTTGGAGAAGGTGGTGGTTCTTAAGTATTGTGGCGCTGGCTTTAGGTGGATTACTTTACTTCATTCATCGGCTACGTATCAACAAAATACTTGCAGTAGAAAACCTGAGGAACAGAGTGGCAAGAGATTTACACGACGATATGGGGTCAACACTTAGCACCATCAATATATTGAGTACGATGGCCAAGAGTAAGTTGAACACTGACAATGTAAGGGCCAGCGAATACCTGGGTAAAATAAGCGATAATAGTCAGCGCATGATGGAAGCCATGGATGATATTGTATGGAGCATCAAACCCATGAACGATTCTATGCAAAAAATTACGGCAAGGATGCGTGAAATAGCGACCAGCGTTCTTGAAGCAAAAGATATTGACCTGTTATTTCATACAGATCCTTCCATTGATGAAATAAAGCTGAACATGGAAGCACGTCGCGATTTCTTTTTATTGTTCAAGGAAGCCATCAACAATATCGCTAAATACTCAAAAGCTTCACTTGCTACGGTTCATCTCACTGTTCACCATAAACGCCTGTTGATGATCATCAAAGACAACGGTATTGGGTTCGATATTGAGCAGGCCGATGGTAATGGTTTGGGTAATATGTATAAAAGAGCCGCGTCACTGAAAGGGCGCATCCAAATACAATCTAAACTGAATGAAGGAACGCAGATTACTTTAAATGTTCCTGTTCAGTAATTTGAGAGAAAAAGAATACCAAACTAAGTTTCCAGAAAATTGTTTCCAGTAACAACAACGATTTCATCAGTAAAACATTCACATATTCATGTGGTTGCAATATAAAGCATGCGTGGCGAGCTTTGACTGAATCATTAATTACTGTTTTTAGAGTCTCTTTTAATTTTAAACAGGCTTTAAGTGATTACAAAAATTCAGCCTCAGAATGATTTATAGATTATTTTTCCTTCTCATAGTTTTAAGTACGTTTAATACAAGTGTATCTTCTCAACAAGACGCTTTACACCTTCGGGTTTTTAGCGTAAATGAACTACTTAGAGATTATGATACTTTATATAAGATTATCACCCAAAACCATCCCGATCTTTGGGCTAAATCAGACAGTTTAAACACAGAAGTTTTCTGGAGAAAAACAAGGGCAAAAATTACCAGGCCCATGAAAAGATGGGAGTTTCTTGAATTAGTAGCCCCTGTAACCACACAATATAATGATGGTCATACAGCACTCAGTTTTGATTTTGATTTTGAAGAAGTAGAAGATTTAACTAACAGAAAAGGGAAACTATTCCCATATCGTGTGAAACTATATAATGACACTTTATGGATCATAGAAAACTGGAAGGATAGCAGTGATTTATATAAAGGATCTATTGTTACATCAATTAATCATGTTCCCGTAAATGATATTATCAAAAGAATTCTTCCTGTTATTCCGGCTGACCATTACAGAATGAAGGAAGCTGGTTTTTCCAGATTATTTCCCTTCCTTTTATGGTCCGCGTATGGTTGGGAGAAAGATTATCTAATAGATTGTTTTGATTTTTCTTCTAATAAGCCTACACTAATATCTACAGAAGGAATTACACTTGATGGTTTTTTTAGTCGTCAGTTTCCAAAAAGGAAATGGAATTTGCAGCTCTTTAATGATCAGTCATTAGCAATTATTTCATGTAGTGGTTACAATAATTATATGGAGGGAATTCGATTTATTGATTCAGCATTCGCCATTATCAAACAGAACAATATTAAACATCTTGCTTTTGATATTCGTAATAATGGTGGGGGAAATTCTTCAATAGGTGATCACTTACTGAATTATGTTTCAACAAAACCATATATGGATGTGCTGAGTAAAACCCTTAGAAACGGACCAATGATGCAAGGGTTTAAACAAAGCAGTGGCATGTATCGATCAATGCAAAATTTTATTAAAAATGGAACAAGAAATGGTAGTAATTATACTATTAGGTTTAATTCAAAACAACCTGACACAACCATAAAACATGAAAATCGTTTTGCGGGCAATTTTTATTTGTTAACGAGTCCTATAACTTATTCTTCTGCTCACATGACTGCCCTGGCCGTAAAATCATCTGGTATGGGTGTTATTATTGGTGAGCCTACAGGAGAGCGTATTGATTTAACCGGTGAAAATGCAACATTCAAACTTCCTGTTACAGGTCTTTATGGATATTGCGCATTGGCTCTTTATGAGGGTGCCTATTCAGATAAAAAATCAAATGGGGTACCCCCGGATATTTTTATACCTTTCCAGCCTTCTAATCTTCTTGCAGGTAAAGATCCTGTTATTGAAAGATTGTTAGCACTTGTCGCAACAAATAAATAATGCTGCTTGGTTTCCATTGAAAAAATATATCATTTTCCTCCTTTAAATATCAAACTCATTCTTCCCGACCCTGCATTGCTGCAAAAAACCTGGGAGGAAAAACAATTAAAAGATTTTCCTTTCTGGG
Organism: uncultured Sediminibacterium sp.; assembly: GCF_946481145.1. The sequence continues at coordinate 327,442 of NZ_CAMLMJ010000001.1, forward strand.
GAAAATGCTGGCCAGCAGCTATTGCGCTCTCAACATTTATTACTAATCATTCGAAGCTTATTGAGGGTAAGTTGGTGCTTGAACTGGCTGCCGGACTTGCACTACCCTCTCTGGTTGCGGCAAATTTTGCAAAGAAGGTCATAACCAGTGATTACCTTCCGGAGCCTTTAGATTTTGTAAACGCATCTATCCGGGAGAACAATATTTCAAATATTGAAACAAGGATTATTAACTGGCATCATATTCCTGATGATTTATCTGCAGATGTACTTTTACTCAGTGATATAAATTATGACCCCCATGCATTTGAAATGCTTGATCAACTGCTGACTTATTTTCTTGAAAAAGATACACTCATAATACTGAGTACGCCTCAGCGCATTATGGCCAAATCTTTTATTGATAAATGGTTGTCTTTTCAGCTGATGCAGGAGGAGTTTGTTGATGAGCAGGGGGTGCGCGTAACCGTATTCCTCCTAAAAAAGCAGTAACCTTCAGTGTACCTCAGTGTATTCAGTGGCAATAAATTATTTAAAAAGGGTTATTGCCACTGAATACACAGGGGGCACTGAAAGATTTGATAGTATTTAAAAGAAACATGGAATACTATTCCGTTTATCTTTTTGTTTGAAGAAGTAGATAAAAGATAATTCACTACTCCCCGTAAACCCATTTGCTTTTTTAAGATCAGAATGCGTGATATCGTAACTAACCCCAACCTGATAACTTCCTGTTCTTAATCCTATATAAGGATAAACTGCGTCTTTGGCTCTTATCCATGCACCGGTATATAAATGGCTATCTGTATCACCTATTCCCCATCCATAAGCCATACCGATTACCGTTTGGCTATTTCTGGCCTGTTGCATAAGGTTGGCGCTGATAAAAAATTCATCCCGTTCATTCACTTGCAATAGTCCACTGGCATGAACCGCATAGCGCCTTGCCAGTCGGCCGTTTTGTCCGCTAAAGAAACCAAGTGAAGGGTTTAACAGATGATAGACAGATGCGCCGATATTAAAATTATTTCCCGTCTCATCACCATAATTATACAATGCACCAATATTCAGGTCTGCAAAACCCACTGAACGGTTATTGATAGTTTCTCCACTTGGCACCGAAAGATCAAAACCACTGCTGGTAAACTGGTTGGCAAAACTTATTTTACTAAAGTCTACCACATGTCTTGCATAAGCCGCCTGAACACCAATACCAATTGACTGGTAACCATCAGCATCCAGTCCTTTATTAAATCCGGTTGATACTGCGATATAACTGTTTTTATAAATACCGCTACCCGCCTGATCGTACATAGCTTGTATGCCCAGTCCCCATTTATCATTCGAAGCAATTTTATTCTCCATTATCCTTGTTTCATAAGAAATTGATCCTGTCTGATAGGGTGAACTAATATTGGCCCATTGGTTTCTGTAATTAACGGATAGTCGTTGCGATGCATTAAAATAACCCGTGAGTGCAGGGTTAAAAGTTAATGGTGCACTGAAGTATTGTGAGAAATAAGGATCCTGTGCAAACAGTGTTTGGCTGCTGCAGAGGAGGCTTAAGATGCAAATGATATATTTTCTCATACTTTTCGTGAATTGTCAATGGTGAATAGTCAATAGGTGCTCTATTGTTGTTATTCACTGTTGATTTAATCTCTCTTTTTACTTTTCGTGAATTGTCAATGGTGAATGGTCAATCTTAGCAGCATATTTATTGACCATTCACCATTGACAATTCACCCTATTGCAACAGCAAAACTGTGCCTGTTTTTCTTACTATATTTCCTTGCGCATCAACTGCTTCAGCTATCCAGGTATATGTGCCTGTTGGCTGCATTACACCGAGGTATAAACCATTCCAACCTGATTGTGGGGCGCTGTCTTTCGTAGTGAAAATCATATTACCCCATCTGTTGAATACCCTGAAATAATTTAGCTGACGCATTCCCACCAGTATCGGATACAGGCGATCATTTTGTCCGTCATTATTTGGTGAAAACCCTTTTGGCACATAAATATCAACGCCTGGAATTACTTTAATCAATACTGAATCAACAGTGGTGCAACCAATATCATTGGTGATGGCAACGTTATAATCTGTTGTAGTATTTACCCTGATGCTTGGTGAAGCAACGTTAATATTATTTACTCCTGTTGCCGGGCTCCATACATAACTATTACCAATATTTCTTGCCGGAACAGTTACAGGAATATCTTTCAATACTTCAACATCCTTATATCTTATACCCGGAGTTGCTGATTGAACTGTATAGGTTTTTAAAGTAGTTTCATTAAAGCCAGTACAGATTGGACTGGTAGCAGTGAGGCGAACTATATAATTGCCCGGGGTTGTATAAATATGACCTGGAGAGAAGAGATTTGAGGTAACACCGTCACCAAAATCCCACAGCCAGTTGATGCCGCCGCTGGCGCTGGTAACGGAGGTGTTACTGAAATTAGCAGTTACCCCTGCGCAGGCATTTGATACGGTAAACTGTACTATAGGCTTTCTTAGCAGCTCAAGGTTAATGGTATTGCTTGAAACAGTTTCACAACCCTGTGCTGAAATAAATTTAACTGCGTATATACCAGCTTCTGTTGCATTTAAGTTGGCGGCGGTTGCACCACTAATAGGTTGTTGGTTCAATAACCACTGGTAGTTGTTGGCGCCAGAGGCATTAAGTGTTAGTGAACTGTTTTCGCAGATGATATTTCCGGTTGGTGTTTGCAGTATGCCTTGTGGTGCTGCATTAATTTGAACGGTTACTGGTGCTACACGGAAGCAACCGGTGATTGCATCTGTTGCCCTGATATAAAATATTCCTGAGTTGTTTACATTCTGCGCATTGGTAACAGGCGTAGTTAATGCAGCATTAGTGAAATAAGCAAAATTCAGTCCGCTACTGCTGCCTGCAGTTATAGATGCGTCGGCAAGGTTGATCACCTGAGGTGAACAAACCGCAGCAGGATTGTTAACAGTTAAAGTAGGCAAGGCATTGATTGTTACGGTAACCGGAACAATGGCGCTACAACCCGTAGCAGGTGTTCCCTTAATATAATAAACGCCCGAACTGTTTACTGCATTTGCATTTGTTAAAACATTGGTTGCAGCGGCATTGGTAAAATAAGTATAGCTGAGTCCGGCAGCACTGCCATTTGTAATAGCTGCGGCAGTTAGGTCAACCGTGCCTGGCACACATACAGGTGCGGGTGTATTTATCTGCATAGCGGCCTGCGGATTAATACTGACAATTACAGGTTTTATACTTGCACAATTGGTTGTTGTATTGGTGCCTTTTATATAAAAAGTGCCTGCAGTACCGATAGCAAAAGGTGTTGTGAGCGATTGGGTAGCAGCTGCATTTGTCCAATAAGTATAAGATAAACCAGTAGTACTGCCAGCGGTAATACCTGCAGCAGTAAGATCAACAGTACCTGGTGCACAGACTGCTACTGGATTGGTAATGGTTAAATTTGGAATAGCGTTCACCGTTATGGTTACAGGTGCTGAAGTGGCAGAACAATTGTTCTGGTTGGTTACGGTTACAGTATAAGTTCCGCTGGTGGTAATATTACTAATAGAAGGTCCGGTTGATCCATTGCTCCACAGGTAGTTTAATCCTGTTCCGGAATTTGCGTTTAAATTAACTGAGCTGCCGGTGCAAAAAGTTGTTGGGCCACTTGGTGTAATTGTTGCTGCTGGCAGGGCATTGACTGTAATTGTAGTTGGTGATGATGTGTTTTTACAACCATTGCCATCTGTGACGGTAACCGTATAAGTTCCGCTGCTGGTAATATTACTGATAGATGATCCGGTACTTCCATTACTCCACAAATAACTACTCGCAGTATTTGCACTTAGGTTTACGCTACCTCCTGCACAAAAGGTTAGTGAACCATTAGCTGAAATTGAAGCTATCGGTAAAGGGTTAACGGTTATCGTTGCAGGTGATGATGTATTTTGACAACCATTACCATCTGTTACGGTAACAGTATAGGTTCCACTGCTGGTAATATTGCTGATAGATGATCCGGTACTTGCGTTGCTCCACAAATAATTATTACCTCCGCTCGCAGTTAGGTTTACACTTCCTCCTGAACAGAAAGTGAGGGGCCCGCTTGCATTGATTGAAGCGGATGGTAGTGCATTAACTGTTATAGTTGTAGGTGATGATGTATTCTGACAACCATTACCGTCAGTAACAGTAACAGTATAAGTTCCGCTATTGGTGATATTGTTGATCGATGGTCCCGTACTTGCATTACTCCACAAATAACTGTTACCTGCACTTGCTGTTAGGTTTACACTTCCTCCTGCACAAAAGGTTAGTGGTCCATTAGCATTGATAGAAGCAGTGGGTAAAGGATTAACTATTACAGTTGTTGATGTGATATTTTGACAGCCATTGCCATCGGTTACAGTAACACTATAGGTTCCGCTGTTCGTAATATTTGTTAAAGCTGCGTTTGTTCCGTTGCTCCATAAATATGTTGTTCCTCCGGTTCCGGTTAGGTTAACTGAATTACCTACACAAAAAGTTAAAGGTCCACTCGCTGTTATACCAGGAGTTGGTAAAGCGTTTACTGTTATTACAGTTGGGGAGGAAGTGTTCTGACATCCATTACCATCCGTAATGGTAACAGTATATGTTCCACTTGTACTGATATTGCTGATTGATGAAGTGGTATTGGCATTGCTCCACAAATAACTGTTTCCAGCACTTGCAGTCAGGTTTACACTACCACCAGCACAAAAAGTTAAAGGGCCATTGGCATTGATAGTAGCTGTTGGCAATGGATTAACGGTTACAGTAGTTGAAGTAATATTTTGACAACCATTGCCATCGGTTACTGTTACGCTGTAGGTTCCGCTTGTAGTGATATTTGTTAGGGCCGCATTTGTTCCGTTACTCCATAAATAAGTTAAGCCACCTGTTCCGGTAAGGTTAACTGAATTACCAATGCAAAAAGTTAGTGGACCACTGGTTGTAATACCTGGTGTTGGTAATGCGTTTACAGTTACTACTGTTGGGGAAGAAGTATTATGGCATCCATTACCATCTGTAATGGTAACTGTGTATGTTCCACTGGTACTGATATTACTGATTGATGAACTATTACTCGCGTTGCTCCATAAATAACTGTTTCCGGCACTCGCAGTTAAGTTTACGCTACCTCCGGCGCAAAAAGTTAAAGGACCATTGGCATTAATTGTTGCGACTGGTAAAGGATTAACTGTAATAGTAGTGGCTGTTGATGTAGCAAAACAGCCCGTGCCCGTATTGGTAACCGTTACACTGTAGGTTCCAGAATTGGTAATGTTGCTTATAGATGAAGCTGTTGACGCATCACTCCACAAATAACTTAATGATCCCCCTGTATTAGCATTTAATGTTACTGAACCACCAGCACAAAATGTTGTAGCACCACTTGGAGTGATCGTAGCAGCAGGTAAAGCATTTACGGTTACCGTTGTTACTGTGGATGTAGCAAAACAGCCCGTGCCCGTATTGGTAACCGTTACACTGTAGGTTCCTGAATTGGTAATGTTGGTTATAGATGAAGCTGTTGACGCATCACTCCACAAATAACTTAATGATCCCCCTGT
>NZ_CAMLMJ010000002.1 GCF_946481145.1 uncultured Sediminibacterium sp.
CCTTTATTCATAACGGTAACACTGTTTTTGTGTCAACCTATTTACGGACGGAGCATTTCTTCATAAATAAAAAAGGATGCAGCAAATACTGCATCCTTTTTTATTTATTTTTTATCTACTCAGAAAATATCTTCAAGTTCCTTTAGGTGGTAAACAGTATAAGTAGGTTTTACATGAGCTGTTACATTCAGGTGATTGACAAAAATTGTGTCGATACCGGCATTAATCCCTCCTTGAATATCTGCATCCAGGTTATCACCGATCATAATACTTTCACTTTCTGTAGCACCTGTTTGTTGAAAAGCATATTCAAAAATTTCTTTCTGAGGCTTTAGGCTATTACTGGCCTCGGAAGTAATCACCGCTTCAAAGTAAGTATGCAGACCTGAATGCTGTAATTTATTATGTTGAACCTTTTCAAACCCATTTGTTACCAGATGAAGCTTATAGCCTTTTCCCTTCAGGTAATCGAGTATTTCGAAAGTATAGGGAAAGATGGCCGTTTTGGATGGTAAGGTTTCCAGGAATGCTACCGACATTGTTTTAGACAATTGCTCATCGGCCAGTTTATAATCCAATAAAGACAACCACATTCTTTTCCATCTTAATTCATCCTGCTTTATAAAACCCTTGGTATATCTGTCCCACAATCGCTCATTATGGTAACTATAGCGTGCAAAGAAGGCATCAAAATCGTCGATCCCTCGGTTCTTTAATTCATGTAAATGATATAAATCCTGTAAAGTAGCTTTTGCATTGGTTTCGAAATCCCACAAAGTATGATCCAGGTCGAAAAACAGGTGTTTGTAACGCATGCTCAAATGTAATAACAAGCTGGCGCAACACAATATGCAACAGGAGAAATTAAGAATAAATGTTTTATTTAGCAGTTGTAAACAGACTATTCTACCATGAACGTAATCATTACCGGAGCTTCCAAAGGAATTGGCAAAGCCATTGCTGCACAATTTGCCGCAAGTGGAAACAACTTGTTTTTATGTAGTCGTGGAGAAAAATCGCTTTACGATACAGTAGCTGAATTACAGCTTTTATATCCCAATGCAGCCATTTCAGGTATGCCTGCAGATATGGCTGACAAGACAGCAATTGATGCTTTTGCTGATTGGTGTTTACAAAAAGGAACGCCCGATATACTCGTAAACAATGCCGGTTATTTTATACCCGGAAGTATTCACAACGAAGCTGAAGGTACACTGGAAGCGATGCTTCAATCGAATTTATTCAGCGCCTACCACCTTACCAGAAAACTTATTCCGGCAATGATGGATGCTAAGAAGGGACATATTTTTAATATTTGCTCAATAGCATCGCTCCATGCTTATGCAAATGGAGGCAGTTATAGTATTAGTAAATATGCATTGGCAGGATTCAGTAAAAACCTTCGCGAAGAAATGAAACCACATGGCATTAAAGTAACTGCTGTTTATCCTGGTGCCGTTCTAACTTCTAGCTGGGATGGTTTCGATATAGATCCCAACAGAATAATGGAAGCGGCCGATATTGCCAAAATGGTATTTGCCGCCAGCCAGTTATCTCCCATGGCAGTAACAGAAGACATTGTTATTCGTCCGCAGTTGGGAGACCTTTGACAACAGAAGAATAATGAATGATGAACGTTGAATGATGAAGTAAAGCAGCATTAAACTCACTGCTGACCAGTCACCATTGACTATTCACCATTCACTAAATAACAATTCCTTCATCCACTCCTAACATTCTCTTCATACTACCGGAGCAATTTTGCTAAACTCCACAGTGTATGGACAGACGTACTTTAGATGTGGTGGTGATGAGCGATCTTCATTTGGGCACTTATGGTTGTCATGCCAAAGAAATTGTCAATTACCTCAAAAGCATTCAGCCACAGATCCTGGTTTTGAATGGCGACATCATCGATATCTGGCAATTCAACAAACGCTATTTCCCCGTTGCACACATGCAGGTAATTAAAGAAATTATGAACCTGCTTAGTAAAGGTACCCGCGTGATTTATATTACCGGCAATCATGATGAGGCATTACGCAGATATTCAGACTTGCATATGGGTAATTTCCAGCTTACAGATAAAGTAGTGATGGAAATTAATGGTAAAATGACCTGGATCTTTCATGGTGATGTGTTTGATGCCACTACCAAAGGAAGCGCTAAACTCCTGGCCAAACTTGGCGGACACGGATACGATCTTCTTATACTGATCAACAGCCTGATTAATCGATGCTTAAAAATGATAGGCAGAGAGAAGATGAGCTTCAGCAAAAAGGTAAAAAACAGTGTAAAAAAGGCAGTTGCATGGATCGGAAATTTTGAACAGACTGCAGCAGAATTGGCCATTGAAAAAAAATACGACTATGTTATCTGCGGACATATACATCAACCTCAGAAACGCATCATTAGTACAAAAGAAGGATCAGTTACCTATTTAAACAGTGGTGACTGGATAGAGAATCTTACCGCTTTAGAATACCAGCATAATGAATGGGCCATTTACCACTATGATGAAAAAGAGTTTGAAGCTGCAAACACTCCTGTGGTAACGATGGAAAAGAAATTACCACAATTGAATGTAGTAACGGATGAGATAGCATTATTCATTCACTCCTTAGCCATACAATCATGAGTTTGAAAATATTATATGCGGTACAGGCCACCGGAAACGGACATATTAGTCGTGCCATGGAACTAATGCCCTACCTGCAGCAATATGGGGAGGTAGATGTATTTCTGAGTGGGAGTAATAGCAATCTGACACCAAATCTACCTATCAGATATCGTAGCAATGGGTTGAGTTTATTTTATGGAAATACCGGTGGATTAGATTACTGGCGCATGTGGAAGGAGTTGAATCTTAGAAGAGTATGGAAAGAAGCAAAAGCTTTACCAGTTGAAAAATATGACCTTGTACTTAATGATTTCGACAGCATCACTTCCCTGGCCTGTGCACTTAAAAAAGTACCAAGTGTAGGATTTGGACATCAGGCAAGTTTTCAGAGTAGTTTAACACCAAGAGCAGGCAAAAAAGATATTGCCGGAGAAATGATTCTCAGGCATTATGCAAAAGCAACGGCTTATATCGGATTGCATTTTAGTCAGTATGATGATTTTATTTATGCGCCGATACTAAAAGAAGAGGTATTACAAGCACAGCCTGTAAAAGGGAATCATGTAACCGTTTATTTATCACATTATAGCGATGAAGTAGTAATACAGGCGCTGGCTGGTATAAAAGATATTCAGTTCGAAATATTTTCTAAAAAAGCAACTCAAAAAAAACAAACTGGAAATATTACCCTTATACCAATCAGTAACGATGGATTTAGCCACAGTATGATTAATGCCGCTGGTGTAATTACAGGTGCCGGATTTGAAACCCCCGCCGAAGCGCTTTATCTTGGAAAGCAATTATTGTGCTTACCTATTCGGGGGCAATATGAGCAATTGTGTAATGCTGCTGCCCTGAAAGATTTCAAAGTAACAATCATTGATAAGATTAACACATCCTTTCAGCAGCAGGTAATGAATTGGATTCAAAATACAGCCGTGAAACAATTAACAATCACTCACAGTACTTATGAGATTGTTCAAAAAACAATAGAATTGGGAAGAAGTCTTAGAAAAGAATCAGACATAACACTAATGCCTGAAATATTTTCTTACCAGAAATAAAACAAGTCAATAACCTCCTTTTTAAAGGCAAAGCAAAACCTGCCAGGCATGGTCTATTTTGCCCTCATTTAATAACTCTGCGGCATACTTGTGTAATTCTGTTTCCATTTCGGTAGGACTAACAGCATAATACTGAAAGATATTTTTTACCCTGTCGTCTGCAAAAGCGGCATTAATATCAGGAAGCTCATGCACATTGCCTAGCATCCCTAAATGATTTCCGGTAAGAATAGGGCTATGTTTAATAGCATCCGGAAGTTGATCAATACCGATTCCAAGCTGGGTGTTAGGCTTGGGCACTTTGAATAAATTATCTTTCGAAACCTTACAATACCAGTCGCCACCAAGTCTGGCTACAAGCTGTAATTTTTGTTGATCTATTTTCCCCTGCTCATCCAGAATGGTTTCATCTACATGCATACAGAGTACTTCGGCAATTACCAATTGACCCGCACCACCGATCTCACCCAGGCTTTTTACTTCGTTTACTTTACATTCTAATTTGATCTTTGCTTCTTTCACCATTGGTGGTGTTACCCTGGTGGATGGTTCTGCGGTAAACCCAGCTTTCACAAATTCGTTCACCTCTTTTGGGAACTCACAACTAGATAAACTTACCTGTTGTACCATTTCATAATCAACAATATTAATTACGCACTCAGGAACTTCAAGTACATTTTCCAGTGTGTGTTTGGTGGTATTATCGCGTCCCCGTCTTGAAGGTGAAAAAATAACGATGGGTGGATTAGAAGAAAACAAGTTGAAAAAACTAAATGGACTCAGGTTTACGTTTCCTGCCTTATCAATTGTACTTGCCAGACAAATGGGTCTTGGTGCAATCGCATGTTGCAACCACTGCTGTTTTTCCATAACAGGTAAAGAACTGATGTCGATCGTTTTCATTTGTTTCTTTTACCCTGCGAAACCTCTGCTTCTCATATTCTCTGCGGTGATTTTACCGAATATTCACCGCAGAGAATATGAGAAGCGGAGGTTTCGCAGAGGGGTGTTTAGAGAAGAATTTATTCCCAGCTTGCAAGTACGGTTACACCGCCTTGTACTACCTGGTTCATGGTTACATCTATCTTGGTACCGATAGGTAATAAAATATCGACACGACTGCCAAATTTTATAAAACCATATTCATCACACTGTTTTACCTGCTGTCCTACAGAAGTATAATTACAAATGCGTTTGGCCAATGCTCCTGCAATTTGTTTGTAAAGAATGGTGCCGTAATTATTTTTTACTGCCACGCTCCATCTCTCATTTTCAGTAGAAGATTTTGGATGCCATGCCACCAGATATTTTCCTTTATGGTATTGGTTGTAAATCACTTCACCGTTCATTGGATTACGGTTCACATGAACATTTGCCGGACTCATAAAAATACTTACCTGAATTCTTTTGTCTTTAAAGTATTCCTCGTCGACTGTTTCTTCAATCACCACTACTTTGCCATCTGCCGGGCAAATCAACTTTTTATCATCCATGGTATGGACGCGGTTGGGAATCCTGAAAAAGGATACCAGGAATAATAACAGCCCAAGTGTAATGATAAAAATAACGATCGCCAGCCAGGGCATTGAGGCGCTGAAAAGGGTAAACGAGGCCACATTTACTATCCCGAAAATCAAAGCACTGATGCCAATAGTCTGGTAGCCTTCACGATGAATGGTCATGATAATGAATTAAGCAACAAAGTTAAACGAATGAAGGAATAAATTGGTGGTTTATTAGCGCGCTAAAAACAATATCAACCATACATAGGGTGTTGCCAGCAATAAGGAATCGAATCTGTCAAGAAAACCACCGTGACCGGGCATAAAGCTGCCACTGTCTTTAACGCCTGCCATTCGCTTTAATTTACTTTCGAACAGGTCGCCGATAGTACCCATTACAGCGGCAGTAACTGTTACTAAAATTATTTTGAAAAGGCTTAGTTCAAGCCAGTAAACACAAACTGCACTTATTACTACCACTGCCAGTATTGCGCCACCAACAGTGCCTTCCCAGGTTTTTTTAGGTGAAATGGGGGAAAAAGGTGTTTTACCGATCAATGAACCTACTATATAAGCCATGGTATCGTTGATCCAAATTGTAGCGATAATGATCATTGGCAATAACCAACCCGCTTCAGGAAATTTTGGAGAATACATTTTATTATATAAATCAAGCAGAAGGGCCCATGACAATGAGATATATAATAATCCTCCAATGGTATAGGCAATGATTTTCCAATCTGGTATTCGCCATTTAATTATTTTAATCAGTAACAAGCCAGCTAATGAAATGATTAGGGCCCACCAACCAATTTCATGCAGAAAATAATTACCAAGCTTAAATTCATCTCCCGTCATCCAGCACATAAAACCAAGTCCTGCCCCAATTGCTCCCCCCAAGTGAATGGGGGAAATATTTTTATACCGGAAATCAATTTTTGCGATGAGCGATTTATATTCTAACCAGCATCCTATATGAATAACCATAAACAAAGCCAGAAAACTCCATTGATTCCATAATAATCCACCCAACATAACCACCACAAATACAATGGCCGTTAATGCCCGCGTACGAAAGGTTTGAAAGTTAAATGCCATGGCACGAAGGTAATACAGATAGCTTATGGTTCATCACATATGATCTATGACCTATGGTCCATTTACAATGGACTATGGTCTATAGTCTATTTGCCATATGCTAGCTTAATAAAGTTTTATTAATCAGTTCTTTTGCGGTTATTTCAAGATGATCCGGTACAAAAAGTTGAATATCACCGAACATAGGGTAACTGCTATCCTGTTTATTTAATAGCTGCACTGGTATCTGATTCTCCTCCAGCATACCTTTTATAATAGCAGCTTCAGGATAAACCCTCGTTGAAAATATTTTTTTCCAATTATGCATGTTCGTCGTTGGGTATTTCGTTGGATGAAATTGGAACCGGGGTTTGTCTGAATTGATATAATTGTTTGAAAAGAAGTATTAATAATACAAGCCCTATCAATCCCCACCACAAAGGCATGGCTTCATCCATCGTTTTTTCAATCGATTTACCTTTTGCCTGAGCAAAATAAAGTTGGGTTACAATAAAAGCATTATGCAAAAAGTGCTGTAAGATGCTCAACCATAAGTTATTGGTAAGATAGAAAATCAAACCAAGTGTAACCCCCAATGCAATCCGGGGTAGAAATCCAAAATAAGAGAAATGGATAGCGCTAAAAAGGATACTGGTTATAATAATGCCATACCAGGCATTTTTTGTCCATTGAACAAATAATTGCTGAACGGCGCCACGAAATAAAATTTCTTCAAAAACTGCCGGGGCTAATGCCATAACAATTACAGCCATTATATAATCAGTAACATTACGCATATAGGCCATGTTCAGCATTACATCTTTGTAAGCTTGTTCCATTTCCTTTGCTTTCTTCAATAAACTTTCTGGCAATGGAATTTCCTGGTTCAGTAAACCCAATGCACCACTGAAAATCATACCGGCAAATGTGATCAATACTACCAGACCTATTTGCCTTCCTTTTATATTCAGGTTAAAACCAAAATAGGAAAAAGGCTTTTTCCCTATGATTTTTGCATAAAATATTGCAGGAAGCATAAAAGCAATGAAAGTTGCTCCCGTATTAAGTATTCTTGAAATATGGGCATTTTCGGGTTTATTCATGGCTTCTGGCACCCTAAGCATTGGAACATCAAAAATATTGGCTCCTATTGCCAAACTCAGCAAAGACCCGACAATCATTCCGGTGCCAACAAGGCCAAGTAAGATTAAAAACTGAACAGGAAAACTAAACTGTGCCTTCTGATTCATGTGGTTGAAGAATAAGCTCGTAAATTTGCAGCCGGTTGGCTGGCAGACTAAGATACAGGTATCCTGTTTAAAATAAGTTACCAGTTAAGAAAAAGAGAAAACACCGCTTTTTACATCATGGTTAAAATTGATACGATAACATTACCAGATTTCCCGCTTTTACTGGCACCTATGGAAGATGTAAGTGATCCTCCCTTCCGGGCAGTATGTAAAGAAAATGGGGCCGACCTGATGTATACCGAGTTTATAAGCAGTGAAGGGTTGATTCGAGACGCCATTAAAAGCCGCCGCAAACTGGATATTTTCGATTATGAACGTCCAATTGGCATACAGATATTTGGGGGTGACGAAGAAAGTCTTGCCCTGGCAGCAAAAATTGTAGATGTAACCAATCCAGATCTGCTCGATATTAATTTCGGATGCCCGGTAAAAAAAGTAGCCGGAAAAGGTGCAGGTGCAGGTGTACTCAAAGACCTTGACCTGATGGTGCGACTTACCGATGCGGTAGTAAAATCTACCCGCTTGCCTGTAACGGTAAAAACAAGGCTTGGTTGGGATGACACTTCAAAAAATATTGAAGAAGTAGCTGAAAGGTTGCAGGATGTTGGTATCAAGGCATTAAGTATTCATGGCCGTACAAGGGCTCAGATGTATAAAGGGGAAGCAGACTGGACGCTTATTGCCAAAGTAAAAAACAATCCAAGAATCAATATTCCCATTTTTGGTAATGGAGATATTGATAGCCCGCAAAAAGCATTGGCTTATAAAAACAAATATGGTGTTGATGGTATTATGATCGGCAGGGCCGCGATCGGTTATCCATGGATATTTCGTGAGATAAAACATTTTGTGCAAACAGGAGAACTGCTTGCCCCACCTACCGTGGAAGAAAGAGTAAGCGTTTGCAGACAGCATTTACGGAAATCGATTGAATGGAAAGGGCCAATAGTTGGCATTAATGAAATGCGCAGACATTATGCCAACTACCTGAAAGGGTTACCCGGCATAAAAGACTATCGTAACAGACTGGTTACTTTAAAAACAATGGAAGAAGTAGAAGTTGTTTTAGATGAAGTAGCTGAAAATTACAAAGATTTTGTAATGGAAAGACAGACCATTGAACTGGTAAATTACCACGAAAATTGCCCTCTTTAACTCACCCTGGCCCTCTCTGCTTCGCAAAGAGGGGAACATTTTGCAATGTAACCGAAGAACTAATTTGGCTCAAGCGGAACGTATGGTTCGGATAGAAATATTGTTGTTTTGTAGGTTCAATTAAACAACAATCAATGCAAGCACCTGTATCTCCATTGAGTTCAAAATACTTCGCACGGTATCTACGAAAAAATCAAACACCTGAAGAATCAATCATCTGGCAACTATTAAGAAACAGGAAGTTAGATGGGTTTAAATTTTTAAGACAGCACCCAATTAAAGTCTGGGAAACTTCTGGGAGGTTTTATTTTTTTTACGCTGATTTTTATTGCGCCGAAAAAAAATTAGTACTTGAAATTGATGGATTGATTCATGAAAAGCAAAAAGAGTATGATGCATCCCGGGACTATATCATGAATGAACTAGGTTTAAAAGTATTGCGAATCTTAAATGATGAGGTTAACCATGATATAAATGGAACCCTTCAAAAAATTCGACACGCATTAAAATAACAGGCTATAATATCCCCCTCTTTGCGAAGCAGAGAGGGGTTAGGGGTGAGTTGAAAGAATCTTGAGGACACTTTCGTCCATCGGCGAAACACCTTGTGGAAAAAATGCTTCCAAAACACCCTTTTCATTTACGATATACTTACAGAAATTCCAGGTAGGCTCCTGATTGTTCCAGCCATTTAATGAACTCATACTTAGCCACTGAAACACAGGATTCTGATCTGCCCCCTTTATTACACTACTTTTTTTAGCCAATAAAAAACTAACACCATAATTTACTTTACAAAACTCTGCTATTGCCGCATCATCACGCTGTTCTTGTTGTTTAAAATCATTTGCGGGGAAACCAATTACTACCAATCCCTGATGACTATATTGCTGATAAAGTGCTTCTAGTTCTGCGTATTGTCCTGTATAACCACAATCACTCGCAGTATTTACCAGTAATATCTTTTTCCCTTTTAATGAATCCATTGAAAGGGTGGTCCCATTATTAAGTATTATTTGAAGTTGGTAAAAAGAAGTAATTGGTTGCATTTTTTGCTTGTTTAATAAACCCTTAGAAGCTCCGCCAAAAATTTTACCAGGCAACATGATGATAGGATAGAATGTTTTTAACAATGATTGGCGCCATGTCATATCTTTTCTTTTAAGGAGTAAAATTACGATGAACAATATTAGCACTGTGATCAGTAATTTTCTTATAAATATTGAAGTGTTCATCTGTGTTATACTGTATTATAAAAATTTTTTGAAGAGTTTTAGTTTCCCTTTAAATGGAGGATATTTTAAGGAAGGATCGAACCATGTAGGTGTTTTCAATACAGCTTTCGCATGACTAAACGTATCAAAAGAATACTTACCATGATAATGCCCAGTTCCGCTAAAACCTCTTCCACCGAATGGAAGATGCTGATTGGTTACATGCCAACTTGCATTATTGATACAGGCCGCCCCCGATGGAACCTGCTCTATCCAATGTTTGGCTGTTTTGTCGCTATTAGAGAAAACATAAAATGCCAACGGATTTGGGTTCTGCTGAATAATAGTTAATGCCTCTTCTTCTGTTGTGTATTCAATGATTGGTAAAATTGGTCCAAAAATTTCATCACGCATAATAGGGCTTTCAAGCTTAACATTATCCAATAGCGTAGGAGAGATATATAAGGTATTAATATCGTGATCGCCCCCATGAATAATGGTAGCTTCATTCAAATAGGTAAGTAACCGATGAAACTGCTTTTCATTTATAATCTTTCCGTATTCGTCACTTTGTTGTGGATAATCAGAAAAAAAACGAACAATACGCTCTTTTAAAGCAGTTATCAATGTCCCTTTTACAGACTTGTGTACCAATACATAATCCGGCGCCACACACATTTGGCCTGCATTTGAAAACTTGGTAATTACAATGCGATTCGCAGCTACCTTAATATTTGCGTCTGCAGTAACTACGCATGGACTTTTCCCACCAAGTTCCAATGTAACAGGCACTAGCCGCTCAGCAGCCATTTTGTAAATGATTTTTCCAACCGCTGTACTTCCAGTATAAAAAACATGATCAAGAGAAAACTGATTCATCATTGACGGAATAACTGTAGCACCATCACCAGGCACAAACAATATATATTCTTTGGGAAATGTTTGTTCAATAATTTGCTGCATTACCAATGCGGTTGCTGGAGCGAATTCACTTGGTTTCAGTACGGCACAATTTCCTGCAGCAATAGCGCCAACCAATGGCATTAATAATAATTGAAGCGGATAATTCCAGGGGCCAATAATGAGTACTACTCCTAAAGGTTCTTTTATTATATAACTGCGTGAAGGAAAATTTAATAAGTTGGTCTTCTTTCTTTCTGGTTCCATCCAGGCGCTAAGCCAGTTAATAGCATGATCGATTTCATGCAGTAACAATCCATTTTCAGTAATCCATGCTTCTTCTGCACTCTTTTTTAAATCGGCATGAAGGGCTGCATAAATTTCCTGCTCATACGCTTTAATCGCATTTTTCAAGGCAAGTAACTGCTGTTTGCGAAAACTATAGGTACGGGTAGCTCCGGTTTGATGAAATGTGCGCATTGCACCCAATGAAGAAAGCAAATCGTTCGACATATATACAAGGTACATAAAAGAGCAAGCTGAAAGAAGCTTTTTTAATAAATTGCATACTCTTTCAGTCGCAACAGACATCTCACCAATTTAAAAAGTTAATATATGGAATACAGAAGAATGGGCCGAACAGGCTTGCAGTTAAGTGTTTTGAGTTATGGTAGCTGGGTAACATTTCACAAACAGATTGATGATAGCATTGCCGATGAACTGATGGGCATTGCCTATGACCAGGGTATTAATTTTTTCGACAATGCGGAAGCTTATGCTTTGGGTGAAAGTGAAAAAATGATGGGTAGAATCCTCAAAAAGAAAAACTGGGACCGCACCTCTTATACCGTTTCTTCGAAAGCCTATTTTGGATGGAGAGGAAAAGAAAACAAACCCAACCAAACAGGTCTTAGCCGCAAACATCTAATAGAAGCTTGTCATGAAGCATTAACCCGCCTTCAGCTCGACTATCTTGATTTATATTTTTGTCACCGCCCCGATACCAATGTACCTATTGAAGAAGTAGTGTGGACCATGCACAACCTTATTCAACAGGGTAAGATACTTTACTGGGGTACCAGCCAGTGGAGTGGTGCAGAAATAATGGAAGCGCACAGGGTAGCCCAACAATATGGTTTAATTGGCCCGACTGTAGAACAACCTCAGTATAATATGTTCGAACGTTTTAAAATGGAGCAGGATTACCTTCCTGTATTTAAGAATGTAGGATTAGGAACAACTATCTGGAGCCCATTGGCGGCAGGATTTCTAACCGGAAAATACAATGATGGGATCCCTGCAGATTCCCGTCTGGCAATCGAAGGGTTCGACTGGCTAAAAGAAAGATGGGTACAGGAGGCCAAAATTGAGAAAACCAGAAAACTAGCGCTACTTGCTAAAGAAATGAATGTAAGTCTTGCAGAGCTGGCCATTGCATGGACCATTAAAAACCCTAATGTAACTACTGCAATACTTGGTGCCACAAAAAAGCAACAGTTGGAAGAAAACCTGAAAGCATTGCAGGTATTACCCATGCTTAGCAGCGAGGTTTTAGAGAAAATAGAAGCAATACTGCAAAATAAACCAGTGATGGATTTAGCATAAGTGGTTGAAATGCAAATACTTGAAAGCGGGAAACAGATTGATTTCCCGCTTTTTTTATGGCGTAAGTTTACCCACTGAAAAAAGTTATACCTTATTTCCAACCTTTTTAACCCTCTATACTCTTAATACAGGAACGAATCATTGGAACAGGAAATAAACATACAAACGGCTGTTGTGAGAAAAGCCTGCCTGGGGGATCAGGCATCGCAGGCTTGGCTATATAAACAGTATAGTAAAGCAATGTTTAATATATGTACCCGTATGACGGGGAATACAAGCGATGCTGAGGACCTGTTGCAGGAAGCTTTTATGATTGCGTTCCGGAATCTGAAACAATTAAAGGAACCAGCACAATTTGGAGGATGGCTCAAAAGAATCGTTGTGAATGAGTGTATTCGTTTTTGCAAAAAAAATACCTACTGGGCTCCTTTGGATGAACAGTGGAACAACACCATAAGTAACGATGAGCCAGGCTGGTGGCAAACAATAGATCTTTCAATTGTGCATAAAGAAATAAAAAATCTCCCGGACGGATGCAGACAGGTTTTTAATCTGTATGTATTGGAAGATTTTAGTCATAAAGACATCGCCTCAAACCTTGGTATATCTGAATCAACGAGTAAAAGTCAATACCATCGGGCAAGACAATTATTAAAAGAAAGAATTATAAAACAAATACAGGTAAATGGATGAGTTAAAAAAATACCTGCAGCAAAACAGGGAAGCACTTGATTCCGACGAACCATCTCCAATGGTTTGGGAAAGGATACAAGTTCAGCAACCGGTAACAAAAACCATTACGGTTTTCAGTATTACCAGGTGGGTAGCTGCTGCTTGTATATTGGTTTTGGCAGGAATTGGCACCTGGACGATCTTATCAAAATCACACAATGAGCATATTTTGAAAGAAGCAGTTGCCGTGAAAGAGTTGAAAAAACAACCTGTTGAAAATCCAACTGAACCAGCTATTGAAGCAGTGGAAACTACTCCAGCACCTATCAATACGCTTGCTTCTGCTGGCATGCATAAAAGTAAAACGCTCCCTTCCAAAACTAAAACACAAAGAGCTGATTTACTTGTTTTACAAAATGTTGAAAACAGCTTTAAACAGGTGATTAATCTTCAGCGCAATAAAGTAGGCACTATTCCAATGTATGCAGAATCAGCAGAATATTTCGCTGATTTCAAGACCCAAATGAAACAATTGGAAAAAGAAGAAAAAAGTATCAAAGCTGAAGTAATGAAGCAGGGTCTTACAGATGATTTATTAAATCAGTTAATTAATCTATACCAAATAAAGCTTGGCACTTTAAAGCAATTACAAACCGAAATGAATAAAATAAACAACCGGGTAAAACAAATCAGGCGTCCGGTTGACAGTATTAAAACCTATTTCATACACATCTAAAACATCTATGATATGCGATTCAGTAATGTAAAAATCACCGGTTCTTTGTTAGGCATCCTGCTAGCATCTGTCGGTTTGGCACAAACCTATTCTTCAGGACAAGGGAACATTCAGGTAGCCAATGTAAGAACAACTCCGGGTAATGCAATAGTAATATCGGATAATGGTTACACTTATACCATAAATGATACCACTAAACCACAGGAACTTAAATCGAAAGAAATCAGTCAGGAAATTGCGATGCCAAAAGGCGGAGAAATTTATATTGAAAACAGCTCTATTGCTTTACAGGTAAAAACCTGGGATCAGCCTAAAGTGAAACTGGTTACAACCGTTTATTATGAGAATGAAAGTAACTTAACTGATATAGAGTGGTTTGATAAGGTCGGGATAAGCCTGAAAGCGCTCGGAACATCTGTGAAAATAAAATCAAATAATACAAGATTCGGTTCGAATTACAGTTATACTACAACTGACCGCTATTCTTTGGAGCCTGTTGTAGTATCTGGTTTCAGGACCTCAACTTTTAATAGTGTACGCGTTGCTAACATTAAAACACAGAAAAAAATATTGGTTATTTATGTGCCTGCTGGCAGCAAAATGGATATTGAAAGCAAATATGCAGATGTACAATTACCCACAGGTATTGGTGATGTGCTACTCGATATTTCAAATGGCAATTTTGAAGCGGAGAACCTGAATAAACTTCGCCTTCGTTCAAAATATTCAAACGCAAATGTGCGTGATATAAAAGAAGCCGAGATTGAATTTGCCAATGGTCGCTTCAGCGCCAACAATATCGATGATCTTGATATAGAGAGCAAGTATGCTACTATTGAAATGGCATCTGCCAAAAAAATAAAAATGATCAGCACCAATGATGAGTTTGAGGTAGAAGATGCTGCTGAAATAAGTGGGCGTAAAAACTATGGCAACCTCCGTATAACAAGGCTAACAAGCTCTTTGGAATTGGATGGTAGTAATGCTGATATTAAAGTACGGAACGTTGGCAGCAATGTGAAATTGATTAAAGTTGACAACAGGTATGCTGATATTCGTATTCCGTTACGCGATACTAAAAACTACGGAGTTAACTTCCTCGGTAGTTACAGTACAGTATATGGTGATTTTGAGAAAAACGCAGAACAAGTTACTGAGGCTGATGTCACCGCTATGACAAAAAGTTCAACCAATTCATCAAATACAGTTCTCTATGCTGATGAAATCGTGGTTAAAGGTACTCTGAAGGCTTCAAATGTGCCATTAGTAGCTTCAACAGCTCCAAAACCTGCAACAGGTGGCACTTTAATGTTAAACCGCAGCGGATCAAATACACCTGTTAAATTCTCTGCAACAGTTGGAGACGGAAAAGGGTTGAAAATTGATATGAAGTGTCAGAATTGTACTGTTGATTTTAAATAGCATATAGCCAATAATATACCAACTCGGATCTATATACCCCGGATGGGTGGTCACTTGCCGGCTACCCATTCTTTTTCGATTGCTTGTTTCTTCATGTGCATTATAATCTCACACAGCCGATTCTCATGTTGTTAACGATCGGTCCGTGCCCCGTTTTTACGGGGCACTTTTTGTTTATCACCAAAAAACCATGGTCCATGGACTATGGACCATGGACTATCCCCCAAAAGCTATATTTCGCTTATCTTAGCATAAACAATCCTTCGCATGACGGAACTCTATACAATAGTATGGATCATTATATCACTTATTTTTATCGGTTTTTTTGCCGGGTATGAGATTGCCTTTGTCTCAGCAAACCGGTTAAGCATTGAACTGAAAAAAAAGCAGGGAAAACAAAGCGGTATTATCCTCTCTGATTTTGTTGATAATCCTGCCAAATTTATCGGCACTTGTTTAATAGGGCTCAATTCCATACTTGTAATTTATGGATTACTCTTTGATGAGTTCCTCAAAGGCATTGCTTGGAATCCGGCTAATGTGAAGAATGAATACCTCAAACTTTTTATTGATACAGTTATTTCAGCGGTTGTTGTATTAATCTTTGGCGAGTTTATTCCCAAGGCCATTTTCAGGGCAAGAAATGATAGCTTGCTGAGTTTTTTTGCACCACTGGCTAAATTTTTTCATACCATTTTCGAGCCACTGACCAACTTGTTTGTAAACCTGGCACAGTGGATACTAAAATATATTTTCAATATTCGGGTTAACGATAAACATAATGCATTTACAAAAGTAGACCTTGAACACTTTTTTCAGCAAACCAAAGAACAGGATGAAGACAACCAGGAACTCAATACAGAACTGTTTGAGAACGCCTTAAGTCTGCCAACAATTAAAATCAGACAGTGCCTTGTTCCCAGAACTGAGATTGAAGGGGTTGATAAAGACATTTCACTCGAAGAACTACGACAAAAATTTGTTCAAACCAAACTTAGCAAGTTGTTGATTTTTGATGAGAATATCGACAATATCCTGGGTTATGTTCACCAAACAGACCTGTTTAAAAAACCAGGCTCCATTAAAGAAATATTGCACCCCATACTTGCCGTACCTGAAAGTATGAGTGCTGCCGATTTGATAAATAAGTTTTCCAAAGAACGCAAAAGCATTGCCTGGGTAGTTGATGAATTCGGAGGTACTGCGGGTATTGTTACCATGGAAGATCTGCTCGAAGAAATTTTTGGGGAAATTCATGATGAATATGATGTGGAGGAATTTGTAGAAAAACAATTGGCAGATGATGAGTTTATATTAAGTGGCCGTCTGGAACTTGATTATCTCAAAGAAAAATACAACCTGGAGTTTCCGGAAAATGATTCTGAAACTTTAAGTGGTTATATTATTCAGAAACACGAATCAATTCCAACACTAAAAGAAACCATCATCATTGACGACTACCGTTTTGATATTCTCAGTGTTAGTGAAACCAGGATCGACACTGTGAAGCTTAAAATATTACGTTGATGCAACGTGCATACCTGGCTCTAAGTCTTTCAATGCGCCCCATGCTGAATCAGGTTGTGGAAGTTCTTCGGGAAATTTTAGAAGAGCAGGGCATAGCATTATTTGTTTTTGTTGACCATTTTAGTTTTACCCCTTCCGAAGAGTCCGCAATGATGCAGCAGGCATTTCAGGAGATTGACCTTGCAGATCTATTAATTGCCGAATGCTCGGAAAAAGCTATCGGTGTTGGAATTGAAGCTGGTTATGCATTGGGAAAAGGTAAGAATGTCTGGTACCTGCGTCAGATTAACAGTCCTCATTCTACCACCCTTAGCGGTGCAGCCCAAAAATCCTTTATTTATTCCGACCCTGCCGATCTTGGTAACCAGATAAAAAGGGAGTTACAAAAGAATAGCTGAAAAACAGGCGCTTTTGTGTTGCTCTTACCACTAACTTTGCCCACTCCAAAAGTAGTTGACAGGCATGGCCTTATTTAAAAGAAACCAGGGTACAGAACAGGCAGAGATGAGTTTTATAGACCATCTGGAAGAATTGAGAAAGCATATCATTCGCTCTATTCTTGCTATCCTGATTTTTGCCATTGTCATCTTCATATATATAGACTGGATATTTGAAAACATCATCAAAGGCCCAATTAATCCTGATTTTGTAAGCTATAAAGCCTTGTGTGATTTCAGTCATTGGGCACATATGGGAGATGCACTATGTATGCCACCCGTTACAGTGAACCTGCAAAGCACCACATTTGGTGGGCAGTTCATGGGCAGCATTAGTATTGCGATTGTAGGTGGTATTATTGCGGCTTTCCCTTATATATTCTGGGAATTCTGGCGTTTTGTAAAACCAGCTTTGAAAGAAAAAGAGTTAAAAAGTACCAGGTTCATCATATTCTGGGTATCCTTTTTCTTTTTCCTGGGAGCTGCATTTGGTTATTTTCTGCTGGGGCCCTTCACATTTAATTTCCTGGCCGGATTTCAATTAGGAAACAAAGGAACCATCATCACCATACCTACCTTTTCAGATTATTTAGATAACCTGGTTAATATTATCCTGGGTTGTGGTATTGCTTTTGAATTACCGGTATTGGCATACTTACTTACCAAAATTGGTTTGATTACTCCTTCCTATTTAAGAAGAATCAGAAAATATGCGGTGGTAATTATTCTGATTGCTGCTGCGATAATTACACCTAGTCCAGACTGGATGAGCCAGCTACTGGTATTTCTTCCTTTATTCTTTCTCTATGAGTTAAGTATTATCATTTCTGCAAGGGTTTCAAAGGAGCAGGAAAGAAGGGATCAGGAAGAGTGGAGCTAATTTGATTAGTCCGTTTAAATATTTTTTATACGGCTCTTACATGAATCCTTTAATTTCATTCCTCAATTCTTACACATGAATTATGTTTTTGATGTGTCGAAACCTATAGCGATCGGCTCAGATCATGCAGGTTTTGAATATAAAGAAGCTATTAAACATTGGCTTATCAGTAAGGGCTATACGGTAAAAGATTTTGGAGCCCCTTCACTCGATTCTGTTGACTATCCTGATTTTGCGCACCCTACTGCCAGCAGTGTTGAAAGTGGAGAAGCGGCTTTTGGCATCCTTTTTTGCGGAAGTGCCAATGGTGTAGCGATTACAGCTAATAAGCACCAACAAATCCGTGCCGGACTTGCCTGGCAAAATGATGTAGCTTCCCTGATCAGAATGCATAATGATGCGAATATTATTTGTATTCCAGCCAGATTTGTAGCTTTAGCACTGGCACAACAGATGATCGAAGTTTTTATGAGTACTCCTTTTGAAGGTGGGCGCCATGCAACCCGGGTTGGAAAAATTGCTTGTTCATAATCTTTAAACACCACTAATAACTATGCGAATTATTGTACTATCTGCATTCCTGTTGTCTACGACTATGGGTATCGCACAAAAAGGTGATCCGGCTACTTATGCCAAAGGAATTACCATGGGTGATCTTAAAAAACACCTGACCATTGTTGCCGGTCCTGAAATGGAAGGCCGTGAAACTGCTATGGAAGGCCAGCGTAAAGCTGCAGCTTATCTGGAAGCAGAGTATAAAAAAATGGGCTTAAAACCAGGAAATGGCAGCAGCTACCAGGCTTCATTTCCTTTATACCAGCTCGAACTTATCAGTAGTTCATTATCTGTGAACGGTCGTCCTTTTACTGCCGATAAAGATTATGCTGCTTCTGTAGGCAATATTGCTGGTGGAAGCAATACTTATACTGAAGTAGTTTTTGCAGGCTATGGCCTCAGCGATTCTTCACGCAATGATTATGCAAACCTCGATGTAAAAGGTAAAATTGTACTGATACTTGATGGAGTTCCGAGCGGCGCTGGTAATGCTAACCCAAGAGGTGCAGGATCTATTTTCAGTAAAATGTCTACAGCAAGAAGTAAAAATGCTGCAGGAATCCTGGTTGTATCAAAAGCATTTCCAAGAACAACACCGAGCCAGACAAAAGGTGGCATGTCGCTTACTAAGCCAACCACTGAACCAGTTCCTGCAATCACTGTTTCTGAAGAAGTGGCTAGCGCTTTATTGGGTCGTATGTCGAAACTTACCATCGAACAAATGGCTGAGTTAAATAAAGGTGTATATCGCTCTGAGTTAAAAATCAAGGCGGATAAAAAAGTAAATGACCTTGAAAGCAGCAATGTAATAGCCGTTTTACCAGGCACAGATAAAGCTGATGAATATGTTTTTGTAACAAGCCATTACGATCATGAAGGTATTATTAACGGGCAGATTTATTATGGTGCTGATGATGATGGTTCTGGTACCGTTAGTGTATTGGAAATCGCTGAAGCTTTTGCTGCTGCAAAGAAAAAAGGAGATGGTCCACGCAGAACCATGGTGTTTATGAATGTTTCAGGGGAAGAAAAAGGATTATTGGGATCCCGCTATTATTCAGAGCACCCGATTTTTCCATTAGATAAAACTTCCGTTGACCTGAATATTGATATGGTCGGCAGAATTGACCCTACTTATAAGGGCGATTCTATGAACTATGTTTATGTTATTGGTGATGATAAATTAAGCAGCGACTTAAAACCAATTACAGATGATGTAAACAAGAAATACAGCAATATGGAATTGGATAGAAGGTTTAATGATCCTAAAGATCCTAACCGTTTCTATTACAGAAGCGACCACTATAATTTTGCAGCTAAAGGAGTTCCTGTAATCTTCTATTTCAACGGTACACACCGCGATTACCATCGCCCAACTGATACAGTTGAAAAAATTAATTTTGACGTGATGGAGAAAAGAGCAAGATTAATTTACCACACTGCATGGGTAATTGCTAATAAGGACACCATGCTGAAACGCGATATTCCTTTGAATATGCCTCCGAGATAATTAAATTATTTCCATAAATAGAAACGTCCCGATAGAAAATATCGGGACGTTTTTATTTTAACTCAGCGCAAGCTTTGTGTTCTCCTTTCTCTGCGGTGAATGCTCGCGTTTTTCACCGCAGAGAAAGGAGAACGCAGAGGTTACGCAGAGAGATTGGATAATTTAGTTACCAACCTAACAAGTAAGCAAAAATTAATGGCGCCACAATCGTAGCATCACTTTCAACAATATATTTAGGCGTATTGATATCTAATTTACCCCAGGTAATTTTTTCATTCGGTACGGCTCCTGAATAAGAACCATAAGAAGTGGTTGAATCACTAATCTGACAGAAATAGCTCCAGAAAGGAACATCATGCCATTCAAGATCCTGGTACATCATTGGTACAACACATATCGGAAAATCTCCCGCAATACCACCCCCAATCTGGAAGAAGCCCACTCCCTTACCACCACTATTTTCACGGTACCATTCAGTAAGTGAAACCATATATTCAATACCACTTTTTACAGTACTCGCCTTTAGTTCGTTTTTAATAACATAACTGGCGAATATATTTCCTGTTGTACTGTCTTCCCATCCCGGAACAACAATTGGCAGGTTTTTTTCAGCAGCCGCTACAATCCAGCTATTCTTTGGATCAATTTCATAATACTGTTCCAACTCACCGCTTAATACCGTTTTGTATAAAAACTCATGCGGAAAATATCTTTCTCCTTTTGCCTCAGCATCTTTCCATTGTTTTACTAAATGCTTCTGAAGACGGCGGAAAGCCTCTTCTTCCGGAATACAGGTATCGGTAACACGGTTATAGTGATTTTCGAGAAGATCCCATTCGTCTTGCGGGGTGAGGTCGCGGTAATTAGGTACACGCTTGTAATGGCTGTGCGCAACAAGATTCATTACATCCTCTTCCAGGTTTGCACCTGTACAACTTATAATGGCCACTTTATCCTGGCGAATCATTTCTGCCAGGCTGATGCCCAACTCTGCGGTACTCATGGCTCCTGCCAGACTAACCAGCATTTTACCACCCTCCATTAAATGAGTTTCATACCCTTTGGCAGCATCCACCAATGCAGCAGCATTGAAATGGCGGTAATGATGTAAAATAAACTGAGAAACAGGCCCTTTATTCATAATTATTCAGTTAAAGGGTGCAAAGGTACTTTTTTTAAAATATTCTCCCTCTTTTACCCTTTTGTCAATGATGGATATTCAAAAGGTCTACCCTTCATATATGCAAGATTTTCAAATGTTTACGCAGGATTTCTAATCTCATTTTAATCTCCAATTTCCAATAAAAATTGATAACCTTGTACTACCTGCATGAAAATTCTCTACTCCGAAAAAACAATCGGTAAGCTAACGATTGCCTTACCGGTGGTTGTATGGTTTGTTACAACCCTAATTGCCGCACTATTAGAAATAGGTCGTGGATATGGAGAAATCAACAATTTTCTCATTTATAAGGGTGTATATGAACATACCCAGCAACAGGTTAACTTATACCTGCTTTATCCAGCCGAATATGCCGATAGTAATCATTATGGCCCTCTATTCAGTTTATTGATTGCCCCTTTCACCTGGGTTCCAGTTTACCTTGGTTGTGCCATTTGGTGCATCGTTAATGCCTGGGTGCTATTTTATGCTATCAGGAGATTAAACCTCCCAACAAATCAATTTTATACCGTTCTGCTTATTGCATGCATTGAACTAATGACTTCAACTCATAGTGTACAGTTCAATCCAATGTTGGCAGGTTCGATGTTGCTTGCTTATGTTTTAATAAAAGAAAACAAACCGATTCCATCTACTTTTTTACTTGCTGCCGGATTTTTGATAAAGCTTTACAGTATCGTTGGGTTGGTACTTTTTCTTTTTACCAGTAAGAGGAAAGCATTTGTACTTTCTTTTATAGGGTGGTTATTAGTTCTTGTTGTACTTCCTATGCTGATTTCTTCTCCTGAATTTATTATTCAATCATATAAAGATTGGTTTCATTCACTTGTGGAGAAAAACGGAACCAATATTGATATTTCAGTAAGATCTGGCATGCAGGATATTTCTGTTGGTGGAATGCTCAGAAGAATCTTCAATTTGCAGAACCTCCCTAATTATGCCATTATTGGCCCAGCCGCAATAATGTTGTTGGCACCTCTCACCAGGTATAAGTTATTTGCTGTAAAAGAGTTTTCCCTTACTTATTACTGCATGCTTTTGGTGACTGTTGTGATTTTCAGTTCATCTGCTGAATCACCTACCTATATAATTGCCCTAACTGGAATAGCCATCTGGTTTTCACAGAAATTACCACTCAATAAAAAAGAAGCACTACTGTTATTGCTGCTTTTTCTCTTTACCATACTATCTCCTACTGATCTGTTTCCGAAAAGTATACGGGATGGCTTTTTTGTTAAGTATGCTTTGAAAGCACTCCCTTGTTTTATTATCTGGTTGTTGATGATAAAAGAGCTCACATTCAAAAAATTTATTTCAACCCAAAATGCTAATACACTATGAAAAAGCAAATTAGCATTGTAATACCGGTATGCAATGAAGCTGGTAATATACCAGCTGTTATAGATGCTGTTAAAAAAGTGATGGAAGAAACAGCCTATGATTATACCATTACTTTTGTAGATGACGGAAGTTCAGATCATTCGGTTGAATTATTAAAATCTTTAGCAGTAGTTGACAAACACTTGTTTTATATTTCACTCTCTAGAAATTTTGGACATCAGAACGCACTAAAAGCAGGCATTGATTCTGTTACCGATTCAGCAGATGCAGTTATTATGATGGATGGTGACTTACAACATCCTCCTGAATTAATTCCTGTTATGATCGAAAAGTGGGAATCGGGATTCGAAGTAGTATATACCACAAGACAAGACGATTCCAAAACTCCCATATTTAAAAAGAAAACTTCTGCCTTATTTTACGACTTGCTGAATAAAGTATCAGACATTGAACTTGACCCCGGTGCGGCAGATTTCAGATTGCTGGATAAAAAGGTATTGCCTACTTTCCGCAATTTCAATGAAAATGATCTTTTCCTGAGGGGGTTGTCAAGATGGGTGGGATTTAGTCAGGTTGCCATTTCCTATACACCCGGTATAAGACAAAATGGTCAATCAAAATACACCGTTAAGAAAATGGTTCGGTTTGCATTGCAAGGGATCACTTCTTTTAGTACTAAACCACTCTATATAGCCGCATATCTTGGATTTGCGTTCTCGATGTTATCCCTGCTCTATGTTCCTTATATTGTGTATAGCTATTTCTTTGAGAAAACTATTTCGGGCTGGACCTCACTCATTGCAACCATTGCATTTTTTGGAGGGCTTCAGCTAATGATCCTTGGTATTATTGGATTATATCTTGGTAAATTATTTATGCAGAGCAAAAACAGGCCACATTATATTATTAGAGAGTCAAACCTATGAATTCCAGCAGATTTATTTTATTGAGTTTTGATGTGGAAGAATTTGATATGCCCCTTGAATATGGACATGCAATACCAGAAGATGAACAACTCAATATTGGTAAAAAAGGATTAGACAGTCTAAGTTCAATTTTAACGGATAAGTCAATTGAAACTACCCTTTTTACAACGGCAAATTTTGCATCTGTTTTCCCCGATGCAATAAAAACACTCGCTGAGCAACATGAAATAGCTTCCCATACCTATTACCACTCAAGTTTTTCGGAACCAGATTTATTACATTCAAAACAAAAACTGGAATCAATTACCGGAAAATCCGTCACAGGTCTGAGAATGCCCAGAATGCGAAAAGTTCAAATGGAAGCAGTAAAAGCTGCAGGTTATACATACGACTCCTCCATTAACCCAACCTGGTTACCCGGAAGATATAATAATTTACACCTGCCTCGTATAACCTATACAGAAGCGGGCATAACCCGGGTTCCTGCATCTGTTTCACCCAATTTACGCATTCCCTTATTCTGGCTCACTTTCAAAAATATGCCCTGGCTGCTATTTAAAACCCTGACTATTCAAACCTTAAAAAAAGATGGTTATATCTGCCTTTATTTTCATCCATGGGAGTTTATACCTATCGAAAATTATGGATTGCCATTATTTACAAGGCGCTGGTGCGATGGATATTTACTTGAGCGACTCCATAAGACAATTCAAACCTTGAAACTGGAGGGAGAGTTTATTAGTATGCAATCCTTTGTAAATAAAAAGCCCCGGTAGCTGCTTCTACCGGGGACCTTTCAGATTAACCAAACACCAACTTAATTCTTCTTTTCGAATACGCTTACCTGTCCATACATAGATACTTCCAGGATTTTTCTGTCAGTACCATTTTCAATGGATACATAATATTTTCTTTCGTCTTTCAGTTCAAATTCAATTGCTTCTGTAACGGTGAATTTGCTGTAATTTTTTTTGATTTTTTGAATAGCAAGTAATGGCAGGCGCTCAAATTCAGTTTTTCTGGAAGTACCAATTACATCACCATTGCTACTGTAAAAAGCTTCAACGCTTTGTCCTTCAATGGTAAATTTAACCTTAGTGTAATCTGGGGTAACTGTCCAGTTAACATCTTTTGCATCCGCATACTGTGCTTCAAAAGCATTTAATACGCGAAAACTTACTTTGCTAACATCTGCAGCTAATGCGCTGCCGCCAATTGCAACTGTGATAAGTGTGGCTAGAATAAACTTTTTCATAATGGTCTTTTTTGAGTGATTGTATTTTGAGTTATTTGTTTCCATTGACAATCCAAAAGTAAAAATGTCTCTCACCCTATTTTATGAATTGTGATTAAGTAGATTGACTTGCAGATTGATTGTTATGAACGGTGTTAAAAGCTATGTTAAGCCATGTTAATAATCGGCTGTAATGCAATACAGCACTGAATTAGAAGCGATTTCATAAAAAAAACATAAAAGCCGTTATTATGCGGTTAATTTTTAGCAGTGGCAAGCCTTCAGACGAATTATTACAGGTTTCGTATCTTTAAGAAAACCATGCAAATGAGACATTTTTTTACATCTCCGTTGTTGGCACTAATAATATTGGCTACTCCTCTGTTATTAGCGGCCATTTTTTATCCGGGTTTACCAGCTACTATTCCAGTTCATTTTAATGCAGATGGAGTAGCAGATCGCTTTGGTTCAAAATCAAATATTTTCATACACACAAGCATATTGTTTGTAGTTGGCTTTGGTGTATACATGCTGATCAGTAATCTGCATAAAATAGATCCTAAAAAAACAGCCCAGGTTTCTGCCGAAACCCATAAAAAGTTGGCTCTGATAATTGCTGTATTTCTTTCTTTGGTAAGTACCAGTATAGTTTTGTCGATGAGCGACCGTCTTTCAAATTTTGGTGTTGGAAATATTGTATTGCCTTCTGTTGGTTTATTGATGGCAATACTCGGCTATTTCATGCGCGACATTAAGCCCAATTACTTTATAGGATTGCGTTTACCCTGGACCCTGGAAGATGAAGCTAACTGGGCCGCAACACATAAACTGGCTGCCAAACTTTGGATACCGGGTGGATTATTGATGGCTGTATTACCATTTATATTACCGTTTATGACTGCCTTTATTGGTTTTATTTGTTTAACATTGGCCATTGTAATCATTCCTTCAATTTATTCTTTCCTGTTTTTTAAGCGTAAACAAACATGAACTACCTGGCACATGCTTATTTGTCGTTTGGCAATCCTGAAGTGTTGGTTGGAAATATGATCAGTGATTTTGTAAAAGGGAAAAAACAATACGATTACCCGCCAGGAATTCAGAAAGGCATAAGACTGCACCGTAAAATCGACGAATTCACAGATCACCATTTCGCTACAAAAAATGCAAAATCTTTATTGTACCCGGCGGTGGGTGCTTATGCAGGCGCTTTTATAGATGTAGTTTATGATCATTTCCTGGCAATCGATCCTGCAATTTATACTGAAGAAGAATGGATGTCTTTTTCAGCCGAAACCTATCAATTGCTTGATCCTTATACATCCCTGTTCCCTGAAAAATTCGCGCAGATGTATCCATTCATGAAAAAACAGAACTGGTTGTATAATTACCGGTTTAGCTGGGGTATAGAAAAAAGTTTCCATGGCATTGGACGCAGAGCCCGATATCTTCCCCCCGAAAACAATGCGTTTGAACTCTTTGAGGCCCATTATGCAGATTTAAGTACCAATTATGGCAATTTTTTTCCTGATATTAAAAAACTGGCCCTTGATTTGCTGAAAGAAGCGTAAAAAAAAGCAACTTTATACTTTGTAAAATCGTTATTCCATGAAGTGTTTATTATTGTTTGTTTCACTATGTCTCTCCGTATGTCTTTCAGCACAACAAAAACCAACCGATCTCGACAAGTCACCTATGGATATGAGCTATTGGCCAGCTAATTACCCCATCCTGAAAATGAGTGGTAAAGCCAAAGATGTTCCGGTAGCCCGGGTTATTTATGGTAGACCCCTTAAAAGCGGACGTGACATATTTGGCGGAATAATCAAATACAATGAATTATGGCGGCTTGGAGCAAATGAAGCTTCTGAAATCGAATTTTTCAAAAATGTAAAAATCGATGGAAAAAGCATTCCAAAAGGTCGCTATACATTATACTGCATTCCAACAGAGAAAAAATGGACCCTAATCTTAAATAAGGATAATTTCTGCTGGGGAAATTTTAGTTATGATGCCAAAAAAGATCTGTTGAGAACTGATGTTGAAATCAGCAGAAATTCAGATAATACTGAAGCATTTACCATGTACTTTGAAGAAACCAAAAATGGCGCACAGATGGTAATTCTTTGGGATGACCTGAAAGCAGGACTTCCAATCAGCTTCACGGAAGAGCCGGCCACTAAGGCAAAAAGAAATTAATACTACTACCTCATATTGGGCTTAATAAACAACTAAGGTTGCCAAGCCAACCAGTTTAAAAAAATACTATGAAACTTGCCACTAAATACATTCACGCGGGTACAGAGCCCGACCCTTCTACCGGTGCAATCATGACACCCATTTACCAAACATCTACCTATGTTCAGGAAGCACCGGGTGTAAATAAAGGATATGAATATGCCCGTAGCCAAAACCCAACCAGAAAGGCACTGGAAGACGCTTATGCTCAGATTGAAAACGGAAAATTTGGTCTTGCTTTCAGCAGTGGTGTGGCTGCTACTGATGCGGTTATTAAACTACTGGTACCCGGTGATGAAGTAATAGCTGCCAATGATATGTATGGTGGCACCTATCGACTGTTCACCAAAGTATTTGCGAAATTCGGCATCAGCTTTAAATATGTAGACACTACCAATGCAGAAAATATTCAATCAGCATTGTCTGTTAACACAAAACTCATATGGATTGAAACGCCAACCAATCCTCTCATGAATATTACGGATATTGCTGCCGTTGCAGCAATTGCCAAAAAAGCAGGTGTATTACTTTGTGTTGACAATACTTTTGCTTCCCCTTATTTACAAAACCCACTCGATCTTGGGGCAGATATTGTAATGCATTCTGCTACAAAATACCTTGGTGGACATAGTGACGTTATACAGGGTTGTCTGGTAATGAATGATGCAAACCTTAGAGAGCAGTTATATTTTATTCAAAAAAGTTGCGGTGCAGTACCGGGCCCTATGGATTGTTTCCTCGTTTTACGGGGTATTAAAACATTACATGTTCGCATGCAACGTCATTGTGAGAATGGAGAGAAAATGGCCCAGTTCCTGCGCAACCATCCAAAAGTGAGTCAGGTATATTGGTGTGGTTTTACAGATCATCCTGGCTATGCAATAGCCAGTAAACAGATGCGTGGTTTTGGTGGTATGATGAGTTTTACTTTGAAAGACGATAGCGTTGAAAATGCAAGAAGGGTTTTATCCTCTACCAAAGTTTTTGCATTGGCAGAAAGTTTAGGGGGTGTTGAATCACTGATCAATCATCCTGCATCCATGACACACGCTTCTATTCCACGTGAAGAACGTATAAAAAATGGATTAAGCGATAGCCTTATCCGCCTTAGTGTAGGTATTGAAGATATAGATGACCTCATCAATGATTTGAATGCAGCAATAGGATAAAGGGTTACTCTGTTCAATCATTGCGTTCTCATGTTCTCTGCGGTAAACATTCAGGTCAGTTCACCGCAGAGAATATGAGAAAGAGAGGTTTCGCAGAGGCTAATAAGATTAATCAATTTTACAAAAGAAGCGCATCACATAAATATGTGATGCGCTTCTTTTTGGAGACATTATTCATATTGCTCATCCTTCACATTTACTGTTCATCCCTAAAAAAAATGATCCTATCCATATGCTGCATTTGCATTTTAAACTATGGCAGAATTTTGTTGCCTTAATGAATCGAGCAATGAAATATGTAAAAGGCATTTTAGTATTATTTTCTGTATTATCCATATTACAATCATGCACGAAGAGTATTGTTGGAGATGGACCAGTGCTAACAGAAGACAGAACAGTACCAGGTTTTACAAAACTCCGTGTGAATGGATCTGCGGATGTTGAAATCGTCGAATCAAATTCACAGAAACTTAGTATAAGTGGCTATGCAAATTTGTTAAACATCTATGAATCATCTGTAAAAGATGGAGAATTAACACTTGGATATAAAAGCAGTTACAATATTAAAAACGACAATATTAAAATAAAGATTGAAGTAGCTGATATAAGATCAGTTTATTTAAATGGCTCTGGTGACATCATCATTAGCAATTTCACGCATGGTACCGAGCTAACTTCCTTTATTAACGGATCAGGGAAAGTTCAAATACAGAATGCATCTTTTCCTAAAATGGCCTACCATATTAATGGTTCAGGCTCTATGTTTGGCGCTACCATACCTGCACAGCAGGTTGAAGTTAGTATTCATGGATCAGGACATATAGAACTGAATTGTACCCAGCACCTGAAAATTAATATTGAAGGTTCAGGAACAGTTGATTACTATGGTAATCCGGCAACCACAGATATTTCCGTGCACGGTAGTGGCACTACAAGAAAAAAATAAAAAATGGGGTTTAATGTACCACGCTTTTATAATCGCATTAATCTTTGAATAGCTATATCCAGCGTTTCTTCTTTTTTTGCAAAACAAAAGCGCACCACTTTATCATCTTTCCCATCCTGATAAAATACAGATACCGGAATAGTCGCTACACCATAATCGATGGTTAATCTTTTGGCAAAAACAGTATCAGGCTCATCACTGATAGCCGCATAACTGTAGCATTCAAAATAACTACCGTGCGAAGGAATACAGGCAAATGGGGTAGCAAGCATTTTTTCCCTGAAATAATCCCTTTTAACCTGTATAGCTGCACCGAGTTCAAGGTAAGCTGCTTCATTTTGCAAATAGGTAGCTAATGCAACCTGCTTGGGTGTATCGCTACTAAATGCATTAAACTGGTGTACTTTTCTGAACTCATGCATCAGCTCAGGAGCACTGATACAATAGCCTAGTTTCCAGCCGGTACAGTGATAGGTTTTACCAAAAGAAAAACAAACAAAACTTCTTTTCAGTAATTCAGGATAACGCAAAATACTTTCATGACGCAGCCCGTCGAAAATCAGGTGTTCATAAACCTCATCGCTTAGTATCAATATATTGGTATCCGCAACAATGGCTGTTAACGCCTGCATATCTGCTGCAGTAAGCACTGCACCGGTAGGATTATGGGGTGAGTTGATCATAATCATGCGTGTGCGCGCATTCACTTTCTCCCGCACAATATCCCATGGTATAGAATAATCGGGATAGATTAAGGGAATACGGACAGGTATTGCTCCATTGATAGTAATATTTGGAATATAGCTATCGTATGCCGGTTCAAAAACGATCACTTCATCACCGGGTTGTAGTACAGTGGTTAAAGAAGTGTATATAGCATAAGTACCTCCGGGTGTAATAGTAATATCAGTATCAGGGTTGATAACCGTGCCATATATGCTTGCTACTTTAGCTGCTAATTGCTCCCGCAATAATGGATAACCATTCATATGGGTATATTGGTTGTATCCATCACGCATAGCTTTATCAACCAATTCAGTTAATGCTGCTTCCATCGGAAAATCCGGAAATCCCTGACCGAGGTTTACAGCATTATGTTGTGCTGCTAACTGGCTCATCACGGTAAAGATTGTGGTGCCAACATTTGGCAGCTTGGAATCTACAGGTTTGAGTAGCATTTTTTCAATCGATTTTAAAGCCAGCAAAGTATACCTGCTGAAATACAACTGCTACCCGTAATCATAACACTATGGTGTTAGCGAGTTGGCCAGTCTTTTTAATTCAATTTCAGCCAATTTGGCGGTATAAGTCAGGTTCATCATCCTAAAACCCGTTGCCTCAAAACTTTGTTGGGCCTGACGAACATCAATAATGGTTGCCTGGTTTAATTCAAACCTTTTTAAAACCAGGTCAAGTAGTTGCATGGAAAGTTTATAATTTTCAACTTCCGTTTCGAGTTGTTGAAGTGCATTCTTATATGCCTGATAAGTTCTTACCGCGCCTGTTTCAAGGTTTTGTACAAGGGTTTCCTTTTGTATAACAGCATTCCTAGAGTTAATTTCAGCAACCTGTTGCTGTTTTTTAAAGATAGAACCATTATATATCGGTACGCTCAGATTAATACTTAAAAAAGGTCCATAACTCTGGTTCAATAAAGCGAAACCTGCACCGCTCTTTGTGTTATTAAAATTATATCCGGTGTTTGCACGCAAGGTAGGTTTACCCAATGCTGCAGTTTCTTTTTCGATCAGTTCATTGATTTTTATCTGCTGTTCCGCACTTAATAGTTGAGGATTATTTTTCAAAGCTGTCTGTACCGTAGTTAACAGTATATTCTTATCTACCAAAATGGTATCAACAACATTAATAGTAGAGTCGGGACTCAGAAAAAGCAGGTTTAATAAATCTGTTTTACCTTGTTGAATAACGAGTTCCTGTTGAAGCTTTTGTTGTAGTTGTGCATTCAGATCGAGCCTCGCTTGAAAAATATCGGCGTTATTTGATAACCCTGCTTCTTTTCTTGCAAGTAAAATATCGAGCCTTTTCTGAAATACATCTATTGACTGTTCGATTGTTTTGATAAAACCCTGGTTTCGAACAATATCATAGTATCGGGTAGCCACAGCCGCCATCGCATTCTGAATTTGCACATTCAGCAGGTGCTCATTTTGGGCAACTAGTTCACCGAGTCTTTTTTTAGTTGTAACAACACGGTAGCCATTTGATAATAAAATAGTACCGGTTACACCCACAGATAGGTTATTAGATCCTACATTGTTTCTTGTGGTATTTCTGGAAGCATCAGAAAACTTCTGATTAATAGAAATAATTTGTTCATTATCATTTGCAGTAGCTGTAACCGTTGGTAGAGCTCCGGCTATTCCCTGATGGTTGTTGATGGTACTGATTTCCAGATTGTTTTTGGCAAGCTGAATATCAAGGCTGTTTTTAAGTGCTATTTGAATGGCATCCGTTAAAGTTAGACGTCCCTGTGCATAACCCAGGCTAACAGTGGCACAGCAAATTAGAATCAGGATTTTTTTCATCAATATGAAGTTAACAACGGACCGGATGGGTAAATTTTATTTTACACCAATGGGCCATTAGCTTACAAAAGTCCCTACATTCATCCCCTCCACCACTTTTAGCAGGTTTCCGGGCTTATTCATATCAAAAACAATAATGGGTAGTTTGTTTTCCATACAAAGGGTGAAAGCGGTCATATCCATTACTTTCAGGTTATTGGTAATACATTCCTGGAAGCTGATTTTGTCGTATTTGGTTGCTGTTGGGTCCTTTTCCGGGTCAGCCGTATAAACGCCATCTACCCTGGTTCCTTTTAAGATAACATCGGCTTTCATTTCAATGGCCCTTAATGACCCTGCTGTATCGGTAGTAAAGTATGGGTTACCTGTTCCTGCGCCAAAAATTACTACCCTGCCTTTTTCAAGGTGTCGTAATGCTTTCCTGCGTATATAGGGTTCAGCTACCTGTTCCATATTAATGGCACTTTGCAAACGCGTGTACACGCCTATTTTTTCAAGCATGGCCTGCATAGCCATAGCATTGATAACCGTTGCCAGCATTCCCATATAATCGCCATGTGCGCGTTCAATACCGCTATCTGCCTCATTCATACCCCTATAGATATTTCCACCTCCAATTACAATGGCCACCTGCACACCTAGATTGGTTACCAGTTTAATATCGTGTGCATATTGTTCAATGATCTGTGGATTGAATGGATCACCGTTTCGCTGGTCACCCAGCAGGGCTTCTCCGGATAACTTGAGCAGGATACGCTTAAACTTAGGAAGCATGGGATTGATTTGTGTGCAAATAACATGATTTTTTGGGGATGGGCAAAATTGGATAATGGATTAGCCGGAATTTTAGTCTTCAGATCAGTAATGCTTCTTGAATAACTAGGCATATTTAAAAAACAATTTGACTATTTTCAGCGATCCGAAACTGATTGCTGTTTTTGAAACAGGACAATAAAATTTTAGCCACAAATACGCAGATTAGATATTCATCATCAAGAATCTACGGCTATAAAAATCGATCACCCGACAATTAGCTATACATGAAAGACG
This sequence comes from uncultured Sediminibacterium sp., assembly GCF_946481145.1. Next base: position 32,760 of record NZ_CAMLMJ010000002.1, read on the forward strand.
CTATTCAAGAGGAACTAATACTATTAGAAAAAGAGCATAATATTAAAATTCTATACGCAGTAGAGAGCGGCAGCAGGGCGTGGGGCTTTGCCTCTACCAACAGCGACTGGGATGTAAGGTATATTTATATTCACCAGCCCAACTGGTACTTAAGCATTGATGATAAAAAAGACAGCCAGGAAAAAATATTGCCAAACGATATTGACCTTGCTGGATGGGATCTAAGAAAAGCCTTGCGACTTTTCCGTAAATCTAACCCACCTATGCTCGAGTGGCTGCGCAGCCCCATTATCTATTCAGAAAAATATAATACAGCAAAACAGCTAAGAGAATTAACCAATACCTATTTCAATCCAAAATCCTGCCTGCATCATTATCTGCACATGGCAGAAGGTAATTATAAAGAATACCTACAGCGTGAACAGGTTAGGATAAAAAAATATTTCTATGTATTAAGACCAATCCTTGCATGCGACTGGATCATGCAGACCAATTCAATGGCCCCAATGGAATTTCAGCAACTGTTAGATACACAGGTAAAGGACCCGCTCGTGAAAAAAGAGATTGAAGGGTTGCTGAAAAGAAAAATAGTTGGGGAAGAATTGAATGAAGGGTCAAGAATTGATATATTGAATACATTCTTGGATGCGAAGATTCACTTCTACAATGAATACGTAAAAACACTTGACACTCCTATACAGCCAGATACAGAACTACTTAATCATCTTTTCAGGAAAACATTAGAAGAAGCCTGGCACTGTTGATTTTCGTAATCGATAATGTGATAGGAAATAGCAACCAATATGCCGGAATCAGCCTAACTTTCGGTCCTAATTCAACTTTCAGACATGATAAAGAAGCTTGCAATCATCGTATTTGTAACTGTTTCGTCGGCTGCTATCGCTCAAAAGCAGGATGGCATGAAGCAGTTTGTAGACAACCTCATGAAGAAAATGACCCTTGAGGAAAAAATCGGACAACTAAACCTGCTAACACCCGGAGGTGGTGTAGCCACAGGTGAAGTGGTGAGTAAAAACGTAGAACAGAAAATCAAAGAAGGAAAAGTTGGTGGACTATTTGGCGTAGTTGGACAAGAGAAAGTACGCAAGGCTCAGGAACTGGCTATTAGTCAGTCGAGACTGGGTATTCCATTATTAATTGGATCTGATGTTATTCATGGACATAAAACCACATTCCCTATTCCATTAGCCATGTCATGCAGTTGGAATATACCGCTGATTGAAGGTATGGCTCGCACTTCGGCAAAGGAAGCCAGTGCCGATGGACTGAACTGGGTATTCTCACCTATGGTTGATATTGCCCGGGACCCACGCTGGGGGCGTGTAGCTGAAGGCTCGGGTGAAGATCCATTTTTGGGATCACTAATCGCTGCTGCAATGGTAAAAGGTTACCAGGGTAACGATCTTAGTAAAGAAGATGCTGTATTGGCCTGTGTAAAACACTTTGCTTTATACGGTGCTGCAGAAGCAGGACGAGATTATAACACCACCGATATGAGTCGCCTGCGCATGTACCAGGATTATCTTCCTCCTTATAAAGCAGCAGTAAAAGCAGGTTCTGCCAGCGTAATGAGTTCATTCAATGAAATAGATGGCATACCAGCAACAGGAAATAAATGGTTGCTCACAGACCTGCTACGCAAAGAATGGGGTTTCAATGGTTTTGTGGTATCTGACTATACTTCAGTAAATGAAATGATTGCACATGGCATGGGCGATCTGCAAACCGTTTCAGCACTTTCATTAAAAGCAGGATTGGATATGGATATGGTGGGTGAAGGATTTCTCACCACACTCAAAAAATCTTTACAGGAAGGAAAAATAACCATTCAGGAAATTGATGCAGCTTGTAGAAGAATACTGGAGGCCAAATATAAACTGGGCTTATTTACATCACCTCACCGCAATACAAGTAATGAACGTGCGTCAGTAGAAATTATGACTGCAGCTACTCGCCAGCAAGCTCGCGAGGCAGCAACCAAATCATTTGTATTACTGAAAAACACTGCGCAGACTTTGCCATTAAAAAAATCGGCAAATATTGCCCTGGTAGGACCACTAGCCGATAACAGGAGAAATATGCTCGGCACCTGGTCAGTATCGGGCGATTGGAAAGAAGCAGTTACCATTCTTGAAGGATTGAAAAAAGCCATGGGCAGTAATGGAAAAATCAACTACGCAAAAGGAGCCGATATCAGTACCGACTCTATGCTTGTTGCACGCGCCAATGCCTTAGGTGTAGAAATAGAAAAAGATACCAGAAGTGCAGAAACCATGATTGCAGAAGCTGTGAAAGCAGCGCAAGCTTCAGAAGTAGTGGTTGCCGTAGTTGGAGAAGCTGCCGATATGAGTGGTGAAGCATCGAGCCGCAGTGATATTGGTATACCTGAAAGCCAGATGGCATTACTGAAAGCACTAAAACAAACAGGTAAGCCATTGGTAATTTTAGTGTTAAACGGAAGACCGCTTACCCTTAACTGGGAGGCTGCCAATGCAGACGCTATACTCGATATCTGGTTTGGTGGAACAGAAACAGGCAATGCAGTAGCCGATGTATTATTTGGCGACTACAATCCATCCGGCAAACTGAGTATGACATTCCCTAAAAATGTTGGTCAGATTCCTATTTATTATAGTCATAAAAATACCGGACGCCCGTTTAACCTCGAGCCGTCTGCCAAATTCAAATCGAATTACCTTGATGTAAGCAATGAACCATTGTACCCCTTTGGTTATGGATTAAGTTACACACAGTTCAGCTATGGCGATATAAACTTAAGCAGCAACAACCTGAGTAATGGACAGAAAATTACTGCAACCGTTACCGTGAGTAATATCGGTAATTACGATGGTGAAGAAACCGTGCAGTTGTACATCAGAGATATGGTAGGAAGTGTTACAAGACCAGTAAAAGAATTGAAAGGGTTTCAGAAAATTTTCCTGAAAAAAGGAGAAAGCAAAACAGTAGCTTTTACCATTACACCCGAAGACCTTAAGTTTTACAACAGCAACTTGAAATGGGTGAATGAAACCGGTGAATTTAAACTGATGATAGGTCCTGATTCAGAACATACCAAAGAAAAAGGGTTTACATTAAAATAACCGAAATATCACAAGTAGTTTAGAGCAGGGCATTGCCCTGCTCTTTTTTTCTTATCGTAATAATCCTCGCAATATCTCTCTCTTTCATTTTCGATAACTGAATTAAGCACTAGCATGAAGCGCACAAAGCTTTAATTATCAGCTCATAATGCGTGTGCTGAAAATTAATTTTGCGAAACCAAATAGTTGCATATATATTTGCAACCGAACAGTTTCATAAAGTTGGTGCTTAGTTATATACAGCATTATAGTTTAAGGTACCGTTCTGTTAACCATAATCCACTTTAAAGATGAGACGTGATGTATTTCAGGCTATTGCAGACCCTACACGAAGAGCGATAATCGCTTTAATTGCTTTCCAGGCTATGACACCTAATGCCATTGCCGAGCATTTTGATTCAAGCAGACAGGCAGTTTCAAAACATCTTCGCATTCTTGCTGAGTGCCAGCTCGTAGAACAGGCACAAACGGGGCGGGAAATTTATTATACCCTCAATGCCAAAAAAATGAAAGAGATCGATAAATGGCTTGAACAGTTTCGTCAACTATGGGAAACCAGGTTCAACCAGCTTGACAAAGTATTAAATACACTTAAAACACAAAAGAAATGAACCGTGCTTTGCTATTCGACTTCACAGTAAACAAAGAAACAAACACCATTCATGTACAACGCGAATTTGCTGCCAAAGTAAATTTTGTATGGGATGCCTGGACCAAACCCGAACTACTCGACCAGTGGTGGGCACCCAAGCCCTACAAGACCATCACCAAAACGATGGATTTCCGCGAAGGTGGTCACTGGCATTACCGTATGGTTGGACCAGAAAGTGATTGTCACTGGTGTCGTGCCGATTACGAACATATTGATCCGCAAGTTACTTTCTCCGGCCTTGATGCTTTTTGTGATGAAGAAGGTAATATCAATACAGCTTTCCCTCGAGCACACTGGACCAACCGATTTAGTGAAAATGACGAAACTACTACTGTAAGTATTGTAATTGCCTATCAGTCGCTTGCCGATTTGGAAAAAATAGTATCACTTGGTTTCAAAGAAGGATTTTCAATGGCGATGGAAAACCTTGATCAATACATTCAGGCGAAATTTCAACTACATGCTGAAATGAAAACAGATACTAAAGCCAGGGTATGCACGTATCTGAATTTTGATGGAAAAACTGAAGAAGCTTTTAGGTTTTACCAGTCTGTATTCAAAACGGCTTTTATCGCAGGCGGTATTCAGCGATTTGGAGATTTACCACCTGATTCGAATCATCCACCGGTAGCTGATGAAATAAAAAAAATGGTATTACATGTTGAGTTGCCAATTACAGGCAATCATATTCTCATGGGAACTGATGCACCCAAAGAAATGGGATTCACTCTTAATACTGGTAACAACATGCATATCTGTGTTGAACCTGAAACAAGGGCCGAAGCAGAACGATTATTCAATGCACTATCAGAGGGAGGAAAGATTGACATGCCATTAGAAGATATGTTCTTTGGTGCTTATTTTGGCAGCTTCACAGATAAGTATGGCATTAACTGGATGATTAACTGTGTGGCTAAAAAATAGTCCGAAAGTCGGGGGTCGGAAAGTCCGGAGCAGATCACTAATTTTATAACCCACTTCCGGTCTTCCGGTCTTTCGGACTTTCGGACTTTCAGACTTCTTAAAAAACACTGCTATATGAAAACAAACAAATTAATCTACTGGATCACCACCATTTTATTTTCGGGATTCATGATTTTTACTGCTGTCCCAAATATCATGATGGATACAGCGTCTAAACAACTTATTACTGATTATCTGGGTTACCCTGCCTATTTTATCCCATTTATTGGGGTAGCAAAGGTATTGGGGTCACTGGCTATACTTGTTCCTTCATTCAAAAAAATAAAGGAATGGGCTTATGCGGGATTGGCTTTCGATTTAATTGGCGCTATGTATTCTGCTATTAAAGTAGGCGGACTGGATCCGGGTATGAGTATTATGCTACTGGTTTTTGCAGCAGGTATTACTTCGTATATATATAATCAGAAAGTCTATAAAATTTAAGTTATTGCCATTGAGGGAACAGAAGAGCATTGAAAGTTTTCTGCGTACTTCTGTGCTTTCAGTGGCAATCAATCCCTAGCTTTATCCAAACGACGAACACATGCTCTCTAAAAGCCAGGAAAAACATCTGCTGCAGACTTATTTCAACACAAAAAACAATAAGAACATCCCCACGCATATCGCACAATTTGGTGCACCGGATTCAGATACTTCAGATGAAACATTGTTTTTTATTACAAAATACGTAGACAGTATCGATCGCCTGGATTTGCGCGGCTCATTTGTAACCGCAGATGGATTGCAGTTACTCAAAAAACTCAAACATGTTTTATTTCTCGACCTGGGCTCTTTGCCACTAAACGATGATAATTTAGATTGTATACTGCATCTCACTATGCTACAGCACCTACACATCAGGCATACTGAAGTTTCTGCAGATGGTGCAGAGATGTTATTAAAGAGCTTCCAACATTTAGAAGACTTCGGTGTACACCTTAACGAAAACGATATGCTTCGTGGTGAAACATGGGAAAAAACATACCCTAACTGCGAGTTTACGCTTAGCAGGCGTTAATTGCATACAGATTATAGCCACAGATTCACAGATTAGGCATCATTAATCTGTGAATCTGTGGCTAAATAATTTCCTGCAAATAAGAATCAGCTTATTTTATGCGCACATCAATTTCTTTTTGTACCCGTGTGGTGAATGCAGGTGACCAGATGCTCCAGTGATCGGCACCGGGTATTAGTTCGGCTACCAGTGGCAGGTTGGCTGCTTTGGCTTTAGCACCAAATGCATTCACTGCCTCCTGAAGAAAGAAGTTATCAATCGAACCAGCGTATACATGTACTTTTCCTTCGAGTTTGTTTGCCAGTGATTTTGCATGTTTACTAATGAACAAACCAAGATCGTAGTCTTGCCATGTTTTAACCACATCCGTATCTATTTTACCTGTTGTACGATTAAATACTTCCCGTGGTCTTCCTTTTTTATCTGGCATACCAAACTCAGCTTCAAATGCCTGAAACTGTTCGCCATCTCCAATAAATATTTCGGTGCTGATAAAACTGCGTGTAGTATACAGGGGTTTGCCATCAATAATAAAAAATCCTCTTTCCTTTCCTTCCTTATCGGTATACATATTAGCATTTGGTTCATAAAGATTAACACCGGTAAAAGAACTAAAATCAACCGGATCTGGCGATACTGCCCAACATCCGCCAAATGCATCCGGATAATTCAACTGTAACCACAAAGAACCATAACCACCTGTGCTTTGTCCCATTACAAAATGCTGGCTGGCGTCTGGTATAACCCTTAAATGTTTCTCCAGGTATGGTACCATTTCCTCTACCAGTGCTTTACCCCAGGGTCCATTAACCCTTGAGTCTACAAATGCATGTAGGCCAAAGGGTGATTGTGTTTCTGGGTTCAGGTATACATAAATTTTTTCCTTCCCTTCCGTCATTCCATAACGTTGTACAGTGTTATTGCTCATGAGGTCGTAATGTGTACCACCCCAGCCGGGTATCACAAATACCACCGGGTAAAGCCGGTTGGTATCGGTGTGGTATGATGCAGGTAAACGCAAGGCCGCTTGCATAAAAATAGCTTTCTTTCGAAATGCTGAAAGCAGCTTGCTTTGCAGTTTTATTTCTTTCTGCACATCAGTTTCCCTGAATTTTCTTTCTCCAATCTGGGTTTCAAAAACAAGGGTTGTATGTCCTACCCCCTCTTCATTTACATATAACAAAGCCTCTTTACGGGCATAAATATTACCGGTGTTATAGCTGCCCCTTTCGTCGAAATCGGTATCGATAATACCGGCTATTTTATAATAGCCCGGCTTAAGATTAGCACTGCCTGCAGGAAGCAATCGGCTGCTGGCTTTATCTAAAGAAATCGTGGTGCTATTTTCCAGGTTATTGATCTCCCAGGCAAACATGGCCTGCGATGGGTCGGGGTTATTGGGAACCCTTTTAGAGGTATCGTTTTGGGTAAATATGTATAGTTTTCCGGTAAAACTCTTATGAATAGAACTATCTATTTGAACATGGATTTTTACCTGCGAAAAAGCAGGCATACAAAGACAGATGGTAAGAACAATAGTTAGGTATTTCATGTAGTCATTTTTTTTCTTAACGTAAAGTAGCATTTTCTGTTACATTATACAGGATCACATATTTATGTGGATATAAAGAAATAGGAGTGAATGAGTTTTTAGAGGAATGAATATTTTGTTGGCTAATCAGATTAGTTATGGGATTTGGGTAATTCATTATAAGGTTTAGGTCAATAGACGGTTAGTGTTTATATCATGTACAATCAGACAAACACTACTGCTTTAACAAGTTTTAAAGTTGTATCACCATCGGGAAATTAGTCGATCTGGCGGAATAAGATATGGTGAAGAATGTTTTGTAAATTTAGTCATTAGAGGCAGCATAAAGGCCTGCATTACTTATGACGAAAAAATAATCATGAGAAAACTTATCATGTGGAATCTAATGTCCCTTGATGGATATTTTCAAGGGGAGCAAAACTGGGACCTATCATTTCATCAACTTGTTTGGGGACCAGAACTAGAAAAATTAAGTATCGAGCAATTAGCATCTGCCGATTATCTGGTATTCGGACGTACCACCTATGAAGGTATGGCGGCTTATTGGACAAAAGCAGAAAATACTGCATCAACCGTTGGTAAACTGATGAATAGTTTGCCAAAGCTTGTATTTTCTAAAACTTTAAGATCCGCAGATTGGAGCAATACAATTATCATTAATGAAAATGCTTCTGCTGAAATTGAACAACTAAAACAGCAGGGTGGAAAGGATATTTATGTTTTTGGCAGTGCAACTCTTTCGGAAACATTTATAAATGATGATCTTTTTGACGAATATAGAATTGGAATTGCACCAGTTATTTTAGGTAGTGGGAAACTCCTTTTCAGGCAAGGAATGGATACTAAAAATCTATCGCTAATTTCAACACAGCAACTTTCTACAGGTGGTATGATTCTGAAATACTCAAAGCAATAAAAATTTACAACTTTGTATATCAGTCATTGGGGTGTGACAAGTTACTAATCAAACCCTATATATAATGTGTAACACCAAACTGCTTATATTATCCTTTCTCTTTTTTATAGCCTGTCAGAATCAGGTTAAGCACTCTCCAAAATTTGCAGCAATCGACAAAAAGCTGAACAGGGTAGCTAAACAACTGGGGGTTAAGGTAAGTACAGAAGTAGGCGGATATAGCTTGGATGGAAAAGTGGTACCGAAATCAAAGCTCGAATCCAGAAAAATTGTATGGACTGAAGATTCAATTGGCAAAGGCATCTTTATTCATCAGAACTTTACCAATAAAAACATCAATGTACCCGACTGGGATTTTATGGTTGTAGCCTGGCTCGAAAAAAGAAATAGTGGATCGGAAGGCTCGCCCTTTTGGCTTAGGAAGCTATTAGAAAAAGTTACGCTCACAGAAATAGAAAGTAAACTGGATGAGCTTTTAAAACAATCATTAGACAGTTTACGAAGCATTAAAACCACTGATCTTGGTTATGACAATTATTAAAATTATAAAACATACTACGCAATGTATGTTATGCTATAAACAAGAAACAAAATTCATCCTAACAATTAGCTCATGAATAGACATGTTTTCCTCTTTATTCAACTATACTTCATTTTACTTATTGCCGCAAGCTGTAATAACAACTTAACACCTGCTGTGGATCAGGAAACTGAAAAAGCAAAACTTTATTATCACAATGATACAAAACAAAATTATCCAGGGGAACTTTCGGATTCTTCCTTTACTGCTTTAAAGCAGTATTTAACTAATGCCACAAATACCATACTAAAAGATACCATCATCATCAAGTACGACTACAACAATGAAACCTGCTGGAACAGCCTGGATCAGCATGGGAAAAAATACATTATGCGGCTTGTAAATGCCAATAAGAAAAGAATCGAGCAGATTTTAGCTAAACGAGAAAATATTTCATTGTTTACCTTCAGAGAACCCGGAAACAATATAAACAAATTAAAAAACTGGGACCCTTCCATTGTTATCGACAGTACAAAACAACTTTTCAATCTGTTATTCAGTGAGCGTTGCACCTGTGGCAGCTCAATACTTATTATGCCGGATAAAAAATTTGTTTTCCTGCGTTCAGACGCACATTCAGAAATATTCAACTTACCCCCATGGGAAATAGTTGCTATTTTAAGAAAGCAACAAAACTAATTGCACCTCAATCTGCGCATATATGGTCTTAGATTTTAAAATTAAAGACAATAAAAAAGGGAGATGAAATTCATCTCCCTCTATATAAAATCAACTCAAATATAAATTAACCTAAAGCCACACGCTTAAAGCTGGTAACTTTTACATCACCTGCAGATTTCAGGTAAGCTTCTACAGTCATACCACCATCTTTCACAAAAGCTTGTGCAAGTAGTGTATTTTCTTTGAAGAAAGCATTCAGTTTACCTTCTGCAATCTTAGCGATCATATCATCTGGTTTACCTGCCATTTTAGGATCGGCTTTCATAGTATCTACTACGATAGCTCTCTCTCTTTCAATGGTTTCAGTAGGAATGCTGTTTGCATCAACTGCAAGTGGGTTCATAGCTGCAATTTGCATTGCAACATCTTTACCAGCTTCAGGAGCATCACTGCTAAGTCCTACAAGAACACCCATACGGTAGGCACCATGAATATAAGATGCTACATAAGGAGCTTCGATTCTTTCGAATCTTGCGATACCGATTTTTTCTCCGATAGAAGCCAGTTTATCGTTGATCATATCAGCAACTTTAGCGCCATTGATCACAACTTCATTCAGTTCTTCTGCTGATTTTACATCATTGGCAACAGCAGCATCTGCAATAGATTGAGCAAATGCTACGAAGTCTGCATTTTTAGATACGAAGTCAGTTTCGCAGCTAATACAAACCACAAAACCTGTTTTGTTATCAGCAGAAGTTTTAGCGATGATCACACCTTCTTTTGCTTCACGGTCGCTACGTTTTGCAGCAACTTTCTGGCCTTGTTTACGTAACCAATCGATGGCAGCTTCAAAATCGCCATTGGTTTCAGTCAAAGCTTTACGACAATCCATCATGCCGGCACCTGTAGCCTGGCGCAATTTGTTAATATCAGCGGCTGTTATTGTTACCGTACTCATAGTATGTTGTAATTTATTATAGTGAATACTTTGGGTTCTGTAAGGTTGTAAAAACTACCAGTTTCTACACCATTCCCGTTTTATTAAATTGTGAACAGTCATTGTCAAATACAATGCCTGAGCAGCAAATGCTTGAAGTGTATATATAAATTGGGTCATTATGTCATTACCAGGAAAGATAATGACGTAATGACCCAATCAGTTTACTTCATTATCTGCCTCCACCGCCAGCAGGGCGACGGTTTCCTGGAACACGACGCTTAGGCGCACCGCTTCCGGCTTCTGTAGTGTTACCAGCACCACGGCGACCACCACGTCCGGCTTCAGCTTGTGCTTCAGCTTCTAAACGACGGGCTTTTGCTTCGTTTTCGTTGTTGCTCTCTTCTGTTTCTTCTTCATCTTTAGAAGCCTGACGCTCAGCCAGTCCTTCAGCAATTGCAGCAACGATATAGTTAGTAATGATTGCAATAGATTTAGTAGCATCGTCATTCGCAGGAATAGCGAAGTCTACTTTATTAGGATCACAGTTGGTATCTACCATACCAAATGTTGTGATACCTAAACGCTTGGCTTCAGCCAAAGCAATATGCTCGTGCCCGATATCTACCAGGAATAAAGCTGCTGGTAAGCGACCCAGTTGAGCGATACCACCGAGTACTTTTTCCATTTTGTCTTTATCGCGGCTCAAAGTGAGACGTTCTTTTTTAGTCAGGCTTTCAGCACTGCCATCAGCAAGCATTTTTTCGATGCTCTGCATTTTCTTCACACTCTTACGAACAGTGTTGAAGTTGGTTAACATACCACCTAACCAACGTTCTGTTGCAAAAGGCATGTTTACACGTTTAGCGCATTCGCTAACGATTTCTTTCGCCTGCTTTTTAGTAGCCACGAACATGATCTTTTTACCGCTTTTTGCGATCTGCTTAACCGCAGCCGCAGCTTCCTGCAGGTGGTCAACAGTTTTATTCAGATCAATGATGTGAATACCTTTCTTCTCAGCAAAGATGTATGGTAACATCTTAGGGTTCCACTTCTTTTTCAGGTGACCAAAGTGTACGCCGGCCTCCAGAAGTTGTTGCTGCAATGAAGTGTTATTTTCCATCTTGTATGATTATAATATTTTAATTGTTTGTTGTTGTCCATAGACCATAGTCCATGGTCCATACCTATTATTAACCATGGACCATTGACTATGGACCATGGTCCGTTATTAACGCTTACTGAACTGGTAGCTTCTACGTGCTTTCTTGTGACCGAATTTCTTACGCTCAACACCACGTGGATCGCGCTTCAGTTGACCGGCAGCTTTTAACGACGGACGGAACTCAGCGTTTACTTCAAGCAGCGCACGGGCAATACCCAATTTTGCAGCTTCGGCCTGGCCTTTTAAACCACCACCTTGTGCATTGATTACCACATCATACTTATCCAGTACTTCAGCAGTTTTCAGAGGCGCTTCTACCTGGTTCTGCAGGTAAACCAGCGGAAAATATTCTTTATAATCTTTACCGTTTACAGTGATCTTACCATCACCCTTGCTTATGAATACACGGGTAACAGCTTCTTTACGGCGACCAACTGCGTTTTTTTGTTTTTCCATTTATCAGGAATTTGTAATTAGCTAATTTGTTGTGGATTAGAACTTCAGTTCTTTAGGTTGCTGTGCAGTATGCGGATGAGCAGTACCTGCATAAACAAACAATTTCTTGATCATTTTACGACCTAAACGGTTTTTAGGTAACATACCTTTTACCGCTCTCTCCATAATAACTTCTGGACGACGTTTGATCAGATCCTGTGCAGCTTCTTCTTTTTTACCACCTGGGTAACCAGAGAAGTTGATGTATTGTTTGTCTTCGAATTTGTTACCTGTGAAAACAACTTTTTCAGCATTGATAACAATTACGTAGTCACCACAATCTACGTGCGGTGTGTAATAAGCTTTGTTCTTACCACGAAGAACTGAAGCAATTTTTGAAGCAATACGACCTACGGTTTGATTAGTACCGTCAACCACATACCAGTTGTGCTGAACGGTAGCCGCATTTGCATGCTTGGTGGTGAAATGAAGTTTACTCATAATATTTCTTTTTAAGTGAATCCGGCGCTATCCCACCGGCTGTATAATATCCCGAAAAAATTCGGATGGCAAAGGTACGCCTGAGTTACACGATTTTCCAAGGATTTTAGGGTCTATTTTAAAAGACACCTTTGCAACTAATTGATTTTCAATAAAAAATTTGTACTGAATTTTATATTGATCGACAAAAAAAGCCACAGATTCACAGATTTTGGTCGATCAATCTGTGAATCTGTGGCCTGATTCAATTAAACAGAGACATTTTAATTTATAAACACTGGTAGAATTTAGCTTAAAACACGCCTATTTTTTAAGAAACCCCTGATATTCCAGCCATGCCGCAAATTGATCGGCCCAGGCATCGGAGGGTTGCTGCTGCTTGCGAATACCAAAACCATGCCCTCCTTTATAATACACATGCAACTCTGCCGAACGCTTAGCATTATTCCATTTAGAATACAATGCCACACTGTGCGTTTGAAGTCCTATCTGATCATCCGATGCTACTGCTATAAACATAGGTGGCGCGTCTGCAGCTACTGTACCCTGCATTTCCGGAGGAAGGAATGCATAAATTGGAGCTACAAAATCGGGTTTATTCTCTACTGTATAGCCAAATCCTGCCGATCCGGCAACAGTACCGCCGGCAGAAAATCCCATAATGCCAATTTTATTCGGGTTTACTCCCAATGCTGAAGAATGCTTGCGAACATAAGCTACCGCCTGTTTACCATCTGCGATTGCCATTGGAATAGAAGCCTGCTGCCTTGCCTGTAACTCTTTATCACCAAACGCACCATTGAAATCTTTAATCGGATCATCACCAGATGCTTTTGCAAGCCTGTACTTTAAAACAAAACAAGTGATGCCCTTTTCTGCTAAAAAACGCGCCACTCCCAATCCTTCGTTTTCGATAGATAATGCGAAGAATCCTCCTCCCGGACAAATAATCGCAGCAGTACCATTGGCTTTACCCGCTTCCGGTCTGATAACAGTTAGTGTAGGGTCTGTAACATTGTAAACAACAGGTGTGTTCCAACTGGTTTTTTCAATATAGGCTTCAGACCAGTTCCAGTTTTCAGAACCAGGTGCTTTGCCTTCATATATTTTTACCACCTCCTGTGCATACAGGGTGCCCATCATTTGCAGCAAAAAGAATACAGATAGTAAACATAGCTTACGCATACCTATTAAGTTTGCCTCAAATTACAAATTTTACACCGGACTTCAGTCCGGTGCAGAAATCTAGTCAGGTACTAGTAAAGGAAAAGAAGATAATCCCAAAAAAAACGGCCGGGCTCTCGCCCGACCGCCCTCTTTGTCAATCGAAAATCCTAGCTTATGATTCTTATACCAGTCTATCGGTTTCTCAACGTCTTAGTTCCAGCCCCCGCCAAGGGCTTTATAAATATTTACTTTAGCACTGAGTTGTTTCATCCTGATTTCTATCAACTGCATTTTTGATTCCAGTGCTTCTCTTTGGGTTAACAACACTTCCATATAATCTGCACGTGCAGAGTTGAAAAGATTATTAGATATGCCCACAGATTGTAACAATATATCTACCTCTTTTGCCTTGAGGGTATAACTTGTTTTGAAATTGGCTGCTTTTGCAATCTGGTTCAGCACTTCTGTATATGCATTCAAAATAGTTTGCTGGTACTTGAATATGGCCTGCGTTTGCTGTGCATTGGCATTATAATAAGTAGCTGTAATGGCATTCTTATTCACCAATGGTGCCATCATATCTCCCGCCAGGTTATAGATAATAGAAGCCGGTCTGATAAGGTACAATGGATTAAATGCCTGAAAACCCAGTCCTGCCTGTAGACTGAACGAAGGATAAAAGTTAGCCCTTGCTACCTGTACATCCAGCTTAGCAGCTGCAATATCCAGTTCAGCCTGTCTGATATCAGGTCGATTTACCAGCAACTGTGCAGGTACACCTGTTTGCATATCATCAACAGGCATGGTATTAAATTGTGCTGAGTTTCGTTCAATTACCGGTGTAAATTTTCCGGTGAGGTAACGGATTCTGTTTTCTGCTTCCGTGATCTGCTGTTTAATTTCGTACTGAAGGTTTTGTGTATTCAGTAACTGCGCCTCAAATCGGTTCACTGCCAGTTGGGTAACTTTTGCTGCTTCTTTCTGTTGGCGAATTATTTTCAGCACATTGCTCTGTAGTGTAATGTTCTGCTCAATAATCTGTAACTGGTTATCCAATGCCATTAACTCGTAGTAAGAGCTGGCTATTTCGGCAATGATCTGTGTAATCATAAAATTCCGGCCCTCAACATTGGATGCCATTCTCAACACGGCAGACTTTTGTGCATTGCGCAGCTTTTTCCATACATCGAGCTCCCAGGAAAAAAAAGCTCCACCCATAAAATCACCGATATACTTAGGCCCTTTATCGGGATTGGCTTTCAAGTCTTCTTCCGAAAAACCATCCCAGGTATATTTACCGGCCCTGTCTACGGCTGCTCCGGCTCTGATGTTTACAAAAGGCAGGTATTCCCCTCTTCGCTGCATAATTTCATTCTTACTCATTTCAATTTCCTGCAGTGTAATATTCAGTTCCTGATTATTTAGGAGAGCCGTATCTATGAGTGCTATCAGATATGGATCTGTAAAATATTGTCGCCATGGTATACGGGCAATATTGGTAGTATCCTGTGAGCTGTTATAACTCACAGGTACGGTTTTATCTTCTTCTTTACTGGTGATTGCGGGTACTTTACATGCACCGAACCCAACAATAGTACTTACAAGAAAAAGGTATTTAAATGTTCGTTTCATCATCTTTTTTATTTCTGATTCTTGCAATAATTTTTTTGATTTTTTTGGTTAGCGATGACTCGTTGTTTTCAACAAAATCTTCGCTCAGTGGGTTCTTATCTTCATCTCTGATGAGATATCTGCCTTCCTGCAGTTTTCCAAAGATGAAGTAGAGTCCTGGCACAACGATTACACCGAACACCGTTCCAAACAGCATACCACCCAATGCAGATGCACCAATGGTATGGTTACCTACAGCACCTGGCCCTGTTGCAATAACCAGTGGAATCAACCCGGCGATAAAGGCAAAGGAGGTCATAAGGATGGGTCTGAAACGGGCTTTGGCACCTTCAATGGCTGCTGCCACTACCGTAGCGCCTTTATTATGTTTCTGTACCGCAAACTCTACAATCAATACTGCGTTTTTGCCTAACAAACCCACGAGCATAATCATACCTACCTGTGCATAGATATCATTTGCCAGCCCCAGTCCCTTCAGTAGGAGGAAAGAACCGAAAATGCCCGGCGGTAATGATAACAATACCGCAAACGGAAGCAGAAAACTTTCATATTGCGCTGCAAGAATTAAATACACAAAGAAGATTACAATTATAAACAAGTACAGTGCCTCATTACCTCTTCTGGCCTCATCATAAGAAAGTCCTTCCCAAGCGATATCATAACCTCGTGGTAGTGTTTCAGCTGCTACTTCTTTAATAGCTTTGATGGCATCGCCTGATGAATATCCTTTTGCAGGTGTACCATTGATGAGTGAGGAGATATAGAGATTATAACGCGAAATTTCATTGGGTCCCTGTGTTTTGGTAATCTTCATAAAAGCTGAATAAGGAACCATTTCTCCATGATCATTCTTCACAAACATGTTCAACAGGTCAGAGGGTTGTTTTCTAAATTCAGGACCTGCTTGTGTATATACTTTGTAATAATTATTGAACCGGATAAATCCTTGCTCATAGGTACTACCAATCATGATATTCAGGTTTTCCATGGCATTGCCCAATGAAACACCTTTCTGCATAGCCAGCTTATTGTCTACCGTAATTTCATATTGCGGATACTTTGCAGAATAGAAGGCAAATAAACCCGACAGCTCTTTTCTTTTACGAAGTGCCGCCAGAAAATCTGCATTTACCTTGTCGAATTCCTGATAGTCAACATCACTGCTTTTATCTAATAAACGCAAGGAGAAACCATCTGATGTACCGTAACCCGGTACTGCTGGTGGTTCAAAATATTCAATATTTGCCGGCAGATCTTTTGATGCTTTCTCCAGTTCTTCGATCACTTCTTTTACAGACTGTTTTCTTTCCGACCAGTCTTTCAGATTTATCAAACAGGTACCTGCGTTGGACCCACGGCCTTCTGTAAGAATTTCATATCCCGCCAGAGATGTAACAGAGGAAACCGCTTCAATTTTTTTTGCGATAGCTTGTAGTTTTCTGGAAATTTCATTTGTACGTTCCAGTGTAGTACCAGGAGGTGTTTGAATGATTGCATAAATCTGACCCTGGTCTTCACTGGGAATAAAACCCGCAGGTAAGATTTTATTGACACTCATGATTCCAAAAGAAAAAATAATCAGCAGTCCGTAAGTAATCAGCCTTCTGTTAACAATAATTGTTAAGAATTTTGTGTACTTACCCGTAACACGTTCAAAGGTTCTGTTGAACCAGTCAATAAACAGACTAATTGGTGTTTTTCTTTTGGGTTTGCCATGTGTATTTTTTAATAGCATAGCACATAACACGGGGGTAAGTGTTAGTGCTACGAAACCAGAGATCACAATCGCACTTGCCATAGTAAGTGAGAACTGCCGGTAGAGTACCCCTACGGGCCCTGTCATAAAGGCCACAGGTACAAACACGGAAGTCATTACCAGTGTAATGGCGATGATAGCTCCGCTGATTTCACGAACTACTTTTTTGACTGCTGCAAAGGGTGATAGATTTTCTTCTTCCATCTTCACGTGCACCGCTTCCACTACAACAATGGCATCATCTACCACAACCCCGATGGCAAGAACCAGTGCGAATAAAGTAATAAGGTTAATACTCAACCCAAAAAATTTCATCAGTGCAAAAGCTCCAATCAATGATACCGGTACTGCAAGAATGGGAATGAAAGTAGAGCGCCAGTCGCCGAGAAAAACAAATACCACGATAGCTACCAGCACAAATGCTTCCAATAAAGTATGCAATACTTTTTCAATAGATGCGTCTACAAACTTTGACACATCGTAGTTAATTTCATAATTGATTCCTGGAGGAAAATCCTTTTTCAATTCCTCCAGCTTGGCTTTTACATTTGCAATAACCGTATTGGCATTACTACCAGGATTTTGTTTCAGTACAAGTGATGCTGACGGATGACCATCTTTATTTGAATAGATATCAACAAACTCACTACCCACTTCCACTTCAGCAATATCTTTTAATTTCAATATCTCACCATCTGCATTGGCTTTGATAATAATGTCCTGATATTGTTCCGGTTTATTGTACCATCCTTTATAAGTAAACACATATTCCTGCGACTGTGCTTTTTTACCTGAACTAAGACCCACACGCCCGGGTCTGGCCAATACGCTTTGCTCATCAATAGATTTCAATACCTCTTCAGCAGAAATATTATAAGCACGCATTCTTTCCGGATCAAGCCATACACGGATTGCGAATGCACGGCTACCGATGGCCTGTGCAAATCCCATTCCGTTTATCCGCTGTAATTCTGGCAGGATATAGGTGTTGGCATAGTTGAATAAAAACTTCTCATCAACACTATTGTCTTCACTAAACAGGTTGAGGTACATCAGCATACTTGGCTGAAGAGGCGAAATAATAACACCTTCCCGCTGTACCAGTGGCGGGAGGTTGGTCATTACCTGATCCACCCTCGATTTCACCCTTACGGCTGCCAGAGTTGGGTCGGTACCTGGTTCAAAGATTACTTCAATACTTGCTTCACTTGCACTGGTAGCATCAGATAGTATGTATTGCATACCCTGTACACCATTGATGGCACGTTCAAGAATAGTAAGGGTTGATTTTACCAATACATCTGCATTGGAACCCGGAAACTCAATAAAAATATTTACACGGGGAGGGGCAATTTCAGGAAACTGGGCAACCGGTGATGTATTAATTGCCAACAGCCCCATAAACACAATTACTACAGACAATGCAATAGCAAGAACCGGTCTTTTAATAAACTTATTAAACATCGTTTTATATTTTAGGGTTCTCCGCTATTCTGCGTGTAAATTGTTTAACTCATATAATTCTTTTTCGAAGGGTACAAAGCTGTATTTAATGTGTTCATTATTTTTTACCTTACCCAACCCTTCTGCCAGAATTTTATCCTGCGGACTTAACCCCGAAGCCACTACATATACATGTGACATTTCCTGCGCAATGGTGATCTGTCTCGCTTTTAAAATATTATTGGCATCAACCACATACACAAACTTTTTATCGAGTACATCGAATGTTGCTTTTTGTGGGATGAGGATGGCTTTTTTGAAAGCTACCGGCATTAGAATATTACCTGTTTCGCCATGTCGCAGAATGCGCTTTGGATTGGGAAACGTGGCACGAAATGCGATGTTACCGGTTTCATTATTAAAATCTGCTTCTATTGTTTCAACAATTCCTTTCTGATCGAATACCTTATGATTGGCCATTTCCAGTAATACACTTTCATTATTGCCTTTTTTATCGCGCGAAATATAATCGAGGTACTCAGCTTCGGGTACATTAAAATACACCCACATTTTGCTGTTGTCTGCCAGTGTGGTTAACAACTCACCCTCATCGAGCAGACTTCCCAAACGCACATTGAATTTATCGAGTATGCCATCGAATGGTGCGCGTATTTCTGTAAATGCAAGGTGTGCTTTCGCAAGAGATAATTCTGCCTGTGCCTTATCGAGCTTGGCTTTTGCCAAAGCCAACTCATTCTTCGATACGATATTACTGTCTGCCAGTTGTTTTGTATTCTGGTATTCAATTTTGGCGAAGTTTACTTCTGCTTCAGACTTCTGTGTTTCTGCCTGATAAATAAGCGGCATAATCTGAAATAACAGCTGCCCTTTTTTTACAAATTGCCCTTCATTCACATAAATTTTCTCCAGGTAACCTTTTTCAAGTGCCCTTAATTCAATATGCTGAATGGAATGTACCTGACTAACATATTCTTTATTGATCGTAGTATCTCTTTCAATTGGACTAGTAACAATAAACTGTATTTCTTCGTGTTTTTCTTCCTTGTGTTCTTTGCAACCTGCGGCTAATAAAGTGGTTGCAGCAATAATGGAACTAAAAAATTGCTTCATGATTTTTTTGATTGACTAAAGAGGATAAAGAGGGTATATTATGCGAAGAATCACATAACATTTGGGTATACAGTGCCAGGCAGTGTATACAGATTCACATCAAAAAAATCAGATCAGATAACTCTTCCACGAATGGTGGAGTACAAAAAGAGGGATAGCAATACGTTGCTGTATAGCCTGATTATAATGAAAAGATTGAACCGCTTGTATTTCAGCTGTTTGTTGTAATACAACTAATTGAATAAGGTAAGCGGTAAAAGTGAATCTTTTGTCGTTATCAGTCTCATCATCAAGCTCTGCTTCCTTTGATTCCGGATCTTCAGGTAATGGAAGTGGCTCTGAAGGATCAGTTGGAAGTTTGGTTGAACTTGTTTTATCTACAACAACTGTTTTGGCAGACTTGGTAAAAGGGATAGATGCGGAGTTGGCCTTTAGTGAACCTGCAAAAAACAAAAGAAGCCATGCCATTAAAGCCACTGAACCTACAATGGTTTTAATGGTATTTCCTATGTTTTTATACTTACGGTGTTTACTCAACAATGCCATATCAATTAGCAAAAATACCCATAAATCTGCTTTTAAATGGCAGAAAATTTGTTTTCACGTTTTATTGGCATTAAAAATCGATAAAAGATGGCCGTTAGAGGTTGATATTAAAAAACTAACATCTGTTTACCAGTTTACCATAAAACTTACAAGAACTTTCTGATACTCATCATCATACCTAGGTGTAATCCTTCATGATAATTATTAAATTCCAATGCATCAGCCAAGGTGCCAAGATGAAATCCGGTTACTGTCATTCTCTCTGTAAAACTGGTGAAAATTTTATTTTCAATATCTTTTTTAGTCTGGTCGCAAAGCGAAATCAGCAAAGCTTTCATTTCATCAACCTCAGCCTGAGTTACTGCCCTTTCCGGTTTGGTTCCTGGCTTATACAGTTCAAAAAAATCATCGCTTATATGCATAGGCTGGCCAGATAAACGATATACCAGCGACTGCTGTGCAGCTATAATATGGCCAACATTCCAGATAATATTATTATTAAAACCTTCTGGAATTTTATTCAATTGTTCCAGCGTAAAAGGTTCTATAAAACGCAGGTAATTGTTGCGGCTGGTTTCCCAGATTTTGAAAAGTGAATCCATTGCTTTTAGTTTTTTTACTTTAATCTGTATTTAGCCGTGATACCCAATCCTCCATAAGCTCTTAGATATGTAATGACAGGATTAAATCGCAGCTCCGGTTCAAGTATTAATTTATCATCTATTTTTATCGGTTTACTTATTTTTAACTGCACGCCTACGGCCATATTTGGGTCGATGCTGTAATCATTAACAATAAATTGCTGTTGTTTATTTTTTTGGCGAAAACCCATATAAAAATCAAAACTGAGACCAGCGCTAATGTTTACAAGACGCGAATAAAACTTATATAAGAAAGGAAGTGATATAAATCGTTCAGCTATTATATAATAAAATGTTACCGGAGGATTAGATCCACCACTTACTGTTGTAGACCAGTCTGAATGATAGGTTCTATAATAAATGCCGCTTTCAATACCACTTTTTCTGGTGAGTTTACGTTCAACAACCAATCCTATTCCAGGCCTTAGTTGTTCCCCGTGAGTTTCGGTGGTGAAATTAATGCCCGCCAATGTGTATTGTTGCGCATTTATTGATGAGAACAACATAAGAAAAATAGCCAGTAATAAAAGACGTAGTAATTGCATCATGACAAAAATATATTGGATTGGATTGGATATATCAACACAATAAAACTAAATCATTTAACAATCACATAAAAAGATATCATACTATAAGTGAAGCCCTGAAACCTCTTGCGGCATAATAAGAGCCTGCACCATTATGGTATACAAATACGTGGTGATAACGCCAATCACCAAAAATAGCACCCCCGTGTTTACGTATGGCGTCAGGTGTTTTTAACCAACTGGATGTTTTAGTATCAAAAGTTCCCAACTCCTGTAGTTTTCGGTATGCAGTTTCATCTAATATTTCAACACCCATGGCTTTGGCCATATCAATTGCTGTATCTGCAGGCTTAAACTCTTTTCGGCTATCCAGCGCTTCTCTATCGTAGCAAAGACTTCTTCTTCCAGCAGGGCTTTCAGCAGAACAGTCTATAAAAATAAAAGTACCTGCTTTTTTATCCTGTGCAACCACATCTGGCTCTCCACCTGTTCTTTCCATTTCGCTGAGCGACCATAAAGCATCTGCATTTTTATTGAGTTTGGCAGCTACATCGTTCCATTCAATGCCTTTATGTCGTTTCGTGTTTTTTTCGAACCTGATTTTTAAGGTTTCAAGCAGTTCTTTGCTTTGTTTAGCCGATAATTTCATACACAAAAAAAATTAAATGAATTGCTTACCAGTAGTAATAAATTTTAGTTTACTTTTTTTAATACCTCGCAGCCGGTTTTTTCGATCGAATACGACAAGCTTACAATTTTCCATCCATCCTGTGTTTCAATCAACGAAAATACATCGATACCACAATGCGTGAATTGCTCATTTAAGTAGAACTCATAAGGTACCCATGCCATGGCAATTCCATTGAGTATTTTAATATCAAACCGGTAAGGTATTTCTTTTAGCTTATTCTTTGAGACCAACTTTGTGATATCGGTTCTAAAATCCCTCATGTCATATTTCTTGGGGTTTGAAGTATTATTGATCCGCCATATTTGTCCATCCAGTAATACGGCTGATTTATATAATATAGAGTCTTGCTTTTCCAATGAAAGAAAAAATGTATGGATTGTTTTTTTGATTGCCAGTTCGGCTAACGCGTCAACTTTTTGGGCAATAGCTGCAAAATTGATCAGCAATAAGATAAGTAGTATTATCTTTTTCATGTTTTACTATTGAAGCATTCAATATGGAATCAAGATAGGAAAAGATTAAATGGAATACCAGCATCTTATCTAAAATATCTCCTTAAGATCATTGCTATATCCAATAACTTCGCTTACAATTCATTATTATTTTGTCTTACCTCAAATTCAAAGCAGATCAGTTATTCACCGGTACCACCATGCTGGATGATCGCACAGTGCTGGTTGCCAAACCCGACGGCACCATAGAAGATATCATAAGTAAAGATGAAGCAGGCGAAGACGTACAATATATAAAAGGTATTCTATGTCCAGGCTTCATCAATGCTCATTGCCACCTGGAATTAAGTCACATGAAAGGATTAATACCAGAACATACCGGCCTCGTGAATTTTGTATTACAGGTAGTTCAACAAAGACATTTACCAGAAGAAATAATTAAAAATGCCATTGCAAGGGCAGAAGATGATATGCTTGCTGCTGGTATTGTTGCAGTAGGTGATATCTGTAATAACACTATTACAATTTCACAAAAAAAAGCGCAAAGATTAACGTATCATAATTTTATTGAAGTAAGCGGATGGAATCCGGCTTTTGCAAATACGAGAATGCAAAAATCGCTGGAATATTATCATCTTTTCCATGAGGCTTTCCCAGCACATACGAGCCTTACACCACATGCTCCCTATTCTGTTGCTGATGCATTATGGCAACTGATGCATCCATATTTAACTGATCAGGTAGTAACCATACATAACCAGGAAACCATCGCTGAAAATGAATTGTTTCAACAGGGTACTGGAGATTTTATTCGTTTGTATGAAGCCATGCAAATCAGCAATACAGACTTCAGTGCTTCAGGCACCAATAGTCTTCCGGCATATTTTAAAAAGCTAGTTAATGCAAAACAGGTAATGCTTGTGCACAATAGTTTTATTAATCAGGGAGATATTGATGAAGTATTACATTACCAAACTCCTGTTTCATTCTGTTTATGTCCCAATGCCAATCTTTACATTGAAAATGTATTACCGCCTGTAGAACTGTTGTTAAAAAATAATTTAAAAATCTGCATTGGCACCGATAGCCTGGCCAGTAATCACGGTCTAAGTATTTTAGAAGAAATAAAAACACTGCAATTACATTTTAAAGACGTACCCCTTTCAGTTTGGCTTCAGGCAGCTACATTAAATGGTGCGAAAGCCCTGGGAATGGATGATCGGTTGGGTAGTTTTGAAAAAGGTAAAAAGCCAGGTGTGCTTTTATTAGAAAGTAATACAAAAGTTACAAGGCTTATCTAAACCTGACTTAAATCTGGGGCAGGGTATCAGTCAATTAACTTAGTATTTCCTGAAGAATGGGTAATGTTTTTAACTCGCCGAAATCAGCTATATGCAAGGCCATAAAAGTTTGATATGATTCAAGTAGATTTCTTCTTGTGGCTCTATTGAGTTTTAAATTTTCTAAATCATTATAAAACTGAAGTTCCATCAATTGCGAAGTAACCGAAGCCTGAAGTGTTTCCTGAAAATAGGGGTGTGCAGGCATATCAGCTACAAACTGTCCTTCCTGTAAATCGAAATAGGGTGTAGCAGTAGAATAAGTTCCTTGTGGTTTAAAGCCCAGTTCAGTAGCCAGGTGTAAAATAAAATAGAGCGGCAAATTCGCCGTTAGTGTTTCAGTTCCCCGATCAAGTTGTTTTAAACTATCTTCTATAAGGTAAAATAATTCCGGGTTTGCTTCGGGTTGTTTAAGGCTATGTTGTAACATTTCTATCATGTACATAGCCACAGTATTTTTTACCACATCTGAAAGCACCGATTCATACAGATAACTCCATCGGTATTCTTTTACGAATTGTAATTGTTTCAGCTCATTATGATATACTTCCATATCAAGCAAAGCTGATGGCTGAAAATAAGCTGCTTTACCAGCGGAGGTTTTTGTGGTCTGGCGCACTCCTTTAACCAGGTAGCTCTGTATGCCAAAAAGTTCGGTGTAAACAGTTGTGATAATACTGGTATCACCATATTTAACTGTTCGCAGCACTATTCCTTTTGTTGCGTGGAGCATGAAGGGAGGTTATAGCCCATAGACCATGGTCTACGGTGAATATAAAACTATGCGTTATTAACTATGTGCCATGGACTATCAACCATGGACCATTACTTACCCTACAACTCCCGTAAACTGCTTCAGAAAACGTACATCATTCTGAGAGTATAGTCGCAGGTCGTTTACCTGGTATTTTAATTGTGTGATACGTTCAACGCCCATACCGAATGCAAAACCGGTATACTTAGTTGAATCGATACCAAAATTTTCCAGCACTTTAGGGTGTACCATACCACTACCCAATATTTCTACCCATCCGGTATGTTTACAGATATTACATCCATCACCGCCACAGATCTGACAACTTATATCCATTTCGGCACTTGGTTCTGTAAAAGGGAAATAACTGGGTCTGAAACGCACTTTCACATGTTTTCCAAACATTTCCTGTACGAAAAAGTAAAGGGTTTGTTTCAGGTCGGCAAAACTTACGTTTTCATCTATATACAATCCTTCTACCTGATGGAAGAAGCAATGCGCCCTCGCACTTATAGTTTCGTTTCTATATACACGACCCGGACAAATTACCCTAATTGGCGGCTTTTGGGTTTCCATTACCCTGGCTTGTACGCTACTTGTATGGGTGCGTAATAACCAGTCTGGGTTCTGACTGATGTAAAATGTATCCTGCATATCGCGGGCCGGATGATCTTCGGGCAGATTCATCGCACCGAAATTATGCCAGTCATCTTCTATTTCCGGGCCTTCCGCTACTGCAAAACCAAGACGACGGAATATGCCAATGATCTGGTTACGCACCAGATTCAAGGGATGTCTGGTACCAACAGGAAACAGGTCTCCCGGCAAACTAATATCTTTTGAAGAAGCAGCACTATCTGTTTGTTCACCAGCCTGTTCTTTCAGGAATGCATAACGCCCCTCAGCAAACTCCTTGAATTCATTCAGGGTTTGACCAAAAGCTTTTTTTTGATCTACGGGTACATTTTTCATTTCACCCATTATAGCTTTTACCAATCCTTTGGTACCAAGGTATTTAATACGGAAAGCTTCTACCTGTTCTGGGGTTTGGGCTTCAAAAGCGAGCATTTCCTGCTTATACTGCTCTATCTGTTGCACGATCTGTTCCATATTGCGAAGATAAACAGCCGGGCGGAGTGCTGAAAAAATGATTTCTTTAACGCATCTTGGCCCGAATTCTGCCACTTAACCCCTTGAAATGCCTACATTTGTTGCTGCATTTATAAATTTTACATGGAATATAATACAGCGAGAAGTTACCTGGGCATGCGTGAATATGGTCGTCATGTGCATAAAATGGTAGATTATTTACTGACCATTGAGGACAGAGATAAAAGACAACAACAAACACAAGCCGTTATTGAACTAATGGGTTTTTTGAATCCACACCTGAAAAATGTGGAAGATTTTCGTCATAAATTATGGGATCACCTGTTCTTTATCAGCGATTTTAAGCTTGATGTTGACAGTCCCTACCCCATCCCACAAAAAGAAACTTATAAATTAAAACCCGATCCACTGCCTTATCCAAAGCGTCATCCAAAATATGCGCACCTGGGTAAAAACCTGGAAGTGGTAATCGACAAAGCTTTGAAAGAGGAAGACCCTGAGAAAAAAGCAGGTTTTGCTCATGCAATTGCTTATTATATGAAACTGGCCTATAGCAACTGGCACAAAGAGCTGGTACATGATGATGCTATCAGGAGCGAGTTGAACAGTATTACCGGTGGCGAACTTGAGTTCAGCAATACACCTTACATTAAACACCGCAACCAGAATTTCGAACGCGACGAATATGGTACCGGAGGACGTGGTGGCCGCTGGCAACAAAACTTTGGTGGACGTAACCGTAATGGCGGTAACAATAACCGGAACAATAGCGGAGGTGGAAGAAACAATAACAACAACCGCAGCAACAATGGCGGCGGAAGAAATAATAACAATAACCGCAATAACAATAACGGCGGTCAATTTAAGAAACGATACTAAAGTATTTACCTTTTCAGGAGCCCCGGTAAAATTTATCGGGGCTTTTTCATTTCAATCTTCCGCCAAACAGCGGGTCATTTATTACATTCGTATTTATAAAAACTAAGCTTTCATTATGGGATCATTTGAAGTACGTGGCGGCAATCGCCTTCAGGGAGAAATTATTCCGCAAGGCGCAAAAAACGAAGCACTACAAATATTATCGGCCGTTGTACTGACTGATGCCGAAATGACCATTTCAAATATTCCTGATATCCTTGATGTAAATCTGCTGATAGAATTACTAGTGGATATGGGTGTTAAAGTAGATAAACTGGATTCAGATACTTACCGCTTTAAGGCCGATGATATAAATATCGATTATTTATCTTCTGACGCATTCAGGAAAAAAGGAGGCAGGTTACGTGGTAGTGTAATGCTTGCAGGACCAATGCTTGCAAGATTTAAAAAAGCCTATATCCCCAAACCTGGTGGTGATAAAATTGGCAGACGAAGATTAGATACACATATCATAGGTTTTGAGAAGCTTGGAGCAAGTTTTGAATTCGATGATGAACAACATTGTTTCAAATTGGTAGCCCCTCAATTAAGAGGAGCTTATATGTTATTGGATGAACCCTCTGTAACAGGTACTGCCAATATTGTAATGGCAGCGGTATTAGCTGAGGGTATTACCCAGATTTACAATGCTGCATGCGAACCTTACCTGCAACAGTTATGCAGTATGCTAAACCGCATGGGCGCAAAAATCAGTGGTATAGGCAGTAATTTATTAACCATTGAAGGGGTAACTAAATTACAGGGAACCACACATCGCATGTTACCCGACATGATTGAAATAGGCAGTTTTATTGGTCTGGCTGCCATGACCCAAAGTGAACTCACCATAAAAAATGCAGGCGTTGCTCACCTGGGTATTATTCCAGAAAAGTTTAGTCAACTCGGTATTCAGTTTTCCATTCAGGGCGATGATATTTATATACCTGCTCAGGATGTATATGAAATACAAACTTATATGGATGGTGGTATTCTCACCATTTATGACCACCCATGGCCAGGTTTTACGCCTGATTTATTAAGTATTGTACTGGTAGTAGCAACACAGGCAAGAGGCAGTGTGTTGGTGCACCAGAAAATGTTTGAAAGCAGGTTATTCTTTGTAGATAAGCTGATTGATATGGGTGCCCAAATTATTTTATGCGACCCTCACAGAGCAACCGTTATCGGATTAGGGAGAAAATATAATCTACGTGGCATTACCATGAGTAGCCCCGACATTCGTGCAGGTCAGGCATTGTTGATTGCGGCTTTAAGTGCAGAAGGGAAAAGTGTGATTCAAAATATTGAACAGATAGACCGAGGTTATCAACAAATTGATGAGCGCCTGAGAAAAATTGGAGCAGATATCAAACGCATATAAAACTTTATTACGGCTTAGCAGGTAATTTTACTATTGAGATCCAATACTCTTCAATACTTCTGATTACATCCATAAATTTATTTAGATCTACCGGCTTTAATACATAGCAGTTTGCATGGTTTGCATATGATTCCTGAATATCTGAATCTGCAGAAGAAGTAGTTAACATAATCACCGGAATAACCCTTAATATTGGGTCATTCTTAATGGCATTTAAAACTTCTTTGCCGTCAATTTTGGGTAAGTTTATATCCAATAAAATGATGTCCGGGAGTTGAACCTCGCTGAATTTCCCTTCTCTCCTCAAATAATGTAATGCTTCTTCCCCGTCTCTTACTACTTTAATTAAGTTCCTGATTTTAGCTTCTTTAAAAGCTTCAATAGTGAGTCTTATATCACCTTCATTATCTTCAACAAGTAAGATTTCAAGGTCTTGTATTTCTGACATAAAACTGGTTTTAATTGGTTGCTATCCTGGGCAGGCTGAAATAAAAAGTACTACCTACTCCTTCCTCAGACGTAACCCAAATTTCTCCATGATGTCTTTCAACTATTTTCTTACAAATTGCCAATCCGATTCCTGTTCCAGAATGATCATCAATTGGTTGAAGTCGCTGAAATACTACAAATATTTTTTCAAAATAACGGGGGTTAATACCAATGCCATTGTCTTTAATAAAAATCACATGCCGATCTGATTCTGAAATACAACCTATTTCAATGCGGGGGGGGTTACTGCTCTTATATTTTATTGCATTGCCAATCAGATTCTGCATTAGCTGCTGCAACTGTAATGTATTTCCAAGAACGGTTGGTAGCTTGTCTACCTTTAAAGTTACATTTTCTTTTTCAAATCGCGAAGCAAATATTTGAAGAACCTGCTGCAATACGCTATCTAAATCGACAGGCTGAAATACTTCTTTTACAGCATCTACTCTTGAGTATGCTAGCAGGTCCAATATCAATCTTTTCATTCTTTCGGCTCCACCGACAGCAAATTTAATATACTCTTTAGCCTTCTCATCAAGTAGTGCAGTATACTGCTTATCAAGTAGTTGCAAGAAGCTACTTACCATGCGGAGGGGCTCTTGCAAATCATGTGAAGCTACATAAGCAAAGCGTTCAAGTTCAGCATTAGACCTAGCCAGTTCTGTTGCCCGTTTTTGCAATGCTTCATTCAACTCTTGTAATTGTTTTTCAGATTGCTTAATCGCAGAGATATCCTGTGTAGATCCAATCAAGCGAACCGGTTTACCCTGTTTATCCCTGATGATGTAACCACGATCATACACATTAGCATAGCTACCATCTTTTCGTTCAAATCTATACTCATCTTCCCAGAACTGTTCATTGGGATTATCGAATAATAACTCTCTTCTCTCCTGCACTTGTATTAAATCATCAGGATGCACATGTTTTATCCAGAAATCATTGTCGATACTAGCTTCCAAAGTATTATAGCCAAACAATTTAAATAAGCCATCGCCCGATCTTACAACAATTCCTGTTCTCATATCCCAATCCCATATTGCGTCACTGGTAGCTTTAGCCACCAACTCATAACGTTCATTTGACCTGCGAATAGTTGTTTCCGCTTTTTTACGCTCGGTAATATCTCGTATAAAGGCGCAGAAGAATGATTCATTCTCCTGTTTAATTGGTAATACAGTTAATTCAACAGGAAACATTATTCCTTCCCTGTTGATTGCATTTAATTCCAATAGCGTATTTAATGCAGGCCCATGCCCTGTTACTTTATAATTTTCCATCCCCTGATCATGTAAAATTCGATACGATTCCGGTATAATGATCTGAGAAAGCCTTTTCCCCATTACTTCTTCCTGTTTCCATCCAAAAATTTGTTCGGCTTTAGGATTCCAAAATGTGATCATGCCATCAGTATCAATACAAATTATGGCGTCTAATGCGGCATTCATGATAAGCCTTCTTTTCTCTTCGTTATCACGTATCAGGCTATCTATTTTCCTTCTATCTGTGGCGTCACGTTGAACTGCTACCCAATGTGTATACCAGCCATTTTCATCTGCAACTGGTGATACAGTAAAATTGTTCCAAAATGGTTCCCCATTTTTTTTATAGTTGATAATTTCTATTTCGCATGATTCCCAATTTTTCAGTGCCTGTTTTAATCTATCCAATTCATTTCTGTCAGAATCAACACCTTGCAAAATGCGGGGTGTTTTTCCAATAACTTCTTCTGCCGTATAACCTGTAACCTTTGTAAAAGCTTCATTCACATATAAAATTCGAGGACCATCGCCCTCAACCGGTTCAGCTTCTGTAATTAGAACAGCATCCTTGGTATTATTGATAACCATTCGCATGAGATGAAGTCTTTCTTCTTCTGCTTTTTTATTGGTTATATCATTACGGATGGCAACAAATTGATATGGTTTACCTTTTTCATTTAAAAAAGGCACAATGGTGGTATCAACCCAGTAATAAGTACCTGCTTTGGTTTTGTTTTTAATTTCACCTCTCCATACTTTCCCATTTGCGATGGTAATCCACAGCTCTTTGAGGAATGATTTCGGATGATACCCGGAATTAATAATACGATGATCTTGCCCTATCAATTCTTCTTTACTATAACCGGATATTGCACAGAAATTATCATTCACATATTGTATGATTCCTTTCTGATTAGTGATTGCTACAATACTCGATTGATCCAGTGCAAACTTATAATCAGATATTTCCTTTATTTTCTGGGTAAGCTCCGAATTAACTGATTCAAGTTTTTGCTGGTAGCGAATATTTTCTGAAATATCTCTTCCATAACAAGCGATACCTATAATTTCTTCCTGGGTAATAATCGGGTTAAAGCTAACTTCTATCCATTCTCCTGTATGCCGTGCTAATGCGGGATTATGAATTATTTCTTTGAAAAACTCACCCAGGAATGCCCGTTCATATAATTTCTTCCAGAACTCAATAAATTCTGGTACAATATTGGCCAACAATAAAACATTATCTCCAGGTTCTAATATTTTGCCAGTTTGTTTTTCAATAGATTGAAGGAATGCTTTATTCGCACTTAGCAATTGAAAGTTTTTATCAATGCTCCATATTAAATCATTTGTATTATTAATTAAGGCTTCTTTATTGTTTTTTTCAAACCTGCTTGCTGTCTCTATGGCTAATTTTTCAGTAATATCATTGATCAACACAAGAACAGAGGCCCTATTATTATAAATGATATGATAAGCTGTTATTTCTACAAATAGCAACTCGCCATCTTTTGTCAAGTGACGCCATGTACCATGATGTATTAAATATTCGTTAGACCGCCTTTTCTTTGCAGATTTTACCTTTTCAATTTCGTCAGGTGGGCGAATATCCAAGATCGTCATTGAGGTAAATTCATCTCTGCTATAGCCATATTTTTCAATAGCTGCATCATTTACTTCCAAAAATTTATAGGTTGCTTCTTCATAAATCCACATGGGCATTGGATTGGCATAAAATAATTTTTTATACCGTAATTCTGATTCCGCCAATGCATGTATGCTCATAATTTCACTAGTGGCATCTCGCGCCGTCAACATTAATTTGTCAGGTTGCCCATCTTCATTTAACAGGGGAATGCAAGTAATTACAAAATGATGCTGTTGATCGTTGGTGTCACTAATTTGATAATCAAAGCTTGTTTTTTTTCCTTGAAACCCCTGCTCAAAATTTTTCAGTATTTCAGGGTGAATTTTTTGTAAAGACATCGTTAGTAATGACAGTCCTTTCCCCAGTTTTTGTCGGAAAAAGAGTTCTGCCATTTTTTCTGCTGCTTTATTAAAAGTTATCAGGCAATAATTTTTATCAATTACAAGAAAAGTTTCTTCGGTAGAATCAAGAATCATGCGCATATGTTTCTTGGAATCCTGTAACTGTTCTTCTGCTTTTTTACTTATGGTTATATCGGTAAAAAAAATAGTGATTCCGCCATCCGGAGAAGGGTATATTCTGTTTTCAAACCATTTATCCCATGGCTCGTAATATTCCTGCATCACACATGGCTGCCTGCTCTCCATTACCTTATAATAATTAAAATAAAATGGTTGTCCAACTCCTTCAGGAAAAACAGTCCAGATATGTTTACCCAATAAATCATCCGGTTTATGATTCAGCAGCATCGCTGCTCCTCGCTCATTGAGATAACTGTAACACCAGTTTTTATCTACTGCCACAAAACCATCTGAAATGCTGGACAAGATATTATCCATTAATAAATTGGTTCGCTCAAGTTTTTCATTGATTTGTCTTTCAGTCAATACTTTTTCCGTTACATTCTCTACTGAAACTATGATTTGCGTTACCCGGGTATTATCATCTATAGCAGGTGTATTGATGATACGCCAGTATCTTTCTACAAAATTTCCGGTTCCATCATTTGCCGGAATATCGTATCTGAAATTTTGCAGCTCGTTTGTTTGTCTTAATTCAACAACCTCTTTAAACAATGCTAATAATCGCGTTTTATTACCCTGGTTATGGGCACCAGGGGTGTCTGGGAAAACAGAGAATACGGGGTTTCCCTTTAGAATATCATAGTTTGTATTTGTAACCTGTAAATACGCTTTATTAGCTGTAATAATTGTAAAAGAGGGATAGTCGGGTCGTAATAAAAGATACATACCCGGAAGATTGTCAAATACTGATTGGAATTCTTTGACCGTCATGGCAAACTATTTAGCGGCTATAAGAGTATCATGCAGGAAAATCCGCTATACATGAATATAAACATTTTATCATTATTCGTAACCCGCCTGCTTATTTAAATTAATTTATAAGATAGGCTACACCTATTTTTGCGCTATGGATACTTTTAAAAATTTACAGGATATTATCCTTGATAGAAGAAGCGTTAAGCCAACACTAATGAATGGCCAAAAGGCTGAAAATGAAGCGATTCGCAACTTACTTTCTCTTGCAGATTGGGCCCCAACACATGGTAGAACAGAGCCTTGGCGATTTAATGTTTATACAGGAGAAGGGTTAAAAACATTTTGTCGTGAACATGCTGATTTATATAAAGCAAATACCCACGAAGATTTGTTCCTATCCTCTAAATATGAAGGAATTATCAAACAAGGTGAGCATGTTTCTCATCTTGTACTTGTTTACATGAAAAGACAGGCTACGAAAAAAATTCCGCTTATTGAAGAAATTGCTGCAACAGCGGCTGCTGTTGAACATATCCTATTAGGTGCTCAGGCACTTGGAATGGCAAGTCTTTGGAGTACCGGCGGCATGACCCACCATGACAACATGAAAAAAATGCTTGGGTTGTCTGAAGAAGACCGGGTTTTGGGATTGATTTATCTGGGGTATACCGATGAACCGAAAACATCCGGAAAAAGAAATATCCCGCTTGCTGATAAAATCAGTTGGTTTGAATAATTCATCTGTAATATTTTCTTAGTTCTAAAAAACAGGCTTTTAGGTTGTTATGACTATTCAAAACGTTAGAAAATTCTGTTTCTTTGCGCATGCAAGCTAACAAGGGAAAACTCATCATTATTACAGCCCCATCCGGCTCGGGTAAAACTTCTATTACACATTACCTTTTGAATAAGTATCCTTTGCTTTGTTTTTCTATTTCAGCAGCAACCAGACAA
This sequence comes from uncultured Sediminibacterium sp., assembly GCF_946481145.1. The sequence goes on from NZ_CAMLMJ010000002.1 coordinate 66,347, forward strand.
CCCAGAGGACAGGAAAAAGACGGCGTAGATTATCATTTTATGTCTGCCGAACGTTTTCAGCAAAAAATTAAGGAAGATGCTTTTATTGAATGGGAGATGGTTTATGAAGGAAAATATTATGGCACTTTAAAATCTGAACTGGAACGTATCTGGAGCGAAGGAAAAACGCCGGTACTGGATATCGATGTAAAAGGTGCCATTCATGTACAGCAACAATTCGAAGGTAATTGCCTGTCTATATTTATCCAGCCTCCTTCGGTAGAAGAATTAAAGAGGAGATTGGAGAGCCGCGGAACAGAAACCCCTGAGAGCCTTGCAGACAGGGTAAATAAGGCCAGCTACGAAATTTCTTTCAGTCACCATTTTCACCATACCGTAATAAATGATGATCTTCCAAAAGCGTGTATCACAACAGAGGGTTTGATCAAAGATTTCTTAGGTTGGTAATGATGTTTGCCTAAATTTAGGTATATCAATCTCTATTATTATGTCGTTCCAAAACAGAACAGTATTAATTACGGGTGCAAGTCGAGGTATCGGTAAAGCGATAGCCTTGCGTTTGGCAAAAGAAGGAGCCAATATTGTGGTAGCTGCTAAAAGTGTTACTGAGGATCCGCGCCTTGGCGGAACAATATATACTGCAGCAGCTGAAATTGAAGCTGCCGGCGGTAAAGCACTGGCAGTTCAGGTTGATATCAGGCAGGAAGATCAGATACAGGCAATGATTGAACAGGCGGTTGCAAAATTTGGAGGAATTGATGTTGTTATAAATAATGCTTCTGCCATTCAACTCACTCCTACAGAGCAAACCGATAGCAAACGTTTCGACCTGATGTATAGTATCAATGTAAGGGGTACTTTTTTAGTCGTTAAACATTGCATCCCATGGTTAAAAAAAGGCAAGAATCCTCATATCATTACCTTATCACCACCAATCAGCCTGCAACCAAAATGGTTGGGTGGGCATATAGCTTATACGCTTACTAAATACAATATGAGTATGCTGGCACTGGGCTGGGCTGCTGAATTTAAAGGAGCGGGAATAGCCTCCAATGCCCTATGGCCGAGAACAACCATTGATACCGCTGCCGTTCGTAACCTACTTGGAGGCGAAGCCCTGGCAAAAATGAGTCGCACGCCAGAAATCATTGCAGATGCAGTTCATATCATACTGCAGCAAACCGCTTCCGCATGTTCAGGAAATACCTTTATAGACGAAGAAGTGTTGGCTTCAGCCGGAATAACTGATTTGGAAAAGTATGCAGTTGTACCCGGCGGACAGCTTTATAATGACCTTTTTGTTTAGACATTAATCGAAATTTAAAGGCCGAATAGTAGAAAATTCGCAAAAAAGGTGGTAATATCGTGTACCCCCAATGCGAACTAAAATAATTCTACTAACCCTGTTGACCTGCATGGTCGTGTCCGCTTATGCCCAATATAACGGTCATTGTGGCAATTTCCGCTATAGTATAGATGGTAAACTTATCAGTTCTGTGGATATTAATTCAGGAACAGATAAATTTCATGTTAACACCTACTACAAAATAGACAACAGAAATGGTTATGTCTGGTTTTGGATTGAAGAAAGCCTAAACGGTAGTAGTAAAATTGGCAAGTATTCCGTACTCTGGAGTCGGTTATCAGATATGGATAATGAAAGTGCTATCATTGATAAAAATGATCCGTCTTCAATGATCGTTAACCTTAGTAGTCAGAAATTCTTTTTTACAACATCCTATACTGCGCAAAAAAAAGGACCTCAATATGAGGTCCGTAGCAAGTTACCTATACGGTTTGCAAATAGCCAGGATGCTGCTGCATTTGCACGGGAATTATTGCAAAACATCCCTAAATATTAACATACAGATTATTCGGCTAATTTCTCCGGGCGCATCTGTGGAAACAGCAATACATCCTGAATAGATGATTGATTGGTCATCATCATACACAAACGATCAATACCAATACCAATACCAGAGGTAGGAGGCATACCGTATTCAAGCGCACGTAAAAAGTCGTGATCAATAAACATCGCTTCGTCATCACCTCTTTCCATCAGTTTAAGTTGCTCTTCAAAACGCTCACGCTGGTCAATCGGATCATTTAATTCCGAATAGGCGTTAGCAATTTCTTTTCCGTTCACCATTAATTCAAATCTTTCCACCAATCCGGCTTTATTACGGTGCTTTTTAGTGAGCGGACTCATTTCTACCGGATAATCTATGATGAAAGTGGGTTGAATAAAAGTATGCTCGCTGGTTGCCCCGAAAATTTCGTCGATTAGCTTGCCTTTACCAATATTCAAAGGCACATCTATGTTGAGTTGCTTACAAACATCCCTCAATCCTGCTTCGTCTAAACCACTTACATCAATACCCGTATTTTCTTTAATTGCATCATGAATACTTATTCTTTTGAATGGCGCTTTAAAGCTGATTATTTTATCGCCTAATGAAACATCCGTTGTGCCATGCAGGGCAATGGCTATCTTCTCGAATAGCTGCTCTGTTATTTCCATCATCCAGAAATAATCTTTATAAGCCGTATACCACTCCAGAACGGTAAATTCAGGGTTATGCGTACGATCCATCCCTTCGTTCCTGAAATTGCGACTGAATTCATATACCCAATCGAACCCGCCTACAATAAGTCGCTTAAGGTATAGCTCATTCGCAATACGGAGGTAAAAGGGCACGTCCAGTGCGTTATGATGGGTTATGAAGGGTCTGGCAGCCGCACCCCCAGGAATGGCTTGTAATACAGGAGTATCTACCTCCAATGCGCCCTGCTCATTCAGGAAAGTACGAATGGTATTTATAAGTTTAGTTCTTTTTACAAAAGTTTCCTTTACGTCAGGGTTGATAATAAGGTCAGCATACCGCTGACGATACCTGAATTCAGGATCTGTTACTGCATCAAATACATTTCCTTCCTCATCGCGTTTTACTACCGGCAATGGCTTTAGTGATTTAGCCAACAGCGTAAAGCTTTGCGCATGAACAGATGTTTCCCCTGTTTTGGTGATAAAGGCAAAACCAGTTACACCAATAATATCTCCAAGGTCTAAACCATGCTTAATGACCGTATCCCAGAAAGATTTATCTTCTTCCGGACAGATTTCATCTCTCTTAACGTATAACTGGATTATACCTTTGCTATCCTGTATTTTAATGAAGAATACCTTTCCCTTATCATTTATACTCATTACCCTTCCAGCTACACAAATTCCGGTAAATGCATCTTTTGTTTCTTCTGTATATTTTTCCTTTATATCAGTTGAATAATGACTTACAGGGTATAATGGCGCGGGGAATGGGTCTATCCCGGCCTCTTGTAACTTAGCCAGTTTCTCACGACGAATCTGTTCCTGTTCTGATAAATGTGCTTGACTCATAAATTTTCGATTACATAAAGAGCTGCAAAATTAACGCTTCAAGCGCAAGAATAGTGAAAGCCTATCAGATAATTCGGGTATATGTACCGACTTTTAGTATCTCTTACTGGTATATATTCGGATTATGTATCTGCATAATCCTGCCGGTTTGTTCTTCTGGCACTTGTTTCCAACCAAACTGGCTATATAAGCCATGCGCATCTCTGGTAAAAAGCATCCACCTGCGCAGTCCCTGCAGGTCGGGATAGTCATGAATGGTTTGCATTAACCATTTTGACAATCCCTTTCCCTGGTGTGTTGGTAAAATAAACACATCACCCAAGTAGGCAAAACTGGTTCTGTCTGTAACAACCCTTGCAAAACCAACTTGCTCGTCTCCACTAAAAACACCAAAGCAAAGGGAATACTTGATCGATTTCCCTACTAATTCTTTCGGGATTCCTTTTGCCCAATAAGATGATTCTGATAAATATCGATGGATCGTGTCTACATCCATTTTATCAATATCTGTCGAAATAAAATATTCCTCCCCCGTGATGGTCTGAAAACTATTCATTGAACAACTGTTTATATAAATCTCTTTTTGATAAACTTACTAAATCTCCCGGTTGCAATCCATCAACGGTTATTTTTTCAACCCGGTATCGTATAAGTCGTAAAGTTGGGAATCCAACACTTGCAGTCATTTTTCTTACCTGCCTGTTTTTACCTTCTGTTAAACAAAGACTGATCCAAGGAGCAGGAATTGATTTCCGAAATCGGATGGGGGGATTACGAACCGGAACGATGGGTTCATTATTAAACCTGTGAACCCTGGCACTTGAAGTTTTATATTGCTTACCATCAACATTTATAATAACACCTTTTGCCAACTGATCAATTGCTTTATCATTAATATCACCATCAACCTGAACCCAATACTCTCGTTCATGCTTAAACATTGGATTTAATAATCGATGATTCAGTTGTTTGTCATTGGTTAAAATCAATAAACCTTCACTATCGTAGTCAAGTCTTCCAACCGGATAAACATCTTTGGGAACATCAAAAAAATCAGCAAGGGTTTGTTTTCCTTCCACAGAAGAAAACTGAGATTGTACCAGATAAGGTTTGTAGATAATGAAGTAGTGATACATAAAAAACAAAAGTCCCGCATAAGCGAGACTTTGTATATGGATGGGTTAGTAAGTACTGGGAAATAAATTTCCCTACACAATATTAAAAAGAGTTTCATCGAAAGCAAAAAAATTTTTAAACAATTTTATTCACATTTTAGACAGTGCTGTGAATTTACCGCCCTTTAAAAAAGGGCAAACCGTCTTTATTATGTAGTAAATCTTAAACAAAAGAATGCAACAATAATTATGAACAATCCTTTGAGAACCTTTATTCATAAGTGTTTCAAAGAATTGCAAGTACTAACTACCGGTGATATTTTTATAGCCAAACTGTTTTTAAAACGAAAAAAACATGCTCATTTTTAAGCTAAATTTCAGCCAAAATAATTTCCCATCAGCGCTACGCATTACCTTTGATTTTAACAAAAAATGGCCTTATGAAGTTCCCCGCACCCGTTACCGTAAGCTGGATAGCCTCCTTAATCAATGCACAGGTGAAAGGAAATCCTCATGCAATGATCACTGGTATCAATGAAATTCATAAGGTTGAAAACGGTGATTTGGTTTTTGTAGATCACCCAAAGTATTATGAAACTTGTTTGAATAGTGCTGCAGATTTTATCATCATTAACACAGAGGATGTTACTGTTCCTGAAGGAAAAACAATTTTAATCTGCACTGAACCATTCGAAGCCTATTTAAAAATAGTCAAACATTTTCGTCCTTTTGCTCCTGCTCAAACAAGTATAAGTAACACTGCAGTAATAGGTGAAAACAGCATTGTTATGCCTAATTGCTTTATCGGTGATCAGGTTGTTATCGGTAATCATTGTATCATTCATCCAAATGTTACCATCCTCGATCATACCATTATTGGTGATTATGTAGTAATTCAATCTGGTACCGTGATTGGTAGCGATGCGTTTTATTATAATACCAAAAAGAATCGTGAAGTCTGGTTTAAAAAAATGCTGAGTTGTGGGAATGTTGTAATAGAGGATCATGTTGAAATAGGTGCTGGTTGTACCATCGACAGGGGTGTAACTGCCGAAACAAGAATCGGAAGAGGTACTTGTATGGATAATATGGTACATATAGGCCATGATACAACGGTTGGAAAAAATTGCTTATTCGCTGCTCAGGTTGGTATTGCCGGAGGTACCGTTATTGAAGATGGTGTAACCTTATGGGGACAGGTAGGAGTCAGTAAAACTTTAACTATTGGGGCCAATGCTGTTGTACTGGCACAAAGTGGGGTACCTTCTTCACTGGAAGGCGGTAAAACCTATTTTGGTTACCCGGCAGAAGATGCATCCATTAAAAGAAGGGAACTTGTATGGATTAAAAGAATACCTGAATTGTGGAAGAAAGTAATGGAGGGGAAGTGAATTGTCAATGGTCAATAGTGAGTAGTCAGTAGTTAGTGAAAAAGGAGTATTATTCCCCATTGACCATTGACAATTCACACTTTACATTCCACTATAATTCGGAACATAGTTCTCCCTAGTTAATATTTTCAACAAGTCTTTTTCGAGCGTTTCAACCGGATATTCTATAATTCTGCCAATTTCTTGCTGCTTGCTGTAAATAATCAGGGTAGGTACACGTTTAATGTTTTTACCCTGTTCTTCATGTTGGGGGCTTTGCTTATACATTTCAGGCGCATTACTCACGAAAATTAGTTTAACTTTTTCCGTACTCATTCCTGCCGATTCGAGTATTTTCAACATACGGGGCACTTCTCTTCTGCTATCTCCGCACCAGGTGCCTAAAAATATTTCAATCGTTTTATTCGCTAATAATGGTTGTATCTGTCTGGTATATACTGAGTCGGGTTGGTAGTTGGTGAATGCCGGTTCGAACCATTGTTTATAGACATTTTGTTTGAGCAGGGAAACTTCACAACATCCTAATAGCATTGGATCGCCATTGGTATTTTTTACTTCAATATTGGCATAAACAGGTTGCACCTGGGTATAGGCGTGCGTGCTGGTTGCGGCCAAACATATTACGGCCACAACCCATATCAATGATTTCATGATAGATGGATTAAGTGTATTAAATAAATAACAGACCCTATCGTTAACAGGGTCTCACTGAAAAAAGGATTATTTATTTAAGCAAGTGGCGGGTGAAATACAGCCTGTGGTATAGGGAAAGGGAGAGCTGCAATAACAAAACAGTTGTTAACCGTGGTTTTATCAAACATGGTCATACCCATGCAGAAATGATTATCAATCCTGAACTTCCAGTCCGTCTTTAGTTGAATGTCTTTTTGTTTTTCTGTTGCAGGAATCTCATCAGGATTATTATCAGCAGTAAGCATACAATCACACCAATATTTATCTGCATAGGTTATGGCTAGTGCCGAACATTCTGCATAGGCCAGCAATTTAGCTACCTGTGGTGCATAAAGCGATATGGATAATATTAATGTAACCAGGTACTTCATGAAGTAATACAAGATACATGATATCTGCCTCATTCCGGTTATGGCAACTGATATTTTACTTTTAGTTCTTTACAAATTCTCTTGACCGCCACATTTATAGGCGTATAAGAAAATGCAGGTAAGGCCTTCATTATTTTGGTATTGTTGAAATGAACTTTGGCCTGAGCTGTTCTTGCAGTTTCTTTGGTAAGCAGGGGCGATTTTTTAGTAAACCATGCTTTTATTGCTTCTATCCGCCATACCAATGCAGCCAAAAAAGGGGTAACCTTTCGGGAAGGAAGTTTCTTTCCAAACCCATTTGCAATTTCATTGAACACAGTACGATAGGATAAGTTTTCTCCACTAAGAATAAATCGCTGGCTGTGAATATTACTTTCCATTAAAGCAATCATGGCATTAACCACATCTGCAACATCCACAAAACCACTCACACCTTCAGTGTACCAAGGAAATTCATTGTAAGCCGATTTAAAAATGGCAGTAGACCCATTATTCCAATCACCTGCACCGAGAATTATAACGGGATTTACTATTACTGCATTCAATCCTTCTCCGATACCACGCCATACTTCCATCTCAGCGAGGTATTTACTTTTGCCGTATTCGCTGTTACTGGTTTCGGGTGTCCAGTTCATGCTCTCATCTATCGGAATATCTTCTCTAATTCTCCCCAAGGCAGCCACTGAACTCATGAAGACCATTTTCTCAATGCCTTTTTCCAATGCTGCATTCACCACATTGGCCGTTCCCTCGATATTTACCTGGTGTAATTGTTTTTTCTGTGTAGGATTAAAAGATACTACTGCAGCACAATGATAAACCTGTTGAATGCCTTCCATGGCATCTTCCATTGAAAGTATATCAAGGATATCTGCCTTTACCCATTCTACCTGATTACTAATGGTTAAGTTGGGTATCACAGACCGATAAATGGCACGTACTTTTTGTCCGCCCTGAACCAGTCGACTAAGCAAATGAGAACCTACCAAACCTGTAGCGCCGGTAACAAGGATCATGAATAAAGTTTGAACGAAGTTATAGGAATGTAACGGAAAAGCTTTTTTACTCAGGAGCATTTATTGCAGAGACCGCTTACTACCAGATCGTTTTGTGTAGCTACAAAACCTTCTGGTAACGTAACTTTTGGTACAGTAACATGATCGAGGCAATAGGTTGTTCCGCAATCATCACACAAAAAATGAACATGGTCATCGTGATGATGGCCTGCAGAACATTCATCCTTGCAAAGGGCATATCGCACTGAATTATCAGTGGTAGGTATTGTATGTATGATTCCTTTCTCTACAAATGTTTGAAGGGTTCTGTAAATAGTTACCCGATCGAACTCAGTGCCACTCTTATGTTCAATATCTGCATGTGCAAGTGCACCATTAGCATCTAAGAAATGACCCAGTATTTTTTTCCTGCTTTCAGTGATACTCAGGTGGTTTCTTTTCAATAAATCAACAATTCTTTCCTGCATAAATTCCCTCCCTAATTTGGGTTATTGGTAAAAATGCCGTTCACAAAATTACCAGAGCCTTTTTCTTTTAATAATAACCCAATATCTTTTTTTAATTTTTCAAGTTCCTCAGATTTCAAGCCATCGTAAACCTGACCGCGCACTTTTCCGGATTTATCAATAAGTGCGAAAAACTGTGTATGAATAAATTGATCTTCGATTTTTTCAACATTATTCTTAGGATCATCCAATAAGTACGAATTCCTTGCCATCTGGTATAAGCTGTCCTTTCTGCCTGTTACCAGCACCCATTTCTTTGTATCTATCTGCATTGAATCTGCATATACTTTTAATCTGGCAACCGAATCAATTTCCGGATCACAGGTATGGGCCAGTATCATAAAGTCTGGTTCATCTTTAAAGGCTTCATAAACCGTTTTCATACCGACATGCATTCTCGGACAAATACCCTTGCATGTGGTAAAGAAATATTCCACAACTGTTACCTTACCCAAAAGGTCTTTTTCCGTTACCGGAACACCATCCTGATTTTTAAACATAAATGGTTTTACATAACCCAGTTGCGCCAGCTTTACTTTCCAATTATCCGTTCCACGAAAGAGGAAATAATAAAAAGCAGCAACGAGTACTACAAAAAACAGGAGGTAACCAATATATTTCTTACGCATAATTCTATTAAAACACAAAGTTACACCCCATTCAGTTCATTCCCCCCAATGAAAAAATGATAGAAAATAATTTTGCAACAATGTTGCATTGTTATATATTTGCAGTCGAATGAATTTTAAGATTAATTGGGACGCTTTCGGTATTGCCACTTCACTTGCCTGTGCTATACATTGTGCCATTTTACCGCTTTTCTTAAGCAGTATGCCCTTATTTGGCTATAATATTATTGATAACAAGTGGTTTGAATACGGTATGATTGCCCTCGCATTTGCAGTGGGTACTTTTTCCCTTTTTCATGGCAGAAAGAAACATCACCATAGCTGGCTGCCGATGGTCTTATTCAGTATTGGAATTGTTTTATTACTAAGCAAAGTAATCTGGCATCACTGGCAGCTTTGGTTATTAATTCCTGCTGTTATTTTTATCGTGGCATCACATTACCTGAATTACCGTATGTGCCGTTCTCATAACCATGCACATAGCGACGATTGCAATCATTAATGGTCACTTGTTTTGGCTTCACAATCCTGACATACGATTACAATATTTTCTGCAAACCGTGGACCCACACTGGATTTGCGGCCATTAACCTCTATTTCAATCAATTCATCATAAGGCTGGCGCGATAATACTTTTATATGATCGTGCATACGTAATCCTACACGGTCAACGTATTGAAGAAAGGTTGCTGAATTATCTTTTACACCCACCATTTTACATTGGTGACCAACTGCTTCTTCATTCAGTGTTTTCTTTGCCGGTATCTTCATTTCACCAGTCGAAGTAGGAATCACATCCCCATGCGGATCGAATGCTGGATAATGCAGAAACTGATCAAGACGATCAATAAGCTTTGAGCTTTGTATATGTTCCAGTTGCTCCGCAACTTCATGAACTTCATCCCAGGTAAAACCAAGATGTTCATATAGAAATGTTTCCCAAAGCCTATGTTTACGCACTACTTCAATGGCTATCTTTTTACCTGTTTCAGTTAAACTGGATTTACCATATTTTTCATAGTTGATCAACCCCTTTTCCCGAAGTTTTTTCAGCATATCATTGGCCGTTGCCGGTTTTACCCCTAACTGGGTTGCCAACTCATTGGTTCCCGCTTCTGCTTTTTCCTCCTGCATCATCGTAAGCTGCAATAAGGCCTTCAGGTAATTTTCTTCCGTAGTTGATAACATATTACAAAGATAAAAGAAAAGGCAAACTATTTTTGTTAGGCTTGTCTAACTTTTATATTTTTACTCCCCGAACTTTAGTATTTGTATGAAACCCTGGCTATTAATTACCTCCTTCTTAATTGCAACCTCTCTGAATGCACAACAAGCTAATATTTCAGGTAGGGTAACCAATGCTGGTTCTGGATTAGAAACGGTATCGATCAGACTTCTCAATACAGCTATTCAAACCATTACCGATAGTAATGGCTTCTATCATTTGCAAATACCCCTTCAAGGACATTATACACTGGTAGCAGAGAGAGTGGGATATAACCCATTTCGGAAAAAGATCCATGTATCAGCAATGGAACCAATGATCATTGATATTCCACTAAGTATAAAAGAAACAGAGATCCATGATGTTGTAGTCACTGGCACTTTAAAAGAGGTTAGAAAAATGGAAAGCCCTGTTCCGGTTGAAGTTTATACACCTGTCTTTTTCAAAAAAAATCCGACCCCTAATATTTTTGATGCACTTCAACAGGTAAATGGCGTAAGACCACAGTTAAACTGCAATATCTGTAATACCGGAGATATTCATATCAACGGATTAGAAGGACCATATACAATGGTTTTAATTGACGGAATGCCTATTGTGAGTAGTTTATCTACAGTCTACGGCTTGTCTGGTATTCCGAATGCTTTGATTGAAAGAGTTGAAATTGTTAAAGGACCAGCTTCCTCATTATACGGAAGTGAAGCTGTAGGTGGATTAATAAATATTATTACCAAAAACACCTCACATGCTTCCAGGTTTTATGCAGATTACATGCATACCAGTTGGAATGAAAAAAACGCTGACCTCGGCTTTGTTTTAAAAGTATCTGATAAAATCCGTGTTTTAACCGGTTTAAATGGTTATCTGTATAACCAACCCATAGATAATAATAAAGACGGTTTTACAGATGTTACCCTTCAAAAAAGATTATCTGTTTTTCAGAAATGGGCCGTTTCAAGGAAACAAAATCGCTTATTGAGTTTTGCAGTAAGGTATTATAATGAAGACAGATGGGGTGGCGATATGCGTTGGAATAAATTATTCAGGGGGGGGGATAGTATTTATGGAGAAAGTATTTACACCAAACGATGGGAACTAACAGGTCAATATCAACTACCTACAAAAGAAAAATTACTCTATTCTGTTTCGTATAACTCACATCAGCAAGACAGTCGCTATGGAAACATCTCTTATATAGCAGATCAAAAAATTTTATTTAATCAGCTTACCTGGGATAAGAAAATAGCCAACCATGATTTATTAGCTGGTATAGCAGTAAGGTATACTTATTATGATGATAATACAACAGCGACCTTAAATACGGATCCAACAAATCCAAAAAACGCACCACAGCAAACCTGGTTACCAGGCATTTTTCTGCAGGATGAATTGAAACTTGGTAAGCAGCAATTACTACTTGGACTGCGTTATGACCGACATTCGATTCATGGAAATATATTCACGCCAAGAATTGCCTACAAATGGAAGATTGATGAAGACCAAAGTTTAAGATTAAATGCTGGTACAGGCTTCAGAGTCGTGAACTTATTTACGGAAGACCATGCTGCTTTAACTGGTGCAAGAAAAGTAGTGATTAAAAATGAACTGAAACCAGAGCAATCTTTTAATGTGAATCTAAACTTTACTAGAAAGTTGCTAACCGGAAATGCTACAATTATCGGATTCGATATTTCAGCATGGTATACGCATTTCTCAAATCGAATTATTGGGGATTACGAAACCAATCCCAATGAAATTAATTACGATAACTTAAAAGGTTATGCAGTTAGCAAAGGGGTTACCATAAATACAGATTTCAATATGGTAAACGGTTTTAAAGGTATGGCTGGTATCACCATCCAGGATGTATCACTCGTAGAAAATGGAATTAAAACACAACAAATACTTACAGAAAAAATTACCGGTACCTGGTCTTTATCTTATAAAATAAAACCCTGGAATTTTTCCATTGATTATACGGGAAATTTCTATGGCCCTATGCGGTTACCACTGCTTGGTCCACTGGACCCACGAAAACCAAATTCTCCTCTTTGGAGCATTCAGAATCTACAATTTGTATACACTGGCATACAACAAATTGAAATATACGGAGGAATAAAAAATCTCCTGAACTGGACACCCAACCGTGGCAACCCTTTTCTGATTGCACGCACACATGACCCATTTGATAAGCAGGTGCAATACAATACAAACGGGCAAATTATTCCGACTACTGAAAATCCTTATGCACTTAGCTTCGATCCTACTTATGTTTATGCACCAAATCAGGGCAGAAGATTCTTTTTAGGGATCAGGATTTCTATTAAATAAATGATTAAGATAGAAAAAAATCATTTTTCTAAAATTCTTTCTACCGATTAAAGAAAAATTATCGACTACTTTTTTTAGTTTATTGCATGATATTTTTTTAAGTCGGATCTGTCCAAAAAGGCATCATCAGATAATTACAGAGGAAGGTAATTCAACATAGTTGTTTTAAGCAACTATTTGTAACCCTTAATACTGTAATATGAAATCAACAAGGAATAAATATAATAACCTACTTAAGAATATTGGGTTATCTATTGACAAAGCAAGACTACATACACTCAAAACTGTAAATGCTACACTGGTACAAATTAATTGGGAAATTGGAAGGCATATAGTTGAATTTGAGCAACAAGGTCAGGAAAGGGCAGAGTATGGAACTGAGTTATTAACAAAGCTGTCTAAAGACTTAAGATTATTATATGGCAAGGGTTTTGGAAGAAGAAATGTACTTGATATGCGAAGATTTTACCTGGCTTATCAAAAATGGCAGACAGTGTCTGCCATTTTGAGTTGGAGTCATTATATCATATTACTAAGTATCGCAGATATCCGTGAAAGAAAATTTTATGAAAAACAAGCCATCAGGGAGAACTGGTCAACACGTGAATTAGAAAGACAAGTAGATTCATCATTATTTAAAAGGCTCACATTCAGTAAAAGTAAAAAATCAATAGCATCAGTACCGAAAAAACAAAAGACTACAAACCATCCTGCAGCGCTAATTAAAGATCCCTATGTTTTAGATTTTTTAAAAATTCCGCGCAGTTACAAGATTACAGAGAAACAACTTGAGCAAAAAATTATTGATAACCTGCAACTTTTTTTACTTGAATTAGGAAAAGGATTTGCATTTGTGGGTCGTCAGTATAAAATTTCATTTCGCAATAAGCATTTTTATATCGACTTGGTTTTTTATCACCGGATCCTGAAGTGTTTTGTTTTAATTGATCTTAAAACAAAAGCTGTAAAACATACAGATATTGGTCAAATGAATCTCTACTTAAACTATTTTAAAACAGAAGAGAATGTGGATGATGATAATGAGCCTATTGGCATTATACTTTCAGCAGATAAGGATGAAGTTCTAATAGAATATGCAACCGGAGGTATTTCTAATAAAATTTTTGTTTCACAGTATAAACTGTACTTACCGGATAAGAAATTACTAGAAAAACAAGTGAAACTTATTATGGATAAAGATTAATGCCGTATATTTTAATACGGCATTAATCTCTTTACTATATTTTGATGAGCTTATGGTCTTTACTGAATTGAATAACTCACGCCGCCATCCTTTTCGTCTTTGAGTTGAACACCTAATGCTGCAAGTTCATTCCTGATCTTATCACTGGTTACAAAATCTTTTCGCAGCTTTGCTTCCTTACGAATATCAATCAGTAATTGAAGAACACCATCCAATTTCCCATCATCTGCTCTTCGTTCACCGGTTAATCCAAAAATATCTTCAATATAGAGTTTCAGTTGTTGCTGCATCAGTTGAATGGTAGCCCCGCTTATTGCATCTGCTTTAATATGTTTGTCTTTGATTGAATTAATAACTGAGCTTAATTCAAACATATTTGCCAATACTTTAGCCGTATTCAGATCATCGTTCATGAATTCATCGAATTCCCGAACGAGTTGCTGCACTTTTTCATCCAGGCTTTTATCAGATGCTGAACTATCTTTATTGATCTCATATTTAGACAACCACTCATAAGCTTCCCAGAGCCTGCGTAAGGCTTTTTCCGAAGCCTGTAAAGCTTCATTACTAAAATCGAGTGTTCCTCTGTAATGGCTTTGCAGAATAAAGAAGCGTACCGTCATCGGATGATAAGCCTGTTCCAGAATTGGGTGTGTGCCTTCAAATAATTCACTAAGCTTAATTACATTGTTATAACTCTTACCCATCTTCTTTCCGTTGATGGTAATCATATTATTATGTAACCAGTAACGGGCTGGTGTTTTATGGTTGCAAACAGTACTTTGTGCTATTTCACATTCATGGTGAGGAAATTGTAAATCCATTCCACCGCCATGAATATCAAATTCATCGCCCAGGTATTTAGTACTCATTGCTGAACATTCAATATGCCAGCCTGGGAAACCTTCTCCCCATGGACTTTGCCAGCGCATTATATGCTCCGGTGGAGCATTTTTCCAAAGTGCGAAATCACTTTTATTTCTTTTTTCATCCTGGTTGTCGAGTTCTCTTGTTGTATCGAGTTGATCATCAAGTACACGACCACTTAATATGCCATAAGGCATTCCCTTTTTGGAATAATCAGTATTGTACTTTTCTACATCAAAGTAAACGGACCCATTGGCCTCATAGGCATATCCGTCTGCAATGATCTTTTTTATCATTTCAATCTGCTCAACAATATGTCCGGTTGCAGTTGGTTCAATACTGGGTGGCAGATTATTAAATTGCGCCATTGCCCAATGGTAGAGATTAGTATACTTCTGAACTAATTCCATCGGCTCCAACTTCTCTAATACCGCCTTTTTACTGATTTTGTCTTCGGCCTCTCTGCCTTCTTCTTCAAAATGACCTGCGTCTGTAATATTTCTTACATAACGTACTTTATAGCCCAGATGCATGAGGTATCTGTACACTACGTCAAACGTAATGAATGGGCGGGCATGCCCGAGATGGCTTTCCCCGCTTACGGTAGGTCCGCAGACATACATCCCGATATAGGGTGCATTTATGGGTTCAAATACTTCTTTTTTTCGGGTAAGTGAGTTGTATACTTTGAGTGACATGATGTTGAATTAGGGGAAATAACTGTGTATAATGGCGTATGAGATTCCGTACGAATCTGAATAAGATCAGCAGCAACAACAACAGGTATACACGTGCAAAAACTTCATGATAATACAAAGATACTAATTTTTCAATTGCAGGTCAGCAACCAGCATAATATGATCACTCAGCCCCTCATCTATCATAT
Source organism: uncultured Sediminibacterium sp. (assembly GCF_946481145.1). The sequence continues at coordinate 81,978 of NZ_CAMLMJ010000002.1, forward strand.
CAAACATTTTTACATTAAAAGAGGGGTTAGCAAGTATATAGTCTATACGCAGCGTAGGTGCCAGTGCAATAAAACTACGGCCAATGCCAAATCCTTTTTTCAGGAATGCATCCTGCCAATTGTTTTTGATATGAAAATAAGTATATGAATTTGGCACGTCATTAAAATCTCCACAGATAATGGAGGGATATGGGCTTTTATCCAGTTCTGACCGCACAATTCCTGCCTGTACTCCTCTGCGTTTGAAAGCCAGTCGCATTTTTTTAACTATGTTTTTGGAAGCTTTCAGCCCTTCATCATCCTGCTCTCGTATTTTTTCGAGGTCGGAATAATCAGCATCTTTAAATTTAAAAGATTGCAAATGGGTATTGAATACCCTGATCGTATCGTCGCCTTTTAACAGGTCGGCATAAATCAGGCTTTCTGCTACGGGATATTTTACTTTACCAGTTGCAATGATGGGATATTTGGAGAAAATGATACAACCCGACTGATACTCACCTCCATCTCTCTGGTAATCTTTTGAAAAATGATTAAAAGGGTACGTTTTTTTAAATAGTGAAAGATTATCTGTTTCCGGATTATGTCCTTCTTTATGGTTGAATTCTTGTAAACAAACCACATCTGGTTCAAATTTTAAAATAGACGCTACCAGTTCCGTTCTCGCTAACTTTCGGGCTGTTTTGTTTTTGGTGAAGCCATTAAAGCTTTGGATATTCCAGCTTACCACACGTAAAACACCAGCAGGCTTCATTTCACCTGCCACAGAACCCGGTCGCCACGCAAACACCACATTTACCTGTTGTATACCAATTATCAGGGTGATAAGTGACGCCAGTGCGAGTTTAGGTTTTACAATAAGCCAGAAAATAATAAAAAAGACCAGCCCCAGAATCAGGTAGGGAACAATAAGCCCTGTAAAGCCAATCACCCACCATTTTGCTGTATTTAAAAAAGGGCTAAGACAGGATAAAAGGAACAGCACTATGATCGTCAAATTAATGATAACGACCAGGGTTTTGGTTACCCGCCGAACAAAGCTCCTTGCCATGAGCTAAAATACTGATTCTGCCAGTATGTAGTTGAAAAAATAATACTCGAAAGAAGCTTTTTTATTTATTAAACAAAAGCTTGTTTATAGTCCTAGATATCTTCCTTGCTGGCCCTTTCCAAAAACTTCTTTTCGTCATCTGAAAGGCTCTCAAAGCCATTTTGATTGATTTTATCCAGGATAGAATCTAGTTTTTGTTGGGTAAGGTTTGCCTTCTTTTCAAAAGGACTTGTTCCAACTTTATAAAAATGTTTATTGGAAGATTTAGCTTCTGTATGTTTTTTTTCCGGATTAAAGAGATCATCCAGCCAGTTGGCGAACCTGTTCATCCAGGAGCCCCAATCATTTCCTTTATTTAATTGGCGTATATAGAAAAAACCGGTTAAACCTGCTAATAAATGACCTATGCTTATCCCAGCATTGTTACTTGCCATAGTAGCAAAATCTATTGCAACGAATATGAGGGTTATAACCCAAAGTGGTATCCCACCATTTATCAATGGAAAAATGCGGTAACCAGGAGCCAATGTAGTTGTTGCAACTGCAATGGCCATTACTGCCGCTCCGGCTCCAAGTAAGGGAGCTGTACTGGAGACATTGTTTGCCAGAACGGGAATCAAATTATTGCTTAGCAAATAAGAAAGGGCGCCGATCAATCCACCATAAATGTATAAGGGAATGAGTTTATTGTTTCCTGCAAGGTCTTGTAAAATAAACCCAAAGCACCAAAGCCACAACATGCTGCTAATAAGCTGCCATACACTATGATGGGTAATCATAGTACTGATTAGTGTCCAGGGGCGTGTAAAAAACAAATTAGTATCTGCCGGCATGCTAAGCCAGTTTAATACCTGTCGAAAAAAAAGTTCGTCGGGTGTATCAGTGAGGTAATAAACAACCTTTATAAAGGTTACAATTACGAACATCAGCATATTCACCGCGAATAAAAACACCAACGCATTATTATCCTGTCCTAATAATATTTTCCTTTTATTGTTGTTATATGATAGTCTGGTCATATTAATGACATTGCTTTATTAATACAACGTTTTTCTGTTGGTTTTGTTCCAGGTAATAACAATGAGTAGTCCTACAATTGCACCCCCAATATGTGCCCACCGAGCTACATTATCACCTGCTGAATTTTGAATTGCATAGAACACTTCATACCCAAAATATATTATACCTAACCATTTTGCTTTAACTGGAACAAGAAAATACAGGTAGATATAAGTATTCGGAAAGAGATAAACAAAAGCTGCCAGAATACCAAACACAGCGCCACTGGCACCCACTGTCGCCGTATTTAAACGGCCATCGTAATAAGAAGTAATACTCGTTAAAATTTGTTCTGCTACCTGTTCATTGTAAGGAGTAGTACGTATGTAGTTAAGTAGTTCTGGCTGATACCAGTTCATTTGGTATTTTTTTCCGAAGCTGAGCAATCCATCCATAAATGCAACAGCATCGTCTTTCTGCTGGGCTACCAGATTATAATCACGTATAAGTGGTGCCAGTTCATAAGATAAGAACAGCAAGTGCATTAATGCAGCACCGAGTCCGCATATAAGGTAGAAAGTTAGAAATCTCTTTGCACCCCAAACATTTTCCAAAACTGATCCAAACATCCACAAGGCGAACATATTTCCTATGATGTGGAAATAATCGCTCGTGCTATGCAGAAACATGTGTGTAATTAGTTGCCAGGGTTTAAACAATTCACTTTGCCATGCATGTAAGGCAAAATTGTCTTCGAAGGAAAATACGGGTACCGCACCCCTTGAGAAAGTTACCTGCGCCAGGAAAAAAATACCATTAATAATCAACAGATTTTTGATGATGATCGGTAATATTTCAAATCTCCCCGGTCTGAATTCTGTCATATCTATAACGCATCTGCGTATTTAAAGGCTTCAAAAAAAATTAATCTTTCAACTTTAGTTGCACCACATTTTCAATGTGCAAAGTATGCGGAAACATATCTACCGGTTGAATTTTAGTAACCTTGTATTTTTCATCCAGCAGAGCCAGATCTCTTGCCTGTGTGGCCGGGTTGCAACTTACATATACCAGTGTTGGTGCAGCGATATCAAGTAGTTTTCTAACCAGCTTATCGTGCATACCAGCTCTTGGTGGATCTGTAATTACTACATCGGGGCGGCCATGTGAATTAAAAAAATGGTCATCACAAATATCAACAACATCTCCAGCAAAAAAAGTCGTGTGCTCCAAACCGTTTAATTTTGCATTTTCCCTGGCGTCTTCAATTGCATCTGCAACCACTTCAACTCCTACTACTTTAGCAGCCTGCTTACTAACAAAAATACCAATACTCCCTGTTCCGCAATACAAATCATAAACAACCTGACTACCATCCAGTTCAGCAAAGTCTCTTGTAACCTGGTATAATTTTTCGGCTTGTTTGGTATTTGTTTGAAAGAATGATTTCGGGCTGATTTTGAACTTGAATGATTCGAGCTGCTCTATGATATATCCTTTCCCACTGTATACCTGTGGATTCAGGTCAAAGAGGCTATCATTACGTTTGGTATTAATTGTATAGAGCAGGGTTGTAATTGCCGGGAAAGCTTCCAGCATTCCTTTCAGTAGGTTTTCCTGTTGTGCTTTGTCTTCATATCCCAGGATCACATTTACCATCAGCTCACCTGTACTGGTATTTCTTACAAACATATTCCTTAACCAACCCTGGTGTTGCTTAATATCATAAAAAGGCAGGTTGTGCTGAAGGGCATAATCTGCTGCATATTTGCGGATAAAATTAGTAGGTTCTGCCTGAAGGTGGCAGGTATCTATTTCAACCACTTTATCAAAAAAACCCCTTGCATGAAAACCTGCCGCTCCTGGAAGGTCATCTGGATTTACTCCGTCTGCCTTCATCTGCCTAAACATATCTGAGGGAATATATTTGCGGGTAGCAAATGTGTATTCCATTTTATTACGGTAATAACTTGTTTCAGCAGCCCCGATAATCGGCATTATTTCAGGTAAAGAAATCCGCCCAATACGGGTAAGATTATCGGTAACCTGTTTTTGTTTATACTTTAATTGCTGTTCATAGGGCAGCATTTGCCATTGGCAACCACCACAAACGCCAAAATGGGAGCAAAATGGACTAACCCTGTCTGGAGAATATTCATTGATTTGAATGGTATGACCTTCAGCCCAGTCTGACTTATTTTTAGTGAGTTGTATGTCTACCATATCGCCCGGTACGGCACCTTCAATAAAAATAACTTTACCATCAACCCTGGCCAGTGAGCGACCTTCGGCAGCATAGTCTTCTACCCTGATATTTTCTAAAACGATTCTTTTCTTTTGCTTTCTCACGCTGCAAATGTAACCAGTAAGATCCTGAAATTCAGTATTTCGCAGATGATTAACGAACCCATTAGAGTATTTAATTAAATTTATGCCCAATTCTAGGATATGAAGTATTGTTTTGTATGGATCGCCTGTTTGTTCTTGTCTGTCCCGGTCTTTTCACAAAAAGCGGGTGGAGCAACTAAGTCAAAACCTAAAGTAACTGCTAAACCCAACTCAACCAGTGGAAGAAAAATATCTATAACCCTTACCCCACTAAAAAATTGTAAGGTATACCTCGGCAGTTATATGGGTACAGGGCGAACACTTGTGGACTCGGCCTTTTTAAATGAAAAAAGTCAGGGAGTATTTTCCGGACCAAAGAAACTTACCGGAGGTATTTATTTTGTGGTATCACCTCAAATGACCATACAATTTGAGTTGTTGATGGATAATATTCAACAGTTCAGCATCATTGGTGATACTTCCCGAAAGGACCAGGCCATTATAAGGGGTTCTGCGGAAAATGATCTTTTTAAGACTTATACCGCCTTTTCCGTAGAGAAAGGAGAATTGATTCAACAGTTAAGCAATGCGTATAAAACGGCTTCCAATAAAGAAGATTCTACACGTCTGCTGGCGGCGCTAACCAAAGCCGACAAAGAATTGCAGGATTACAGGACCAATATCATTCAGAAACAGCCTAATTCATTGCTGGCTATGCTATTCACCACAATGAAAAGACCTGAAGTTCCTCCTGTTCCTGTTGTGAATGGCAAACCCGATTCTGCTTATCCATATCGCTTCGTAAAAGAGCATTTTTGGGATGATGTGCTTTTTAGTGATGACAGACTACTAAGGACTCCATTTTTTGAACCGAAAATGGATGATTATTTCCGGTATTATGTTTCACCTGAACCAGATTCAATTATTGAGGAAGTAAAATATATTCTCCTTTCTGCCCGCACAGGAAAAGAGATTTACCCATATCTGCTTACCAAGTTTACCAATAAATACATGAACCCTGAGTTCATGGGTCAGGATAAAGTATTTGTATACCTCTTTGAAAACTTTTATGCCAAAGGAGATACGACCATTCTGAATGCCGCATCGCGTAAAACCGTGATTGAAAGAGCGTATAGTTTAATGGCTAACCAACTTGGTAAACCCGCACCTGTTTTAAACCTTACAGACACAACGGGTAAATATGCTCCCTTATATAATATCAAAGCAGATTTTACAGTTGTTGCTTTCTGGGACCCCAACTGCGGACATTGTAAAGATGAAATGCCCCGCCTCGATTCATTCTATCGTAATAAGTGGAAAGGACAGAATGTTGCTATTTATGGGGTGAATATTTATGAAAATGAAATTCCGGCATGGAAGCGATTCATCAATGAAAAAAACCTCGAAGGTTGGATACACACTTATCAAACCAAAAAAGATAAAGAGACTGAAGAAAAAGCTGGTATAGCAAACTACAGACAGTTGTATGATATCTTTAAAACACCAACCCTCTATCTACTCGATAAAGACAAACGCATTATTGCCAAACAATTGAGTTTGGAACAATTTGATGACCTGATTGAAACAAAAATCAAAAAGAAAGGAACCTGATAAAAAAATCCCGGCTTTTAGACCGGGATTTTTTTATACTAGTTCTTTTACTACGTTCCAGATTACTTTGGGTTTACCAAGTGTATAATAATGCAACACAGGTACTCCAAATGCTTTCAATTCACGGCTTTGTTGGGTCAGCCATTCAGTTCCTACCTGCTCGCATTCAGCATCTGTTTTACATTTCATAATAGCATTCGAAAGATCTGTTGGTATATCTACATGGAAAATTCTAGGTAAAACAGAGAGCTGTTTTTTATTGGTAATAGGTTTTAGTCCTGGAATAATCGGCACATTGATACCAATAGCTTTACAACTTTTTACAAAGTCGAAAAATTTCTGGTTATCAAAAAACATTTGAGTCATGATATACTCTGCACCGGCATCTACTTTTTCTTTAAGTTTTGAAAGGTCTATCTGAAGGTTGGGTGCTTCAAAATGTTTTTCAGGATAGCCTGCAACACCTATACAGAACTTGGTTTTGCCGCCATTTTTAATGTCTTCATCCAGGTATAACCCATTATTCATATTGTTAACCTGCTGTATAAGATCAATTGCATAATGGTTGCCGCCTGGCTCTGGTTCGAAAGAAGATTCATTCTTTGCAGCATCGCCACGCAGTGCAAGCACATTATCTATGCCAAGAAAATCCAGGTCAATCAGCGCATCTTCCGTTTCTCGTTTGGTAAACCCGCCACAGATGATATGTGGTACAGCGTCTACCTGATAGTGGTTCATAATGGCCGCACAAATACCTACTGTTCCAGGTCGTTTTCTAACTTCCACTTTTTCGAATGTACCATCAGATTTTTTCTTGAACATCGTTTCACTTCTGTGATAGGTAACATTGATCCAGGATGGCTTGAATTCCATTAAAGGATCGAGGTGGTCGTATAATGAAACGATTGTTTTCCCTTTTAAAGGAGGTAATACTTCAAAAGAAATCAGGGTATCTTTTGCCTGTTGAATATGCTCTGTAATCTTCATGCCTGCTTGCTTGCGGGTTTTAAATGGCTGCAATATACAGCCTTAATGGCTTTATATAAAAACATCTGTTAATCCGGAGGGGTAATGCCATACTGCAAATCCAAAGTCTTATTTTTGTTGAAATATCAATTTTTTGAGCCTTACTATACATACACGCCAGTTGGTTAAAAGTTACAAGGGAAGAACCGTTGTAAAACAAGTGAGTATTGATGTAAATCAAGGTGAAATTGTAGGTTTACTTGGCCCAAATGGGGCCGGTAAAACCACCACTTTCTATATGGTTGTGGGGCTTATTAAGCCCGACGAGGGAACCGTTTTTTTGAACGATACCGATATTACCAGGCTTCCTATGTATAAACGCGCTCAGATGGGCATTGGTTACCTGCCACAAGAAGCCAGCGTATTCAGAAGCTTAAGCGTGGAAGACAATATCCTTTCAGTGCTTGAGATGACCAAACTGACTAAAAAGGAGCGCATTTATAAATTAAACCAGTTACTCGATGAGTTTAACCTGCACCATGTTAGAAAGAACAATGGCGACAGCTTAAGTGGAGGTGAAAGAAGAAGAACTGAAATAGCCCGCGCTTTAGCCGTTGATCCTAAATTTATTTTACTGGATGAACCATTTGCTGGCGTTGACCCAATAGCAGTTGAAGACATCCAAGGAGTTGTTGCCCGCCTGAAATATAAAAATATCGGCATTCTGATTACTGACCATAATGTAAATGAAACACTTTCCATTTGCGATAGGGCATACCTACTCATAGAAGGAAAAATATTTAAACATGGTACTGCAGAAGAACTTTCCGATGATGAACAGGTAAGACGTTTATACCTTGGAACCAATTTTGAACTGAGAAGAAAAGATTGGATCATTGAAATGGGTAAAACACATATTGCACCTTCAGCTACAAGTGAATAGTGATATTCAGATCCCGGATTTTTGATTTACCATTTTACAGATTAGCATTTATCAACCTGATTCCTTATTTTGCTGGTATCTAACATGAAACTGTTTAGTCCAGCTATATCACGTTTGGCCCGATTCAGACATTGGCGCATAGAACAATGGATGAGTGATCCTATTGCAGCCCAGCGAGAGGTATTACAAGATCTTGTTACGCATGGTCAATACACAGAGTTCGGTCGTAAGTATGGGTTTTCTGATTTATTTAATATCCGGAAATTCAAGGCTGCGGTTCCAATTCATGAATACGATGACCTAAAGCCCTATATCGAAAGACTGATGCAGGGCGAAGAACAGCTTTTATGGAATACCCCTGTTAACTGGTTTGCCAAAAGCAGTGGAACTACCAGCGATAAAAGCAAATTCATTCCTATAACCCAGGAAAGCCTCGAAGATTGTCATTACCAGGGCGCCAAAGATGTACTCACATTGTATTACAATTATCACAATGAGAGCCACCTACTCACGGGCAAAGGATTGGTGATTGGCGGTAGTCATCAGATAAGTAAAATAAATGAAGCCGTAAATTATGGCGACCTAAGTGCCGTATTATTACAAAACTCACCTATCTGGGCTAACTGGATCAGAACTCCTGAACTATCTATCGCACTGATGGATGAATGGGAGGATAAGATTGAAAAATTAGCCGCTTCAACTATTCCGGAAAATGTTACTTCTATTTCTGGTGTACCTACCTGGGCCCTGGTGCTTATTAAACGTATTCTTGAAATTACCGGTAAGCAAACCTTAAAAGAAGTTTGGCCAGATCTGGAACTATATATACATGGAGGTGTTTCATTTACACCATATAGAGAGCAGTTTAAAAAATTAATTGGCGAAGATTGTACCTATCTGGAAATGTATAATGCCAGTGAAGGATTTTTTGCGGCACAGGATGATCCAAATGAAGAAGGAATGTTACTTTTCTTAAATCATGGAATCTTTTATGAGTTTATGCCAGTGGAAGAATATGGTAAGAAAGATCCGGAAACAATTGGGCTAGATAAAGTTGTGTTAGGAAAAAATTATGCACTTGTAATTAGTACCAATGGTGGATTATGGAGATACCTGGTTGGAGATACCATTCAGTTTACTTCTACATATCCATTCAGGATAAAAGTTAGTGGCAGGCTTAAACAATATATCAATGCATTCGGGGAGGAAGTGATTGCCGATAATGCCGATAAAGCCATTGCAATAGCTTCTGAAAAAACAGGATTAACTGTAAAGGATTATACTGCCGCCCCTGTTTATTTTGGTGACCATAGCAAAGGTGCCCATGAATGGCTGATTGAGTTTGAAGAATCTTCAATTGGAACAGATGTATTTGCATTTGAGCTGGATTGTGCGCTCAAATCTTTGAACAGTGACTACGAAGCCAAGAGATATAAAGACATCGCGTTAACGCTGCCACAGGTTCATGCTGTACCAAAAGGGTTATTCAATAAATGGTTAAAAAGTAAAGGGAAGCTTGGCGGTCAACACAAAATTCCTCGGTTGAGTAATGACAGAAAATATATTGATGAGATAAAACAAATGATTTAGAATTATTACTGACCAAGCCTAAAGCATTCTATGAACAAGCCCACAATTACCTGCAAAAATTGCAATAATAACTTTGCAGGAAAATATTGCAATCATTGTGGTGAAAAAGTATATCAGGAAAAAGACAGAAAAATCATACACCTGTTTGAGGAAGTATTTCACTTCATAACCCATTTTGAAGGAACTTTTTTTACAACCATTAAAACCATATTCACAAAACCCGGACTGGTTTCAATGGATTACTGTGATGGTATTCGAAAAAAATATTTCAAACCTCTATCACTTTTCTTGCTGTTGGTAGTACTCTACCTTTTGTTTCCTCTGGCCAATGGACTAAATATGCCACTCGAATCGCATATGGAAAATGGGAAGTATGGTGAATATGCAACAACAAAGGTAAACAACTACCTGGCTGCCCATCCTGACCAGAATTTAGCAAGTCTTCAAGAACATTTCACTACAAAAAGTGAAAAGCTATCGAAAATATTGTTGCTATTTATCATTCCAGTCTGTGCATTGGTTTTATGGCCCATAAGTTTTTTCAGGAAGAAGTTCTTCTTTGATCATATGGTACTATCATCGGAGATTAATTCATTTTTCCTGATGATAAATTTTTTTATTCTTCCCCTGGTTATAATCATTATTCGACTAACGAGTAAATTGTTTGATGCATCTTCAGCATGGCTAAATGATGATGTCTATACTTTTACCGGGCAGATAATAACGGGGATTTATTCTGCGCATGCATTTAAGCGCTTTTATGGTTTTAATCTCGTGCAAAGAATCGTTTCAGCAACTATATTTATCCTCATACATAGCTTTATTGTTTACACTATGTATAAATTCTTTTTATTTGTAACTGTATTCTATCAAATACATTAATTATGAAATTACTTGAAGGTAAAGTATCGATCGTAACAGGTGCCGCCAGAGGTATTGGTGCCGCAATCGCATTAAAACTCGCTGAACATGGCAGCCATATTGCATTTACTTATGTTAGCGACAGCAGTGCAGAAAAAGCAGCTGCACTTGAAACACAATTACGCGCCCTGGGTGTAAATGCAAAAGCCTGGAAAAGTAATGCGGGTGATTTTGCTGAAAGTGAAAGTTTTGTAAACGATGTACTAAAGGAATTTGGCGCAGTTGATGTTTGTGTAAACAATGCAGGCATATCGAAAGACAATCTATTATTAAGAATGACTCCGGAGCAATGGGATGATGTGATGGATATTAACCTGAAAAGTGTTTTCAACATGACGAAACAGGTAATCCGTCCCATGATGAAAGCAAAATCTGGAAGCATTATCAACATGAGTTCAATTATAGGTATCAGAGGTAATGCCGGACAAAGCAGCTATGCAGCCAGTAAAGCCGGAATCATTGGTTTTACCAAATCCGTTGCACATGAATTGGGTAGCCGAAATATACGTTGCAATGCTATTGCACCCGGATTTATTGAAACAGATATGACCCATTACCTGCAGGATGGAGATGGTGCAACTGAGTTTTTGAAAAAAATTCCTCTGGGTCGCTTTGGTAAAGCAGAAGAAATTGCAAATACCTCCCTTTTTCTGGCAAGCCCTATGAGCTCCTATATAACCGGTCAGGTTTTAAGCGCCTGCGGTGGGTTAAATATTTAAATAGGATGGCAGTTATTGTTTTTTCATACAATAACTGCCATCATAATTATACTGTTTAACCTTACTTCTTTCACAATTACATTCTAAGTAATTGATTTACAACATACTAGGCAGTTTCGGTTTATTTATTATTTTGTTAAACAAATGTTTAAGCTTGTATGTTGTATTGCAGGCTATTACATTTGCAACTCATTATGGGTAAACGTATTATCAATATCTTCCTCATCCTTGTACTGGCGGTACAAATTCTTCCCATTCAGCAAATGGGCAAGCTTTTGTTTACCAACCAGTTTACAGAGGAAATACCCCATAATCTTGACTCAGCCGGAGAGCCTTCCCAGCAATCTGATGCGAAAAGTGATTTTATCTCAACACCAGAACTTTCATTGGTTCATCGCAAAGACTGTTTAGGTCTTATTTTCCCCTTTACTGATGCAGTAATTCCGCAGAATCATACTACGGAAATTCATGTTCCTCCTCCCAATTGCTAGCCCGTATTATAGCTGGTTGGTATTTCTATCTTTATTATTATAAACATTTGCATGAGTAAATATTTAAAGCATGTAGGTGCCGATTTATCGGCGTCTATAGTTGTTCTTCTGGTGGCATTACCTCTTTGTCTGGGTATTGCACTTGGATCTGGGGCTCCACTTTTTTCGGGAATTATTGCCGGAGTAGTAGGTGGTATTGTAATCGGTATTTTAAGTGGTTCGCAGTTAAGTGTAAGTGGTCCGGCTGCTGGTCTAACAGTGATTGTAGCCACGGCTATAACAAAATTACAGGTATACGAGGCATTTTTACTCGCAGTTGTTATCGCGGGTATATTTCAGCTAATATTTGGCTTTATCAAAGCTGGAGTTATTGGCGACTATGTTCCGAATGCAGTTATCAAGGGAATGCTGGCGGCTATTGGACTTATCCTGATCATGAAACAGTTGCCTCACCTTGTTGGATATGATACAGATTTTGAAGGCGATGAATCGTTTCTTCAACCCGATCATGAAAACACTTTCACCGCCTTGTTTCAGGCTGTGAAGTATATAACCCCATCCGCCATGATCATTGGTACCATCTCTTTGGTATTGTTAACCCTTTGGGAGCGGCCATTTATCAAGTCTAAAAAATCGCTTAAGCTATTACCCGGCCCACTGGTTGTTGTATTAGTAGGAACATTACTCAATGAATACTTTAAAACTTCACAACCGGCATATGCTTTGGAAGCAAAACACCTGGTAGCATTACCGGTTGCCAACGATGTAAGTTCTTTTGTTTCGTTCCTTACCTTCCCAGATATTGCATTCTTGAAAAATCCGGATGTATGGATTTCAGGAATTACTATTGCCATTGTAGCCAGCCTGGAAACACTATTAGGTATTGAAGCCGCGGATAAATTGGATCCTTTGAAAAGGGTTACCCCTACAAACCGGGAATTAAAAGCCCAGGGAGTAGGTAATATGGTATCAGGACTTATTGGCGGACTTCCGCTTACCTCTGTTGTAGTAAGAACCTCTGCTAATATATCTTCCGGTGCAAAATCAAAAATGTCTACTATTTACCATGGCATCCTGATGATGCTTTGCGTGATGTTTATTCCCGGTATTTTGAACAAGATACCATTGAGCGCCCTCGCGGCTGTTTTAATATTTACGGGATATAAACTGGCGAAAGTCACTTTATTTAAGGAGTTTTACAAAAAGGGTTGGGATCAGTTTGTGCCATTTGTTGTTACCATTGCAGCTATACTGTTTACTGATTTATTGGTGGGTATTTTAATTGGTATTGGTGTTGGACTCTTTTTCCTCATCAGAAGTAATTTCAGGTCGGCAGTTATGGTGGTAAATGACGCAAATAATTACCTGATACGTTTCAGGAAAGATGTTTCATTTCTGAATAAACCCATTGTAAAGAAAAAACTGGAAGATGTACCCGCTAACGCTTTTGTTATAATCGATGCCACAAGGGCTGATTTTATTGATAAAGATGTAATTGAAGAAATAAATAATTTCCTTTGTCATGCCTATCTTAAAAAAATTAAGGTCGAAGTAAAAACAAGCCAGCATAAATCGATGCATAATCTATTTGTTATCCCTAAAAATTCAGCAGAATGAAAATTTACGAGAAATTATTATTAGAAAACAAAGCATGGGCAAACGAAAAAGTACTGGTAGATCCCGAGTATTTTTCAAGGCTCGCAGATATACAGCGTCCTGAATTTTTATGGATAGGATGTAGTGATAGCCGTGTACCAGCCAATGAAATTACCAATACCCAGCCAGGTGAAATATTCGTACATAGAAATATCGCCAATATGGTTGTACATACAGATGTAAACCTGCTAAGTGTATTGGAATATGCTGTAACCCATTTAAAAGTAAAACATGTAATCGTTTGCGGACATTATGGATGCGGTGGTGTTAAAGCTGCAATGACCAACCATGATTTCAAGCAGGTATTAAACATGTGGTTGCGTAATATCAAGGATGTGTACCGCACGCATCGTCAGGAATTGAACAATATTGAAGACGAACAACAAAAATTTGATCGTCTCGTTGAACTAAATGTTCAGGAACAGGTTATGCATTTAGCCAAAACATCTATTATTCAACGTGCGTGGAAGAATGAACAAAGACCACATTTACACGGTTGGGTTTACGGGTTAAAAGATGGTTTAATTAAACCGGTATTTGAAATGGCGGCTAATACAAACATTGATAGTTTGTATGAATACAATGATCTTTAAAATAGTTAAATATCACCATAAATGACCTCAGGGTCATTTATGGTGATTGAAACACATGACAAAAAATGAATTGTGTTTCAAGGCTTAGATATTAACAGTAACTTTCTTTGACAATCTACCATTATGGCTCAAAAATCGAATAGCACAGCTTACGGGGCTGCAGGGAAGTTTTATGCCTTGTTGCGTTTAGACAGGAAGGATGTATCGGCAATTTATGCCTTTTCAATACTTGCAGGACTTGTTCAGCTATCGCTTCCTTTAGGGATACAAACCATTATAAGTTTTGTAATGGCTGGATCTATCTCTACTTCTATTATTGTACTTATCGTTCTGGTTGTAGCTGGGGTTTTTATTTACGGTTTACTGCAGGTACGGCAAATGCAGATTATTGAAAAAATAAAACAGAAAATATATACACGCTATGCTTTTGAGTTTGCAGATCGTATTCCAAAGTTAAATATCGAAAAATTGGATAAATACTATCTGCCTGAGTTGGTTAACCGATTTTTTGATACTGTTTCTTTGCAAAAAGGTATTGAAAAAATCCTCCTCGACGTTCCTTCCGCCATTATTCAGATCATATTTGGTATCATCTTATTGTCTTTCTATCACCCCGTTTTTATTGGTTTTGGCGCTTTATTACTGTTATTACTTTATGTAATACTTCGTAATACCCTACCTAAAGGCTTTGCAGCCAGTATGGAAGCCAGTGAATTCAAATACCAGACCGCATCCTGGCTACAGGAAATTTCCAGGTCCATAAAATCTTTCAAATATTCCAGGGGTACTTCCTTAAATATTGAAAAAACTGATACCCTGGTAGGTAGTTATCTTTCTTCCAGAACCTCTTATTTTAAAATATTACTTGCCCAATTCTGGAGCCTTGTAGCCTTTAAAGTAATCATCACAGCAGCCATGCTGATTGTTGGTGTGCTACTGTTAACTGATCAGCAGATTAATATTGGTCAATTCATCGCCGCTGAAATTGTGATACTCACCGTGATGAACTCTGTTGAAAAACTGATCATCAATCTCGATAAAGTATACGATTCGCTTACCTCCATCGAAAAGCTTGATAAGATTACAGGGGCCGAAACAGAAAAAAGTGGATCTGAATCTATAGACACAAATTCTGGTGGACTTCGTGTAAGGTTCAGCAACCTTAGTTTTGGCTACCAGCCCGGACAAAATGTATTGACAGAAATTAACTGCGCCGTAAATAGTGGAGAGAAGATCTGTATCATGGGTAATTCAGGATCCGGAAAATCGACTTTGTTGCGATTATTAACCGGGGCATTCAAAAACTTTGAGGGAAGTGTACTCATCAACGATATCCCAATTGGTAATTATGAGTTATCCAGCTTAAGAGCCGCAACAGGTATTTTACTTAGCCAACAGGATATATTTCAGGGAAGCCTTTGGGAAAATATCACCATGGGTAATAAAAAGCTATCTCAAGCTGCTATTACTGAAGTAATTGAGAAATGTGGTCTTGTCCCGTTTCTTGAATCGCTGCCCGAAGGATTGGATTCAAGACTTGACCCAACGGGGAAAAGGTTGCCAACGAAAACCCGCCAGGGAATACTACTGGCAAGGGCTTTGCTTGGACAGCGCCAATTGGTACTGATGGAAGAACCATTTACTGGTATTGAAAGAGATTATAAGCTAAAAGTGATGGACTTCCTAAACAATGAAAGGGAATCAACCGTTATCATCGCTTCAAACGATGATGAAGTAGCTAAAAAATGTACTAAAATATTATACCTAAGACAAGGGATAGTAATTGCATTCGGCGATTGGAATACTGTTTCTAAAATAATTAATGCATAATCAAATGAGCAAATACCTGACTTGTGAACCTGAGATAGAAATAGCGAACCGCTCGATTAGTTCCTTTGACAATATTTACCATATTTCACGCAGAAGTAAGGTTAAAAATTGGCTTTGGGGTTCTTTGCTGTTATTACTGTTATCAATGTTTTTACCCTGGACACAAAATATTCGTGCCAGCGGTTTAATTACTACCCTCCGTCAAGAACAACGACCCCAGCAATTAAACTCTGTAATCGGCGGTAGGGTTGAAAAATGGTGGGTGAAAGAAGGAGATTTTGTACAAAAGGGAGATACCATCATGCAACTGGGCGAGGTTAAAGTAGAATACTTTGATCCGGCATTATTAGAAAGAACCGACTTACAGATTACTGCAAAAGAAAGTGCAGCATCCGGCTATGAAAGCAAAGCACAAACCGCTTCTCAACAAGTTACTGCATTGGAAGAGGGAAGGATATTAAAATTATCACAGATTGATATTAAACTCAGACAACAAAATCTGAAAGTTGAAAGTGATAGTATCGATTTATCAGCCGTAATAAACGAGTTGAATGTAGCTAAAAGGCAAATTGATGCAGCCAAAGCAATGCTCGACAGTGGAGTTATTGCTTTGATAGATTATGAAAGAAGGAAAATAAACTTCCAGAATGCAACTGCCAAACGCATCGGAGCAGAGAATAAATATTTACAAAGCAAGCAGGAACTAACCGCATTAAAGATTGAAAAAAATGCGGTAGTACAGGAATATGCTGATAAAATTGCCAAAGCAAGAGGTGATCAGTTCAGTGCTATATCAGATAAAGCGAGTAGTGATGCTGAAGTAGCAAAACTCAAAAACGCTTATGCCAACTACGATATCCGTAACAAACTATATTATGTAACGGCCCCGCAAAGCGGACAAATTACCAAGGCCCGTAAAGCAGGTATTGGCGAAATATTGAAAGAGGGCGACATGATTGTTGAAATTGTGCCTGATAAAATTCAATATGCAGTAGAAATGTTTGTTTCTCCTATGGATATGCCCTTGCTTTCAAAAGGACAAAAAATACGTTTTGTATTCGATGGCTTTCCTGCAATTGTATTTAGCGGCTGGCCAGCTAGTTCTTATGGAACTTTTGGTGGTGTTGTATCAGCCATTGAAAACTCAGTTAGCTATAATGGAAAATTCAGGGTATTGGTTACAGAGGACACGACCGAAAAAGCATGGCCGAAACAATTAAGAATAGGTGGTGGAGCTAATGGAATTGCATTATTGAAAGATGTAACAGTAGGATATGAATTGTGGCGAAACATTAATGGATTCCCACCGGAATATTATCAACCAGCTACCAAAGAAATGAGTAGCGGTAAATAAGTAAGCATGAAATTAGTTTATACAATTATTGGTTTACTTCTGACAGAATTTTGTTTTAGTCAGGTTTTTTATATCGATGATTATTTAAAAGTTGTACGTAGTAATCATCCCATTGCAAAACAGGCTTTAATAGGAATTAAAAAAGCCGAAGCAGATTTATTAACTGCCAAGGGAGGTTTTGATCCTATCATCAATACAAATGCCAGCAGAAAAACATTCGATGGAAAGAATTATTATTTCTACACCAACCCTGAAATAAAAATACCCACCTGGATCGGTGCAGATATTAAAGCAGGTTTGGAAAATAATGGTGGCCAGTTTTTAAGTTCAGAGAGCACTTCTGGTCAAACCAGCTATCTCGGTGTTACATTGCCGGTTGCGAAAGGCTTATTATTAGACAAAAGAAGAGCAACACTACAACAAGCCAGGATATTACGTGAACAAAGTGAACAGGAACAGCTAAGTGCTGTCAACGATCTCCTTTTCAATGCCTATCAAGCTTATTGGCAATGGGCAGGCAGGTATCAGTTGCTGAGTATTTATTCAAAATTTGTTACCATAGCCGAAAACAGGTTCAGACTGGTAAAAATAGGTTTTCAGAATGGAGACAGATCAGCAGTTGATACCATTGAGGCACTAACTCAGGTTCAGCAATTTTCATTGATGCAAAACGAGGCATTACTTGAATTAACAAATAGCGCGCTTGAGCTATCAAATTATATATGGGATGAAAAAGACAGTGCTTTCCTGCTTTCACCACAATACATACCAGATACTTTAAGTTTTGCAAAATTTGTGGTACTTCCAGATGAAGCTTCACTAATAAGAGAAGCATTGTCTACAAATCCCCAATTAAGAATTTATGACTATAAACTCAATGCATTGGAGATTGATCGAAAACTTAAGCGGCAGAATATTTTGCCTTCCATAGATTTAAAAGCAAACCTGCTTAATAAAGGATAT
The DNA here is from genome assembly GCF_946481145.1 of uncultured Sediminibacterium sp. The sequence continues at coordinate 99,993 of NZ_CAMLMJ010000002.1, forward strand.
AATGTTTTCAAAGGGTGGAATAGTGCCTTGTTTCAAAATAATTATGCCTGGGGAATTGATTTTAAGTTTCCATTATTTATCCGGGAAGGACGAGGTGAGTATAAAAAAGCTACCCTTAAAATCAGCGAAACAAATTATGAGCTATCACTAAAACGCAGAGAAACTGAGAATAAACTGAGGTCCTACTTCAATGAAACCCGACAGCTTCAACAGCAGGTTATCATTAGTGAGCAGGCTTACAGGAATTATCAGGCAATGTTAAATGCTGAAAACCTCAAATTCTATAACGGCGAAAGTTCATTGTTTCTCATTAATACAAGGGAAAATAAACTGATAGAAATTGCAGAAAAACTTGTTTCCTTACGCATAAAATACCTGAAATCGAGATACGCAGTTGAATGGTCTGCCGGTTTATTGAGGTAATTAAAATACAACCCCTTTCCTGCAGATATAAGCATGCCATAACAAATAAGCTGCTATTGTTCGATATGGCGCCCATTTAACCGTTAATTCAGCAATCTCATCTTTTGTTGTATTTGAAGAAAGTTCTTTGATGTGCTTTATACTATTTATCAAAGCTATATCTCCCAAAGGAAATAGATCGGTACGATGTAAACAGATCATCAAATAAACATCAACCGTCCAGTCGCCAATACCTTTTATTTTTTTGAGTTCAGTTCGAATGGTAGTTGCATCCTGCTGATTAAGTATATCTATATCCAAGTCTCCATCCACGATTGACTTTGCCAGACAGCGGGCATAGATGGTTTTCTGTCGGCTGAAGTAGCAGGATTTAAAGGTTTCGTCAGACATGCCCAGAATAGCTTCCGGACTAATTGTACCAACAGTTGCTTTCAGTTTATCATAAGCTGCTTTTGCAGATGCTAATGATACCTGCTGTTCCAGTATAATATGAATAAGTGTTTCAAAACTGGGATTACGCTTCCATATAGGCGGGTATCCGTATGCTTTAATGATTGCCTTAAAGCAATGGTCTTTTCGGGCAAGCTTGTTACATAGTGAAATGAAGTTTCCCTCATTGAAACTATCCGCCATTTTTATGACTGCTTTACCTTGAATTTTGCAATGGCGTTTTTACTGTATTCACTTAGGATTAATCTACCACTGATTTTAGCCCTTTCCTTGAGTAATTCATCCCAATGCTCTGTTCCCTGCCAGAATATTTTTTTCATTTCACGCATGGCTTCCGGACTTGAATGCGATAAGGTATTGGTAAGTCTGCTGATTGAATCATCCATACCGGCAACATCGGCATGTAATTCTGCAAATAAACCTTTTCGTCTTGCCCAGTCGGCAGGTCGCCAGGTAGAAGCATCAATTGCTAATTGTGAAAATGCAGAGGTTCCTATTTTCCTTTCTACTGCCGGGCCTACTACAAATGGACCAATTCCTACAGCAAGTTCACTTAGCTTAACATCGGCACCTTCAACTGCGATGGCATAATCCGCTGCTGCTGCAATACCTACACCTCCGCCCACACATTTACCCTGTATACGTGCAACGATCAGTTGAGGAACGGTTCGCATGGCATTAATTACCTGTGCAAATCCATTGAAAAATTTTGTACCTTCAGCTTCATTATCAATAGATGCCAATTCATCAAAAGAAGCGCCGGAACAGAAAACCTTATCTCCTGCTGAACGCAATACAATAACTTTTGTTGAGGAATTTAAGCCTTCGCTGTGAATGTCTTTTGCAAGGGCATCCAATATCTGACCGGGTAATGAATTTCGTTGTGGGTGGTAAAATTCTATGGTTGCAATACCATGCTCGCGCTCTACTTTTACATAGCCTTCTTTAATCTCTTCTATCATTTTCTTTTGTTCTTCGTTATGAATATTTAGTCTCTAATAAAATTAATTAATCTTTGCTTTCTTTCAAAGCCACCATTGTTAAAATGGTTGCAATACCCGTGACCTCCCCAGTTTCATCCATTATTTCTACCAGCCATTTTACAATACCCTTGTCTATATCCGTTATTTCTTTTTTCTCCTGGCGTATTTTTTCCTTACAGGTAAATCGCACCTGAATTTCAGCACCGGGATAAACTGGTTTGGTGAAACGCAATTCATCGATACCATAATTCAGCAATACGGGATTTTTTTCATAGCTGCTTACAAACAAACCAGCAGCAATACTCATGATCAGGTAACCGTGCGCTACCTGCTTTTCAAACATGGTGCCTGAAAAATCTGTATCGCGTAAGTGTGCATAAAAATGATCGCCACTCAGATCGGCAAAACGATCTATATCTTCTGCTGTAATAAGTCGCTTGTCTGTAAGGATTTGATCGCCGATTTTCAACTCTTCAAAATATTTTTTAAAAGGATGTACATTGCCTGTAATTCCTTTAGCACCTGCCTGGTAAACATTGCTGATAGCGGTTATCATATCAGGAGAACCCTGGATAGCAACTCTTTGCATATAATGTTTTACGCCACGCATACCGCCCATCTCTTCACCTCCACCGGCTCTACCCGGACCACCATGCACTAATAACGGAAGTGGGGAACCATGACCAGTACTTTCTTTGGCACAATCCTGATTAAGCACTAAAATTCTACCATGGTATGCACCTGCCCCAAGTACATATTGTTTGGCGATAGATTGTTTAGCCGTAACCACGGAACTTACCAATGATCCTTTACCCATTTTGGCCAGGGCAATAGCATCATCAAGGTTTTTATAAGGCATCAATGTTGAAACAGGTCCAAAAGCCTCCACTTCATGCACTTCTTTTGCTCCGAAAGGATTTTCATTCAGCAAAAGAATCGGACTTATAAAAGCTCCTTTATGCATATCTGCATCTATCAACTCTACACTATCTAAAGAACCATATACGATTTGGGAAGAGGCAAGTAGTTTCTGTACCTGTGTTTTTACTTCTTTAAGTTGCGACGATCCTGCCAAAGAACCCATTCTAACTTTTTCATTCAATGGATTACCGATGGTTGTTTGAGCAAGCGCTTTGCCTAATGCGATTTGTACATCTTCTATTTTATTTTCAGGCACAAAGATGCGGCGGATAGCGGTACATTTCTGACCACATTTGGTGGTCATTTCTTTCCTCACTTCCTTGATGAAAATATCCCATTCAGGCATATCGGGTGTAACATCATCTCCCAAAACAATACAGTTCAGGGAATCTGCTTCCATAGTAAATGGTACACTATTTTGAAGAATTGCTGGAGAAGATTTTAACATTAAACCCGTCGAAGCTGAGCCAGTAAAAGTTACAATGTCCTGTTCGTTCACATATTGCAGCATATCACCCGCACTGCCACAAATCAGTTGTAATGCACCTTCCGGAAGTATACCCGAACGAATGATTTCTTTTACAACTGCTTCTGTAAGATAAGCGGTAACTGTTGCCGGCTTTACTACTGCCGGAACCCCTGCTAATAGGTTTACGGCAATTTTTTCGAGCATTCCCCATACAGGAAAGTTGAAAGCATTGATATGAATGGCAACTCCTTCTTTAGGAACCAATAAGTGATGCCCCATAAAAGTTCCCGCTTTGCCCAAAATATGTTGCTCACCATCCAGACAATAAGGCTCATCCGGAAATTTTCTCCTTAATGAAGCATAAGAAAAAAGATTCCCGATACCGCCTTCTATATCTACCCAACTATCTGCCTTCGTAGCACCAGTTTGGTAGCTTACCTGATAAAAATAATCAAGATGATTTCTTAAATGTATTGCCAGGCGGCGAAGCATAAGTCCTCTTTCATGAAAACTCATTTTCCGAAGTGCCGGATTACCTGTTGTTCTCGCATATTGAAGGATGGCATTAAAATCCAATCCACTAGTCGATGCACTTGCAATCTGATCGCCGGTTACGGCATTGTAAAGTGCTTGTCCGGCCCCATCACCCTGTATCCATTTCCCAAGCACATAATTCTCCAGTTTTGACATATCAATCGTTTAGGGCACAAAGCTAACGATTGATAGTCAGTACTATTTGGGGAAATTTGGCTTCCCAGAGGAGTTCTTCGGACAAGCTTCAGGCCGCAAGCCATTGCTATCCGGGGAAATTTGGCTTCAAGCTGCAAGCCGCAAGCTACACGCCTTGATGGGTGCTTATTATAGACTTTCTGCTATTTTTTGAATAAATAAAAGGGCTTGCGAATTAGAAAATTTAAGGTTAGTTGCTTAAAGAAATATTTGGAAGCCTAAATGCACTATCTATTATTAGTAGAACACAGATCTTCATGATTGTCAAGATCTATCATGATAAATCCTGACAATCATGAAGATCTGCGTTCCGTCATACGCTTCACTTCCAGCTCGCAGTCAAATTTCCTCCGACAGCAATAATTGAAAGCTTTAGTTTAGGCAGAGGTTACCTCCTGATCCAGGAATTTAAAATTGATTATAAACGCGGTAACAATCCAAACTGTCGGGCATGATGGGTGATATGTTTATGGTGCAGGAGCACCCATTCTTCAAAGTTCAGTGGTCCAAATACCGGATGAACCGTTTTTACTGAAGTATCGGCATCAAAAAAATCGAAGAATTGCTGGATGGTACCTGAAAGTTTATTTATTGCCGTTGTTAAATCCGGTTCAGTAAGTGGAAGGGGGTCTTCGGGCAATACTGGTGCTATGGTATTTTCCCTGAACTGTTTATCACTGAACAAAAATTCGCGGTAACGGGGTAAATGTTCTTCAGGTGTAACTAATGGAAAATGTATTTCATTGGTCGATACTTTAAAGAAGCCGGTCACATGTTCTACCATCTGCTGTGCATTCATTTTTCCCCATAATGCCATTGATTCCGGTGTCAATGTTTTGATTTTCAATACAAATCCTTCTTTGATAAAAGCAATTTTCTCCTGATCCATCCCGTGTTTTTTTGTAAGATAATTAAATAAGCATGATTCTTTAAAAGCATAGTCAGAAAGCGGGCTTTCTTTTTTATATTCGTTAATACCATGACCAACTGCTTAAACTGTAATCACCCACTTACGGAAGGACAACACTTTTGTGCCAATTGCGGACAAAAAATAGCCCTTAAACGACTTAACCTGCACGATATCTGGCATGATGTAGTTCATTACTTTACGCACGCTGATAAAGGTATTTTCCAGTTATTGAAACAGTTGGTTACTAAAACTGGGATAGTTGCTAAAGAGTATGTGGAAGGAAAAAGAAAAAAATATTTCCCGCCACTTAATTTTTTCCTCATTGTAGCAGCTTTGTACGTTTTCATGGAATCTATTGTTCCAAAACAAACCGGCCCTGTTTCACAATCAACAGCGTCGGCTCAATACAAAAACAGTACACAAAATACAGGTACAGCAACATCTTACAAAAGCATGGAAAAACGTATTGCTGTAGGTCGGTTTTTATCGAAATACGCCAACTTCGTTGCTATGTTTGCCGCACCTTTTATCAGCCTTATTATCTGGTTGATTTACAAAAAGGGAGCATATAATTTTACAGAACACCTGGTTGCCAACCTTTATCTTATCGGATTCACCAACCTGGTTCGTTGTTTAATCTGGATACCGCTCCTTGCATTATTGCATATACATCCAAGGGTACAATGGCCTAATTACCTGTTTGCCCTTTTTGAAATAGGTTATCGAACTATTTTCTACTACCGGTTCATAAACGAAACGGGTAATAAAGGTGCATTAAAATCGCTGGCAGTTGCCATACTGAGTGTTATATCCTGGTGGGCACTTATTGCTGGCTTGATTTTTGTATATATAATACTTTGAACCCATATTAAAACTAACAAATGAAATACCTGATCTGCTCAATCCTTTTTTTTGCCCCTCAGATTTTAAATGCACAAACTGAAGTACCCATTTCAATTTTTATTAAAGACGCAAATGGCCGGCTGGTTGATGGCCTGGGTGCAGGTTACAAAATGGAGGGATCACCCTATCTGCTAAAATCTTTTAAAAGCGCTAGTATTATTAATTCAAGAGGTAAATCTTATGCAAATATTACTGCCAATATAAACCTCGAAACAAATGAAATCATCTTCGAAACACCTGATAACAAAAAAATGGCGGTAAGCATACCCGTATCTCGTATCATTTTCGAAGATCCCGAAACAAATAGCAAACAAACATTCCTTTCCGGATTTAGTCCGATTGACCGGTTAACAGACCGTAGTTTTTACCAGTTACTCGACTCCGGAACTGTATTATTATTAAAATCTTATCAGGTAAGTTTCACAGAAAGCAGGGGATATTCAGAATCTACCCCCACCAGAGTGTATGAGCAAAATACGGCCTACTATCTATTTCTGCCGGCAACCGGACTGGTAAAAGTACCTCGTTCCATTTCTGATGTGCCGGGTTTGTTTGAAAAGGAGAAAAAAGATAAACTCAATAGTTTTATCAGAACTAACCAATTAAAATCGCGCAACGAAGCTGATTTGATTAAGTTGATCGCTTATTACAATAGCCTATAATATACTTTGAGTATATAAAGCGGGTAATTATGAAAAAGTTATTTTATCTCATACTGGTTGCAGCTATTCCTTTTGCAGCAGAAGCTCAGAATTATTTTACGAATTCAAACCTTTCTTATTTACCTATACCACCCGATCGAATTGCTTTCAACCGAAAAACCGAAGGCACCCCTTTTCTTTTAAAACGATTTTCGAACGCTACTATTTACGTAGAGCACAATAAAGTAATTGACAGTATAATTGCCAACGTAGATTTCCGATACAATGAAGTGTTGGTATTGGACAAAAAAAGAAAACTATACGCCATATCTGTACCTGTGTATAGAGTGGTATTTGATGACGCAGAAACCGGAAAAGAAAGAACCTTACTATCCGGATTACCCGCCATTGATAAACGAACTGAAAAAAGTTTTTATGAGCTATTGGTTCCGGGGAAAATAAATTTATTAAAAGCCATTACCCTTTACTGGTCAGATTCACGTGCATATCATGAAGCTGCAACTACCAGAAAATATGAACAGGTGGAGAGCTATTATCTTTTCAATGATGCTATGGGTATAATTAAGCTTCCTAAAACTATACAAAATATACCCCAGGCAATTCACCCAACTAAAGCTCATCAGTTAGAGCAGTTTATTAAAGACAATAAGCTGAACCTTAAGCTTGAAACGGATCTTATTAAACTCATGGAGTATTATAATAACGAGCAATAAATATTCTGTACCGTGGGAAAGCCTTGTTTCTTACGAAACAGGGCTTTTTTTATATCAGTATGTTGAAGGTTACATATCTATGTTTATTTTTATAAAAACCTTACTTCATGAGAAAATCTATTTCCAGACTCGGTTTAGCTACCATTACTTTTATATCGGTGCTGATATTGTCTTTCACCAATAAAAACTATAAAGAGCAAAACATACAGGGTGCGTGGCGGTTTACAGAAGGAAAAGAACAAACAGTTATCATCATCACTCCCCATATTTTTTCTTCCGCTACCTATAACCTTGAAGAGAAAAAATTCATTTCTTCTTATGGTGGCAGCTATACTATTAATGGTAGCCAACTAATGCTAAAAACAGAATGGAACAGTTTGGATAGTGCTAAAGTGGGAACAGACTGGAATAGTACATTTACTACCTCTAAAAACCAATTAAGTCTGAATGGCTTGCCTAAAAAGCTAGAGAGGCTTGATGATGGCACACCGGGTGCCCTTGCAGGTGCCTGGATTATTACCGGCAGTTATTCAAACGACCAGGTATCAAAAAGAAGAAGTCCATTTTTTCCACGCCGTACAATGAAAATATTATCTGGCAAACACTTTCAATGGATCGCTTATAATGTTGTAACCAAACAATTTATTGATACAGGAGGCGGAACTTATACCACCGAAAATGGTAAATACACAGAGACGATTCATTTCTTTACCAAAACAGCCGAAAGTGTTGGAAAGTCACTTAGCTTCGAATATTCTTTTGTGGATGGTGACTGGCGACACAAAGGACAAAAATCTACCGGTGGACCGCTGGATGAATGTTGGACCAAAAGAGAAGTACTAGAATCAAAACAATAATGAGTAATCAGGAAATTATTGAAACCACGGTTGTGTATGTTAAGCATACTTTATCAGGTAGCGAATCAGGTCATAACTGGTTTCATATTGAAAGAGTCTGGCGAAATGCAAAACTAATAGCTGCTTCAGAGCCAGTTGATTTACTGGTTACTGAACTGGCTGCTTTATTACATGATATTGCAGATTCAAAATTTCATCATGGTGATGAAGAAATTGGCCCGGCTACCGCGAAAGCATTTTTGCAAACGCTTCCTATAGAAACAGCTATTCAGGATCATGTTGTAAATATTGTGGCCAATATTTCTTTCAAAGGCGGTAATCATGACCAGACATTCCATTCACCTGAATTATCCGTGGTGCAGGATGCAGACAGGTTAGATGCTATTGGCGCCATTGGCATAACACGTGCTTTTCATTATGGCGGCTATAAGAACAGGGAAATTTATGATCCCGCTGTTGCACCTGATTTAAACATGACCAAAGAAGCTTATAAAAACAGCACCGCTCCCACCATTAATCATTTTTATGAAAAGTTACTTTTATTGAAAGACAGAATGAATACCGAAACCGGTAAAAAACTAGCCTTAGAAAGACACTTATTTATGGAAAAGTTCCTGAACCAGTTCTACCGCGAATGGAATGGTGAAGCATAAATTACTTTAAGCCAAGCACAGATATGAAAAAAATATTACCAGCACTTATTGTCTTCCTCTGCTCCTGTTCATCAACCAAATATTTCAGGAAACTGGATAAAGAGGAAAAACAAGCCATTAGGGAAAACAAAAAATGGGTTCAGGTTTCAAAAGATGAAGCTCATATACTCATTATGACCACTAAAGGAAATATGGTTGTGAAACTATACAACCAAACCCCATTACATCGCGATAATTTTCTTTCAAAAGTTAATGCCGGCTTTTATGATAGCTTATTGTTTCACAGGGTAATTAATCGTTTTATGATTCAGGGAGGAGATCCCAATAGTAAATATGCCAAGGCAGATACACGCATTGGTGGTGGTGCTGCACCTGGCGGTCTTATTCCTGCTGAATTCAGAACAGATCAGCATATTTTTCATCAACGCGGTGCACTGGCTGCTGCCCGTAGTGAAAACCCAGAGAAAGCAAGTAGTAATTGCCAGTTCTATATTGTACAAAGACCTGCCTGGCGAAAATCGGAATTAGACAGTACAATTACAGCCCGAAAACTGGTATTAACAGACGAACAAAAAACATTGTATACAACTGTTGGTGGCACCCCACATCTTGATGGGGGCTACACTGTTTTTGGAGAATTACTCCAGGGTTTTGAAGTACTCGATTCTATTGCAGCAGTACCCACCAAAAGCGACAGACCACTTAATGAAGTCCGCATGCGAATGTTTCTACTGAACAAACCTAAAACCAGGTAGAAAATTAAGTATTGAAGTTTGACTGGGTTCTTATAGCGAATTGTTCACAGTTTTTTTGACCATGGACCATGGACTATGGACCATGGACTAAAAACCAAACCCGGATAAAATACCCGGGTTTTCCTGTTTTAACAACAGGCAGTAGGTTTACATAGGACCAATTATTGCTTGCTCAACCTAGCGGCTGTTACAGAATCACACCCCCCGACGTGATCAGTAACAGCCTCAATAGGTTTATAAGATAAAGGCAGTGCCTGATTATCAATGAGATAGGAGGAATCACAGTTTCTTGGTGTATTAGCATATGATTACTAATTTTAAACTGTTAAACCGGCGAAGTTTAATAACCCCTCCTTTCTAAGACCAAAATTACAATAGACCTGTATACGGGTCAACTGTGAAAAGACGCAGGTGCTGGAAAGGGGAGTATTTATGATATTGTTATGAGTCAGACAGCACCAACTGGATTAGGTAGTTATTCCAAAAGTTTTATCACTGATATCCCTGCAGATCTTTCTACAGAGGAAGTGAAACATTTTAATCAAACCATTCCAAAATTTCCGGAAGAAGGTATTTATATCTATTCCTTTGCTAAAGGGCGTATGATTTATGCCAGTGGATGGGAAGAAGTATTAGGGTATAAGGATGATGAAATTACTATGTTGAAGATCGTTAACATGACTGCCCCCGATTATGCTCCCTTTGTGCATGAAGTGAACGATAAAGCACTTATGTTTATTCATAAAACCACTACCGATCTCGACAAATACAGCTTTATGATTGAATCAAAAAAGCTGCACAAAAATGGCACCGAAGTACCTATTGTAGCGAGAGTAGGTGTATTTGAACATGCAAACGGTAAAGTATTATCTATTATTGGTCGCTTCCAGGTAAATAGAAGTATCTATTTTGGAAAAGTGATGCGATATGCTGCATTTGGACCTGAAAAATCCGGCTTTGAAGAAGAATTAAACAAGTCTTTATTTTACCAGTACGCCATTTCTGATAAAGAAAAAGAAGCACTGGCACTTGTTGCAAAAGGTTATTCTTTTAAAGAGATTGCAAATAATTTCAATGTTTCCCAATCGGCTATTGAAAAAAGAATTATCCCCTTATATAAAAGATTCGAAGTAAAAAGTCTCACTCACCTTGTAAGCTTTGCATACGATAATCATATTCTTCCCTGAACATCCTACAACTAATTCGTTTGATGATTCAGGTTTATCATAGAGATTTTTTCTTCAGGGATGCCCATTTGTAATAATATCTGCTGCCAGCTATTTTGAAGGGTATGTGCAGAAACAGCATTTACTTCTCCCAATACCCAAATGGTATTCAGGTTATTAAATGCCTGTATATTCTCAGCCGTGTAATTTCCTCCGTTCAAATGTTGCATAAAAACCGCCGGTGAAATCAATTCACCCGAATGCTTTAGTCCTGTATTCAAATCATCTATTACCAGTGTATCTGCCTCGCGCCAGTTCCAGATATTTCCTGGAACAGCTGGCATAGTTGAATTCGGTTCAATCATCCAGCTAAATAGTTTCATGGCAGTTGCATATTTGCAGGTTCTATGCTGAATGGACCATTCATTTGCAATTGCTACACCCAAGGAAGTTTTACCTGTTTTATACGCCCCTGAAATAAGTAAATGATAGCCGCCTTTAGGTTTAGTTAAATAGGATAGTACGGTTTGTCTGTTTGCATCATTCATAAACCAATTCCATTGACTTAACCGGAATTGAAAAGGGTATTCGGAAGCCTGCTGGTATATTTTTGTATGATACCACCATTTAGAAGCATTGTATAACAAAAACCCTATCAACAATAAGCCAATCAGCAGATACCAGTTAAACCCAAGTAAAACACCCGCAAGAAAAGCACCGATGGCGAAAAAGCCAAGATCTGTTGCTGTATCATAAATAATATTTTTCCAGTCAGGTTCGAATAATGCGCCTTCGAGTTTTTGTTTTTTTAAAGGTTTTACCACATTATAAATTTCAAAACCTGTCCAGCAAATAGCAATCGCTATAGCGGCAATCCATGAAGCACCTTTTACGTGAAAAACATTTTTTAAAAGCAGGTAAACCAAATGTGTGGGAATAAAACCCAACATACAATGACCGCATTGGTTGGCAAGCCAACCATAACTAAGGGTAATACCTCTTTGTGAGTCTTTCCCTATAAGGTCATATTTCAATTGCATTTTTACAATTGATGCAGGTAGCTGGTGCGACATATACTGACTTTATAATATAAATATAGCCACAGTCGTAAAAGATTGCCAGGGAATTTTCCTGTAAACCTGATACGTCTGTGGCTATTTATAAAAGAAAGTATAAAACTTACTCTTCTTCTGCCTTGAACAGTGGGTTTCTGCGGGTAGGGATGATCATTTTTTCATCTTCACTCAAAAACACCCAGAATTCATATAAAGCAAAAATATCACCTGGTGTTTTACTGTCGCCATGCTCGCTTCTGCGCTCATAAGGTCCCAGTATTTCACCGTTGTGCTTCAGTTCCAATAACTTCTTTTCGTGGGTCAGTTCTTTAAAACTTTCAATGGTCATGCCTTTGTTGATTTTGTGCAAATATAGGTGTATCTGTTATTTTCCAGCCCATACCAGGATAAACTTGTCGTAGGGGTGAATCTCAATACTATTTTCGAAAGGTTTCAGCTTATCTATATTTTCTATAGAATAGGGGAACCATTTCCCTTCAGGTATCTTAATTTTTTGATTTTGAGACGTTCCATTAAAGATGATCAGAAACTTTGTAAGATTATCCCCTACTTCTTTTGCATTAATGGTATAAGCAATAACTCCCTCAGGTATTTTTTCCAAAAAATGTAAATGCTTGCTGATATCTTCCTGGGAACTCATTCGGAATGAAAATCTTGTCTTTCTTAAATCGATTAAAGACTGGACAGCGCCAAATAGATTTTTATTTACTGTCTTTTGATCCCACCTTATAGCATTCACACTATCTCCTTTATTATAGGAATTTTCTTCTCCAAATTTAGAACGGAGGAATTCTGAACCGGCATGTAAAAAAGGTATCCCCTGTGAGGTAAGCACTATGGTGAACGCCAGCTCCTGCATTTTTTTTCTATCGGCTTCCGAAGCCTCTGGAAAAGATAATGCTATTTTGTCCCAAAGAATATTGTTATCATGGCATTCTGCATAAGTAATCACATTATCCGGTCCAGATGTGTAAGGCTCTTTTGAGTAATTAACCTTACTCATATCAATCTGTTTATGTTTACCGGATGCAACTATGCCGAATTTTACAGACTCAGTATTGGCTGTTTTTCCTGTTGCAAAGCCCCTGTCTTTAATATCAAATACACTCCCTTTAATACCATCGCGTATATCATCACTAAATACAGCTATTCCATTCAGCAAATGAGCGTTTTTCTTTACCGCACGCATCGATTCCGGTAATGGTGAAGCGCCGGCTGTCCAACCCTCTCCATATAATAGTATATCTGGTTTTATTTTATGAAGGGTATCCGAAATAAGGTTCATGGTGGTGATATCATGAACACCCATCAGGTCGAAACGAAAGCCATCAATGTGGTACTCTTTGACCCAGTACAATACACTTTCCATCATAAACTTCCTGAACATAGCTCTTTCGCTCGCTGTTTCATTACCACATGCAGTTGCATCAGAGAAGCTACCATCAGCTTTCTGCCGATAATAATAACCAGGCACAAGCTGATTGAAATTGGATGTTTCAGTGAGTGCGGTATGATTATACACTACATCCATCACAACCCTTAACCCTTTTTTATGAAAGGCCTGGATCATTTGTTTCAATTCGCGGATACGCACATTCCCATCCGCTGCATTGGTACTATATGAGCCTTCAGGTACATTGTAATGAACGGGGTCATATCCCCAGTTATATTGTTCTGTTTTAGTTTCATCAACTGAATTATAATCGTAAAATGGTAAGAGGTGAACGTGGGTAACACCCAAATCCTTTATATGATCAAGCCCCGTTGATAAGCCTGCTGCATTCTTAGTACCAGTTTCTGCCAGACCTAGAAATTTGCCTTTTTGTTTTACGCCTGAAGATGGGTGAATGGTTGCATCCCGAATATGCAGTTCATAAATAATTGCATCTGTGGGCAGGTTCTTTGCAGAAAAGTCAGGGCTTTTATCCTTCTCCCACCCTTCAGGATTGGTTTCTTTTAAATCAACTATCATTGCCCGTTGCCCGTTTAGTCCTACCGCTTTGGCATACGGATCTGTTACCTCTTTATTCCACTTACCATCAATGGCTGCCCGATAAGTATAAAAATAACCTTTGAGGTTTTCTCTTACAACAGCCGTCCAGGTGCCAGCCGAAGCTTTCTGCATTTGAACCGACCTATAGAGCATACCTCCTGTTCCTGTTGTATAGAGCCTTAATTCAACGGTAGTAGCAGTTGGACTCCACACGCGAAAAGTAGTATATGCGGGATAGTAGTTAACACCCAGATCGTTTCCTGTATACGCTGGGTATTCACTAAAATTAGTTTGTGCGTAAATATTTTGCTGCATGATAATCAGGCATAACAAACCAGAAAAGTATTTCATTTGGCAGTTTATCCAGTAAGTTAAAAAGTATTATGCATACAGAAACACTTCTGCATATTTTAATACAAACAACAAACTCAAGATAATGTTGATGCTAATCTTTATGGATATGTTTTATGCATTGCTGTCCGAGGATATTTGATTGCAGTAAATACACTACCTGTTATTAATAGAACACAGATTATCATGATTTTCAAGATTTATCATGATAGACCTTGAAAATCATGATAATGCGTGTTCCATCATACACGACACCTATAGTTCGTAGCTTTCTTTACCAGGCACTCATGTATTGTATCTGATAAGTATTCCTTTATTTTTCGTTGGCTACATGGTCTATTTCTCACTTTCGTTACCTAGTCTGTTTACAGCCGTTACTACAATATCAGAAATCTTAATACTTTCTTTATTTCCTGAAACAATAGATTGATCTAATAGTATACTTCTGTCATTTTTATTTAATATCCGGTATCTTTTCTGTGTGCCATATTGATAATAAACTACCCACCTGAAAACGTTATTTGATTCTGGATGTGTCCAACTGACTTTTACTTTTTCGTTTTCAGTTGTGATATCTACTGCCGGTTTTGCGGGTTTATCTCTTCCAAGCCATGGACTTTCAGGTACCAGTGCCTGTTTTTTATAAGGCCCTTCAATCAGTGCTTTAGCCATTGGCGGGTTTTTGGAAACAGAGAAAATATTCCAATGTAAAACACCCATACTCGAAGGCAACATACCCCTTGAAATCATGATCTGACTCATGATTTCATTTACATTTTTTGCACTTGTATCTCTTCCTACACTAATACCCGGCCATAAATGTCTTTGTAAAGTATTCTCCTGTTGCCACCAGCCTAACAATACCGGATAACTTTGTGGCATACGGTTAATGGGCCAGTATAACTGTGGTGCGAAATAATCAATCCAGCCCTTATTCAGCCAAAGTTTGGCATCAGCATATAATTGATCGTATTGATCAAATCCTTCAATGGAAGAAGGATATCCAGGTCGCCAGATACCAAATGGACTCAGTCCGAATTTCACGTGTTTTTTTTCGGCTTTTATTTCCTTGTACAATCGTTCAATCAATGTATTAACCGCGTCTCTGCGCCAGTCGTCTCTCGAAAGTTTACCCCCTGACTGCTGGTAAGCTTTCCAGCTTATATCATCCGGAAAATCATCTGTACCATTATAAGAAGGGTAAGGATAAAAATAATCGTCGAAGTGAACGCCATCAATGTCATATCGTTTTACCAGATCCATTACTACTGCTGATGTATGATTCTGTGTTGCTTTTTGTGCCGGATCCATCCACCAATATCCTTCCTTTAATTTCATCACGAGTTCAGGATGCTTTTTTACAATAGATTGATCACTGATTTCTTTTCCATCTTTATGATGTGCCCTGTATGGATTTAGCCATACATGTAGTTCCATTCCTCTATCGTGAGCGGCTTCAATCCAAAATTGTAATGGATCATAAAAAGGATCGGGTGCTTTTCCCTGTTTACCCGTAAGGTAATACGACCAAGGCTCCAAAGCACTGTCGTACAATGCATCCGCCTGTGGACGCACCTGAAAAATAACTGCATTAAAATGATGTGCCTGTAGGAAATCCAATTGTTCAATAGCTTCTTTCTTTTGTTGCTCAACCGACAATCCCGGCTTACTGGGCCAATTAATATTAGCCACTGTTGCAATCCAGGCTGCCCTGAACTCCCTATCTGCTGCAAAGTTTTTTGCCGGAAGTTTATCACCTGAATGGGTTGCTCTCTTAGATGGGTTACAACAAAAAAACAATAACCCTATCAAACAAATACCAATACTATTACGATACATAAATC
The DNA here is from genome assembly GCF_946481145.1 of uncultured Sediminibacterium sp. The sequence continues at coordinate 115,851 of NZ_CAMLMJ010000002.1, forward strand.
TGTTTTGTAAGCATTAAAATTACTGGAATAATGTGAATCAAGCGTGGAAGGGGGTATGTGCATGGAACCTAGTCCATAGACCATAGTCCATGGTCCATGGTCTATGGTCTATGGACTATTCGCCAGAATCCCTTCAATCCTTGATTCGTCTGAATAGTTTAGTTTTTCTACCTTCCCCTTTTATTTTTTATCATGGCCTTATCCGGAAAGAAGAAAAAGATTGATGTAATCGACAAATTGCTGGAAGCATGCTACCAGCATAATAAAGATGCCTTGTTTATCATGAGCCTGATGCACCAATACGAAGAAAGGGGCAGCCTCAGTAAAAAACAACTGGAAGGACTATTACTGAAAGCAAAAAAAGTAACCGACATACCAGCCGGCTGGATTGCTGCTGTAGAAGCCATCGTGCTGAAAATGCCCACACGCGATAAAACACCACTGAAAGAAGTTTCACCGACTAACGAAGCGCCCGACGAAAAATGGCCCGTGCTCATTGCTGGTATCCTCGATAAATACCCACAGCATAAGCGGGTATTGTTCCTTAAAGCACAGCTTGAACAAAGGAAATTACTGTCTGCTGCGGAACAACAGGAAATTGAAAAATTTCACCAGCTACTCATTACAAAGAAAAAATAGACTGTGATAAAAGTCACACCCGGCTTTTTTTATCGGTTTAGATTTGTAGATTATCTAACTTGTGTGCATGGTACCTATTGAGATCATACAAAAACATTTCCCTTTTTTTGAGAAAGAGCTGCAGGAGCAGATAGCTGCTGTGGGTGAAGTAAAGGAGTTCGACCCGGGCGATATACTCATGAAAACGGGTCAGAATATACGTTCTACCATGCTGGTTGTTACGGGTCTTATTAAAATATTCAGGGAAGACGAAGAAGGGAATGAGTTCTTTATGTACTACCTGCAGCCTGGTCAGGCCTGTGCTCTGTCGATGGTATGCGCCATTAAACAGGAAACCAGCCAGATTATGGCTAAAACAGTAAAGAACACCGAAGTAATTGCCATTCCGCTTACTTATATGGACCAGTGGATGGCCAATCATAAAAGCTGGTATCATTTTGTGGTAAGCAGCTATCGCGATCGTTTTGAAGATATGTTACAGACGATCGACCATATTGCTTTCAGGAATATGGATGAAAGACTGGTATTTTACCTGAAACAACACCAGGATACTACTAATTCAAACCTCCTTTCCATTTCCTTTACGGAAATAGCCCAGGAGTTAAACTCTTCCCGTGAAGTAATTTCAAGGCTCATGAAGAAACTGGCCGAAAAGGGCATGATTACACAACATAAATCACATATTGAGATCGTGAACCTGCATAAGTGGGACACGTGATATTTATCACGAATCGAATAATGACTTATAACCATCTTTGCCCTAATAATTAAGAAAATGGAAATAGCTGGTTATATCGCATCACTGGTCATTGGTATTTCGCTAGGTCTTATTGGCGGTGGAGGTTCAATACTTACAGTACCTGTTCTTGTATATCTTTTTGGCGTTGAGCCTGTATTGGCTACAGCGTATTCATTGTTTATTGTAGGCACATCGAGCCTGGTGGGCGCGTTCCCTAAGTATAAACAGGGTTTTATCAATGTAAAAACTGCCATCATTTTTGGCATCCCATCCATTGCTGCCGTGTTTGCCACAAGGAAATTCATTGTTCCCATGATACCGCATGAGGTATTCACGGTGAATGGGTTCGTTGTTACCAGGTCTATTCTTATGATGGTTTTATTTGCCTTGTTAATGTTGTTTGCATCGATCTCAATGATCCGTGAAAAACAGAAAACAACAGAGCAAGAGAACGGTCCACAGAAATTCAACTACCCACTTATTTTACTGGAAGGAGCCGTTGTAGGCATGTTAACCGGACTGGTTGGCGCTGGAGGTGGTTTTTTAATTATCCCTGCATTGGTACTACTGAGTAAACTGCCTATGAAGCAGGCTGTAGGAACTTCTTTACTGATTATAGCAGCCAAGTCGCTGATTGGTTTTACCGGAGACCTGTCGCATTTTAACATGGACTGGAAATTATTAGGCACTGTAACAGCGCTGGCAATTGGTGGTATTTTTATCGGTAATCGTATGAGTACAAAAATTGATGGTAACAAATTGAAAAAAGGATTTGGCTGGTTTGTACTGGTAATGGGTATTTATATCATTGTCAAGGAAATTGTTTTTCCTGGCGGTTCATCACACTAGTTTCTTTTACCCCCCAATAAATGAGAGGCCTGCAGCGATGTGGGCCTTTCTAATTATGACAAAGTACAGGTGTTAATGTGACGAATATCACGTTTTATTTTCTCAGATTTTTTCACTTTTACCCTTAGAAAGTATTGTGTTGCTGAATCAAAACTATAATTACTAAAAGGCAATTGTTAAAATGATAACAACGTGATACAGGTCACGAAAAAAGCTTTAAAAAGTATTCAATTTTACCTCATCAAATAAAAACAAACATTTATGATAGTTGAACAAATTTATACCGGATGTCTGGCACAAGGTGCCTACTATATTGAAAGTAATGGCGAAGCAGTAGTAATTGACCCGTTACGTGAAGTAGCTCCTTATATTCAGAAAGCAGAGCGCAATGGTGCCAAAATAAAGTATGTATTGGAAACCCATTTCCATGCCGACTTTGTTTCAGGTCACCTTGATCTCGCTAAAAAAACAGGTGCACAAATTGTTTATGGACCGAATGCTGCACCGGACTTTGCATTTTATGCAGCAAAAGATGGTGAATCTTTAAAAGTGGGTAATGCTTCTATTGAAGTATTGCATACTCCAGGACACACCATGGAAAGTACCTGTTATCTTTTAAAAGATGAATCAGGAAAAGCTGTCGGACTCTTCAGCGGAGACACCCTTTTTATTGGTGATGTTGGCAGACCAGATCTCGCTCAGAAAGTAAAAGCAGAACTCACACAGGATATGCTTGCCGGATATTTGTTCGACTCATTACGCAACAAAATTATGCCGCTTGCCGACGATATCATTGTATATCCTGCGCATGGAGCAGGTAGTGCCTGTGGTAAAAACATGAGCAAGGAAACAACCGATACACTAGGACATCAGAAACAAAGCAATTATGCTTTAAGAGCAGATATGACCAAAGAAGAGTTTATCAAAGAAGTAACAACCGGACTGGTTGCGCCACCTGCTTATTTCCCTTTGAATGTAATGATGAATATTCATGGTTACGATAGTATTGATACTGTGTTGGAAAGAGGACAGCATGCATTGAGTCCTGAAGCTTTTGAAGCGGCGGCAAATGAAACAGGTGCATTAATTCTCGATACACGCGACCCACAGGTATTTGCAGCAGGCTTTGTACCAAACTCTATCAATATTGGCATCGACGGCAATTTTGCTCCATGGGTAGGTGCTATGATTCCTGATATTAAACAGGAGATACTGCTTGTAACAGATGAAGGCAGAGAACAAGAAGTTATTACCCGTTTGGCAAGGGTTGGTTATGATTTCACCATCGGATATCTGGCAGGAGGTTTTGCAAGTTGGGTAGCAGCAGGAAAAGAAATAGATCAGATTAGGTCTATCAGTGCAGAAGAGCTGGCTGATATTGCTACTGAAGAAGCAGTAAATATCCTCGATGTTCGTAAAAACAGCGAATACCTGAGCGAACATGTTTTGGATGCTGAAAATGCACCACTCGACTTTATCAACGATAGTATGAGTCAGATCGATCGTAACAAAACCTATTATGTGCATTGTGCAGGTGGTTATCGCTCCATGATTTTTAATTCAATACTTCGTGCAAGAGGTTTTGATAACCTGATTGATGTGAAAGGTGGATTTAAAGCGATTAAAGAATCAAATAAATTCAGGGTAAGCGATTATGTATGCCCTACAACTTTATTATAAAAATGAAAACAATACAAGAAGTACTCAGCAATGAAAATCCAATTGTTGTTGATGTGAGAACTAATAGTGAGTTTAACACTTCACATTACCCGAGCGCGATCAATATTCCGCTTGATGAACTTCCTAAACACCTGAATGAATTAAAGCAGGAGAACAAGCCGGTAGTATTATACTGCAGAAGTGGTAACAGAAGCGGCATAGGCATGAATTTTCTGCACCAGCAAGGCTTTAAGGAAGTGTACAATGGCGGCGGATTATCTGATATGTTGTACTATAAAAATTAAGTTGAATGTTATCTTTTTTTAAAAAATTATTCCCTGCTCCCGTAGACTATACTATGCTGATTGATAAAGGAGGTTTGATTGTTGATGTAAGAACAGTATCGGAATTTGATGCGGGACATATTAAAGGATCGAAGAATATTCCATTGGATCGCTTACGTAATGAGATTACGCGTCTTAAGCAATTAAATGTACCCATTATCACCGTTTGCAGAAGCGGAAACAGAAGTGGTATGGCAAAATCATTGCTAACAGGCGCTGGTGTTGAAGCATATAATGGCGGTCCCTGGAATTCTTTGGCTAATAAAATCAGTAAATAATGAAAACAATCCTGCAAAACTGGCATTTCATGCGTGTGTTAAGGGTAGTGCTAGCAATAGCTGTGCTGGTTCAATCGTGGTATGCAAAGGATAGTACTACTGCCATTATCGGGATCATGTTATTGGCAATGGGTATCTTTAATATCGGTTGCTGTGGGCCAACTGGCTGTTACACAACACCGGGTAAGAAGAATACTGTTTCAACAAAAGAATCCGTTTATGAAGAAATTCTTTAGTAATAATTATTTATTGCTGACCGGAGGACTTCTGGGAGCATTATCTGGATACCTCTACTGGAAATATGTAGGATGTATAACAGGCACTTGTGCCATAACATCTAAACCGATTAACAGCACACTATACTTTTCTTTATTAGGTATACTTGCTTTTAGTCTTTTTAAAAAAACACCGAAAAAAAATACCCATGTTGAATAATTCATTTGAAAAGATCATAAGCAGTGAAAAGCCTGTGTTGGTCGATTTTTATGCCGACTGGTGTGGGCCCTGTAGAATGATGCCCCCTGTTTTAAAAGAAGTGAAAGACCGGTTAGGAGATCAAGTTCAGGTATTCAAGGTAAATGTAGATGAACATGCAGATGTAGCTGCTCATTTTCAGGTTAGCAGTATTCCTACCTTGATGATTTTTAAAAAAGGGCAGTTATTGTGGAGAGAAACAGGCGTAAAAAATGCCGGACAACTGCAACAATTGCTACAACAACATTTATCATGACAACTTCAGAAAAATTCTATGCTGAAAATATTCGTTGCGAAGGTTGTGTAAACACGATAAAATCTGAACTCCTAAAAATTCCCGGAGTTCAGGCGGTAACAGTAGCTGTTCCGGAAAAGAAGATAGCTGTAATGGGCATAGGAATCAATCGGGCACAGATTACTGCTACTTTAAAAAAACTTGGATACCCTGAATCCGGACATAATTCATTCTTCAGCAAAGCCCTATCTTTCGTATCCTGTTCAGCTGGTAAATAATCATTTATAAGTTTTATTAGGCATGGTTTTAAAATATGCTGCCATGGCGGCCTTATTTTTCATTTCATTTATCTCTGTAATGGCACAACCAGCAGATGATGAACAAAAAGCCGATAGCAGTTCGCTGCTGGGGGCTTTCAAGCATGGAAAGACAGAAGGACATTTCCGGTATTTTTTCATGGCAACGGATAATAAAAAAGGACTTACAGATTATCATGCACATGCTACCGGTGGAGGACTTCGATTTGTGTCTGCCCCGTTTCATGGTTTTCAGTTAGGTATTGGTGGTTTCTTTATTTTCAATACAGGATCTTCTGATTTATTAAAACCTGATCCCGTTACCGGACAATTGAACCGATATGAAATTGGTTTATTTGATATAGAACATCCATCGAACAAAAATGATATTGATCGTCTTGAAGAATTATTTATCCGTTATGAATGGAGAAACCAATCCATAAAATTTGGCAAACAAATCATCAATACTCCATTTATAAACCCACAAGACGGCAGAATGCGTCCGACAGGAGTAGAAGGAGTCTGGTATCAAAAAAAATCGGAACGAACCCAGATCAATGCAGGTGTTTTATGGAAGATAAGTCCGAGAAGTACCGTTCGCTGGTTTAATGTTGGAGAGTCAATAGGTGTTTACCCGCAAGGGGTTAGTGAATCCGGATCTCCATCTGCCTATAAAAATAATCTCAACAGTAATTATGTTGCCCTATTCGGTATCACACAAAAACTGAATAACCGTTTAAAAATTCAGTTATGGGAACAATTGGTTGATCAAATGTTTAATACCGTATTGTTACAGGCCGATCAGGATTTTGGATCAAATGAAAGTGCTCATGCATATACTGCTGTTCAAGGTATCATGCAACAATCCCTGAAAGATGGCGGCAATACCTCTCCTGCCCTTACTTATATGCAAAAGGGAAGCACTGCACTGAGTTTTGGTGTCAGGGTTGGTTATAAAAACAAAGAAGAAGATTTATCATTGAATTATAATCGTATTACTGGTAACGGACGATACCTAATGCCAAGAGAGTGGGGGCGCGACCCTTTCTTTACTTTTTTACCTCGTGAAAGAAATGAGGGTTTTGGTAATTTAAATGCCTGGATGTTACAGTATAAACGTAAATATGGTAAAAGTGGACTTCAATCGCAATTCGGTTTGGGTTATTACCAATTGCCGGATGTACTTGATGCAAGACTCAACAAATACGGAATGCCCTCCTACACGCAATTCAATGCGGATGTACAATATAATTTCAGTGGTGCACTAAACGGGGCGCAGCTGCAATTCCTTTATGTTTATAAAGGGGGTAATGGAAATACCTACAATAATGATAAATATGTGATCCATAAAGTAAATACTTCCTTATTCAACCTAATTTTAAACTATCGATTTTAATTTATAAGCTATGTGGAAGAAATTTAAAGCAGACTGGTTGGCTTATATATTATTTGCATTGGTGCTTTTTGTTATTGCTGGCTGGCTATGGCAAAGCAATGTTCAAAAAGACCTGCAGGTTCAGACAGACAGTAACTGGCATGCACCCAGTTATTTTTTAGACCCTATAAAAGATGATAGTACCCGTTCCCTTGTTTTGTATGGGGAAGAATTAATTGCACATACTGCTGCCTATTTTGGTCCTAAAGGAAGTATTAAAGCCATCAGTAATGGAATGAATTGTCAGAACTGTCATCTTGATGCAGGTAAACGAGTTTGGGGAAACAATTATGCAGCAGTGGCGGCTAATTATCCAAAGTTCAGGGCAAGAAGTGGAAGCATGGAAAGTATTTATAAACGAGTAAGTGATTGTTTTGAAAGAAGTTTAAATGGACAAGCCCCCGATAGTAACAGTCGTGAATATAAAGCTATTGAAACCTATATAAAATGGCTAGGTAAAGAGGTCTCAAAAAAAGATAAGCCAAATGGAACAGGTATTAAAGTACCCGAACTGTTAACCCGTGCGGCCGACCCGATAAAGGGTAAAAAAGTATATGCTTTGAACTGCGAACGCTGTCATGGCAGCAATGGAGAAGGACAGCTTAACCCCGATAATATTGGATACAGTTATCCTCCTTTATGGGGTAACCACAGTTATAATACTGGTGCCGGACTTTACCGCCTGAGTAATTTTGCGGGTTTTGTTCAGTCTAATATGCCCTTTAATGAGGTAACGCATCAAAACCATTTAACCAATGAAGAAGCATGGGATCTGGCGGCTTATGTTAATTCACAGCCCCGACCTGTTTTTACAAATAAGTCAGACTGGCCCGATATTTCCAAAAAGCCCTTCGATCATCCATTTGGGCCCTATGCTGATAATTTTAGTGAGCAACAACACAAATACGGGCCCTTTTTACCGATAATAGCTGCTAAGCAACGATAACTGATCGGCGTGACATGTATCACGCTTCAAAAAATTGTTTATCGGCATTTTTGCCATCAATTATTTTTTATGAAGGAATTCTTACAACAGCCTTGGCCATGGTATATTGCCGGCGCACTTATAGGATTAATCGTCCCGATACTTTTATTGTTGGGTAATAAACATTTTGGCATATCTGCTAACCTGCGTCATGCCTGCGCCGCCTGTTTTCCGGCAAAGATTAATTTTTTTAACTACGATTGGAAAAAAGAATCCTGGAACCTGTTTTTTGTAGGAGGTATATTAGTCGGTGCTATGATTGCCGCATTTGGTATACCAGATCCAAACCCGATTGTAGTTAATCCTGCATTGGTTGATGAATTGAAAGAGTATGGAATTTCCAATTATAGTAGCATGGTACCGCAGGACCTTGTTTCCTGGGAATCTTTATTTTCTGCCAGGGGTTTTGTAATGATGGTAGGCGGCGGATTCCTGGTTGGCTTTGGTTCCCGTTATGCAGGTGGTTGTACCAGTGGACATGCCATTATGGGGATCAGCAATTTACAATGGCCTTCGGTTATAGCTACCTGTTGTTTTATGGTGGGTGGTTTCATCATGGCTAATTTCCTACTTCCGTTTATTATGAAAATGTAATCCAGCAACAATGAACCCAAATCAAACAGAAATAGTAACCGATTTTGAAGTACGCTCCTTAGACACAATGTGTGTTAACGAGTCGGAAAAACAACACCCCTGGTGGTATAATTTCAAATACCTCGCTGTTGGTGTTTTATTTGGAATTGTTTTTGTGAAAGCAGAAATCATCTCCTGGTTTCGCATGCAGGAAATGTTTCGCTTCCAAAGTTTTCACATGTATGGTGTAATTGGAACAGCTATAGTGGTGGCCGCTATATCCATAGCACTGATTAAAAAATTCAAAGTGAAAACAATTCACGGTGAAGAGATTCATTTTACACCCAAAAAATTTAATAAGGGCCAGATAATCGGCGGATTAATTTTCGGATTAGGCTGGGCCTTAACAGGTGCATGTCCCGGACCGATCTTCGCACAAATTGGTATGGGTATTACCGTAATGATTGTAGTTTTATTAAGTGCTATTGCAGGCACCTGGGTATATGGGTATTTTAGGGAGCGGTTGCCGCATTAGCTTTGGGCTATTAGCTATTAGCTGTTAGCCATTAGCTATTAATGCGAATCAAGGGTTGAAATCTGCCAAAAATGAGAAAATCATCGATAGAGGGGTCTTTTGACGTCATTAAAATAGGCTCCTATAAAATAATAGCTCCTAATCTTATTTGGCTGCGTAGATAGAACACGGATTTATCATGATCAATCATGATAATCATGATAAATCTGTGTTCCCTCTAACTCTTCTAAATATTAACAATTCCCTTTTCGCACAAAAAGCTAATGGCTAATAGCTAAAAGCCAACAGCCGCTAGCTACTACTTCCCCCTTTCAAGTATCGCCAATATCTTATCGAGTTTATCTGTTTCAATCCTGTTTAACCTTCTTTGTAATTCCTCGATCTCGAGTTTGGCTTCGAGATTGGTTTGGTAATCATCCATGGCCTGCAAGCGGTCTCTTTCATTTTGTCTTTTTTGCGACATCATAATGATTGGCGCTGCATAAGCTGCCTGGGTAGAGAATAAAAGGTTTAATAGTATAAAAGGATAAGGATCCCAATGCATCAGGTAACCAATCAGGTTACAAGCCATCCACCCCAGTACAAAAATGGTTTGGATGATGATAAAAGTCCAGGAACCCATACCATTAGAAATGCTATCCGCAATTCGCTGGCCAAATGTTCTTTCTGCACTATGTATTTCATGCCAGGTTTTTAATTGCGCAGAATATTTCTTTTTCATGCTTCAGGATTTAGGTATAAAGTTGCGGTTTAACTATCAAATTAATAAAAATAGCTTTACACCACTCTCTGCGAAACCTTTGTTATCTCTCTTCTCTGCGGTGAAAAATCGCAGATATTCACCGAAAGGCACAGAGAAAGCAGAGGATTCGCGGAGGTGTGTTGCATGATTATCTTGTATGAGCGCTATTTGTAATAAAATTTGCATTCTTAGCCAATTGTTATAACTTAATTGTACCAACTGCTTATGAAATATTTATTGTCTGGTTTTATTTCGTTCATTTTACTGGCAAAGCTACAGGCACAGGTATTTTTTCCTGTCGATGAAAATTCCGGTAAAGTCTTTTATACTCGACTGGAAAATATGCCGGTATCCAAATCAGACATTTATAACCGAACAAAAACCTGGTTTATAAACTATTACAGGACATCCAGATTTGAAGACCATTTTAAAATTACCAGAAAGGGAAAACCAGTCATGCTGGTAGAAAACAAAAACAAAACAAGTATCACCGGGAAATATGGTTTTTATGTTATGCGCCCGGCAGAAGCTTCCGGACTGGTTATGGATCAGACATTTGTAACCCTTACCATGACCATCAGCTTTACCGATTCAGGGTATAAAAACCATATCACTGATTTAATATGTTATTCCTCGAACACAAATGCCGGCAATAATATGAGGCCTCCCGAATTCGGTCTGGAAGCTTTTAATGAAATGCGGTTAAACAGGCAGGATTATGTACAGCAATATATTATTCCACAAGTCACTAATTCAATCCGAAAGATCCAGGATGAGCTGTCCAGAACTATCCGTTACGGTAATTTAACGGAGGCAAAGCTTTAAATAACGGTGGTAAAAACGGTGGCTTTGTAGTAAAACAATTACAGTAAGACCAACTACTCCACTATCTAACACCAACCCAAAATGACTTTATTTTGTACTTGTAAAATGCTTTTTCTCGTTTTGCAAGGTTTAGAATCCAACAATCTTTTGAAAAATTCCAATCAGCCTGTTGACTCTTGTAGTGTAAGTTAAACGGGTAATATCCAGCAATTGAAAAACCAAACGCTACGAGGCCTTTGCAGGGATTTCCAGCAAAGGCTTTTTTTATGAGGCAGTGCGGGCAGACTACACCACCGAGCTTATCAATATCCGGATACTCCAAATAATTACCATTATACCTACAGCAATAAACATGGTTTTCAGCGGTAGTTTACCGGTGAGTCTGGCGGCAATGGGAGCAGCTATTACACCACCAATAATCAGTCCGGCTATTACCGGCCAGTGTGATATGCCCAATAAGGAAAAGAATGTAGCAGCACTGGCGAGGGTTACAAAAAATTCGGCTATACTAACTGATCCTATTACATAACGGGGCGTTCTTCCTTTCAATATCAAGGTACTGGTAACAAGAGGTCCCCAGCCACCACCGCCAAAAGAATCCAGAAAACCACCGGCCGCACCCAACCAACCAACATTGCGAAATTTCTTCGGCTTATTCAATTTCTTAAACCCTGTTCTCAATATCCGCAACCCAAGAAAAAGCGTATATACCGCCAGCAATGGTTTTACGAATCCTGCATAGTGATCGGCTAAAGTCGACAAAGCGACCGCACCAAGTATGGCTCCTAAAACACCAGGAATAAGCAATGCCCTGAAAAGTTTCTTGTTCACATTACCGAAGCGATAATGACTATAACCAGATGCTGCACTCGAAAACATTTCGGCAGTATGTATACTCCCACTAATCGCAGGTAGTTTAACACCTAACGATAATAAAACGGTTGCCGATACTACTCCATAACCCATACCTAATAAACCGTCTACCAATTGGGCCAAAAAACCTGCAAGTATCATCCAGTAAAAAGTACTATCCAATGAACTAATCAGTTCACGGGATTGTGAAAACAGTTGGGTGAATGGAACATAAGACAGTACCAGATGACCCACAAACATGAAGAAGAAAGCAAATAAAAATATTGAAGCAATTTTTTTCCATCTTCGTTCGGCAAGGGATGGATTCTTTTTATCTGTTACAGCCAACACTTCAGTGATCTCATTCAGCTTTTTTACCTTTTCTGCAAAATCTCCTTTTAACCTGTTTCGTATTATTTGCATATTCACTAAAACCTGATCGAGCTCTGCAGGAATAACTTCATACAGTGTTTCTTTCAATCTTTTTGCAATAGTTGGCGATTTTCCGTTCGTAGATATCGCTATTTTAAGATCGCCTTTTTGTACGATTGATCCGAGGTAGAAATCACACAGTGCCGGTTTATCGGCAACATTTACCAATAGTTTTCTGGCTTTTGCATCATTGCGAATTTCTTCTGCTGTTTCTATATCATTAACAGCTACAATAACAATATCAGCATCATATAAATCGCCCGATGAATAGGTTTTTTGCACAAGTTCAACCTGCGCTTTTTTCTCGGCAACTGTAACCAGTTCTTCCTGAAATGTTTCTGCTATTATTTTTACCCTGGTAGATGGCGCATTTACTAATATAGCCTGAAGCTTCTCAAATGCAACCGGACCACCACCCACAATCAACACACGCATTCGTTCCAATTGTATAAAAACCGGAAATAAATGATTCTGTTTTGGATCCCTGCAGGTAGTTCCTGAAAGTTTCTGTTCAATTATTGCTTCATTCATGGGCTTGGTAATTGTTAATCAACATGCATGCTTGTTATTGTGCAGTAATAATTGTTCGTTCTACATAATCACCAAAACTTTCCTTTGGGTATAGGTTTTGTTTATAGGACCCAAACAACTTATCTAACTCATCCAGTATTCCAGCTTCATCCAACTGCTCTTTATATTTTGTATTTAATCTTGTCCCCTCTCTGTCACCGCCAATGTGCAGGTTATAACGGCCAGGACCCGTTCCTACAAACCCAATCTCGGCAGCATAAGGTCTGGCACAGCCGTTTGGACAACCAGTCATTCGGGTAACGATATTTTCTTCAGCCAACCCATGTTTGGTTAACAATGGTTCGATTTTATCAATCAATACAGGCAGGTATCTTTGTGCTTCAGCAAGTGCTAAAGGACAGGTAGGTAATGCCACACAGGAAATTGCATTTTTTCGCAAAGCACTTATTGCCTCATCTCTTTTAAGGATGCCATAGCGTTGTAAAATTTCATCGATAATCGTTTTATCACTTGCACTGATTTCACTTAAGATCAGGTTCTGGTTACTGGTGAACCTGAAAATAAGTTTTCCTGTTTCTGCAAGTTCCAATAGGGCCGTTTTTAGCGGAACATCCGCTTCATCCGTTACCCTTCCATTTTCAACAAATAAGGTATAATGCCAATTCCCTTTGTGATCTTCCTGCCATCCATAACGATCTATTCTTTCGGTAAACTGATAGGGTTTTGCTTCTTCCAGTTCAAATCCGCAACGTTTTTCCAGTTCCGTCCTGAATGCTTCAACGCCCATTTTATCTACAGTATATTTCAACCTTGCCAACTTCCGGTCTGAGCGGTTACCAAAATCTCTTTGAATTGTGAGTACTTCATAAACCGCTTTCAGTGTTTTTTCCTCACCTGCCGTAAAACCAATAACTGTTGCGAGTCTTGCATAAGTTTCCGGATTACCATGTGTGGTAGACAAGCCTCCACCCACAGCGATATTAAATCCGATAAGTTTACCCGCTTCAATAATGGCAATGAGTCCAAGGTCGTTCGTCAACACATCTACATCATTGTTTGGTGGAATCGCAATACCAATCTTAAATTTTCTCGGCAGGTATCGATCCTGATACAATGGATCAGTTTCGTCATACTCCGCCAATTTTTCTTCATCCAGCCATATCTCATAAAAAGCGCGGGTTTTAGGTAACAACAAACGACTTATTTTATCAGCATAAGCATGTACTTCCTGATGTATAGGAGATTCTGAAGGGTGACTGGTGCAGGCTACATTTCTGTTTACATCACCACAGGCAGCTATTGAATCGAGTTGTACGGAATTGAAATCCTTTAAAGTTGGTTTGATCTGATGCTTTAAAATTCCATGCAACTGTATCGTTTGTCTGGTGGTTATTTTGATCACCCCTGTTGAATAATTACCCGCAATATGATGTGCGGCTACCCATTGTTGGGCAGTCATACTTCCACCCGGTATTCTTAGCCGGATCATGAATGAGTATAGTTTATCCAATTTTTTGGCAGCACGTTCTTCCCGCAGGTCACGATCATCCTGCTCATACATGCCATGAAATTTTATTAATGCATGATCCTGCTCTCTTACGGCTCCGGTTATTTCATCCTGCAAACTTTCCTGTAATGTGCCGCGTAGACCTTTACTGGTAGTTTTTATTTTTTCAATGGGTGAGGGTTTGTTGGGCATGGTTGTGAATGGTGAATTGTGAATTGTGAATTGCGAGTGGTGAATGGTGAATGGTGAGTGATCGTAGTATATAGTTGTTTTTTCTTCCTACTACTATTCACAATTCACAATTCACCACTCACTTACCTAATACAGGTCTTTCGCGAATCGGTTTTCTTTTTTCAGTGTTTCGAAATAGGCTTTGGCATTTGTTTCTGAGCCGGTGGCTTGTTCAAATACTTTCAGTAGTGCCTCTTCTATTAACCTGCCTGCGGGTTCTTTTTCACCACAGAGGTATAGGAATGCACCGTTTTGTAGCCATTCAAATAGTTTATTACCTTTTTGAATGATTTTTTCAGGTAGGCCTGATACATCGGTGGAACCTTCTTTGAAATAAAGACTCACATCAGTTAATGTATCCGTTTCAAACCATGACTGCCATTCTGTTTGGTATAAGAAATCGGTGGTGAATTTTTCTTCACTGAAGAATAACCAATTACGACCACTCGCCCCGGTGGCATCTCTTTCTGCTACAAATGATCGGAATGGGGCAATGCCTGTACCCGGACCAATCATAATAATGTCTTTCTCCGGAGCAGGTAAGCGATAGCGGTTATTGGTTTGAATGAAGAACCGAAGAGTATCACCTTCTTTTTTATTTTCTAAAAACCAGGTACATAAACCTGTTTGTTCTTTTTCGTCTTTTGAAAATACATCCCTCAATACGGTAATATGTATTTCACCTTCATGTGCAGTGGGTGATGAAGCTATATTATAGATACGTGGTACAATTTGGGTAAGGCCTTCTACAACCTGCAGTAATTGGTCCCCATTTTTTAATGGATATTTTTTCAGGAGTGATAGTAAGTCAGCTTTACCTGCAGGAATCTCATATCCGGCTACGCTGGCATAGTGTTGCACAGATTTATCCAGCAGGTAGCTGATATTGATTTTGTGCAAGAGCAAATCCCTGATGCTTGCGTTTTCATTTTTCCAGTTTATTACTTTGGCTCCATCTATTGCATGCATTGCTAATATCTCATCCACCACTAATACATCATTCTCTGGAACGATGCCAATGGAATCACCGGGTAGAAAGGGTACAGTTTCTGCTACCAGTTCAATATGGTATATTTTTTTCGCTGATCCTTCTGCTGTGAGGTTGATATTGGTTTGAACCACCGCGTCGTAATACACTTTACCCGCCGGCTTTTTAGCTGGAACAGCAGCTATTGGTTTTGGTGCAGGAATTTCTTGCTGGTTCAACTGGCTGATGATACCATCAAACCAATGGTGGGCAGTCTCTTCGTAATCAAGGTCGCATTTTTGTAGGTGGGTGATGCGCTGACCACCTAAATGCGCTAATTGCTTGTCTACATCTTCGCCTGTTTTACAAAACAAAGGATAGGCTGTATCACCTAGTGCGAGCACGCCATATTTCAGTTGTGGCAATTTGAATCCATTCAAATGAATATGGTCATAAAACTTTTGTGCCGCTATCGGTGGTTCTCCATCACCCTGTGTGCTGATGACCGTGATGAAATATTCTTCTTTAGACAGGTCAGCAAGTTTGTACTGATCTAATCCTACCAATTTAACGGGAATACCTTTCTTCTTTGCTTTGGCTGCAAAATCGGTAGCCAGTTTTTTTGCGTTACCTGTTTCGGTACCGTAAGCGATGGTGAATTTTTTGTGGATGGTAGTATTTGTTGCTACAATTGGTTCAGCAACTAAGCCAGACAAAAATCCATTCACCCAAATCAGTTCTTCTTTACTTAGTTGGTGCACCAATTCGTTTAATATTTTCAGTTTAGGCTCTGCTAACATGTCTTTTTTCAGTTGCTTTTTCTTCTATCTGTGTAAGTCTGCCGGTAAGTGGTTCAAAATAGTGTTCAGTGCCTGGAATATTGGGCAACCATTTGAATTGCTCGTGTAATGCTACTACTTTACCAATCATGACCAATGTGGGTGAACGAAATATTTGCCCGCTTAGTTGAGTTGCATAATCATGTAAATCACAAACATGAATTTGTTGTAATGGCGTAGTGGCCTGTTCTATTACTGCCAGCTTTTTGGAACTATCAATGCCATTGGCGATTAGTTGGTCAACTAAAACTGGCAATGTTTCACCAGACATATAAAACACCAAAGTATCATCTGTTTGTGCCAGGTCTTTCCAGGTATTGGCTGCAACGGTATCTGATTTGTAATAAGTCAGCAAACGAACACCTACTGATAATCCTCTTGCTGTTAATGGAATACCTGCATAAGCTGCAGCTCCTAATGCGGCTGTTACACCGGGTACAATCTCATAAGGTATCTGATACTTCACCAATGTTTCCAGTTCATCCAGCACATTGGAGAATATACTTACATCACCGCCTTTCAGGCGAACAACTATTTTATGTTTCACTGCATATTCTACCAATAATTCATTAATGGTTTGCTGTGGAGTAGATATGCCTCTTCTGCACTGTTTCCCTACATAAATAATCTCAGCGTTTGGATTAACATAACTGTTGAGAATCTGGCTGCTAACCAAACGATCTGTAAGCACAACATCAGCTTTTGCTAACCAGCGAACGGTTTTAACCGTTATCAATTCCGGATCACCGGGGCCGGCTGATGCGAGGATTACTTTGCCATAAGTTGGTTGTTTACTCATTGTCTACTTTTTTAGTAGATTATAGTTGTCTAAAAAAAGAGCCCTTACTCTCTTAATTTCTCTCCGCGTAAACTCTGCCTCTCATGTTCTCTGCGGTTCCTTTCTTCTGCAGAGTGAGGAATACCACCGCAGAGAACGAGAGATTACAGAGGTTACGCAGAGGGGTTAGAATAATCCTTCTATTGATAAATATCTTTCGCCGGTATCATAATTGAACGTAAGTATTTTAGAGCCCGCTGGTATTTCAGGTAATTTCTTTGCTACTGCCGCCAGTGAAGCGCCTGATGAAACACCCAACAAAAGGCCTTCTTCTTTTGCTGCCCGTTGTGCATAAGCGAAAGCCTCATCTTTGCTTACCTGGATAATTCCATCAAGTATGGCTGTATTTAAAATAGAGGGAACAAAACCTGCGCCAATACCCTGCAATGGGTGTGGCGATGGGGCTCCGCCGCTTAATACAGGAGATAATTCCGGTTCTACGGCAAAGACTTTCAGCGTTGGAAATTTTGCTTTCAGTATTTCTGCAACGCCTGTAATATGTCCGCCGGTACCAACACCGGTAATGATATAATCTAGTCCATCAGGAAAATCGTTTAGTATTTCCTGTGCCGTTGTTTTTCTGTGCACTTCTGTATTGGCCGGATTATCGAACTGCTGTGGCATCCATGCATTGGGGGTAGACTGGGTTAACTCAGTGGCTTTTTCAATAGCTCCCTTCATGCCTTTTTCACGTGGTGTAAGTACAAATTCAGCACCATACAAGGCCATCAGCCTTCTGCGTTCAATACTCATACTCTCCGGCATCACCAGAATAATCTTATACCCCTTTACTGCTGCTACCAGCGCAAGTCCGATTCCTGTATTACCACTGGTTGGCTCAATGATAACGCTATCTTTATTCAGTAAGCCTTTAGCTTCTGCATCTTCTATCATAGCTAACGCTATCCTGTCTTTGATGCTGTTTCCGGGATTGTTTCTTTCGAGTTTTATCCAAACTTCATGTTTGTCTCCAAACAAACGATTTACGCGCAGATGCGGTGTATTACCGATGGTTGCTAAAATGTTATTTGCTTTCATACGTATTTTTTAAATCACAAAATTTAGTGGTTCAGGAAATGGATCTTTGTCTTTTATTTTTATTTCGCTTTTATGGTAAACAACAGAATTAGGTGCCACACTATGGGTTAACCAGATATTTCCTCCAATGATACTGCCCGCTCCGATAACGGTGTCTCCTCCCAGAATGGTTGCGCCGGAATAAATAATTACATCATCTTCAATCGTTGGATGCCTCTTGGTACTTGCCAGATCCTTTGCCACATTTAATGCGCCAAGTGTTACTCCCTGGTAAATTTTAACCCGCTCACCTATAACGGTTGTTTCTCCAATTACAATTCCCGTACCATGGTCTATGGCAAATGAAGCACCGATGGTTGCACCCGGATGAATATCTATACCTGTTTTACTATGGGCATATTCAGATAAAAATCTCGGCAGGGTTTTGATACCCTGCAGATATAGTTGATGCGATAAACGGTATATAGCTGTTGCATAAAAACCCGGATAAGCTACCAGTACTTCTTCGATAGACTGTGCAGCAGGATCAAACTCCAACACTGCCTGTGCATCTTTTATCAATGCCGCATAAATGGAAGGCAGGCGATCATAAAATAAGTTGGTATGTTCTTTTACCTTGTCTTCCTCTCTTATCAACTCAAAGAGTATAGCCGAGAATGTTTGTTTCAGCTCCACATATTCCAATGCCAGTTTTTCGGGCGTATTGAATTTCTTTTCATAGGAACCAAACAAAAAATTAAACAGCTCATCTATAAATCTTTCTGTTAGCTGTTTATCAGGAAATGGTTGTGCCGATTTCCTGCTCCGCTGAAATAACTGTTCTATAAATACTTGTTCACTCATGGATTACTATTGAATCATGCATGCACCAACGGTAACATGACTTGTTTCATCAATTAATATGGCACCGCCATTGGTTCTTAAATCCTGGTAAGCATCATAAGCAATAGGGCTTGCGGTTTTGATGGTTACTTTTACAATATCATTGAGGGCCACTGTATCAGGAGAAGCAATTTGTTCCAGAGAGTTCACATCCAGCTTATACGTTACTTCCTTAACTACCGACCGAACCAGCTTACTATTTAATTGCAAAAGGTATTTATTGCCCGGCACCAGTGCTTTATGATCCATCCAGCATAATAGAGCTTCTACTTCATTGGTAACTGCAGGCTGGTGTGTGTTTTGTACGATCAGGTCTCCACGACTGATATCAATATCGTCTTCCAGATGAAGTACCACACTTTGCGGTGCAAATGCCTCGGGTACTTCTTTGCCATTGTGTTCAATTGATTTAATCTTAGAGCTGGTACCAGCAGGCAATACAGTTACTACATCGCCAACCCGGTAAATTCCGCTGTTGATTTTTCCTGCATAGCCACGGTAATCGTGTAGTTCTTCTGTCTGCGGACGAATTACATATTGCACCGGAAAACGTGCTTTTACCAGATTAATATCTTCTGCTAATTCTACCGTTTCCAGAATACCCAATAAAGATGGACCCTCGTACCAGTTTAGTGCTGCCGTTCTTTCTACAATATTATCTCCGTTCAATGCACTGATGGGAATGTATTGTACATCTTTTAAGCCAAGCTTTTGTGCCACGGCAGCATAATCTATCACGATATTATTGTACACATCTTCAGAGTAGTTTACCAGATCCATTTTATTGATTGCTACTACTACATGCGGAATATTCAATAAAGAGGCGATGATAGAGTGTCGTCTGGTTTGTTCCACCACCCCATGTCTGGCATCGATGAGAATGATGGCGAGGTCTGAGTTTGAGGCACCGGTAACCATATTACGCGTGTATTGAATATGCCCAGGCGCATCAGCAATGATGAACTTTCGTTTAGGGGTAGCAAAATATTTGTAAGCTACGTCAATAGTTATGCCTTGTTCACGCTCGGCTCTCAAACCATCGGTTAAGAGGGCCAGATCTATTTCACCGTCTTCTTTGTTTTTGCTTTGTTTTTCCAATGCTTCCAGGTGATCGATCATGATTGATTTACTATCGTATAATAAGCGACCAATCAAGGTTGATTTACCATCGTCTACACTACCTGCTGTTATAAATCGGAGTAAGTCCATGTTTGTGTTTTTTTAGAAATAACCATTTTTTTTCCTGTCTTCCATTGCCGCTTCGCTCACTTTATCGTCTATACGTGTTTCACCACGCTCACTTGTTTTGGTGGCAGTAATTTCACGAATGATATCATCAATACCCGTAGCGTCTGATTCAACGGCTGCGGTACAGGTCATATCTCCCACTGTACGGTAACGCACACGCTTAGTAACAACGCTGTCAGTATCTTCCAGTTGAATAAACTCAGAAACGGCTATCAGTTGTCCTTCATGTTGCAATACCGTACGCTCATGGGCGAAATAGATCGAAGGCAGGGAGATGTTTTCTCTGCGTATATAATTCCAGATGTCTAGCTCCGTCCAGTTACTGATGGGAAACACGCGAACATTTTCTCCTTTATTGATTCTGCCATTATAGGTATTCCATAGTTCGGGTCTTTGCAGTTTGGGGTTCCATTGTCCGAATTCATCTCTTACGGAGAATATTCTTTCTTTGGCCCTTGCTTTTTCTTCATCGCGTCTTGCGCCGCCGATGCAGGCATCGAAGCCAAATTCTTCAATGGTATCGAGCAGGGTATAGGTTTGCAAGGCATTTCTGCTGGCAAATTTTCCCTTGGGTTCTGTTAATTGTTTTGCTTTGATGGTATCTCCCACATTGCGCACAATCAGTTTCTCTCCGATGGTCTGTGCCAATTCATCTCTAAACTGCAGTGCTTCGGGGAAATTATGTCCAGTATCAATATGTACTAATGGAAAAGGAAACTTACCCGGACGAAAAGCTTTTAATGCCAGATGAACCAGTGTAATGGAGTCTTTCCCTCCGCTGAATAACAGGGCGGGTTTCTCAAATTGTCCTGCCACCTCACGCATAATATGTATCGCTTCCGACTCAAGCTGATCGAGGTAATCTAATCTATAGGCGCTCATGCTACGGTTGTTTTTTGATCGTTGTGCGAATGCAAGCCGCATTCTTTTTTACTATTGTCTTCCCACCACCAACGTCCGGCCCTGAAATCTTCTCCCGGTTTAATGGCCCTTGTACAGGGGGCGCAACCAATACTTACAAAACCTTTGTCGTGTAATGGATTGTAGGGAATGGCTTTTTGATGGATATATTCTTTTACCTCTTCGGTTGTCCAGTGAAGTAATGGGTGGTATTTAATAAGCTGGTTGGTTTCATCCCATTCAATAGGAGATAGGTCCTGCCTGGCCGCCGAATGTTCTGCCCTTAAGCCTGTAATCCATATTGCATTGCCTGCAAGGGCTTTTTGCAAGGGCACTACTTTCCTTATGTTACAACATGATTTCCTTAACTCAGCAGAATCATAAAATGCATTGGGACCATTTGTTTCAACATAAGCTGAAATTGCATCTGCATCGGGATAATAAGCTTTGATGCTTGTCTGATAAAATTCTAAAGTCCTGCTCCAGGTGCTATAGGTTTCCGGAAATAGTCTGCCTGTATCCAGAGTGAATAATGATACAGGCAGGTTATTAGTTTGAATGATATCGGTGATAACCTGATCCTCGTAACTAAAGCTGGTAGAAAAGGTAACCTTACCAGGAAATGAATGCACAAATACCCCAATAGCCGATTCAACCGATAAATCCTTTATCTGTTGAATAAGTGTTGGTACCTGATTTCTATTCAAAACTTCTGTCATACTCATTTCATTTTATTCTTTCTTATTTCCAGCTTCAAGCTGCAAGCCACAAGCTGCAAGAAAAACTGCTTGCAGCATGCAGCTTGTAGCTTGCAGCAAAAAAAAAGCACCCTGATGCTCAGTCAGAATGCCTCGTATTACTACAGTTGCTGTGTACATAAAAGAAAACTGACTTATCTCATCCCGCCTTAAGCGGGACTGGATTTGGCACCTTTTTCCACCCGAGGCGGAAGTGGTTGCCAAGGCTTCACAGGGCCAATTCCCTCCGCCTTTCTTGATAAGGATGTATAAGAACGGCTACAAATATAGGGAGATTTTCTAATTCCCTACTATTTTAGTAGACTTAATTGTAAAAGAATTGTCAATTTGGGTGCTGGGTACTAGGTATTAGGTGTTAGTCCTAGCACCTAGCACCTAACACCTAGTACCCAGCTCCCTTCTTCCAACTGCAAGAGAAGCTGTATTTTGCAGCATGACACAAATAGACAGTGTACAATTAGAGCAGGTGATACTGCATAAAGTGGGTAACCCTACCCGTGGGGAGGAGCTTAAGCTTTCCGTTAACCCCTTAACACTCAACGATGAAATTGTGAGGGGATTACTTACCAAATATTTTCTTGCTCCCTTCAATGAACACGAACAATACCAGTTTACCCATATTAGCAGTCTTGAGCTGAATGAAGTGTACCAATATGTGAACGGTATTTTCGATGATGCGAAAAGCTTTGTTTCACAGTCTGCCTTGCTTGCCAGCTTTCTCTACCAGAAAAGCACACATGCACGCGTAAAGGAAGGTGAATTATATGTAACCCGTTTCAGCAATGTGCCCTTCGGAACGGAATACGTAGAAGCCATCGGCTTATTTAAAAGTGAAACAAAAGAAACTTTCCTGAAAGTATTTCCACATGGACAAAGCTGGGAAGTAATAGCAGAAGATGGGGTAAACATCAACAAGCTCGACAAAGGCTGTCTGATCTTTAAAAAGAACCGCGAAGAAGGGTATGTGGTTTGTGTGGTAGATAATACCAATAAACAAGACACCCAATACTGGGTATCCGATTTTTTACAGGTTGCCAGAACTTCCAATAGCTATCACAATACCAGTGATGCCATTGGTATGTGTAAACTGTTTATCAGTAATGAGCTTACTGAAAAGTTTGATGTAAACAAAAGCGACCAGATAGATTACCTCAACCGCAGCCTAGAATATTTCAGCACCAAGGAATCATTCAGCATGAATGAATTTGCGGAAGAAGTATTACATCACCCTGAAGTAATAGACAGCTTCACCCAATACAAACAACAATATGAAGTTGCCAGGCAGGTTAATATCGAAGATAATTTCGACATTCATTTGGCCGCACTAAAAAAACAACAACGTGTTTTCAAAAGCGTTTTAAAACTAGACAAGAACTTCCATATTTATATCCACGGCCGAAAAGACCTGATTGAAAAAGGTTATGATGAAATGAGCGGCAAGCATTATTATAAGCTGTACTTTGATGAGGAAAGCTAGGTGTTAGGTATTAGGGGTTAGGTGTTAGCAGATGCTAAGAGTGTTCCCTTTCTACTAACCACAAGCCATCCAGCCTCCACAGGCCAGACTAACGCCTAACACCTAACACCTTACAGCGGTCGCAGCTTAATATTCCTAAACGCAACTGGCTTCTGCCAGTCTTGAAGGGCTATATGTCCGCCGGTGTAGGTACCGAATTCGGGATAGGCTTTAAAATGCGTGGCGGCTACTGCATCTTTCCAGTTTTGTGATTTCAAGTCTTGCTTTGCTGTTAATACCCCATTCAGGTAAAATTCAATAACACCATTTTGTTGTTTAATGATTGACTGGTTCCACTCTCCCGTTTTCTTTTCCGGAACGGCAGCGGCTTCTTTTGTGAATGCATAAAGACTGCCTGGTTTTTTCTCCGGCTTATCAAAATCAACATGCGTTTTTTCGAGTAGTTGGTATTCGGGGCCTGTCATCCAGGAAGCCAGTAGTTCTTTTTTCTCGTGCACATTAATAAATACACCACTGTTTCCTCCTTCTCCAATTTTCCATTCGAAATGAAGTTCATAATTTTCATAAGCGCTATCGGTTACCAGGTCGGTTACTTCAAGCTCTTTTCTTAATTCGGGCACACATTGCAGTTCACCGTTTTTGGCAATCCAAACTTCAGGCACGCCGGTTTTATTGTAGCCATGCCAGCCATTGGTTGTTTTACCATCAAATAATAATATCCAGCCTTGTTTGGTTTCTTCGCTGGTGAGTTTATTCTGAGAAGGGGTACAACTGAAAAACAAGGAGATGAGTAGGGTGTAGGTACAGACAGCTTTCAAAGACATGGTGAAATTTTTCCTGAATGTATGATTTAATTTATGGAAGTAAGTAAATCTCCGCCTTTGTTGGACGCCTGATAAACAGATTAGTTCGCCTTTGTTTGTCGCCTGACAAACAAACAGCACGTCTCAAAGCCGCCCGATATTTTGATGAATACGGGCCAGTAATTCTTCGAATGGTGGTTGTCCATCATAGTAAAGTGACTTTGTTGCTTCATAACGTTTGATGAATCGTTCTCTTATTTCTCCAGTTAGATGAAAAGCAGCATTTTCAGCAACAACAGCTCCCTTGTCTTTACCAACAAATCGAATTTCTTTATGCTTTTTATAATCATCAGTTCCTATAAATGCTTGTACAAGGGTATTATCGAGGAGGCTGTAAACATCGTAATACTGACGCATCAGGTTTTGTTTTTCTTGCCCTGTTTCCTGTTCCCTTCTGAATTTAGTAATAATAGTTTGAAGCTTTTCTACGAATGTATAGCCGGGATGATAACAAGCAATATCAACAGCTCTATTATCTGCTATAGTTAAGCCTGTGGTTGCTGCAGCCCGATCATAGGCCCATGAACTAATTGTTAAGGGCTCATTTGGTGTAACTGTATCGAAGCCAACTTCAAGTAGTATTCCTTCTTTCAAGCCCGCTACTTTGCTTGTAAGTGTTTTATAATAAAGTCTTATTCCACCACTATTATAAGTTCGTTCGTTATCGAATTCTTTATCTCTTTCAACTGAAATAATTCCATCAATCTTAATATTATCTTTTAGCCAATCATAATATCGTTTGCGTGATTCAATCGCCTCTTTTTTGGTGTTATGTGGGTTCGTAATTACTCCAAGTTCTTTTGGCGGGTTTATTTGAATATCAATATCCTCAGAAAACCGATGAATAATTTTGTATCCTTTTGAAAGAGATGTACCGCCTTTCATCTCAAAAGAAAACCCCTGCTCTTTTAATCCATGCAAGACATGCATGATCCAATAATCTTTTTCAACAAGACCAACCTCAATACTTTTCTCAGTTGCCAGAATATTCAACAAGTCCGGAAACGCTTTAAGGTTGTGAATATAATTAGATAGCATACGATATTTCTTTTATGGCGGGAGAGAGTAATGCTTTTGTTTTTGCATTACCATAACGTACTACTGATTGTTGCAGATTCTTTCTATCCAAAGACTTCGCCTTGGTAAGCGTCTTTTTCAACACCTCTTCCTTGTCTTCAGCAAGACTGTTCAAATTATTAAGAAGGTCAACAATCAAAAACTCTGGACTTAACTTTTTAGGGAACCGATGTTTGGCGTGGAAATAGAATACTCTTCCTCCCAAATTAAATGCACCATGTCGCTTATGATTATATACCACACGCTTATTATATAACTGTGTTGTACCAACACCTAAACTGTTGTAGTCATTAGGTGTTGTAAGCAAGAATTCATCGTCTTTCAGAAAACTGCGAACAAGTTCTTTTTCCTCAGGAGGGGCTGCACCAAACACTGTTTGCCGGGGCATATAATACAAGCCTGAAGAAAGTTTTTTCACACTCCCTTCTTCAACCAATTGGGCCAAATGCCGATCAACAGCATTCGACCATTGCGACAGTTCCGCACGGCGATATACTTTCCCTGGCTTTAAATGCATTTTTAGCGTGTTCAACTTGTTCATTATAAGACAAATATACAATAATTGAGGCTAAAATGCAATAAAATAAATTGAAAATTCATGCATTTATTGGTCATAATTTATTGATAATAAACAAATTATGAAATCTTCTTTCGCATTTGTTGGTCACCTACAAACAAACAGCAGGTTCAATTGCAATAATTTATTTTGCCACAGATTCACAGATTATGAACGATTAATCTGTGAATCTGTGGCTAAAACAATCTCCCGCTTAATGGGAATTTTTTAAGTACGTTGGCTTTAATTGATCCTTCGTCGCAATTTCCGGCTTATCGCCGGAATGCTCCTCAGGATGACGATGGTGGAGAATAATTAAACTTTTGTGATTGGCTTTGCCAATCACAAAAGCAGGCTCTCTCTACTTGCCCTCGTCATCCTGAGGAGCATTACGATCGCAGATCGTAAATTGCGACGAAGGATGTTGCTCGCCTGTCTAACAAACACTACTTCGTGAATGGTAATAATTTACTTTAGCCACAGATTCACAGATTAATCGTTCATAATCTGTGCATCTGTGGCTAAATTAATCTCTCCGGTAAACAAAAATTTATAGTTGGTTTAGTTTTAGTAGATGCTTCGGCGCAATTTCAACATATTTAATTTATAAACTTTATTGCTCCACAAGGAACCATAACAGAATCTGTCCCTGCTTTAATTTTAAACAACAACTTATTATCCTTTACAATAAGCGCAGTTCTAACCGGCCATTTTGTTTTATGAATAAAGACGGGCGTATAAAACAAATACTCCTTTTTCGATAACACCTTATTACTAAGATGCGTTAATCGATTTGATTCATTGTTTAAAAGAGAAGGCACATCGGTGATTCCGTAGTCTAATTCCTGCAATTTGTCTAATGACATAGTAGCTTTAGTAAATGCCACCATAAAGTGAGATTCCTTTGAAGGGAAGAAATTTATTGCGGGAAATTTAATATCCAATTCTATAGTTGAGGCAGACTCATTCAGTATGCTGGTCCAAAAAATAAAATAATGATATTCTTTCCCTTTATGTTGCACTAGGCCGCCTCCTCTGGGTAAACTATTGGTTACTATTATGGATTGTTTAGAGGAAGTACTATAAGTAACTTTAGTATCCACCCAATTCCGTTGCTGAGCTGACTGTCCAGCAACGTTTAAAGTAATCAGTGCAAGTACACAAGCAGCAAAGAAGTTATACTTCGGATAAAAAAGCTGATTCAACTTATTCATAAACAAAAAGGGTTATACGCAACAAGTATAACCCTTTTAATCTGATATCTGCCTCAAAGTAAATCTCGCTTAACAAAGCGAATAAAATATCTATTCCTTATTCAGGTGTTTGCTTTTCCCGATCCAGCCCAAATGGGTGTGATCGAAGCTATCAAAGTATTTAAGCCCATATCCAGCAACTCTGTCGAATGTGGAATGTGCCAGGAATACCAACGATATTTTCATCAGTTCATCAATCTTGATATAATAACCCACTATTAACATAGCAGCCCATACCCCCTGGTGATGAAAAATATTATATGCAATAGCACCTAGTTTTTTGGTAAACAGGTACAAAAGGAATGAAAGATCAGGCACAAAAAACAGGGCCAGGTAAAAGCCCCAGCTTCCTGGATACATATAAAAATAAGCTCCGGTGAATAATAAGAATAAACCAAGGGATTCGAGTTTTAAGACCTGTTTCATGGGAAAGGTTTGATTATTGAAGTTAATGCTAAATGGAACACTTCAGTTCCTATTTTCCGGAAGTCATTTGGTAAATCTTCATCTCATTTGCTATCTTTTAAAAGATAGCTGTGAACCTGATCTTTGATGGTATAGTGATTATTATATAAGCCAGGTTCCATGTTAACAATTTAATAAATGGTTTTCTATTAGAAAACTTTTCTTTACCTTTGATCTGTGTTTAATATTATAACCAGAAAAACTTTGTTGGAGTATTGCAAGAAATATCCGACTGCTTCAACAGCATTACAGGAGTGGTATCATGAACTGGTTAATGCTGATTTTAAAAACTTTAATGAGTTAAAAAAAGTCTATGGAAATGCGAGCCTTGTGGCCGATAACAGGGTTGTCTTTAATATTATGGGGAATAAATACAGGTTGGTTGTAAGAATAGTATTTGATTTTAAGGCAATTCAGGTTAAATGGTTTGGAACTCATGCCGAATATGACAAGATAGATGTTAAGACGATTCAATTTAAAAACAGTTAATTATGGAACTCAAAATAATAAAAACTAAAAAGCAATACCAGGAATACCTGGATTGGGTTGACAAGCAATTTGATAAACGTATTAAGCCTGGCAGTGTTGAAGGAGAGAAAGTGGAGGTGGCTCTTTTGCTGATAAAACAATATGAGGATATTCATTTTCCAATTCCTGTGCCCGATCCAATAGAAGTAATTAAATTGAAAATGCAGGACCTGGGTTTGAAGAACAAAGATTTAGTTGGAAAAGTTGGCAGCAAAGGTTATGTATCTGCATTACTGAATAAACGTAAACCGCTTACGCTGGAACTGGCAAAATTATTTCACAAGGAGTTTAGTATTCCTGCGGAAGTTCTTTTAGCATAATTGTAAGTAGCCCTTATTTCATACAGTTACTTTTAGAATTTGATCATTTGTAGGAATTTTCCCTTTAGTAAGAAATGTTCATACAAAATAAGTAGTCAAAGATGGGTAATATCCCTAAATTTTACAGATTACTTTCCGTCTTTACCTCATGCGTCCTAGATTGATAAAGGCATATGTTTAAATCTGTTAGATAATAAAGTATATAGAGGAAGAAAGCTC
Source organism: uncultured Sediminibacterium sp. (assembly GCF_946481145.1). Next base: position 144,240 of record NZ_CAMLMJ010000002.1, read on the forward strand.
GGTTATACTATTACAAAAGGAATTTGAAAAAAACACAAAATACTTTTATTCTAAAGGATATTAAGCTATTTTGACTTGCCATTATTTTTATCGTTGCTTTTGTCTTTTTGTGGCTGATAACTTTCTTCAAACGCTATCTTTAGCGCATTCAACTGTTCTTTAACTCCATTATAATTGTACCTCCAGACTGAACCATCTTTTTTTCTAACATTGGCAACATAAGTGACACAAATTAAGTATTCACTGACTTCATTTTCATTTGCATACCATGTTCCCTTCTTAGAAATATCAAAACTAGAATTTATATCTATTATTTCCTTTTGAGATAGCGTTTTAAAATGTTCCCCGAAAACATCATACAAAACGTGGTAGAGCTCAAATGCGGTTATATCTTCTTTAACATTTAATTGACCAGTTGATTTGAAAACATATGAACCTCCACTATAACCAGTATTTATTCCAACCTCTGAAATTTGAATCGGGCAAGTTGCATCGTTAATATTTATCCATTCTCTATTTAAACTAGACCCATCATTAACCTTAATACCGAAGCCCAGTTTTGTGACTACTGAACCACCATCCTTCTTTATAATTGTAAGTTGTGATTGAGCAGAAGAAAAACTAAAAAGTAGCGATATTAGAATAATCTGGATCTTCATTATATTATTATTTATGTTAATATAAACCAGTTTTTTTTAATCTCATAGCAAACGCACATTATTTTGTTCTGTACAGAATCTCCGAAACACGAGGGACTCTTCGACACTCTCGCATAAGTAATTCCAGGTATTAGATTTAATTATTAAAATTTCATTGTTGCATGTGCTGGCTTAAAAGTAAATGGTACAGCCTGGTGTTGTAGCACACAGTACTTCGTGTCTCGGAGATTCTGTGTAAACAAGCTGAAATTGAATGCAGACGATCTTGTCTGCATCCCGACCGTAGCATCGGGACCAGCGACCCTCTGATTAATCCACCGCGGCGGAATGCTCTAACCTTTTACTTCAAAATCCTAAAAAACAAAAAGCCTTCACATTTCTGTGAAGGCTTCTGCTCCCAAAGCTGGACTTGAATGCAGACGATCTTGTCTGCATCCCGACCGTAGCGTCGGGACCAGCGACCCTCTGATTAATCCGCCGCGGCGGAATGCTCTAGCCTTTTACTTCAAAATCCAAAAAAACAAAAAGCCTTCACATCTCTGTGAAGGCTTCTGCTCCCAAAGCTGGACTTGAACCAGCGACCCTCTGATTAACAGTCAGATGCTCTAACCAACTGAGCTATTTGGGAATATTATATGTCTCCTTTGGTAGACCCGTTGATTAATCCGCCTGAGGCGGAATGCTCTAACCAACTGAGCTATTTGGGAATTTTATGTTTCTCCTTTCGTAGACCCGTTGATTAATCCGCCGCGGCGGAATACTCTAACCAACTGATCCATTTGGGAGTGTAATGGTAATCTAAAAGCAAAGCTTTCTGAATACCTTTTCCCTTTCGGGGTGGCAAAAATAGGGAAAAATGCATTCCGGCAAAATCTATATCCAAAAAAATACTCAAAATGATACATAAATGCCATCTGCCCGCTCTTCTATTGGGTAAGTTTTTAAATAATACCCCTCCCCACTGGTATTCCGGCCATTTTTTAAGCTAAACCTATATCGGTGCAGCGGACATACCACCTGACCCAAACCATCTACAAAGCCATCGGCCATTATACCACTCGCATGCGGACATTTATACGCAAACGCAAATAGCCCTTCCTGGTACCTTGCCAGGGTAATTTTCTTTCCATCTACTTCTATAATACACATCTGGTTACCCTGCCACTGAAATTCTGCAACCGAATCACCGATCTTATGCCACTTTTTTACCCATTCAAACATTTTAACATGTTTTCTTATTATAATATAATTACTTTCGCGCCTTTATTAAATATCCAATAGATGTATAAAGCTATACTTAGTTTATTTATCACATGTATATTCTTTCAATTTCAGGCTTTTTCTCAAAAACGCGGCGTTGATCAGGCTTTTGGCTTACTAGGTAGCAAAGCAGATATAAATGGACTAGCCAGGTACCGCACCGATTCATCTTCCATTGATGCACAATATTCAATGCGTGTTAAACAAATAGGTATCGTATATACCATCCGGAAACAACTGGTTACCTGGGGATGGGGCTCTGTAAGCATCGCCTCTCCCATGATGCTGGGCGTAAGCTATACCAACCGTTATCGTTCCATCGATTTCGATGGCACTAAAAACGATACCATTACCGGTAAACATGGTGGTCATCTTGCTTTTGAAATTCCCCTGGTAGCCGACCTTAACTTTGGACTGCTTTCTGCTTCCGACGATTCGAAACGTGCACTCGGTATTTATGTAGGTGGCGGTTACCAATACAGTTATACCAAAATTTATACTTCGGTTGGTAAAGTTCCCTTCGATAGCTTCGATCCCGTTTTCAGAGCGGGCATCAGAATGGGTAAAGCCTGGGAAACAAGGTGGAGTCTCGGCTTCAATATGCGCGGAGCTTCCAGCGATAACCGCACCTATAGCATTCATTGGCTGAAAGAACTTTAACCCCTCTGCGAAAACTCCATTCCCTCATGTTCTCTGCGGTGATTGAGCACACTTATTCACCGCAGAGAACATGAGAACACAAAGTTTTCGCAGAGAGAGAGAGAGATTAGAAATGAACTGTTTTGTATGGGTAACGTACCTGGTACATATCCCTTACTTTGTTCAGGATCAATTCTCGTAATGCATCAATATTTTTACGCTCCAATGCAGAGATAAAAACACAATTATGTTCTGTTGCCCTTTCCCATTTCTCACGTAGCTCCAGTAATATTTCCTGTTTCACTTCATCTTCCAGCCATTCATCGAATGTCTTCTCCTCATAGAGGTCCATTTTATTGAAGATGGTGAGAATGGGTTTTTCAAATGCTTTCAATTCCTGTAATGTCTTATTCACCACGCCAATCTGATCTTCATACTGCGGATGCGATATATCTACTACATGCAACAGAATATCCGCTTCCCTTACTTCATCCAATGTACTCTTAAAACTTTCTACAAGATGGTGCGGTAGTTTACGAATAAAACCTACCGTATCACTCAATAAGAAGGGGGTATTTTCAAACACCAGCTTCCTGGTAGTAGTATCCAGTGTTGCAAACAATTTGTTTTCAGCAAACACGTCGCTCTTACTCAAAAGATTCATTAGGGTACTCTTACCCACATTCGTATACCCTACCAGCGATACACGAATCAACTCACCCCTTTCCTTGCGTTGTGTAAACGACTGCTTATCTATTTCACCCAATCGCTTACGGAGTAATGAAATTTTATCTTTTACAATTCGGCGATCCGTTTCAATCTCGGTTTCACCCGGCCCCCTCGTTCCGATACCACCACCTTGTCTCTCCAGGTGTTTCCACATACCTTTTAACCTTGGTAACAGGTATTGGTATTGGGCAAGCTCCACCTGCACTTTTGCCTGGGCGGTTCTAGCCCTGCGGGCGAAGATGTCGAGGATAAGGTCACTACGGTCAATGGTTTTTACCCCAAGTTCTTTTTCAATATTGGTGATCTGCGATCCGGTAAGTTCATCATCAAATATTACCAGGTCTATTTTTTTTCCTGATACATATGCTTTGATCTCTTCCAGTTTTCCTTTACCTACAAATGTGCGGCTATCGGGATGGGGCAGTTTCTGGGTAAACTTTCTAACCGTAATGGCCCCAGCCGTTTCTGCCAGAAATGCCAATTCATCCAGGTATTCATATACCTGTTCCTGGGTTTGTTCTTTTTGAATTACCCCCACCAATACGGCTGTTTCTTCGTCCTTTATTTTATGTTGCTTCTCAATCAAAATCTACTCCTCTTTTTTGCAAAGGTAAACATAATCCCTGCGGGATTATTAAATGAAGAACAGCAGAATATTCAACTCCAAAGTTGGAAATTGATTATTCTGCTGTTTCTCTGTTCTTCTGTTCTTCTGTTCCTCTGTTTCTAAAGTCCACTAAAGGTAACACCTATAGAAAACTTCCTCATTGTTGGACCAGTACCATCTTTCAGCACACCATTTAACTGGTAACCGGCATCGATGGAAAAGATACCATAACCAATTCTGGCAGTTGCTGCGAGCATGGTTCCATTAATGAATCTTTTACTGCTTTCTTTCTCTACATAAGAAGTACCATAAAGACTCTGACCGTTTTTATTTACGTAGTTCTTTCCTTTGGTATAAGATTTTAACAGGGTACCCAGTTTCATACCAATAGCCGCTTTCCATGATTTACTTGGATTCTCGGGATTTGAATAATAACGCAATTCCAGCGGTATTTCAAGGTATATGCTTGTAAGCTTAAACTTATCGAAGTGGTTGGTACTGTCTACATTGGTAAAAGGTAAACGGGTGGTAGGCGATTTAATATCTACTTTGGTATTCTTGAAAAACATATTACTTGCTCCCAGGCCTGCACCAAAAGCAATACTCATCTTTTTATTGCTCTTGAATGGCTTGTCTACCATGAAATAGATATTGAAATGTCTGCTAAAGCCATTTCCGGTGCGTACGCTATCCGGACGGTTGGTCCAGCTATCGCCACCATATTGAATCATCAGGTGGTCTGCAGGGCGGTCTGACAGATCAATCTTGCTCCAATCAGTCTTTTTCTTGGTTTCTTTGTTCTGTGCGGTAGCCAGCAGGGTTCCTGTAAAGGCCAAAAGCAGTAATAATGTCTTTTTCATGCGTTCGTTTCGTTGATTATAGCCACATGGAATTAGCCAATGTTTAATTCCCATCTTATCGAATTTTGTCGCGGCTTATTTCATGTTCTCTTTTCGTTGCGCCAATATATGGCAATAGGGCGCAAAAATAACAGAATTGGCTGCATTGAAGTGGTTAAAAATTAGTCAAATCACTGTTTTCCCATCTTTTTACCCTTGAATAGTGCCTATTTATTGGTTAATATCAGTATCCGGGTCTTAATATACCCGACCTGCGGGCATAGGTGATGATGGTGGCCACGCTTTTTGCTCCCAGTTTATCCATTATCCGGACCCGGTAACTTTCAATGGTTCTTTTTCCGACAGATAAGCTGTCGGCAATTTCTTTGCTCGTTAATTCCTTACAAATCAGTTTGATGATCTGCTTTTCTGTTTCCGTCAGCGAAATATGGTAATGAAATTTTTGTCCATTGAATTTACCGGACACAATCCGGATGATTTTCTCTGTTATTTCCGGAGAAAAATAAGGCTTGCGCTTATAAACGGTTCTAATGGCAAGGCCTAATTCTTCAAATCCCACCCCCTTTAAAAGAAAACCTTTTGCGCCAGCTTCCAGCATATCTACAATCAGGTAATCATCACTAAATGAACTAAGTGCAATTATCCTGATTCCAGGAAAGGCCCTGCTCAATTTTTTTACCGCCTCTATGCCATTCATAAAAGGCATTTTTATATCGGTTATAATGATATCGGGTGCCAGTTGTCTGACTTTTAGTAATAACTCTTTTCCATTCGTTACTTCTCCCTTTAAATAAAACTGCGGGTCCCTCGCCAATAATAATTTTAATCCTTCCCGGTAAATCAGGTGATCGTCGGCAATGAGTATAGATATTCGTCTTGGTAGCATTGTTTTGTTATTAAAATTTAATAGTCGGCTATGTTTAGTAAATACAACTACAAGTAAAGGGTAGGATAGAACACAGATTATCATGATTTTCAAGATCTATCATGATAAATCTTGAAAATCATGAAGATCTGTGTTCTATTAATAGCAGATTGTGCATCTACTGCAATCAGGTATTTCTTTAGAAGCTGATTTTATATATCGAATTCACAAGCCTAAATATTTATTTCATTAATGGCAGAAAACCTAAAGTGAGCATGAGTCAAGACTTGCAGCTTGTAGCTTGAAGCTTGCAGCCAAATTTCTCTGCCATCAGTCATTACTCTGTAATATTCCCTTCCCTTGCAACAACCATTCTAATTTCACCATAACTGATTTCTTCCGGCAGGTTTTCTTTCAGTTGTTTCAAACTGCTTTTACCATAGCGTTTGATGGCAGCTTCTATTAATTCAATTTTATCTTCCGGCACCAATGATGTTAACTCCAACGCTGATTTTGAAACATAATATGCCAAATGCGATTCGATGGTGTTTGGTGATAGCTTACGGTGTTCGGCAATAGATTCAATACTCATTCCTTGTTTAAATAAATCGAAACTGATTTTTTTTGTATCTGTCTCCCTTTCCCTTGCAGCAGATGTTTTTCTTTCCCGTTTCGGTTGCTTGAGTTCAATGCGGGTATCAAGACCATGTTCATTACAATAATCCTGTACCATTTCTAAAAAGGGCTGGCCATATTTCTCTATCTTATAAACACCGAATCCCGATATCTTACTGAGGTCGTTTTCAACCAATGGTAAATAGGTTGCCAGGTCAATTAAACTGCTATCACTGAAAATAAGGTATGCCGGCACATTTTCCTCGTGTGCCATTTTATTGCGCAACTTCTTCAGGTCTTCGAAAAGCTCTTTTTCATAGGCATGCTGCTGGTAAATAACCGGTTCTTTCGCCGTTACAATTTGTATCGGAGCATGCAGGTATACTTTTTCGCCCTTAAATAATACCGCTTTACTTTTCTCGGTTAGTTTGAGTAGCGGGTATTGTCCGTCGCTCATTTCCAGATAGCCACTTGCCAGTAATTCTCTCGTATAATGTATCCACTCTTCTTTTGGTTTATCTCTTCCAATACCATAAACTGATAACTGTTTATGTTCTGCTTTAATTTTTTCGCTGGCACTTCCTCTCAATATATCTACTACGTATCCTAAGCCAAACCTTTCGTTGATCCGGGCAACGGTGCTCATTATTTTTTGTGCCACTATGGTCTGATCGGAGAGTTCGGGTTTGTGTAAACAAGTATCACATGCACCGCAATATTCGGGTGCTGTTTCACCGAAATAGTTCAGCAGGTATTTTCTTCTGCACTGTCTGGTTTCGCAGAATGCAACCATTTTGTCAAGCTTCTCCAGTAATATCCTGGTTTGTTCCGGGTTATTCTCTACCTGGGCAAAATGTTTGAGTTTCATCACATCACCTGCGCCATAGAATAAAATGGCTTCACTGGGTAGTCCGTCTCGCCCTGCCCTTCCTGTTTCCTGGTAATAGCCTTCTATATTTTTGGGGAGATCTGCATGTATTACAAAACGTACATTGCTTTTATTGATACCCATACCAAAAGCAATGGTTGCAACAATAATCTGTATATCATCTTTCAGAAAAAGATCCTGCCGCTCATCTCTGGTGGCTTTGTCTAAGCCTGCGTGATAGGCTGCTGCATTAAAGCCATCTTCTTTCAGGTCTTCCGCAAGTTTCTCTGTTGCATTCCTACTTAAACAATAAATGATACCACTATCTGTTTTATGTTCTGATATATAATCTACCAGTTCATCATAATAATTACGCTTTGGCTTTACATAATATGTGATATTGGGACGATTAAAACTATTTTCAAATACCCTGTATGTCTTCAGGTGAAGCTGCTCAATGATATCATTCTTTGTTAATGAGTCGGCTGTGGCTGTAAGTGCTATTACAGGTATTTCAGGGAATTGTGTTTTTAATTCACTAAGTACCCGGTATTCCGGCCTGAAATCGTGCCCCCACTGACTGATACAATGCGCTTCATCAATGGCAAAAAGTGCGGGTTTTGCTTCTGTTTTTAAAAATTGAAGGAAATTAATTTCAGCACCCACTAATCTTTCAGGGGCTATATACAACAGCTTTAATTCATTCCTTCTGAGTTGCTGCAAAATATTTTCTCTTTCAGAAGGATGCTGGGTGCTGTTTAAAAATGCTGCTGGAATACCATTCAGTATCAATGCGTCTACCTGGTCTTTCATCAAAGCTATCAGCGGACTCACCACTACTGTTACCCCTTCAATACATAGGGCAGGTACCTGGTAGCAAAGACTTTTACCCCCACCCGTTGGCATCAACACAACTGCATCGCGGGCATTCAAAATATGCTCAATAATTTCCTGCTGGTTATGCCTGAATTCGTTGTATCCGAATACGGTTTCTAAAATCGCTGCTGGCTCTGCTATTCGCTTCATGAATCAGTTAAAAATGTTCGGCCTGCAAGATAAGTCCGAAAAAGGGGGAATGACAATAGGTATTTATACGCTAAATCAACAGAAGAACAGAGAAATGTCCAATATCCAACTTCCAAGGAAGAAATGATTTTCTACACTATAATTGGACATTGGATATTGGACATTTCTCTGTTCTTCTGTTCCTACAGCTCTCTCACCCAAATATTCCTGTAGCTCATCGGGTTGCCGCCATCATTTCCATGGTCTTGAAGTACCAATGGTTCTTTGTCGTTGTGTTTTTTATAGACAGGAGTGCCGATCCAAACGGTACCGCCTTTTATTTCTACATTATTCTGTACCAATACACCGTTATGAAAAACAGTTATTCGTGCAGGAGTTTGTATGGTTCCATCGGCGTAAAACTGAGGTGCTGTAAATACTACATCGTAAGACTGCCATTCACCAGGTTTTCTGCTTGCATTCACCAGGGGAATATGTTGTTTGTAAATACTACCCGCTTGTCCGTTTACATAAGTGGGGTTATCGTAAGAATCGAGTACCTGTAGTTCGTATTGACCCATAAAAAAAATACCACTGTTGCCTCTTGATTGACTACTTCCTGCAACAACTGCCGGTGACTTCCATTCAATATGTAACTGGCAACTACCGAAACTTTGTTTGGTTTGAAGATCACCGGATGTTTTTACAACAGTAAGTGATCCGTCTTTATCAACTTTCCACCCTGGAGCGCCGCCACCTTTTTTCTGAAAAGCATTCATGTCTTTGCCATTGAATATTACGATGGCATCTGATGGGGCATCGGCTGCCGTTTTCCCGGGCGTTACTTTAGCCGGAACAGGTTCCCATACTTCTGTTTTACTGGAAAGCTTTACCAGGCTATCCATATTAATATTTCTGTTCTGTGCCTGTGTAATACCAAGAGCCATGATGGCCAGTGGTAATAAGATGGTTTGTTTTTTCATGTGAACTATTGCTTCGTTAGTAATTAATATTTTTTTCTGTGTTCTTCAGTGGCAATCTCCACCCGACTTTCGGTCTTCCGGACTTCCCGACTTCCGGACTAATTTGCCACTGAAGACACTGAGGGGCACTGAGAGATTTTTCTGTTTAAACTACGGGCAGCTTATATCCATTATGATATTTGGCTGCCAGGTATTGTTGGTTAATGCTATTATCTGTGAATTGACCTTTGCCATTATCCCAGAATAATTTTCTATTGGTCCTGTAAGCAATATTACCCATTTGTGATAAGCGCGCAATTTTAGCTGCTTCCTGGATAGAACAGTTTAACTGCTCTGCCTTACGTGAGCGTACAACAGCAATAAAATTTTCCCAGTGCTTATTAAGTCCGTTATCTGATGATTTCTGGAATGGCACTGCCAGTTTCGGTTCATTTTTCTTTTCTTCTATCACTTCCCAGCCATTTCTGTTGAGTACCAAAGTGCCGGCATTGCCAATAAATGCGATACCGTGATCGCGGTTATAATTGCCATTACCGATACCCAGTGCATGATCCCAAACAATGTTGAAATTATCGAACTCATACATTGCCATCAGTGTATCTGGTGTTTCATCAGCAGAATCTGGTTTCGCAAATTTGCCTCCAAGGGTTGCAATAGATTTAGGTGTATCGGCTTTCATACCCATCAATGCATAATCGAGTAAATGCACGCCCCAGTCTGTCATTAGTCCACCCGCATAATCCCAAAACCAACGAAAGGTAAAATGAAATCTATTGGGGTTAAAGGGACGGTTTTGTGCCGGACCAAGCCATTGTTTATAATCCACTCCCGGAGGAACCGCAGCATCCGGTTTCCAATCGAGGGGCTGTTTCCAGTCGAGGTAACACCACACTTTTACTGTTCGGATATTACCCAGTTGACCGCTGTGAACAAGGTTGATGGCATCGGTAAAATGTTGTTGACTTCTTTGCCATTGTCCAGCCTGTACGATACGGCCATAACGTTTTTGTGCGGCCACCATTGCATTACATTCTACGATGGAATTACCTACCGGCTTTTCAACATATACATCTTTACCTGCTTCACATGCATGAATCATTTGTAAAGCATGCCAGTGGTCTGGTGTGCCGATAATTACAGCGTCGATATCTTTTTGATCGAGTAGCTTTCTGTAATCACGGTATACCTGTACTTTTTTTGTATCGATACCCATTTTTTCAAGATCAGCCAGTCGCTTGTCAATTACATTTTGATCTACATCGCATATAGCAGCAACGGTTACTCCCGGAACTTTTAAAGCGGCAGTTAAATTAGACCAACCCATTCCATTGATACCGATTGCGCCGATGCGTACCTGATCACTGGGCATAATACCATTATTGAAAAGCGCAAAGCCATGCTGACTTAAAGAGGAGGCCAGCAATGCACCGCCGGTTAATAGACCAGACTGGTGTAAAAATTTTCTTCTCGATGACATAAGCTTATACTTCCTTTTAGGGGCTATAATTTAGGAAGATTTCTGCAAACCAGAATGCTTATGCTGCTGTTTCTTTTGCTTTAATGGATGGAATAAGTGTCTGAATCACGTTTTCTGCTTCAGGCTTATCGTTCATTTGCAATTGTATTCGTTGGGTAATATCATTTAAAGCGGCCATTCGCTGCACGGTATATGGAATGGTATCAAGGCCAGATACAAATTTGAGGATATAATTATAGATACCAATGATATTACCTGCTAAAACAGTTGTTCCAGCTACTTTATAGGTTATCAGTAAGGATAGTGCGATTACAATCATAACCATCATCTCCATAATACCGAAATTCCAGGCTTCCTGATCACTTATGCGTACCTGCCATTTGCGCAGGTTATTAAAATGCTGGTGAATGGCTTTTTTATCGCCAGAAGAAATAATATTCACCTGCTTCTCCAGTTCATCGTTTTTTAGCCGTGTTAACCGCTTCATTTTTTTGCCATAGATATAACTGATGGTCATAACAGGTAATAATATACCCAGACATAAAAACACAACCGAAGACTGATAGAAGAATAATAAGATCATTGATCCCAGAATATTGTAGGCAGCTTCTATTATATACACGAGATCGAATTCCAGAAAATCAACAAATTCTCTGGCAAGTGTTGAATGCGCACTAAGTTTTGATACTTCTGCTTGTTTAATTTTTCTCGAAAGAAATTTTGTAACCAGTGCGGTATAAATAGTAGAATAGGTTCTGGTATCATACCTATGTCTCAAAGTACCGATTACCAACCATGCAAAATGCACAACTGATAAAAGTATTAACCCTCTATACGAACCCTGCATCAGATCATTAATGGCCATACCCAGGAAAAAAGGACGCAATAGTGCACCTGTCATTTCCAAAGAAAACAAGGTATAGGTAATCCCCAGTCGCATCCTGTGTTGCCGGATCAGTTTTTTCAATACGCTCATGTTCAACATAGTTAATCCTTTATCCTGTTTAGTGGGGCTAGCAGTTAGGTGCTAGGTACTGGGTATTAGGTATTAGGTTTTAGGGCGTTTCCTTCAAATTGTGTATCTCGCCTTTGGCGAAATACCCTAACACCTAATACCTAGTACCTAGTACCTATGACCCAAATCCCGTGCGGTAGTTTAAGAACGCTGTTGCATTTCTCTTTGCGTAACGGTATTACCGGGTGTACCGGTTATCCATTGCCTACAGTTTTTAGTACCGCATTTGCATTGAAAGGGCTCCATGTGTTCATCCAGAAAACTGGCGTAGTCGAGGGTTAGTTCTTCTCCTTTTTGTATGGGTTTGATGGCTTTTACATTAAGACCATCGTAAGCAGTGTTTGGTGTACAACTATGGTTTTGGGGAGCCCATGCTGCAGGATTATTATCCCACAGCAAAAATACTTCATTACTCAGGGGATAGGCATATCTCCTGAAAATTTCTTTTTCAACATCGTTCCAATTTTGCTCTACATGACGGCGGGTAACGATGCGCTGGGAAAGCTCTTCACCTTTGAAGACCAATTCATTACACATTAAATCTCTACTCGCATAAATACCGTAACCAGCAACTGCATTTCCTTTGATCTGGTAGTTTTTTTGCATGCGTAAGTGTCTGGCAATTCCTTCCTGCACTATATGTTTTAAAAATCCTGCTTGTCCTATTCCGTCATATTGCAGTATATAATCGGCCGACCCCTCATACCCATCTGTATAAAAAACAGAACAGGTGAAATTAATTTCCAGAAAAAATAATGCCCCATCTTCATTCATCCTGAAATCGAGACGCGCATAACCAACTCCATTGAATCCCTTAAAAATTCTTTGTGCAGCTTCTTTGAGTTGTTGATTGATATGCGGATCTGTACACGGAATATTTGCAGAAGGATGTAAGGCTGATGTTTTTAATTCATAGGTTTTGAATGTATATCCTTCAGGAAAAATAAATTCTACCGGATTAAATGTTGTTGCTGTTTGACCATCTTCATTGGCAGCAATTAAAATAGTAAACTCCCTTCCTGCTATATACTGTTCAACCAATAATTGCGGATACTCGGGAAGAAGTGCGTTTATTTTTTGTCTAAGTGCAGTTTCATCATACACAAGCGATGCCTGATCAATACCCAAACTATCACCTGCCTTGGCTGGTTTTACAAATAATGGAAACCCAAGTTCAGTTGCTTTTGATATATCTGTTGAAGCATCAACCAGCATATAGGCCGGTGTTTTAATACCTTCGCAATAAGCCAGGTATTTCATCATTTCTTTGGATGGATCGTATAACTGTGTATTTGGTCCGGTGTAAGGAAGACCAAGTAAATCAAGCGTGTAAATAACATCAATAGATGGCACTTCCCATTCAAGATAACCTTCACATAGGTTTACAAAAATATCATAGCCTTTTTGTTGAACTGCTTTCAACTGCTTGTAAGTGGTAAGCTTATTTAAAAAGATATGGTCAACTGTTGCACCGGGAAGCAGCTTACTCAGGTCACGCGGTGGATCATAAGTTTTATAGTCAACATCGGTTGTTGAATAATCTGGTTGCAACACCGCAATCTTCATTCCCTGCGCCCAATTTTTGTCGAAGTCTTTCCCTTGTTTTTCCATTTCCTTAACTGACTGATGAACTGCGAAGCACTTCTGTTGATTTATGTTGTTGTTTGGTATGTCTATCCACCGCTTCTCCTATTATTTCCATGATAAGATCTGCAAAGCTTTGGTGATTTATTTTCAGAATAGCACCAATAGATGTATAATCTTCATCTTCACTCAAACCACATTGCGCATTTACTTCCAACACATACAATTTGCCCGTATGTATATCCTGTCTTATATCTATCCGCGTATAACCCGTTCCTTTCACAGAGAGAAATGCTTCCAGACTTAATTGCTTAAGGGCATCCTGTAAATCGGCCGGGGCTTCTCTGTATTCATAAAAATGTTCATTACCGGGCATTGGTGTTTCTTCCTCATAAATTTCCCAGAGTCGATCGAATGAAAGAAATTTTTCTTTCGCGGGTAACGATGAATGAAATACCCTTTCAACAGCTTTGTATACCGTACAATGTTGCGGAGATGTCCAGGACCCAACGACCATGGTTGTAAATTCAGGACCTTCAATAAAAGTTTCAGCGATGAGGCCATCAGCGGCAAGGTTCCATCCTCTATACCCATTGAACATCGCTTTTACCTGCGTGGCCAGTGCCGCTTCATCTTCAACAACATTTCTAATACCCACTCCCATACTACCGCCAGATACCGATGGTTTAACAATTAGTGGTGCGCCCAGTTGCTCTATTAATTTATCGGGAATTTGATCCGGTTTATAAATAGCGGCCCATGGTGCAGTAGGGAGCTTTGCAGCATCAAAAGCTTTTTTCATGGGTATTTTAGAAGTAGTAACTGTATAAAAATAGGCATCGGCACCAGTGTAAATTAGTCCTGAAGCATCCAACATCCGCACTACTGATATACCCGGTGTACCATTAATTTCATCCCCATCACAAAGATTTAGTACAACAGGTGTAATATCACCCAATTCTTTTTCTGCCTGTATTTTTGCTATGATCGAAGCATAATTATCCAGCGTAACCGGTTGCCATTGCCAGCTCATATTTAATGCTTCAAATATCCTGGTATATTCTGCGATGCTCTGGGTAAAATCGTAATAGTAATCCAGATTAGGATCATTGGTTTGCAGATAAGGGGCAAGTACCCAAATGCGCATTTTACTTATTTGTGCCGAACTTAACTTGTAACTATACATGCGGAATAAATAACTATCTGTTTTGAATTTGCATCTGAATAAATTTTGTCAGGCGATAGCCATTTAGTTGTTCATCTCTTAACGAAGCAGCGCCACCAATGGTTCCCAGGCAAGCTGCACTACCACAATTACAGGAAAATGGTGATGCCATCTGCCATTCAGTAGACGGATAAAAAAATACCATTTCATCATCTGGCTGAATAGGCTTTAACGCAATCAGTTCCATAGCATCTGTATCGAAAAAAACATTAGGGTCACAACTATGATTTGTGAACTGCAAACATTCAGGTGATAAAGAAATATGTTTTTGTGAACCTGTTTGTAAAGTAAGATAATTGGGTGTAGTGAAAGTTTCAATCGCTGCAAAAGTGCAGATGATATCTCCCGCATCAAAAAATGCAGTTGCGTGCAAAGAGAATTGTCCACTTGCAGGATTTCTGAACACTTTTGCAAACTCTGTTTTTGCAATGGTCGGTACTTCCGGAATTACCAATGGTAAAGGTATCATCAGGCCTCAGGATTAACTCTTTAAAGTACAAAATACTCTAGCACCGATAGGGATATAGAAAGGGTATTAGTTCACATTTAACTGGGAATTATGCACAATAGGTGCGGGGCTAGGGGAGGTAGTCCATGGTCCATAGACAATACATCGTTCAACAATTTACTTAACTATGGACTATGGACTATCCCCTACATCAATCTGCCTTACTATGGACTATCGACCATGGACCATGGACTATGGACCATCGACCTTCCTCCACATTGGTAACTGTACGAAATCCATTATTTTCAATCCACTAAATCTGCTGTTATGGAAATCCTTACACCTGATGAAGCGTTCGAGGCACTTCAATTAACACTTCCGCCTGCACCTGCACCACTTGGCGTTTATAAACCCTGTTTGGTTGACGGTAATCACCTTTACCTTTCCGGACATGGTACTTTACAGAATGATGGGAGTTGGATTGTTGGTATCGTTGGATTGGATATGGACAATGAAACAGCCAAACTTGCAGCCAGACAGGTCGGGCTTGCCATGTTGGCTACCATCAGGCAATCTTTGGGTAGCTTCAATAAAATAAAAAGGGTCATCAAAGTATTAGGAATGGTTAATGCGGTACAGGGATTTTCAGATCACCCATTTGTCATCAACGGATGTAGTGAATTATTTGCTGCTATATGGGGACAAGAGAATGGTATTGGTGTAAGAAGTGCCGTGGGCATGAGTTCGCTTCCCGGCAATATTCCCGTTGAAATTGAAGCCATCTTTGAATTACATAGCTGAACCTAATCATATTCCCATGCTTTCAACATCAAACTGGTACGCGCTGCAGGATGCAGATAAAATAGATACACCAGCATTATTGGTTTACCCGGACCGGGTTGAACAAAATATTGTGGCGGCGATTAACATGACAGGCAACCCTGACAGACTAAGACCACATATTAAAACACATAAAACCAAAGAAGTAACCGCTTTACTCATGAAGCATGGCGTACATCAATTTAAGTGCGCCACCATTGCCGAAGCTGAACTGCTTGGTATGTCCGGTGCAAGAGATGTATTGCTTGCCTATCAGCCCCTTGGACCAAAACTGGATCGCTTTATTGCGCTAATGCAACATTATAAGAATACCGTGTATGCCTGTCTTACAGATAATATTACCGCTGCAACAACTATAGCAAAAAAAGCTTCGAAACATAAAATTGTAATCCCCGTTTACATCGATTTAAACGTTGGCATGAACAGAACCGGTATTGTACCTGAGTCTGCTTTAGAGCTGGTAGCATTTTGCCTTCAGCAACCCAGTCTAAAACTCATGGGGTTACACGCTTATGATGGACATTTACGTAACCCTGATCCTGAAAAAAGAAAACAGGAATGTGATGAAGGATTTAAAAGAGTGACCGATTTACAAACACTGATCTATCAGCAATACCAATTTAACTTACCTATTATTGCAGGAGGTAGTCCAAGTTTTCCCATTCACACCCAAAGAGAAGATGTGGTATGCAGTCCGGGTACATTCGTGTATTGGGATTATGGTTATGGTTATTCTTTTCCTGAACAACCATTTAATCATGCTGCATTGGTTATAACACGCATTGTATCATTACCTGCACCTGGTATTATTTGTACAGACCTTGGTCATAAATCAATTGCTGCAGAAAACACCATTGATAAGCGGGTGGTATTTTTAAATGCAACAGACCTTATACCTGTATCACAAAGTGAAGAGCACCTGGTTTTAAAAGCACCCATAGATCATACCTACAAGCCAGGTGACATTTTATATGGATTGCCTTATCATATTTGTCCAACCTGCGCATTATATGAAAGAGCTTATGCTGTTGAAGATCAACAGGCAAAAAACGAATGGATGATTATTGGACGGAACAGGAAAATAATCTATTGATAACCAATACTTTATCTTGATCAAATTTGTTTTGGCATCCTATTTGCCTATTAATGGGTACAAAACAATGCATCATGAAAAAGATTATTATCATTCTGGGAATTGTATTTAGTGTGTTTATCGTTCAGAAGTCTGAGGCACAGATACGCATCAATGCGAACATTAATATCGGTACACAGCCTTTGTGGGGGCCTGTGGGTTATGATTATGTAGATTATTATTACCTGCCCGACATGGATGTTTATTATTACGTACCTGAACGCAGGTTTATTTACCTCGATGCTGGTCGCTGGATTTTTGCAGCTTCTTTACCAACAAGGTTTGGAAGAGTTAATTTATATGCCACTCCCAAAATTGTTATCAATGAACCCATGCCATATTTAAGAGCCGATGTATATCGTGTTAAATACAAGGGATGGAAAGGCCCAAAACAGATTGTAATTCGTGATAGTGATGATGACCGTTACAGAAACCACCCAGGCAGAGCCGTTGGGCATAGTAAGGGTAAGGGGAAAAAAGGTAAGGGATGAGGTGTTAGGAGTTAGGTATTAGCGGCTGTTAAAGCGAGTCAAGTGTTGAAAAATAGACCCAATTTTATCCGGCTGTTTAGATAGAACGCAGATTTATCATGATTATCATGATAAATCTGCGTTCCTTTTCCGCTTACATACAGTTTGAACTCTTGGTTCGCATCATTAGCTAAAGGCTAAAGGCTAATTGCTAACTGCTATAATTACTCAAAAGTCTCTCTTTCTTTTTTAGAAGTATTTCTGCCGACAGCGTAGTGTGGTTTGAGTTCTTTGTATATCTGGTTAAATTGTTCACTGCCAGATAATGCGGCATTTTTTGAATTATGGAAATATGCCCTTGTTTGTTTTAGTATTTCATTACCGAGTAATAATTTGGCATCTTCCATTTTGGTTCTTACTTCATCCAGTTCAGCAATCAGTTCATTGTATTGTTTATATAACTGAACATAATTATTGCAGGTGTTTACGTCTACATAAGAAGGTACTGTTGCCGGATTTTTACGCATGTAAAGCACCGCTTTTTCCACAAATTCTTTTTTCTTGTCGTTCAGTTTAAACATACTCCTGCGTTCCGTAGGTTTCAGTTTTATGTTCTGCGGCAACATATTTCTCAATGCGGCGATATGCTGTCTGAACGACATCAATTCTGAACCTACAAAACTTCTGAAAGAGGCCATAACAGGTTATTTATTCCTATAACGCTGTTATGAAATAGAAAATTGCTCAATAAATAATATTTAATCAGCCTTTTCTGTTAATGAGGTAGGCGCCGCAGATTAACATCGCCACGCCTAGTAATTTAGTCCAGTTAATAGGACTTTGGCGAAAACCAAATAGTCCGAAATGGTCAAAGACCAGTGCAAAGAGCAGTTGCCCGGCAATAACCAGTGCAAAAACATTGGCTGATCCTATTTGCTGAACCGAATAGATGATAACGGTAACAAAAAATGCCCCCAGCAGTCCGCCCGTGAATTTATACCATTCTATTTGTTGCAATTGCTGTGTGCTTGGCAGTGGCTGTCGGGTAATGGCAATAATGAGTGCCAGTGCGATGGTGCCAACCAGGAAGGAGATAAAAGCTGCTACCCATTGATTATTCACAGCTACTTTTAACTGGCTGTTTACACCAGCCTGGGTTGTAATGGTTAATCCTGCCATTAAAGGAAGGATATAAACAAGGTATTTCATCTTCTAGCTTATTATCGCTGTTGTTTTCTGTTTGAACCAGATCTTCCTCTACCCTGGTAGCCCCTATTCTGCCCACCATATCTTGGTGCCCGGGGAGAATAGGCTGGTGTAGGACCGAACTCTTCAGGAACATTTCCTTTTGGAACGGGCTCGCCTAACAATGATTCTATTGCGGCCATTTTATTTTGTTCCCTTTCTCCCACCAGTGTAAACGCAGTGCCTGTGCTGGCTGCGCGGGCTGTTCGCCCAATACGGTGTACATAATCTTCTCCATCATTCGGTACATCGTAATTAATTACCAGGTCAATATCTTCAATATCAATTCCCCGGCTGAGGATATCTGTAGCAACGAGGATATTTAATTTCTTGTTGCGGAAGTCTTGTAATACCTGTTCACGTTTTTGTTGATCGAGGTCTGAATGAATTTCTTCTGCAGAAAGTTTTGCTTTTTTTAGTTCAGCAGTAAGTTGTTTTACATTTTGTTTCTTCGAGCAAAAAACAATTACATTCTGAAATTTTTTACTGCTCAGCATATCTTTTATAATCGGCACTTTTTGTGCTTCATATACAATAAATGCTTTTTGTACAATCTTTTCTGGTGGCTTTGAAATAGCGATATTTATTTCAACAGGCTCATGCAATATTTTTCTGGCCAGCTCCCGCATTTTCTGTGGCATGGTGGCTGAAAAAAGCAGGTTCTGTCGTTCTTTTGGCAGGAAGGAAATGATTTTCATGATATCATCATTAAAACCCATATCCAGCATCCGATCGGCTTCATCCAATACAAGGTATTTGAGTCCTTTCAGCTTCACATAACCCATATTCAGGTGGGCTATCATTCGACCAGGTGTACAAACCACTATATCAACTCCCTGTGTTAATGCCTTTTTTTCACTGTTGAATGAATTACCATCACCTCCACCATACACTGCAATAGAACTCACATCGGTAAAATAAGATAAGCCTTCAAGTCCTTCAGCAATTTGAATAGCCAGCTCCCTGGTTGGAACAATAATCATGGCATTGATATCATTCACTGAATGCGGAACAGTTAATAATCTATGTATCAGTGGTAATAAGAAGGCGGCTGTTTTACCAGTGCCTGTTTGTGCGGATGCAATAATATCTTTTCCTTCCAGTATGGGAACCATCACCTGTTGTTGAACCGGTGTGGCTGTTTCATATCCCATAGCGTCTATACCATCCAGTATGCGTTGATCCAGTCCTAAGTCAGTAAACTTCAAAATAGTTGAATTATAATTTGAGCGTTGCTGGTAAAGGTACTACGAAAGAGTGGTTATAATTTTTCAAATAATTTCCTGAGTTTTTCCCTCGTCATTATTTTCTCCCAATCCTTACCTAAAGCATTTTCCCACAGTGGTTTCATGCCCATTGATACATTGATCATGGTGTCGAACTGTTCGTCGGTAAGCCCTTTACATATTCCCTGTGGAATTTCAATATGGTTCTTCTCAACCATGTATTTAAACTCTTTCACGCCGGCAGGATAATATTCTTCCAGGTGGTTCATCACAATACAGTTACCGATACCATGTTTAGTACCTAATAAGTAACTAAGTCCATAACTTACTGCATGCGCCACACCCACTTGCGAATAGGCAATACTCATACCTCCTGCATAAGAAGCCATCATCAGTTGATCATCACTTTCATCATCCCAGTGATCTTTTTCTACAAATACTTTCTGGCAAAGTTGAAGGGCTTTTTCGCCGTAGCTCTTACTGAACTCATTCAGGTATGTGCCCTCGAGGCTTTCTATACAATGTATATAGCAATCCATACCGGTATAAAAACGCTGATTTACCGGCGCGTTTTGGGTTAGTTCAGGATCAAGTACGATTTGATCAAATGGGGTAAAGTCGCTATTCATCCCCAATTTTCTGGTTGGACCAGTTAAAACGGTTGTACGGCTTACTTCTGCGCCGGTGCCGCTGAGTGTTGGGATACCCGCTTTGTAAACGCCTGGAAATTTCACCAGATCCCAACCCTGGTAATCGGCCGAAGAACCTGGGTTATTCATCATCAGTGACACGGCTTTGGCCAAATCCATGGTTGAACCTCCCCCGATGCCAATTACGCCACTAACGGTTCCAAATTTCTCTTTTAAACTATTGGCCAGTGCATCTACCTGTGTGGTTTTTGGTTCATAGGTAACGTCTGCAAAGATAATTTCGTCTTTCCCACGCAGCGGTACACGACTAGCGAGGGGCTTCCCCTCGAAAAAATGGTCAACAAGGAATATCATTGGCGCATCAGCCTTTCTTCTGGGCGCAAGTATTTCGTCTAGCTGGTTAAAAGCACCACGTCCAAACACTACGTAATCAACCATTTTAAAGTTCCGGAAGCTCATGATCGTTGTTTTTAATAAGATTATGCAAACATACTCAGAAGCATTTACTTCCCGAAAATCAAAGAGAAAGGAATTTTCAGGAATTAAACAGGGAAGGTTTTTTCCTTCTATTTCGAGGTTTGATGTATTTTACTGCTTCAAAGTATTGATAAGTTTACATGTTTGTAATGTTGCAGCAAATACTAACAGCACCTCTGCTTAAAGGTTCGATTGGTAAAGACTTCCTGACTTTTATGAGTCCGGAGAACCTACTGATCGGTGTACAGGTAATGGCTGTAGGTATTATGCTGATTATCATTCTTATCTATGCCCAGTTAATGGCCAAAAAAAGGATGCATTTTCATATAACCCGCATCCGAAATAATATTGAAGTGTGGATCAGCCAGATTATTCTGGAAGAATCAGTTGATGGCATTGAGATTCCCAAAAAATTTTACCGCTTACTCGACGATCCAAAGGCCCGACAGGTGGCTATTGATGAACTGGTTAATTGTAAAAAGAATTTCTCCGGACTGGTTGCAGAAAATATTGTGAGCCTTTATAATAAACTAGGCTTAAATGAAGACTCGCTTAATAAAATGAATAATAAGCGAAAATGGTATGTGAAAGCTAAAGGCATACAGGAGCTTTATTTAATGGACCAGAAAAAGCTGCTGACAAAAATTTACCGGGAAACCAACAGTACAAATGAATTTGTTCGTTCTGAAGCACAAATTGCCATACTATACCTCACCGGATTTAAAGGCCTTCGCTTTCTTGATGTAATATCTTACCCATTAACCCTTTGGCAGCAGATTAAACTATTGGAGCAATTGAGGTTATTTGGTAAGAAAGAAGACCTGTCTGACAGAATTCCGCGCTGGCTGCTTTCAAAGAATGATACGGTTATTATTTTTGCTTTGAGGCTGGCAGCAGAATACCAGCAATTTGGGGTTAAAAATGCAATAATGAACTGCCTGGTACATCCTTCTCCGGCTGTACGAACACGCGCCATTAAAACCTTGATCGTACTAGCAGATGAGCAAACTCCTTTTGTTTTGACCGGATATTATTCAAAAGAAACATTAGAAAACCAGGTACATATTTTAAATAGCCTCGCAAGCATGGCGACCGATGAACAGCAGTCGTTCTTAGAAAAATTATTAGATGCGCCGGAAAATATCATCAAACTAAAAGCAGCCATCGTTCTTGCAAATAATTGTACCGACGGTATGGCTATACTCGAAAAAAAGGCTACGCTGGAACCTGAACCGTTTTTGCGAATACTTGGCCATGTTAAAACTGTTAAATGAACTGGACTTTAATAAAGGACATATTATTTGATATACTTACCTACGGGATATTTATATATTCCACATTGCTATTATTATCTTATATAGCAATAGCCATATTTTCAATTGGTGAAACACGTAAGTATGTAAATAAAAATAGTTTTACCGATTACCGTGTACTTGCCTCTTCGGTACATTCACCTTCAGTAAGTATTCTGGCACCCGCTTATAATGAGGGGATGACTATTATTGAAAATGTAAGATCTCTCTTATCTATTTATTATACAAACCTCGAATTAATTGTTATCAATGATGGCAGTAAAGATGATTGTTTGCAAAAATTAATTACAGCTTATGAGCTTGAAAAAGTAGATTACTTCGTAGACTATAAAATAAAAACCAAAGAAGTAAGAGGTGTATATAAAAGTCGCAATCCTATTTACCAGAAACTATTGGTAGTTGACAAAGTGAACGGTGGAAAAGCAGATGCACTTAATGTGGGTATTAATATTTCTTCCAATAAATACCTGGTTTGTATTGATGTTGATTGTATCCTGGAGCAAGATGCTTTGCTGAAAATGATTAAACCATTCCTGGAAGAATCAGGAGAAAAAGTAATTGCTTCCGGTGGTGTGGTTCGAATTGCAAACTCCTGTGTAATAGAAGATGGTAAACTCGTTAAAGTAAAACTGGCTTCCGACTACCTGCCACGGATGCAGATACTTGAATATATCCGCGCTTTTATATTAGGTAGAATGGCATGGAGCCGATTGAATGGGTTAATGCTTATTTCCGGTGCCTTTGGTGCTTTTGATAAAGAAATTGCCATTAAATGTGGCGGGTACGACCATAATACTGTAGGTGAAGACATGGAACTTGTTGTTCGCATGCGTAGGTATATGGAAGAACGTAATGAGAAATACAGGGTTACCTATATTCCCGATCCGCTTTGCTGGACAGAAGCACCCAGCACTTTTGATATCCTTGGTCGCCAGAGAAACAGATGGACCCGAGGCACTATTGAAACACTTAAGTTTCACAAAAAAATGTTTTTCAATCCTAAGTACGGTTTATTAGGAATGTTGAGTTATCCTTATTGGTTTTTCTTTGAAATGTGCGCACCCGTAATTGAGTTCTTCGGATTTGTCTGCTTCTTCATTTTTGCAGCATTCGGGTTGATGGACTGGGGTTTCTTTTTTGCTTACCTGCTTTTTATTATATCCTTTGGTTATCTCTATTCTGCCTTCGCAATTTTAATGGAAGTAATTACCTACAACCAATATAAACGGCGAACGGATATACTAATACTTATATTAACGGCAGTAACCGAGCCCTTCTATTTTCATCCATTTGTAGTGTGGAGTGCTATCAAAGGTTATATTGATTATTTCAGGAAGAAAAAGAGCTGGGGTGAAATGACCAGACAAGGTTTTGCAAAGAAGACGGCAGACAATACCCCAGTACCAATAGAAGAAGTTCCTGTAGTTGTTGTACCTGAACCAGTAATTATTGAAGAACCTGTTGAGCAACCAAAGCTTTCTTTCTATAAAAGAAACATCGGACCTTTTATTGCTAAAATACCTGGTACATTATTTGAATCCTTCCGCTATTATATAGCACATATATTGGTACTGTTGTTTCTGTTACTTGTAGGAAGATCTATAGAGTTGGGTCTAGATTACTATTCACATGGAAAGCCTGAACACTTGGATCGGATTTTATTATATGGAATGGCTAAAGATGTGGCTTTTGCAACTTTAATTACCATCTGGGGATACCTGCCTTTTACCTTATTGTTTATTATCAGGAAACAAGTTGCACATGTTGGCTTTATCATATTTGGAGCCGTGCTTATGCTTTCACAGCTCATGCTTTCGCAATACTTTGTAAGCTCGCTTGTTCCCTTAGGAGCGGATTTATGGAGTTATTCATGGGCAGATATAGAGCAAACCGTCGGCTCTTCCGGTAGTGTTTCCGTTTATTCTATTTTACTGATCATCGGTTGTTGCCTTTTTTATCTGATAAGTCTGATCAAATTACCTCGTCTCCTCATTCCGAATGATGGCATCGTAGTTTTCTTTATCCTTTCGATCTCCATTGCAGGCATCAGGGATATTACGAAGATTACCAATAATATGTTGCCCGGACAGGAATTCAGTAATAATCTATCACTGAATAAATCCTATCATTTTTACAAAGCATCATTCGATCATTTTTTCCCATCTGCAACAGACCAGGATATTTATAGTGATGATTACTTTGCAAGCGAAACACTTGAAAACATACAACTCGATAAAAATTATCCATTCCTGCACCGTACAGATAGCAGCGCGAATGTATTAGCTCCGTTTTTCAATAGTCCTGATTCAACCCCACCTAATATTGTTATTCTATTGGTTGAAGGGTTGGGACGTGCATTCAGTAACCGAAACGCATACCTCGGAAGCTTTACTCCTTTTTTGGATTCTCTTTCAACCAGGAGCCTTTATTGGGAAAATTTCCTGAGTACAAGTGGCAGAAGTTTTGCAGGTTTACCTTCTATCTTAGGGTCACTTCCTTTTGCACAAACAGGATTCAATGAGCTTGGCAATGGAATGCCAAAACACAATTCACTCGTTAATCTTTTAAACCATAACGGATATAATACCTCCTTTTATTATGGTGGCGACGCCTCATTCGACAACATGTCCGGGTTTTTAAACAAATCCGGCATCAAACATATTTACGATGAAAAAACTTTCCCAACTACAGGTTACCAAAAATTGCCAAAATCATCCGCTGGCTTCAGTTGGGGTTATGATGATGCCTCTTTGTTAAAATATGTACTTACGGATACTGATACGATTACTCCTTCTCTCAAAGTTATTTTCACTGTTGCTACGCATAATCCGTTTCTGATCAATAATGAGTCGTTTTACATCAACCGTTTTGAGCAAAGAATGCAAGAGCTTAATTTTTCTGAGGATAAAAAGAAACAATACCGGAATTATTCAAAACAATATGCAAGTATACTATATGCCGATCAGGCTATAGAACAGTTTATCAAAGCTTATAGTAAGAGGGCAGATTTTACGAATACAGTGTTTCTCATAACAGGCGATCACCGTATGCCTGAAATACCCATGAGTACAAAATTAGACCGATACCACGTGCCTTTGCTCATTTACTCTCCAATGCTGAATACTACCAGAAAGTTTTCTTCTGTTTCAAGTCATTTCGATATAGCACCAACCTTATCTGCCTGGCTGAAATATAGTTATCGACTTGATATGCCTTCTATCGGAGCATGGATCGGTAATGGTATTGATACCGCTGTAGGATTCAGGAATATTCATGCGATTCCGTTAAAACAAACCAAACCTGATTTAAATGATTTTGTACGCGGTAACTATATGTTGAACGGAGATAATTTATTCAAAATCTCTCCTAAAATGGACCTTGAACCAGATAATAATCCGGAACAAACCATGATCCTTAAATCTGCATTCAACAGGTTTAAACAAATGAATAATGATTTTATGAAAAGTGGTCGCTTAATGCCAGACAGCCTTGTGAGAAAATTTGGTGGTCAATAATTACTAATGCAAAGAGCGATAGTAATCATTTAAAATAGTAGTGAGCAGTGGCCGGTAAAGATTCCAGAAAAAACTCTTTCTTTCAAGTGGTTCTCCTCTTGTATACATCATCCATTTAAAATAACCTATGCCTTTAAAATAGGAAGAATTAAGCGAAACCGGATTGTCACAAAAGTCGGCTGAAAAATAAAAGAATCGATAATCATTGTTCCGGTGAGCAGTAATAGCGGGAAACCGTTGTGGTATATTATATTTTGCCAGTTCTTTTGCCCCATTGTTATTCACACTGATATCAAAATTTGAAAGTACTTCGTTTTGCTTATGATCGACGCTAATAATGTCGAACCAAAAAGAATATTTGATACTTTCCGGTATACCATAATGATCCGTTGCTTCTTTCGTTGAATAGATAAAAGGTAATGCTCTTTGAAGATGTGTTTCATTCTCCAATATGACTACCTGATCATTTCCTGCATGAATAAGGGCGATACCACTTTTTTTAAACGGCCATTGGTTTTTATGTGTTCTTTGATAGTTTTTAATCAGCCATTGGGGTAGTTCCTTATTAATGGTAGTATCAAATGTTTCGAAATACCGGCCAATCCATCCCGACCATTTCATGCCAAACATTTCCTCAAATTGTCGCCTGATAGATGTATCGGTAGGTGACCCAATGGAGTTAAACTCAGTTATGATAAGCTTTTTTTGAGCTTTCATAATTTTTAAAAAAAGTAGATCCTGTTTACTCATTCCACCGTAAACCAGTCCTGATCTATCTTTTACATCCCCAACCTTAAACCATTCATTTCTAAATACGCCATAAGCATCCGTTATATATGCTGCATCAGCCGTTTTACTAAGGTCTGCGAGTTGCGCAGAATCAAACCGCTCCAGTCCTTTCAACTTATATTTTTCCTTATCCATCGGAAAAAAGCCAAAATAATCTATGTCCGGGTCGTATCGTTCAGACTTATTCTTGGTAAATTTTTCCTGGTTCAAGACCCAATGCAAGGAGATATGTTCCTGTCCGGGATATTGAACGACTGTTTTATCAACAATTGCGATTAATAATTTTCTGTTGGGGGTGAGGTACCAAACCAACATCATCAGGAAGGGAAGTAAAAAAATAGACAGCACAAGCATTCCTCTCCAGGATATGGAGAT
This sequence comes from uncultured Sediminibacterium sp., assembly GCF_946481145.1. The sequence goes on from NZ_CAMLMJ010000002.1 coordinate 171,111, forward strand.
ACGCTTTGTATTTTTCTTTAGAACCTTCTCAGCCATGCAACGCTGATTTGATATTGATTGCCGATTGTTTTCGGTAGGTATTCCTGGTTAAACCAGCCACCGTCGATCGTAAATACATTAAATCGTGCTACTTTCTTTTTAAATATAATGCCTGCTTTGTAAGAGATAAGTTTGGTATTACCGTTGATTTGAATGGCATTAAATCGATCATCCGGAGAAATACCATAGCCTACATTAAATCCCAGCATATCGTCTGCACTCGCATAATAATAGCGTGCAGAAATATTGTACGAAGAGGAAACGGTGCTGGTAAATGTACTTGGGGTAATATAGGTTCTGGCGCCAAACAACCAGCTTTTATAATATTTGCCGAGATAGCCGGTATATACCCAGGTAGGTGATCCGGAAAATTTTAAATAACGAACGCCAAGTTCTGCTTCATAACTTTTGGGAAGATTGGCATACAATGAAAATCCACCTCTCCATTGCGGAAATACACCTACCTGATCAGAATAACCTAAACCAACGTAACTATAAAAGGTATTCGATATTCTTGGATAAGCTTCCAGTTCGTATTGGTATCCGTTTGTTTTAAAACGGTTTGCATAAGTTATTCTGCCGGTTATGGAGCCAATCCCTGTATTTCTTCCATAATCTACACTAACCAGGTGCCAAGGGTCAGCAAACTGTTTATCAAAAGTTACAAAATCGTAGCTAACCCCTATTTTATTCTTCGCAGCATTTTCCCGAATGCGGTTGGCCAAAGCCCTGGCTTCTGTATTGTTTTTATTCAATGTTACCAGTTCCTGCACCGCCTTATCTGCATCTATATACCTGCGCATGGCATTTAATGCCCGGGCTTTCCTTAATAGTAAACTCTCAGATTTGGGGTGATGTGAAAGACCATCCTCCGCTACATTTAATGATTTCTGGTAATCATCTTTCCAAAATGTCATGTCTGCATAGGCATTGCAGGCATCTTCATAACCTGGTGTTTGTTTTAGTACTATTTCAAAGCAAATTTTTGCACTATCATAGTTTCTGGTCCAGGTATAAATTCTTCCCAGAAACACACGCAGATCCGCATAATTCGGACTAATCGCGAGCGCTTTGTATAAATAGGTTTTGGCCTTGGGATAATTATCTTCATCAAAAGCGGCTTTTTTGGCTGCTATTAATAAACCATCAGAGCTGGTGGTGTCAATCTGAGAAATAGCTTTTTCAGCTATAAGAAACAGGATTGAAAAACAACAGTATTTAAAGATTGCTGATAATCGCATGGCTACTGACTAAATTATCTTTGATCAGGATTTTCCGGAACGGGCCATCAGTCTTTTAACCCGGATGGATAGCTCGTTCAGGCTAAATGGTTTTGTTATATAATCATCGGCTCCGAGTTCAAATGCTTCCATTACCACTTTTTCCTGCTCCATTGCAGATAAGATGATAATGGGTATTTGTTTATCGGTTTTTTGTTTAAGCATAGCGGTAATTTCTAATCCGGATGCGTATGGCATCATTATATCAGAAATTACCAGATCGGGATTAAGTGCTTCTATTTGTGAAATGGCCTCTCTACCATCATGTGTTGTAATTACTTCATAGCCTTCTTTCTTAAGCTTAAGCTCGATTGTTTTCAACAACATGGGTTCATCTTCAGCTACAAGAATTTTCATATTCGGTCGGGGTAATTTGGATATTGAATTTAAAAGTACGTGTTTTCTCTTATTGACCCATGATATGTTGTTTTTCTTCCAACAACTGGGCCTGCATTTTATCAAAAAGCTGACTCACTTCTTTAATTTTTTCTTCAATCATTTCTGTATGTTTCTTTTCTCTTGCGTCTGCTTCTATTTTACCCAGTAATTCTGAAATCCTGGATGCTTGCAGCATTGCCAAAGCTCCTTTAAGTTTATGGGCCAGCTTATAAATATCATCGTACTGTTCCGTAGTTCCGATAGCTTGAAGCTCTTTAATCTGATCCGGCGTGTTTTCAAGGAAAAGGTTTAAAACATCCAATAAAGAATCTTTATCATCTAATCCTTCCAATAAGGAAAGATCATACAATTTTTCTTCGTTCATTATGGTTGTATTTGGGTTGTTCAATACTTTCTTTGGTGAAAGTAGTTTTAATAATCTTTTATACAAATCATCAAATTCAAATGGCTTGAGCATAAATTCATTCATTCCCACCTGTTCGGCCCTTTCCTGATCACCTTTCAGGGCTGTTGCCGTCATAGCGATAATGGGCGTTTTAAGCTGTAAGGTCTTTCTGATATACTCTGTGGCCTCATAACCATCCATAACTGGCATCTGAATATCCATGATGATCAGATCGTATTTATCTAAATGGCTTTCTACGAGGTCGATCGCCATTTGCCCGTTATTTGCAATGTCTACCACACCGCCAACTTTTTTAAGTACATAACTCACCAGCTTCTGATTAACCTCATTATCTTCTACCACCAGAAAATTTTTACCCTTTAATAAGCGTGATTCATCTTCAACATCTTCTGCTGATTCTTTGGCGACTATTTCATAGGGTAACTTAACCGAGAAGATAGAACCACCACCGGGTATATTGGTTACGGAAATAATACCATGTTGTAACTCAACCAAACCCTTACATATAGCCAGTCCTAAACCTGCACCACCATAGTTTCTCGCTATATCCGGACCAGCTTGTGTAAACGCATCGAAAATAACTTCTCTTTTATCGTCAGGTATTCCAATCCCGGTATCAGCTACCGTAAACAGGAATTCAGCTTTTGTTCCTTGTAGATTTAACTGTTCAACCGTTAATTTAACCTGACCCGCAACAGTGAATTTAATTGCATTGCCTATAATATTTACCAGTACCTGGTTCAGCCTGTATGGATCTCCTATTACTGTTTCCGGTAGACCTGGTTCGCACTCAACCAGTAATTGTAATTCTTTACGATTGATTTCATGTTCGAACTGGGCCTTAATGCCACTAATCACTTCCCGAATATTGAAAGCTGTTTTATCGATCGTGACCCTGCCAGCTTTTATTTTTGAGAAGTCGAGGATATCGTTTACAATCACCAGCAGATTATTCACCGATCGTTTAATCATTCCGGTAAATTCTTTCTGCTGCTCATCGAGCTGTGTTTGCAAAAGCAGGTTTGTCATACCCTGTATACCATTCATAGGGGTTCGTATTTCATGGCTCATATTAGCCAGAAACTGTTCCTGCAATTGCTTTGCCTCTTCCGCATTTTTTCGCGCTTCAATAAGTTTTTGCTGATAGAGTACCCTGTCTGTTATATCTGTTGCTATTCCACTGATGCCAAAGATTTTCTTTTTATGATCCATCAGCGGGAATTTAATCACCAACAGGTTTTTTCTTCCTTCCGGACCATAGATCCACTCTTCTGACTCAACCGGTTTTCTTGTGCTGAATACTTCATCATCTAAGCGTTTGTAATGATCTGCTGTTTCCTTTTCACTAAAATCATAATCTGTTTTATTGATCACCATTTCGTCGGTAACACCCATTACTTCCCTGAATCGCCTGTTGATCATTATGTATTTGCCATCGAGGTTCTTGATAAAAATCAGGGAAGTTGTATTCTCCATGATTGATTCAAGTCTTAATTGATTCTCTTTCCTTCTTTGTTCTGATTCTTTTAACTCGAGTTCGATTTTTTTCTTTTCTGTAATATCTTTTACCATACACTGGTAGCCGATTACAATATTATCCTTGGTAAGTAGTTGCGCAGTTTGTTCTACCCATTTTTGCTGACCATTTTTTGTTCTGGTAATAAATTCTAATGTAGTTGAGGGAATTCTTTGCTGAAACTGGTTGGTATAATGATTAAACACCTGTTGTAACCAGGATGGATGTAATAAAAAAGAAAAGTCTTTTCCAATTAATTCGTCTACTGTATACCCTGTAAGCTCTCCTACTTGTTTATTGGCAAATGTTATGGTTCCGTTTACATCGGTGGTATACATTACCACGCTGGCATTTTCGATGATGTTACGGTACTTTTCATCACTATAGCCAACACTTTCTTCCGCTTTTTTACGGAGGGTTAAGTCTCTGTTCAGTTGTATGATTAAAATCAGTACAACTAAAAATGCAATTACACCTCCAATTAAAGAAGTGTAACCAATACTTGAATAAGTTTTTTCATTAACTGTACCCCGGGCTATCAGTAATGTTTCTGCTTCTGCTGTAATATCATCCAGTATTTTATAGATTGATTGCGCAACCATGTTACCTTCTCCATCATAACCTATTCTATCCGAAATTGCCGTGGGCGATTGGTTACCTTGAAGTACACCTATTTGAAATTCACTTTTATTAGCCACCAATTGTTTAAGGATTGAAAGCTGGTCGATTGAAAAAGCTGTATCTCCTTTAAACCTGGTTTCCAGTTGTTGTATCAGTTGTTTTGCTTCGGCTTGTATATGCAGCACTTGTGGTTTCCAGGCTGTATCTTTCGATAGCATATAATCTTTTGTGGAAGATTCAGCCTGGGCTATATTCGATTTCAGTTGTGATACTTCTTTCAGTATAGAATAAGTATGCGAAAGCCAGTTACCGGTTTTAGTTAGGTTTTGCTGTTGCTGGTATAACACCCCACCCAAACATACCAGGGTAAGTATTGAGAAAAAAAATAACCAGCGAACCCTGCCATACATTTTAGGTGCTTTGCTCTTTTGGGAAGTACTCATGCGTCAATCAGTTTGGGTAAAAACCGGGGTTCTGTAAAGATAGGTTTTGCCCGCCACTGTTGTATTTATTTGCCCGCTTTTATCAAGCCAATAAGGCTGCAGCTCTTTCGAGGTCTTCAGGGGTATCAATTTCTACACCCATATAATCTGTTACCACCATTTTAATAGTAACACCATTTTCAAGATAGCGCAAACATTCAATTTTTTCAGCTGATTCCAGTGGAGTCATGGCCCAGGACGTGAAATTCAACAGTGCCTGTTTTCTAAACGCATATACACCAATATGTTCATAATAGGTGATCGGGCTCTCAGTGCTTCTGGGATAGGGTATCACACTTCTTGAAAACATCAGTGCATTAAAGTTTCGGTCAATGGCCACTTTTACATAGTTCGGATCTTCAATAAACTTTTGCTCTTTCAGTAGCTGCATCAAAGAGGCCACTTGTACCTGTTTACCCTCTTCGCCTTCAAAAACCTGTAATAACTGTGCCAGTGGCTCTTTTTTTACAAAGGGCTCATCGCCCTGAACGTTTACTACAATATCAATATCCAAATCTGCTACTGCCTCTGCAATACGATCGCTGCCGCTTTCATGGTTCTTTTTACTCATAATGGCTTTACCACCATTATTTGTAATTTCCTGGAAAATAATATCACTGTCAGTAACTACATAAACATCATTGAATAAACCTGTTGCCACCGTATTATCATAGGTATGTCTGATAACAGGTTTGTTTCCCAGTAGTTGCATGAGTTTTGCCGGAAACCTGGTGGCGGCATATCGTGCCGGTATAAAAGCAGCAATTTTCATGGATCAAATTTCAGCAAAGATGAGCAATCGGAAGGAAAATGAATGTTGAATATCCAATATCCAATGTCCAATTTTGAAATAGGATACTGCTTAACTTGGAAATTGGATATTCGATATTCAAAATTCCTCTCTTTATCTATCCGTCTTAACGCTATTGTCGAACGGTATTTTAAGTTGATAGCCCAGTTTACCATCGGTGTTGTCATCGAGTACATCAAGTCCATAGCGAAGTTGTTCCACCGGAGTATAATTAAACGTACCGAACAGGCGATCCCACAGAGAGAAGATATTGCCGTAGTTGGAATCGGTTTGTGGTCTCATGTAGTGATGGTGCACTTTATGCATATCGGGCGATACAATTATCAGGCTTATGGCTTTATCCAGCCAAAGGGGTAAGCGGATATTTGCATGGTTGAACTGCGATAGAACCGCGCTCAAACTTTGGTATAACATCACCAGCCACATAGGAGCCCCGCAAGCAACTACCCCAATCGTAGTAAAAACAGCACGGAATACGCTTTCACCCGGATGATGTCGGTTGGCGGTGGTGGTATCTACATGGGTATCGGCATGGTGTACCATGTGAAATTTCCACATCCATTTTACCTTGTGTTCAATAAAATGAATGAACCAGGCTCCGACCAGGTCGAGCAGCATTAACCCGCCGATTAGAAATACCCATTGCGGCATTTCAATCCATTGAAGGATGCCGATTTTATTTGCTATAGCCCAGTCGCTCGATTTTACTATCACCAGGGCAAAAGCAAAATTGATGACAATGGTAGTAATGGTAAAGAATATATTAATGGAGGCATGTTTCCATTTATTATAGCGGAATTTGAATAATGGAATAGCTCCTTCAATAATCCAGAAAAAAGTAATGCCGCCCGCAAGAATCAAGGCCCTGTGCAAACTGGGAATGCTACTGAAATATTGAATGATTGAGTCGATCATATGGGGTGCAATTGTTGCTTCAAGTTAGTAAATGTTGGGGGAAATTGAAAAGTCCGGGAGTCCGATAGTCCGGAGTCGGAAAGATGATTGTCTTATTAAGGAGTCTCAAAACTTTACGCCGAATCCTACTGTCTTCCGGACTCCCGGACTTTCGGACTAACGCAAAAAAACCCCGGAAATAACTCCGGGGTCTTATAATTATTAAAATCAGAAGCCTAGTTATTCAGCATCAGCGGCATAACCAGCATTAGCAGGTCTTCGCCTTCGGCTTGTTCAGTTGGCTTGATCAATCCCGCTTTGGTAGGGGTTGAAAGTTCCATTTTAACGTCTTCTGTATCCGCTGCGTTAAGCATTTCAATCAGGAATTTAGCGTTGAAAGCAATCTGCAGATCTTCTCCATCATATTGACAGCTCATTCTTTCATTTCCTTCAAAGCTGAAGTCGATGTCTTGAGCAGCCATTTGTAATTCGCTTCCGGTAATACTTAATGCTACCTGATTGGTACTCTTATTACTAAATACGTTTACACGACGAAGGGCATTCTGGAAGTCGGCTTTATTTACGATCAGTTTATAAGGATTATCTGTTGGAATTACCACTTTATAATCCGGGAACCGCGCATCGATAAGGCGACAAATCATTTGTGTTGAACCGTGGTTTACAAAAAGATGGTTACTGTTATAGCTAACGGTAATAGCATCGTCGTTGTCTGGCAGGGCATTCTTTAACAGGTTCAAAGGCTTTTTAGGTACTATGAAAGAGTCTGTTTTGGTAGCTTTTGCATCAGTGCGTTTATATTTAACCAGTCTGTGAGCATCGGTAGCCACAAACTGAACACCCTCTTTCGACAGTTCAAAGAACACACCCGTCATAGCCGGACGTAAATCATCGTTACTAACAGCAAACAGCGTTTTATTGATGGCGGTAAGTAGTCCTCCACTCGTCATTTCAAAACCGGTTGTATCATCGGCAGCGGGTTCTTTGGGGAAATTATCGGGGTTCTCACCCATTACCTTGTATTTACCATTATCGCTGGTGATTTCAATGGCGAAATTTTTGTCGATATTAAACGTAAGTGGTTGATCTGCAATGTTTTTCAAAGAATCCATCAGTATTTTGGCTGGAACACAAACCTTGCCATTTACCTTACTTTCAACATCCATCTGAACACGCATCACGGTTTCCAGATCGGTAGCAACTACATTCAGTTTTTTATCCTGTATTTCAAATAGAAAATCCTCCAGAATCGGCAACACCGTATTCGCATTAATTACACCGCTGATCTGCTGCAGGTGTTTTAAGAGAGAAGAGGAAGAAACAATAAATTTCATTCTGTGGAATTTAGGTTTGCAACAAACCTAATGCAAATTGTTAATATTCCGCAACCTAAATTGAAGGTACCTGGTTCTAAAAAACGGTCAATGTTAATCAGTTGTGAATTGACTCAGGAAATTGAGCCAATGGTTTCCAGTAATTCCTGGTAACGCATGCGTGTAATAGGCTTTACAATATAATCTGTAACGGTGGTAAACTCGCGTGAGCGGCGAATATCGGCATCATCTACCGAAGAACTTACCACATAGAGCGACATGGTTTTGGGCAGCTTTTTATTGAGTTTCTCGTACTCTTCCAGAAATTCCCAGCCATTCATAACTGGCATATTGATGTCGAGAAAAATCACATCGGGTAAATTAGCTGCATCCTTACTATTTTCACTGGTGAAAAAAGCGAGTGCCTCACTACCGTCGTAGAAGGATTGTATGGTTTTGGCCATACCGGTAGCTTCCAGCATTTTTCGTGCGGTGAATTGATAGATCTTGTCATCATCAATCAAACAAACTGCATGCTGAATAAGGTTCATGTAAAGAGTTCTCGGTTTCTAACAAATATAACTAATAATAACACAATTTATTGTACGCATGACCCTTCGAAACAAGCTTACCCCAGAACAGGCATGGCAAAAAATAAAGCATTATTGTGCCTATCAGGAGCGATGCCATTTTGAGGTTAGGGAAAAACTGTATGGCTATGGCCTGCCAAAAACAGCCGTTGAAACCCTGATAAGCCGTTTAATTGAAGAAGATTACCTGAATGAAGCCCGTTTTGCCACCCAATTTGCCGGTGGTCATTTCCGCTTAAAAAAATGGGGGCGGGTTAAAATTGTGTATGAATTAAAACAAAAAAGGATCAGTGCCCCCAACATTAAATCTGCCTTAAAAGAAATAGATGAGGATGATTATCGGACCATTTTACAAAAACTCGCCCGCACCAAATGGCTTACCCTAAAAAAGGAAACCCCTATATCCCGCCGCGCAAAAACCACCCAATACCTCCTGCAAAAAGGTTTTGAACAAGACCTGATCAGGGAAGCAATAGGAATGATGAATGTAGAATATTGAATGTCCAATTTCGAAATTGGACATTGAACATTGGACATTGAACATTAATTAAGTTTACCTTAGACGCAGAAACTACTTCCCCCTAATGAGGTTTTTTTTAACGATTGCCAGCTCGTTATTGTTGATATGCAGTAATGCGCAGCAGAAATTTATTCCCCGAAAAGCGTTTACTGTTACCACAGAAAATGATGCATACCTGTTTCAGATAAAGGATGCCTATTATACCAATGGTATTAAATTAAACTACCGTATTGCTGATACTTCTACCAGGGTTAAACGTATTCATGCTTTTGAATTAGGGCAGAAAATATTTACCCCCTTATCCAAAAAGGCAGAAACCTCACATGAAATAGACCGGCCCTATTGTGGTTATTTATATGCAGACTATCGATCCATCAGCAGCTATCGCAACGATGCTTTATTACAATGGGGTCTAACACTGGGTTTGGTAGGAAAAGCTTCTCTTGGTGAGGCGCTACAGAATGGCTATCATAGCTTACTGAATTTTAAAAAATTTGAAGGATGGAAATACCAGGTGCCGAATGCACTAGGTATTGATCTTACCGCATCATATGCCCAAACCTTGTTTAACCTTGGACAAGTATTCAAAATGGTGCCGGTTTTTTCTGCGAGTTTGGGGACACAGTTTACCAACGCAAAACTGGGAACCGTTTTTTGTATCGGTTCTTATGAAAGCAATCATAGTTCTTTACTTTTCAATACCAGGATGAGCAGTGGTTATGCAGCCCCAAAAAAGAAAATGGAATTATTTCTTTATGTCCACCCCTCTATGCAAGCCCAGGTTTATAATGCGAGTTTACAAGGTGGATTATTCAGCAATAAAAACGGGGCCGTGCTTACTAATCCGGAAACATGGGTTTTTGAACAGGAATGGGGAATTTGCTACGCCCAAAAACGCTTTAATACCAGGATTGCCTTTATACATCAATCAAAAGAAACCGCCGGCCAGCTTATCAGTCAAAGCTATGGATCTATTCAGATGGGGGTTTTGATGTTTTGAAACAAAAGAAGGGAAGAACAGAGGAACATAACAGAAGAACAGAAGAACATCGAATATCCAATGTCCAATGTTCAAGTAATATTTATTTGGACATTCGATGTTCTTCTGTTCTTCTGTTCTTCTGTTCCTCTGTTCTCCTTACCTTGCAAACATGTCATCGCTTAGCTTTTCTTTGATACAGTCGTCTCTTTTCTGGGAAGACAAAACCGCCAACCTCAATATGTTTGAGGAGAAGATTAACAGCATTTCGGAAAAAACAGAAATCGTGGTATTGCCCGAAATGTTTAGTACTGGTTTTAGTATGCGCCCCGAAGTATTGGCTGAACCCATGGACGGACCATCGGTTCAGTGGATGAAACATATTGCTGCTAAAAAGAAAGTGGTGATTACCGGAAGCCTGATTATCCAGGATGGAGATCAATTTTACAATCGATTATTATGGGTGCTTCCGAATGGAACATTGGGATATTACGATAAAAGGCATCGTTTTGCTTTTGCGGGTGAGGACCAACATTATGCTGCAGGCAATAAACGACTGATAGCACAGGTAAAAGGATGGAGAATAAACCTTCAGATTTGTTACGATCTGCGCTTCCCGGTTTGGGCACGTCAGCAAACTAATGAACATGGTCCGGAGTTTGATGCTATTATTTATGTTGCCAACTGGCCTGAAAGAAGAAACCATGCCTGGAAGACTTTACTCACCGCGCGTGCAATCGAAAACCAGTCTTTTGTATTAGGTGTTAACCGGGTTGGAAATGATGGTAATAATATTTACCACAGTGGTAATAGTATGGTAGTTGATCCGCTAGGGGAAGTGCTTTACCATAAGGAACACGACGAAGACATTTTCACCATCACCCTGCAAAAAAATGGGGTAGACGATGTTCGTACAAAATTCCCCTTCTGGAAAGACGCTGATCAGTTTTTGATTACAGAGGTTTGAATGATAAATATGGAATGACGAATATGAATAATTGAGAATTCGATCTTCATCATTCGATATTTATGATGACTTTCTCTAAGAAATTTAAAAAAGCTTTCTATGCGTGAGCACAATACTTATTTTGCTAACCGTTTATTTAATGGTAGCCGTTGGCTTGAACAGCAGGTTGTTGTTACTGAGCGTAGCGCTATAGTTGATATTGTTCCGGCTAAAGTAATACATGAGCCCTATACGGCTCAATACCCCATTATTGCACCTGCTTTTATGGATATTCAGATTTATGGTGCTTATGAAAAACTATTTTCTGTATATCCGAATATCGAATCTTTAGAATTATTGTACAAGTATTGCAGGGAAGGCGGTGCTGCTTATTTTCAACCAACGGTTGCAACCAATAGTTATGAGGTATTTAAACAGGCAATTGATGCAGTTGCTGCTTACCAGAAAAACAGGGGTATAGGTTGCATCGGCTTGCATATAGAAGGCCCTTGGATTAATCCGGTAAAAAGAGGTGCACATCTGGAAGAATTTATTCATGTACCTACTGTAGAACAGGTAAAATCATTACTGGATTATGGAAAAGGTATTATTACGATGATTACCCTGGCTCCGGAAATTTGTTCCTCCGAAATCGTAAACCTGATCAGATCCTACGGTGTAGTAATTTCTGCGGGACATAGCAATGCCACCTATCAACAAGGTATTGATGCATTTAACAATGGTATTCCTACTGCCACGCATCTTTTTAATGCCATGAGTGCGTTGCAACATCGGGAACCCGGATTAGTTGGTGCGATATTCGATCATGAAACGGTGATGTGTAGCATAGTGCCCGATGGTTATCATGTAGATTTCGCAGCCATACGTATTGCCAAGAAACAAATGAAAGAAAGACTGTTTGCTATTACCGATGCAGTAACCGGTACCACCAGCGGTGCTTATCCACACAAACTCAATGGTGATAAGTATGAGTCTAATGGAACGCTTAGTGGCTCTGCATTAAATATGGCCGCCTGTGCCCGAAACCTGGTACACAAAGCACAGATACCAATGGATGAATCATTGCGTATGTGTAGTTTATACCCGGCACAAGTAATGGGTTTATCTCACAGAACCGGAAGAATTGAAAAGGGATATAATGTTGCGATGGTGGGATTGACGGAGACACTGGAAGTGTTGAAAGTGGTGGATGAGTGATGAGGATAGGCTTTTCGAAAATGTTGGATTTTTTCAAAAAGCTAGTATGCTTTCCGCTTTATTGGTAGCACAAACCTATTTATATAGAGCTTCAGTTTTCTTACCACAAACCGATTTAGTGCTTGGTGTTTCTTGCCGCTTGCAGGTAGGACTCAATATGATCAAAGCTTATTAGTTTACCGATTTCGTTCAGCTTATCTTTTTGTTTTTGGTCGTTTCCTATAAAAATGATTGGAATTTTCGATGTCTTCTTTCTCTGTTTAACAGATATAGCTGTCTGTAATCCGTGACTGGGCTTTTTGTCAGCGTTTACAAAAATCAGGTCAGGCATTATGTCACTTATCAACTTATACGCCTGGCCTCCGTCCATATTTTCTCTATGGATTTCTATGTCTTGCGAAATTCTTTTTTCAATTTCCGTATCGTTTGAAAAGTCGATGATAAATATTTTCATAGGTCGACTTTATGTTTCCAAAACAAAAGGGTTGCTAAAACTATAATAGAAATCAATGTTCCGAAGGGTAGATACCATATTGTAAGTAAGCTAATGATTAATCCAAGACTGTAAGCCCACTCTTTGTTTGTTGATAAGGCATAAACCCAGGTAAGCCAAATTAACCCATACAATATAAAGAGCCATCCAAGCTTAAAAACATTAACGTTCAGTTTGTAAAAAATTTCAGCCCAGGGTCCTGGTTTTTCTGGACCGATATATTTTCCCTTAACTGTTACAAAAATTCCGTCAAGCAGCATATAGCCACCGTTTAGAAGTGCTAGTATAGTTATAAGTATTTTCATTTCAATCTGAGGTTGTATTCGTTTTGTTATGATTGCCTTTACTGTTCTGGGATTTATGAAGGCAGATCATTAATTGGTTAAAGGGCAAAATATAAATGCTAATTTAATAAGATATTATTGAAAATTAGAACTATAGCTAAACAATGAGCGATGAGTTAAGCGTATGGGAAGGAGAAATAGCACTCCTTCTTAATTACTTCTTGTTTTGCCGTTTTTTCCCAAAACAAATGCTCAAAGAAATACAGAAGTACGAGTGCTTCTACGATAAGGATTGCCGAAAATTTTCTGTCTTGTACTTTTTTGGAATCATCAACTTACAATTTTATCCCGCAGTTTCATAAACGGTTTTTCTACAACAAGATGCAATAGATAGGCAAAAGCAATACAGGTGATGATACAAATTAACAGTACGATGTTACTGTTGAGGTTATACTCAGACAAAATCTGCTGTGTTGAGTGAATAACACCTTTATGTGTTAGATAAATAGCATAAGAAATGGTTGCTATGAGTGTTGTAAGCTTTGAGTTCCATTTATACAAGAAACTTGCAGGGCTAATCGCTCCTGATACCATCAATCCAAATCCAATTGCAATAACCGGAAATCCAAAAACAGATGCATCATATGTTTGTTGGTCTTCGCATAAAAAATAGGCGCCTGTTAAAGTAATCAAGCCCAATACGATCAGCAGATTCCCATACTTAGCTATATTTTGCCACCAGATTGATTTAAATACATATATCGACGCAATCATTACTCCAATTAGTAATCCATCTAAACGATTATAGGTTGGGTAGTAAATAAACTTATACCAATAAAGCCAATTGTTCTTATCCGATATATTAGGTAAATACAACTGGTTAAAGCTGTAGATTCTTATTGCAAATCCTGCCAGAAATACACCTATTAATAGCCAATATGCATTTTTGATCCCTTTGCCCTTTTGAATGGCTATTAAAATAAGTGGAAGGAAGAGGTAGAAATGTTCCTCTACACAGAGCGACCAGCAATGAGAAAAAGTGCCGTAGTCCTTTAGATTTAATCCTAAATTCTGTGTGAATGTCAGGAATTTCCATAACGGCGGAAGTGCTTCTTTTTCCCTGAAAAAGGGGAAACAAAAGTAAAGTGCTACGGTAACCAGGAATGCTGGTACAATCCTGAAAAAACGTTTTAAAAAGAACTTTCTGAATGAAACCAGCTCCCCCTGTTTTATTTGTTCAAATAGTTGGGCCGAAATTAAAAATCCGCTCAATACAAAAAACAGATCAACACCCGTCCATCCGAAAGACGCAATATCCGGAAGCCATGCTGGCTCTCCACCGCTGATGATGAAATAATGAAAAAAGAAAACTAAAATAATGGCCAGGGCCCTTAAGTGATCAAGTCCGTATAATTTATGTTTCACTGGGAATGTAATTGTGATGGTGCGGGATTACTTGGTTGCAGCGCATCTCAAAAACGACCTTTATTTTTTAAAATTGTTTTATTGAAATAATTTTTTTTCAAAGTCTATTATCCCTAAATACTTTTTTGGATTTCAATAATGCAGGTCATGGTCAGGCTTTGACTTGCAGATTGAAATGCATAAAAGAATCCATCATTTCTTATTTCACCAGACTACTATTCATTACTATTTGTCTGATACTCTTTTCGAAATGATAGACAATACTTACATCCCGGTTGTAAACATTCTCGAGTATAATGATGTCTAAATCCTTAGCCGGCACATAAATTTTCAGACTTACAAAGCCTATTCCCCTGCCTGCATGACCAATATATTTATGCGGTGATCCTTCATTTATATTTACGCCATAACCATAATTCGATTTTTGCGCACTGAATGTATAGTCTTCATCTACTATTCCAGAGTTCACCATAGCTGTATAAGACCCAGGCTGCAGTATTTTTCCTGAATGCAGTTTGGTATCCCAGGTATTCAGATCCAGGGCATTGGAAATTATTCCACCAGCCGGAATAAAATTGGCCCAGGATTCATTTGTGAAGTTCATGCTTTTAAAATCCACCAATTCTAGTGAATCATTGGTACGCCAATATCCGTTTACCAGTCCCTTATTGGACTTTTCCATTTCATAACAAAAGGTATTCAGCATTCCCAGTTCTTTGAACAAACTATTTGCTGCTTCGATATATGTTTTCCCTGTTGTTTTTTCAATCAGCAGTCCCAATAAGCCATAGGCTGGGTTACTATAATGGAAACCGGTACCGGGTTTAAAAGACAATGGTTTTTCGAGATGCACCAAACCAGCCGACATATTCAATAACTGGTGCACCGTAACAGTATCTGCCCAACTCTGTTTCAGATCGGGCAAATATTGCCGGATGGGCTGGTCTAATTTTATACTTCCCTTTTCAATTTCCTTTAATACCAATACCGCAGTAATCTGTTTGCTGTTCGATTGTATCCTAAAATTATCCCTTAATGTAAGGGGCGTTTTTTTAGAAAAATCAGCATAACCAACAGCTTTTTTATATAACTGTTTGCCATTTTTTGTAATCAAAACAACGCCATTAAATGGTCTGGGTAAACTGGTTTTTAACAGGCTATCTATACTTTTAATATAGTCAGCTGTTTCACCAGCTTTCTGTGCTGATCCAGTTTTATTAATATAGCTGCTGCATACAAAAGTTAAACCTACCATCGTGAGCAGGTATAAAAAACACCTCTGCTTCATAAATATTGGTTGTGTATTAAGTGTAAAGTGCTTGCCCTTATTTACAGTGAATATAAAACAGGAAGGAGAATTAGTTAGTAAAATTTACATTTTATTATAATATGTAAAATACGGACGAAAGCTGTCGGATAGAAAGTGAGTGAGACAATTAGTTTTTATCATTTCCGCTTCCAATCATCTTACGCACTTCGGCAATCTTTATATCATACCCTTCCTTAATAGCCTGAGAAGATGGTTTAATGAAAATATCGGGCATAATACCATAACCTTTGGGGCGTTCTTTATCCATTACCAGTCTATACATCGGCAAACTCACTACTATACCGGAATTAGGTAAAGTGATTTTGGGGATATGCATGGCTGAATTTCCATAGTAACCGCCACCTGTTTCCTCACCCACAACTTTTACATTGGCCTGGCCCTGTAATTGGGATATAAACATCGTTGCCGCTGAGAATGTATACCCACCTTGTATTAAATACAGTTTGCCATTAAAATGATGTTTGTTGATTGGCGAATAATAATGTCGCTCATAACGGCGGTAATGAATTTTTCCATCTGCTTCTTTCTTTGCTCCGAAATTCATGGCAAACCAATAAATCAGTTTAGGTTTTATATACTTACCATAGGTAAACTTTCGGTTGATGGCCGCGACTGTATCGCCTATTTTAAATGGTTTATCAACCAAATACTGGGTTAATTTAATGCTGTTACTTACGTTACCTCCTCCATTCTCACGTAAATCAATTACCAGGTTTTGTATAGATAGTTTTGCAAGTGTTTTGAAAGACTTCCTGAAAAAGCTTCTCAGTCTTCCTCCGGTAAATGTGGTAAGCCGAATAAAAGCCGTACTTGTTGCAGTATCAATAATCATCGTTCGCTTATTCAGCAGGCTTAGTTTTCTCAACTCCCTTCTGGTTAACTCAGGAGCCCGGACTATTGGCCTTTTTCTTCCTGTATCTATTACTGGACGATAGGCTTTTATCGTAGTTTCTTTTTCGATACCTGTTGAGTCGATATAACGAATGTTATATACTGAATCAGCATCACCCAATATGGTTTTATACCAGCCTGGAAAATTGCTGCTGATAATCTGACTTTTATGGTTTACCCCATAGCCATCGGTACTGATATATTGATAAATAGTATCCAGTAGTGCTGCGGGTTTACGCTGATTAATCGCTGTTACGATAGTACCTCTTTTAAATATGCTATCGTTTCGGTAGGCACTACCCAATACTACCAGACTATCATCCCATGCTTTTAAAGAAAGTGGGAATTGAGGAAAGCGGTACATATTCGCCACTTTACCATAAGCTTTTGAGAATCGAACGGTGGTATGCCCGCACCTGATATGTGCAATAAGTTTAGACACACGGTTTTTATACTCCACTTCATTCAGCGAATCGGTGATGCTCGCAATGGTTTCATTAAAATAGTAATCGATGCTGTCTTTGGGAGTGTACCAATAAAGACTTGGATGATTGGCTTCCAGTATTTTTTTCAGCAACACTATATCTTCTACCAATGGCTTAGCCGCCATTTTAGGGAGTGGTGGTGGAATGTATTGTCCCTCCACCTTAGCAGATAGTCCGATGATCAATGCAAGAAAAAATAGCGTGATGCGGACTGTCTTCATATTTATTTATTGCTGAAATGCATTCCAGCCTTGTGCGGTAATATTAAAGGTGTTGCCTCCTTTGGTCAGTAATTTACAACCTTCTTCCAATTCGGTCATATATCCGATCACACTGATTTCTTCATTTAAGGTAATTTTTTCGTGATCCTCCTGCTTCAGGGTAAAGATGAGTTCATAATCTTCCCCGCCATTCAGTGCAGAAACGGTTGGATCTAACCCAAATTTGAATGCAGCTTTACGGCTATGTTCCGAAATGGGTAGTTTTTCTTCATAAATACGGCAGCCAAGGTTACTTTGCTTACAAAGATGTAATACTTCACTGCTGATACCATCACTTACATCCATCATGCTGGTAGGCATGATATTATTTGCTTCGAAAAAACCAATGATATCTTTTCTGGCCTCAGGCTTCAACAACCTTCCTACAATATAACTTTCGTTTTCCAGATCAGGTTGTATCTGTGGATTTTCGAGGTAGATTTTCTTTTCTCTTTCCATCAGTGTTAAGCCGAGGTAAGCTCCACCTAAATCACCGCTTACACATATAAGATCGCCTTTTGATGCAGTACTCCTTTTTACAAACTTATCAGGTGCTACTTCGCCTATGGCTGTTACCGATATGATCAATCCTTTTTGTGAAGTAGATGTATCACCTCCTACCAGATCAACTCCATGTTTTTCGCAGGCGATATGAATACCTTCATATAACTCTGTCATGGCTTCCACACTAAACCTATTGCTCATGCCAATACTCACGGTAATCTGAGTAGGAGTAGCATTCATGGCATAGATATCACTCAGGTTTACCATCACGGCTTTATAACCCAGGTGTTTCAGGGGTGTATACATCAAATCGAAATGCACCCCTTCCAGCAATAGATCGGTTGTAACTACAGTTTGCTTTCCAAAATGATCAATCACCGCTGCATCATCGCCAACGCCTAATACGGTAGATGCATTGTGTATTTCAAAATTTCGGGTAAGATGATCAATCAAACCAAACTCACCCAGATCAGATACTTCAGTTCTAACTTCACTCATAAAAAAATATTGAAAGTTCAATAATCAACTTCAAAGTTGGAAATTGGTTATTGGATATTGCTCTGTTTATTTACTCTTCTGTTACAGGTGCTCCATTTACTATCGCTACCAGCTCGTCGTGTATTTTTCCGTTGGTGGCAATAATATGTGGCTGATAGGGGGAGTAATGATTGCCTTTGAAATCAGTTACTTTACCTCCTGCTTCTTCTACGATTAAAAATCCGGCTGCACTATCCCATGCCTGTAGTTTGTGTTCATAAAACCCATCAAACCTACCAGCTGCTACCCAACACAGATCAATCGCAGCACTTCCCAGTCTTCTCACTGGTACACCTTTACGAATAAGCTTTTCGAATACCTGCAGCGGACCATTTTCCATATCAAGATAGGTATATGGAAAACCGGTTACCAGACAGCTTTTGATGACCTGCGTTTTTTCGCTTACATGAATTTTTTTATCATTCAGCGTGGCGCCAAATCCTTTCTGGGCAAAGAAAAACTCGTTGATAAATGGATTATATACTGCACCTAGTATCATTTCCCCATTCTGCTCAATACCAATACTTACGCAACAAATGGGAATACCATTGGCAAAATTTACAGTGCCGTCAATGGGGTCAATGATCCATTTATAGGCCGAGTCTTGCACAATTTCTCCCGTTTCTTCACTTAAAATAAAATGATCTGGATAATCTTGTCTGATTACTTCGAAGATGGCTTTTTCAGCCGCATGGTCTGCCTCTGTTACCAGGTTATTAACCCCTTCTTTATTACTTATTTTAAACTGGCCATTAAAAAAGCGTTGTAATTCCGCAGCTCCGGCCTCGGTAGCTTTGATGAGCGTTTGTTTCAACATATCCGCAAAAGTAACAAACCGGCAGAAGAATATAGAATTAGGAATAAGAAATAAGCAATTAAGAAGGTCGTTAAACCTGCTTATTATTGCAGTGAAAAGCAGTATTTGGAACTCAGCGTTATTATAGTAAACTATTGTGTACCCGATTTTCTGGAACAATGCCTGATTACGGTAAAAAATGCCATGCAACAGCTTAATGGCGAAATCATTGTGGTCGACAATGCCTCACCCGACGATAGTATTACAAAGCTGGCCCCCCTTTTTCCGGATGTTCATTTTTTGCAAGCAGAAACCAATATCGGATTTGGCAGGGCCTGTAACCTGGGGTTGAGTAAGGCAAAGGGTAATTATATTCTTTTCCTGAACCCGGATACACTGGTTCCTGAAAATACCATTGCCTATTGTGTCAGCTTCCTTAATAATCACCAGCAAACCGGGGCAGTAGGCGTAAAAATGATCAATGGCTTTGGAAATTTTCTACCGGAAAGCAAAAGAGCCAAACCTTCTCTTTCAAATACCTTTTTTAAAGTTACCGGTATGGCCTCCCTTTTTCCGACATCAGGGTTGTTTAATAACTATGCACTCGGACAACTTTCAAAAAATGAAAACCACCGTATCGATGTGTTGGCTGGGGCTTTTATGATGGTCAGGAAAGCCTTGCTTGAATCGATGCAGGGCTTCGATCCGGTTTTTTTTATGTATGGAGAAGACATTGATCTTTCACTTCGTATAAGTAAGCTGGGATATGATATTTATTATTTGGGCGAAGTTTCCATTATTCATTATAAAGGGCAAAGCTCCCGGAACAGATCAGGCAAACAACATGCGTTGTTTTATAAGGCTATGCGACAGTTTGTACATAAGCATTATAAAGCTGGGTGGTTACTTATACCCTTTATATTTTTCGTTCAGGGATTAAGTCTGATAAAACAATGGTTATTGCCGAAGGATAACATGCTCACTTTATTAAATAAGCCAGGTACAGCATGTATGATGGCCGGACAGTTTGGTTGTGAGCAGATCATTAACGTGTTAACAGAAAAGGGGCATAGCGATATCCTTAAACAAACTGCATTGGTATTAGAGCAAGATGGTAGAAAAGTTGATCTGATATCTGGACTGGCATCTGTAATCAGTCAACAGCAGTTGTCGCAGGTGCTGGTGTATGTTCCCGATTATGCCTTAGAAGAGATCATACCAGCGATGGAAGGATCGAAAAATGTATTTTTCCGTTTCTTGTTTGCGGTTTCAAGGGCCTTACCCTTTAACAAATAGCCGTTTTTTTATTGAAAAGCAATTTTAAGCCACAGATTCACTGATTACTATGGCTAATCTGTAAATCTGTGGCTTAAAAGATTATTTTTCCTGCTATTCATTGTCCAACAATAGCCCTACCTTTTATCAACCGATACCATTGTTTTAGCTGTTTTAGTGTAATTTTGTATATTCAATTAACCCGAGTCTAACGATGTCTATCCTTGATATTAAATTGCCTAACCGTATTTTAAAAGCATTAAGGCTTCCCCAAAACAATCCACGCAGGCAACAAATCAAGGTGTTAAAAAAATTATTGAGAAAAGCAAGGTTTACAGCTTTTGGTCAACAATTTCGATTCGATGAGATCCTGCTTTCAAAACACCCAGGCAAAAAATTTCAGGAATTGGTTCCTACCTATAATTATAATACCATTCACAAAGAGTGGTGGCATAAAACCCTCGAAGGTATTCCTGATATCTGCTGGCCCGGTAAAATCCGCTATTACGCACTGAGCAGCGGAACCAGTGAAGCTGCCAGTAAATATATTCCCGTTACCAACGATCTCCTGAGTGGTAATAAAATTGTGATGATTAAGCAATTGCTTAGTCTGAGGAATTATGAAAACATTCCCTATAGTTCTATCAGTAAAGGTTGGTTAACCCTTGGTGGAAGTACTGATTTACAGAAAGAAGGTCCAGGTTATTATGCCGGAGACTTAAGTGGTATTACGCAGAAAAAAGCGCCTTTCTGGTTTCAGCCTTTTTATAAACCGGGCAAAAAAATTGCCAAGCAAAAAGACTGGAACAAAAAACTGGAAGAGATTGTTGACAAAGCACCTGAATGGGATATCGGATTTGTGGTAGGTGTACCTGCCTGGATACAGATGTGTATGGAAATGGTTATTGAGCGCTATAAGCTTAATAATATCCATGAAATGTGGCCCAACCTGGCCTTTTTTGTACACGGCGGTGTAAGCTTCGAACCTTATAAAAAAGGGTTTGAAAAATTATTGGGTAAACCTATTACCTATATAGAAACCTATCTGGCCAGTGAAGGTTTTATCGCCTACCAGGATCGTCAGTTTGGTAAGGGCATGCGTTTGGTTACGGGTGAACATATATTTATGGAGTTCGTTCCCTTCGATGATAAAAACTTTGATGCTAACGGCGAAATGGTAAAAGACCCGGAAGCATTAATGATACATGAAGTAGAAGAGGGTAAAGACTATGCATTACTAATCAGCACTGCAGCTGGTGCATGGCGTTATTTAATTGGTGATACGGTTCGTTTTGTAGATAAAGAGAAATGCGAAATCATTATTACCGGCCGAACAAAACATTTTTTAAGTCTGGTAGGTGAGCACCTGAGTGTAGACAATATGAATAAAGCTATTCAACTTGCCAGCGAACAATTGAATATCTGTATTCCAGAGTTTACCGTAGCGGGCGTACCTTACGATAGCTTTTTTGCGCATCACTGGTATGTTGCCTGCAACGACCAGGTAGAAAAAAAGAGATTGATTCAGTTGATTGATGATAAATTAAAAGAACTGAACGACGATTATGCTGTGGAGAGAAAAAGCGCACTAAAAGAGGTTTTCCTCGACGTATTGTCGGAAGAACAGTTTATGGAGTTTATGCGTTCAAAAGGAAAAGTGGGCGGGCAGCATAAATTTCCTAGGGTATTAAAAGGTAAAATGCTGGAAGACTGGCAGCTTTTCTTAAAAAAAGAATTGGTATCCTAATGAAATATATTTTCCTTCTTTTATTAATAGTGTCTGTTACTGCGTCGGCACAAGAACCCAATATCAGTATCCTGAAAAGAAAAGCACCTGAAAGTTTTCAGGTATTGTTTAAAACCACCAAGGGCGATTTTATCCTGGAAGCTTATAGAAGATGGTCGCCAATAGGCGTTGATCGCCTCTACCAACTTGTTATAACAGGTTATTATAACTCAACAGCATTCTTCAGGGTTGAACCTAATTACCTGGTTCAGTTTGGTATAGCAGATGATATTGAGAAGAATGTTTTTTGGGACACCAAAAAATTAAAGGATGAACCGGTTTTACAACTTCACAAAAAAGGTATTGTCGCATTTGTGCGGGGTAAAGCCAATAGCAGGACCACCCAGCTTTTCATCAATATGAAAGACAACCCTGAACTGGATACTACCATTAGAGAGGGGGTTAAAGGTTATACCCCCATTGGAAAAGTGATAAAGGGAATGGAGGTATTGTCGCGCCTTAACGGCAAATATGGTAAAACCATTGCAGCTATCCAGGATTCTATTTATCTGTATGGAAATACTTATCTGGATGATCATTTCCCCGGACTTGACATGATTATTTCAGCAAAAATTCTGCATTAATTTCTTCCGTTAATCACAGATAAAAGGTTTTTCAAAATTATCCGCTTATTTTGGTGTATAACCCAATGACCACTGAATGCTAGCTCCGCTGATAAAAGGATTAATACTGGGTGTTATTCTCAGTATTTCTGTAGGACCCGTCATCTTTGCCATCATCAAGCAAAGTATCAATAATGGACACAAGGCCGGGTATGTTTTTGTTGCGGGTGTATCTGCCAGCGATATTACCTTGGTTTTAGTGTGTAATTTTTTTACTTCCCTGTTTAATATAGCACTTGAATATAAGAACACCATTGCAATAGCGGGTAGCATCTTTCTCGTTGCGATTGGCATTTATACCCTTTTCTTTAAAAAAGTGCCGGTTGATGAAGAAAATAAACTCATCACAAAAAACTTCCGCAAAAGAGATTATGCAGCAATTTTTCTGTCGGGCTATTTTATGAATATGCTTAACCCGGGTGTGTTTCTTTTCTGGTTCGCCTGGACAACACTCATTATGGCCGATTCACAAACTGCCACCCATCCCGGAGAATACCGTTTTATTGTATTTACTACCTGTCTTGTTTTTGTACTGCTATCTGATATTTTAAAAGTAGTACTTGCAGGAAAACTTCGTTCCAGACTAAATGCCAAAAACCTGCATTTTATTAATAAACTTTCCGGACTTATACTTATAGGATTTGGCATTGCCTTATGCTGGGGTGTACTTGCCCTGTTTAAATAGGTTTAACAAAGGATTAAAGAAAAAGATATATTTCCTTTTTATCTTTCAGTTCCATGAGGCCGGCACTACTACTGCTTTTTATACTTGCATTTACCTGCACCCATAGCCAGGCACAATCCGGTATTTTAGTATTTAAGAAAAAGAACCAAAATATACAGAGTTGGACAAAAGATAATTTTATCCGGTTTCAATACGTTACCACACAATGGCTCGATGGAAAAATCAAACGTATTGATAAAGATTCCATTTTTGTGAATTGTTTTATTACCCGGCAAATACCTAACCAGTTTGGTTTTCCTACAATAGATACTTCCTGGTTTGGCGTTATGGGTATTCATATTTCAGAGATCATCGGAATGCCCGGAAACAAATTTAAGAGTGGCATTTTTACGAATGGTTCATTATTAAAATTGGGTAGCGCTGGTTATGTTTTTCTAAACCTGTTTAATAGTCTTGAAAATGGCGAACCCCTTTTTGCAAGTAATAACTTAAGGAATATAGGCATTGCCGCAGGTGTATTTTTAATCGGGCATCTTCAATCGCTCAAATACAAATCATATATCCGCATAAGAAGAAAATATTCTATGCAGATCATTTCCACCCAATAGGGTTAAGCAGTATCTTGTTGTATAATGGCACAAAAAAGACCCCTGGGAAAAAGAATCTGGCGTTTTATATGGCGATCAGCCCTTTGGATGTTTCTAACATCGCTGGCCTATATCATCATTTGCAGGTGGGTTATGCCGCCTATTACCATTACGCAATTATCCAATAGTTTCAGTTATGGGTTGAAGCGTGATTATATCTCCTGGAATAAGCTTCCATATAATATTAAACTCGCAGTAATAGCAAGTGAGGATCAAACCTTTCCTGATCATAGCGGCTTCGATTGGGATGCGATCGAAAGAAGCATGAAGCCAAAGAAAAAAGGTAAGAAAACGAAGATCCCATTAGGTGGTGGAGCCAGCACTATTTCACAACAAACAGCCAAGAATGTTTTTCTATGGCAGGCAGGTGGCATTACAAAGTATATTCGAAAAGTGCCGGAACTCTATTTCACGAAAATGATTGAATGGATCTGGGGTAAGCAAAGGATACTGGAAGTTTACCTCAATGTAATTGAAATGGGTCCTGGATTATTTGGCGTAGAAGCAGCTTCACGAAAATATTTCAACAAACCAGCCGAAAAATTATCCCGCGCAGAAGCTGCCATGATCGTAGCGAGTCTTCCTAATCCGAAAAAGTTTTTACCTAAACCAATGAGTCGCCGTGTTGCCTGGCGCTATCCACAGATACTAAAGCAAATGCAGAATATTGAAGATGATGCGGAACTGCAATCCTTGCTAAAATAAAATAGTTATTGAGCCCCGATAAATTTGTCGATAGCTGATATTGCTTTTTCCAAACGAGCATCATAATCACCGAAAATTTCGACCCAGGGTACTTTTTGATTGATCATAATATCGCGGTATATCTGGTATAATTCCAGACGTGGTTTTTCATCAGGGTATTCACGAAGCACATCTTCTGCCCAGGGTAAATCGGGTTTACAGAGCAGGTAGAAGTTAGTGGTTTGCTGAATTATTTCATTGAGGATAAAATGATGGCATTTTTGAAAAACGTATTCACACCAAACTTTCATCACATACATATCTGTATCAACAAACAAAAGCGGTGGATGATTTTGTGAGCGAAGTGTTTTTACATTAACCCATCGTTTTGCTTCTCCCGGATTTGATCCTTCTGCCATGGACCATTGCCTATTGACCATGTTCTCATATTCTTTCTCCAATGCCAACTGGCCTTTGGCGATCGACAAAAGATCATCGAAATCGTAATCCATTCCATGGGTCGTTAAATACTCCCTCGCAAACTCCGGGCACCACAAAGTATTATAATGCTGTGCCAATAATTCACACAACGTACTCTTACCTGTAGACTCTGGACCTAATATGACGATCTTATGAATCATGTTTCTCTTTCTGTGGTATTCAGTGACTTCTGTGGCAAATTAATTGCCACTGAGGGCCAGAATATCTTATTTATCCCTAGCTCTCTTTTTCCATTCTATTAGTCCTGCAATAGCCAGAATTAATAGAACAAGAAACTGAACACTTGTAAAAACATAACCTTTCACAAAATACAACGGAATAGAAGCCATATTTGTTGCGATCCACCATATCCAGCTTTCTGTTTTTTTTCTTGCCATCAACCACATGCCTGTATATGCGGAAGCGCTTGCGAATGCATCGGCCCAGGGAATAGCTTCTGGAGCAAACCCATTCTTTAACCAGCTTAACAGAATAAAAATCAGCACATAAAAAGCACCAAAGAACAAAAGCTGTTGTACCCATTCTTTCTTCGTGCTATTGGTAATATGTAATACGAATGCTTTTGTCTGTGTATCTTTTCTTGTCCAAAGTATCCATCCATAAATACTCATTACCGAATAATAAAAATTAACGCTGGCTTCTCCGAAAAGTTGTCCTTTAATACTCAGGTAAATATAGATCAGGGTATTGATGAGTCCGATGGGGTAAACAAGTATATGTTCTTTTCTGCTAAACCATACGCTGGCTATACCTGCTATTACTGCAATAAATTCAAGTGGGCCTGTTTGCTGAATGCCGTTGGTAAACTGTTGCAACAATTCCTGGAAACTCATCATGGTGCAGCAAAATACAGATTCAATTGCAAATAAGGATGGTATCCGTAATGGTGGTGTTAGTTTTCCGGAATGGTAAATTGCAAAAGCAGTTCCTGGTCTTTATATAATTGAAGGATGCCGCTGTTAAACTGGTAGCGGTTAACTGCGGAAAGATGTTTTAAGTAAAGTGATTCCATTTGCATGTCGAGGCAGGCCATTTCTGTAGATGCCACCCCGGAAATAGCCATCTTTCCATTGTCGATGATTACTTTCCCGAAATAACGGTTACAGATTGCTTTACCGGATATCCTGCCTGTTTTTCTATCAAATTGTATATCGGGTATGTTACTACCATTCACCTGTTCCATTTTCCCGTTTCGGCTGATTCTTGCCAATGGCAAGGAAACCTGGTCTGGAATTGGAATGGTTCTTTGTACATAGGTTTTCGACCTTTCTTTGGAAAGCACTTTTATAAGGTAATAAGCATATGCCGAACCGTCAGCGGGTGGATTATCTCTTTTCACCCTCATTATTTCCAGTTTATAGTTATATCCTTCTTCGTATGTAAATCCCTCGATCCCTGAATAAAACAGTGCATAGGGTTCGCCTGGTTTTTCCTTTACCTGTAAACAAGGCTTATTGCTGATTCCGTAGCAGTCTGCCTTGGTATCCGCCACATAAAATGTTGTCCTTTGCGCTATCAGCGAAGTCGCGAACAAAACCATCAATATCGTGAGCTTCAGTTTCATTATAGGCAATATTACAAACAGCATACCATTTAGGTTGCCTTTCCTTTCTTTTAACAGATTTTGTAAGGATAACGTCTAAAATACTGTTTTTATTGAAAACAGGGTATCTGGGATGCCTGATTAAACAAGCGATACGAGTCCATGTTCGATACTCTTGCCATGGTGCGAAGCGTGGTATGCAGTGAAATAGATCATTTCACGCAGGGTAATCATACCCAGTAATGGGTGCGGCAGGATGTATTTATCTAAGGAGAATTCTTTATACCTGCTGGTTTTCTTAATAAGCTGACGAACTTCCGCATCCAACTGCGACAGTAGCCTGTCTTTTTCTGATACGGGTACGTCAGGGCCGGGAATAAATGCAGCGGATGCTCTTCCTCCTGCCTGTAATTTGATATGATAACGATCTACCAGGGCATCGTAGGTTCGGGAGGGTCTGTTTGCATAACCAAAACGCCAACCAAGGATGAAATTGGGAAGAGAAAATGCTTTATTAACGGGTGCTACACTTTTGATGAGATGGTCAACCTGCTGGAGTGCGTTCCATTTGTCTGTGGGTGCATATAACAGTGCACGGTCATTGAGTTGAGATACCTGTTCAATTAACTGAGCATAGTTTTGCTGCAGGAGCTGCAGGATGGCCTCTTTCTCCATTTGGTAGTTTTAGCAGGGTTGGGTTCTAAGCAAATATAATGATGTTGTGCTTTGGTAATTAAAAGTTTGCGATTAATTGTACTATGTTTCCCGCTTTTTGTATTGTTACCGATTGCAAAAAAAAGCGCTGTACCCTGTTGGTACAACGCTTTCAAAAAAAAACAAACAAAGTATTATTCAGCTTCTGCTACTACTTCTTTTACTTCCGGAATCATTCTTTTCATCATGCCTTCGATTCCGGCTTTCAGGGTAATCATTGACGAAGGACAACCACTACAGCTTCCCTGAAGCATCAGGTTAACCACCCCATCGTTATAGCTTTTAAACTGAATGGCGCCGCCATCCATTTCAACTGCGGGTTTTACGTAGTTTTCGAGCAGTTCTTTTACTCTTTTTACAATATCATCGTCATCAGCGCTAACCGCATTGGATGCTTCCTGTTTAACCTTTGCAACTTCTTCTTCATTAACCACCACACCGCCATTTTCAAGGTATTCTTTCAAAAACTCTTTAATGGTGGGTATAATATCCTGCCAGTCTTCGGTATCTGCGGTTTTGGTAAGTGTAACGAAATTACTCGCTATAAATACGCTTCTGATAAAGGGAAAGCTAAACAGTTCCTTTGCCAGCGGTGAGGGACCAGCCAATGCTTCTTCTGCAAAATCAATGCTTTTTCCCGGATAAAGCAGTTTATTCGCAACAAACTTCATGGTCTCCGGGTTAGGAGTCATTTCTGTGTAAATACTGATTACGGGATTTCCTGTTTTGATCATATTTTGTCTTTTAACCTATGCCAGACTATTGCCTGTCATACTACAAAAATAATCAAAAGCTGGGGGATCAGGGAAAATACCGAAAGTGTCGGGGGGCTTTTTTCGGATATCGAAAACCTGTAAAACTTACCAGATGGCAAACCTGGTTGAGCCTTCCAATATGTAAGTCTCACTATTTACCTGCTCTTTTGCCTGGGTAAATACTGGATTTTGCCGTTCAAACGGCGTTGCATAATCGCTACTTGCTTGTTTGTCGTTGTTTGCCGTACATAAGGTTGATTGGTTGGGGGCAGCCAATACAACGCTTGCCAGACATAGCAAGTAGCGGAGTAAATTGTTGAATGCTGCTTTCATATTCCTTATTGTTACGATGCAAAAGTATTCCTGTTTATGCCGGTTTGCAACCACACAAACATGTGAAATGCATGTTTTTGCAGGTTTGTAAATCACATAAAAAAGAACCCCGACGCAGTTGGTCGGGGTTGGTTTACACAGGGATATTTTTATAAAATGTTGAAATTCAATTAATTAGTACTGAAATGTTGTTTCAGTTACCTCATCGGGCAGACCTGTTTCTTTTACTACCGTTGTTCTTTTTAAAGGGTTGCCATCATTATCATAAGTATATGTGTGTGTTACCGATGCATATTGCTGACCCAATTTATCGTAGTGTTTTTCGGTAAGCGGGTTATTAGGCATTGCGATCAATGTAGGCAGGTAAGGATTGTTTTCAAATAAAAGACTGGTATTCCTTTTAGTATCATAACTGCTCATTTCATAAACATCGGTTTTTTCAAGGGAACCAGTGTTGTAATCCTTGTACCAGGAACTCATTGTTTTAATATTGCCATTGGCATAATAATCTACTTCAAAACGCATCGAGGGAGCGGTACCGATAGGGCCAGCAAAACTGCTGAAAATATCGGTGCGCCATAAGCGACCTTCTTTATAAGTGTATTGATAAGTAGCAATAACCACATTATTTCCTGTTACCACTTCTACTTTAGTGATATCACCACCAGTGTAAGTGTACTTATATTTTGAACCATCACTTGCAGACATTTCTGTGAGTTTGTCGGCATTATAGGCCAGTTGGTACACAGTAATATCATCACCACTGGTTGTTTTTTGCAGGGTAGTTATTTTACTTGGTTGTCCGGCATTGTTATACTGCACAGACAGGTAGCTGCCATCATCGTAATTTATCTTGCTTAACTTTTTCTGGCCGCCTATTGGTCCAGGATCTACCACGGTACCTGGATCGAATTCTTTTGTACAACCTGTAATCATCAAAACGATAGCCAGTAATACGCCAGTTAGTTTCATCGTCTGCTGTAAACTTCTTTTCATTTTATTTCAACTATTTAATCACTTTTACTTCAGTAGGAGGAATTGGTGCAGGTACAGGATTTTTAATAGCGGGCAAAGACATTAAATAACTATAAACAGCACTTAAATCTTCATCCGTCATTTTTGCAACATTATACCAAGGCATAGGTGGCATCACCGGGCGACCGCCTTCCTGACCCAGGTGTTTTCCTGTACGAAGGGTTTTTACAAACACTTCTTCTGTCCAGTTACCAATACCAGTTGTTTCATCAGGTGTAAGGTTTGCACCAAACGATATACCCCATGGACCTGCAAAAGCTGTTACATCGGGCGACATTTTTACCCATTGCTGGTCTTTTGCCAATGCTTCTGTAAGCGTTGGTATCCCATGTTCAGAAGGGTATCCTGACATCAGTTTTGTGGTGTCTGGCATTGGTCCCATTGGTGTCATGACTTTAGGAGAATGACAATCGTTGCATCCGGCAACGGTTACGAGGTATTCTCCTCTTGCTATCAGTTCGTCTTTTTCTTTTTGTCTTACTTCAGTGATATCTTCTTTCTTGGTTGCTGTTTCCTTGCTTCCGGCTTCGCTGCAGGCTGCAACAGTGGCCATAACAGACAAAGCAATGATTGCCAGGTTCAGGGTTTTGTTTTTTAATGTCATTGTTAATGTTTTTGTATACAGTAAAATGTGAATTGATTTCCAATTATGCAACAAACATAAACCCGCAAAAGCCTGCAAACTATCACACAAAAATGTGGTTGGGATGAGAGGGGGATGTGAATGGTGAGTGGTGAATGGGTTGTAGAGTCGGAAAGTCCGGGAGTCCGAAGTCCGGAAGACGGGAAGAAAAATCGTATAAGCCAAGTAGCAATCACCCAAGCCCCAGTCTTTCGGTCTCCGGACCTCGGACTTCGGACCTCAGACCTCGGACTCCTCAACTTCCCTCACACAATTTTATTCCTGAAAGCTTTCGCAACAGCCTCGCTCTTGCTGTTTACATGAAGTTTTTCGTAAATCTTTTTTATATGCGAGCGAACGGTATCAATGGCGATAAACATTTCTGCGGCGATCATTTTATAACTGTACCCATTCACTAATAATTGCAGAACCTGTTTTTCGCGTTCAGAAAGATCGTAGTCTTGTCCTTTTTCGTTGTTAAGTGAAGAGAACATTTTCAATACCTGGGTGGCGATAGAAGATGTCATTGGTGCTCCACCGGTTTGAGCTTCCTGAATATATTCCAGTAACCTGGCGGGTGGTGTTTTTTTAAGTACATAGCCATTTGCGCCATTACTAATGGCATCGAAAACATTCTTGTTGTCGTCGAATACGGTAAGCATCAAAATTTTTACATCCGTATCAATCTCACGTATTTTTTTTAGTCCTTCAATACCATTGGTTCCTGGCATATCTATATCCATCAGTATTACATCTGGTTTAAAGGCCCTCACTTCATCTTCAACATTGTTACAGTTCTTAAAAGCTGAAAGCACTTCAAAACCATCAGACCCGTTGATGAGCATCGTTAATCCTTCACGTAACTGGGGGTTGTCTTCGTAAATCAATAATTTGGTCATAAGGTCTTTTTACAGTTACAAAGCTAACAGATGAATGCTTTGCAGACTATCGCATAATAATGTTAGAGAGGGGGGGGTGAATTGTCAATTGTGAATGGTGAATGAAATCGTTTTAATATTGACCATTCACAATTGACAATTCACCTCCTTTCTTTTAAAGTTAGCATTCCCTCAACCCTCCACAAAATTTCACACCGTAAAACCACATAATTATGTGATGTGTTTTTTAACATGCTTTATCAAATTCACTGACAAACGGTGAGAAAAGGGGATGAGTTGTTTTGCGTGTTAAAAACTGATTCCGGCAAATACATGCAGGCATAAACTTTCACATTTACATGCGGTTGAACAGGCTTTTTTTCCGTTGCATTTTTGCATCATCAAACAAAGAATAAAAAAATGAAAGGAAAATATATTACCACAGCCCTGATTATTGCGGTGATGGCTGGTGGTAAAAAAGCGACAACCCTTTAACCCAGGAATCTATAGCAATATACCGGTCCGGCCCGTAAGCCGGACCCCTGAAAAGGGTCGCCATTGTTGGTCGTCGTTGACCAACAAAAACAAATTTGGCAAGTTTGGGTTTTTTATAAGCAGTATGTTAGAAGCAGAGCAACAGGTTACACAACAAGTGTGTAACCTGTTCTCATTTATTAGATAACAAAATAAGTTTCAGCATTATGCTAAAAAACTAAATGTCATTTCAAAAAATTATAAATACCTTTTCCATACTTTAATTACATCGGCAATTGTATCCGGAAGTTTTCCGGGAATAAACTCAACTTCAGTTGAAGAAACGAGTTGGTTTTTAAGAGTAGATATGTATACAATTGTCAAAGTACCCCCAAACTTTTTGCTAAGTTGTGGGTCAATATCAAAAACTGTTTGTGGAATATCATTTCTTAATAAGTAATTAATATATAAATTTTTATTTGCTAATTGGTACGATCGGAAATGTTTGTAATTAACCTGATGAATGATAGTGTCGGGTAATTGCCATACACTATCATACATCAGGTTTCTTTTTCCAAAAAAACCCCAACCACCTTCCATTTGTAAAGTATCAGAAAATTCGAATCGATTTAAAGCAATCGCAGTATCCGATAATGATTTAAATTCAATCATTACCTTGTTTCTTAGGTCATTAAAACGGTACCTATCTATAAACGAACTTTGAGTTACTGTATTTGCCGAATCCTTAACTTGAAACCTCACAATTTCTTCAATTGCGAAGCTATCAATAAACCAAATTCTCTGACTAATGCTTAATGGCTCATTTTTCGTTTCGTTTGGTGCGGAGAAAATTTTTATTTTAAAATCTATGATTTGCCCTTCCGATTTTAATTTATCAGAAACAGAATTGCAGCTAAATAAGAATAAGCAAATTTTCGAATATAAATAGAAAAACTTCATTCTCGTTTTATTATATAGAAACAAGCTTTTTCCTAAATTATTAACCCAGCTTTCATTTTTAGTAACTATCTGAAATTTTCTTCATGATTAAATCAACTGGAAAAGTTCTGGCAGACGGATATACCTGTTTATTAAACGCAGCTTCAAAAAAAGGAAATAAGCTTCCCTTATTTAGATTGGCAACATCATTATTATCAGATACTAACTGAAACACAAAAAAATTGTACTCATCCAAATTCAGCATTCTGGCTTCTTCGGGTGCAATCAGCAGGGCTTTTTCTGATGCATATCCACAAGAAAATGATTGTTCGGGATTGTTTCCTTCATTACCCATCGAATTATATACCAATTTCCCCTTTTTAATTATGTTGTAATAACAAAGCACATCTGATTTGCTTTTTTTACCATTTTTAACCGACTGCCCTCTGTTGGGTTGAATAGTAACGGTAAATGTATCCTGTTCGTTGTTTGTCCATTGCCATTTACCATAATACAGTTTTGGATCCTTTTTCTTTACGCTTAAATCTGTAATACCAGTCAGGTTGGTTATCGGAAATTGCTGCAGGGTAACCTGGCTTTTAATAATTGTATCTTTTATAACCGATGTACTTGCAGATGCATCCATAAAATGACCCATCAACAAAACCAATAGTACCTGTAAAAAAATGATCTTTTGCATCAGTTAATATTGTTCATTTAAAAATACGACTATTTTCCTGCCGCTTATAGAAATTGAATGCATAATAAATTCCAGCTTAATAGTTTCGCATAAATACATTTAGAATGAAACATTTGTTGTGCACACTTTTAATCATTTCATCCCTTTCGCTTAAGGCTCAAAATAATATCACTGCACTCATTCATGCTGAACGTTCTTTTGCTTCTTTTACTGTTGCTAATGGTATTAAAAAAGGATTTCTGCAGTTTTTAGACAGCAATGGTGTGGTATTTCCAGCGGGTGATGCGGTAAACGGACTTACCCTATACAGTAAAAATCCGGGAGGAGCCGCTCAACTTAATTGGGGACCAGAATATGCCGTGATCAGTGCTTCGGGCGATTTTGGTTTTACAACAGGGCCCTATCACTTACGCAGATCTGCAAATGATACCATCAGCGGCCGTGGACAATACAATAGTATCTGGCATATTAACAAAGATGGACAATGGAAAGTACTCGCTGATATGGGCAACAGGTATAACGATGACCGTACTATTCCAAATACTGCTGCAGAACTGGATCTGAAAAAAGCGGTTGCCAAAACATTTTCATTAGAAGATATTACCACCCTGGACCAACAACTTAATACCTCTCTAAAAGAAAAAGGCAGTGCTGCTTTTCAACCCTTTCTTGGCGCACAAAGCTGGTTCAGTGTAAACAAGCATGCTCCTTCTATGGGCGCTAGAAATATTGGCGATTTACTAAAAACCATTACAGTACCAGACAATTTTCAATACGTCAATAGCGGTATTGCCTCATCTAAAGATCTTGCCTACACCTATGGTAAAACCACCACTGGCCCCTACATGCGCGTATGGACAAAACAATCATCGGGATGGATATTGTTGTTGCAGGTGATAGGCGGGTAGTGAATTGTCAATTGTGAATGGTGAATGAAATCGTTTTAATATTGACCATTCACAATTGACAATTCACCATTCACAAAAAAGCCCGGCAAGAATACCGGGCTCTTCCCTGGCGGGAAACCTATGGAAAACAGAGAGACTCTTTGAATAATGAATTTTCAATATTCAATTTTCAATGTCGAAGTTGTGACTGTAGTTTATTGGAAATTCAACATTCATTATTCATTATTCTTCAGTTTCACAACCGTATTCCTGCTGAGAGCGTTACATAAAACATATTCTTTCCTCTCTCCGATAAATCGGGTCTGCCGGAAACGGTTACCAGGTTTGTTGGCATAACATAGGATGGTGTGACAGACATGTTGAATTTGCCTTTCACAAAAACAACGGGTACGGACATTTCATAGGATAATATATTGAACTGGGTTGTTCGTTCTGTAGTTTGTTGTGTTACAGGAATACCCAGCACATTTTTTCTTTCGAGATAAGTATTGCTGAATTGTTGTGTGCCCAGATTGGCGGTAATAGATGGTGCTATTGCTATAGCCGCACCATTCAAGCCTTTTGTAAAAATGAAAAAATGATCTACACCTAAACTTGTATTCACATCTGTTTTATCACTAAACAACAGGCTAAGTCCGCCATTAAGGTTTAATACCTTATTCAGGAAACTGAGGTTTGCACCTGTTTGTGAGCGTATAGCTGATTGAACAAGTGTGCTCTGGTCTTTATACAGAAACCGGGAGAAGAAAATATTGCCCGCAAAATGATCGGTTTGCGGAAAGCGATACCCGGCTTCTACGGTAGCCCCTGTATAAGCCGCTGACTGCATACTATTTTGAACGAATATGAAATTACCCTGGGCATACAATCCATTTTTGAACTGGAAACCCAACATTGGAAATAGTCCACTGCTTCTTAAACTATCTGTGCGACCAAAAAAATGGAGTGCAGACTGATAGTTAACGGATGCATTGAATTCATTCTTGGTTTCGCCGGCATCCTGTGCCAGGGAAACAAAAGGCAATACGATGGCTAACCAAAGCATTTGCCTGCTTTTGGACAGTTTCATAAGTTTCGTTTTAGTATGGTTAAGTCAGCGGCTTATCAAAAAATCAAGGGGAGGGGTCTGATTACTTACCAGATTTTGCTTTTGCTTTCGCTTTTACTTCTGCACTTGCAGAGGCAGACGGCGTTGCGTCTTTTACTTTCGCTTTCGCTTGTTGTGCTTTTTCTAGTCCGGCTTCTTTAGCAGTTTCAGCTTTCTCTTTTGCATCTGCTAATTTCTCTTTTGCCATATCTTTCTGCTCAACTACAATTTCTGCAGTTTCGCGCATTGGCAACTGTGCATTAGCATTGGCATGAACTTCTGCTTCTGAGCGTGTAGCAGCACGCACAAGTCCTCTTTCTTCACCACCTGCATTACTGTTAAGTTCTGCACTGGATGATGTTTTCAGTGATGCATTTGCATTTACATTGGTATTCGCTTTTACTCGCTGCACCGAGTTAGCTGCCATTACAGTTGCTGCTCTGGTAGCGTTTACGGTTGCTCTGGTGGTTTTACCAATAGTAGCCGTGGTTCTTGCTGCTGCATTGGTAGCGGCAGTTGCTGCCCTGGTAGCATTTACAGTAGCTCTGGCTGTTGCCGTAGTTGTACCTCGTACGCCTAATCCTAACTGTGCATCTGCTGCCTGAAAAAAGAACAGACCGGCTAATGCTGCGGTGGTTTTCATCATTGTTTTCATGATAGATGGATTTTGGTGATCAATTGGTGTTCTGTTTACCTCTTTTCAAGTTCCGTGCCAAAAATCTTAAAAGCCATAAAAGCCTTTACTACGAACAGTTGTAGCGAAAACAAAAATTTAATATGTACGTATCAGTCTCGTTCCCGGTTCTTGTATCCAGGTTGTTTTAAAAGTTTTTACATTTTTTAAACAAAACTGGAATCAGTAATTTGTTTTAAATTCTGGGCATGAAAAAAATATTGTTCGTACTCATTCTCTTTTTTTCCATACAAGCCAATGCACAATACCAGCAGGATGTAAGTTCTGCAGATGCTATCATTAAAGCTTTATATGAAGTAATTTCCGGACCAAGTACCCAGGCCCGCGATTGGAATCGGTTTCGCTTTCTATTTGGCAATGATGCGCACCTGATGACGGCTGTTCCCCATAAAGACAGTGGCACGGTAATACGCACTATAACTCCTGAACAATATATACAGAGGAATGGCACCCGCTTGCAGGAAATTGGTTTTGTTGAAAAAGAATTACACCGGATTACAGAAACCCATGGAGCTGTTACACAAATGTTTTCTACTTATCAATCTGATCTAACCGTAAATGGAAGCCCGCAGCAGGTACGTGGCATCAACAGCATACAATTGTTTAATGATGGAAAAAGATTTTATATCGTTTCTATTTTCTGGGATGGGGATTCAAAAAAACCAATCGACAAAAAATACCTTGGCAATTAAATCCTCGGCAATGGTGGGTTAGGGGAATGTATTAAATTGTGGCATGGTTTCTTTTCCTGCTTATGAAATATATGCCTGTGGCGACCATGCTTATACATTAGATTTGGGCCAACAAATTAATGTTGGTACAAATCGTTTTATAATCCGCCTTTTTAAAGCACTCCAACATAATAAACCCTCATTTATCCTCGATATAATTCCGGCTTACAGTAGTATTACTATTGTATACGATCCATTAGCATTACCCCATGAGAATCCGGAAGAAATTATTCATCTATGCTTTACAGAAGCAATCCATCTATCTGCACTGGATCAATCAATCGAACATCCATCTGTTATTCGTATTCCTGTTTGTTACCACCCTTCTGTTGCTCCAGATCTGGAAGCATTGTGCAGCAAGCTGGAGATGAACGCAGATAGTCTTGTATCCATTCATACGTCAAAACCTTATCGTGTTTTTATGAATGGCTTT
Organism: uncultured Sediminibacterium sp.; assembly: GCF_946481145.1. The sequence continues at coordinate 208,195 of NZ_CAMLMJ010000002.1, forward strand.
CTTCCAGGCTTTGCTTATATGGGTTCGGTCGATCATCGTATCGCTGCTCCACGCCACCAAAGTCCACGCAAAGTTGTACCAGCAGGCAGTGTTGGAATTGCTGGAAATCAAACCGGTATTTATCCCCTCGATTCTCCTGGCGGTTGGCAACTCATCGGAAAAACTACCGTTACCTTATTTGATCCTCTTTCTGATAAGCCTTGTTTATTACAGCCTGGAGATGAAGTGCAGTTCTACCCTATATCATTAGATGAATTTCAACATTGCAAGCCTTTATGAGTATCCGTATTATAAAAAAGGGATTACTGGATACCATACAAGACTATGGAAGATATGGCTATCAGCACCTGGGAATTAATCCGAATGGTGTGATGGATTTTATTTCTATGCGATTGGCCAATGCATTAACTGGAAACAGTGAACAGGAAGCGGTAATTGAAATGCACTGGCCCGCACCTGTTATTCAATTTCAGCATGATACCTGTTTTGCCATCACCGGGGCAAGCGTTATTGCTCATTTAGATGACACAGTACTGGTAGAGAACAATAAAAAATATTTTGCAAAAGCTTGTAGCCAACTTTCTTTTAAAAAAATATTATCCGGTGCACGGATTTATATGGCTGTACACGGTGGTTTTGATCTTCAACCTTGGCTAAAAAGCAATAGCACTCATGTACAATTAAACTATGGTGGAGCAATTTTAAAATCAGGAGATACATTGTCTTATAAATATTCATCTGCCTATGCTGTTTCAGCAAATGGTTCTCTGCCTTGGCATATCCAATCACCAATTAACCTGTCTGATAAGATTATTCATTTTACAACAGGAAAAGAATGGTTGTTAATAGATGAATCCGGAAGAAGTAGGTTTCAGCAAAGCTTGTACCAGATTGATCAAAACAGCAATCGTATGGGATACCGTTTACATGGAGCAGCTGTTCATCTTTCAGTATCAACAGAGCTGATTTCAACAGCTGTTACCAAAGGAACCATTCAGTTACTTCCTAATGGACAGCCACTAATATTAATGGCTGATCACCAAACAACGGGGGGTTATCCCAGAATGGGTCATGTTATCAGTGCCGATATCCCAAAACTCGCACAATTTGCACCCGGTGATACTATCCAATTTAAAGAAATTTCAATAACAGAGGCCCATAACAGATTGCGGGCATTGAATTTACATTTGAAACAAATTGAAATAGCTTGTAAATTGAGGATGCATGATCGCTGATGCATGATATTAATAACAAATCAGACATCAGCGATCATAAATCCTACATCTTCCTCTATGTTTATTGATCTTAATTGCGATATGGGTGAGGGCATGGGAAACGATGCTTTATTGATGCCGTTTATAAGCAGCACCAATATTGCCTGTGGATTTCATGCAGGCGATGAAGATACCATGCGCCGTACCATTGAGCTGGCCATTAAACATAATGTTGCAATTGGCGCACACCCGGGGTTTCCAGACAAGGAAAATTTTGGAAGAACTGAAATGGATTTTCCGGAAGAGGATATTGTTTCCATCGTTTCTGAACAGGTCTATATTCTGTTGGATCTTGTATTTGCGATGGGAGGTAAACTGCATCATGTAAAACCACACGGCGCTTTATACAATATGTCTGCCCGAAATTATTCACTTGCTGCTGCCATTGCCAATGCCATTTATGAAATTGATAGTAACCTTGTTCTATATGGCCTTAGTGGTAGTGTAAGTATTCAGGCTGCAAAAGATATAGGTCTTGTAACAGCCAATGAGGTTTTTGCTGACCGAACCTATCAGGATGATGGATCACTTACAAAACGCAGTTTTGCCAATGCACTAATTACCGATCCTATACAAAGTGAACAACAGGTTTTACAAATGATCCAGAAAAAAGAAGTAGTAAGTGCCAACGGTAAAATTATTCCTATTCTGGCAGACACTATCTGCATTCATGGTGATGGTGAACATGCTGTTAGTTTCGCAAAACAGATTCGCGAATCATTAATACATCACCAAATAAGCGTTAGCACTGTTCTTCCTTGAAAATAACAATAAAAAATACAGCCATTTCGGGTGCCGCTTTCTTAATGGCTACTTCTGCAATCGGACCAGGTTTTCTTACGCAGACAACCGTTTTCACGCAAAAATTACTGGCCAGCTTTGGCTTTGTGATCCTTATTTCCATTTTGTTGGATATTGTTGCGCAGGTAAATATCTGGCGCATATTGGCTGTTACCGGTAAGCGCGCACAGGATATAGCCAATGAGACTTTACCCGGACTCGGTTACGTACTTGCTGCACTTATTATAGCTGGTGGAATTGCTTTTAATATTGGCAATATTGGTGGCTGTGGATTGGGTATAGAAGTACTTACCGGTTTGCCGAATGTTTATGGTGCTGTTATCAGTTGTGGTATTGCCCTGTTTATTTTTTGGTTAAAAGAAGCCAGCTTGTTTATGGATGGCTTTACTAAAATACTTGGAATACTAATGGTACTGCTTACGATTTATGTAGCCATTAGTTCAAATCCACCCGTTACCGAAGCAATTCAAAGAAGTATGGCTCCCCTTACCATAGATGCAAAAGCCATTGTAACATTGGTTGGTGGAACTGTGGGTGGTTATATCTGTTTTGCAGGAGGACATCGTTTATTAGATGCGGGGTATAAAGGAGTAGAAGCAATTCCTTCTGTTACCAAAAGCGCGGTAACTGGTATTTGTGTTACTGCCATTATGCGCATCGTTTTATTCCTTGCAGTACTTGGTGTAGTAAGTGCCGGCAATCAACTTGATGTTGCAAACCCACCAGCTTCTGTATTCAGAATTGCAGCCGGTGAAATAGGTTATCGTTTTTTTGGTGTGGTTATGTGGAGTGCTGCTATTACTTCAGTAGTTGGTGCGGCATATACTTCAGTTTCTTTTCTGCGAAGTTTTCATCCCTTCATTGAAAAAAATTATCGCTGGTTGATCACTGCATTTATTTTGCTTTCCGGATTAATTTATGTTTCGGTTGGTAATCCGGTTAAAATACTGGTAACCGTAGGTGCATTAAATGGTTTAATACTCCCTGTAGCATTGGCAGCCATTTTATTTGTGATGCACAAGAAAAAAATAGACGGATATAAACATCCGGTTTGGCTTAGCATCAGTGGTTGGCTTGTAGTTGGATTAATGTCGTATATGAGCTATTTAACCATCAAAGGCTGGTTGAGTTAACCAGCATTAGATGCGCTCTTTTCACCTTTTGCGCATTAACAAGTGGCTCTACTTTATCAATGCTTATTTTTTGCATGATTGCCTCAACTTGCGCTCGTTGGTTGTGCATACTCTTGTTGTAAAACTTGTCGTAATACTTTAAGAGTATTGCAAAAGCCCCATGTATATCGTTTTCCAGTAGACAATTCACCGCTGTTTTCGTTTCGAGTCCTCCAAGCCTTTTTTGAATTCGAATGGTTGCATTAATCAGTTTTTCTCTTTCAAATTTTCCATAATGCTCAACGATATAATTCAATCTCTCTTCAAATGGAATATCCAGGAAATATAGCTTCCTGGTTCTTAAAAAAGCAAAAAGACTCATTGGTATATTCACTTCTCCAATGCGCTGGCTTTCATCTTCTGTCCAAATATGCGTAGCTTTTTGCAGTTCCATCAATTCATAAAGTCTTGTTGCCAGTTTGTTTTCAAACATTTCCTGTTTTGGCTGTGGGGGTAAACCGAGGTTACCAAATGCAGAGCCTTTGTGGTTTGCAAGTCCTTCCAAATCAAGCACAGATTCCTTCATGTTATGCAAATGATGCAATACCTCAGTTTTACCACTTCCCGTATAACCACCAATAATAGAGACAGGATATTCTTTTTCAAATTGTTTCAATACCCAGTTTCGATAGGCTTTATATCCGCCAACAAGTGTATAAACTTTAAAACCGTAAAGATCCAATAACCAGGCTACACCTGCACTACGCATTCCTCCACGCCAGCAGTACACAAATACTTTTTTTACCTGATCCGGCTTTTTCGATTTTTCATTTATAGCACCTGTTATTGATTCAACTTCTTCTACCATTTTCACCATCTTTGGGCCAAAATAATCAAGCCCTATTTTTACAGCCTTTTGTTTATTTTCCTGTTTATAGGCAGTTCCAACTACTTTTCTTTCTTCATTGGTGAATAGTGGTAAACTATGTGCAGATGGGATGTGAGCGTGTTCGTATTCAGCCGGACTTCTAACATCAAAGACGGGCTGTCCCTGAGACTGTGTGATAAAATCTTCTATGAGAAGTCGGGTTATCGGCATATTTACAAAGTAAGCGGACTTTATTGTAACTTTTCGGTAATGAAAGAACTTTTGATTATTCGGCATGCAAAAAGTAGCTGGGCCAATGCTTTTAGTGGCGATTTTGATAGACCATTGAACGACAGAGGCCATAGGGATGCGCCTCGCATGGTAGAAAAAATTAAAGCGAGAGGCGTTAATGTACAGGCTTTTCTGTCGAGTACTGCTAACCGTGCCCTCACTACTGCAGTCTATTTTGCGGAAGCTTATGGAAAAACACAAAATGACATCCTGCTGTTCCCTGAGCTTTACCATGCTCCGAAAGCGGTTTTTTATGAGGTAATTAAAAAGACTTCAGATAACATTACCACTGCTGCTCTTTTCTCACATAATCCAGGTATCACCGATTTTGTAAACAGCTTAACAGAAACGCAAATCGACGATATGCCCACCTGCGCCATTTTCGCCATTAAAATAGAAAGCAATAACTGGCATGACTTCGATACCGCGAAAAAAAGCTTCTGGTTCTTTCAATACCCAAAAGAATTTTGAATTTTGAATTTTGAATTTTGAATTGAAATCCCAGCTGTCACATTTTTAATTTGCATGCATGAGTCTATGGAGCTTTCCTGTTCACCAAAAATACACCAGCAAAAATACTGAGTGCTGCCAGGGCCTTGGTGATAGTGAAATGTTCGCCCATGAAGACCATTGCGATGATGGCAGCAAATACGGGTTGTGTGTATATATATGATCCTGTTGCTGAGGAGCTAAGTACGGCGAGTCCATATACATTCAATAAGTAAGCAATAAATGTAAGGAACAGGGCCACAAATGAAAGGGCTATCCATTGAGCTGTTCCGAATGCCTGCCAGTCGGTATGTATAAACTGGTCTATCCCAAAAGGAAGAATCATGAATGTGCCGAATGTAAATACCCATCTTAAAACATGAATGGGTTTATATCGCTCCATTAATGGTCTAACCATCACCAGGTAAAATGCATAAGAAATGGCATTTACAATAATCATCAGATCACCAAGTAATATGTCTTTCCCATTTTGCTGCATATCTTTCGATAGAATCAGCATAGATGCGCCGCCGATACCTAAAGCAAGGCCCATCAGTTTTCTGATGGTTAATTTTTCTCGTAGCAGCCATGCAGCGATGATGGTAATAAAAATAGGTGTGCCAAGTGATAACAGGGAACTATGTATAGCCGTTGTAAGAGACAGGCCCTTGATAAAAAATAATTGGTTGATGGCCACACCGGTTAATGCACATAATAAAAAGCGTGGAAGGTCTTTCTTATCAATACCAGCTTTTCCGGGCTTCATTAAAAAGACTAGCCAGAATAAAATAAGACTCGATAATACACGAACCACGTTCAGTGCAAACGGTGCTATGTATTGAGGTGTAATTGTTTTTACGACTGCATATCCCGACCCGAATATCAGGTTGGCTCCTAAAACGGCCAGATGTGCTTTTGTATGATTCCTCATGTAAAACACAAAAATATGATTTTCTGTGCGGCTCTATTTTTCGAATTGCGATGAAACAGTTTTTATCAATTGCTGCAGATCGGCCGTATTTAAAAGAGAAACTGCCGGAAATTTATAATCATATGATCGGGCCTGATCAATAAGTTTGGCCAAATCGAATGTTTCCTGACTTGCCGATAAGGCATAATTTTTTTCACCCAAAATTTTTGCCAGGTATTCCTGTTCTGTTTGTCCGGGAGTTGGAATCAGTATTGATTTTACCTGAAGTAGCATCAGGTCCATCAAACTTGAATATCCACTACGGGCAATGACAATTTCGGATGTCGCCAACAAGTCTTCCAGCTCGGTAGCATTAAGATGGTTAAACTGTTTTATAAACGAGGGCAATGGCAATTTTTCTTTGGAAGATGGAAGTCCACGTACGATTGTCAAAGGCTGTTGTAAACCTATTGCCTGATCAACTATTTTCTCCTCAAGTAAGCTGCGTTGCGGTTCAGGACCAGAAAGCAAAACGGTAATACCTTGTTTCGTGGGGTTTTCTTTTCGTTGAAACCTGGTTAAAAGACCCAGGTAAGCGATTGGAATCTTGGGGTTTTTTTGTGGGTGTGATAGCACGTCGGCCAAACCACCACCATCCTCCATATCGGGTACCCAACAGGTAGTAAAGCGGTTGATATAGTGATAATTGAATTTTTGAATCAGCTTTTCCAACCAGAGGTAGGGTGCTTTAATGGTAAGTTGGTGGGTAATAAAAACGGTAGGAACTTTAGTGCTCCATAAACCATATCGGTTATCAGCGATAACCAGGTCTATGTTGTGCTGGTCAATTACATCATCCAACCAACGGTTTTCCGCCCTGACAGCCTGGTAAATTGCGGGAATTTGCTGTAATATTTTTACTGGCAGCCAACCTTTGGTTCGACTATAACGTATTTGATAGCCTGGAAGCCGAAGAAAATCAAGGTTTGGAAACTCCTTTTTCAGGAGTATTTCCTGGGGACCATCGCTCGCGATTATAACCTTATATCCTAAAAATTGCAGGTTATGGATCAATGGAATACAACGGGTGGCATGTCCAAGACCCCAGTCGAGCGGGGCTATCAGGATGGTTTGTATGTTAAAATCGGCAGACAAAATGGCTATGACTCTTATTTTTTGGGTGAATGATGTACTTTAGAACATCATTATGAAACGGAAAATAAACCAAATAATCGTTTTACTGTTAGTTATTGCATTAGCGGGCAGCTCTTGCGGTATTTTCCAAAAAGGAAGAAACAGTAAAGGCGGATGTAACTGCCCCAATAATGTTCGTTAAAGCACTGTTTGGTATGAAAGACATGAACCGGGATCTCTGGCTGCTTTGCAAAGAAGATTATATGACCCAGTCTGAGCTGGATCGTCAGGTGAACCTGTTAAATACCATATTGTACCATACCGAAAGTTGGCCCAACTTCTGCGTGGCCCACGAAATCCTCGATATTAACCGACATAAAATTATCCGCAAACCTCATTTAATGCAAGGCATTTTGAAAGAACGTGAGTTGAAGGCCTTTGTGTTTGTAAATAACTTGAATTGAAGTAAAGTAAAGAAGGCTGCGAGCTTCTAGCCTCTAGCTGCTAGCCTTGATTGGTGCTTGTTTTAGGTTCTCTGCTATTATTTGAAAAATGACGGGGCTTGCGAATTTGTTTTGTAAAATCCAACTTAAAATAAATTTCTAATTACCATATATAGGCTTTTTGAATAGTTAAATTAATTAGCAAAAAAAAGCTAGAAGCTTGCGGCTTGAAGCTGTTTTCCCTGGTCAACAATGGCTGCTAGCCATAAATACACTCCGATCAATGCTTGCAGCTTGTAGCTTGCGGCTTGAAGCTTAAATAAAATCTTATTTAAGTTTTTCCAACGCAGCTTCCAGTTTACCTAACATTTCTGGTATTTCTTCTTTTTTACAGGTACCTACGCTTAAGCGATACCATGGGTTATTGGCTCCTGCTCCAAATGCGGAAAATGGAACAACGGCTAGCTTGGCTTCTGCCAGTATATAAGAAGTTACATCTGATTGTTTCTCTAATATATTTCCTTCAGCAGTTTTTTTACCGGTAAGGTCTAATTTAATGGTAAGATAGATGGCGGCTTGTGGCGCAATGGCATCTACGCTGTAACCCTTTTGTTGTAAGGATTTGAAGCCATCATGTATATTTCTTAAACGAAGTTCTATTTCAGCTTTAAAATGCTGGAGGTATCGTTGAATATTTTCTTTCTGTAATAAATACTTCGCTACAGCTTTCTGTTCTGCCATTGGTGCCCAGGCACCCACATGGCTCAGGATAGCTTTCATTTTTGCTATAACCGTTGATGGACCTAATGCCCATCCCACACGTACACCTGTTGCAGCAAATACTTTGGAAATTCCATCAATAAAAATGGTGTACTCCTTCATTGCTGGTCTCAATGCGAGTGGATTGTAATGAACCGTGTTACCATAAGTAAGTGTCCAGTACATCTGATCAAACATGAGGTAGCATTTCTTTTGACCTTCACCTCTTTTGGCATTTTCTTCCAGTATCAGATCACATATAGCTTCCAGGCTTTCTTTTTTCAGAGTGGTGCCTGTTGGATTTTGAGGTGTACAGATACAAATTAGTGTTGTGCCGGAAATATGCTTACGCACATCTTCCACAGTAGGCATAAAATCGTTTTCAGGAGAACATTGAATGATACAATGTTCAGCATCGGTAAGATGTGCATAATGGTTATTGTTCCATGATGGTACACCGTAAATAACTTTGTCACCTTTGTCAACAATTGCTTTGAATAAGGTATAAATCAGCGGGCGTCCACCAGAAGCAATCTGTATTTCGCTTGTGTCGAAATCAAGTCCTTCCCAATCTTTGATGAAAGCAGCAACAGATTTACGTAAATCAAGTACTCCTTCCGCAGCAGGGTAACTGGTATTTCTGTTACGATATGATTCAATAATGAGTTCTTCCAATTCGGTAGGAATAGGAAAAACAGCCGGATCAAAATCACCGATAGTCAGGTTATAAATTTTCTCTCCATTGCGGATTCGCTCGCTGATGGCATTACCCAGTTTTACAATTTCACTACCAGATAATGTTTCAGCTAAATGACTCAGTTTCGGTGCGCGCATAATTCATAGTATTTGATCCGGCGGCAAAATTACTATTTTCTATCGGGTTACAGGGGGTGAGATCAGATTTGACCTTTGTATGACTTGATATATAAGCCACAGTTGCACAGATTACAGCACAATTACAGTAGATATGTGGCCTTTTACCTATCGTTTATATGATCTGCGATTGTTATTTGCGCTGCAATACCTTTCCGGGCAACAGGATGATTCCTTTCAACAAACTGAACACACCATCCACCGCAATACCAAGTAAACGAAAAGGAAGCGTTAGTATCCAGAATATCGGATAAAGAACTAAAGCAAGAATGGCTAGTGGCCAGCATAGTACAAATAATATTATCCAAACGAGGAATGTAAGCATGTAGTAAAATAAATAATTTATTGCATAGCAGTAAACGGTTGATTTATAAACGGCAAATTTTGCGTAGGATGGAACACAGATTTTCATGATTCTCAAGATTTATCATGATAGATATTGAGCACCATGAAAATTTGTGTTCCATTAATACTTCGTGAATGAATTGAAAAAATAAAGGGCCGCAATTTCTTGCGGCCCTTTAGATAATGCGTTGGATTGGTTTATTCTAGTGTCTTGTAATCTTTGAATAATTTCAACTCAATAGTATCCGCCACTGAACGCAGTGTTTTCCATTTGGTATCAAAAAGTTGATTTGCAATGGTAATCACTTCGCTGATTTTATCTTCTGCAGCTTTCATTAATCTTTCTTCCTGTTCGCCAGGCATGGTTGATTTACCCATTACATTAGAGCGGGCCTCACTCAGGTAAGTATTTACAGTTACCTGAGGAATATTTCCATAACCCTGTCTGGTTTGTGGTTTACCATTTAGCATGGTGCGAATATTGGTTAAACCATCTTTAACAGCTTTTATCGATTTGCGTATGGTATCTGCTTTCTTGGCATCAAGGTTAGGTAAAGCTGTTTCTATTTTATTCATAATAGTTTCAGCATCCACCATTCTGTCGTTCAAGCTACCTAAACGAATAGCAGAATTATTCAGCCTATCGTTTGCTTTGCGAATCGCATCACGTACTTCTTTCGGAGTTGGTGCATAAGGGTCGTCATTTACTACCACCATGGTACTATCGCTCAGGTTTCTTCCTAAACTAAGCACTACTTTATAGGTTCCCGGATCAACTGGCAATCCCGGAGGTTCAGCATTAAATCCGCCAAAACCACCTCCTGCACCGCCTCTTCCTCCACCGCCGCCGCCGCGACCACCAGCACCACCACCTGTGCGTACACCTTTACCTTCCATTCCCCAATAGTATTTGTTAAAGCCTGTATCTACTTTGGTGCGCAGTGTTCTTACCAGCTCATTCTTTGCATCATAAATACGTAAGGTTACAGTATCACTGATCCTGTTTTTACCGGTATCACTGGCTGTTTTGTTAACAAAGAAACTGATAGGTGCTCCGCCTCTTTTGTTTTCACCCTCATAACTACCCCAGATACTATATTCAATACCAGATGCCAGTTTACGTTTTGCCTGATAAGCTTGTGGTGCCGCGAATGCAGTAAGTTTATTACTAAACAACTGCCCCTTATTTGCAGCCAGTTTGCGCAGTGGATTGATATCATCGAGGATATAAATAGCACGCCCAAAAGTGGCGATTACCAGATCGGCTTCTCTTTCTTGTATAACCATATCATAGGTTGATACAGATGGGTATCCATTTTTAAACTGCTGGAAACTGGTACCATAATCAAAGCTGATAAATAGTCCTTGTTCAGTTCCTACAAATATCAGGTTCGGTTCAGTTGGGTCTTGTATTACACATAAAGTATAACCTATAACTTTTTTCTCATCTACAAGATTTGTCCAGGTTTTACCATAATCAGTTGTTCTGTATAAATAGGGTTTGTTATTACCCCTGCGATAATCATTTACTACCACATAAGCTTCACCTGCATTGTGTTTTGATGCACGAATTTGTGGCACCCATGCTCCGGCTGGCATTCCAGGTAGTTTGCCGCGGAAATTGGTCCAGGTTTTACCTCCATCTCTGGTTAGTTGAATATTTCCATCATCGGTACCAACCCAAATAACACCTCTTTCTTTTGCTGATGGTTCGATTGAGATTATCGTGCAATAATTTTCTGCGCCGGTAATATCAACTGATAATCCACCATTGTTACTCTGGTCAATTTTTACACTGTCATTGGTAGTCAGGTCACCAGAAATTTGTGTCCACGATGCACCTTTATCTGTGCTCATGTTCAGCAACTGACTTCCATAATAAATCGTTTTTTTATCGAAAGGATCCTGCGCTATTGCAGCATTCCAGTTAAAGCGCTGACGTATACCGCTTGCAGTAGTTGGCGGACGAATGCTCCATCTTTCACCAGTTGCAATATTATAACGGCCTACGCTACCGCCCTGACTCATACAATACACCCAGTTTGGATCTTCTGCATCGGGCATCACATCGAAACCATCGCCACCAGCAACTCCCTGCCAGAAAGCATTACGGATACCGCTTTGTCTCCATACATAGGCCGGACCATGCCAGCTACCATTATCCTGTAAACCACCCATTACATTGTAAGGAATATTATTATCTACATTGATGTGGTAGAATTGTCCAAGTGGTAATTTCTCGTCAAACTGCCAGTTTTTACCACGGTCGCGTGTAATGGCAATACCACCATCGTTACCATCGATGATAAAGTTGCCATCTTTAGGATGTATCCAGAATGCATGGTGATCAGGATGTATACCTGCATAAGGTATTACTGTTTTGAAAGTTTTACCAGCATCTTCACTTACGGTAATAATCTGGTTGATATTATACAACCTGTTTTCATTGGTAGGATCAATAGCAATATCCTGGAAATAAAAAGCACGGTTGGTAACAACAGATGATTCGCTATTTACAAGCTCCCAGGTATTACCACCATCATCACTTTTATATAAACCATTTTTAGTTGCTTCTACTAAGGCAAAAACACGATTTGGATCATTGCGTCCAATCGTAATACCGATACGACCATAATCACCGGCTGGTAAACCATGTTCTTTACCCAGTTTGGTCCAGTTTTTACCACCATCAAGTGTCATATAAAAACCACTTCCTTTTCCACCTCCCTGTAAGCTCCATGGAGTGCGCTGGTGCTGGTACATATTTACAAACAGCTTATTCGGGTTTGATGGATCCATCACCATATCACCCACACCAGATGTTTCATTGGTGTATAATATTTGTTTCCAGGTAGCACCGCCATCGGTTGTTTTATATACACCACGTTCAGGATGTGCCGCAAAGGGATTACCAATTACACCTACATAAACCACATCAGGATTGGTTGGATCGATGATGATACGGTGAATATTGCTGGTTTTTTCCAGTCCCATCATTTTCCAGGTTCTGCCACCATCAATACTTTTATACAAACCTCCACCAAGGCTGATAGAGTTACGGGGGTTACCCTCACCCGTACCTGCCCATACTATACTTGGATTGCTCTGTGTTATGGCAACTGCTCCTATATTTAAGATAGGTTGATCATCAAATACAGGACTCCAGCTAGCTCCGCCATTCTCCGTTTTCCATACACCACCACTGGCAGTACCCAGAAAAATGATGTTTGGATTAGCCCATACAGCATCTATAGCGGTAACACGACCACTCATTCCGGCTGGACCAATACTTCGCGGCTTTAATTCTTTAAAATGTTTGGAAAGATCTGCCTGCTGGGCAAATGAAACAAGTGCAGTGCCGAAAAGCATTGCACCTAACAGTAGTTTTCTCATTCAATTGGTTTTTGGAGTTCGGAATTTCCGAAATGATGGGCAGTCTGCCAAATCTGAAGGATGGGTGGGTAGATTAGCGTCAAAAAGATCGGAAAACAAATTCAGTGTATTTCTGTGCTTTCAGTGCCATTAAAATTTGCCACAGAATACACAGAAAATCACAGAATGGATGCTGCTTCACTTTCGGACTTCCCCACTTTCGGTCTATATTTAACGAAACATCCATTTTGAATAAGAACCGTTTTGTAACCGGCTCACCCATATATGTAGGTATTTATGCAGCACTCGCTGCATTTCTTACTTATACCATGATATTCGGTTTCCGTAAATCTTTTACCGTTTGCACATTTGATGGTATGACCGTAGGTAGCCTTAGCTATAAAACAGTTTTAGTGCTTAGCCAGATGATGGGCTATCTGATGGCTAAGTTTTATGGCATAAAATTCATCGCTGAATTAAAAAGATTCGGACGCAATAAAATCATCCTGTTATTGGTAGGCATAGCATGGATGGCATGGTTGTGTTTTGCATTAATTCCGGCTCCTTATAATATTCCTTTTCTATTCATCAATGGATTTCCTTTAGGTATGCTATGGGGAGTTGTGTTTTCTTATGTTGAAGGCAGAAGAAGTACCGATTTCATTGGCGCAGCACTGGCAGTGAGTTTTATATTTTCATCGGGATTTGTGAAATCTGTAGGTGGTTGGTTGATACAATGGGGTGTTTCTGAATTCTGGGTTCCCTTTTGTACTGGACTTGTATTTGCATTGCCCCTTTTGTTTTTTATCTACCTGATGGAAAAAATTCCTCCTCCCGATGAGGCCGATGAGGCTTTGAGAATGAGCCGTATACCCATGAGCGCCGACCAAAGAAAATCTTTTATAAAACAATTTTTACCCGGCATCATAACCTGTATTGTGATATATACTTTCGCTACCCTGTTTCGTGATATACGCGATAATTTCAGTGCTGATATGTGGAAGGAAATGGGTTATATAAATCAACCTGCCATCTTTTCTAAAACAGAAACACCTATCTCGCTAATTGTACTGGTCTTAATCGGTAGCATGGTAATGATTAAGAATAGTTTCAGGGCACTGATGGTTGCACATGTATTGATTGCTTTAGGCTTTGTACTGGCAGGCATTAGTACTTGGATGTTTACCAAAGAGATGGTTTCACCGATGTGGTGGATGATTCTTGTAGGACTTGGACTTTACATGGTTTATATTCCGTTTAATGCCGTATTCTTCGAAAGAATGATTGCTGCATTCAGGTTTACAGGAAATGTTGGTTTTTTGATTTACCTCGCAGATTCTTTTGGTTATCTTGGCAGTGTAAGTGTATTATTAAGCAAGGAAATATTTAAAGTGCAACTTAACTGGGTTACCTTTTTCTCCAATAGTGTGCTGATTTTATCTGTGGTTGGCGCATTGATTACTATTTATGCAGCATGGTATTTTTGGAGGAAGTACCATAAAGAAATCAAACATCGAGAACATAAGTTATCCTTGTAAAAACCCTACTATGTCTAATATCAACAGAAGAAATTTTTTACGTAGTTCAGGTAGCATTGCCATTCCAGCAGTATTACCATTTTCTGGTTTGCTTGCGAATAGCAATCAGCAGGAAAGTGATTTACCTGCAAAACCTTTGGTTAAGTTTTTTGGAGATGGTGAAATGTATGAACCATCGGATTATATACGTGTGTTGGCAGAAGCGGATAAAACAGTTGCCATCGCTAAAGACCGTTATGGTGTAGGAGGTGTAGTAGAAGCACTGGAGAAAAATTTCGCTGCGCTTACCGGAAAAGAAAAAGCCATTTTCATGCCTAGCGGAACCATGGCCAACCAACTTGCTATTGCTGTTCTAAGCGGACAAAAAAGCAAGGTTTTTGTGCAGGAGGTAAGTCATGTTTACCGCGATGAAGCTGATGCCGGGCAAACGGTTTTTCAAAAAAGGTTAATGCCTTTGGCTAAAAATGAAACTTATTTTACAGCCGCACAATTGGAAACAGCTATTCGTGAAATGGGAAACGAAGAAGCTTTTAACACAGGCATTGGTGCTGTTTCAATTGAAAATCCGGTAAGAAGAACGGATGGTGGACTTGTACCGCTGGATGAAATAAAAAAGATCAGGGCCTATTGCCAGCAGCAAAAAATTCCTATGCACCTGGATGGTGCGAGGTTGTATGTCGCCTCTGCATGGTCTGGTGTTTCTATTAAAGAGTACAGCAGTTATTTCGATACAGTATATATCTCCTTATATAAATACCTGGGCGCAAGTGGTGGTGCTATTCTTTGTGGAGATGCTGCCGTGATTGATCAGATGGTGCACCTTATTAAAATACATGGTGGGTCTATGTATGGCAACTGGACCAATGCCGCCATGGCTCTTCACCGGATGGAGGGGGCAGAAAAGAGATTTAAGGACGCTAAATTAACTGCTGAAAAACTATTTGGCGCATTAACTAAAACCGGAAAATTTACCATAGAACCTTTAACTGGTGGCACCAATATTTACCGACTAACACTGGCTAAAAATATTGATGGGAAAAACTTTCAAACCAAACTAAACCAACAGTTCAATATCCGTTTACCCAGACCCGATACCAATAACCAATCATTGATCAGCATTAATGAAACCATCCTTTACCAATCTGTAGATGCATTGGCTGAGGCTTTTGTAAAGGCGACCATAGTCGATAGACCATAGACCATGGACTATGGTCTATCGACTTATTACCCCTTCTTCCCTGCCTCGTATTTCTTCTTTGCCTCTTCTGCTTTTTCAAAGTCGAGCACTACACCATTGATACAATAACGTAAACCAGTTGGTGGTGGACCATCTTCAAAAACATGGCCTAAATGGCTTTTACATCTGCCGCACTGTACTTCGGTTCTTACCATTCCATGGGTATTATCCGGAAGGTATATTATGGAACTTTTGGTAATCGGTTGATAGAAACTTGGCCATCCGCATCCACTATCGAATTTGGTATCGCTTTTAAATAATGCGTTGCCACAAACCGCACAATAATAAGTACCGATTTCCTTAAAATTCTCAAACTTGCTTGTATAAGGACGTTCTGTTCCTTTTTCCCTGGCTATATAGTATACCTCTGGTGAAAGTATTTTTCTCCATTCTTCGTCTTTCAAAATCACTTTAGATTTATCGGTCCGGGAATAAGCCGGGTTATTATTTTTTTGTGTAGTGTCCATTTTTTGCTGTTTCTCCTGGTTATTTTGTGAATAACAACCCTGTGCAATGAATGTTGTCAGGACTATTACCGCTAAAAATTTCATATAATAAATTGTTTTATACATTAATTTTGTCTTGTTGCGCTTATAAAATGCCCCTTAAATACAGACGAACACTTGTTTTTTTCCTTACGAATCTGTTTTATTCAATGTTTTAATGGTTTGTTAAATGATTTTTAAGGGTTTGGGCTTATATTTGTAGTTCACGCAAGGTTAGTTTGTACATGTTTAATATTATTCTGTTTGGACCTCCCGGTAGCGGAAAAGGCACACAAAGTGAGAAACTGATTGCAACTTACGGATTAAAGCACTTATCTACCGGCGATTTATTACGTTCTGAAATTGCAGCCCAAACACCACTTGGGATGGAAGCCAAAGCTATTATGGACAAAGGCCAACTTGTTCCGGATGAGGTTGTGGTTGGGATGATCAGTTCAGCATTAGAACAAAATCCACAGGCAAAAGGTTTTCTTTTCGACGGATTTCCCCGTACAGAGGCCCAAAGTATTGCGCTGGATAAGCTGCTAAAACTTAAAAATACGGAAATAGGTGTGGTACTTGCATTGGATGTTAGCGAGGAAGAACTGGTTAAGCGCCTGCTTAACCGTGGTAAAACCAGCGGCCGC
The DNA here is from genome assembly GCF_946481145.1 of uncultured Sediminibacterium sp. The sequence continues at coordinate 224,773 of NZ_CAMLMJ010000002.1, forward strand.
AGTGATGATACGAATGAAACCGTTATACGTGCAAGAATTACTGAATATCACCAGAAAACCACTGTAGTAGCCAACTATTACGCAGGTTTTGATAAAGTGGTGCATATTAAAGGGGAAGGAACGGTTGATGAAATATTTTCATTACTACGCAGCGAGATAGACCAAAGAATGTCTTAATTATATAAGAGTTTAACAACCAACAACCAACTGCGATCCCGTCATTTCAACATGACGGGATTTTTTTATCTATCAATGCCCTGTTAAAGCTTTGGCTGATTTGTTTACCCTTTAGCTATCAATTGTACTTTTGCCCTCCCCCAATGTGTTAAGGGATAAATGTGCGTATGGTAATATTTCAAAAAAGAAGGCTTTTTCTCGGTGGCATCAGTCTGTTGCTGCTTTGTCTTGTATTTGGCTTAACCGCTTTCTCTGAAAAAAAGAACAATACAGCAATCGTATTAAACAGCCGGTCCGATTCTTCTCATAATGAAACACTGGATCTTTACGAAAACCTGGACCTGGAAAAAATGGGGCTTTCGCGTGAAGCATTTTTATACGCACTTAAGGGGTATAAACATTTACAGAAAACCGGAAAGCTTTTCAATGATGCGGTAATTTCTGTAATTGATTTCAGCCTTCCTTCCACACAAAAGCGCTTTTTTGTTATTGACCTGGAAAACGATAAGCTACTCTTTCATACCTATGTTTCCCACGGAAAAAATTCCGGAAAGCTGATGGCTAAAAATTTTTCCAATAAAAGCAGCAGCTACCAAAGCAGTTTAGGATTATACACAACCGGATCTACCTATTTTGGCAAACATGGTTATTCATTACGACTGATTGGAATGGAAAAAGGAATCAATGACCAGGCCATGAAAAGGGGTATCGTAATACACAGTGCAGACTACGCTTCTGAAACATTTGCCATTCAGCAGGGTTATCTGGGAAGAAGTCAGGGTTGTCCCGCCATACCGGAAGAGGTTCATAAAGCACTTATTGAAACCATCGAAAACAAGTCCTGTCTCTTCATTTATTCCCCGGTCAAAGTTTATTCAAAACTGTCTAAGTTAATTTGATCCTTCCTAATAACCGAACATCATATTTTAACAAGTTTTTGCCCTTGCCAACTGTCTACCTTTAGTTTAAGGTGCAACACGTAGAATTTTTTCATACAGAACATTTCAACCAAAACTATCAACGCCTGAAAGCGGATGATGCTATTTCCTATTTCATCGATTTTTTCTGGGAAACCAGTTTTGATGATTTATGGGATCAGTTTCCCAAAGGTTTTTCCGACGCGTTATTTCCGAATACGGGATATACTTACCTGCTAAACCTCGGAACTCCTTTTGTAATGCAGGTGGGTGATAAGAAATTTGAAATGAAAACCGATGGTTTCCTTCCCAGACATCGGGCAATTGAATGCTTTCATCAGCCAGGAAATAAACTATTTGGTATTAAATTCAAGATTTCGCCGGTTATCTTCGAAAAGAAAATAAACTTCTCTGAATACAGGGAATATATTTTTCCGCTTAGCTACCTGATGGATGCAGGTATTATAGCCAAAGTAAAAAAAGCGCAAAACTTTGAAGAGCGAGTAGCTATTCTTACAGCATATTTTAAAAATATTATTGAACAATATTCGGGGTCGCTTAAACCTATTCAGATTGTTTCTGAAATTCTGGCGCATTGCGAAACCAAACGTGACTTTATTACACCCGTAGAAGATTTTGCCAAACAATATGGAATTTCATCCAGAACCCTTCAACGCTATTTTGAAACCGCAACAAGTATCAGTACAAAAACTGCCATACAAATCATGCGCATACGAAAAGCTACTGAACACCTGGTAAACGATCCAGCGAGTTTTAAAAGTGCTGACTATGGTTATTACGACCATAGCCATTTTTACAAACACTTGAGAAGCTTTCTGCAAAAAAATACACTCAAAAAATTACAGCCACACCTGAAATTACTGGAAAAGCTTCATGGTAAACATAGGAGTGAATTGTCAATGGTGAATGGTCAATAGGAGTGGTTAATCATTCACAATTAAATTGACCATTCACCATTGACAATTCACATCGTTAGTTGCCCGCTCTGCTTCTTTCTTCTTCTGATGCTGTTGCTCTTCTCCTTGCAGCTTGTACCGTGTTCTTACCAAATCGATAAGTAAAAGTGAGGTTCGCTACCCTTGTTTCACGGTATGCCCTCCATTTTTCGATGTAGTTATTATAGGTTATCACTGCTTTCGGTAAGCTTGTCCAGAAGATATCGGTAATATTGAAACGAATGGTTCCTTTTCTTTTCAGTACCGTTTTCTGTATTCCAAAAGCCAACCCCCATTGCGGATCAAGCACCATAAAGCCATATTGTCCGCCAGAGTTGTAGTTTACATTTAGTTCGCTCACCCATCCATTTCCAATGGTAAAACTATTATTCGTACGCAGATCAAATGCAGGTTTACCGTTATTGAGTGTAGTACCTCCAAGCTTCCCGTTAAAATGATTGTAGAATACATTTCCATTGTTAACCATATTCCACCAGTTGTTTATGCGTATCGGTGCGGAAACGGTTAAACCATAGTAATCCTGAGAACTAAGGTTTACCGGAATTTGTACGGTTACATTATCATCGGATGGTATATTCGGAAACACGTCTTTAAAGCGTGCTATGGCAATATTCTGGTTTTGTTTTGTATGACTATAACCCAGTGTAAAGTTTAGTTGCTTCATGGTATAGCTCAATTCATAAGACCAGGTAAGCTGTGGTAATAAACCCGGTTTGCCTGTTGAGTAAGTCGTTACATCTATCAAAAACAAAAATGGATTTAACTGCGAATATCCTGGTCTGTCGATTCTTCGGCTTACAGAAACACCGATAGTATGATCATCTTTCAACTTGTAATTAAAAAAGGCGCTTGGGAACAACTGGAAATAGGAGCTATCGAAACGTATATTTCCTTTTATCTGATGGGTATTGATTTTAGTATGTTCGCCTCGTAATCCTAATTGCAGACTGAACTTTTTAAACTCCTTATTAAAATTCAGGTATGCTGCATTATTATATTCATTGTATTTAAAACGGTTTGTTTTATTTACATCATCCTGTGGAGTACCGTTACTCATGTCGTAGAACTTCGCATCATTATCTGCAGAAACATAACTTGTTTTAGCTCCGGCTTCAATTCTTCCTCCTGATTTTAAGGGGTTTGTATAATCCACTTTTGCCGTTTTTAAAATCAGTTTACCATCCTGATCGCCATCAAGAATATAATCGGGTTGCAGACTTCCTCCGCTGAGGTTAAAATATTTTGTGGCTACCCGTGAAAGTGAGGCTGAATTGTACTCTCCATAATCAACATCTGCTGTTAATTCTTTACCGTTATTATTAAACGCATGTTTAAAATTAATATTGGCCACTACATTTTCAGCATGGTCATTATTGGTAGCAATGGTTTGAAATGTGGATGTCTTTTGTCGAAGTGCGTTTAGCACTTCTGATCCATTTATATTTTTTCTGCCGATCTTATTAAAGTTTGCACTAACCACTGCACCGATAATCGTTTTATTGGATGGAAACAGATCGAGTCCTACTCTCGTATTATGAAAGTGTACGGGTGTTTTGGTGTAATTGTCTTTTAGGTCACCGCCGGTATAAACCTGGTTATTGTCATAAAAATTTCTATCAAGTATCAGGTGATTCAGGTTCATCCGATAACCATAGGAATAGTTCCCAAAGAGATTGATTTTTTTATTGCGGTGATTAAAAGTTAATCCGGCATTCGATTTCGGATAAACACCCTGACCATAACCCATGGTTACCGTTCCATTGGTTCCCATTCGCTGGTCTTTTTTCATCCGGATGTCTATTATACCTGAATTACCAGCAGCTTCATATTTAGCAGATGGATTGGTGATAATATCAATTCTGTCAATGGTGTTGGCAGGAAGTCCGCGAAGGTAATTGGCAAGGTCTGCACCTGTCATAGGCGTAGGCTTTCCATCAATCATTATTATCACCCCCTGTCTTCCTCTTAAGCCAATCGCATCGTTTTGGTCCACGGTAACCCCTGGGGATCGTTCAAGCACATCTAGTGCAGAGCTTCCTGCACTCACAATACTGTTTTCAACGTTTACTACAATTCTGTCGGTAAGTTTCTGAATAAATGGTTTACGGCTGGTAACGGTTACTTCACTTACCGATGTGGGTGCGGGTGTTAATTGAAACGGACCTGCAAGCTGCTCTGGTTGTTGTGCGGTAATTATAATTGGTGCAGTAATCAATGTAGTAAATCCTACCCCTGATATCCTGATAAGGTATTCGCCCATTAAAAGCTGATCAAATAACGCCAATCCCGTTTTGTCAGAAATAGCTGCTTTCACTAATCCAGAATCCCTGGCCCTTAATAATTCAACAGTAGCATTTTCAACCCCTGTTGATTGTGCAGTTTGAACTGTAAGGGTAATTTTACCTACACGCTGAACTTGCGAATAACCATTAGCAAAGAGCAATGCAAAGCATACCAAAAACAGGTAAATTTTTCTCATAGTATCCGTTTATCAACCAAATATCTGTTCCGGCAAAAGAGTAGGATACCATATTCTGTTGAACAGTTAAACAAGCCTATTCAACGGATGTTTTCGTAGATAACGCTGTCAGTTTTTTACATTACTTAAAGGGGTTGGCAAATTTTTCCTGCTGAATACTGGTTACATCGCTTAGGGTTTGCATAAAAGCAAGTAAACGTTGCCTGTCTTGCGGAGCAACCGTATGTTGTGGAATTGGGTTATTCGCTCCTGCCAGCATATTTTGCAAACTGCTTATAGATCCATTATGAAAATAAGGCGCTGTATTGGCTACATTTCTGAGTGATCCCGATTTAAACGCTCTTGTTCCATTAATTCCCTGATCAGTGGGGTCCGCCAATCCAAATGGTGCAGCAGGAGAAGAAGTAATAAACATGGGCGGGGCATGACAACTAGCGCAGGTTATATTACCGGCATTCAAAAATAAATTCTCGCCAACAGCTTCATCCGGGGTAAACTGAGCCTGTCCTTGTTTCACCTGGTCATATTTTGATTGGGTAGTTATAATAGATCGTAAAAACTGAGCCAATGCTTTTGCAATCCGGTCACTTGTTACCTGTGTGGTACCAAATGCATTTTGAAACAGTGCGGGGTAATATGTTTGTGCCGCGACCTTCTGCTGTAATTCATCAAGTGTTAAACCCATTTCAGTCATGTCTTGAATAGGCATTAAAACCTGTTGTTCTAAACTGGCTGCTCTTTCATCCCAAAACATTTTACCAGATTTATAGAAACGAAGATTCAGCAAAGACATGGAATGACGTGCTGTTGAACCGCCAGCAAAACCTTTGCTTTTTAGAGCAGAATCTGAAAAAGATAATGATGGCTGATGACAACTGGAACAGCTAATGGTATTTGTTTTCGACAACTTTACATCATAAAATAAAACCCTTCCTAAAGTTGCCCCATGATCTGTTACCGGATTATCGACAGGTGTATTATCCTGTTGCGCCAGGGCCGTTGCTATATGGGAGGGGAGACCAACATTTGCATAACTATAGGGTGTTGCGGGTAAACTAGGTGCTTGAGCAGTATTTGAATTTGTATTCGTTTCGTTAGGTCCGGTATTCGTAACTAGCGCTGCAGTTTCTTTACTCGAGCAATACTGAAACAGTACGCTTATTCCAATGATAAACAGGCTGATTTTTGTTTTCATGTGCAGGCTATTAGGTTATAACATTATTCATTAGAAGCATGAATGCCGCAAACCCTTCGGCCTTAACAAAAATTTTGCATCTGATATTATTTGAGCAGGAAGAAAGGGCTCATAGAAACTAGTCTGGCGTAGGATGGAACGCAGATTTTCATGATTCTCAAGATCTATCATGATAAATCTTGAGAATCATGAAAATCCGTGTTCTATTAATATCAGATATTGCATTAACAACAATTAAATATTTATTTAACCAACTGACTTTAAATTATCTAATTCGTTGTCCCGCTCAATTATTCCATTAAAAGCAGAAATCCTAAAACAGGCACCAATCAAAGCTAGAAGCTAGAGGCTAGAAGCTCGCAGCCTATTTTCCCGGGACAGTCCTCTAACCGCTGATTGAAACACTGTTGATATATTTGACTTATGCAACAGGTCCTTTTACTCCATGGCGCTATCGGTTCGCAGGAACAATTGTATCCATTACGCGATCAGCTTTCTTTAGCCGGTTACGAAGTACATAGTATTAATTTTTCCGGACATGGCGGAAAGTCGTCAACCAATCAGTTTTCAATAGAGCAGTTTGGAGAAGAAGTATATCAATATATTCAGGAACATAGTTTAGGTGAACTGCTAGTTTTTGGTTATAGCATGGGTGGATATGTTGCGCTTTTCCTTGCTTCAAAGTATCCTGGTATATTTAAAAAAGTATGCACTTTGGGAACCAAATTTAACTGGACTCCTGAAATTGCTGCTAAGGAAGTAAAGATGTTGAACCCATCTGCCATTGAAGAAAAAGTGCCTGCATTTGCGCAGATACTCGCAACCAGACATGGCAAAGATCATTGGAAGCTATTATTAAATAATACTGCTACAATGCTGACGGGCCTTGGCAACAATCCGCTTTTGACCGATGGTGTTTTACAAAAAATTGATCTGCCAGTCTTATTACTCATCGGCCAAAAAGACAATATGGTTAGTATAGAAGAAACAGAAGCAACAAAGCAATGCTTACATCAGGGTTCAATCTTCATTTTGCAAGGTACCCCTCACCCAATTGAACAGGTAAATATTGGTTTGTTAGTGGAACAACTAAATAATTTCTTTCATCACTGACGATGTAGAATTTTTATCAGCAATTTCAAAAAATCATCTGGTTCAAAAGGTTTGGTTACAATTCCATTGATGGACAGGTTTCTGGCTTTTTCTTCCACTTCCGACGGAAGACTGGCGGTTAACGCAACGATGGGTATATTGATTCCCTTTGAACGAATGATGGAAATAGCTTCATAACCATCCATAACTGGCATATGCATATCCATAAGTACCAGTTTATGTATGTCTGGGTTTAATTTTTTTACTGCTTCTTCTCCATTTACAGCAACATCAATATTTGCCCCCCATTTTTCCAGGAAGGTTTTGGCCACAAGAACATTGAGTTCATTGTCTTCAGCCATCAACATTGAAACACCACTCAATGGTCTTCCCTTTTCAATTTCAACAACTGGTTGCTGGTCTTCCTGGGTAAATGAAAATGCCTGTGAAACAGGGAAGGTTTGTGTGAAGAAAAATACCGATCCTTTTCCAGCTTCACTAGACAATTGTAACTGTGAGCCTTGTAACTCAAGTATTTTTTTACAGATAGCCAGTCCTAATCCCGTTCCGCCAAAGCTTCTTGAAGTTGATGTATCGGCTTGTGTAAAGCGATCGAAAATGAGTTTTTGTTTTTCGGCGGCAATACCTATTCCCGTGTCTTCTACTTTAATGGTAAGCGTTACGTGTTGCTTATTCATTTTCTCCTGCTTAATCACCAACTTCACATGTCCCTTTTTGGTGAACTTAATGGCATTCTGTAAAAGGTTTCCAACCACCTGGCTTATGCGTGTGGGGTCAGAAATAATTCGGGTATTAAATGCCGGGTCCTTTTCGAGGATTAGCTCAATATCTTTTTCGGCAGCCAGTGTTTTCAATCCGGATAAAATATCCTGAAACACTTTTACCAAATCCATATCGATGTATTCGAAGTTAATTTTACCCGCTTCGATTTTATTATAATCAAGTATATCGTTTACAATTGTAAGCAGGTTATTAGCAGAAAACAGTAACACATTCAACTGTTCTTTCTGATCTGGTCTTGGGTTATCTTCTAATAAAATATGAGACAGACCAATCACGGAATTCAAAGGTGTTCTGATTTCATGCGACATATTCGACAGAAAATCGCTCTTGGCAAGCAATCCTTCTTCAGCTTCCCGCTTGGCTTTGTTCAGAAGATAAGAATACCGATAAGAAAGTATTAAGGATTGCAGGAAGAAGAATGCGATATAACCAAAAAACAGTACTTCCTTTTGTGGCGCAACAAAACCAAAATACTGGAGGTTAATGATTACAAAAACCAGCATTACAACTCCAGTGCTCAATAATGCATAACCAGCTCCTAGTCTTTTTTTCCGATAAGCAATTATATAAACATAAAACGTGTAGGCAATTACAGAAAACATTACCACCAGAAAAGGATTGATCAACTGTGTAAACACGGAAGGTGGGAATATGATGGTAATTAGCGAGAGTATAATACATGCCCACATTTCAATGGCTGTAATATATTTATTTGAATCTTTTGGATATAGCTTCTGGGTATACTGAGTAAAGAATATTACACTGATGAATAGCGAAAGGTATTCCAGGTGTACCGTAACAATCCATGAAACATTTCCAATAATACTATGCAGTGCATATTGAGATGAACCTACTATACGATAGCTGTAGGTTATACAGAATAAGGCAAAATAGAGTATGGTTCGATCATAGCGTCCAAAAAAGTAGAGACCGAAAAAAAACAGCCCGCACATTATGATACTACCCATTAAAATAAAATCAAGGGCATTGTTTTTTTCTCTTTCCCTGAAAAGTGTTTCTTTATTACCTATCAGAATCGATTTATAAGGGCCTCCTTTAGAGTGCTGAAAATTGGCAACCTGAAGTATTAATTTTAGGGTATCGCTTGTAAGTGAAACTTCACGGGTAAACTGTTGCCAATGAGGGATGGTTGTTTCAGCTGAAACACCGGGCACTCCTGATTGTACAAAGAGGTCATTATTAACAAAAAGCTTATAGCTGGTATAAGTATCTGGTACATCGAGTGCTATGTTTTTTGCCCCTTTTGGCATCAAAACAGTTAACATATACGATGCGTATCCTTTAGCTGAAATATGTTTTCCACTAATTAGTGTATCATCCCATCTTTTCGGAAAGGGGATCATACCTGTCATTTTACCATCCGGCTTACCTGGCTCACAAAGTTGTTGCCAACATAAACCCCATTCTCCATCCAGTGCTATTGTTTGTTTTGATAAATCTGTTGATCGAAGATCAATAATTCCTTTAGCTGCCAAAGGTTTTTGAGCATACATGTTGGCAGTCAGGCTCAGGACAATAAAAAAAATAAAACCCTTTATTAGAAGGTTTTGGGATCTTGGATACAGTTTCATCTGCTTACGTATAGGTTAACCGCAGGTGTTTCAATGCTTTCGCTTTAAATTTACTTAAAACTTCTGCGAAGTTCCGAATTAATCAACAGCTTTCCTTGTAAAATTTGTTCTTTTCACTCCTGTAAGTATAATGCCGACTAGCTTTCCTTATTACCATTGATCCTCAACCACATTCTTATGTGGTTTTGCTGCGCTGATATTTCTTTCAGATTTGCCTTTCAATCTATAAAAGCTTAGTATGAAACACGAAACACGTTACAATCCCTTTCACATGATACACCAGGGTCTACGCGCCATGCTCTATCATAATTCTTTACAAGTTCAGCAGACTGATTTTTTAGATGATAAAGAATCAGAAAAATTAATCTTATCAATTAAAGAACTTATTTGGCTATTTGAAAGTCATGCGCATACAGAAGATACTAAAGTTTTCAGTTTAATTGAATCAAAGGCACCAGATGTGGTAGCCGATTTTGAAAAACAACATGAAAAAGACCATATACTGGCTACCCATTTACAAGGATGTATCGAACAATATGAAGCTGCATCAAAACAATCGGATAAGGTTTTTGCAGGTCGCCAATTGCAATTTTCACTTGCTGAGTTTACCGCGTTTAACCTCAGCCATATGAATATGGAAGAAGTGATTATTAAAAATCTTTTATGGCAACATTTTACGGATGATCAGTTACATCAGATGACGAATGAAATACTTGCTGATATTCCGCCGGAAAAAAATGCCCGTTACAGCTATTGGATGTTAAAAGGATTGGCAACGCACGAAATCATTGATTGGTTTAAAACCATTCAGCAAATGGCGCCTCCTTTTGTATTTGAAAATATGATGTCGCTGGCATCGAGTGCTTTACCGAATGCACAACTTCAGCAAATACAGGAAGCTCTGTTGGTAGAGTTGGTATAAGCTTATTCAACTGTATAAATAAGAAGAGGCCCCCAAATGGAGGGCCTCTCTGGTATATGGTCGGTTAGTAAGTAAGCTATTATTGCTTTGTTTCGAGCAGTTTAAAGAACTGATCAAGCATTGGCTGGATAACGATTCTTGTTCTGCGGTTAGCCGCTCTACCTTCAGCGGTGCCATTATCTTTCAATGGAATATACTGGCTTCTTCCTGCTGCAGTCATCCTTTTTGGATCTATACCATAAGTATCTTGTAAAATACGTACAACCGTTGTAGCACGTTTAACACTCAGATCCCAGTTGTCCAGAATTCCATTGGTTTTAATGGGAACTGAGTCTGTATGACCTTCAACAATGAATTCAATTTCAGGTTGTGCATTCAATACTTTAGCAACTTTACCCAACACTTCTTTTGCGCGGTCAGTTACTTCATAGCTTGCGCTTTTAAATAAAAGTTTATCAGAAATATCAACGTATACTACTCCCTTATCTACTTTGATATTAATGTCTTCATCATTAAGGTTTCCTATAGCACCTTTCAAATTCATAACAAGGGCCATATTCAGGGAATCCTTACGGGCAATTGAACCCTGCAGGTCTTTAATATAAAGGTCTTTTGCACCGATGTTCTCAAGTGATTTCTTGATACTTTCAGCCTGAGCTCCTGTTACTACAGAAAGGTCTTTCAACTGATTCAAAACAGTGGTATTGTTTTGTTTTAAGAAATCGATTTGTTTATTCAGATCAGCCAATTGCTCCTCAAGCGCCTGTTTACGGGTGTTAAGCTCGCTGTTTTGACTTTTTGATTTTGCCAGTTGGTTTTCGAGGTCTTTGATCTGATCCTGTAATTCGCGGTATTTGCCCTGCATATCAAGATAGGCTCCGCTTAACTGGGTATATTTTGCCTCAGATTCTTTAAATTTCTTGGTACTTACGCATGAAAACAGCAGCATAGACGACGCCACTGCCACGATGAAATGATTGGTTTTCATAGCTCTACATTTTTATCCAGCTATACAACGAAAAACCATACCAAAATATTGCGCAAGAAGAAAAAATGCTATGCTATTCAAAAATAACGATGCTTTCGGCCTTATACCAGTCTGCATATTGACTACTATACCGCGCATCTATATTTTTTCTTTTAATCTTTAGTGTAGGGGTTAAAAGCTCGTTTTGAATCGTCCATTCTTCTTTACAAATAATAATCCGGGCCAGTTGTTCATGGTGTTCAACTTTTTGATTCACCTCGTTCAATAAATTTAGGAGCGTTGTTGCCAATAATTCGGGATTTAGTCCACTCGCCTGTTCGCTCAAAGTACACAAAACCATTGCTGCTGGTTGTCCGGAACCAACCACACATACCTGGGCCAGGTACTCATGTGCTGATAATTGATTCTCCATGGGTGCCGGGGTAATATATTTTCCTTTCCCTGTTTTAAACTGGTCTTTGATTCTTCCAGTGATGGTTAAGAACCCCTCTTTGTCAATTGAACCTTCGTCGCCCGTTTTCAGGTAACCGTCTTCAAAACAAGATGCTGATAGTTCAGGTTCTTTATAATAACCCAACATAGAAGCATCGCTTTTTACCTGTACTTCATTGTCTTTCCCTAATCGAACTTCCACCAAAGGATATGGCTGGCCCACCGTTCCAAATTTTGCATGGTGCTTTTTATTGACATGTGAAAGTGCTACGTTTTCTGTCATACCATACGCTTCCTGTATAATAATGCCAAGTTTAGCATACCAGTATAATAAAGCGGGATTAATCGGCGATGCTCCGGTGAAAATATGTCTTGCTTTCCCCAAGCCTAATTTCTTCCTGATCTTCTTTTTAATGAGTGAGGATACAAGTGGAATTTTTAGCAGTGTATCGAGTTTCTTTTGGGGAATTTTTTTGAGGATTCCTTCTTGCATTTTTTCCCATATACGTGGTACAGCTAAAAATACGGTTGGCTGTGTGTGGGCAAGGTTTGCTGCAAAACTATCTATTGACTCTACAAAATAAACCGTACTTCCGGTAAAAATAGTTCCGCATTCTACCAGCATTCTTTCCGCAACATGGCAGAGTGGTAAATAAGAAAAGAAAACTTCTGTTTTGATGTCTGGAAAATTCATTAAGAATTGATCAACTGCAAATGCCATTGCATGAAAAGTATGCATCACCCCCTTCGATTGACCGGTTGTTCCTGAAGTATAAACAATACAGGCTAATGCCTGTGGATCCAGTTTAGGAATATTTCTTATTGGTTCATGCGCTTCAACCAGTTCATCCCAATTCAAACAACCATGGTTAGGATAAAAAGGGAAACTAATTTGTGTAAGATTGTTTGGTACACCTTTCCTTATTTCTTCCGGCTGATCAAGTTTGCCAATAAAAATGGCTTTGCTTTCACTATGTAAAATTATTTCTTGTAAAGTATCTGCACTGATGTTAGGGTATAACGGTACTGAAACACAACCTGCCATTGCAATAGCTAAATCTGCCATGATCCAGTGTGCACAGTTTTTACTCAATATTGCCACCTTATCATCTTTACCGAATCCCATGGCATTTAATGCTGCGGCCATAGTTCGAATCTGATTTCCAGCTTCCGCCCAGGTAAATGTTCGATAAGTACCTTTTACAGGTTCTGCCAAAAACAATTGCTGAGGTTTTTCAGACTCGTATTGACAAAATTTTTCTACAATATTTGGATAGTACATAGCCGGCGTTTGATGGATGATTAAGTTGTTGGAGGTTGCAAGTGTGTCAAAGCCTGTTCTGCTATTTTTCCCTGAACAGGTGCATAAAAACGAAGGATTTTTCTAAAGTCTGCTTCCTCATCTTCCGTCGTATAAAAGGGTTGATCAAAATAAACCTGCTTCTTACCAAAATCAAATGCTACCATTACGATCGGCACTCCCGCTTTTTTGGCGATATGATAAAAGCCCGTTTTTAAACGGTCTACTTTTTTGCGCGTTCCTTCCGGCGATAGTGCCAATACAAATTTTTCGTGTTGGTTAAACAATGAAACAACTTGATCTACCATATTGTGCTTATTCGACCTGTCAACAGGATAACCACCTAAACGGCGAAAGAAAAAACCAAATTTCCCTTGAAACAATTCTGCCTTACCCAGGAATTTAACATGATGTAGTCTTAGTACACTGCGTACTGCCAAACCAATGATAAAATCCCAGGCGCTGGTATGGGGCGCAACAATAATGACATATTTAGGAATATGATGCGGGAAATCAGGCTGAACCTTCCATCCCGTCATCCACAGGTAGAGTTTCCAGAGTAGTCTCATGGGCAAGCAGTTGGAAACAAGATAATTTGAAAATTTGGAAATTTGAAAATTTGAAAATGATTAAAGGGCCTGCGGCCCTGTTATTTTATGTTATAATTATAAAATAATCGCATTAACGAAGGCTCTTTCATTTTCAAATTTTCAAATTTTCAAATTTCTTCTGCAGCGCAAACATTTCGTCGCGCAGCCTGGCTGCTTCTATGAAGTCGAGGTCGCGGGCAGCTTTTTCCATCTGTTTTTTGGTTGAAGCGATGGCTTTTACAATTTGCGGAATGGTTTTGTATTCTATCTGCTCTTCGGCTGCGGCGGTAATTAATTGTTGTTCTTGTTGTAAAGCATATGGATTTGATGGGTCATATCCTTTAATATCTAACACTGATGTTTGGGCAAATACCTGTTCCTTGCTTTTGATCACTGTTTTTGGGGTGATATTATGGGTAATATTATAGGCTATCTGCTTTTCTCTTCTTCTACTTGTTTCATCAATGGTTCTTTGCATGCTTTCCGTCATCTTATCTGCATAAAAGATAACCAGTCCGTCCACGTTTCTTGCTGCCCTTCCGGCGGTTTGGGTTAATGATCTTTCATTCCTCAAAAATCCTTCTTTGTCAGCATCGAGAATAGCTACCAATGAAACCTCGGGAAGATCCAATCCTTCACGAAGCAGGTTAACACCAACCAATACATCAATAACACCCAACCTAAGGTCACGTAATATTTCTACACGTTCCAGCGTATCAACATCACTATGGATATATTTTGATTTGATATTGATACGGCCCAGGTATTTATCCATTTCTTCTGCCATCCGCTTGGTAAGTGTTGTTACCAATACCCTGTCTCCTTTTTTTACCCGCTTATCGATTTCATCCAACAAATCATCTATTTGGTTTACACTTGGGCGTATTTCAATGGGAGGGTCCAATAAGCCCGTGGGACGCACCACTTGTTCCACAACAACACCTCCCGTTTTTTCCAGTTCATAGTCGCCGGGAGTTGCACTAACAAATACGGTTTGTCCAACAAGCGATTCAAACTCATGAAAATTCAGCGGACGGTTATCCATAGCACTAGGTAGCCGGAATCCATAATCCACCAACACCATTTTCCGGCTTCTGTCGCCGCCATACATACCAGCTACCTGTGGAATGGTCTGATGACTTTCATCAATCACACACAGAAAATCTTTTGGGAAATAGTCTAACAGGCAAAATGGTCTGGTACCAGGGTTTCTTCGGTCAAAAAAACGGGAATAGTTTTCTATACCATTACAATAACCAAGTTCCCGAATCATTTCTAAATCAAATTCTACTCTTTCTTTCAATCGCTGGGCCTCGATAAATTTTCCGATATTTTTAAAATATTCTACCTGGGCCATCATTTCATCCTGTATTTCACTCATCACCTGCTGAATCATGTCTTTGGGTGCCAGGTATAGATTGGCTGGAAAGATTGCAGCAGTATCCATTAAACCTATGCGTTTATTGGTTGCTGTTTCAATACTTTCTATTTCTTCTATTTCATCACCAAAAAAACTAATACGGTAACCAAAGTCAACATAAGGAAGGTTAATATCAATAGTATCTCCTTTAACACGGAATGTTCCCCTTTTAAATTCTTCCTGACTTCTGCTGTATAATGCATTCACCAGTTGGTGTAAAAATCCTTGACGGGAAATTACCTGTCCTTTATGTATCCGGATAATTCCGTTTTCATATTCTGTAGGGTTACCCATGCCATAAATACAGCTTACACTAGCTACTACTATAATATCCCTTCTTCCGCTTAATAATTGAGAAGTAGCTTGTAGGCGTAGTTTATCCAGTTCTTCATTTATGCTGAGGTCTTTTTCAATATACGTATCGCTAACCGGCATATATGCTTCTGGCTGGTAGTAATCGTAATAACTAACAAAATAACC
This sequence comes from uncultured Sediminibacterium sp., assembly GCF_946481145.1. The sequence continues at coordinate 240,138 of NZ_CAMLMJ010000002.1, forward strand.
CACTGCATTATCTGGAAAGAACTGTTTAAATTCTCCATACAGTTGCGCTACCAGTGTTTTATTATGGGTAAGTACCAGGGTTGGCCTTTGTACATTATTGATAACATTGGCCATCGTGAATGTTTTACCACTGCCCGTAACACCTAATAGTGTTTGGTACTGCTCTCCATTCAAAATACCGTCAGTAAGTTGGGCAATGGCAGAAGGCTGATCGCCTGCCGGCTGGTAGGATGAATGTAATTTGAAAGGCATAACTGGTTACTTGAAAAGATCATAAAGTTACTGCCTAATTATTATGGCTGAAGGAAAACTTATGAAATAAGTAATCCTCTTTTGTATATTTACTTTAGTTAAGAACGATATTAAATATCTGTGTTGTATGCACCCTGCTTCTGATGAAAAAACTGTTTCAGTTGTTTATAACCTCGAACATTTTTTCGAACTCTCTGCTGATTTATTTTGTATTGCCGGATATGACGGATATTTCAGAAAAATAAACAGCGCTGTTTGTAAAACCCTTGGATTTACGGAGCAAGAATTGATGTCTTCTGCCATTTCGAGTTTTATTCACCCCGATGATCGCCAAATAACAGCCCGTTATCGGAATGAATTAATTCAAGGCGAGCCATTACTGCATTTCGAAAACCGATATATCACTAAAACGGGAGAAGTTGTTTGGCTTTCCTGGACTTCCATGCCCGTACCTGAAGAAGAACTGGTTTATGCCATCGCCAAAAATATCAGTCATAAAAAATCTGAAGAAGCAGACCGTAATAAATTAATTACTGAACTAAACAAGCTGAATACAGATTTAAAACAATTATCGTACACTACTTCGCACGATTTAAGATCGCCGGTGAACAATATGCTCAACGTTTTTAACCTGTTAAGCAATAGAACTATTGAAGACGAAGAAGTGCATCGTTTTCTGGCTATGTTGAGGTTAGGAACTGAACGCTTGAAAGAAACACTGAATGAATATGTTGACCTTATTAGTACAAACAAACATGTAAGAATTGAACAAGAAGATATTCGTTTGGAAGAAGTGTTTGAAAAAGTTACCCAGTCAATTCAAACATTAATTGCCGACTCGAAAGCACAGATTAGAACAGATTTTGCTTCATTACCTGTTATACATTTTAATCGCTCCTATTTAGAAAGTATTTTCCTAAACCTGATTACAAATGCTATTAAATACGCATTTCCTGGCAGACAACCACTTATTGAACTTCATAGTTGGATAGAAAATGATCAGCTTCTTTTAAGTTTTACAGACAATGGCCGTGGGTTTGATATGAATAAAGTAAAAGACCGCATTTTTGGGATGCAGCAACGGTTTCATGATGAAAAAGACAGCAAAGGCATTGGTTTATACCTTGTACACCACCACATTACTAGCATGGGCGGTGCAATTACCGTAAATAGTGAGCCAGATAAGGGAACTTCTTTTATCATTAAATTTCCCCATCAATAAATTTAACCTATATAAATATTTATGCTAAAATCAAGGTGTGCAATTTTGTGTTTACTGATTTTTAGTAGTGTTATCGGTTATGCACAAAATGGAAAAGAAGCTTTTTTTGCCTTTCGGGAAGATTGGTCACCCATTAATAATATTAATCTCGCAACCTATTTTATGCATCGTGTAAAAGAGAACGACACTACTTATGTATGTCGCTTTTACCGGTTGTTTGGTCCGATGGTTAAATGTGAAACCTATAAAGACGAAAAACTGGAAATACCACATGGTCGTTTTGTTTGGTATAATGAACAAGGCCTGGTAGACAGTTTGGGAATGGTAAGTAATGGCAAAAAAGACAGATACTGGGACTTTAAAGCTGCTGATGGAAAATTAACCATGAGCGTATTATTTGATAAGGGCAAACGTGTTTGGACAAAAGACTATGTCAGTCAAAAAACTTTTTATGCTGATGGAACCGTTGAAGATCATAATGCCCCGAAAAAAGATACTGTTGAAGCAAAAAAAGTTACGGTTGTTCAAACTCCTGCTGAATTTAAAGGTGGTATCCAGGGCTGGACACGCTACCTCGAAAAAAACCTCAAAACACCTGAGCGGTTTAAAAGTGTTGTAGGTAACGGGGGTAAGGGAACTGTTGTTGTTCTCTTTACAATTGATACTGAGGGTAAGGTTACCGACTTATTTATTGATCGGTCCATTGAATGGTCCGTTGACATGGAGTCGCTACGGGTTATTAAAGAAAGTCCACGCTGGAAACCAGCCAGTCAAAACGGCAAAAATGTGCTTTATCGACATAAACAGAATATAACCCACTCTATTTATTAATTGAAAATCAATGAGTTAAGTTCTTTTTGCAAAACTTAATATTAATTAATTGTTACCATTTCGTAAATTCATAGTGTACTGAAACACTTGGATTTGCCTAAAAAAGCATACATATTATTCATTATCACGGCTTTATACATTTCCACGGGCTATTCACAAATTGCTAATAAAACCGGTGAGCTTGTATTGGATTTCTATGGCGATTCTCTTTACCTGAACAATGACCCTTCTATAAATATTCAATTTACCAACCCGATTTCAAAGAAAACTATTGCCGATTTTTATTCGCAACTTAAATCCGGTAACTATAAACCTGTTATCCAACATTTACTTGCCTTTCGGGATAATAAACAACTAGACGATTGGTTTTATTACCAGCTTATCCGTACTACTGCGGAAAAATTAAGTCCTAAAGCAGATAATTATCATCGGTATACTTTGTACAAATGGTTTTTACTAAATGAGTCTGGATATAATGCAACACTTCGTTTTCGGAACGACACTTTGTTATTGTATGTAAGAAGCGAAGAAAATATTTACGACATCCCTTATTACATGGTAAACGACAAGCAATATGTTTGTTTGAACTATCATGATTATGACAATAAGATCAATATTGAAGCGGAGCCTTTTACTACAATAGCTTTAAACGAAGGGGGAAACAATCGTTTCTCCTATGAAGTAACACAGCTTCCACAAATCAGGAATAATAATTTTACTGTTAAACAACTGCAATTTGATTATCAAAACAAGGAATACAAATTCAATGTAATGTTGGATAAACAGGTGCAGAAGATTTTTACAAATTACCCAGTTGTAGATTATGCTTCTCAGTTCAGTATTCCACTAAGCCAAACGACCTATAACTCACTGGTGCCATTATTAAAAGAGGCCGTGAAGGGCATGAACCAGCAAAAAGGTGTTGATTATCTGATGCATTTTACCCGTTCGGCTTTTCTTTTCGAAACAGATACCAAGGCTTATGGTAAAGAAAAACGTCTTTCGCCAGAGCAAACGCTTTTTTATGAGTACAGCGATTGTGAAGACCGCTCTGCTTTTTTCTTTTTCCTGGTAAAAGAAATTTATAAATTACCGATGATTGTTTTATCCTATCCTACCCATATTACTGTAGCGATACAATTTGATAAACCGGTTGGCACTCCAATACTTTATAACGGCGAACCTTATTGGGTTTGTGAACCTACTCCTCAAAAAAAGGACCTTAAACTAGGTCAACTACTTCCTTCTTTAAAAAAGCAGGCTTATGAGGTGGTTTATGCCTACAGGCCAAACTAGTATATTTCCCACTCATCACTACCCTGGTATTTCGGGTAAAAAAAATTTTTATCTTTTTGTCTGATCTGGTTTCTGGTAATCGTTATGTTATCGTAAACCAATCATTCAATCCTTAAAACAACAACAATGAGCAATTTTATGTTTCTTTTCCGCGGAGGTCTGGATCCATTTACCGCATCTCCTGAAGCCATGCAACAAAACATGGAAAAATGGTTTGCCTGGGTAGGAGAGCTACAGGCATCTGGTGTGTATGTTGCCGGTGAAGCACTTATGCCTACCGGAAAAACATTACACAAGGACCATGTAATTAAAGATGGCCCCTATATGGAAAGCAAGGAAATGGTAGGTGGCTTCTTTGTAGTAAAAGCAGATAGTCTGGAAGCCGCTATTGAAATCGCCAAGGGATGCCCTGATCTTGAACTTGGTGGTTCTGTTGAAGTTCGCGATGTAGTGGTATTCGGATGATTTCATCCCCACAACATACAGAACAACTTATTGACCATCTTTTCCGGCACCAGTCGGGAAAGATGGTTGCTGTATTGAGTCATATCGTAGGACTTGAACAAATTCACCTGGTGGAGGATCTGGTGCAGGATAGTTTTATTGGGGCTCTGCAGCATTGGAAACTAAAAGGTATTCCACCTGATCCTGAAGCGTGGCTTATGAAGGTTGCCAAAAACAAAGCCGTTGATCTGCTTAGAAGAATGCATTATCATTCCCGTTATGTACAATCGCAGAACGATTTTAATCCCGATCAGGAAGTTGCTGCCTTTTTTCACGAAAAAGAAATAAGTGATAGTGAACTTAGAATGATGTTTGCCTGTTGTCACCCTTCTTTTTCTGTAGAAGATCAGGTTGCCTTAACGCTTAAACTGGTCTTTTCATTTTCCGTATCAGAAATTGCTAGAGCATTGGTTGTTACAGATGCCGCTATGCAAAAAAGACTGGTACGCGCAAAAGACGTTTTGAAAAAAGGGAAAATCAAGCTTGAAATTCCTTCCGGAAAACAACTGCAGGAACGAATGGCCATCGTCAGAACCACGCTGTATCTTTTATTCAACGAAGGTTATCTCTCGCTCAACAAAGAAAAAATTATCCGCCACGATCTTTGTATGGAAGCCATCAGGTGTACAAAAATTATTACAGAACATCCTGTTACCAAAGATCCCATCAACTTTGCCCTGCTTGCTGTTTTCTGCTTACATGCTGCCCGATTCGACAGTCGTATTTCTGAATCAAATGAGTTAATCTTATTAGAAGAACAAGACAGATCGCTTTGGGACCATGCGCTGATTAAAGTAGGTTACCATTACCTTAACCTTGCCTCATCATCGAAAGTCATCAGTCAATACCATATTGAAGCGGCCATTGCTGCAGAGCATTGTATGGCAAAAGAATTTGCCTCTACCAATTGGAATCGTATCCTCACACTCTACAATCTTTTAATACAGGCAAATGACAGTCCGGCAATCGTGCTAAACCGAGCAATTGTTTTATCACAGTTGGGCGATACTGAAAAAGCTATTACTGAGGTATTAGCAATTCCAGGAATTGATCAACTTATCCGATCTGATCACCAATATGCGTCGGTATTGGGTTATCTCTATATGAAATTGAGTAACCATATCAAGGCTCTGTCATACCTGAAGCAAGCACAATCCATAACCAGCTCTCTGGCAGAACAAAAAATACTACAGCTACGAATTGAAAAAGTTGCTTCAAATTAATTCAATATTCCGGATCAATTATCTATTTGGAAATCTTCGATACAATTGCCTTTACCTTACTTTCAATTTCTTTATCGGTTAATTTTCTTCCTGATAATTCGGAGGTTGTCCAACCCTGCCAGATTGTTTTATCTGTATCAGCATCCATTAGTGTTAGGGTTAGTGTGCCTTCTTTTACCTTCTCAATATCTTCATCATAACCCATAAACCTTGACGGGTAAAACACAGGTACCCATCTTCTGTTTCGTGGGTTAAAGAACCAACGTGTAAAAGGTTGTGCATATACGGGCGTGGTTGTTCGTTTGTTTTCTTCTTCAATCATCACATCATAAACCAGGTACACATCCGGGTTCCTTTTAACTTCTTTCCACCCTTTGGCTGTAAGGTTTTTATCGATTGCCTGACGAATTTTTCGATTCGTTAGGTCGTCATTTTTTATTTTATCGGAGGCTGTTTCCTTATTTGCCTGAGTAGACACCCAACTATAGGTTCTTATTTTACTAAAGTCAACATCATTGTCTTTCTGTACATATGCTGTTCTTCCGCAACTGCTTAATATCATTACCACTACCAGTGCGGTCAGCCATTGAACTCTTTTCATAGTATGCGGTTTTAATTATTGAATATGTATACACTGATATACATTCAATCTTCATGCCCGCAATTGCAAAAAATGGCCTAAATATTTGTCAATATTGCGTTAAAAGCCGGAAGTTCTTGGCCCATGGACTATCGACTATGGACTATGGACTAAATATCATTCGCAATGAACCATAAGCCATACGCTTGCTGTCAATTTTCCCCTGCCAGGAATAGGTATTAAACCAACAAAAGGGCCGCTGAGTAGCGGCCCGGATACACATGAGAACTATTACTGTCTGTAGAAACAGTTGGTAAGTATTATTGTAACGATTTTCTGAGGTATAAGTTACCGTAGGTTGATTTTAAAGCATAAGCCGGACCATTACCCATGGAGGAAGTAATAGATGTATAGAAATCCCTTTCTTCCTTATCGGTAATATTGAGTTTCAGGTTTGAATAAATCTGGCCATAATGGGTGGTAGCTGATAGTTTACCTGTTGCGGTTTCGTTGATCGATGCGTCGATACCACCATAGGTTGCATCAACTTTTATCGGTGCTTTATAATTTACCAGCTCTACGATTCCGTATTTGGCTTTCACAAAGGTTTTTTGCTGGCTTTGCGGTATTTTGATATCGAGGGTTATTTCCATGTCTACCCCTTCGGAATATGACCTTGCCCCTTTTAAATCGACTGTAAGTTTTTTAAAGTCTTCTTTGGTTGCATATACGGTTTTCTTCCCATTCTGAATCACTGTATAACGTTTCGGAAGTTTTTCCAGGTCCTTGATAATATTCTTAATACTGAATACTGATCCGTTAGTAGACTCAACAAGTTGAAAAGCTTCGTTGTTTTCACCATCATTGATGCTTACTGTAGCGGTGATTGATATTTCGGGTTTATCCCAGGTGCTTATTTTAACTACTTTAGGATAATCAAAAGAAAGCTCCAGTTCTTGTCCGGCTTTAACCGGATAAGTTTTGGTAATAGTTTGCTGTGCCTGCGATGCTAAGCATATTATGCCGCATAGCAGGGTTAATATTGTTTTCATCTGCTTGGTTTTATAGATTTTAACCTAAATCGATAAGAGGAACAGTATTATATTCAGCAATAAAAACGGGTTTCTATTGCTGAATGTTGAATCGACTAGTTTGATTTACGGAGGTATACTTTTCCGTAGCTTGAGGTAAGTGTCATATCAATTCCACCACCATTCAGTTTTCCTTTGATATGATTATCGCTGTAGCTAACCATATCGGCTGAACCAGATTTTTCAATCTCAATTTTAAAATCAGCCGATGCCAGTATTTCACCCCATGATGTATTCATTTTCAGGTTGGCTTTGGTAGCTGTTGACATTGAAACATCCACATAACCATACACGGATACAAGTGAAACAGGTCCTTTAATGTTCTGTCCGAATTTCACATCAATACCGCCGTATACAGATTTAATGGTGAGGGGGCCAGTTACATTTTCGAGGTTTATTTTATTGTACTGTACTGATATTTCAATTTCACTTTCTATGTTTTTGAATGTTGCAGTTGTATTACCCATTACTTTGTTGAATGAATAAGAAATTGAAATGCCCTTAGGTACTTTGATTTTTATTTTTTCGGCACCTTTTCCTACCTGGGTAACTTCAACGGTGGTTCCCTTATCTGCTACATTAATGCCCAGTCCGGTATTATCCTGTAAACCAGAAGCGCTTACAGGACGAAGTCCTTTGGCCCTTTCGTCTTCATCACCATCTTTTTCCTTACCGGTGAAGATAATTTCATTGCCATCATAACCTTCTACTGTTACACCAGGAGTGCTGATAACCAGTTTTCCGGTAGATTTAGCTAGTTTATATTCTTGTGCAAATGAGCTGGCAGTAACCAATAATGCTGCGATTGTGCTGAATATGATCTTTTTCATTGCTGTTTTCGTTTTTACGTTTTTGATGAGGGTTTTCGGAATTTGATCGTCATGCATGAACCGACTTATTTCCGTTTGTTGTTTATGGTAAATATTAGGATCCAAGTGTAAGGATGCTAGAATAAGCTCTGTCTTTTACTGCCTCAGTAGTATTTACATCTTTCACCATTTTTTCGAGCTCACTCAATATGCTGGTTTGTTTCATTTTGGTAAGAAGTTGAATCAACTCCACCTGAACTACCGGATCTTTCTGGATTTTGAGTGAAGCGGTAAGTTTTTTTCTTACATACGATTCACGGTGAAATCTTGCAATGGCTTCCAGTGCTGCCAGACGTACATTCGTATTGGGGTCGTTGTTCATTGAATGGAACAGGGCATCCACAATATCTTTGTCGGCATTTTTCATTTCATATGCTTTCATGGCTGCAGCAATACGTGTGCTGGCAGATTCCATATTGTTTAAGCTTGCAAACAACATTTCTTTGCGTTGATCCACTTTTGCAGTTACAAAAGCTGTTGTTGGTTCTTTATCTGTTGTACCGGTTATTACCGCAGGTTCTTTTTCTATTATTTCCCTATCATTAGGTATTTCCTTTTTTACCTCCTGCTTATTGGGTGTAAGTCCAGCCAATGTTTGTTGGTTGCTATTATCTGAATTCATCCACCAAATACCAATTCCGACGAGTACCACTACACAAGCCGCGGCTACCCAACGCATGGCAGTAAAAGAAATTACGATTCCTTTTTTTGAAGGCTCCTGGGCGGGCTGCGCCATTCTTTGTTGTATACGTGAAAGCACATCCGGATTGGGTACCCGATCATCGAATGCCTCACGGTTTTCTGTAATAAATTTTTCTAATCCTTGTTTCATGCTTCATCTCCTTTGCTAAGGCTTTTCAAAATTTTTTGTTTCGATCGATGGTATTGTATCCGCACATTGTTATAAGATATACCTAACATCGTCGCAATTTCTTCCTGTGGTATATTTTCAAAAAGATATAGTTGAACTATGGTCCGATACGAATCGGGTAATTCTTCAATCGCTCTTTTAACTTCTTCTACCTTAAAACTAAACTGTGCTTCATCGATGGGTTCTTCTTCGGCTTGTATAGATTTACTATCATCTATTTCCACGAGTTTCAATTTCTGTTTACGCATCCAGGAGATGGATTGATTAATGGCAATTCTTTTTATCCATGCCCTGAATCCGCCCGTGTGTTCAAATTTGTGGATGGCTTGAAAAGCAGCCACAAATACCTCCTGCAACAGGTCTTCAGCCTCACCGGTATGTTGTACCAGCCGGAAAATGGTATTGTATACCTCTTTCGAATATTGGTGGTACAATTCTGTAAAAGCGGACGAATCGCCCCTTTTACATCTTTCCACTACCTCATCGTGTTTTATTGTGAAAACCTGTTCCAAATCTGTTTGCCTGAGTACTTGTAGTTATCTAATCGCAGGATCTTTCTCTATGTTACACAAATTACCCGGATTTTTTTCCTGGAAATAAAAAAAGCGGCCTGTGTAGGCCGCCAAACGTGTTTTAAACACACAATATCCAATTTCCAATTTCGAAGTTGGATATTGGAAATTGGACATTGATTATTTAATACTTTTTCTTCTCCCTGATTTCAAGCACTTCTTTCTTCAAAGGTGCAAGTTCATTTGGGTCGAGGTGGTTCCAGGAGGTATTAAATACCTGCTTATAGTAGTCTTGTAATGCTTCAATCATAGGGTTAATTACTCCCGGATCGCGGCTAAAGCCTACGTTATAGGTCCTTTCAAGGGTATTGTAAACAGGGGCTATATAAACCTGTTTTTGTTTCAGCGGAATGCTTTTTGCCCATAGTTTCTCTTTGGTCAATGGCTCAGCAGCAACCAGGTTTACTTTTCCGGATAAGATAAAAAAGCCGGCATACTTATAAGCAGTTCTATAAGTGGCATAACGACCTTTTCCAGATACATATTCCTGGTATGAACTCCAGTTTACGTTAGAACCATTGATATCGAAGTCTATTTCAACCTGTAATAGCAGGTCGCTTTCTTTTTTATCGTTATATACCACCTGGTCGTAATATTCAAATGGTCCGCGAACAGAATATCCCTTTGCAGTTAGTGATTCGTTATAATCTGCGGCCATGGCTTTAGAAAAATCGCTGAAGATTTTATAGTTAGAGAAAGCAAATTTCTCCTGATAAGCCGGGTCTACCAGCAGAAAAACTACCTGTGCAGATTTTGCAGGTGCTTTCTCAGGTGGCTCATAATCGTAGTTAGGTGCTTTAATAGTAGGTACCGGAGGAGGCGCCGCCTGCTTCGGACCAGAACTGGCAATATACAATGCAGCATAAGCGATTACTACAAATGATGCCAGTAAGTGGGTTTTGTTTTTCATAAGCGATTATTTTTTTGAAGCATATATACAGTTAAAAAAGCCAATTGGTACATCAATATATCTATCCAATCACCCGTTCCTGCTATCCACCCCAACCATTGAAAAATTTCTGTTGAGCTGATGAGCAGCCACAAAAACCATTTCCAGAACAGCGGAATATTTTGCCATCCATTCCATATCCACACAAAGCAAGACCATAATGAAACGCACCATAGATAATCAGGAATCCATCCTGAACCAGGAAAAGAACTTGTTTCTTTTGTTTGGTAGAACCAGGTTTCAAAAAGAACTGGGTATTTTCTTCCTTTCAGGTATATCAAGGTTCCTGCGATAAGGGGCAGCAATATCAACGCAATCCTGGTATATGTTTTATTCTTCGCGCTCAAGCTCCTCTGTGTTGATCTTATCATCAAAGGAAACCACTACATAGTTTTCCGATTTCAGTTTAGCAATAAGATCGTTTTTATATTCCAAAATCTCTTCTAATGATTCAAATAATCTGGGCGACTTCCATGTTTGTGTTACTTTATTTTTAAAATAGCCCAGTTTTTCAAACTTTGTTTTGAAATGCCCTACTGATCGCGTTGCTATTGCACTATAAAAATCCTTTGCCTTATAAATACCACTTATAATCGCAAATTTTTTATAATGGGCTGATCCTTTCGGATTACACTCGATACAGGTGGTAGACAGGTACATAAAACCATATCCTCCGGTTGTATCTCCAAACTTGTCGTTTTGAACCTGCTGTGTGGTATCGGTTACCTGAGCAAAAAGGTCTGTTTTGCAGCACGCAAATAACATGACTAATAATATAAACCGCAGCCGAAATCCCCCTGTATGCATTATAGTAAAATTAGGCTGTAGGTAAGTTATAAAAAATACCTGAAAATGAGTAGTTTATGTGGGATGAAAGTTCATAGTCCATGGTCGATTGTCCATGGTATATAAATCATGAACTATCGACTATTTCCTCCGAATATTATAAATCGCAACTGGTGGGTCGAGATATTGATTGCGGTCATTTTGCATATATATCTTTCTAACTACACTCATGCCATGAATTACCTTCCCGAAAGCAGCATATCCCAATTTATCTGCTACATTTTCTCCGCCTTCATCTAAACCAGGCTGGTCATCGATACATATAAAAAATTCGCAATTGGCCGTTCCTGGTTCCAAACGTGCTACCGATATAACACCGTCTTTGTGTTTTATACCAGTAGTTCCTGTGCTTTCATGTGGAATACCGGGAATACTTCTTGCTTTTTCGTTTTTCGTTCTCCATAAACCACCCTGTAATATTTCAGTTTTGGGTGCATTGGATGGTTGATTACTCACATTAAGTACCCTATAAAATGAAGTGTTTTCATATAAACCAGCATCCACAAAACTTAGAAATGCCCCGGCAGTCTTTGGCGCTTTGTCGATATATAATTCGATTTCAATTTTACCATATTTAGTCTCTATTTCTACAACTGGATTTCCTTTGTTGCTCTTTTCAGCACAGCTTATCGTGCATAACAAAACGAATAATATCAACAGGTTGCGGTACATGACTAATCTTTCAATTCAAATAAAAAAATTTGTGTTTGTTCTGCCTTTGAGAAATTATTATCGGCTATCATCCATAATGTTCTCTTGCCGTTCGGAAGGGTTGGACCAAAACACATACCTTCCACATTATCGGTATAAATACCCAATTCATCAAGGTTCAGTAATAATTTTTTCTGCAATGGTTTATTGGGTGGATTATTTTTCAGGGAATTGATGTGCCTGATATCTTCCGCCTCTTTTAAATCAACCTGGTATATTTTGATGGTGCAGGGAATTCGGCCTGTTGAAAAAGATCTTTCCATCACAAGCAGTTTATTGTTGCCTGCATATAATATATCAGGAATACCATTTACCATAAAACTTCCCGGAGGATTTGGAGCATACGCAACAGGGTCTAACTTATAAGCATACTGTGCCGTATTTTTTCCATCAACTGTGTTGAATGTATAAATACGCACCCATGCATCATTAGCTACCAAAGCCGCTTGTGAACCATCTTCATATCTGGGTTCTTCCAGGCTAACGTATAGTTTTTTATAGTCTGATGAAAAAGAAGCTCCTTCCAGTACACCATTGCGTCTTGGACCATTTAATGTTTTTTGCATTTTTAAACCGCCAGGTAATGGTAGTGTACGTATATGCTTACCCGATGTTTGAATAATATGAATAGCAGGATCCTGTATCAGGCTATCACTAGCGTTCATGAGTCTTTCGCCTTCGCTTGTCCAAACCAGTTCTTTTGTTTTGGGATTATAACGGATAGATTCCGGATCAGGTGTAAGGCTTCCGTTTTCTTTTATAGATGGATAAGTTTTTCCATTGGGTTGCAGCAGGAAAACGACTTCCTGTAAAAGAACGGTATCAATTTTTTCTGCCGACAAGGAAACACTGAAACGATAATACCGGGCCGGTTCCCGGTCTGATCTATCGTCGCTGATGGTATAAAAGGAATTCGAGCCAGCATCATAATCAATACCCGACAATCCGCCCTCAGTTGTTTCTTTAAAACGAAAGTCATGCGGTATCGTGTACACATCCAGCAGTTTTAATGATACTGGTAATTTTACGCTACCTGCTTTTTTAATGCCATTACATGCAATCAGCAATAGTAGGGTGACCGGAATAAGAATTCGTTTCAATATTTTGGTATTGTAGTAATGCAATTTAAGCCACAGACACACAGATTTATCATGTCTAATCCGTGTATCTGTGGCCTAAATTTTAAACTTAGAACTGGTTTATTTCTTCTTCAATTTCTTTTTATGTGAAAAAACCCAGGGCAATAATTTGGGTTCTGCGAATGCGTTGTTCCAGCTATCGTGCCCTACACCTGGATATTCTGAGTAAGTAACATCTGTTGCGCCGGCTGTCATCAATGCTTTGTATAATTCCCGATTGGGTTCCGGAGAAACTACGGGATCTTTCTCTCCGTGGAAAATCCAAACGGGTACATCTTTCACTTTACTTACATAATTAGGAATATCAGCTATGCCGCATATGGGAAAAGCGGCCGCAAAATAATCCGGGTTACGGATCAATAAATCATAACTACCGAATGCTCCCATGGAAAGCCCACCAAGGTATATTTGTCTTTCAAGGATTTTCCTGTTTTCCAGGAGGCTGTCCATCAATGCTTTAACCAATAATTGCTCAACCGGTGGCTCCGATTCAGAATCAGTGATCATTTTACCATCCACCCTTTTAAATTTAGACCAGGATTTATTCGTTGGACATTGAGGGAATATGACAATACTTTTGAAATATTTTCTATTCTCAGGTTTGAGGAACAAAGCTGCACCATGTGTTAACTGCGCTTTATTATCATTGCCCCTTTCCCCGGCTCCGTGCAAAAACATCACCAGGGGATAAGCGCGGTGTTTTTTATAGTTTTCCGGGTAGAGAATCCGGTAACGGAGCGTATCATTTCCCTGGATAAATAGTTTTGATTCAAAGGCAGATAGATCCTGCGCCTTCACCATTATACCATAAAATATAAACACGATAAGCAGGATATTTTTCATATAGCAATCTTTAGATAAATCTACAAAAAATATTAGCGCAGTATGGCGACTGTTTTCAAAAAAAATAATCTGTCTCTACCTTAAAATAAGGATCTTATTGATCCTGTGGGTATTGCGTATAGGATGCAGTTTTATCGCAAACAATGGTGGGTAGAAATTTATATTGAAGTTATTAGGCGCAACGGTACATTTGTTATAGATGAAACCGAACCTATAGTAAAACAGTATTCAGGAAAGGAATGAAGGAGCGTTTATTAAACGTTATCAGGAAATATCGGTTTTCAAAAATGCTTTCCTGCCAAAGTGCATTAACACCTCAATTATTTAAACTATGGAAGTTCTACAGGAAGATAATGGTAAGAAAGGCCGGTTTTATATACTTATAAATGGTAAAACAGAAGCCGAAATGACCTACACCTGGGTAGGAACAGAACGCTTTATTATAGACCACACGGAAGTTAACGAAGTGCTGAAAGGTAAAAATGCAGGAAAACAAATGGTGGTTAAAGCCGTTGAATTTGCCAGAGAAAAGGGTATTAAGATTATTCCTTTATGTCCTTTTGCCAATAGTGTTTTCAAAAAAACGCCCGAATGGAGAGACGTACTTTAGAACCACATTTTGCAATCACTGCTGTCCTGAGAAATTTGACTTCAAGCTTTACATATCGCGTATGATGGAACACTGATTTTCATGATCTGTCATGATAGATCTTGAAAATCATGAAGATCCGTGTCCTATTAATAACAGATTGGGCAATAACAGCCATCTAAAGCAGAAAATCTATAATAAGTACCCATCAAACCTTGTAGCTTGTAGCTTGCGGCTTGTAGCCGTTTTCCCCAGACATAAATGGTTCTGCTCTACAAATGATTCTGCTGGGCATACAATACCATCATGGCAGTATTCTTTAAATCTAATTTGCGGAGAATATTTCTGCGGTGTGTATCAACTGTATAAGTACTGAGAAATAATTTATTGGCTATTTCGTGACTCGTTAATCCTTGCCTGATCAGCATAATGATCTCTTTCTCTCTTTTACTCAGTACATCGGCGTTTGATTTAAGCTCCTGTTTCTCTGCTGACCACATAAATACCGGGTTACCTGAAATAGCTTCTTCAATAGCCGATAATAATTCATCTGAAGAAAGGTTTTTTATCAGGTAGCCCATTACCCCTTCGGTTTTACATTTGTAAATGATATCATTATCGTTTTCCATGCTCAACATAAGTATTATGGCCGATGGGTTCTCTTTTAATATCGTCCTTGCCACATCAATTCCCTTGGCGTCTGGTAGGTGGTAATCAAGCAGTAAAACCTCCGGCTTTTTTTCTTTATATAGTGCCAGTCCTTCTTTTGCATTAAATGCCTCACCCACCCAATTCAACCAGCCAATTTCTTTGGTTACACTTTGAATACCTTCTGCAAATATTTTATGGTCGTCTATAATCGCTATGCTGATTTTTCTCATACTATTCGCTTTCCTTTTCCATGATTATTTCAATAATAACAGTTGTTCCAAACTTGCTGCTGTCTACATTTAGTTTCCCTTCCATGTATTTTACCCTTTGTCTGATACTCTTCCAGCCAATGCCTTCTCCTTCTCCGGGTTGAAAGCCTTTTCCATTATCCTCAACCATTAAAGTCAGCCGGTTTGTTTTTTCTTCTTCCCAAATTTCAATATTTACTTCGGATGCTGATGCATGTTTTTTTATGTTATGTATTAACTCTAAAACAATCCGATACAATGCTGCTTCAACTTCAAGCGGGTAGCGTCTTGGTATGGAACTATGGTAGTTAATATTAAATGTTTCACCCGTATTCCATCTTGCTATCGCTTTTTCCAGTACCCTTTCAAGCCCCGATTCCTCCAGGTGAACCGGCATCAGATCATGTGCAATATTACGTAAGTCATTAATTGCCTGGTCTAGCTGATCAGATACCCATACCTGTTCTTCCGGATAAGGTTTCAGGCGATGATGTGCCCCAATTCTAATACCTCCTAGTAATCCTCCTAAACCATCATGCAATTCTCTTGCCAATCTGTTTCTTTCAATTTCCTGTGTCTGGATCATTTTATCTGCAATGGTTCTTTTCTCTTTTTCAAGCGCCTGTTCGGCCTTTTCTTTTTCGTTCTTATAAAAATTATATCGTTGTGTTAAGCCAAATGAAAGAATGGTACTCTCTCCCAGAAACCCTACCGGAGATCCATACATATTCGCATAAAACATAAGGTCGCCTCCAATATTATATTGAGATAATAAAATCAACAAAATATATACGCTAAAAAAACAAACGGCCATCAGGAAGAAAAGCGACAGGTATTTTTGTTTTCCATATCCTTTCCAGATAAAGGTTATGATCAGTCCCAATACAAATACCCAAATGAGGTTCATCGTAGTAAGGTATCCATATCGAAGTAAAGTGCTGCTGCTGGGAATATCAGTCAGTAATAAACCTACACTTGAAAACAATAAGAGGAACTGTAATATGCGAATAGTTTTGGTATAACTTCTTTGTGTATTAGGTATGGTAAAAAAGCGAGCTGTTAGCTCAAGTAAAAAGATAAAAGATATATTAGAAAAGAACGGACGAGATTTGCTTGTAAATTCCGGCCATTCGGGCCATAAGCTTCTGAATCCGATTCCCCATTGTGAAATAATCCAGCATACAGAACAGATTACATATAAGCTGTAAAATAAATGGATATGATCTTTCAGCGATACCCATAAAAAGGAATTAAGCACGAGCAGAAAAAAAATCCATCCCAAAAAAATACCAAAAAAGAAATGACGATCTGATAAATACGATGCCAGTGATGAGTCCTTAATCAGTCGTAATGGTATATTTAGGGATTCTCCTTTTTTATCAATCCGAATTAAATAGATATGTGGTACTGCTTCAACCGGATACCAGTAATCCGGTGCATCAAGCACGCGCTGCGCATAGGGATAATAATCACCGGACTGGTATACTCTTTGCCATTTTCCTTGTTGCTGCTCATAAATGCTGATATCATTGATGTGCGGGTTGGCCACCTGAATCCAGCTTTTTTCTGTTGGATTTATAGAAAGCTTTACCCACCAAACCTGCTTGGTAAACCCCGCATTAAAAATTCCGTTACTGATATTTTGTGCATTGCTTTCAATTGCGTTAGCGGCTTCTTCTACACTATAATTAACACTATCGGGTGTTACGCTAAATATTGGTTTGCTGAAGTGTTTGCTGAAGTTAGTTAGGTTATAAGAACCCCAGAACATTAATATAAAAAGCAGGATAGTGCCTGTAATCAACAACGGTATTTTGGGGATGGATTTTAATAACATAGCTCTTCGCTCGTTCAGTACATAACAATACGAAAAAAGCCCGGATTACGGGCTTTTCGTGATTAGTTTTATTCATTACTTAAATGCCGGTGGATGCATTTCATCCCAACCTGTTTTCTCCTGGTACCATTTAGCGGCCAGCAAAATGTTGGCTTCACCAAATAACCTACCTACAAAAGAAATGCTGGTGGGTGTATTTGATCGCTTATCGAAACCAGTAGGAACGCATACAACCGGATGACCAGTAAGGTTTGTTATAGCCGACTGGTTTCCGCTTCCTCGGGTCGGACAAATAATCACATCGAACTGGTTAATTACTTCATTTACTTTTTGCATCAATATATTTCGATGTCTGTTAGCGTTTATATATTCTACAGCCGGAACAAACCTGGATATACGAAATGTATTCGGCCAGTCGTTGCGCCCTTGTCTTGTCATCTGATCGTCAATATCATTTCTGGTAAAATCGTCGAATGCTGCTGCGCATTCTGCACTGATTACAATATCCATAATATTAAAAGGGTAGACCGCACTATCCGGAAAATCCATTGGAATTAATTCTACTCCCATTGAACGATAGGTTTCTAAAACCTTCCATTCCGTTCTGCTTGTATCTGTAATACGATCAAAGTAGTTTTTTGCATAACCGATACGCAGTTTCTTTATATCTGTTTTGGGTGAATAGTTAAACGGTTTATTTATCGCACTCATGTCTTTTCCGTCTGTACCCCTGATATAATTAAAAACGATTGCCGCGTCTTCCGCACTTCTGCATATTGGGCCAATTTTATCAAGACTCCAGCTCAACGTCATAGCGCCTGATCTGCTGATTGCTCCGAATGTTGGTCTTAATCCTGTTGCCCCACAGGTTGATGCCGGTGAAATAATGGATCCCCAGGTTTCTGTACCGATCGCAAAGGGTACTAATCCCGCAACCGTTGCAGAAGCGGACCCCGCTGATGAGCCAGATGAACCAAATCTGGTGTTCCATGGATTTTTGGTTCTGCCACCATACCAATAATCACCCATAGCAAGTGCACCAAGGGTAAACTTGGCCACCAGTACCGCACCTGCTTCTTTTAGTTGATTATACACAAATGCGTTTTCGTCAATCTCCTGGTTTTTATAGGGTTCAGCTCCCCAGGTTGTTTTGGTTCCCTTTACCGCAAACAGGTCTTTTAGTCCATAAGGAATGCCATGCAAAGGACCCCTATATTTACCAGCCGCTATTTCTGCATCCGCTTTTGCCGCCTCTGCTAATGCAATATCTTCTGTTATAGAAATTACACACTGCAGACTATCGCCATATTTTTTTATGCGATTGATAAAGAATTTAGCGAGGGCAGTAGCACTAAGTTTTTTGTTTTTGATGATAGACGAAAGTTGGGCAACAGAGTACCAGGCAAGATCATTCAAATCATTAGGAAGTGACACATTATCTGGAATATTCCATTTAATAGGTTGTTGCTTTTCATTAAAGACCATTCCGGGTAAAATAGCGCTATGCGAAAGTGTTGGAACGATATTATTTGCCAACGTTAGTTTATGCATTCGCTGGTATACTTCCACATTTCCTTTTATACCACCATACATGGTATCGATTTCCTTCTGTGTAAAATTCAGGTCGAATAACCTTGCAGCAGCGGGTATGTCTTTTTTAGAAAGGGTATCCTGGGCCTGTATCACAGAAGCAATTAGTAATAATGCAGCAGTTATGGATTTTCTCATTTTTTTATTTTGTTATAGTAGAAAAAATAGTAGTCGCTTAGCTACTAACATTTTTATGGCAATTCTGTTGAAGAAAAAGTGTTGCCCTTTGTAATATCTCCTGTTTCAAATCCTTTTTTAAACCAATACATTCTTTGTTTCGATGTACCATGGGTGAACGCATCGGGATTAACCATTTTTCCTGCCGATTTTTGCAAGTGGTCGTCGCCAATTGCATTGGCTGCTTTAAGTGCCGCTTCAATATCTCCGACTTCAAGTATATTGTTTAGTTTCTGTGCGTGATGTGCCCAAACACCAGCAAGAAAATCTGCCTGTAATTCAAGTTTTACAGATAACCTGTTGTATTCCATCTCGCTTATACCAGATTTCATCTGCTGTAATTTTGTGGTTGTGCCCATTTGTTGTTGTACATGATGACCTACTTCATGCGCTATCACATAAGCCATTGCAAATTCACCTTCCACTTCAAATCTTTGTGATAGTTCATCAAAAAACGATAGGTCTATATATATCTGTTTATCTGATGGGCAATAAAAGGGTCCTGAAGCCGCACTTGCAAAACCACAACCAGATGAGGTGGAGCCGGAAAATAAAACTAATGTAGGTTGCTGATAACGATCTCCGATAGATTGATAGATTGAATCCCAAACATCTTCGGTATCTGCCAGTACTACTTTTGTGAAGCTGGCTAATTTTTCTTCGCGTTCACTAAAGACCTGAGTGGGCGCATTTGTTTGCTGAAGGGTTTGTTGTATTACTTCATTCGGGTCTCTTCCAAATAAAATATAGATTGCAATAAGTGCAACCGCACCTAATCCACCCGTAAAAAAGAATGGATTTGTATTCCCTCTCCGGTCATCTATATTATCGCTTTGTCTTCTTCCCTGCCAACGCATATTATGTTTGAATTTTTGATTTTAGGTTTGTCGAATTATTCACCCAGCATTTTTACCCACTCATATTGGTCCAATAATTCATTGTTTTTGAAAACCATTTTTCGCTTTATCGACTCAAGGATAAAACCGTTCTTTTGCAATACCCGCATGGATGCTTTATTGTTTTGAAATGTATACGCTTCTATTCTGCTCATTTCCATTTGTTCGCTGATGTATGAACACAACAATCTACATGCTTCTGTGGCTATTCCGTTTCCCCAATATGGCTCTCCTATATAATACCCGATTTCAATGTTTTTCCTATATACATCTTCTTTCAAAGTACAGCCGCAACCACCTACAATTTTCTGTTGCCATACTATAGCAAAGTGCTGAACTGGTTTTTCCGTCGCTGATTTTGTTATCCATTGTAATGCATCTGTAACCGTATAGGGACTTGGAAAAAAATCGCGCATATTGTTCCAAATATTCCGGTTATTGGCTATTGATACAAGGGACTGGGCATCTTGCTTTTGCCAGGGTCTCAAAACAATATCAATCATCTTGTTTCTTTATTGTTCTGTTCAGGTAATCGCTATAATCGGGTAATTGCGATTCGTATTCCTGGTGCATAAATGGTGATGTGATCAGGAAATCGGCCGTTGCTCTGTCGCATGCCATGGGAATATTCCATAAAACACATAACCTCAGCAATGCCTTTACATCACTATCGTGTGGTTGTGCTTCCATTGGGTCCCAGAAGAAAAACATCATATCAATTTCTCCATTTGCTATCATCGCACCAATTTGCTGATCACCTCCCATCGGGCCGCTCATGAGTTTTTTTACCGGTCGATCCATTTTTTCTTCAATAAGTTTTCCGGTAGTGCCTGTAGCAAATAGTTCGTGTTTGGAAAGTACTTCTCGGTTATGCGCAACCCATTCCATGAGGTCGGCTTTTTTATGGTCATGTGCCACCAGCGCAATTTTTTTTCGCTGTCCTAATTTCTTTATTGCTGACATGTTTTGCAGTTGTTTCTTATGCGACAGAAAGATAACTTTTTCTTTTTGCTTCGCTGACGTTTACGGTTTTATTTTATAGTGTACCGCGTACCACGCTGTTATTGGATGGGTTAGCAATATGATAGCAATAAGATAATTGGGTAAATGCAGCGCAAAAAGCAAAGCAGTTAAGAGGCATAAATAAAGAGGATAAAGCAACAACAGCATACCAAATAATACCGAGTCATAAAAAACAGTATTCCTGGTTTTCCTTTTTACGAATTGTTTGATCAGTCCATATATAGGTATGTGTAAAAACAAGCCAATGGAAGATAATAAAGCATTTAGCGGGTTTGAATTCTTTTGCTCTTTTTCGGGT
Organism: uncultured Sediminibacterium sp.; assembly: GCF_946481145.1. The sequence goes on from NZ_CAMLMJ010000002.1 coordinate 261,246, forward strand.
AGTTGAATCATTTCTTGTATTGAATCAAACAGTATACGATTAAATTCCTGCATGTTCTGGGCATCTTGCTCATGCTTAAACAGGTCCTCTGTTTTATAGGGTTTTGCAAACTGTATCCGAATGTTTTTGCCAAATTGGTGAAAGCTGTTATAGGCAATTGATACGGGCATTATTCCAGTTATTCTGCCTTGCTTTTTTTCCGTAAGTGCTATTCTTGCTGCCCCTTTTTTGAATGGTTGTAGTTGATGTGTATGTAAACAAATGCCTTCAATAAAAATCAATACTATTTTCCCTTTTTCCAGCAATTCTGCAGAGCGGTTAAAAGCATGTTCATTGAGGTGCAGGTTTTCTTTTCCTTCGGATAAACGATAAACAGGTATCATGTGCAGCAGACCAAGTAAAAAGCGATGCCATGGTTTACGAAAAGCATCACCCCGGGCCAGAAAGTAAATCGGTTCTTTAAATTGGGCGGCTATTACAATGGCGTCGAGGAATGAGTTCGGGTGGTTTGCTACAAGTAATAGGGGTCCTTTTGCATACCTGTTTTCCTGGTTTACCAATTGGATATCTACACAGAAAATTTTGAGTGCAAGTCTAATTGGCAGTTTTATCAGGCTATAGATCAATCCGTTGTTTTGCTTAAAAATACAGTAAGTTCAAATTAAGATCTGAGGAAAAAGGGTGGTTTAGCAGCTATTATTTAGTTTTTTTCTATTGTTATTTGGTAATAAGCTATTGCAGGGAGATTTTTCCAAAGAAAAAGCCACCTCCTGGAAAGGAGGCGGCTCATATTTACTAACCCATCTCAAAAAAATTTAGGCTTCGGCAACGGCTTTGGCTTCTGTCAGTTTGGCTCTTATTTTGCCTTCTATCTCATTAGATAATTCTGGATTATCGTTGAGTAACTGTTTAACGGCATCTCTACCCTGACCTAGCTTATTGCTTTCATAGCTGAACCAGGATCCGCTTTTCTGAACGATTCCTAGTTCTACGCCCATATCAATTATTTCTCCCACTTTACTAATACCTCCTCCGAATATGATATCGAATTCGGCAGCGCGGAATGGTGGTGCTACTTTATTTTTTACCACTTTTACTTTTACCCTGTTTCCTACAGCTTCATCGCCATCTTTGATTTGTGTCATACGACGAATATCAAGTCGTACAGAAGCATAGAATTTTAAGGCATTACCACCGGTTGTTGTTTCAGGATTGCCAAACATTACCCCAATTTTTTCGCGCAACTGGTTAATGAATATGCAAACTGTATTTGTTTTATTAATGGTTGCTGTAAGTTTTCTTAAAGCCTGGCTCATCAAACGCGCCTGCAATCCCATTTTGCTATCACCCATTTCACCTTCCAGCTCACCTTTTGGTACCAGCGCGGCAACAGAATCTATCACTACAACATCTAACGCACCAGATAATATTAACCTGTCGGCTATTTCTAAAGCCTGTTCGCCATAGTCTGGCTGAGATATAAGCAGGTTGTCTACATCCACCCCAAGCTTTCTTGCATATGAGCTGTCGAATGCGTGTTCCGCATCAATGATGGCACACATACCGCCTTTTTTCTGCGCTTCTGCAATTACATGAATAGCAACGGTTGTTTTACCAGATGATTCTGGTCCATATATTTCAATGATTCTTCCTTTGGGTAAACCGCCAACACCTAATGCTGTATCAAGACCAATAGACCCTGTGGAAATTACTTCCATAGCATCTTGTGTTCTCTCATTCATCATCATCACACTGCCTTTTCCAAAATCTTTGTCAATCTTATCGATTGTCAGCTTCAGGGCTTTTAATTTTTCTGCGTTACTCATGGTTTTCTTTTTTGAATTTAATGGGACTGTAAAAATAGTTCCCGGGAATCAAATAAACTAATTTTTTTAGTATTTTTTTTACTAACGTCTTTAGTTTGGCCTTATTGTGCTAAAGTAGGGGTTTGTTTTTTGCCGGGATCGCGTATTTATACCTGATTTTGGGGCGAGTTTTGCACATTGCGGGTGAGTCCGGAAGACCGAAAGTCGGAAAGTCCGATAGCTTCACTAAGTGAATCACTTCGTTACATGGAGGAATTAAAACCAAAACATCCTCTAAAACCGGTCTTGCCGACTTTCGGTCTTCCGGACCCCTTACTAATAAGTATTCGTCATATCCTCATCTACACAAATAATAAAATCTGCTCGGCCTAAATGTTCGGCGCTGAGTTTGTGGATGTCTTTTTGTGAAACGGTACTAATAGTGACTATTTTTAATGACGGGTTTTGTCTTTTGAGGTACCAGTTTAATCCATCATAAAAATCAGAATGGTATGCCCCATTATAATGTATCAGCAATGACCCTGGCTTATAATATTTCAGCATAAAATGCGCCATCGTAGCGTCTTTAATGGCTTGTGCCTTGGGTAAGTTTTCGCCTCCGTGTCCACCCATCATTTCAATCATTTTTTTATAACCCGGTAATTCCGCATCATAAGCAATCGGTAATGGGGCTATCCATGCTTTTTCCTTGGCGGGCAAACTATCTAATACACCGAAGCCGCTCTTTGCTACCATTGAAGCATACCTGCGTGGTACATTACTTGCCGCAAAGGCAATTTTATTTTCCTTTGCGAAATTTACCAATGGCGCATAATCAGTCGGGTAGTTTTTCCAAAGTCTTGCCATCGAATCAAGTTGTTTCTGTTTAATGGATCCGGCAAGGTATAGGTCTAAGGCTTCCTGGTTATCCTGCTCAAACATTTCTGCTCCGAGCACCAGGTCGCGTTTTCCACTCAGGTCTTTTGTTACTTCCAATTGCAACCAGTGAGCAATAGCGTTGTTGTGAAATTCCCCAAAAAGTAAAATGTCTTTATCCGCGATAGCTTTGAGCATTTTTTCATAGCTCACTTTCTTGCCCTTAGCATTATAGATGATGTATGGTTGTTTCTTTTGTGCAGCAGCTGTAAAAGAAAGGATAACCAGCAAGGAGAATATCATTTTTTTCATAATAAAGCAATGTTAGGGTTTTTTCCCTGCGTTAACTCCATTTCCTCTCGTTCTCTGCGGTGGGGTTCCTCACGTCACCCTGACGAAGGAAGGGACCGCAGAGAACGAGAGGAAATGGGGATTTCGCAGAGTTGTTTACTTTTACAAACCGCTCGTGGCTCACAGCCAAAAGCTCATAGCTTATCTGTTATACTCACTCAGCCAATGAAATTGTTTTTCGGCAAGACGGTATTGTTTATTGGTTCTTTTGAGTCTTATAAATAATGTATCGCCTTTTACCGGGCCCCTCAAGGTTATGGTGCTGCTGTCTGGAATGCTGTATTTCAATGTGAACAAGCTATCAGATTGAGGCCCCGCCCAACGGAAAGTCATTTGTTGTTTGACCGTATCAACAAAATATCCGAAATAAGCTCTTCCATATACACGTCTGAACATGGTATCAGCGCTCAGCATACTGCCGCTTGTTCCGGGTTGAAAAATAAGCTGGCTCCATCTGTGTGTTGAGTCGCCGATGATAGCAGGTATCGTATCCTTGTTTACTACGAAATCGGCTACATCGTACACTCCTGAACGAATGGGCTTTTGATCGGATATGTTTTGCATACCCTGGTAACGTTCATACGAATTATAAAATGGTAGTATAATGATCAGCACAACAAATAAGCCCTTTAATACATAACGAGTAATACGCTGCCATTTTTTATTGATCGTAATATCATATATCGTACTTACTGGTGCTGTTTTATTATGTATAAAAAAAGCTGCTATTCGCTGGTGCTCCTGTATTACCAGAAACATCGACATGACCACCAGGTGTGTTGAAAATAATTTTACAGGAATATCATAGCTCAGGTTCATGGCCATTACATTGGCAAAAACGGCCAATGCCATTAAGGCCCCCGCTGTGGCTGTTTTTCTGTTGAATAACAATAGTCCTACTATTACTTCTGCAACTCCTGAAAATACCTGGTATGGGGTTGAATAGCCGATGAATAACCACGATAACCTCATTGGTAAAAACTCTCCCAATGGAGTAGCAAGTTGACTTAGCGACGGAAAATACATTTGTAAGGCAAATACTTTAATAATACCATATCCAAATGCCACCATGGCTACATTATAGCGCACGATGGTAACCAGTAAATAATTCCATTTGGGATATCCATTTTTGTTTTTATCTGCAACCGTCCATATTAAGGATACAAGCAGAGAAAATAACGTAAAGAACCATAAATGTGTCCAGGCCCAGGATGTATCGCCACTACCATTTAGTGGTACTAATTCTTTATATACCTTAAAGATGTTTTTATTCGCAAACTGAACAAGCTGTTCCTGCAGCCAGTACCAAGGTTGCGTTACCACAGAAACATAAGGCAGGTTTTCGATCCATGTCCACGGTGCTATGGATATCATGAAGTAAACGAAGAAAAACCTGAAGAGTAGTTTTTGGGTAAAATTCCAGTGGGTGTTTGTATTCATACAAGCATGTGTGATTGGTAGTATGAATATATTATTTTAGCCACAGATTATTATGAATTAATCTTCGTTTCTGCTTCTGAAGGATATTGGTCGTTTTGTACGTTTTTATTGTCACAAAATATGTTTACCAGCCAATCCCATAATCTTCCCCGTGATTACTACTGCCTCCCCAGAAGCTCCCGTGTTTCCAATCGAACCAGATAGCATTTATTGGACCGCTGGTGCGGTCTTCAAAGCTTAGGGTATATCCCATTGATCTTAATTCTTTTCGCACCCAATCGGGTGTATTGCTGTGTAACAACAGGTTTCCCGGGCGTGGTGCTCTGTCTGCTGTTTTATTTCCTCCGAGGGATAGCCATAATTGATTGGTATTTATATTGGCCGCCTCGCTTGCCTCTTGCACCGTCATCCCGAATTCAACCATGTTCAGGAAAAACTGTAACAGGTTCTGATCTTGTGTATCACCACCTTGCACAGCAAAAGAAAGCCATGGTTTTCCTTCTTTCAAAGCCATAGACGGTGTAAGTGTTACTCTTGGTCTTTTTCCGGGTGCCACTACATTAAAAGGATTTATTGATGAGTCTAACACAAAACTTTGCATACGCTGACTCATACCAACTCCGGTATTTCCGGCAATACATGCAGGCAGCCATCCTCCACTGGGGGTTATAGATACAACCCATCCATCTTTATCTGCCGCTTCCACGGATGTGGTTCCCATCCATAGCGCTTCTTTATATTCTGCATCAGATAATGATGCCATTTGTCGCTGATCATGTGCAGGTGTAAATCCTCTCTTACTGCTGGTATCTTTTACATCGTATCCGCGACTTTTTAATAATTCTATATATGGATTTGTTTTTCCTTCAAATGGATATGGATCTCCAGGACCAGCATTGGCATCATTTCTTTCCATACCAATTAGCTTTGCTCTTTGTTTTGCATATGCTTTACTCAATAAACCTTTCATCGGCTCTTCTGGTGCAGCATAAGAATCGCCATAATAAAAATCGCGATCCGCAAAACTCAGGTTCATCGCCTGATAAATCGTATGAATATATTTCGCTGAATTATAGCCCATATTTTTCAGGTCGAAATTTTCCAGGATATTCAACGCTTGTAACATAACCGGACCTTGTGTCCACTGTTTCAATTTGTATACTTCTATTCCTTTATAATTAGTTTGCAGGGGCTCTTCTTCTATTGGCTTCCAATTGGCCAGGTCTGCTTTTGTGATCAGCCCTCCCTGTTCCTGTGCACCACGAACAAATTCATCTGCTATATCTCCTTTATAAAACCGGTCATAAGCTGCATAGATAGCCTGCTTCCTGTTTTTACCGGCTTTCAATGCATTCTGTTCTGCTTCCACCATTTTTGTAAGTGTATTTAGCAGGTCTTTCTGCACAAATATTTCTCCTGCCTCCGGTGCTTCTCTTTTTTGTCCGGCATGGGTAAGGAAAACTTTCTTACTATATGGCCATTGTTTAATCTGGTCTTTTCCTCTTTCAATACTATTGGCCGTCTGCGCTTCAATCGGATAACCTGCAGCTAGATCCATAGCGGGTGCTAATACTTCTTTCAAACTCATTGTGCCATATTCTGCCAGCATATAGCATATTCCTCCGGGTGTACCTGGTGTAGTGGCAGCCAACGGACCATACTGTGGCGGGAAATTCATTCCCTTCGCTTTAAAAAACTCCGGCGTTGCGCCCGTAGGAGCTACTCCCATCGCATTAATAGCAATAACTTTTTTTGTCTTTGGATTATATATCAATGCCTGTGTTTCCCCTCCCCAGCTCAACACATCCCACATGGTACAGGTTGCAGCAAGCATGGCACATGAAGCATCCACTGCATTCCCTCCTTTCTGAAAAATCATAGCCCCTGCAGTAGCCGCCAGTGGCTTACCTGTAATCGCCATCCAGTTTTTTCCATGCAGTGGTGGTTTTTGAGTTTGTTGGGCGATGGCAGTTGTTGAAATAAATAAGAAAACAATGAGTAGATTTTTCATACTTATAGTTGTTCTGTAAATATAAGACGAGACGGGAGAAGAACAGAGAAACAGAGAAATATCCAACACCCAATATCCAAATACTTGGAAATTGGACATTCCTCTGTTTCTCTGTTCTTCTTTTCCTACGCCATTACTGCTAGCATTGAAAGTAAATATTCTCCTGCCAGTTTATTGCCTTGTATCTTGATTATGGTTTCTTCTTTTTTTATTCCTTTTGTAAATAGACGCCAGGCAATTTCACCTTCAATTGTGATGAGGTTTTCAGTTATTGGCAGATTTTCTGCCTGTATCCATTTATTCCCATCATGGTATAGATGCCAGATGCCGCCAGCTTCTCCGGTTATTTCAAAGGATAATACTTCATCCTTCTTTGCCGGAAAATTTCTGTAATGATGTGGTAGTGCGCGCATAGATGTTTCCAAATGTGGGTGATACCATTCTCTTTTATACAGTTCTTTTTCTTTTCCTAGAGCCAGTCTTATTTGTTGCTGGTGGTGCCATTTTTCTGTGTATTCTCTTGCCCAATGAAACCAGTTGGCAGATGTTTCTTCGCCCGCCCAGGCTACAGAAAATAAAGCCGGTGCAAAAAGATCTATAGTGGTGAGGTAATCTACTATTTCTTTATTGGTTTGTTTTAATAATTCAATCACCAGTTTTGGGCTCATTCTTTTTGCTGCCCTAATCCAGTCAGCATTTAACTGATTGAGGTAAGCCAATAAATCATCATAACTATTGATTCTTCCGGGAGGATCTCCAAAATAACCATCTCGCTGTATGGATAAGATCCTGATATTTCCATCCAATAAATGCAATACAACATCTTCCACTTTCCATTTCGGTACAATGGTTTGTTTTTTCCAGTCTTCCGGAGATAAGTTTTCCAATAACTCAACCAATTTCTGATCAAGCGCCGGAATACGGTCGGCAATTAATATAGGACCGGGAGTGTTCATAGAGGGAAGATAGGAGGGAAATGAGAAATAAGAAATAAGGAATATGAAATAAGGAAGTTTTTTTGAAATAGGCAGAATTTTAAATTTCTCCTACACAATCACTTTCTCATTTCATATTCCTTATTTCTTATTCTTCTGTTCTTTATCCGATAAGTCCTGCTGCTTTACTAATCTCCAACATTCGGTCCATCGGTTTTTTTGCTGCGAGGCGCAGATTTTCTTCCATGTGGATTTCTGGTTGTTCATACATCATACATAAATACAGTTTTTCCAGTGTATTCAGTTTCATGTGTGGACAATCATTACATGCGCAGTTATTAGTAGGTGGTGCAGGGATAAATGTTTTTTCCGGACTAGCTTGTTGCATCTGGTGCAGAATGCCCGTTTCTGTTGCAACGATATATTCCTGGGTACTTTCGGTTTGAGAATACTTTAATAACTGGGTTGTGCTTCCAATATAATCTGCTACTGCTAACACAGCTTCTTCGCATTCAGGGTGTGCGATTATTTTTGCGTTGGGGTGACGAACTTTTAGTTTGGTTATCTTTTCGAGGCTGAATATTTCGTGTACCATACAAGCGCCGTTCCAAAGTAACATTTCTCTTCCTGTTTTTTTACTCAGGTAGGCACCTAGATTTTTATCGGGTGCAAAAATGATTGGCTGATCTTTTGGTACACTTTCAATAATCTTTTCTGCATTACTGCTGGTGCAAATGATATCAGACAGTGCCTTAATCTCTGCAGTACAGTTTATGTAAGAGATTACGATATGATCGGGGTGTTTATCCCTGAATGCCTTAAATGGTCCCGCAGGGGCACTATCGGCTAAAGAACAACCCGCTTTTAGGTCGGGTAAGAGTACTTTTTTGGTTGGATTCAGGATCTTGGCTGTTTCTGCCATGAAGTGAACGCCGGCAAATACGATAATGCTGGCATCGGTTTCGCGGGCTTTTTGGGCCAACCCAAGACTATCTCCAATAAAGTCTGCCACGTCTTGAATATCTGGTTCCTGGTAGTAGTGAGCGAGTATAACCGCATTTTTTTCTTTCTTTAGTCGCTCAATCTCGGCAAAAATATCCAGACGCGCATCTATTTCTAAATCAAGGAAACCTTTTTCCTGTATTTTTTCTTTTGCTTCAACAATGTTCATAATCACGGTAATAATAATTAATAATACCTATTTATATAAATCACTTATTACTATTAGGGGTGTGGATTTCGGGATAACTTATTTATCCCCATCGTGCAAAGTTAACCTGTATGAGTTTATCCACCCTAATTAACATGTTTTTCCACGGCTTAACATTCCGGTAATATTGAATAAACTGCTTTTAACCCACATCCGTTAATAAGTGAATACACATACCCCTATTTTAACAATTCACTTTTGTTTCACTGTGCGTTAACACGGGGTAAAATGATAAAAATATCAGATCGCAGATGGCAGATGTCGGATTTGGTGGTATTTATTAGGTTCTTTTCCACATAAATGATCGTAAAAAGGTCATTTATCCACTATAAAGCTAGGTTATAAACAGGAGGGTGTGCATTTCAGAGGATTGACCCCGATTTTGTTTGTTTTTAGATTTTAAGACTTACATAACTTAAATCTGATATCTGACATCTGATATCCTGAATTCTGCTTCCTGTCTAGCTTAAAATAGGTTATCCACAATTTGTTCTAATGCTTTAATCCCCTATTTTTGCCTCCCGCCATATAGGCGGTTTTATTTATTGTACCAATTAAACTGATTTATGTCTGTTATTCAAAGAATTCGTGACAAAGGTGCCTGGATCGTTTTTGCCATTATTGCATTGGCCCTGATTGCTTTTATCCTCCAGGATGGTGTAGGAAGAGGTGGTAGCGCTTTTTCCAATACAACTGTTATTGGTAAAGTAAATGGTCAGAAAATCGACCGCCAGGATTTTGAATCTAAGCTTGCTATGCAGGAGCGTATGTATGGTGCACAAGGTGCTCAACGTGATCAATTAATTGGTGCATTATGGATGCAGGAAGTTGAAAGAATTGTGTTAGATCAGGAATACAATAAACTTGGTTTACAGGTTTCCCCTAAAGAGTTAAGCGATATTTTATTTGGACCTAATTCTCCTTTACGTCAGGAGTTCACAGATCCTAATACCGGTGAATTTAAAGTTGCCGAAGCCAGACAAGCTTTTAATCAGCTTAAGAAAAGTACCAATAAGGAACAGGTTGAAATGATTAACAAGGCTTATATCGAACCAACGATTGAGCAAACCCTGAGAAGCAAATACCTGGCTTTATTACAACAAGCTTCATATGTACCAAAATGGCTGGTTGAAAAACAACAGGCAGATAATAATGCAATAGCAAATATATCTTATGTATATATGCCTTATGCTGCTATATCTGACAGCGCAGTTAAAGTAACTGATGCTGATATAGCTGCTTATGTAAAAAAACATAGCAAAGAATACCAGAAAGAAGAAGAAACACGTTCTATTAACTATGTTTACTTCAATGCTTCTCCTAATGGTGCTGATACACTGAATACATTAAATCAGGTAATGAGCCTGAAAGATGAATTCGCTACAACAACTGAAGTTGCTTCTTTCTTAAGCAAAGTAGGAACCGAACTTACTTACTACGATAGCTACTTTAGTAAAGCAAGAATGCAACAGCCTAATAAAGACTCAATTACCAGAACTCCTGTTGGAGGCCTTTACGGTCCTTACCTAGATGGTGGTAATTATACAATCGCTAAAATGGTTGGTGTTAAAAACTGGCCAGACAGCGCTCGTGTACGTCATATCCTGATTGCAACACAGAACCCACAAACAGGTCAAATTACACGTCCGGATACAACAGCTAAGAAACTGGCTGATAGTATTGAAGCAGCCATTAAAGGAGGTGCTGATTTTGTTGCCCTTTGCGCAAAATATTCTGATGATGGAAACAAAAACACCGGTGGTGTATATGAATATTTTGAGCAAGGTAAAATGGTGATCCCTTTTAATGATTTTTGTTTTGATAAACCTGTTGGATCTAAAGGTGTGGTAAAAACAGATTTTGGATACCATTATGTAGAAGTGTTGGGACAAAAGAACTTCAACCCCGCATATAAAATCGCTTATTTATCTAAACCAATTTTGGCAAGTAGTGAAACAATAAGTGCTGCAAATACAGCAGCTTCCCAATTTGCTGCTACCGCTAAAAAAGGAAGTAAAGAATTTGCTGCTGCTGCTTTAAAAAGCAATGTGAATATTCTTACTGCTGCAGATATTAAGCAGAATGATTTTAATATTAATGGAGTTGGACAAACACGATCCCTGGTTCGTTGGGTTTATGAAAATAAAACTGGAGCTGTTTCAGAACCGGTTGAAGTTGGTGACCGTTATATAGTTGCCATAGTTTCTGGTATTAATCCAGCAGGAACCTTATCTCCTGCAGAAGCAAGACCGCTTGTTGAAGGATTTATCCGCAACGAGAAAAAAGCAAAACAAATACTGGATGGTAAGTTCAAAGGAGCTTCTTTAGAAGCAATTGCTTCTTCTATCGGTACGCAGGTATTGCGTGCAGATAGCCTGAGCTTCTCAACTCCTTTCCTTCCAAATGTTGGAAGCGAGCCTAAAATTATTGGAGCCGCTTTCAATAAATCTTTACAAGGAAAAGTTAGCAGCCCAATTGCCGGCTTAACTGGTGTTTTTGCATTAAAAGTTGAAAGCAATAGTGCGCGTGCCGGAATAATGGATGCTGAAACAATCAAACAAACACTTTTACAAGGAAGTCGTGTTGCAGTTTTCCGCGGTGTTCAGGCTTTGAAAAGTGCAGCTGTTATAAAAGATAACCGCTTTAAATTCTATTAAGCTTAATCTTTAATATTTTACAGCCCCGGTTCTAAAGACCGGGGTTTTTTATTGAAAATCAATCCGTTACAGTTACTCATCAATAGCTTTCCCATTACCGAAAACAGCATTTCAAAGAATGTGGTAATTTTACAGATAATTTGAGTGTATGTCTGAAGTGATTGTAAACAAAGTAGCGGAGAGTGGATTAATCAGTTTTGACCTGGAGGAATATTATCCCAAATCGATCCGTAAAGTGTTTGATCTGAAAGATCACTTATTTATGGGTTTAATATTGAAGGAGAAAGATTTTCGTGCTGCTCTGTTACAAATAGATTGGTCTGAATATGCGGGAGCAGATGTTGCTATTACTTGTTCTGCAGACGCTATTATACCTATGTGGGCATATATGTTGGTTGCCAGTTATCTTGAACCTGTTGCACAACATGTAATTGTTGGAACCGAAACTGAATTGATTAATCAGTTAATGCTGAAAAATATTGATGCAATTGATGCTACAGAATATACTGACCAGCGAGTTGTGGTTAAAGGTTGTGGTGATATAGCGATTCCTGAAGCTGCATATGTTGCTATTACAAATAAACTTCGTCCGGTTGCAAAAAGTATCATGTACGGCGAACCTTGCAGCACGGTTCCCATTTTTAAGAAACAGAAAAATAAGGAATAAGAAATAAGAAACAGAGAAATAAGAAAGGGAAGGATTCACAGTTCCTCTGTTCCTTATTTCTTATTCCTTATTTCTCTGTTTTTAACTTCATCAAACCTGCTATCGTAATCTTCCCGGATAGTACCGAGTATTCTGTCCCAGAATAAAAAGTATAAACCGTAATTGCCTTTAAAGTATTGGTGGTGCTGGTTATGGTTCACAGATGTGTTGATCCATCTTCCTACTCTTGTACGGTGAAATCCTTTTGGGTATAACTCATAACCGAGGTGACCATATACATTATACACAATCATGAAGAAGAAGAATATTAGCAGGTGCGTACGGTGTATAGGAAAAGTAAAAGCAAAAAGAAAGAGCACCCCAATTTCTATAAATGCTTCTATCGGGTGAAAGGAATAGGCTGCCCAGGGAGATGGGTTGGTAGACTTGTGGTGTACAAGGTGTACGTAATTAAATATTTTTTTATGGTGCATTAATCGATGCAGGAAATAGAAATAGGTATCATGTATAATTAGCATCAGAGGAAACACCGCGATATAATAGGTCCAACCGTAATCACTGATGTTTTTATAGAATGTAGTATGGGGTCTTAATAAAGGGCTCGTAAAAATGAAGGAAGAAACCAGGCTAAAAATAACCATCGGTATCAGCGAATAGCCAATCTCCCGGAAATAATCTTCAGATTTTGGAAATCTTTGCTGAATTTTTTTATAGAGCCATTTATTCCTGAATACCAGGTAAAATATGAGATAAGCAGAAAGGGCCAGCAGAAAATATCTGGAAGCAATTAGCTCAGCGTTTTTCCAGGCAGCGGTCCAGTTCATTTATCAAGATTTAGCCATAGAGGGATAAAATTACCCATCCAATATACTATTTATATAAAATGTATGGCATCTCCTGAGTATTAGAAAAAGCTTAATTATTTGCAAAAGAAAAGGGATCCTTATTGTTCCATAAATCGCTGTAATCCGAATTTAGCTTTCAGTTGTAATTTTTTATGAAAATAGCCAGACCATCCCATCAGCCAACCGGTTAGACCAAAAGCCTGTTTGCTCCAGCGATAAATGGAAAAAGCATCTGAATGTTCTATAATTAGACCATCCTTAAAGCGCATGTGCGCTGTTATATCATTCTGTACTTTTCTGCCTGTTTGTGTAAAAGTATATACCGCATTCCAATGGGTGGTGGTATATTCTTCATCCAGTATTTTAATGTTATCGTAGGTTAGGGTAAAATCTTTGGCTCTTGTGCAGAGCATTTCCCACATAGCTTTCACTTCATTACAATCTAAGAGGCCAAATACCGGATCACTGAACACCGCTTCCGGGTGGTAACAGGATTGCATAGTACGGTAATCGAGTTGTTGAAACGCGTCGTAGAATTTGTGTATGGTTATTTCGTTGTTATGCATATTTGTAAATCTAGAACATTGTAAGCCGAACTTATCATTCATCTATTCCTAATGCGCTTCAAGCCAATTGCCTCCCATGCCAACTTCTGCTTCAACGGGAACCTCGTTTGGTAGTGGCATGGCTGATGTCATACAGCGGATGATCAATTCTTTCAGGGTATCAACTTCTCCTGGGACTGCATCAAAAACCAATTCATCATGTACCTGTAAAATCATCTTCGATTGCCATTTGCCGGCTTTCATTTCATCGTGAATCTTAATCATGGCTAACTTAATCATGTCTGCCGCTGTTCCCTGAATAGGAGAGTTGATGGCATTTCGCTCTGCAAATCCCCGAACGGTGAAATTACTGCTGTTGATATCTTTAAGCCAGCGTTTTCTCCCTGCTAATGTTTGTACGTAGCCATTTTCTTTTGCAAAATTTATCTGCTCATCCATATATCGCTGGATGTTGGGAAACTCTTTCTTATAGTTATCAATAATTTCTTTTGCCTCTGTTCGGGAAATGCCGAGGTTATCTGCAAGCCCGAAAGCACCTTGACCATATATTATACCAAAGTTTACGCTCTTTGCTTTGTAACGCATTTCTTTGGTTACTTCTTCTTCTGGTACACCATATACTTTTGATGCAGTAGCTGTGTGGATGTCTTTATGTTGTCTGAATGCCTCACACATATTCGGATCGCCACTAATGGCAGCAACAATCCGTAGTTCTATTTGTGAGTAATCTGCACTCAGTAATACACGGCCTTCTTCTCTTGGAATAAAGGCTTTCCTTATTTCCCTTCCCCTTGATGTTCTGATAGGAATATTTTGCAGATTGGGATTATTACTGCTAAGTCTTCCGGTAACTGCAACAGCCTGCGCATAACTGGTATGTACCCTTCCTGTTCTTGGGTTGATCATTTCGGGTAATGCATCAACATAGGTAGATTTCAGTTTAGTTAATTCCCTGAATCCAAGAATATCATCTACTATTTTATGTTGATTGGCCAGTTTCAATAATACATCTTCACCTGTGGCATATTGACCGGTCTTTGTCTTTTTTGCTTTTGGATCTAGCTGTAGTTTTTCGAACAATACTTCACCAAGTTGTTTCGGCGATGCGAGATTAAAACGAACTCCAGCTTGTGTGTATACGCTTTCTTCACAGCGTTTTGCTTCTGTTTCTAATTCTTTACTATACTGTTTCAAAAATTCCACATCAATTTTTACCCCTTCAAACTCCATATCTGTAAGCACCCTCACCAGTGGATTCTCAACATGTGCAAATACCGGTTCTACTTCTTTTTCTTTTAATAGTGGTACAAAAACCTGTTTCAGTTGTAAGGTTATATCAGCATCTTCTGCAGCGTATTCTTTTATTTTTTCCAATTCCACATCACGCATGCTTCCCTGGTTCTTTCCTTTTTTGCCAATCAGTTCTTCAATATGCACCGGCTCATATCCAAGGTATTGAGCACTCAGCAGATCCATGCTTCTTCTTCCTTCCGGTTCAATCAGGTAATGGGCTAGCATAGTATCAAAGAGTTGCCCTTTTATTTCTATACCATACCATTTTAAAACCAGTAAGTCGTATTTAGTGTTTTGTCCGACCCAAGTAATAGTTTCTTTTTCAAATAATGGTTTGAATAAAGCAAGGAGTTGTTTTACTTCCTCTTGATTTGGAGAACAGGGTATATAATATCCTTCTCCGGCAGTAAATGAAAAACTTAATCCAACTAATTCTACATTATTTGCATCGGTTCCGGTTGTTTCTGTGTCGAAACAAATTTCTGTTTGTTGAAGGAGTGTGTTTATAAGATCCTTAATTTCTTTTTCCCCCTGAACCAACAGATAGTTGTGTGGTGTGTTTCCAATATTTTTTTCTGCAATTAAGCCCAATTGTTCTGTTTCTGGTCCGGCAACGGGTGTTGATTTTTCAGGCTCAGCTTGTTTCGTTGTTTTTGCAGCAGACTTCGGCGCAACTGTATTTCCAAAAAGGTCTGTCTGAATTCCCTGTGGCGCAGCATGAAAAGCGTTAAAGTCGTCGCCGAGTATTCTTTTTCCAAGAGTTTTAAATTCCAGCTCTGTAAACACCTCATTTAATTCTTCTTTATTCCATTCTTTCAAACGATAGTCTTCCTCATGAAACTCAACCGGCACATTGGTTATAATGGTTGCCAGTTTTTTACTCATTACCGCCAGGTCAACCGCATTGCGCACTTTTTCTCCAACGGCTCCTTTAATTTTGTCTGCATTGGCCAATACGTTTTCAAGCGTATCGTATTCTTTCAAAAGTTTGGCAGCGGTTTTTTCTCCAACTCCAGGAATGCCTGGTATATTATCTACTGCATCTCCCATTAAACCCAAAATATCTACTACCTGTTCAACGCGTTGAATATCCCAACGTTCACAGATCTTTGCGGCATCAAGTATTTCAGATGGATTTCCGAATGCGGCAGGCTTATAAATGTATACATGTGGGTGAATAAGTAACTGACCGTAATCTTTATCCGGTGTTACCATATATACTTCGTATCCTTTGTCGGCAGCCTGCCAGGCTACTGTTCCGATAACATCATCTGCTTCATATCCATCCATTTCTACTACGGGAATATTAAAGGCCCGGATGATTCTTTGTATATCAGGAATGGAATCAATTAGATCTTCTGGCGCTTCCTGCCTGTTTGCTTTATAATCTGTAAAATCTGTGTGCCGCTCTGTGGGCGCATGTGTATCAAAACAAACCGCCAGATGGGTCGGTTTTTCTTTATTGATCAGGTCGAATAAGGTATTGGTAAACCCAAACTGGGCATTGGTATTTCTTCCTTTAGAAGTAATACGCGGGTTTCTGATAAGGGCATAATAGGCACGATATATTAGCGCCAGCGCATCCAATAAAAATAACTTTTTAGCCATATAGCTAAGGTAATGAACGTTATCGGCAAAAAAGAAAGCATCCGGTTATAAACGGGATGCTTTTTGGAAAATCAAGGATACGGGATTGCTGATTTCGTATTTTAATGTTTCTTTTTAAGGTTCAGGTAGTCCAGAAAGTAAATAATACGGATGGAAATACTGTTCTGCTGATTGGCGTTTAGGGTGTTTCCTATATTTTTAAAATAAGTTGTTCGGGTATCCTGATCAAAAGTACTGATGGCATCTTTCCAAACCACATTAATAAAGCTTCCCAATGCGAACTGCCATGTGTATACCATATCAATATTGAAATAATTCACATTGTAATCTACATTACTGCTGATGCCCCCTGGAATATGGTTTAGATAGCCATCTTCACGTAATTTATAGAATTCCTTGTTAGCAACTTTACTCCAGTAATGTCTTGCCCTGAAAGACAAGCCCATTTTATTATTGAAATTATATTTGACGTTCAAAACATTTTCAACGGTATTTCTTTTACGAAGCGCAAAGATGATACTGTCCGGGCTGAACATAGTAGCGTAACCCAGGTTATTATGTGCCAGTTGTAAGAAAGTGCTGGTAGTAATAGTGAGTTTTTTGTTGAAGCGATAGTTATTCCTAAAGAAAATCTCTTGTGTATTACTACCATATTTATCAAAT
Organism: uncultured Sediminibacterium sp.; assembly: GCF_946481145.1. Next base: position 278,173 of record NZ_CAMLMJ010000002.1, read on the forward strand.
GTCCGGTTATAGAATTCTACTACGGCCGAATATTTTTTTGCGTTGTTTGTTTCAAACCAGAATCCCCACATATAGCTTCCAGGACGCTTGAACACTTTACCATTTACCCTTGGCTCAAAGAAGTCGTTTTGTTCCGGATTTATATTAACATTGATACCAGCCCACCAAAGATTTTTTAATTGTCCATTTACATTCGCATTGAAATTAAAGCGCTGATAATCCATCGGCTTATAACGCATCGAATAGCTCAGGTTTAAATTAGCGTTGATACGATTATACCATTTCTTAGGTTTTAACCATCTATAACCAACCCAAATACCATTGTTGAAATAGTTGTTGTTGGTAAAATAACCCATGTCGTTATGGTTATATTTATTATCAGCAAGCTCTTGCCAAACATTAAAATTGAATCGGCCACTGGTTTTACCAAAACCGAGTGTGTGGTTATAACCAGTAAGCGTTTTTCCAGGGGCTTCATAACCAATTAACTGGCTTACACCTACCTGACCATTTACGTTCCAGGTGTTTTTCTTATCATAGATATCCCATAAAGCGGCGGTTACATTTGCATCATAATCTGTACCACTTCTTGTTACATTGGTATTGATGAGTGATACGCTTGAATTGTTTTTTAATGTTTGATCAAATACAATGATATTATAGTTTGTCAAAGGATTGGTTTCAATCTTACGAATCTCTTCTCCGTTTTGCTCTATGGATGCATGCTGCGCTTTGGTTACGGCGTTAAAGAAACCAATACCAAGTCCACCACTGGTTCTTCCACTTATTTTACTTGCATTTAGCAAGCGTGTTTCTAGTGGATTTTTGGTTATAGATTCTCCGGGTTGTAATTGTCCATTTACTTTACCAATATGCATTGGTGTTCCACCGATTCGTCTGCTGTAAAAGAGATTACCTTTACCAAACAATTCCGTTCCCTCGGTAAAGAAGGTTCTGTTTTCATTGAACTGTACTTCAAAAGGAGTAAGGTTTAAAACCTGGTTATCACTTTGTACCTGACCAAAATCTGGTACCAGTGTCATGTCGAGTGTAAAAGCCTGATTGATACCATATTTCACATCCATACCCCCATTGATAGAGGTGGTCGTGTTTTTAACCCCGGGTGTATTATAGGGATAATGATTTGCGTAGGTAGATAAATAAGGAGAGAAGGAAAGTCTTACAGGTGGTTTAATATCCTGAACACCCGTCCACAAGCCAAACTGTGCTAAAAAGTTACCGCCAATTGCAGGGTCCGTCGGGCTCCACATCATTTGTTTACCACTTTTACTGCGCCTTCTGGTGATATTAATGCCCCAGTCTTGAATTTTCTTATTACCAAAACGAATTGCGGAATAAGGTATTTTCATTTCAAAGGTCCAGCCATCTGCCTGTATTTTGGCATTGCTTTCAAATACGCTGTTCCAGCTACCATCTTCACCATTGGAGGAATATTTCGCATCGAATTGCTCGCCTAATGCAGTTACATAATATCCGAAGCCATTGATTTTATCATGATAAGTATCGAAGATTACTCCGACAAAATCGTTTACACCAACGACATCACGTCCTACGAGCTCCTTTGTAATACTATCGGCACTTGCCTCGTGTGCATATCCAGCTATATAAATCGCATTGTTATCATACAGAATCCGAATTTCTGTGCGATTTTTTTCCTCTTCTTTATTTCCAAAAGTTGGTCGCCATTCTATAAAATCGGTGGCTATGGGTGCACTTGCCCAGGCAGAGTCGTTTATAATACCATCAATAACGATCTTTTTGGTGGTTCTGGTTGCGGCTATTTTCTTTACCTGTTTTTCATTTTGCTGTGCGTTTAACACAGTTAATGAGGTAATTAAACATAGCATGGTTAATAAGGTTCTCATTCAGTCGGTTTAAAGTGTATCATTTTCCAGGGTTTGCACATTATCCTGGCGATTTATACGAAACTAAACGTAGTAAATGTAGAAACGTTACATACGAAGCCCTGTTAAAGGGTGCACAAGAACGATGAGCGGTAAATGGGTAAGAAGGAAGGCTGATTACGAGGATGTGTCTGTAAATATTTTGTTAACCCCCTAACCCTGAACCAGTATTAATTCCGGTGAAGTGGGGAAAAGCAAAGCCCCGACAGATGATTTGCCGGGGCTTTACTTTTAGTATGTTGTAAGGCGAAATTTATTTAATACCGTACTTGTGTTTATAGCGCTCAAACAATTGAGTATGCTTACTGCTCAGGCTGATACTACGACCCTGAATAAATGCATTTGTAATAATGCTGCTCTTCATATCGAGTATATCTCCTTCACTAATTACAATATTGGCATCTTTACCTGTTTCTATAGTTCCTGTTTTATCATCGATACCTAGGATTTTTGCAGTGTTAGAAGTAATGGCTTTTAATGCTTCTTCTTTGCCAAGACCATAAGCTGCTGCAGTACCTGCGTTGAAGGGCAGGTTTCTACCACGATTCTGCGGATCATCATCATTTAAACAATATAATACACCAGCTTTTTGAAGGAACGTCGCTGATTTATAAGGTTGATCAACATCGTCGTCATCAAGGGTAGGAAGGTTATGTTCCTGGGTGAGGATAACAGAGATATTATTTTGTTTGAGCAGGTCAGCAATTTGCCAGCTTTCACCAGCACCTACCAGTACTACATCAAAACCAAACTCTTTTACAAAATCAATAGCTACCAGCATTTGTTTAACCTGAGAGCAATGAATAAACAGCTTTTGTTTTTTCTCAAATAAAGCTTTTGTTGCTTCAAATTTCAGGTTAATGCTTTTGCCTGCATCTTTCTGATGATAAGCTTTGGCTTCTCTGAAAAACGCTTTTACACCTTCAATTCTATCCAGTGCAGCCTTAATTGGATCTCCTTGCTGTCCGCCAAATTGGGCAAACAATGCAGCAAAACGACCACCACCCGGACGGGCGAGCAGACTTGGCATATAAAACTGCATACCCATATCAGGTTTATAGGCGGCATCTTCAAAGTTCCATGCATCTAATTGTACAACAGATGATTGACCTGCGATTAGTTGTCCGCCAGGCATTACATGTGCCAATAAAATTCCGTTTGCACGAATAGTATTGGTTACAATTGATTCTGCTTTATAAGCGACAATGGATCTTACTGATGGATTCAGTTCTCCAATTTCGTTTACATCGGTACTTCCGCGTACACCTGATATTTCAATCAGACCGAGGTTAGAAGCAGGAAGTATGATACCTGGATAAACATGTTTACCCTTGCCATCAATGGTGGTTTCTGCAGATGGTGCACTTGATGCTGCACCAGCATAGGTTATTTTACCATTGTCGAATACAACCGTACCGTTTTCAATAACGGTTCCGTTTCCAACATGCACCGTTGTGTTTGTGATGGCGGTTTTTTTGGCCTGTTTTGCTGCAGGATAAACATCATCCTGAGCAACTGCACTTTTAGACAAGAGCAGCGTCAGCGCACTTATATATAAGAATGATTTTTTCATGTTAGAATGTTTTATTGGTTATCGCCGTGTATTTCTTCTTCTGCCTCAATTTCAAGCATACCAAGCTTATGAGAGTGATCCAGACAGGTGTGTACATATTTGTAACTAGGAGTTGCCGGCATTGTTGGACGGCCACCTCTTTTTTCGCCTACCATTTTATTGATCAGTCTTGTACGCTCAGCTAATACCTGCTTACGCATTGCAGCATCCTTTTCACGGTCGAAATAGATCGTACCATCTACCATGGTCTTTTCTGCTTTAGCATAAATACTTAACGGATTATCGCTCCATAGCACCAGGTCAGCATCTTTACCAACTTTAATGCTACCAACCCTATCATCTACATGCAGCATTTTTGCCGGATTAATTGTTACCATTCTTAATGCTTCTTCTTCTGTAAGTCCACCATATTTTACACTTTTAGCAGCTTCCTGGTTAAGGCGACGAGCCATTTCAGCATCATCAGAATTAATGGCAACATTCAGTCCCACTTTGTTCATGATATAAGCATTGTATGGAATAGCTTCCGTAACCTCTACTTTGTAAGCCCACCAGTCTGAGAAGGTAGATGCATTAGCACCATGCGCTTTCATTTTATCAGCTACTTTATATCCTTCCAGAATATGTGTAAAGGTGTTGATTCTAAAACCAAATTTTTCAGCTACACGCATAGTAGCGGTGATCTCGCTTTGCACATAGGAGTGACAGGTAATAAAGCGTTGCTTGTTCATGATTTCAACCAGCGCATCCAGTTCAAGATCACGGCGTGTGCCTTTAGGATCAGCTTTCATTGATTTCTCATAAGCTACAGCACGGTTAAACGCATCGGTTAATACCTGTTCAACACCCATACGTGTATCAGGGAAGCGGTTGTTATTGGTTGAGGAAGTACGCTTAACGTTTTCACCTAACGCGAACTTGATGAACGGATCCCAGTTTTTGAATTTGAGTTCTTCATCATTTACACCCCAACGCAATTTGATCAATTGTGTTTGTCCACCAATGGTATTGGCAGAACCATGGAGAATATGTGAAGTTGTTACACCACCGCTTAACTGACGATATATATTAATATCATCCGGATCGAGGTTGTCTCCCATACGCACTTCTGAGGTAACACTTTGTGCTCCTTCATTTGTTGATGCAGAAGCAATATGTGAGTGTTCATCTATAATACCGGCAGTAAGGTGTTTTCCTGTACCATCAATAATAGTTGCAGAAGCATCACTTAGGTTTTTACCTACACGTGCAATCTTGCCTGCTTTTACCAAAACATCTGCACCTTCCAGTTTACCTTCTTTTTCACTGGTCCAAACAGTTGCATTCTTAATAAGGTATGTACCCTGCTGTGGTAATGTAGAGTCTGTACCATAAGCTGTAAAGGGATACATTGTTTTACCAATACGGTTTGGAGGTGTAGGTCTTGTGCGGGCTGTGGCAGTATCAGGCTTGGTGCTATTTAGTTTAGCGGTCCAGGTCATTCTGTTACCTTCAGCATCTTCAGCCATACCATTCCAGTCGCCACCGCCATTGTTGAAACCACTAAAACGTATATTGTTACGTGAACGTTTTTCTGGTGCGAAGCTGAACTTTACTACTTTACCATCAAAGCTAAATGTTGCATTAACGGTATCTTTTGCGATAACGGTTGCTGCACTGTTGCTTTTTACATCTATTGTATATGTATTGGTTCCTTTAGAACTGTTGGTAGTAAGGGTATATAAACCACTTGCGCTGTTCCATGCTGATTCGTTAACTGCATGTTTTACCCCCTGTACCCAGTTCTGTAATAATGTGGTTCTTTCACCAAATACTGGACCGGTAGTAATTACGAAGTTGGCCAGTTTGCCATTATCGATACTTCCTACTTTATCGTATACGCCTAACCAGGTAGCTGGTGTTTTAGTCAGTGCTTCCAGTGCAGCTTTTTCTGTTAATCCGTTTTCCATGGCTTTTCTGAGGTTGGCCATAAAAGTGCGGGCATCTCTAAGATCAGCAGATGTTAAGGCAAAGGAGATACCTGCTTTTTCAATTGCTCCAGGATTGGTTGGTGCAAGTTCCCAGTTTTTCATATCGGCCAAGGAAACAAGGCGTGCATCATTGGGGTCTTCTACATCCATTGCAGCAGGGAAGTTTAAACCTACAATCAAAGGAGCTTTGGTTGCCACCACTTCTTTAATTCTTTGGTATTCTTTTCCGGTTGCTTTTAAAATGTATTGTACACCAAATTCATCCCCCACACGATCTGCACGAAGCAGGCTCCAAAAATCATCGCCACCTCTTGCTGCCGGATCTAAAATTTGTGGAAGTGATTGTTGCTCATTAAAATATTTAAGGGTAATATTTACACCATCTCCCTGTAACCCAGCTGCGGCTGGATTATTCTTGTACCACTGTGCGTCTAAATATGTTTGACGCAAAAGGGCAATTGTTCCCATTAATGATCCTGGGTAAGATTGTGTAGATGTTCCTTTATTAAATGAAAGTAAGGAAGCAGCTTTTTCTTTAACTACCAGAAAATTATCGGGTTCATTTGCAAGGGTTACTACTGTACCTGTTCCACGAAGTATACCATCTTTCTGATGTGTGAGTACGGTACCGAAACCCATGTCACGCAATGGTTTCGCGCGTGACTCATCGGCACTAAATATTTTGTATGCCTGTACATCAGACTTAAGTGCCTGGTTCCAGCCATAAGCGCCTTTCTGATTTGTGGTTAACTGTGCTGGTTGGTTAAAATTGAAACCACCACCGCCTTGCTGGCGTTGTGCCTGAGGCATACCGTAGTCGCTGTAGATATCTATGAAAGAAGGATAGATATATTTATCCTTGCAATCAACAACTACTGCGTCTTTGGGAATGTTTACTCCAGTACCTACCGCAACAATTTTACCATCTCGTATTACGAGCGTTGCGTTGGTTAATGTGGTTTGTGCATCTTTAACGATGGTGGCATTGGTAAACGCATAACATCCGTCGCGTTTATCACCAACACCATTGACCTGAAATGTTTCCTGGGCCTGTAGCAACGATGCAAACAGGAGCCCTGAAAACAGGAGCTTTAGTCTTCTCATGATAGTGTTTAGATTGGTTTTTGGAAGACTTTAAAGCTACATAATTAAGCGAGGCTACAAAAAAGGTTTTAGTGTTTTAAGGATGAATGGAAGAAATGAATCGGTGGAATGAGGGAGGACCTATACCGTGGCTTCTCGGTGACCATAGTCCATGGTATCGTCTATGGTCTTCCATCTGTTTCCTTGATGAACTTAATTACACCTTCCATGAATACTTTCTGATCATCCCACATAGAGAGATGACTGCCGTTGGGACAGTAGAGGTATTTTCCGTTTTTTACCTGTTTGCTCATCCATTCCATATGAGCTGGGTCCATCGTGTCGTATTTGGCACCTACGGTTAGAGTTGGTACGGTAATTTTTGGTAAGTCAGCTTTTCTGTCCCAGGTTAATAATCTGCCACCAACCTTAAATTCACTTGGTCCCTGCATCATCACATATATTGTTTCGTTTATATGTTTAAATGATCTCGCTACAGGGTCCGGTAACTCTGGTAATCTGCAAAGGTGTTGGTTATAATATTCTTTGAAAACGAGTTCCTGATAAACGGGGTCTTTGAATTGTCCCTTTGACTCATAGGACTGAAGTGAATCGATAAGGGAGGGTCTCATTTGAGCGCGTAAGGTTCCATTATATTTTTCATAGTCCGGTATACTGGCCATCATATTACAAATGATTAGGCCTTTCAGGTTTTCCTGGTATTTAAGCGCATACTCCATACCAAGTATGCCACCCCATGAATTACCAAGGATATAAAAATTATCCTTTGTTAAACCCAGAGCCTTGCGCACCTGTTCTACTTCTTCTACAAATCTTTCTGTTGTCCATAAGCTACTATCTGTTGGTTGGTCGCTATAGTATGAACCTAGTTGATCGTATTCTATTAATTCAAATCCTTCTTTTGGAAAATAGCTTTCAAAAGCTTCCATATATTCATGGGTCATTGCCGGACCACCATGCAATAACAATACTTTTATTCGGGGGTTGTTGCCGATGGTTTTTGTCCAAACTTTGAATGTGCCTACCGGTGTGGTTATCGGTATCATTTTTATTCCCGCAACCTGAACTCCGGTATCGCTGTGAGCAAAGTATTCTGCAACGGATGTTTGTTTTTGTTGGCAGGAAAAAAGAAGGGTGGTTATGAATAGCGCAAGTACAATTCTCATGGCATGATTTGATTGTGTGTTACTAAAGTTATTGTTTTTAGCAGGATAGTAGAAATAATTATAGCCACAGATGCACAGATTACAGTAAAAGTAATCTGTGCATCTGTGGCTATAATTCGATTGTTTATCTACCCATATACACCATCAATATCTGCACATCGCTCGGGTTAACACCACTGATACGGCTAGCTTGGCCTAGTGTGCGTGGACGTATTCGTTTAAATTTTTGTAAGGCTTCGTTAGAAAGCGCTGCTACACGATCGTAATCAAATGTATCTGGAATTTGTGTGTTTTCCATTTGACTCATTCGTGTTGCTATTTCCTGTTCTTTCTCTATATACCGCTCATATTTTATTTGTATTTCAGATTGCTCAATACTATCTACATCAAAATTTGCAAGTGCATCTTTTAATGCTGGTATGTACTGTACAAGTGAGGGGAGATCTACATTTGGTCTGAGTATAACTTTAGAAGCTTTTTGTTTTTCTGTTATTAAAGCCGACCCTATTTTTTCAAAATATGGATTGATTTGTTCTGGTTGTACATTCAGCTCCTGTAATATTTTTTTGATACCACTGACATTGTTTCTTTTGCTGACTACTTTATCCATTCTTTCCTGAGAAGCAAGCCCAAGTCTGTAGCTTAATTCTGTTAAACGCAAATCGGCATTATCTTGTCTTAGTAGTGTTCTGAATTCTGCTCTGCTGGTAAACATCCGATAAGGCTCATCGGTTCCTTTACTAATCAGGTCGTCGATCAATACGCCGATATATGCTTCACTTCTCTGTAGGATTACCGGATCAAGTTCACGGGAACGTTGGTGTGCGTTGATACCTGCCATCAACCCCTGGCAAGCCGCTTCTTCATATCCGGTGGTTCCGTTTATTTGACCGGCAAAGAATAAATTCGGAACCAGTTTTGTTTCCAGTGAATACTGTAATTGTGTTGGTGGAAAATAGTCGTATTCAATGGCATAACCAGGTCGGAAAATTCTGCAGTTTTCAAAGCCAGGCACTGTACGAAGCGCTTCGTACTGTACTTCTTCTGGTAATGAGGTAGAGAATCCGTTTACATATATTTCAACGGTATTCCAGCCTTCAGGTTCTACAAATAGTTGATGACGTTCGCGATCTGCAAATCGGTTTATTTTGTCTTCAATGCTTGGGCAATACCTTGGGCCTGTTCCTTCAATTCTTCCTTGAAACATTGGACTTCTATCGAAACCGGTTTTCAGTATATCATGTACTTTTTCGTTGGTATAAGTTATGTAGCAACTGCGTTGATCGGCTGCTTTTATTCTTGGTGTATCGGTATAGGAGAAACCAACAATTTCTTCATCGCCTTTCTGTTCCTCCATTTTACTGTAGTCGAGGCTTCGTCCGTCTACACGGGGAGGAGTGCCTGTTTTCAGTCTATCGCTTTCAAAACCTAGTTCAACCAATTGCTCGGTTATTCCGGTTGCTGCTTTTTCTGCTACACGGCCACCACCAAATTGTTTCTCTCCAATATGAATGATCCCATTTAAAAATGTTCCGCTGGTAACGACAACTGTCTTCGATTCTATATGATGACCAAGTCCGGTTACAACACCCGATGCTCTACCATCTTTAATAATAATAGAGCGAACCATATCCTGGTAGAAATCTACATTGGGCGTATTCTCCAGCATCTCTCTCCACTTGGCAGCAAAGAGCATTCGATCGTTTTGAGTGCGTGGGCTCCACATTGCCGGACCTTTACTGCGGTTCAGCATCCTGAATTGAATGGTACTTAAATCAGACACGATTCCGCTGTATCCGCCCAAAGCATCTATTTCACGAACAATTTGTCCTTTGGCAATACCACCCATGGCAGGGTTGCAACTCATTTGGGCAATGGTTTGCATATTCATGGTAACCAGTAAAACCTTACTACCCAGGTTGGCGGCCGAGGCGGCAGCTTCACAGCCTGCATGGCCGGCACCAACTACTATTACATCATATTGCGGAAACATAGTTTGCAAAGATAGTTCAGGCGAAGGTTAAACGAATAGCTTATCAATATATTAGCTATTGAATGCCGATCCTGGGTTCCACGTGGAACATGTTTCACGTGGAACGTAGTGATAATCGATTGATTTTTACAGATTTCTGCCATTACAACTGGAATTTCAGTTGCTCTTCGGGATTCCATATCCCAGACCTTGCCAAAGGATTAAATATCTCTAAAGAGGAGGGATGTGTTGGAAAGCCAATTTTGTACGTCCATTATCCAAATTGAAGGGGTCCCTCTGAAAACTATCTATACGCTTCACCATTGGATATTCTGCAGTTCTTCCGTTAAGTTCTTGCCACTGAAAGCACAGAAATACACAGAATAGTCGTTTAACCGTTGTACAACCCAAATCTGCGATCTGCGATCTGCCATTCCTCAATCCATATCCGCCATCAGCGATCAGACATCAGCCATTTCCCCATTCCTCTGTTCTTCCGTTAAGTTCTTGCCACTGAAAGCACAGAAATACACAGAATAGTCGTT
>NZ_CAMLMJ010000003.1 GCF_946481145.1 uncultured Sediminibacterium sp.
GATTATCATGATTTTCAAGATTTATCATGATAGATCTTGAAAATCATGATAATCCGTGTTCCATTAGAGCCTCAAGCGCATCGATCTTTCAATTAAATCAACGATACCCCGGATTGAATAATTAACGCAAAACTGTACAAGTTTTCCCATTAATAGCAGAAGCCTAAAATAACCGCCAATCAAGGCTTGCTGCTTGCAGCTTGGAGCTTGCAGCTTATTCTCTTACTTTTGCCCCGTTATGAGCATACAACAAGACAATCGTTTTCAGGCTATTATATCACATGCCAAAGAGTATGGATTTGTATTTCCCAGTAGTGAAATTTATGATGGATTAAGTGCGGTGTATGATTATGGTCCTTATGGAGCAGAACTGAAAAAGAATATCCGTGATTACTGGTGGAAAAGCATGACCCAGATGCACGATAACATCGTAGGTATCGATGCTGCCATTTTCATGCACCCCACCACCTGGAAAGCAAGTGGTCACGTAGATAATTTCAGTGACCCGATGATTGATAATAAAGACAGCAAAAAAAGATACAGGGTAGATCATTTACTGGAAGCCAAAGCGGATCAGCTAAGAGAGAAAGGCGCAGAAGCAGAAGCCGAAGCCCTGATCGACACAATGGAAAAATTACTGGCTGCTGAAGATTTTAGTGGACTCAAACAACTGATGGACGACCAGAAAATTGTCTGCAGTGTGAGCGGGACCGCTAACTGGACAGATATCCGTCAGTTTAACCTCATGTTCTCTACCCAATTGGGTTCGGTGGCAGAAGATGCTGATACCATTTACCTGCGTCCGGAAACTGCTCAGGGTATTTTTGTAAACTTCCTGAATGTACAGAAAACCGCCAGGATGAAAGTGCCCTTTGGTATTGCACAAACAGGTAAAGCTTTCCGCAACGAAATTGTCGCACGCCAATTTATTTTCCGCATGCGTGAATTTGAGCAGATGGAAATGCAATTCTTTGTTCGTCCCGGCACACAAATGGAATGGTACAATTTCTGGAAACAGGAGAGACTGAACTGGCATTTAAGTCTTGGTATACCGGCTGAAAAATACCGTTACCATGATCATGTGAAACTGGCGCATTATGCAGATGCAGCATTGGATATTGAATACGAATTCCCCTTTGGATTTAAAGAGGTAGAAGGTATTCACAGCCGTACCGATTTCGATCTGAAGAGCCACCAGGAGTACAGCAAAAAGAAACAACAATATTTTGATGCTGATATAGACCCTGCAACAGGTAAACCCTACGGCAACTATATTCCATATGTGGTAGAAACATCCATTGGTTTAGATCGTATGTTCCTGTTGGTAATGAGTCATGCATACGAAGAAGAAACCATTACCAAAGAAGATGGTAGTACTGATAGTCGTGTAGTAATGCGTATTCCCGCTAAAATCGCCCCGAATAAACTGGCCATTCTTCCATTGATGAAAAAAGACGGCTTACCGGAAATAGCAAAGCAGTTACTAGACGAGTGCAAGCCGCATTTCAAATGTTTCTACGAAGAAAAAGACGCCATCGGTAAACGCTACCGCAGACAAGACGCCATCGGCACACCATTCTGCGTAACAATCGACCATCAAACCAAAGAAGATGGAACGGTAACCATCAGACATCGTGATAGCATGAAACAGGAAAGAGTGGCGATGAGTGAGGTGAAGAGGATTGTGTTAGAGGCGATTTAAACAGAGGAATAAGGAATAAGAAATAAGAAATAAGGAATAAGGAATAAGAAAGTAGTATTCATAGCGTATTTATACATCTTATAAATACGCTATTTTTTTATATATATAATGATGAAATTTGTGTGATAAAGCTGTTGTATGGAAACCAGATACAAATTTGATCTTGAAGACAGGTTGATTCAGTTTGCAGTTCATTGTATACAAGCCGCAGAGAAATTACCTAAAACATTTGCTGGAAATCATTTGGGAGGGCAATTGACCAGAAGTGGTTCTGCACCTGCTTTGCATTATGGGGAGGCACAATCAGCAGAATCAAGAACTGATTTCATTCATAAAATGAAAATCGCATTGAAAGAATTACGGGAAACAAGAAATTGTCTTGACATTATAGAAAAATTGAACTGGGAAATTTCATTTAACCTGTCAACAATAATGCAAGAATGCACAGAACTCGTATTTATCTTCCTCAAATGTATTGACACTGCTAAAAAGAATAATACACGTAAATACACCTCTTCCTGATCCCGTATTCCTCTAAAGACTTTCTTATTCCTTATTCCTCTGTTCCCTCACCCATAAAGTTCAAGGTGAATATCTTTCTTCTCATACCCCATGGCGATGATGCGTTGTTTGGCTTCGTCGATCATGTTTTTCCAGCCGCAGAGGAAGAAATGGGCAGGCTTTTTTTGAATGCGTAAAAGATCTTCGTAAACGCCGTGTACATATCCTGTATATGCACCTTCTGCTACTGTTTCTTCGCGAGAGAAGACAGGGTGGTAGTAGAAGCCGGGCATTTCTTTTTCAAGTTGTTTCAGTTCTGGTCCATAAAGACAGTCGCCATGTTTTCTGCAACCAAAAATGATATGTATATCCTGATGTGGAAGTTTATGTCGGTGGATATGGTGAGCCATTGAACGGAAAGGGGCAATACCGGTACCGGTGCAGATCAGGAATAAATCTTTCTCGATTATTTCCGGTAGGGTGAAAACACCTTGAGGGCCGCGTAAGGTAAGTTCCGAGCCTACCTGAATTTCTTTGAATAAATAGTTGGTGCCTGCGCCGTCTTCGAGAAGTACAATTACCAGTTCTATAATATTGGTTCCATCTGGCGCGGAGGCTATGGAATAGCTGCGCCAGCGTTTATTTTTCTTCTCGTGTATGGGGAGGTCGAGTGTTACAAACTGACCGGGTTTAAAATCAAAAGAAGCCAATTCCGGAATCTCGATCCAGAAACGTCGGGTAGAATCGGTAGCGTCTTCAATCCTGATGACCTTACCTATGCGCCATGGTTCAAGCATACGAATGGTTTTACACAATGTAAGGATAATTTGAAAATTTGAAAATTTGGAAATTTGGAAATGAGGAGGATTATAACAACTTCGTTGTTATGAATAGAATAGAATCCCCATCAATAAAGCATTACTGTCCGGGGAAATTTAACCGTGAGCTGTAGGTGTTCCATTAATAGCAGATAGTGCATTTACGGCAACAAAATATTTCTTTAAGCAGCTGACTTTAAATTTTCTCCCACCTTTAATTCCATTAGAAGCAGAAAGTCTAAAATAAGCACCCATCAAGGCTTGTAGCTTGCGGCTTGAAGCTTGAAGCCAATTTTCCCCGGACAGCAATGTCAATAAAGCTTTGCCTGCATTTCATTTCCAAATTTCCAAATTCTCAAATTCCCAAATTAAAAAAAAGGCGCAGTAGTTAATTACTGCGCCTTTTTCAAAGAGGTAGATCCTGCTTTATTTAGGGTCTAATGCTCTTTTTATTTTTTCAGCGAGGTCTTGTAGGTGAACCTTGCTCATTTTGTCTGCATTGGTAGCAGCAGCAGCGTTTACCTGTGCGCGTAACTGAGTAAGTTGTGCACGGGCAATACTGTAAACATCGCTACGGCTGTTAGCGCCAGAAGCATATGGGTTAGTGAATCCGCCACCAAATACAATTGTTGTTGCATTGGTTTGAGGAGGGTTCAACAGGTTGTTCAGTTTCTCTACATAACTTTTCTGCAGCATTCTGCGGTAGTTATCGATGGCTTTATTTGATTTCAATTCACTGAACAGATCATTTTGTAAGTCGTTCATCATTTCAAGTGCGCTATAAGCTTTATCTGCACCGAAACGTTCTGCGCTATACTGCATGCGGTTTAACCTATCGAGGGTTAACAGTGTACCCAGTGCACCTTCCTGCGCTGCAGCCAGTGGATCATTTGTACCTGGAGGATTGATTTTATCCCAGATTTTTTTGTCGATCAGCCATTTTGGAGTCTGGAATACCTGACGGTTCATATAGCCTAAAGCTTCGCGCTGCATAGCTTTAGGAACAGGCTCATAAACAGGCTCATCCTGTTCTGCAACTTTAAAGGTTTCATAAACACCACCGATATTTCTGGAAACGTGTCCATAATAACGACGGTATTGACCCAGTAACTGACCGTACATAGTGGCGATATTACCATTCAGATCGCCTTCTTCTTTGGTCCATTCTACAAGGTTGGCAAGAATGCGTTGCAGGTTTTTAATACCGTAGTCACTAGCTTTAACAGCATTGTCACTAAGGTCTTCGCTCTGGCTTCTAGGATCAGCCTGATTACCTGATTCATAAGTACCAAACCATGTACGTGGGTTGGCTTTTAGTGTTTCAGTGATCAGTTTGTTACTGTTCTTTTTCACTTCTTCTTCTGTTGCACCGGGAATATATCCATAGCCCCAACGCATTGCCCATGCATCGTAATCACCGATACGTGGGTATAAGCCTTCTTTGCTGATATTATCTTCAGGCTGTGCTACGTAGTTAAAACGAGCATAGTCCATGATAGAAGCGGTATGTCCATTAGCTTCAACCCAGGCTTTATCACGCAGTTTTTCAACTGGTGTTTTGCTGCTGCTTCCCATGTTATGGCGCAGACCAAGTGTGTGGCCTACTTCATGTGAAGAAACGAAACGGATCAGGTCGCCCATCAGGTCATCGTCAAATTTCATTTTACGTGCACGTGGGTCAGTAGCTGCGGTTTGAATCATATACCAGTCGTGTACCAGTTTCATAACGTTATGGTACCAACCGATATGGCTTTCGAGGATCTCACCGCTTCTTGGGTCGTGAACATTGGGTCCGTAAGCGTTCTCGGTAGGAGAAGCAAAATAGCGTACTACAGAGAAGCGTGCATCTTCCAGGCTCATAGTAGTATCGTTTTCGGGCCATTCTTTACCAACGATGGCATTTTTAAAACCAGCTTTTTCAAAAGCTTTCTGCCAGTCGTTGATACCAAGGATCAGGTGTTTTCTCCACACTTTTGGTGTAGCCGGATCGATATAGTAAACGATTTGTTTTTTAGGTTCAACCAGTTCGCCTCTTTTCCATTTTTCAACGTCTTCGTCTTTTGGCTCAAGTCTCCAGCGAACCGCAAATTCTTTGTTTTCAACTTTTTGCTGGTCGTCACCGAATAATACGTAATCATCGGTAAAGAATCCAACACGTTTGTCTGCAATACGCGGAGTCATTGGTTTCTCAGGTAACAGAAGCATTGAAGTGTTGAGTTCAATGGTTACAGCACCAGCAGAACTAGCTGCAGGGATGCTTGCACCACCGCCACCGCCGCCAATTGCGGGAGCTCCGCCAGTACCGGCATTGAAAGTTTTTACCGTTCTGATTTCGGTATTAATAGGGTAAGTGCTTATTCTTTGGATAAAAGACCTGTCGGCTGCAATCGGACCAAGTCCGAAAGAACGCTTGATGCCGGCATTGATGCTAACAACCTGGTTATCACCTTTAAAGTAATCGGTAACATCTAAAACCACTGAACTGCTATCTTTTCCGAAAGCTGCAATCGGGAAAGAAGCGGCGATGGCATTCAGGTTAGAATTGGTAACGGCTTTGTAGATGTCATCTTTGGCATCTGCTGCATTAACCAGAGTAATGGTACGGAGGAAGATATTGTTGCTTGGTCCTTTTTCAAATGCCAGTGTTTGCTGGTTGGCGATTTCACCACCATAGGCACCACGGCCGTTTCCTGAGATAGCGGGTACTTTAATGTAACGTGTAACTGCAAGAATTTCACGGCCTAAGATATTATTAGGTACTTCAAAGTAGTATTTATCGTCTACTTTATGTACTGTAACCATACCTTTTTGCGAGATAGCCTTATTGGTAATCACGTCTTTGTAAGCTCTGGGTCCCTGGCGTTGTGCGCCGCCGCCAAAACCCTGGGGAAAATTTCCTGCTGCAGGGGGTGCATTGCGGGAAGTATCTCTGGTTTGGGCAACCGACACAGTTGAGGCCAGCAACGCTGCTGCGATAAAATAGTTTCTCATTGTTTCAGTTAAGTGGTTTTGAATAATCATTAAAGATAGGATCGTAAATTAATCAACAATTTTTTTTTCGGGTGTGTTGGATGAATGGTAAAAGCTTTAATTTGGGTCGGTGAAAAGATTGGGGTGTTTTTAGGAAACCTCCTATCTTGCTCACTTCCCGACTGCGGAGGTTTGCGGTTTTTTGCCGAATCAAATTTGCCGCTTTCAGGAAAATACCTATTTTGTAACCCCTTTCGGACTTTTGAAACAATGTTTGACCTGTGAATTACATTTTTCATTAGCATTGCGAGGAGAATTTTTTAAATCAATTGTTATTTTAAAAAACAAAAATCAATCGAATCATGGCTGAGACAAAACCAACTGCAACGGCTGCAAAGAGCGCCACGTCTGTTCAACCTAAGAAGAGCAGTAATTTAGTTGCAACACTTGCCCCCATCTTTTGTATCCTGGGTGGTTACTTTATCTGGCGCGTAGTATTAGGAAGTGCTGGTAACTTTACTACACCTGATCCTGATCCAAGTCATTGGTTCTGGCCAGCACACCAGGGTCCGAAGGGAACATTCACTAAAATGTATGAAGGTGGTATCGTAGTACCTATCCTGATTGGTACATTCTTAACAGCAGTTACTTTCAGTATTGAAAGATTACTGACTGTATCTAAAGCTACTGGTGCAGGAAACATTGCTGAATTCATCCGTAAAGTACAGTTCCACCTGGCTAATAAAGATGTTGACAAGGCTTTGGCTGAGTGCGACAAGCAAAAAGGATCTGTAGGTAATGTAATGAAAGCAGGTCTGCGTAAGTATAAAGAAATGATTGGCAATACTGAGCTTGAAACTGAGCAGAAAGTATTGAACATTCAGAAAGAAATTGAAGAAGCAACTGCCCTGGAACTGCCAATGCTCGAAAAGAACCTGGTATTCCTTTCAACAATCGCTTCTGTAGCAACCCTTTTGGGTCTGTTCGGTACCGTATTAGGTATGATCCGTTCATTCTCTAAACTGGGTGATGAAGGTGGTGGAGAAGCTGCACGTGAACTTTCTCAAGGTATCTCTGAGGCCCTGTATAATACAGCCCTTGGTATCGGTACTTCAGCTATCGCGATCATCATGTACAACGTATTTACAACTCGTATCGATGGTATCACTTATGGTATCGACGAGTCAGGATTCACTTTAACTCAAAGCTTTGCGGCTAACTACAAATAATCTTTGATTGTTTGTATGGAAAATGAAAAGTTTTGAATCTTAATTAGTGAATGCTATAAATAAATAACAATGGGAAGAGCCAAATTACCTCGTAAAAGTACCAACATCGACATGACAGCCATGTGCGATGTGGCCTTTCTCCTGTTGTCGTTCTTTATCTTAACTACAAAGTTCAAGCCGGCTGAAGCCATTGCTGTAACCACACCAAACTCTGTGGCGGCAAAAGTGGCACCCGATAAGGACATTGTAATGATCACGATCGACAAGGATGGCAAGGTATTTATTACGATGGATGAAGAACAAAAGAAAGAAGCGGTGTGTAATGCATTGAACAGCCAGCTAAACCTGAATATGAATGTTGCTGCATTCAAAAAAGCAGGTTTCTTTGGTGCCCCCTTCTCTCAAATGTCCTCTTTTCTTTCCTTACCTGAAGACCAGCGCAAGGGTGATAAATTACCCGGTATTCCGGTTCAGGACTCAACCGATAACCAAATGGTTACCTGGATGAGGGCCATAACCGATGCTTACCTGGGTAGCAAAATGAACCTGTTGGTAAAAGGTGATAATGCGGCCAAGTATCCTGCTTTTAAAGCAGTGATCGATGCTTTCAAGAAAACAGATCAACTGAAATTCCAGATGATTACAAATCCTGAAAGTGTTCCAACTGGTACCGAGCTTTGGAAGAAAACCATGGCTGGAGAGAAAAGAGAAGAATAAATACTGTTGATCAGTAGTAAGTAAACAAAATACTCACGAAAACTAAATTCTACCGTTATGGCAGAAATGGATACCTCGAGTAGCGGGGGCCACAAAAAGGGCCCCGGGGTCAAGAAAGGGAAGAAACTCTCTACCCGTGTTGATCTGACGCCCATGGTTGACCTGGGCTTCCTACTCATTACATTCTTTATCTTCACCACAACGATGAGTCAACCTACGGCTATGAAGCTCTTTTTGCCTAAAGATGCAGATAAGCCTGAGGATCAGAATAAGGCCAAAGAATCTGGTGTTATTACCCTGTTATTAGGAAAAGACAATAACGTCTTCTACTATGAGGGTCAGTTGGCACCGGATGGTTCTAACTTCAAATCTTCTAATTTCAAGGAAATTCGTACGGTATTGCTTGAGAAAAAAGCACGTACCAACGAAAAAGACCTGGTAGTAGTTTTGAAGCCTTCATCTGAAAGCACTTATAAAAATGTGGTGGATATTCTGGATGAAATGACCATCAATGTGTTAAAGCGCTATGCGCTGGTGGATATTTCCCCTGTTGAAGAACAATTGGTTAAGTTGTCTGACGCCTCTGGTGGCGCTTCTGCATCAAATTAATTTGTTTTTCGGTATGGAAAATGCCTCAAAATGAATCATACATTTTAAAGACCTAACAATGGACGTAAATAAAATATTAACCGCGGATATCCTCGATATCATATTTGAGGGTAGAAACAAAGAGTACGGCGCGTACCAACTCCGCAGAACCTATAATAAGCGTATTACTTTCGCTATTATCGGAACTGTGCTGGTGTGCCTGCTTTTCCTGGTAGGTTCATTGGTTGCCAACTCTTCTAAAAAAGAACAAACCCAGATTTTCGTACAGGATATGGAACTGGAGAAAGTTCAGCAGGAAGAGAAAAAGCCTGAACCACCTCCTCCGCCTCCACCACCAAAACAAGAGCCTCCTAAAGTCGAGATCACCAAATTCACCCCTCCAAAAATTGTGAAGGATGAAGAAGTGAAACCAGAAGAGGAAATCAAGGAAGTGGAGAAACTGGAAGATACCAAGATTGGTACTATCAACCAGGAAGGTATTAAAGACGAAGGTATCGTTGCTCCCCCAGTGGAAGTAAAAGGTACCGGAGTTGTTGAAGCGCCTAAACAGGAAGAAGACTACGATAAAGTATTTACCGTAGTACAAATTCCTGCGGAATTCCCTGGTGGTATTCCTGCCTGGACAAAATACCTTGAGCGTAACCTGAACAGGGATCTCCCTGTAGAAAATGGTGCACCTCCGGGCAAATACACTGTGATCGTTTCATTCATCGTTGATAAAAACGGTGGCATTAGTGAAGTAAAAGCTGAGAACGATCCAGGTTATGGTACAAAAGACGAAGCGGTTCGCGTTATCAAACGTGGTCCTAACTGGAAACCAGCCGTTCAGAACGGACGTCAGGTAATCTATCGTCACAAACAAAGTATCACATTCATGGTAGCCGACGAATAATCGCTCCAGAGAATTTATAACGAAGCCAGCTACATTTTTGTAGCTGGCTTTTTTTGTGAATGGTCAATGGTGAATGGTCAATTTTGAATGGTCAATAGTCAATAGTCAGAAGTGAATAATATAGTAGATTAAAAATGTCATTCACTATTCACAATTGACAATTGACAATTCACATTATGGAATTTTCTGCTCCATGTGTCTCATTAAAAACACAACGCTATGGAAAAGAAATTCACTCAGCGCAATGATATCTTAGAGATATTATTCGCTAACAGAAACAAAGACTATGGTGCTTATGAATTACGCGTGATGTACAATAAACGTATGAAATATGCACTATCATTCATGTTGCTGCTCTGTTTATTATTTACGGTTGGTTCTATTCTTGCCAATGGAAAAGACAAATCAAAAGTAATTGCTTATGTTGGTCCGGTACTTGAACTGGAAGATATTACAGAGCCTCCCGAAGAGCCGGTAAAACCTCCAGAACAAAAAATTGAACAACGTCCTGTTGCACAGGAACCACTGACCCCTCCCAAAATTGTAGTCGATAACCTTGTGGAAGAAAAAGATGTAATGCTGGAAGTTGATGATTATGAAAAAGTAAAAATAGGGAATACAAAAATTGAAGGAGATATTATTGATGTGGTAATGCCTCCTGTAGAACCCACCACTTCTGTTACAAAAGGAATAAAGTCAAATGCAGATGAGTTAGATAACAAGTTTATATCGGTACAAATACCTGCGCGTTTTCCCGGTGATATACAAGCATGGACCCGTTATTTAGAGCGCAACCTTAACAGTGACATTCCGATTGAAAATGGAGCTCCAGCAAGTGTATACACAGTAATTGTAACCTTTACAGTAGACAAGGACGGAAAAGTTAGTGATGTAAAAGCTGAAAACGATCCTGGATACGGTACCAAAGAAGAAGCCATCCGCGTAATAAAAAAAGGCCCCAACTGGATTCCCGCAAACCAGAACGGTAATCCGGTAGTGTACAGACATAAACAAATGATTACGTTTAAAGTTAGCGAGCAGTGAGGGAGTGAGGGGTGTGAATTGTCAATGGTGAATTGTGAATGGGTTAGTTTAGTATTAAATACGGGATCACTAAATCTTCACTAACACACAACCCTCCATTCACCATTCACAATTGACAATTCACAAATCAAACCTCAAAAATCAAAGATCAATCTATTGTATCTTTGCAAAAAGAAATCTGCATGTCTATTCACTTATCAGGTTGGGATGATACCATTGTGGCATTGGCTACACCGCAGGGTATTGGGGCTATTGGGGTGATCAGGGTAAGTGGAAAAGATACTTTCACAATACTTAACCAGCTTTTTCCTGCTAAAGACCTAACCGCACAGGCATCGCATACCATTCATGTTGGTTTTTTAAAGGAAGGCGAGCAGGTATTGGATGAAGTGGTTTTGTCACTTTTTAAAAATCCACGTTCATATACGGGTGAAGATGTAATTGAAATAAGCTGTCATGGTTCGCCATTTATACAGGAACAGGTAATACATGCGATTACTAAACTTGGTGCGCGACTGGCCAAGCCGGGTGAATTTACACAAAGAGCATTCCTCAATGGTAAGCTCGATTTGGCCCAGGCAGAATCAGTGGCCGATTTAATTGCGAGTAATACAGAAGCAAGTAGAAAAACAGCTTTGCATAATATGCGCGGTGGTTTTTCCTCCGACTTGAAAAACCTGCGTGAGCAATTGATTCGTTTTTCGGCCATGATAGAACTGGAATTAGATTTTTCGCAAGAGGATGTAGAGTTTGCTGATCGTACAGCTTTGAAGCAATTGATAGATGAGTTGGATGGATCTATACTGCAACTCATAAAATCTTTTTCGCTGGGTAATGTTATTCGCAATGGGGTACAGGTAGCTATTATTGGTAAACCCAATGCAGGTAAATCAACCTTGCTGAATGCATTGCTCAACGAAAACCGTGCGATTGTGAGTGATATTGCCGGCACAACAAGAGATACTATTGAAGAAGTGATCAATATCAACGGTGTATTGTTCAGACTGGTAGATACGGCAGGTATACGTGAGCATACGGCTGATATTATTGAACAGATAGGGGTAGAGAAGAGCCTGGAGAAAATGAATGCATCGGATATTGTATTGTACCTCTTCGATGTTAATGAAACAAGTGTTGACGAGCTGAAACAATTTGAGCAAACACTGAAAGAGAAAAACATACAGTACTTATTGGTTGCAAACAAAGTAGATACTGCCAACTCTGGAACTATTCAGTCCATGGTCCATGGTCCATGGTCCATAGCTATTTCTGCGAAGGCAAATACCGGTATTGATATTTTAAAACAGGCGCTCACCCAAAAAGCCATCAGTGGCGATGTAAACACCGAAGCCACCATCGTAACCAATGCCCGCCATTATGATGCCCTCTTAAAATTATCCCAAGCGCTAAGCGATGTGCGCAATGGCATGAACGACCATATACCCGGCGACCTCCTAGCCCTCGATATCCGTCAATGCCTCCACTACCTTGGTCTGATAACCGGTGAGATTACTAATGAGGATCAGTTGGATTTTATATTTAGTAAGTTTTGTATTGGGAAGTGACGAGCCTCAGCGAGTCATCCGCCTTTGGAGGGTAACCTCACCACTAAACGTCATCCCGAGCGAAGCGAGGGACCTTGCCAACCTATGGTTATGGTAAACCAGCGCTCAAACAAATCTAAACTTAAAATAAGGATAAAATAAGAATAAAATAAGGATATTTATTAAAAAACAGTAGCTTTATGAATAAAATAAAGATAAAATAAGGATATGCATAATGCTAAGCTTGATTTTGACAACAAGACTATGCAAAAAATCATCCAGTTAATTGGAAAGATTGATGCTTTTAAAGGTAGATGGGGGAGCATTGAAAACAAAAGCGACCGCTATTTGAGGGAGTTGCGAAAAATAGCTACGATAGAAAGCATCGGTTCATCAACCCGCATTGAAGGAGCAGTGTTGACTGATGAAGAAGTAAAACAATTGGTTAATAATATCAAGGTCACCGAATTTAAAAGCAGAGACGAAGAGGAAGTGTTCGGCTATTATGAGGTACTGGATATTATTTTAGATAATGCATCCGGCATTGAGTTATCAGAATCTTACATTTTACAACTGCATACCATACTATTAAAGTATAGCAGTAAAGATCAAAGACATAAAGGCGCCTATAAGAACTTGCCCAACTCTGTTGTAGCAAACTATCCGGACGGAAATCAAAGAACCATATTCAACACAACTGCACCGCACCTTACCCAAAAGGAAATGCAGGAAATGATTGATTGGGTGAATACATCTTTGCAACAATCATCAGTTCATCCATTACTAGTAATTGGCTTATGTGTATATGAATTTTTATCTATCCATCCTTTTCAGGATGGTAATGGCAGGTTATCACGTTTGCTAACAACGTTATTGTTATTAAAGACAGGATATGAATTTGCACAATACATATCATTTGAACATATTATCGAAGAAAGAAAAAAGGAATACTACCAGGTATTGATGCATGATCAACAGAACAGAGGAACGGGCAAGGAAATCATCAGTGAATGGATGCTGTTTTTTTTAAGTAGTCTTGAAATATTAATAGAGAAACTAGAGAATAAATATGCTTCATATAAAGAACGTGGTAACTATACAAATGAAAGACAGCAACAGATCATCCAGTATATTGAGACGAAGCAACCAGTTAAACTAAATGATATCGTAAAAGGATTTCCAGATCTTTCTATACATACTATCAAGAAGGATCTACAATTATTAGTGCAACAAAAAATGATCAGTAAAGCAGGTGAGAAAAAAGGAACAGTTTATATGAAGCTGATAGAGAAATAGTACTCTTCGAAACGCTTTATTTAGTAAATGCTAGGTACTACTCTATCACTCACTATATTCAGTCCAAGTCTTTTTTTATCGAGAAATAATCAAATATGCGCATAATTATAAAATATGCGTATTTTTACCTTATGAAAGCAAGATTAAACCTTACCATCGATAATGTCCTGCTGGAAAATATGAAGGCCTATGCCCTGAAACGGAATACTAGCATATCGGAACTGGTGGAGCATTATTTTAAAACTGTTGCAAAGCCTGCAAAAAGGAAGAATATTATTACGATGGTAGAGAAGCTGGAAGCTCCTACACAGGTAGATACGAGTGCCGATTTGAAAGAGTTGTATTATAAGGATAAAGCAAAGAAATATGGCTTTTAAAGTTTTTCTTGATGCAAATATCCTGCTTGACCTTACGTTGAAGCGTGAAAAATTTGAACAGGCAAAGCAAATTGTAACAATGGCTATTAATGGCGATATTCATGCTTTTGTTACTCCTTCTGTGCTGCATATTGTTGGACATTGGTTATCGAAAGAATATGGTAATGCCAGGGCCAAAGAATTATTGCTTACTCTACTGGCAGATATAACAGTGATTGATCTTCCACATGAAATTGCGGTGAATGCACTTCACTCAAAAATTGGCGATATAGAAGATGCTTTGCAATACTATACTGCTATTCACCATAAACTGGACTATTTTATTTCACGCGATAAACAACTGCAAAAGCAGGGTATTCCTGTCTTAGCAGTGTACACACCTGAAGATTTTTTGGATGAATTCGATGCCTGATAGTATTAATGCAAAACGCCTCTAT
This sequence comes from uncultured Sediminibacterium sp., assembly GCF_946481145.1. The sequence continues at coordinate 14,137 of NZ_CAMLMJ010000003.1, forward strand.
TAGAGGCGTCAAATCTGGGATATTACCCCGGATTTAGTTCTTGCATATCACAATAAATTCACCTGAAATTATATATAGAAACAGATGCCTGCTATTCATGTTTATCTTTTCAAGTATTTAATAAAGTATACACATTGAACCGCTTTTGTTTTACTCCCCATCCCCAACATTTCTTTTTCTCAACTGCTTAGGCCCATCACTACACATTTTTACAATCTTAGGTGCAAAGCTCCCAACAATATCTACCAGTTCGGTTTGTGCCGACATAACGGTATGTATGTCTTTATAAGCAAATGGTGCTTCATCGAGTCCGCCACCTAATAATGTTACACCAGCTTTATCAAGTGTTTCTTTCATGGCTTTATGTGTAATGGAGCTAATGGCTGCAGATCTACTCATTTTTCTGCCGGCACCATGCGCCGCAGAATGAATGGATTCGGTTGCACCTCTGCCTTTTACTATAAATCCATTTGCAGACATACTACCAGGTATGATACCCAGCACATTTTTTCCTGCAGGTGTTGCGCCCTTTCTGTGTACAATCACTTCCTCACCATCCAGCATTTCCTTCCAGGCAAAATTGTGGTGGTTCTCTACCATTTTCATAGGTGTCCTACCCAGTTGCTTGGCTATTTTTCTATGAATGATATGGTGACAAGCACTTGCATAATCACCCGCCAGGTTCATGGCCAGCCAGTATTCCTGTCCTTCCGCTTCATTTAAGTCGAGCCAGGCCAGGTTCTTAGCTTCACCAGGCAACTTTCTTTTTTCAATAGCCACTTTTGTATAGTGGTTGGCAATATTGGCGCCAAGTCCTCTGGAACCAGAGTGCGACAAGAGACCGATATATTTTCCGGGTTCAATACCCAGCACTTCATCTTTCTCTTTAATTTCTACTTCGCCAAATTCTACAAAGTGGTTACCACTTCCGGAAGAGCCCAACTGTTTCCACGCTTTACCATGCAGCGACCTGAGTAATGTGGTGGAATGAAATTCTTCTCTGTCCATGACTTCGTGTTCTTCTGCTGTTTCAAACTGTGCGCCACTCCCAAATAAAGTAGCTTCATGAATTTCTCTTGAAAAAAAAGAAGTTCTGTTTTTCAAGAGTGCCGGATCCATATCGAATACTGATAAACACATTCTGCAACCAATATCAACCCCAACGCCATAAGGAATTACGGCGTTTTTGGTTGCCAGCACACCGCCAATGGGTAAGCCATAACCATGGTGCGCATCGGGCATTAGTGCTGCTTTTATGGATACCGGTAGTTTGGCTGCCATATATATCTGGTGTAATGCACCGGCTTCTATATGTTCAGGTCCGTAAATACTTACCGGCACACCAGTTTCATTCATGGCTATACTGTTTGTATTGCCAGCTTCTTTCGGAAGCAATTTTAAAGCAATACTTCCAAGCGCAGTGTCATCTTTATAATCTGCAGGATGTGCCAGTACATTTTTTAAAAGTTCAAAGACTTCATCTTTATTGCTGAACTTATAAAATTTATCTACTACAGACATCGCTACCGGAATTACCGGACTCTCCGGGTATCCGATAGCCCTCAATTCTTTTGCTGTTATTTTTAACTTGCTCATTTCATTTCTTGTTTTGGATAGTGCTGAATATGCGCCATCCTTATGTTATTGATTGGCTTTGTTAAAATGCCGGAAGCTGTAAGTTGATTTACAACTTCCGATGCATTTTATTTACCTGGAATGAAGAGATGTTTTAGCTGATCGGACAACACGCCGCTGTTGTTGACAGTGATGGTGCTGATTTTGTCGGCAATTTTTTCAACATACTCCATTTCTTTCAGTTTCCAAAGCATAGTGTTCTCTTCCATCAGCTTTGCTGTGTTCAGCAAGCTTCTGGTGCTTGCGGTTTCTTCTCTACGCATAATGATATTGGCTTGTGCTTTCTTTTCGGCAACCAGTACCTGGTTCATGATATCTTTTACATCGCCTGGTAAAATAATATCCCTGATACCCAACTCAATTACCTGCACACCCAATGTACCTGCTTTTAATTGTAAACCGTTTAATACTGCTGCAGAAATAGTTTCCTTTTTCTCTAACAGATCGTCAAAGTTTACAGCGCCGATATATTCCCTTAATGCCAGTTGAAACAGCGCATACAATTGTTTGTCGTATTCCTTGTTGTCAAGCAATGCTTTTTCAAGGTCTGCTATTTTAAACTGTGCATAGGCGTTGATTCGTAAAGCAGCTTTGTCTCTGGTCAGTATTTCCTGACCGTTGAGCTCAATTTGTTGCTGACGCATATCTGCCTTGGCTACCATTATCGGCACCGGGTTTTTAAACCACTGGTACACGCCGCTTTCCAGTATGCCTATGTATTTTCCATCCATGAACAGCAATGCTTTTTCATAGCTTTCTACGGTATAAGACCGAACATAGGGTGCCAGTAACTTATGTGTTAACAGGCTTTTATCGATTGCTGCGTCTATATCAGGTTTGCTGATATCGGCTATAACAAACCGGTATTCGTTTGCTCCTTTCCAGAAAGTATACCTCCCAACAGTAAGTACTTCTTTCAAATAGCCATTTTCAAATTGTAGGGCTATTTCATTATCTCTGACTTCAACCAGTTGTAGTTTTTCGGCCAGTGCTTTATCCTGCAACAAGATATTCAATTCCACAGGCGCTACGAATGGCTTGTACAGATCGTAAATTAATACCTCTTTGCCCCATAACCAGTAATTTCCTTCTGCAAGGAAACCCTTGTAAACGCCTCTCTTCATTACAATGCCTATTTGATAGGCGTTGATTCTTACGTTTTTCATTTGTTTCAATTTTAATGCTTAATGATAATAGCCGGAGCACAGTGGCATTTCTTTTCACGGAGTCTGACAGGATGGAACTCGCTGCTAGCGGTTTGACTTATGCTCTGTTGAGCAATTATCCTGAACCATTTGCTGCTGTTTCATTGTGTCGAACTGCAGGTGTAGGGAAATGTGGAATAACCGGAACTGGTATACGCAATGCCAGCTATTCCTCCCCTGTGCTACAACTATTGGTCTGCATCTTTTTATAGAAGTGATGCACTTCTTCTACATTAACAGTGTAGTGCTTTACCGTTAAGCAATTCCGACATCGTCGGAAGCGGGACTCGAACCCGCATAAAGGCTGTTGCTCTAACCTGTTGAGCTATCCCGGTATTACCGGGAGGAGGACTCGAACCCCCAACACACAGATCAATGGAGGATTGTACACTTTGCTATAATAGCATACAGCCGGTTACTACCGCTGCACTAAGGTGCTTTGTAATACACGCTTCTGGTTTATTATCAAAGTATATGATCCTTCTTGCCGTTAAGCAAGCTTTTATGGATATTTAATCCTTTCTTTTTACATGCATTGCATCAGTTAACCAATGCGGCATCTCTCCTGAAACCGATAACACTGGTATGTACTGCCTCGTGAAAGTTTTCATCGGGGTTGGTAATTTCTGCCAGTGTCATTGGCTTACTGATCACTTGATCAAGTCCCAAATGATTACTCAGGTTTTGCGCTTTTGCGATTTCAAGTTTACCAAACTCGTATCTTGCTATCAGCCTCCCCTTTCTCATCAATGCTTCATCAATCATATTTACCGCACTGTTGAAAGTGCAAATGATCTGAACGTTCAAGCAGTCGCTCAATAAACCATCGCTGATATTGAGCAGGTTACTTACACTGCTCTGACTACTGTATCTTCTGTCCATGATGATGTTTTCTGCATCCTCAATTATTAATACAGCATTCGGGTTATCGAGTAAAAGGTCCATGAATTCAGGGTTCATTAGATTACCAGCTACACCAGGCGAAACGAAGAGAACTTTTTTCTTCAGTCCACCGATCAGGTGACGCAGGTAGGTAGTTTTACCAGTGCCCGGTAAACCGTGTAGTAACACGATGCCTTTTTCATTTTCCTTACTCAGTCGCTCTTTGATCACCGCATCTACTGCTTTGAAATCGTCGTTGTAATACAGATCGAGATCCAGTTCAGTAGGTTGAATAGCCAGTGATTTCAGATCCAATCCATAATTAGACTGTGTAATGATGTTGATTTCAAAATCTGCTTCTTTCTCTAATTCCTTGTGTTTACTGAATGCAAGAATCATGTTATTGGCTTTTTCATAATCCCTATTACAAAACAGTATTTCTGCATAGTCTTCGCCCAACGAAATCATCATACGATCTGACATTACCACCAGTGTTTTTGTGAACTCAATGCGCGCTGCTTTCCAGTTATAATAGTTTCGCTGGTAGGTTGCCACGGGTTCCCCAAACTGCTTTTCGTTGATCATGGTTAATACTGCACCTGCATCTAGATGGCCAATAAAAGCAATAGCCGGTATTTCGTTAAACTCTTTCAAAAAGAAAGCTTTTGGTTCAACAAAGTGATGATCGAATAGCTGTGTCTGTCCTTTGTTACGCTTGCTATTGATGTGCTTCATCAACCTGCGGTAAAGTGCAGGCAGTCTGATGAGTAGCCACACCAGTAGGTAAGTGCTTATAAAAGTTAGTATAATCAGTTCCATATAATTTTTGTTGTCAGGATTCGGTTTTTGAATCCATCGTTATAAAATAAAAAACCCGGTCTGAACAACAGACCGGGTCATACCTCCTTGCCGGATTAATACCGGCTAAGTCATTTATGACAACACAGTCGTGTTGATTGATCTGATTGATAGGTAAAAGACACAGTATGCCCTTTCCAATCAATACGATTGAATAAGTTGAATGATTGTTTTTGTTGTTTCTTGTTCATACTGCTTCTTTTTAGTGCAATAAAAAACCCCGCAGTTGGCGGGGCTTTATGTATGATGATGTTGAATCATTTACAAATTTGAAAAGCTCCCGACCAGCACACAATACCCATCTGTATTGTAGTTGAACTGCCATTTATTATTGCGTTGTGTCTGTGTCATTGTTTATAATTACGGGTGCGAAATTGTGCTTTTTTTTTGAATCACAAAATATTTTTTTAAAATATTTTTTTTGAGACTCGTACAAAGCGCCTCTTTACAACAATAAATGATGAAAGAGAACAGACGAATACACATATATGAGTACATCTGTATCATCCTTATTTGCTAACAACTAATGGCCCATTGCTAATAGCAAATAAGCAAATAATGTCTTGTATATTTGATACATGTCAAAATACATCCTATCCTTCGATCAGGGCACTACCAGCTCAAGGGCCATTATCTTCGATAAGCAGAGTAATATTATTGCTGTAGCACAGAAAGAATTTACCCAATATTTTCCGCAACCCGGATGGGTTGAGCATGACCCTACAGAAATATGGTCCACTCAATTAGGAGTAGCAACAGAAGCTATTGTGAAAGCCGGACTTACCATTCAGGATATTGCGGCAATAGGCATAACCAACCAACGTGAAACAACAGTTGTGTGGAACCGTAATACAGGACAGCCTGTTTACAACGCCATCGTATGGCAGGATAAAAGAACCGCCGATTATTGTAATCATTTAAAAAAAGCTGGTCATGATGCAGAGATACTCGCAAAAACAGGGTTGGTAACTGATGCTTATTTTTCTGCAACAAAAGTGAGGTGGATACTTGAAAATGTAGCAGGTGCAAGTGAAGAAGCTGCAAAAGGTAATTTATGTTTTGGCACGATCGATTCATGGCTATTATGGAAACTAACCAATGGCAAAGTTCATGCAACTGATGTGTCGAATGCAAGCAGAACCATGATGTTTAATATCCATAGTTTGCAATGGGATGAATCATTGCTTGCTTTGTATGATATACCCGCATCCATGTTGCCCGAAGTTCGCTCGAGCAGTGAGATATATGGATATACCCAACAATTACTTACCGCAGTTGAAATTCCTATTGCCGGTATTGCAGGAGATCAGCAGTCTGCACTGTTCGGACAAATGTGCACCGAATCAGGTATGGTGAAAAATACCTATGGTACCGGTTGTTTTATGTTGATGAACACCGGTAATAAACCGATGAAGTCAGCCAATAATTTGCTAACCACTGTTGCCTGGAAAATAAATGGAGAAGTTTCTTATGCACTGGAAGGAAGTGTATTTATTGCCGGTGCAGTTGTACAATGGCTGCGCGATGGACTTAAACTGATCGCCACATCTGGTGAAGTGGAAACACTTGCTGGACAAGTAACTGACAATGGTGGTGTGTATATGGTGCCGGCTTTTGCTGGACTTGGCGCTCCTTATTGGAACCAGGAAGCAAAAGGTTTAATCATAGGTATTACAAGAGGTACTACCGATGCACATGTTGCAAGAGCTGCAGTTGAAAGTATTGCTTTTCAAACCATGGATGTACTGAAAGCAATGGAAGCAGATGCAAATATTCATATTAAAGAAGTTCGCGTAGATGGTGGTGCTACCATTAATAACCAATTGATGCAATTTCAGAGTGATATTCTTTCTACAAAAGTTATCCGACCAAAAATAACAGAAACAACTGCACTGGGTGCGGCTTACCTTGCCGGACTTGCCATAGGATTTTGGAGCAATATTGAAGAACTGAAACAATACTGGCAGGCAGAACGCATATTTGAATCTGTTATGCCGGATAATAAAGTGAAAGCACTGCAACATAGCTGGGGTAAAGCCATCAGGGCCGCTCAGGCATTCACCGAAGATTAACCGACACTACCCATACATATATTACTGAATGGACTAATCTGAAGCATGTTGAAGAACTAACATGCTTCAGGCAATTACTTTCTTACTCAATTCACTACCCAGAAACAGGTATCTTTTAACTCCTTTTGATAGGAGTAGCGCAGATTTATGCTATTCTGTTAATTTTAACTCCTGGAATCAATATGTTTATGCAATGTGATTGTGTACGCATCTGATTATTTATTTGACTTATAGCGTATGTTCAGAAAATATCTTATCCGATCCATCATCAGTTGTTGTTATATACTGGCGTCATTGTATACAGAAGCCCAATTCGAAAGGATATTAATGGATGAACCTTTCGCAACAAATAAACGCAATTGGCCCCTTTCTTCTGACGGAAACCCGAAATCATCCTTATTCGAGGGAAGGTATCTGGTACAATTTAAACCTGATAATATATCATGGAAAGCCTCACAGCAGATTGAAGGTGTTAACTGGGGTAACCTGAAATTTGAAGCATCGGTTTATTTTCAGTCAGACAGAACCGGTCAGAATGGGGCAGGTATTATTTTCGGAAGTATACAACAGGGAAGCAGCTACCAGTTTCTTATACAGCCCGATGGAAAATTTGCTTTTTTCAAAAATACTAACGGAAGTACAGTACCATTAAAATCTTTCACTTTCAATGCCCAGGTTAGAAAAGGCATTAATGAAGAGAACAGGCTAAAGGCGGTGGTACAAAATAATGCCATCCGTTTATTTGTTAATGAAGCACTTGTACATGTTGAGCAGGCCGTTCCAGCCGGGAAAGATTTTGGCGTTTCAGTGGTTAATAACTGCGACGTGGCTTTCGATCAGCTACAGGTAAGTACGGCTTTAACGAATGCAGATAACCAACAGTTATTACCCGACCCACCCAAACCTAAACCCAAAGTAGAAGAGAAAACTTATACTTACGAACAAGGTGCTGAGGGTAGCTACAACAAAAAAATAGAAAAAGAAGCAGCGCCAATACCAATTGCCGTTCATTTCACCAATAAATCGAGCAAGCCACTTTATGTTATGGTATCTTATGTGCCCACAACTGAAAAAGTAGGGAGCAATTATTTTGTTGATAAATACTGGTTTACACTTGGCAAGGGTGCTACAGGTTATTACTTTGATACCTATAACCTCATCTTTTATTTTTATGCCGAAGACCAGACCCAGAACTTTTGGGGCAATAAAAAAGTTTGGGACGGTGGACGACGTTCAGTTTACACCAATGGAAAAAGGTATTATATGCGGGAATATTCTATACAGAAAGACAAGCTCGTATATGATGCCAACAATAATCGCTACACTTTCACATTAGATCTTACAAATAAATAGTTATGCTAAAACAAAAATTGTTTTGCCTTTTAATGAGTTGTACCAGCCTGTCTATGCTACAGGCACAACGTATTGAAACATTAAAAGACACATTGGTAATGAATAATAACCTGCGTTATGTATCCCTCAATGCACAATTAAAACCTGGGAAGACAAATGTCTTTTTCTTTACCAACGAGAATTGTAAGGGTTGCATGAATCAGACCAATGTACTTGAGAAATATTTTACCAATAATCCGGTCCCGACTAACATGAGCTTTTCGATTGTTTTCACCGGAAAGGTTAAAGACAAATCTGAACTGGCAGCATTCAACTCATCCGATATTTCTTTTGCCAGCATCTATATAGACACGAGTGAAACCTATAGTAAATTTATCCGGCTGGGAAATAATCCGATCGTGTTTTTTGTAAATGATAAGGGACGAATTCTATATACACATAGTGAGGCAGACCCATTACCTGCTATAAAAATTAAAGAAGTTGCCGATGGCTTATTTACTGGGCGTATTAATCCGGAGAAACTGAATTTTGATGCTAAATGGATTCCTTGTAACCCAGATACAGCAACTTATTTCAGGGAATATGTCTGGAATAATATAACCAAACGTTATGTGCTTACCGATTATTTTAAAAATGGAAAACCACAAATGAAAGGACAGTACAGTCGTTTAAATCCACTTGTGTCAGAAGGTGCCTTTAGCTTTTATAGAAACGACGGTACCCTTGAGTCAACACGTTATTACCAGGATGATAATTTTGCAGGACAATGGGTATACTATGATTCCAGTGGTAAAGCTTTTGAATGGTTACAATACAAAGACGCTAAACTGGCGGGGCCATACAAAATAATTTATGAAGATAATACCTATCTGACAGGCCAGTTTCTTGAGGGTGTAAGAACAGGTACATGGAGGGGGTATTCAGCAGACGGAAAAAAATTACTGGAGTATACCTGGATAAAAGGCAAAATGAATGGCATGTTTACCGGCTGGAATATGGAAGGACGCCCATATATGAAAGTGAATATGAAAGATGATGAAGTGTTTTTTGATTCCATTCCGATATTGTTATATGATAACGGACAGCCTATTGCAGATGTATTTGGTATTTCAAGTGATAAAAAATCTGCTAATATCAGGTACTATAGTGAAAATGGTGCATTGACACTTTCCAGAACACTCCTTGGAGGCGACAGGATAAAAGCAATATTTTATAGAGAAACAGGTCTTCCGATCGCAGAATATGAGCTGGATCTAAAGAAAAAAGTAATGGATGGCACTTTTACACTTTGGTATGATAGTGGCAAGAAAAGGTATGAAATCAAATACAGCAATAATAAAGTACAAGCTGGTTCAAAAGTCTGGTATGAAAATGGAAAATTAAAAGAGTATTATGACCCGTTAGATAAAAAAGTTAAGTCTTATGATGAATCCGGGAACCAAATAGCTTATCCTGAATTCAGTGACCTGAATACACTGATTAATGATGCTAAATGGACCAAAGACAGATATGAATTAGTGGTAAAAGGTACAGAGCAGTTTTATGATATTATACGAAGCCTGATATTATAATTTAAAAAGAAGCCCCCGCATCAACCTTTTATTATCAATTTTAATAAAGCAAAAGACCTCAAAAGGGTCTTTTTCTTTTTAGCAGGGGTAAACCAGTAAAAAAATGCCGCTATCTTGTAACTTTCTTTATCTCTCTCAGTTTATATCTCAAACCGTGTAAAACTATCCTGCGATTGGCAAACGAATCTATTGATAATCAACTCATGTTCAGGGTGAAAGAAGGAAACCTGGATCAGATGGGACTGCTTTTCGACAGGCACCATCGTTCGCTCTATGGCTTTTTTTACCATAATACAGGGCTGAAAGATGCAAGTGAGGACCTGGTTCAGACGGTTTTTATGAATATGATTCGGTCAAGGGCCACTTTTACGGGTTCGTATAAGTTTGAAACATGGATGTATACCATTGCCCGTAATGCCCTAAAAGATCATTACAGGAAGAACAAAAGATCATCAGCTTTTGTAGACACTGATGATGTAGCCTATCAACTAAAAGATAGTTCAGAAGCAGATGATAAAATACACCGGAAAGAAGAAGAGCAAATACTAAAACTGGCACTAGACCAGTTGAATGAAACAGACAGGGAGCTCATTATTCTTTCCAGATACAGGGAAATGAAATATCAGGAAATCGCAACCATAATGAACCTTACCGAAGGTGCCATTAAAGTGCGGATACACCGGGCGGTGAAACAACTAAAAGATAATTATTTACAACTAAGCCATAAAACCATTTTATCATGAATTGTGCATTCGACAAAGAGCAATTATGGTCACTGGCACTGAACCAACTCAGTGAAGCAGATAAAGCCACTGTGAACATGCATGTGGCTTCCTGTGAAAGCTGTAAAGCCGAACTGAATGAGATCATGGGTTTCTGGAATATTACTGCTGCACTTCCAGAACCAGATGCGCCGGAAGGAATGAAGCAACGCTTTATGACTGAGCTCGATAACTACAAACAAAAGCAGTTGTCGCACAGCAATGGATTATCTGTATGGCGCGACCGGTTAAATGCTTTTATTACAACAATCACTACACCAAAATTTGGTTATGGACTTGCCATGTTATTAATAGGTGTGGTAGCAACTACTTTCTTCTTTAAAACAAATGATAATAGCGGTAATGAGGTAAAACAATTATCCTCGCAGGTAAAGGAAATGAGGGAGATGTTGGCGCTGAGTTTACTGGAGCACCCTTCCGCATCTGAAAGATTAAGAGCCGTTAGTTACGTGGAAGAAATAGATACAGTAGATAACAGGGTTAAAGACGCATTGCTCACTACACTAAATAACGATGAGAATGTAAACGTGCGCCTCACTGCACTTGAAACCCTCTCTAAAATGACTGCCGATCCTAAAGTAAGAGAAGGGCTGATTCAATCAATTGCTCATCAGGATTCACCATTGATACAGTCTGCATTGGCCGACCTGATGTTGAAAATGCAGGCAAAGAAATCGGTTCGCTCATGGCAGCAATTACTGAAGAAACCCGAAACCAATGATGCAATTAAGGATAAAATTAAACAGACCATTCACCAACTGAGTTAATTCATTTCATAAAACCCCCTTAACAATGAAAAAAATCTATCACCTGCTGCTCGCAGGTACACTAATCCTTTGTGCCTGCGCTGACCTGCCCGCACAGGAGTTTAAAGAGCATGTGTCAAAACAATTTACCGTAAACCCGAAAAACCATGAAGCAGTACTTGCCGTGTATAATGTTTTTGGTTCTATTAAAGTAGAAGGTTACGACGGCGATAAGGTTTTGCTTGAAATTGATAAAAAAGTAAAAGCCAAATCGCAGGAAGAAGTTGACAAAGGAAAAGAAGAATTTAAGTTTGAGATGGAACAAATGCAAGACAGTATCCTGGTGTATATTTCTGCACCTTACGATTCCAGACCACAGAAAAGATGGGACAGAAACGATGATCGAAGAAGTATCAAATACACTTATTATCTTGATCTTGTGGTAAAAGTACCACATGGAATAAGGTTAAGGGTATCAACCGTAAATAATGGCAATATCAATGTGGCCAATGTGTTTGGGAATCTCTATGTGAGTAATGTGAATGGATCAATTGACATTGAAAATGCTAAAGGCATCACTAAAGCAACAACAGTGAATGGCAAACTGAATGTACGGTATGCAGCAAACCCGCCAGCAGCTTCAACTTATCATACTATAAACGGTGATATAACAGTTTATTATAAAAACAACCTGGATGCTGAATTGTTTTTCAAGAGTATGAATGGTCAATATTATACAGACTTTGACAATACAGAACCTATAAATAATACATTAGTGAAAAATGCAGAGGCCAATGAAAAGGGAACGGTGTATAAGATCATTAAAAATGCAGGTATTAAAATTGGCAATGGCGGAAAACAATTTCATTTCGAAACCCTGAACGGAAACGTTTATATCAAAAAATCATAAAACAACTATATGAAACAGCTAAAATATATCTTCTTACTGGCGCTTATTTGTATTACCACCAGTATCCTCGCACAGTCAACCGAAAAAGAACAATTAACCGTAGCGTTAAGTAGTCCTGGTAAACCTTATAAACTCAGGGTAGAACTGATTACCGGTTCCATAAAAGTAACGGGCCATACCGCAGACAATATTCAGATTTTAGCAGATGCAGACGAGGAAAAACAATCTAAAGTAAAAGACAAAACCAAAGAAGGACTCAAAAGAATTGGCGGATCGGGTGGATTTGAAATAAAGGCCATTGAAAAAAACAATGAAGTCGTTATCAATAATAATAGCATCTCCCGTAAGGTTGATATTGAACTCAAAGTACCACAAAATGGAACCCTGATACTCAAAACCATTAATCAGGGTGATATAGTAGTAACCAATGTAAAAGGTGAATTGGAAATCAGCAATATCAATGGCGATATCAAACTTTCTGGAATTACAGGTTCTGCTGTAGCCACTACGACTAATGGAGATATCGATGTAAGTTTCAATGGTGTTACAGATGGCAAGCCAATGGCGTTCTCTACTTTTAATGGCGACGTAAATATTAGTTTGCCTGCATCAGCCAAAGCAAACCTGAAAATGAAAACAGATCAGGGAGAAATCTACAGTGATTTTGAAGTTGCGGTTGAGAAAGGAAATGCTGCACCTGTAAAATCAAGTAACGGCGGCATATATAAGATAAGCAAAGACAGTTGGGTTTCCGGAAAGATCAATGGCGGTGGCGCTGAAATGATGATAAAGAGCTGGTCTGGCGACCTGGTCATCAGAAAAGCCAAGCAGTAAAATTACCCCCTATAAGTTCTCATGTGCATCAGCTATCTGAACTGTTAAAGTGAAGATAAACTGATCAAAACGGCATCATTCCTGGTGCCGTTTTTTATTTCTACAAATATAATAAAGAATATATGTGTTTTTGACATTTATCTTTTTATCTTTTCAGGACAAAATAAAGCTATGAGAAAGGCAATACTTTCAGTTGTATGTATCCTGATTGTTTACGTAACAATAGCCCAGCAAAAAACAAATGCTGGTTGGACTAATTTATTCAATGGTCGTGATCTTACCGGATGGAAACAATTAAATGGAAAGGCAAGATATTCGGTATCCAATGGTGAAATAATCGGCACAACTGTTTCAGGAGAACCGAACTCATTTCTGGCAACGGAAAAGACTTACAAAGATTTTATCCTCGAACTGGAATTTAAGCTGGATGCTGAAATGAATTCTGGTATTCAGTTTCGTAGTGAGAGTAAAGCAGATTATCAAAACGGAAGGGTTCATGGTTATCAGTTTGAAATAGATCCTTCCCCGAGGGCCTGGACAGGCGGCATTTACGATGAAGCCAGAAGAGACTGGTTATATACACTTGATTATAACCCAACTGCTAAAACAGCCTATAAACCCGGGCAGTGGAATAAATGCAGAATAGAATGTATCGGAAACAGTATCAGAACATTTGTAAATGGAATTGCAACTGCGCATATTATTGATGATATGACTACCGAAGGTTTTATTGCATTACAAGTACATGCAATCGGAAAAAATGATGAGCCGGGAAAGCAGATCAGGTGGAAGAATATTCGCATTCAAACCAGTAATCTAAAATCCACTCCTGCGGATAATGTATTTGTGGCTAATTTTCTCCCCAATAATTTATCAGAAGCCGAGAAAAAAAATGGGGTTAGTTTATTGTTCGATGGTGCCAGTACAACAGGCTGGAGAGGAGCATATAAGTCTGGATTTCCACAAAAAGGATGGGTGGTAAAGGATGGCACCATCAGGGTAATGCCATCAACAGGAGGAGAGTCGGTAAATGGCGGAGATATTGTTAGTGAAAAAGAATATGGGGCATTTATTTTACAATTCGAATTTAAACTAACAGATGGAGCCAATAGCGGAGTAAAATATTTTGTAACAGAAAGCGAGAAGAATATGGGTTCTGCAATCGGATTAGAATACCAGGTGCTGGATGATGAGAAACATCCAGATGCCAAAATGGGTTCTATTCAAAACAGAACACTTGCATCATTGTATGATCTCATTCCATCTGTAAGAGAACCAAGGGCAAGAAGAAAAATAGGTGAGTGGAACAGAGGAATGGTTGTGGTACAGCCAAATGGATGGGTTACACATTACCTCAATGGATGGAAAATGCTGGAGTACCAGCGTGGGGCACAGTACTATTATGCACTGGTGGCCAAAAGCAAATATGCACAATGGCCAAATTTCGGCATGTCGCCCAAAGGCAGAATATTACTGCAGGATCATGGAAACGAAGTGTGGTTCAGAAGCATAAAAATTCAGGAATTAAAATAGATTTATTTCTATTTCATCATAAGAATGAAAGCAGTATGACTCCCGACTTTCTGTCATCGGACTTTCGGACAAAAAAAATAACCATGTCAACAAACAGAAGAAAATTTATTGAGCAATCACTGAAAGCATCAGCAGCAGTTTATGCAGCATCCATGGGAATGAGTGCATCCAGTTATGCAAGAATCATTGGTGCGAATGATCGTATACGGGTAGGAGTAGTGGGCTTTTCAGAACGATTCAAATTTTCCTTATTACCCTGTTTTCAAAATCATTTTAAAGAATTGAATTTTGATATCGTTGGTGTATCTGACTTATGGAAGATCAGGAGGGAGGAAGGTCAGGCATACCTGAAAGAAAGAATGGGACATGATATTACTGCTTTCAGAAACAATGATGAACTGTATGCTTCGAAGTCAGTGGATGCAGTAATTATCAGTACGGCAGATTTTCAACATGCATTGCATTGTATTGAAGCCGTGAAAAATGGCTGTGATGCTTATGTGGAGAAACCATTTGCAGAAACCATGGCAGACAATAAGGCTGCGTTGAAAGCTGTAAAAGCTTCTGATAGAATTGTACAGATTGGATCGCAAAGACGAAGTGGTGCAAATTATAAGGCCGGGGATGCGTTTGTTAAGAGTGGCAAGTTTGGTAAAATAACGATGGTGGAACTAAGCTGGAACGTAAACCAGCCAGGTCGCTGGCGCAGACCCGGATTAGTGGCACAATTGAAAGAATCTGAAACAGACTGGAAAAGATTTTTAATGAACCGTCCATTCGAACAATGGGATCCGCGCAAATACCTTGAATACCGTTTGTTCTGGCCCTATTCATCAGGCATGCCTGGTCAGTGGATGTCGCACCAGATTGATACTGTGCATTGGTTCACCGGTTTAAAGCATCCGCGTAGTGTGGTAGCGAATGGTGGAATTTATATGTGGAATGATGGAAGAAGAAATTGGGACACTACTACTGCCGTTTTTGATTATGGAACAAATGATAAAGATGGTTTCCAGGTAATATTTACTTCACGTATGCACAATGGTGATGAGAACCCTACGGAGATTTATTATTCTAACGGAGGAGAAATGAATTTGAATACCAATAAAATTTCTCCCAAGGGCGGCTTAAGAAGAAATCATGCGGAAGCCATGCAAATGCAACCCAACTTATTACCGGAAATGAGTCTCTTAGACAATGCCCCAAAAGTTGTTGCATCAGCAAACACTGGTGGTGATGCACTCACATCTGCACATATGCGTAACTGGATGGAATGTGTGCGTAGCAGACAACAACCGAATGCACCAGTAGAAGCAGGTTATTATCATTCCATAGCCAACATCATGACCACTGCCGCCTCACGCTCCGGCATGAAAGCCACATTTGATGAAGCGAAGCAGGAAGTGATGGTTGGGGGGAAGGCGTTTAAGTATTAGTCCATGGTCCATAGTCCATAGACCATAGACTTCCATGGAAAACTTCCTCCCATGGACTATGGTCTATGGACCATGGACGCTATCAGTATCATTCTGTAGCCTTATAATGACCCTCCTTCCACCAGCACCGAATCGACCAGAAGTTCTTTTGTGGTTGAAGTTGCATTGATGCAGGTCATCATGTGGGAGAAACTGAGGTGTCCCATTTTTTCTCCACTAGTCTCAATATAGGTGATTTGCGGGTGGAAGAGTTTTGGAATGGTTCCATTACTGATGGTGAGCAGGGCGATATTATCCGGGTAGCGTAATCCTCGCTCTTGGATGGTTTTCAAAACACCAATCAATATTTCGTCACTCATACAGAAAATGATATCAGGCTGGTGTTTGTTGAGCATGTCGTTAGTAATAGTTTTGGCGTCGGCTGAGTTGTTGGCATGTTCAATTAGTAATTCAATTTCCTGGTGCGATTTAAAAGAGCTTTGTAAAGCAGCTTTTCTTTTTAGTGTGATAGATAGATCTGGGTTGCCCAATATGGCAAGAATAGATTTATATCCTTTCTCCAGCATTAACCTTGAAGCCAGTTGCGCACTTTTTTCATCGGCCATACTTACACTGAAAATACCTGGTGTATCTGGTATATTATCGAAATACACTACAGGTATATCTAATTCAGTCATGCGTTCAAACCCTTTCAGGTCCTTGGTTTGAGCGCTAATGCATGCGAATACTCCAGATACCCTGTTTTGTCTGAAGAGTTTCAGGTTTTCGAGTTCAATTGCCGGGTCGTTGCCGGATTGCAGAATCATAACAGAATAGCCAAGTTTACGGGCGTCTTCTTCCACTGCAGCAATAAAGGTTTCATAGAAATAATTGCATACAGTGGGTACCATTAGCCCGAGTAGCTTACTGTTTTTAGTGCGTAATTGTACAGCACTAGCATTTGGTTCGTATTCCAGGGTTTCTGCCAGTTCAATTACTTTTTGTCTTGTTTTGATAGAAATATCTGGATGGTGTTTTAATGCCCTTGAGACAGTTGAAATGCTGATTCCCAGAATTTCTGAGATTTTTTTTAGGGTAGTTTGTTGCATTCCGGTTATTTTTTACCCGTGTAATGTAAATAAAATTTCCACAGCAAACATTTCCGCAAACCATTGCGGAAAACTTTTTTATATTCTTAACTAATTAAAAATCAACACTTTATTGTCTTTTAAGAAGTAAAAATCAGTCATGTTTCATTTTTTTCAAGCATCTTTTCTCCGATCTTTAAAGTCTTGTAATGGGTACGGAGGTCATTTTTCCCAGAAAATAGAAAATTTTAAGAAAAAATTTTGTTTCTGAAAAAAATGTGTACTTTGTACACGCTTAATAACCAATAAACTGCCATTTATGAACCTTTCGAAGCTTGTCAGGCCCACGCTTGTGGGTTTACTCGCTTGCGTATTTACCCTATTCGCGCAGGCACAAACGAAAACGGTTACTGGTAAAGTAACTGACTCAAAAGACGGTTCACCATTAGCTGGTGCATCTGTTTTAGTAAAAGGATCCACCACTGGTGCACAAACCGGTGCTGATGGTACTTTTAAAATTTCCGTTCCTTCTTCAGCAAGAACATTAACTATCTCCTTTTCTGGATATAGCTCTGTTGATGTGAACATTTCTTCATCGAATACTGCCAATGCCTCGCTTACTGCAACTGCAGATGCGCTGGCCGATGTGGTGGTAATCGGTTATGGTACCAGAAAATCGAAAGATGTAACTGGTTCTGTTTCCCGTGTAACTGAAAAAGACTTTAACAAAGGTCAGATCGCTTCTCCTGAACAATTGTTGCAGGGTCGTACTGCCGGTGTACTTGTAACACCATCAACTGGTGAGCCAGGTGCTGCAGCGACTATCAACATCAGGGGTACCGGTTCTATCAGTGGTGCACAGGAACCATTGTATGTAATTGATGGAGTGCCCCTGATTCAGGGTGGAACACTCGGTACAAACGGTAGTGGTGTTGAAGGTGGTACAACTGCTAAGAACCCACTTATTTTCCTTAACCCAACTGATATCGAAAGCATCACTGTATTGAAAGATGCATCTGCTGCAGCCATTTATGGTTCAAGGGGTGCAAATGGTGTAATCCTTATCACAACTAAACAAGGTAAAGGTGGAAAAGGTGGTGTATTCTCTTATGGTGCATCAACAACCATCGCTACAACTGCACGTCGTTATGACCTGATGAAGCCACAGGATTTCCTGCTTGCTGCTAAAAAAGCGAATATCGATGGCGGTGCTGATCCAATTGCTGCTGGTGCTGCTGTTGCCTTAATCGATAAAGGTGCAAACACAGACTGGCAGGATGAAATTTTCAGAACTGCAATTTCTCAGAACCATAACCTTAGCTGGTCTATGAGCAGTGGTGGTACTACTGCCCGTTTAAGTGGTTCTTATGACAATCAGGAAGGTATTGTTAAAAATACCGGTTTAAAAAGATTGACTGGTCGTGCTAACCTGAGCCAGAAAATGTTGAAAGACAAACTGAAGCTCGAAGCAAACCTGACTATGTCAAGAACCGAAAACTCTTACGCGCCGCTTTCTAATAATGCCGGTTACCAGGGTAGCTTACTGGGTGCTGCACTTCAGTATAACCCAACTAACCCTGTTTACAATCCAGATGGTAGTTTCTACCAAACAGGTGATCAGCGTAACCCAACTCAGATGTTGGCTTATTTTACTGACAATGACCACATCAACCGTTTCCTGGGTAACTTCTCTGCTAGTTACCAGATTACCAAAGACCTTACATATAAAGTGGTTTTAGGTTTGGATAATTCCAAATCTGAAAGAATTTCATTTGCTGATCCACGTCTGGGTACAGGTGCTTATGGTGGAACAATCAATGTATTTGGTAAAGACTATGGAAACCAGATACAGGGTAATGGTCGTACAACCAAACAAAACCTGGAAACAAAATCACAGTTGGTTGAGCATTATGTAACTTATGATAAAACTTTCAACGACAAGCATGCATTCAATGCTGTTGCGGGTTATTCATACCAGAGCTTCCAGAATCGCTACAATGCCTCTTTTGGCTGGGGTGTAAAAACACCTGTAGTTGGTCCTAAAGATGTATTTGTAAAAGATTACAGCGCTTTCAACAACTACGCAAATTTTGTTCCCAACTTCGATAAGAACGAATTACAATCCATATTTGGTCGTTTAAACTATACTTATAACGATAAATACTTCTTTACTGTAACTGTAAGATCAGATGGTTCTTCTAAATTCGGTTCTAACAACCGTTATGGAACTTTCCCAGCGTTTGCTTTCAAATGGAGAGTACTGGAAGAAGGATGGGCACAGAAAGTTTTTGGTGGCTTCCTGAGCGATCTGAGCTTCAGAGCTAACTATGGTACATTAGGTAGCCAGGATAACCTGGGTTCTTATGCAGCCCTGAACCTGCAACAAACATTTGATGTAGGTGCTGGTCCTGTTACACGTTTCATTCAGCAGGGTAACCCTAACCTGAAATGGGAAGAAGTAACTACTACTGGTATCGGTTTAGACTTCACCACTAAAGACAGAAGATTATCTGTAACCTTAGATTACTATAACAACAAAAGAAAGAACATGCTGTTCTTCGCACCAACTCCTGGTGGATTTGCTCCAACCAGCAACTGGTGGATCAACTTAGATGGTAAAGTAATCAACAAAGGTTGGGAAGCAAGTGTTAACTATCGTGCTATCCAGGGTAAGAAATTTAGCTGGGATATCAACTATAACATGACAACCGTTAGCAACAATATCGAAGGTTTACCAACACCAATCAATACAGGTGCGGTAAGTGGACAAGGTCTGACTGGTGCATTCGCACAAACGCTGACCAACGGTTCACCGATCTTTACCTGGTCAATGCCAGTGTTTAACGGTTTCGATGGTAATGGTAATGCCCGTTATGGTGCAGGTGCTTCAAACCAACTGGTAGGAAGTGCATTACCTAAGTTTTTTGCCGGTTTAACCAACAATTTCTCTTTAGGCAGATGGAACCTGAGTGTATTCCTGAATGCAATTACTGGTTTCAAAGTGTATAACAATACTGCTAATGCGTTATTCCTGAAAGGAAGCTTACGTAATGGCCGTAACGTAACAAATGCTATCGGTAATGGACCAGAAAATCCATTCAACCCAGGTTCAGTTTCAACACGCTTCCTGGAGAAAGGAGATTTCATCCGTCTTGCTAACGTAAACCTGAGCTATGCATTTAACCTGAAGAAAAACAGTCTCTTCAAATCACTTTCAATCTATGCATCTGGTCAGAACCTTGCATTGATTTCAGGTTACACTGGTATCGATCCTGAGGTGAACGTAGATAAGAATATCAATGGTATCCCTTCACGTGGATTTGACTATACGCAATATCCAAGACCAAGGGTTATCACAGTAGGTCTTAATGTTGGATTTTAATCAATAAAAACTGAAGTAATGAAAAATATAATCAAAAGTAGATTTATACCGGTGCTTACCGCTGTAACTGTACTTAGCATATCATGCTCCAAGCTTGATCCAAAGCTGGAAGCTCCAAACTCGATTGCACCAAACACAGCCGGTGGAGCACCAACTGCTCCGTCTATCGCTGCGGTGTACGAACAATTAAACCAATTAACCGGTGGCCAGGGTAACTGGTTCGGTTTACAGGAACACTCTACCGATGAAATCATGGGCCCAACACGTGGTACTGACTGGGATGACTTCGGTACATGGCGTCGTCTGCACCTGCACACCTGGGGTCCTGATCATAACCAGATCAACGATACCTGGAATGGCTTGAACGGTGCATTGTTCCAAACTACACTGGTTGCTGAAACTGCATCAGGTTTAACTAAAGCTGAAGGACAGTTCCTGCGTGCTTTCTTCCGCTTACTGGTTTGTGATATTTATGGTCAGGTACAAACACGCCCTGCATCTGCTGCAGCAAATGTGATTCCTGATGTTATGACAAGATCAGAAGCGATTGATGCAATTATTACTGAACTGGAAGCTGCAGTTCCTGCATTACCAGATTATAATGGTACTAATCGTGCGCAAGCAACAAAAGAAGCAGCTTATGCCTTACTTGCAAAGGCATACCTAAACAAAGCTGTTTACAAACAAGCTCCAACATCACCAGCTGGTCCATATTCATTTGCGGCTGCTGATATGAATAAGGTAATTGATTATTGTAATAAAGCAGCAGCAGGTAGTGGATTAGCGCTTGATACCTATTGGGATAACTTCAAATGGGATAATGGTACCCAATCATCTGAAAACATCTTTGTACGTAAATCAGGTGGTGACGCAAGAGCGGGTAATGGTGCTAACCTCGTATGGCAGACTTGCCAGAGCTGGCACTATAACCAACGTCCATCAAGCTGGAACGGTTTCGTAACACTGTCTCAGTTCTATGATAGCTTTGAAGATGTAGACGTTCGTAAATCAACTGCACTTGCTGGCTACACTAACCTCGTTGGTTCTAATGCTGGTTTCATTGTAGGTCAGGCACGTGGTCCGGTTAACCCAAGCAATCCTAAAGAACCAGGATCAATTGGTAATCCAATTGGTAACCTGTACGATAGAAGTGGTAATCCATTGGTCTTTACCCGTAACGCTTCTATTTTCTTCAACGGAGAAGCAAGCGGTATCCGTGTAAATAAATTCCCACTCGATCCTTCAACTATCAATGATGGTGGATGGAGCAGTGCCAATGAGTTTCCTTTCTTACGTTTCTCTGATGTACGTCTGATGAAAGCAGAAGCTTTATTAAGAGGTGGTACAACAGGTGCTAATGGTGAAACTCCGCTGACCATCGTAAACGGCATTCGTGCTGCGAGAGGTGCTTCAGCACTTGCATCAGTTAACTTATCTGCTTTACTGGCTGAAAGAGGTCGTGAACTATACCTCGAAGGTCACAGAAGAACAGATATGATTCGTTTCGGTGCCTTCAACGCTCCTGTTGAAGAAAGACCAAACGCTTCTGATGCTTATAAAGTGGTATATCCAATACCTACTACCGCATTGGCTTCTAACCCTAACCTGAAGCAGAATTTCGGTTATTAATAGATGTGCGACCATTAATTTTAAGCCGGTCAGATTTTTTTCTGACCGGCTTTTTTTATAACATATATA
Source organism: uncultured Sediminibacterium sp. (assembly GCF_946481145.1). The sequence continues at coordinate 36,101 of NZ_CAMLMJ010000003.1, forward strand.
TATGCCCTTCAGCCACTATTATTTGTTATTTTAGCATATGATGATGCAGAAAAGAAAATGGTTGTTGATTGCTTGCTTAGCCAGCTTTGCAGCCTGCACAGAAACCAAAGAAGATACAATCTTCACAATCGCTACCGACACTAATATTCAATTCAGGAATACACTCACAGAGTCGGAATCATTCAACGTATTCAAATACCGCAACTTCTATAATGGTGGTGGTGTAGCTACAGGTGATCTCAATAACGACGGATTACCGGAAGTTTTTTTTACCGCTAACCAGGGTACCAATAAATTATACCTGAATAAAGGCGATTTAAAATTTGAAGATATTACTGAAAAAGCAGGCATCACCTACAATAATGAATGGAGCACAGGAGTGGTTTTTGTAGACATCAATGCAGATGGATGGCTTGATATTTACGTATGCAATGCGGGTAATATGCTCAACAAAGCACTGCGGAAAAATAAATTATACATCAACAACAAAGACCTCACTTTCACAGAGCAGGCAGCAAAGTACAATTTAGACAACGACGGCTACTCAACCCATGCATCCTTTTTCGACTACGACCTTGATGGCGACCTTGATTGCTTTTTGGTGAATAATAGTCCTATTCCGGTGAATACCCTCAATTACGCCAACATGCGTAATATTCCGGAAGCAGAAGCACCTTATGCTGAATTTCTAAAAGGAGGTGGCGACCATTTATTCCGCAACGATAATGGTGTTTACAAAGAAGTAACAAAGGAAGCTGGCATCTACGGAAGTATCATCAGCTTTGGATTAGGCGTTACAGTGGGTGATATAAACCTCGATGGTTATCCAGACGTATATGTTTCGAACGATTTCTTTGAAAAAGATTACCTGTACATCAATCAGCGCAATGGCACTTTCAAAGATGAAATAGAAAACCGCACACAGCATATCAGCTTCTCTTCAATGGGTGCTGATTTACAGGATATCAACAACGACGGTAAACCAGACATCTTCACTACCGATATGCTACCCGGCGATGATTATCGCCTTAAAACAAATACTTCCTTCGAAGGTTACGATACGTATAAATTAAAACAAGACCAGGGATTCTACAATCAATTTACCCAAAATGCCTTACAGGTAAATAATGGGGATGGTAAATTCATGGAAACAGGTTTTTACAGTGGTGTTGCCGCAAGCGACTGGAGTTGGGGTGCTTTGATGTTTGATGTTGATAATGATGGCTATTCAGATATCATTGTTTGCAACGGAATATACAGAGATGTAACCGATCAGGATTTTATAGACTTCTTCGCTAATGATGTAGTGAACCAGATGGTGATGAAAGGAAAAAAAGAAGAAGTAAATAATGTGATCGATAAAATGCCTTCGATACCTATACCCAACAAAGCATTTAAAAACGAAGGGAATCTCCGTTTTACCGACGCAGGAAAAAAATGGGGGCTTGATTTGCCTACTTTTTCCAATGGTGCTTCTTATGCCGACCTCGATAATGATGGTGATCTTGATCTGATCATTAACAATGTAAATCAGGATGCCCTGGTTTACCGAAATAATAGCAGAAATGATACTTCCTATGAATACCTTGCCGTTCAACTGAAATTTCAGCATCAGAACCCCTTCGCCGTTGGCAGTACCATCAAAGTATTCGCAGGTGATCAGGTAATTACCAGAGAATTAATACCCAGCAAAGGTTTTCAATCATCTGTTGAATACAAACAAACGATTGGATTAGGAGCAAGACATGCCGATTCTATTCAGGTACTATGGCCAAATAAAAAACTTACAACGGTAATAAATCCGGCTGTTAAAGAAATCATCACCATTCAATACGATAGCAGCACCGCAAGAAATAATGCTTTCGATTATGAAAAACCGCAAAGCCCCTTATTGAGCCCTGTCCAAACAACTTTCGAATCACATAAGGAAGATGAACATGTTGATTTCTACCAGGAAAGAAATATTCCTTTCATGTTATCCAAACAGGGGCCTAAAACGGCAGTGGCAGATGTGAACGGGGATGGACTGGAGGATGTTTTTATTGGAGGTGCTGTTGGACAAGCTTCGCAGCTATACCTGCAAACTGCAAAAGGTTTTGTGAAGAAAAATACACCCGATTTCGATCGGTTTACTTTTAATGATGTTACTGCCGCATTCTTCTTTGATGCGGATCAGGATGGTGATCTCGATCTTTTTGTTGGTGGTGGAGGAAATTTTGCGCCGGCATCATCAGAAAAATACCAACACCAATTATACCTGAACGATGGTAAAGCCAATTTTACCCTGCAGTCTGGAAGCTTCCCTATCAGTCATACCAATACCGGTGTAGCTATATCATTAGATTATGACCAGGATGGAAAGCAGGATATCTTTATCGGAAGCCGGAGTGAACCACAAAACTACGGCGTATCACCACGGAGTTTCTTGTTTCATAATGAAGGCGGCGGAAGGTTTGCCGATGTAACAGAAAAAGTGGCACCATTTCTTACTTCATTAGGAATGATCACCGGAGCAACCTGGGTTGATTTGAATGCAGATAAAAAACAGGAATTATTAATCGTGGGTGAGTGGATGTCGCCAAAAGTATATTCATTCAGCAATGGACAGTTTAAGGCACAAAATTCCGGATTGGAAGATGCATTGGGCTGGTGGCAATCAGTTACAGTAGGCGATCTAAATGGTGATGGATTCCCCGATCTGGTTTTAGGAAACCTTGGACAGAATTTTTATTTACGTCCCGATCTGAATAATCCGGTAAAGCTTTGGATAAAAGATTTTGATCAGAATGGTACTGTAGATAAAATTTTCAGCCACACACTTAATGGCAAGGAAGTGCCGGTATTCATGAAAAAGGAAATTACCGATCAGATTCCATCGCTTAAAAAAACGAACCTGAAACACGCTGAATATGCTGATAAAACCATTCAACAGGTTTTCAATGACGGCCTTAAAGGTGCTGCCACATTGGTCGTAAATAATGCAGCCAACTCAATCGCCATCAACGATGGTAAGGGTGGATTCAAATTACAGTCATTACCATATATGGCCCAACTTTCCTCAATAGAAGCTGCGGTAATCACTGATATCAACCAGGATGGGAAAAATGATATTGTAGTAGCAGGAAATTTCTTCGATCTGCTTCCTCAATTCTGTAGTATCGATGCTTCCTACGGCCAGGTATTGATCAATAAGGGTACAAATAGTTTTGAAACATTGTCTTGCCTGGCATCGGGTTTAACCGTACAAGGTCAGGTAAGAGATATGGCCATACTGAACCAGAAAAATAAAAAAGGGTTATTGTTTATCCGGAATAATGATACGCCATTGTATTATCATATCAACACAATAGCAAATCAACCGCCTAACAAGCCTGCAAAATAATCGCATGAAATTAAGAACGCTCAATTATAGTATTGGCCTGTTGATGATTTTGATGGCTGGATGTTCACAGAAAAAAACGGCTTCGTTGTTTGTTCCGTTAACCCATGAACAAACAGGTATACACTTCAGTAATAAAGTACAACCTACGCCTTCTTTCAACCTGTTTTCTTACATGTATTTTTATAATGGGGCAGGTGTTGGTGCTGGTGACTTTAACAACGATGGGTTAATCGATTTGTTTTTTGCTGCTAATCAACAACCTAACGCTCTTTATCTCAATACAGGTAAACTTAATTTTAAAGATGTTACGGCGGAAGCTAAAATACCCTCAGATGGTAACTGGAGCACTGGTGTTTCAGTTGTAGATATTAATAACGATGGGTTACTCGATATCTATGTTTGTAATGTCGGTAATTATAAAACCTTAAAAGGTAAAAATCAGTTACTTGTTTGTCAGGGTATTACCAATGGTGTTCCGGTTTACGCTGATCAGGCGGCTGATTATGGATTAGATTTTTCCGGTTTCAGCACACAAGCTGCTTTTTTAGATTATGATGCTGATGGTGACCTCGATATGTTTCTCCTGAATCATTCCGTAAACCATGATGGTAATTATGCGCCAAGAGGGCTCTTTGTGCAGACTTATGATTCACTTGCCGGACAAAGACTTTATCGCAACAACCAGCAGATAGGAAAGGATGGAAAGAAAAGCATCGGATTTTCGAATGTTACCAAAGAAGCGGGTATTAATGGCAGTAAAATCGGTTACGGTTTGGGCGTAACTGTTGCAGACATTAATCTCGATGGATGGCCCGACATTTATGTAGGCAATGATTTTCATGAGAATGATTACCTCTATATAAACCAGCAAAATGGAACATTCGCTGAACAGGGCAGTAAGCAACTGATGCATACCAGTCAGTTTAGCATGGGTGTAGATGTTGCAGATGTAAATAATGATGCCTATCCTGAAATAATATCCATGGATATGCTCCCTTATGATCCTTATATGCTAAAGCGCTCCCTGGCAGAAGATGATTACAATATTTTCCAGCAAAAATTACAATACGGATACACTTATCAATATGCACGGAATAACCTGCAATACAATAGAAAAAATGGCATGTTCAGTGAGGTTGGTCAATATGCAGGAGTGCATGCCACCGACTGGAGCTGGGCCTCTTTATGGATGGATTTTGACAATGATGGTTTGAAGGACCTGTTTGTGTCAAACGGTATCCCTAAAAGGATGAACGATATTGATTATGTGAATTATGTTTCTGGGGATGATTTACAACAAAAATTAAAACAAAATACCATCCAGGATAAAGACCTCTCCTTAATTAGTAAATTTCCTGAGATAAAAATACCCAATCAGTTTTTCCGAAATACCGGAAACCTTAAGTTTCAGAATTTAACGGATAGTATTCAAAATAACCTTCCTACATTTTCAAATGGCTCTATTTATGCTGATCTGGATAATGATGGAGACCTTGACCTGGTGGTAAACAATATCAATGATCCGGTGCTTGTTTATGAAAACAAAACAAATACAACTGGTCAGGAAAAGAACTTTGTAAAAGTTGAACTGAAAGGAGATTCAAATAATGTAAATGCACTGGGGGCCAAATTATTACTTTATGCAAAAGATCAATTATATACTTATGAGCAATACCCGGTACATGGATTTCAATCGAGTATGTTATTGCCTTTACAGGCCGGGTTAAAAAATATTCAGGTTGATTCAGCATTGGTAATCTGGCCCGACAGAACCTGGCAGCCACTGCAGCTATCAAATGAAACCCTGGTGAAGCTTTCTTATAAAAAAGGACTTCCATTATTTGATTTTGCACAACGATTTGCTAAGACTGTTGATGCCAAACAAAGTTTGCTTGAAGATATTACCAGTACAACGGGAATTAACTATAAGCACCAGGAAAATGTTTTTAATGAATTCGACAGAGAGCCATTGATACCACATATGGTTTCAACGGAAGGGCCTGCTTTGGCAGTTGCTGATATAAATGGAGATGGATTGGATGATGTTTTTATCGGAGCATCCAAAGGATTTAAAAACGCAGTATATACCCAAACTACTTCAGGAACTTTTGTTAAAATGAACCAACCTGCTTTGGCTGCAGATTCAATGTGGGAGGATGTGGATGCGATATGGGTAGATGTAAATAACGACAAAGCCATTGATCTGGTAATAGCAACGGGAGGTAATGAGTATTATGAGAATGATGAACACCTCCGACCATTATTATACCTGAATGATGGTAAGGGAAACCTGAGGAAAAAAGCAAACGCATTTACTGAAATTGTGAATACCCAGAGTAAGGTAATTGCAGACGATGTTAATGGGGATGGGTTCATAGATTTATTTTTTGCCGGCCGATCAGTACCATGGGCTTACGGAATGACGCCCAGGTCTTATTTAATGTTGAACGATGGTTATGGAAATTTTAAAGATATAACCCCAACTGTTGCACCGGCACTTGTACAACCCGGATTGATTACAGACGCGCAATGGATAGATATGGACAAGGATCAGCAAAAAGATTTACTCGTTGCTTATCAGTGGGGGGGAATTGAACTGTTTTTGAAAAGACAGAACGGCTTCGAACGAAAAATGATTACCACTAAAAAAGGTTGGTGGCAATCGATCTATGCCGATGATATAGACCAGGATGGTGATATAGACCTGATAGCAGGGAATTTTGGTTTGAACAGCCGCATAACAGCTTCAGAAAAATACCCTGTTAAAATGTACATGAACGATTTTGATGATAATGGAAGGGTAGAACAGATTATGACCTATTTCGTTAACGGAACGGAAATGCCCTTATCTAGCAAGTTGCAACTGGAAAAATCGATACCTGTACTCAGGAAAAAATATTTATATGCGGCTGATTTCGCCAAAGCCGAACTGAAACAATTATTTGCACCCCAAAAGTTCGAGAAAGCCTATCAGCTTGAAACAAATTGTTTTGAACACCTATTGTTACTGAATGAAGGTGATCTTAAATTTAGTGCACAGGCATTGCCACAAGAAACCCAATTCAGTCAATTAAGAGCCGTTATAAAAATGGAGAACAACGGTAGCCCTTACTGGCTAACGATGGGGAATTATTACGAGAACAATGTTGAAATTGGTCGGCAGGATGCTGACTTTAGTACAATATTGCAATACGTAAAAGGCAAGGGATTGGTAGCCAGTACGGCTAAATCTCCTTTAATTACTGGTCAGGTCCGAAAAGCCCAACCTATCTTAATTAGAAAGAGTAAAGCTTTTATTCTTGCCAGAAATAATGATGCAGTAGTTGTATTGCAAAACCGGCCTACTGAAAAACAGGGTAATTAATGGTAGTAAGCCATTTGGTGCTGTCCTTTTCTGTTAACCTATTGGTGAGTAATCGCTCAAAGGAAATGGCCGGAGATACTTTTCTGTAATCATTTACATAGAACTGAACGGCTTGCCTGCATTGTTGAATAGCTGTAGGACCTCCTTTAACCTCGGAAACAACAATATTGCCTAACATCATTTGTTTCAACAGAAACTTTCCTTTTGTTGCCAGATCCCTGTCTGTTGCTAAGGCAACCATCGCCATGTATTTGTTTTCACTTTCTTTTGAAATATTTAAAATAGGGTCATTTACAATTTTACCATTTTCCGCAACTACATAGTCTTCAACTTCTTTAATCAGGGCATATACTTCTTCCATGCCAGGCTGGTGATCGAAATACTTGCTGGTAGATACATAAGATGAGTTGGGTACTTTTCCTAATTTTATGTCGAACCCGTAAACTTTCTTTACATCAGATAAGGCAGTGCCTATATTGTTGAACAGTTCATTCAGGGTTTTTACTGCACCACCAGATACTATATTTTGAAATACTTTGATAAAAGGATTTCTTGACAGCGAAACAGTCGCAGTCATGGTAATAGCAGTTTCTGCATTATAAGTAGCGATAGACTGGAATGAAAAATTGATGGGTCGATCATCTAAACTACCTGTTAGTTCAAAGCCGTTCAACAATATTGTTTTGATATTGAACTTTGCATCTTCGTAAGCGATAGTGCTATCATTTACCACTTCACCTGGCCACCATCTTTTCCAATCTCCTTTATTTACAATAACCCTTGAAATGCCATCAAAGGGTATGGGGGAGTTTATTTTTATGGTATAAGTTTTATTGGAGGGAAGTAGGAAGCCAACGATAGTTATAATTACCAGAAATGACAAAACAAGTAGCAAAAATCGTTTCATAAGTCAAAAGCCGTTTAGTATTCAAATGTAAGATAGTAAGTGGCAATGAAATCTAATGACATAGGGTTATTTGCTTAAAAAAACCTGGTTAAAATAGTTTCCGATTTGTTGTCCTTGTTTTTGTCCATTTATTACTGCAGAACGATAATGTATGCCGCCATACATACGACTCATACTTACTTCATAAGATGCTGCTTCCAGTGATGAGAAACTTCTTTCAAGTCCAAGGTATTTAAGTTCCGTAGTATCATGAAAAGCAGTACTCTTCCCAAATATTGCCGACAAAACAGTGGCAGCGGCAGCAGATATTACACTATGTCCACTGGTATATTCCGGAAAAGGTGGGGTTTGCAATAAAGTGTTCCATTCAGAAGCTATATGTTCCCTGATAACGGTAACAGGTCTTACTGTTTTGCTGGAGTATTTTTCTTCCCAGGTAGAAATAAAGGCATCAAAAACGGCTGCTGACGCAAGCGCATAAGCTTGTGCTATAACCAATTCCGGCTTGTTGGATTGCTTGCCCAGAATACCAATAATACCCATCCAGTGACCAACAGGGGTAGTTTTTTTGTTGCCATACATTAAGTGGCCTTTATGTTCAGACACGAAAGGGTTATCATCCCAATATTTAGCAATTAGTTTTTGTTCATCGGTTAAGGTTTTACTCATATTATATACTTCAAGCAATTCTTTATAATACTGACTTGATGGATCGAGACTAAAAGCTGGAGGTCTTACTGGTTTAAACTGCGAAGCAGAATCCATCAGAAGAGGTTTAATATATTGCCAGTTTGGTTCAACTGCTTCTTCATAATCAGGTGGTGTTTGTTGCCATATGCCTGTTTCTTTCAATACACTAAATTTGGGCATTCCACGGGTTTGCTTATATCCATCATTTCCCGCCCGCTCAAATATTACACCCGCCACTTCTTCACCCCAGGCAATAGATCTTGTTTTTATTGCATCAGCTATATTTTCAAAATTAACCAGTAGTTGTTCCCTGCTTTTTTGGATACTGTCTTTAGAAAATACCAATGCCTCAGCTACTTTCATAAATGCAATCACCGCAGAAAGCCGAAAATCATACAACGCATTAGTGTCCTTTAATATTGGTTGTCTGAATCCTTTTAGAGAGGGCAGCATACTTTTATAGGCTTTGTCTGACGGACAAAGTGCTTCATAATACGCAATATTACTGTAGGCGTACATGCGACTAGCAACCGGAGGATTTACAATATCATAAACTATTGCATCGGTGAGTTGTTGCTCACAATCGTATTGTAAAGGGGCGCCTGAATAAATAGTTTCATTGTTGCCTGATTTGCAGCTATATAATAAGCAGCAAAACATGCTCAATGAGCATATTCTTCTACTGATAAAACGTTTCATAGGTTTAGGGTTTAATAGTTCTGCTGATTTTATTCCCTGAATAAATATCTACAGATGTAATTGTGTTGTTAATGGAAAGGAAACGAGCCGACTGAGACAGGAAGCCTTGTCCATAAGTATATTCTTCTTTTCTTTTCTGCCCATCTCTCAGGTGAACTATAGCGTAGGTTTCATTTCCTGCTAATTTGATATAGCTGCCTGTAAAATTTTCAGCACGGAAAAGCTTTAATAAGTCGCGATTCTGTCCGGCAGCGATGGCCATTTTATCATTAACCAATAAGCTAACAAGAGATCTTCCGTTTGCAGGTGTATAGAATCCTGATTTGGCGATGGATAAACTGTTGAACCCTTTCTTGCCATTATTCATAAGTACAAGTCCATTCAATGCATCATGTTTTCCAAGAAAAGGTGCCATGGCAAATTCATTGCCGGTTAATGCAAGATCGATCCATCCATCACCATTCATATCTGTTGCTACGATGCCGTATACAGGTGCAAGCTGGGCTTCAGCAGGCAAACTGTGTATTTCGAAATTCAGGTTGCCTTTGTTTTCAATCCATGCATGTTGCAAATAGTTGGCACTTGCCTGATAAGCGTCTTTTATTACGGCTGCAGGAAATAACTGGCTCATATCTGCTTTCGCATAGCTACTGTAATTCGGGAAACGTTCTTTCATCACACTCATTTCCCTTAGCAACAAATCTCTTCCGGCAACTGGAAATTCTTTTAGTTCACCTCCGGTTTGTGCGGGAAGCCAATGACTGAATATGGCATCGAAACTGGTATTGTTGTCGAAATCTTTTCCATAAACTTTCAATGGGTATTGTTCTGAAGCTTTTAAGAATCCATTACTACCGTAATTACCTGCTACATAATCCATATCACCGTCATTGTCTAAATCAGTAGCAACAATACTGTTCCACCAACCTTTATATGCATCAAGTGCTGTAGTTGTTTTACGCAGTGAAGAACCTGTATTCTTAAGCAAGAGAATATTTCCCCAGTCGCTGGTAAGCAGTAAATCAATTTTTCCGTCATTGTCCGCATCAGACCAGACGGCCGAGGTGATCATACCAATGTTTTGGAGATCAGGTGCAAACTTGCTGGTTACGTCGGTAAAGCTTATTTGTCCTTTTTTGGAATCATTGCGATAAATAAAACTACTGGTTGGTAATGGATATCTTCCTGGTATAACCCTTCCACCAATGAATAGATCTATATCTCCATCCTGATCGTAATCTGCTCCTACTACACAACTTTTGGTTGCCCGGTTATTGGTAAATGATGTTGTTATTTCTGTAAAATTTCCTTTACCGTCATTTTCATAAAAATGATCCATATAGGCTTTAGTCTGAGGTTGGTTTTCTGCACCACCGGAAACGATAAATATATCCAGGTCATTATCACTATCGGCATCTAATAGTATAATACCTGCATCATCCTGGTATTGCGGTACATCAGAACCGGGTAATTTCTTTCGTGTGAATTTTCCCGAAGAAGATTGCATGAAAATACTCGCATGGAATGGAGATCCACCACCGCAGACGATATCATCGAGTCCATCACCATTAACATCACCTACAGCCAGCGAAGGTCCATATTGGGTGAGTTTGTGTGGGAGTAAACGTTGAATATCAAAGTCTATAAAATCAACTTCTGAAAATCCATAGTTGATACCAGCGGCCGCGGTAATATCCAACCATGCTGAACCGTGGTTTTCAGTAACTGATGTAATAGTGTCTCGATGTGCATTCGCAGCATTAAAAAATAAAGTAGTATTGGTTGAAAGGTTTTTCTTTATTTCCTGTCTGCCATCCGGCCATACTACTTTAATTGAATCGATCTTGTCATTTTTGCCTAAGCCAAAATGAATGGTTTGATCAACCGTTGATAAATAACCCCTGTAAGGTGAATGTTCAATCGATTGGTGCCCACGTGGTGTATATACATGTACCTTGGTGCCAAAACCTGCGATATTCTGCGTCGTTCCTTGTAACCCTATCCTTACATAATTTGATTTTTCTTTTTGGTCCTGCTCTTTATTTTCAAGAAAGGTAGCGGGCATATTGGTATTGTTGATCACAATATCGAGATCGCCATCATTATCTAAATCAGTATAGGCCATCCCAGCAGAAAAAGTTGGAAAATTAACGCCCCATTCTTTCGTTCTGTCAATAAAGTGTAAATCGCCATTGTTTTGAAAAATATAGTTACTGATGTTAACTATTGGTAATTGCTTAAGAACTTCTTCAAAAGGGGCGTTAGCAACTGCGTTATCCCTGTAAGACATAAAATCTTTATCCGACATATCTTTTGGCAATCCATTGCTTACAAAAAGATCTCTCCAGCCATCATTATTAGCATCGAACAATAAAGGGGCCCAACTCCAGTCGGTGTTAGCTACTCCACTGAAATAGGCAATATCACTAAATGCTGGTCGCTGGATACTGTCATATCCCGACGGAAGCATTCCCTGGTTTAATTGAAGCGTATTACGAGGGTATTGATAAATGTAACCAAATCGATCGCTGTTTTGAAAAGTCTGGTAGCTGATATCGTTATGCATCATTTTTTGTCTGTAGTTATCTGCCGGCATCATATCTGTTTCAATAATATCTGCAAGACCATCATTGTTTATGTCTGCTATATCATTGCCCATTGCATTTCTACTGGTATGTTTAAAATAGGCAGCACACTGATCTGAAAATGTGCCGTTCTTATTATTGATGTACAGTATATTATTTGACAAGTAATCGTTACTAACGTAGATATCTTTCCAACCATCATTATTAATATCTGCGATGCTTACACCAAGTCCATGACCTTCAATAAGTATTCCTGCTTTTGCAGATACATCTTTGTAAACTGGATGTTGTAGTGAGGAGTCAAAATTATTTTCAAGTAGCTTATCTGTATTCGGCCAAGTGCCATTTTTTCTGATTGGTCGGAATTCATTTGGGTAAGTGCCATCAAGATCGTTTACCAATAGGTACACATCAAGGTCGCCATCATTATCGTAATCGAAAAACGCAGCCATATGTGTGTTTGAAGCATCATCTAATCCATAAGCTGCCGCTGATTCTTTGAAGATGGGGATGCCTGTTTTTTTATCTATGCCCTGGTTCACATAGAGTAGGTTTTTTCTTTGGGTGCTATCTGTTAGTACAGCAGCGCATACGTAAATATCTTTCCATCCGTCATTGTTAATATCAATCACACTAACACCTTTGCACCATTTGCCATTTCCTCCAACACCTGCCTGATCGGTGATATCTTCGAATACCAGTTTGCCTTTGTTGAGGAAAAGTTTATTCGATGATCTGTTCGCGGTAAAATAAATGTCCGGTAAACTATCGTTGTTAAAATCTCCAATACCAACACCTCCGCCATTATAAATGTATTCGTAGTTCAATACATTTAGTTCAGGCGTTTCAGTAATAAGATTGTTGAATTTGAGTCCCGATTTTTCTGGGTCAATTTCCCGGAAAAGGGTATTCGATTGCTTGCATGACAATACCATCATGCAAACGATTGCGGCAAGCATTATGTGCTTCATACAGGGTTTTAGATTAAATTTGAGCTAGCTCAAGTACTTCTAAAATACGCATTATGAAACGATTGCCGCTTATTTATGTCCTATTTTTTTTGTTTGTTTTTACTGCAGCAAATGCCCAGGACCCCTGGAAACTTTCTGTACCATCAGTAAGTACTGCGAACTACTACGGTGTAACAGTAGCCAATGGAATGATTGGCATTGTTTCTTCACCAGAACCCTTCAAAGTAAAAGAAGTAGTGTTGGCTGGAGCATATGACCAGTATGGCCGTGGCAGGGTAAGTAATTTTCTGCGAAGCTTTAACCTGTTGAATATGCAATTGGGAATTGACGGACGTAATATCGGTTCAGCAGATGTGAAGAATATGAAACAGGAGCTGGATATGAAGCAGGCGTCTTTTACCTGTTCCTTTGATTATGGCGATAAAGCAACTATAACATATACTTACTATTCTTTACGTCATCTTCCTTTTACCGTATTAATGGATGTAGCAGTTACAGCCAAAAAAGATATTCTCGTTAATGCAGCCAGTGTAATGGAAGCGCCGGATGCATTAAAAGATGTGCAAAATTATTATAATGAAATCGATCGCCCGCATGTAACCATTAGCCTGCTTACATCTTCAGCGAAAAGTCCAACAGGAAAATTATTGATGTGTGCTTCCAATACATTTTTATTTTCGGAACACCATGGATCAGAACCAAGGGTCATTCATGAAATGTGGGATAATAACATGCATCTCATGAAATTCAATAAGAACCTGAAAGCGGGAACTACATATCGGTTCTCTATTGCAGGATCTTCTATAACCAGTGCCCATCACGATGATGCCTTGAATGAAGCAGAACGTATGACCATTTTTGCAAAACTGGAAGGCAGGGATCGATTATTGTCATTTCATACCAAAGCATGGAATGAATTATGGAAAAGTGATATACAGATTGAAGGTGATGCACAGGCGCAACAGGATATACACAGCATGATGTATCATCTCTATTCTTTCGTAAGAGAAGGTACTGATAATAGTCCATCACCAATGGGATTAAGTGGATTGGGTTATAATGGTCATGTATTCTGGGACACAGAATTATGGATGTATCCTGCATTGCTGGTATTGCAACCGGGTATGGCAAAAAGTATGGTAGAATATCGTTTCAACAGACTTGCTGCTGCAAAAAGAAATGCGTTTAGTCATGGTTATAAAGGAGCCATGTTTCCATGGGAGAGTGCTGCAACAGGTGTAGAAGAAACACCGGTTTGGGCATTGAGTGGTCCTTTTGAACATCATATAACTGCCTGCGTAGGTATTGCGGCGTGGAATTACTATTGTGTTACGCAAGACAAAGAATGGCTAAAAGAAAGAGGTTGGCCCATATTAAAAGAAACAGCTGATTTCTGGGCAAGCAGGGTAGAGAGAAATGGTCCCGGTAAATATGATATTAAAAATGTAGTGGCAGCAGATGAGTGGGCTGAGAATGTAGACAACAATGCCTGGACAAATGCCGCTGCAAAAGCTGTATTAAATTATGCAACGGAAGCTGCTGCTTTGGTGGGTGCCAAAGCAGATGCCGATTGGTTGCATGTGGCACAAAATATTCCCATCCTTAAAATGGAAAACGGTGTAACAAGGGAACATGCCACCTATAAGGGAGAAGGCATTAAGCAGGGAGATGTTAACCTGTTGGCCTATCCGTTAAAAGAAATAAGCGATCCTAAAGAAGTGCTGAAAGACCTCGAGTATTATGAAACACGTGTACCCAATGAGGGAACACCGGCTATGACTCATGCAATTTTTACGCTCCTGTATGCCAGGCTGGGTAATGCAGATAAAGCCCTGAAGTTTTTCAAGGAGTCCTATGAGCCCAACCTGAATCCGCCATTCAGGGTGATTGCAGAAACCAAGGGGGGGACTAATCCGTATTTCGCCACAGGCGCAGGCGGTATTTTACAGAGTGTTATCATGGGTTTTGGTGGAATTGATATCGGAGCTAAAGGAATTACACAGCTTAAATCGGTGCTCCCTAAACATTGGAAAAAACTAACATTAACAGGTATTGGGCCCGATAAAAAAACCTTTATAGTTCAATAAAATTATTTATTTTTAATTGCTTGAAACGACTTGCCACGATAGTATCCCTCTGTTTACTACTGTTTAGCCTTGGTGGCTATAGACTCTTATTAGGATATATGGAGTCGGCTTCTGATAAGGCTTTTCAGGCCAGTCTGAATGATGATATCTATGATGAGGCCATGTTTCTTCATATTAAAGTTCCCGCTAGCACACCTTATGGATCTAACTCATTACAGTATGAAAATGCGACCGGTGAGGTAGATATTAACGGGGTAACTTATCATTTTGTAAAGAGACGTTTTTATAAAGATTCACTTGAATTATTGTGCGTACCCAATATCCAAAAAATCGGTATCCGTAATGCACGGGACGATTTTTTCCGGTTAGCGGGTGATTATAATGCAGGGAACAATGCACAGAAATCTTCCAATCAGCATACGGTTCTTAAATTCTCAATGTCAGACTTTACCGGGGATCATTCTTTTTCCTGGCAGTTTAGGGATGTTGCCTCGCAACAAGTTCATATTGTGAAGCAGGAATCGGCTTACCTGTCTGATTATACCAACCGCTTAGAGCGCCCACCACAGGCTTAATGCTGGTTCATTAAGCAATTCTCTTTTTATCTGAATTATTGAATTTCATTAAGCTTTTTTATGAGAAAACTCTTGTTGGGGCTCGTATTGATTACCTGTATACAAGCATGTAAGCAATCGACTGATTATAAAACTTTTTTGCATAATCCTGTTTTGTTTAGTCAAACCGTACATGAATTAAATACGGTTGTAATGGGGAATAATTTTCCTCCAATGGTTGCATCACGCAATTATGCCTATGCCGCCATTGCTGCGTATGAAATAGTAGCAGCAGCATATCCTGACAAATACCATTCATTGGGGGGTCAATTGATTGGGTTACCCAAGATTGCAACGCCTGCTATTACTGCTGAAATGGATGTAGAATTGGCCACTTTAATGGCTTATATGAAAGTAGGCGAATCTGTTACATTTCCGGAAGGCAGTATGAAACTATATGAAGACAGTATTCTGCAAATAGCACGTGAAAAAGGATTGAGCGAGCAGGTAGAAACAGCATCGCGAATGCTGGCCGATAGTATCGGTGTACAAATTATCCGCTGGAGTAAAAAAGATAATTACCTGGAAACAAGAGGTGCAGAAAAGTATGCGGTGAAAAAAATACCCGGGCGTTGGGTACCAACACCACCTATGTATGCATCAGCAGCAGAACCACACTGGGCCGAAATAAGACCCATGGTGATTGATAGCGCAAGTATATTTGATCCACCACCTCCACCAGCTTTCAACATTACAGATAAAAAGAGCAAGTATTACCAGGAAGTAATGGCAATAAAAAATGCCATCGACAGTTTAACACCTGAACAAAAACACATGGCCGAATTCTGGGATGATAATCCCTTCAAAATGAATGTAACAGGTCATGTAATGTTTGGCAGCAAAAAGTTCTCTCCTTCCGGCCACTGGATGAGCATTGCAGGCATAGCGGCACAAAAAGCAAATGCCGACTTTGCAACACATGTTTATGCAGTTGCCAAAACATCAATAGCTTTATTTGATGCGTTTATACAGTCGTGGTATGTAAAATATAAATACAATACCGTAAGACCAGAAACCGTGATCAATGAGTACATTGATGCTAACTGGAGACCTTATTTGCAAACGCCTGCTTTTCCTGAGTATACCTGCGGACATTCCACTATTTCTTCTGCCGCTGCCGAAGCACTTACCAGTGTATTTGGCGATAATTTCTCTTATACCGATTCCACAGAACTTGAATTTGGTATTCCGAACAGAAGCTTTAGTTCATTCAGGGCTGCTGCGGATGAGAATAACTGGGCAAGGTTTTATGGTGGCATTCACTACCACAATTCATGTATCATCAGCACCGATTATGGTCAGCGCGTTGGACAAATGGTTGTTGACCGTTTGAAAATGAAAAAATAAGCAACGCCGTTGGTGGTCGCCGACTAACACAAATGCAGATGATGCAGTCAACATAGGAACCAGTGTTGATCAAAACAATGAATTGAATAATTGAACGTAAAATAAGGCATGCCTTATTGGAAATTTAACAATCAACACCTAACTGTAAGAAACCTAACTAATACTAACATGAAAAAAATTATATTAATACTAACTACTTTTTTATTTATTCAATCCCAATCGAATGCACAAGGTTGCGTAGCCATACGTAGTGTAGGTGGTATGTGCACCATCGATCATTTATTTCAAGATACACTGCAATCAAAATGGAGCTTTAATGTTAACACACGTTACTTTAATTCTTTCCGTCATTTTGTTGGAACCGTAGAACAAAAGCAACGTATTGCAAACAATACACAGGTAATTAACCATAGTTTTTCTACTGACCTTAGTTTTACCCGTTTCCTGAACAACAGATGGTCTATTTCATTTGGTATTCCTGTTATTTCAAATACACGTACTTCTCTGTATGAGCACGGTGGGGCTTCGCGTCACATGACTAGTTCATTTGGTTTAGGCGATGCCCGTGTTACCGCTTATTACTGGCTAACAAACCCTGCGAAAGCTAAGAAATTCAGCCTGCAGGCTGGTTTGGGTATTAAATTACCAACTGGCGATTATAAAGTGCAGGATCATTTTTACACTAATAGCGGAAGCAGAGTACTGGGTCCTGTTGACCAATCTATTCAGTTGGGAGACGGTGGTACCGGTTTTACATTTGAGTTAAATGCACAACAGATAGTTACGAGGAATGTAAGCCTGTATGGTACTTTCTATTACCTGCTTAATCCCCGCGAACACAATGGTGTTTCAACAGCAAGAGGTGGTACGACATCGGCTACTGCCTTACTCTATGGTAGTGATGTAATGAGTGTGCCAGATCAGTATATGATTCGTTTTGGTGCAAACTTTACTTTTAACAAGTTTACATTTTCTGCCGGTTATAGAAACGAATGTGTACCTGCTTCTGATTTAATCGGAGGTAGCTATGGTTTCCGCAGACCAGGATATGTAAATTCTATTGAGCCGGGCGTTACTTATTCCCTGAAAAAAATGAACCTCTATGCTTATGTGCCAGTGGCAATAGTTAGAAGCCGTACACAAAGCTATGCAGACAAGCAAAGAACAAAAGTTACCGGCGTTTATGCGCAGGGTGATGCAGCTTTCGCTGATCTGGCAGTGAATGTGGGTATGAGTCTGAGGTTTTAGTAGTTAGGGGTTAGATGTTAGGTATTAGAAGTTGTAGGAATAATATTTTATGAAATGGATAAATTACAAGTTTTATCTGCTGCATAAGTAAACTTCTGGCATCTAACCCCTAATACCTAACCCCTTTCAAATACTTCTAATATACAAAATGAATAAGGCTCGATTATCAGGTATTCATAATCTGCACCTACTTCGTGTCTAACTTCGTTCCAATGGTCATATAAGCCAGAAATAGCCAGACCATGCTCTTTAAAAGCATACCAGGTTAAATAAGCGGCTTTGTTGCTGAAATTAAACAGACAAAACAAATGTTGCTGATCTAATGATCTTAAGAACCCTGCCACATGTATATTATGCGGTGTAATCCATTTGAGGTTTTTGTAGTCGCTGGTAGCAGGTAATTGCTTTCTTAGTTTAAGTAAACGTTGGGTACCGCTATATACTAATTGTTCTACCGACCCTTTTTCAGTTGTCTTCTTGTTTTTGTTCCAGTCAATTACAGGCCTGTGCATCCAGCGATTATCATAACTTTTTCCTTCATCATTCAGATAACTGTAATCGTTGGTATAGGCAGCTTCATCGCCATAAAACAACATCGGTATACCACCTATAAAAATACTTTGCGCCTGCATAAGAAGTATTTTTTTGATGGCCATATCAATTGCCGATTGATTATTCACTGCGATAGCTTTTTCAAGTCCACATAAAGAGGCAAGCGAACCGCTGATGCGTGCGTCCTGTGTCTTTGGATTTACCGAAAACAATGCACCAGATGCAGTACTTCCGGGATGTGTACCTGCATAATAATCTTTCAGGAACTTACGGTGTTCATAAGCATTAAAACCGGCAGCAGCAATCATGCTATCGTCGTATCCAAGTCCAATATCATCATGACAACGGGTATAACTGATCCAGGTACAACCAAAAGGCTTTTGAAGTAATTCATGTTGGGCAGCAAGCATTACGCGCGTATCACCTGTTGCAAGTGCATCCCATTGCAACGCCATTTGGGTAGCATTATAAGCTACATCGCACTCCCGGGCAGTATAAATGCCTGTGCCAAAATATTTCATGATCTCGTTTGGTGCAACAATGGCTTCACCCAATAAAGCCATACCCGGTGTAGCAATATCAACCGATTGACGTATCAGTCGTAACAGTGTATGTGCTTCAGGTAAATTCTGACAGGTAGTACCTATTTGTTTCCAGATAAAGGCAGGAGCATCAATGCGTAAAATGTCAACACCCAGGTTTGCGTAGAAAAATATGGTATCAAGCATATCTACTAATACCGCAGGATTGGTATAGTTCAAGTCCCACTGGTAGTTATGAAACACCGTCATCACCCATTTGCCTGCTTCCTTGTTCCAGGTAAAACTACCGGGGGCCGACTCAGGAAATATTTCCGGCATCGTGGTTTCGAGCTGGTCAGGAATGGTGCGGTCGTCGTACATGTAAAAGTAATCCTGGTAAACAGGATCTCCTTTTTTAGCCAGCTTCGCCCAATGGTGGTGGTGTGAAGTATGATTGAGTACAATATCTAACATCAGATACATGCTTTTATCCTGCATGTTTTTTTGCACCAGTTTTAAATCTTCAAGCGTACCAAAACGCTCATCTACTTTCCTGAAATCAGATACTGCATAACCGCCGTCACTTTCTCCTGCCGGACTCTCAAAAATCGGCATCAGGTGAAGAAAATTAATACCTAGTGTTTCAAGATAAGGCAAGCGTGTGGGTAGGCCTTTTAATGTTCCGCAGAATCGATCAACATATAAACTCATGCCATTGATCTCGTTACTAAGAAACCAGTTGCCTTTATTAGCTTTCTCTACATCCCGTTCGCGCAAAGCTTTGCTGCGTTGTTGGTGTGCTCTAACCAGTGTTTCCAGTAATTTGTTAAACATCGTTTCACCAGCAGGGTGACTTTTATAAATCGACTGGTATAAGCTATCCACAGCAAAGGCATTGGCTGATAACCTGGTATAAAAATGCAGGTCATCACCCGTCATTGAAAGCCCCAGCTCTTCGCAGATCTGGGTAATTTTTTTATGGAGAGGGAAGTGGTACATCTGAGCTTCTTGCTGCTAGCTACTAGCTACTAGCAGTTGTTTAGATTATTATGATAAAATTACTAGCAGCTAGCAGCTAGTAGCATGCAGCTTATTCAAATATGCTGCTACTCAAATGCTTAAAAGCTTCCATGGCCCCAAGGTATTCGCAAGTTCGGGCGCCGGCTTTGTTGGCATTGAGAATGATATGTTTCCATTCATCAGCAGATAGTTGAAGTATCTGTTCTAATGTTTTTTTATGTAATTGAAATAATACGGCTCCTACAAATGCATCACCTGCACCAGTAGTATCTACAGGTTTAACAGCAATACTTGGAACATTAAATGTATTCCCTTTATAGCCCAACAGGGTTCCTTCTTTGCCTAAGGTGATGGTGAATACGGCGTTTGTTTTCTCCAATAATATTGAAGCTGCATCTGTTATGGCATGAGCACCTGTAATAAGCATGGCTTCTTCGTCACTCAGTTTAAAAAAATGGCAAGACTGAAGAAAATTCCACGACTGATCGATGAATGTTTGTGTATCGTTAGGAAAAAGAAGGTGACGATAATTCGGATCAAAGCTGATGAAAATATGATTCTGTAATAAGGCTTTCTGCAACATGCTTTGATAGGCTGCCTGAAGGGGTCCAGGAAGAAAGCCGGTTGCAGATCCAAAGTGAATAATACTTATATCATCAAGCGGAATAGCATCGGTTTCATCACGTGAAAGTTGTCCATCCGCACCACGATTAAACACAAAATCACGTTCCCCATCTTCCATCAAGGATACAAAAGCGAAAGTGGTAAAAGCTTGTTGGTCTTGCAGCATCCAACGTGTAGATACACCAAATTCCTGCATCACTTCAATTAATTGTTTGCCAAATGGGTCGTTACCCACTTTAGCGGCGAGCTCTACTTCAGCACCTAAAGCAGCTATGGCAGCCGCGACATTAGTAGGTGCTCCACCTGTTTTCTTAAGGAAATGCTGGCCCTTCGATAAGCTGCTACCCTTATCGGTACAAATCATGTCTATAAGCGCTTCCCCAATGCAAAGTATTTTCATTGTAGTCGTGAATTGTGAATGGTCAATGGTCAATAGTGAGTAGTCAGTGGTGAGTTTACTCATTAAAATCACTCTTTCTTACTAACCCTCATTTTCAAATTTTCAAATTCCCAAATTTTCAAATTTTAATGCCCTCCCCCCACTGGCATTTCCACTTCCTCTTCTGATTTTGCAACATTCATTCGCATGGTTGCAAAGGCAGCAACCAGTAAAAGTCCACCTGCAAATGTGATGGCATTAGCAGGATTGCTGTTGAGGAAGGTTTTATAGATATAACCAAAGGAAAGGGTTTGTATGATCATAGGTACCACAATCATCATATTGATGATTCCCATATACACTCCGTATTTTTCTTTCGGAATGCTACCAACTACCATAATGTATGGTACCCCCATCATACTTGCCCATGCAATACCAAATCCAATCATAGGAGCAAAGAGGTAGTATTTGTTTTCTATATGAGGAAGTATAAACAATGATATAGATGCAAGGATGAGACAGATAATATGCACTTGTTTAGCACCAAATTTTTTCGCCATCCATACGAGTCCAAAAGCGGAAAGAAAAGTAATGATGTTATAAAAGCCGTTTACCAGTCCGGTCCACCCTACTGCTTCTTCATATAAATGCTGATTGGTTTCAGCAGTGGTATGCCATACAGATTGAGCGATGCTGTGCGATATAAACTGCCAGTAACAGAACATGGCATACCATTGAAAGAGGTAAACCAGCCCCAGTTGCCACAAAGTTTTTGGCATGTGAACGATAGATGAAAATATTTCCTTAAAAGGCGTGAGGAAACCTTTGTGTTCTGCACGTAATGCTGCCAGCTCTGCTTCAGTAGGAGGTATCTCAGGTGTTTTAATAACCGACCAGGCAACAGATGCAATAGAACAAACAGCACCAACAAAAAAAGATCCATATACCCAATAAGGAATACCCGGTTCTCCCGTGGAAGTGGTTGACTGACCAGTTATTACTTTTTGGAAAAAGAATAGTGACAGATTGGCGAGTGTAATGCCCAGTCCTGTAAAAAAACTTTGTGTCAGAAAACCCATGGCACGTTGACTCGCAGGTAATTTATCTGCGATAAAAGCACGATAAGGTTCCATAGCAGTATTATTTGCTGCATCAAGTATCCATAATAAACCTACAGCCATCCATAGTGCGCGACTGAAAGGAAAGGCAAATAAACAGAGACTACAAAAAATAGCCCCAATCAGAAAATAGGGTTTACGACGTCCCCAGCGAGGGTGCCAGGTTTTATCGCTCAGTGCGCCGATAATGGGTTGAATCAATAAGCCTGTCATCGGACCTGCAAGATTTAATAAGGGAAGATCTTCCGGCCGGGCATCTAAAAAACTATACAGTGGGTTAACAGCAGTTTGCTGTAATCCAAAACTGTATTGAATGCCAAAGAAACCAACATTCATGTTGATGATCTGCCAGAAACTCAGTTTGGGTTTGGTAAATGACATGACAAGCAATTAGGTGTGTCTTGTAAGATAATAGCTTTCATGCAGCGTTGTAGCAGGGAAGAGGAGATATTTTTTTCGAAAACGTTTGCAGGGAAAAAAAATAACGCTGAAAGCGTGAAAGTGGAATATTTACTGAGGAGAGCGCAGGAAAATTTGAAACAATGAAAGAAAAAAGAATAGATGCAAGCGCTAATTTTTTCGCATCGCTTTAATCATTCGGTCGGTGCGTTTATCTGCCCTTGCATTTTGCAGGGAAATAACTGCCCAGATGGCTGCGGGAATCCAGCCGATTAATGTGATCTGCAAAATCAAGCAGATGATTGCCGTTAATATCTTTCCTCTCAACAGAAAAGACAAGGACGGAATAAGTATAGCGATCAATGTCATTGGATAGCGTTATTCTGCTAAAATTAAGCAAATTAGTTGTTGAATACATTGATGGTATGCTCTGCCTGCTTCACCCGCTCTTATTGTTTTTGTAACACCGCCGTTAAAGAATCATATTCTTTCTGAAGCTGAATAAGTGTTACATTTTTTTTATTACCAGCCGCTACCAAAGCATTGGCTATTTCCAGTTGTTTTGCTGAACTGGTATCGACTTTCTTTATTTTATCTAAACTATCTGCCTGTTTAAAATGTTGTTGTTTCACCAGTTTCATTTCCTCTTGAATTGCTGCCTGCCTTTTTGTAATATTATTGGTTTTGTTTTCACAGGCAAACAATAAATTAATGAGTAGTACAAGGAGGAAACGCATCGATATATATATTATCGGGTATGTAATACTAGGTATAGGCAAATGTCTCCATAATTCTTACCACTATTGATAATTTTTTATGATCGGTAGGTGTCAGAAAATATACATTCAGGCTTTATTTTTACGAGTACTTCCTTTATCCAGAGGAGAACAAGTTTTTATTTCAGTTCAGACAATATTAGTTTTTTCTGTTTGAGTGTATTCTTCATGGCTTTTTCTCTTACCGAAGGATCATCACTGTGTATAAGATCGAAATATTCGGTGGGCACTACCTGCCATGATAACCCATATTTGTCTTTGCACCATCCGCATGAGCCTTCCTCGCCACCGTTTTTGGTAAGCGCGTCCCAGTAATAATCTGTTTCGGCCTGGTCTTTTGTATTAATTACAAAAGAAACGGACTCATTAAATTTAAAAAGGGGTCCTGCCGCCAATATGGTAAATTCCATACCTGCTATTTCTATCACAGCGGTTTCTATGCCAGCAGCATTTCCACTTTCGGTACTATCGAAGCGACGAAAGTCTTTCAGCTTACCATCTTTAAAAATGGACAGGTAATAATCTGCTACCCCTTTGGCATCTTTCTCTACCCAGAGATAGGGGGAAATTTTTTGTGTAATAGGATTCCTGCTTACAGTCGAGGTATCATGTATGCTTTTATAAACCTGGTCTGGCTGTTTCGAGTCTTTACAGCTACTGCCAAAACCGATTACTATTGCAGTAAGAATAATTAGTTTATACATTTTCTGTTTTTTAGCAGATTAAAAATGAACGGCCCATATCGTTTACCGTATGGGCCGTTTAACTAGATTTATGGTTGTCCTTTATGTCTTGGATCAAAATCAACCATCCATTCTATACCAAATTTATCCCTGAACATACCGAAATAGGAGCCCCATGGACTATCTGCTATGGGCATTTCTACTTCTCCACCCTGCGAGAGACCGGTGAATAGTTTATCAGCTTCTTCTTTACTTTCAGTACCAATCGAAATCTTACTTCGCGTTTCTCTTTCGTTGTGTTTGCCCATTTGTTCGGGGGTGTCGCTACCCATTAGTACATTGTGTTTGCCGATGGGCAGGGATACGTGCATAATTTTGTCGGCTTCTTTTTCATTGTTAGGGGCACCTTCAAAATGCATGTCTTTAAAACGTATGAGTGTAACAAATTCACCACCAAATACTGATTTGTAAAAGGTAAATGCTTCTTCCGCATTTCCATTAAAATGGAGGTAAGGGTTAATGCAAGCCATAATTGGTTATTTTAGGTTTTCTAATATACTTTTTGTTTGGCGATATTTCTATGATCTGATCCTGTTTTTCAATGCATTCTAAACCCATTTCACTAATCCGGTTGTAAGGGTAGCAGTTATCATTGATTTTCAATATCCAAACTTACTGCTTCGAAAACCTTATGGGAGGTAGTATCACGACAAAAAAGAGGTTTATTATGCCAAAGCTGTAGGTTATAACGAGTGACGTGTTTTGCTCTATCTCTTTAGCTACATACTTACCATTCCTGAAAACGAATACCTAACTGATTATCTGCAATGGCAAATTCTTTAGCGCCCCAGGGCCTGAGGGTAACTTTATTAAGATTGGGATGTAGCAGATGTGGGTTTGTTGAAGAAATGTGCGCATAAACTTCTTCAATATTATCTGTTACAAGCCTAAGTTCGGGGTTATGTTCTTTAGCCAATTGTTCATCCTGAAAAAGCATTAATCCGATATCGCCCTTTTTTAGTACACAATAAGGTTGTCCGGTATGCAGTTCCTTGTGTACAATAGTAAACTGAAGGCAGTCAACAAAAAGTGCAAGTCCGTCTGAAAGGTTAGCGTAAAATACACTCGGTACTAATTTTGTGAAATGCATGGGAGTTTCTTTTGATTTACTTGTTGCACTTAGGCTTGTATGTAAATTACGAAAATCGCGCCGGACTGAACCGTCTATATTCAATAAAATACAGTAATGGATTTACACATTGCCGAATATTTTCAATGAATATATTATGGGGAGGATGTCACGCTGGATTATCATGATAAATCTTGATAATTATGATAATCCGTGTGCTATTTATACACTATGATCATCCCGTTTCGACAATCTTCAAACCATCAGAAAGGCTTTTCACCGACCATGGAGCTTGCTACCGCTATTTTAGTTTATATTGGTATTTTTATTTTCAATTCCTCAACCACATTTTTATCACATGAGAAAGTATGTATATACTATCGCAGCCATAACTTTTACCATGGCTGTGCATGCGCAAAACACTGCGCTTACTGCTAAAGATTATGAGCGTGCTGAAAAGTTCATGAGTTATAACACGGAGCCTTTTATTGATGCAGGAACAGTGCGTCCGAACTGGCTACCCAACGATCGTTTCTGGTACCTCTCTGTTACTGCAAAGCAAAGCACATTTATGCTGGTAGACCCGGCAAAGAAAACCCGTGCTGCTGCTTTCGATCACCAGAAGCTGGCAGAGGCACTATCAACTGTCAGTGGTACCAAATATGATGCTGCTAAACTTCCTTTCCAAACCATCAATTTTTCAGATGATGGCAAATCGATATCTTTTGCCGTAGCTGGAAAAAGATGGAAATATAACCTGCAGGCTGGAACAATTGCTGCAGATGATTCAGCACCAGCTAATGCCGCCCCTGCTGAAAATCAGGGCAGAGGTGGTGGAAACCGTGGCTTTGGTGGGGGTAATGAAGTGATGTCGCCAGATGGTAAAAAGGCAGTATTTATCAAAGACTGGAATTTATGGATGCGCGATGTGGCTACCAGTAAGCAAACACAGCTAACTACAGATGGCGAAAAAGATTTCGGTTATGCAACTGATAATGCTGGATGGAAGTCGAGTGATAGAGCAATTGTGCGCTGGTCGCCCGATTCAAAGAAGATTGCCACATTTAAACAGGATCAGCGTAATGTGAGTGATATGTATCTGGTAACTACCAATGTCGGCAAACCAACCTTACGTGCCTGGAAATACCCTTTACCTGGTGATAAAGAAATAGCCATGTTACATCGGGTAATCATTGATATTGATGCTGCTAAAGTAATCAAGCTGCAAGTGGCCCCAGACCCGCACAGGTCATCACTAAGCGATGATATCACCAGCGGAGGATTTTTGGGTGATGTAGATTGGAACGAAGATGCAAGCCAACTCGCTTTTCTTTCTACCTCACGCGATCATAAACAATCTAAACTTCGTATTGCAGATGCGGCTACAGGTGCTGTTCGTGAAGTATTTGAAGAAACAGTGGCCACACAATTCGAATCAGGAAGAGGTGCCATCAACTGGCGTTATCTCGCAAAGTCAAATGAAATACTCTGGTATTCTGAGCGCGACGACTGGGGGCATATGTACCTGTATGATGCTACAACCGGTAAGTTGAAAAACCAGATCACCAAAGGCAATTGGGTAGTAAGCAGATTGATTAAAGTGGATGAGCAAAACCGTTTATTATATTTTACAGCAACTGGTCACCAGTCTAATCCTTATTTTTCTGAATTATACAAAATCGGATTTGATGGGAAGAATCTAACCCTGCTTACACCTGGAGAAGGTACACACCAGGCAAGTTTTTCTCCATCTGGCAATTATATCATTGATACTTATTCAAAGCCTGATGTACCACCGGTTACACAGTTGTGCGACCTGAATGGTAAACTTATCACTACACTGGAAAAAGCTGATGTGTCGAGATTAGTGGCTACAGGCTGGAAACCACCAATACCTTTTACGGTTAAAGCGCATGATGGTAAAACGGATATTTATGGATTGGCATTTACACCAACCAAAATGGACCCCAATAAAAAATATCCGGTGATTGATTATATCTATCCTGGTCCGCAGGGTGGTAGTGTTGGTAGTTGGGGCTTTACTGCATCGCGTGGTGATCACCAGGCCCTGGCTGAATTAGGATTTATTGTGGTAATGGTAGAAGGTACCAGTAACCCTAACCGTTCTAAAAGTTACCATGATATGAATTATGGTAATATGGGTGAGAATACATTACCTGATCAGATCACAACCATCAGACAGTTGTCGCAGCGATATCCGATAGATACAAATCGTGTAGGCATATGGGGACATTCAGGTGGTGGTTTTGCAACTGCTGCAGCCATGTTCCGTTTCCCTGATTTTTTCAAAGTAGGTATTTCCGAATCTGGTAACCATGATAACAGGAATTATGAAGATGATTGGGGTGAGCGTTATAATGGTTTGGTAGAAAATTCAAATTATGAAGCGCAGGCCAACCAGACCATCGCCAAAAACCTGAAAGGAAAATTAATGCTGGCGCATGGTATGATGGATAATAATGTACCTCCGTATAATACCTTACTGGTGGTAGAAGCATTGCAAAAAGCCAACAAGAGTTTTGACCTAATTTTATTTCCCAACAGTGCCCATGGTTATGGTCAATACGGTCCTTATATGATGCGTCGCCGCTGGGATTATTTTGTGCGACATCTGTTAGGGGTGGAGCCGCCAATTGATTATCAGTTGAGGCAGCCAACAGCGCCACGTTAATAAGCTTTGGATGATAAAAAAGCCAATATTACGAAAGTAGTATTGGCTTTTTTGTTCTCTGCATCTCCCGCTATTACCGCTGGTAAAAGCACGTGGGCTATGCGGCGGGTCTGTTCTCCGCAACGTCTCCCTCTATCACCGTAGGTGAAAGAATGGGGACGTTGCGGCCACTCTCGCATGGGTTAGTTATTTAGTAATCATCATTCTCGAATTTTCTTTAACGAATTGAGTGAACCCAAAGTAAATGCAATCTATCGCCCTTCTCCTTTGGTGAGAGAATGACTACGTTGCGGAGAATTTCATAGAATAAGTAAATCTTCTAAAAAATGGAAGGAAAAATCAATTAAATGTTACCATAACCGGAACATGGTCGCTGTATGGCTTCCAAAAATCATATGCTCCGATTTCGACTGATTGAATTTTGTCTATCATATCAGTTGATGCAAAGCAATAGTCAAGGTGATATGACTTTTCTTTATGCTTATATAAATAAAAAGTAGGGTCTTTTTCTTTGCCTTGTTCTTGTTTGTAGTGGGTGTGATAACAACTATGAATCCCCTTTTTTTCTAACTGCTCTACAACATGTGAATGATTACCAATCCTGAATTTTTTATCCCAAATGGTGTTGCTGTTAAAGTCTCCCATAAGAATAGTTTGTGTGGCTTTTAGTTGCCGTTTATAATGCGCAAGGGCTTTCCATATCTGTTCAACATATTGTCCATCAGGATCAGTAGGGTTATTAGCCCAGATAGCGAATAAGGTGAACTGTACATCATTTCCAGTTACAGTGATCGGAATAATTGTTTTTAGTTTCGGGTTGTGATTGCGAAGAAGTTTGAATGTAAAGTGTGAATAGGAGAATATACCAAGGCCTTTGTTTTTATTATCACCCAGCCAAAGCCAGTTTGTAGGTAGAGGAGTATTTTCGGTGAATGTTAACTTATCGGGATGTTCGCATTCGGGTATAATTAGTATATCGGGATTATGGGCTAAAACGTATGCTGCTTTCTTGCGAAAGGCCATATTACAGTTCCATGTGATGATTTTCATTGTTGTGATTACATTTGGGGAGCGTAATAATGTTCAGGTATATGAGCAGGTAATGAATCAGGAATTACCCATTCTGTGCAAATACATATGTGTTAAGTGTGTTAATGAAGTTAAGCTTTTAAGCTCGATATTTTGTTCTCTTTGCTAATGGATGTAAAATTATCAATAAAGCTATATTCATTCTCCGCTGTAACTCTTGGCGACATTTTCAAACCTCGGGGATAATACAAGGAACTTGAAAGAAAGCAAGACTTTGGAGGGAATAAATTTCCTTTTATACCCCCAACTTTCTATTGATACATATTCATGCGTTCTGCCCAGTTAAGTTCCATTGGCAACTCTTGGTTAGAAAACTCAATATGGATCACTCGTCTTTGTTTATCATTTGTTGTCCTGCCTGAACTATGTAATAATAAGGGTTTCATTAGCATAATTCCACCCTTAGAAACGCTGCAAATGACTTCTTTTTCAACCGTCCAATCGATTGTTTCGGGCCTATAAATTCCTTTTAAGTGAGATTTAGGAACAATTTTTAATGCTCCATTATTTTCGTTTGTTTCATCAAGATGAATACGAACTGTTACTATTTTTTGCAAAACACCAAGAGGAGGTTGAACAGAAAAATTATTTTGCTTTGTCGTCCAAAAATCAAAACCATTTAATGTAAATTTTTTATCAACTGAAATTGTTAAGTCTTGATGATATGAAACATACCAGTTTGAAGTTTGCGGTTTGTCAAAGTAAATACTTTTGACAACAAAATATTTTTCACCCAAAAGCTGCGTCAGAACTGATTTTAAATTGTCATTAAATATTGTGTCAATCGTTTCTGGAACTTCTATTAAAAATTCTCTGATTGCAAAAAGTTCTGTCGACTTTCTAAAATTTAGTTTAGTAGAATTAGTCTGGCTTATTAGCTCCAAAATTAGTTCAACTTCCTTTGGCGTATAAATATTATCAACTGTTGCAAAACCATTTGCTAAAAAGTCATCTATTTGTATCATATAAAATGTTTTTACAAATCTATAAACCTCGTGGCTTGGAGTCAGCGGAGTAGATGTTAAAAGCAGACCATAAGGAGAATGAACTGCCGTTTGTTATCAGCAGTTATTCTAGTATTCTATTCTTTAGATCCATACTGCTATGCAATATTCTTACAATCTCTATCTTTCCTTTTATTAAGGGTAGGTAGAAAATAATATGTTGTCCAATTCTATAACCTAATATTTCTTCGTCAACATCTGGT
The DNA here is from genome assembly GCF_946481145.1 of uncultured Sediminibacterium sp. The sequence goes on from NZ_CAMLMJ010000003.1 coordinate 66,184, forward strand.
AAAGTTTACCAATGGCTTTTGCGGTTGCTAAATCCTGGAAAGTTTCAACTAACACAGTTTAATATTTGTCGGCTTGTTTTTCCGACCAGGTATCAAAAGTATAATTCCAATTATTGGAAAGATCTTCAATCGCTTTATTTGAAAAAATATAATTAGCCATTTTTCCTTTTGGCTGATTTTAATTTTGTAAGATGTTTTTTAGGATCAAAGTTCTTAACTGTTCCGCTATTCATCCCTTCTTGTATTGCATTTTTCAGGGCAACAATTTTGCTTTCTTCCTCTTCAAGCAACCTTAAGCCAGCACGTATAACCTCACTTGCATTTTTAAAACGACCTGAAGCGACTTTGCTGTCGACAAAGTCTTCAAAATAATCTCCTAAGGATACAGATGTATTACGTCCCATACCATTTACTTTTTAGTAAGGTTACCAAAAATTGGTAATAATTAATAGATTTCCCATAAGGAGAGAAGGTGTTGAAAAATTTGGTTTTTAAGATAAAATGTGGAAAATGAATCTTTCACCTGCGGTGATAGAGGGAGACGTCGCGGGGAACACCCTGTGGAGAATTAAAAAAGACTACCGAAGTAGTCTTAAAGTAGTTTTTTTAAACCCAATTGTCATCTAATAATGACAATTGTGAATAAACTGTGAAACTTTTCATCTAATCTGAATTTTAATAAGTTTTAGACCAAGGTTTTTAAATGTTATGTAACGGTATGCCAGTTTGTTGTCTATACAAATATGCAAATTTATTTGTTATTTGAAAATTAAAATATAGCCCTGATGAGGTAAAATAACCCCTTTATATGACCAACTCATGACTTTAATAGGTCCATTTATCTGATTTTGCTCTTCCTTGAACTCTTTAACAGTACCCATTTTGTGAAAGGAGATATTCATATTGGCTGGACAAATGACAGTTACTTTACATCCATGAATTATTCGCTGAGCAAATATTTTTTTATCAGGATTAGTCTTTTTGCACACAATTTTCTCTCTGTTAACAGTTATATTATACTCATCCTTACCCTCAAGCGATAAAGTAAACTCATTTTTAAGGTAATTGTCCTCCCTTTTTTCCTTAATAAGATTTTTTATGTCAATCTCAGTCCCATTAACTTGAACCGAAGTAACTCTATATTCTGTTTTGTCTTCAACACTAGGAGAATCGGGAAGATCAATTGTACTACGTACCGTATACTCCATTTGTAAATTATTAAATGGTTTAATAGTTGCCTGTACTACTTCAGATTGTTTCCAGAAGAAATCATTGTGGTCTGATAAATTAATAAGTAGTGATGAGTTCTCTATATACGAAGTGTGAGAAGTTGGAAAATATTCTGAAGTAATGATTTCCTCTAATTCGTCACTAATTTGAGGAAATTTTTCATTGTAAATCATTTTGGAAAGCATACTCCAAATACCCTTTTTATCAGATCTGCTAGCAAGGAATTTCTTCGACCAGAGAAGATCACCAATTACCTTTGAAAAAATATCCATGTATGCTTTAGACTTAATAATTGCTGTAAAAACACCACTGCCTAAAAGTGTGGCGCCAATTGATTTCACTACCGGATTAAATGTAGAGTTTTCGTGGAAAACAATGGGTATTAATTGATGCATATAATCAGTTTGTCCAACTAGAATTAAACCAATGCCTAACACACTCAGCCATGTTACTGAGCTCGTAAAGAACTTTTTCATATTATTTAATAGTTTCATGGTTTTAGCTTTCTTGAAATTAATTATTTTTCTAATAAAAAAGCTCAGATAAGACTACCGAGGCTAAAAATGGTAGGCCCCGACTGTGTAACCTCCGCCGCAACGTCCCAAATCTTTCACCTGCAGTGATAGAGGGAGACGCCGCGGGGAAGACCCTGAGGAGAATGAAATCACAGAATCTGCCGAGAATGAAACCATATGGATTTATGAGGATTATTTTTGTCTTCTTTTCCAAATAGTAATCTTATCGTCTTCGAATGAGATGGATGAAATCATGCCAGCCCTTTTTAAGGTATCAACCAATGCAGCATACGCTTGTTTATTCGGAAGGTTGATTTTATTCTTGATTCCATTTAACTCACTCAATACTGGGTGGGTATCAAAAATGCTCCTCAAATCTATAAAAGGATGATAATAGTGTATTTGTCTAGACAGAAGTGCTACTGCCATTTCATCCGATTCCCCAGACCATGGGAGTATGATTTTGCTCAAGAATGAAACTGGAATATTGATCTCTTTACCCTCAAGACACATTTTAAGGGTGATAAGTCGAAGATGCTGTGATAATGCAATAGTTTTTTCTTTAAATAAATCAATGACTTTTATCTTTTCTTCTTTCGTAAGATCTTTTTCTAGCATCAGTATAATATCATCCTCTTGTAATGGTATTGAGTCAAATTCTTGGAACAATGTTTCTTTATCCTGTAATAAATATTGAATTCGATACTTCGGTTTATCAATTTTGAACAATGCAAACATCTCGGCAGAAACTGGCCAATTTTTACGGCCTAGTAAAAATTCGATTTTAGGATCAGATAAATATTCAAGATCCAATCGTTGAAATTTCAAATTAGGAGAGTGCAGCAAGGCGGTATAAACACTATCTTCTAACTTATAACACTTTGCAATTGCTTCTTGAATTTCATTAGATAATGATAAGCCTGATTTAAATAAATTTCCCCATTTATGAGGGATTTTGAAAATAGCATTGAGGCATTCAATCAAAGAATCATCTATGCCATATTCAATGAAATAAGCCTCCAGATTTGCTAGACTTAGTTCAATGCGAAATTTCGAAAAGAGCATAGGCCATAATTCAATTGATTCTATTCTAGTTATTTCCCTAATGGTTGAATCTACTTGATTGATTAGCCTTTCTTTATTTGTGTTACTAATATCAACATGATTGAGTAAATAAAGATAGGTCTCTTCTGGCTCCATACTTTCTGCGTCATTTGAAAGAAGGATGGAGGAGACATATTCATCTATGGACTCTTCTATTATCTCTTTTAACCTAGGTAGATCCAAGGATTGTATATAGGAATAATTGATATATTTAAAGCTGTTTAATTCAAAGTTGGATGTTAATTCTGCACTTACAATATGTTCTAGGTTACCCATAGTCATTTCGAATGAACAGGACTTATAGACAAAGAATAACCAACTATCATTGATAAATATTGTAATGTCAACGAAATGAACCTGGATTTCGGGGAATAGTTTTTCAATCGTCGTTGTTGGCGTTGAAAAATTATTCATTATAAAGAAAATGTCTTTTTCGATGGATGATTTTAATATTCCATCAATATTTAAACGTTTGATGGAATCAACTGTGCAATTTTTCAATATAAATACGAGTGTATTCGATCTGGCTATATCTAACACATTGGAATCTGCTTCCAGTAACTTTAACAATAGCGGCATTTGATCAACTACTTCTCTAATAAATAAAGATCCGAATTTTCCTGCACTCAAGTATTGGATGACGAATTCAACTCGCTTTGGATGATTGTCGTTAAACCCATTAAGGTAAGCTGCTAATTCAGTTGATTTAGTTTTTTTGTGTTGAAATAAATGGTCTGTTAGGGAGACATTCATTAATATCGGCTTGCCCAGTTCCTTCTGATTAAATCTTTTCAGTACGCCATCTATTTTCTCAAGCTTGTAGTCAAAAGGTAGTTCTTCTTCATCTTTCATTTTCCTAATGAAACTAAAATCAGTTCGTTTCATTTCCCCTTCATAGAAATAACTAATCAAAGTTGGATACATTTCATCGATATATCCTCTGCGAAGCAAATAGCGGAGAGAATCCCGATTCTTGAAATCCTCTTCATAAAAATGGTTGGCAGAAGGATATTGTTCCAAAATTTGTTGTAAGGGCATGTCGTTTAATTCCGCCATAAATGATTGTATCGACATCTGTTCTGTCTCTAATTTACCTCTTTCGATATCATAGCTGCCTAAAACCTGTTGTTTTCTGCTTTCATAATTCACTTGAGGGTTAGTTTCTTTTTCTAATTCTTTAAAATTAAATGTTACATTTCTATGTTGTTCCTGGCTACTATACCTAGAGTCTAGATAATAATAAGTAATACTCTCTTGTGTTATTAATTGATTAAAATAATTTTCTTCAGACAATCTTTCCAAACTTATTTTAGCTCCGTTTATCTCAATAGCAGTGATCCCTTTAAGTTTTGTGAACAGCATGAATAAATACAAACGGTTTAGGGATATTACTGATTGTATATGCTCTTTCTTTGCTGCTTCTAATGATTTTTGAATTTCGTCAATTCGTTTTTTTTGCACACTAGCAAGCTCTTGTTTTAGCTTTGGTAGTCTTTGAAAAATGCTAAAAAGTACACCTTCCTTATTCTCTAGTTTTGCAAAATCTCTTGGGTAGACGTTTTTATATATTATCATAGAGAAAAGCTGATTCGGCTTTAATTCTATATCAGCTAAGTTTTTTGTGTAAAGAATATATTCGTTGACAATATTCTTTAAAATACGCATGTCGTCGATGTATAAGGTGATATCTGCTAATAAGTCATCTCCAATGCCAGCTGAAAGTCCGGTATTTTCGAGCATTCCCCTTAGTATGCCTAGAGAGTTCGTAGAATTGAGTATGGGAATAATTGGGATGATCAGGTCGAAAAATTTAGTCCTTGTTTTATCTAAAAAGATATCGTCCTTGATGGCATAAATAAAAACGATTTTTCTGCCTACTTGTTCTGCATTGTTTAAAAGGATATTTAACTCTCTTAATTTGGTAAATATTTCAGGGTGCTCAAAACGATCCAAGTCTTCAAAGATTACTACATTAAAGGAAGTGGCTTCAAAATAATAGAGAATTTCCTCTAGGTAATTATTTAGGATAGAAAAGTCTGTTTGTCTTTCAATCTCCAATTCTCCTTGGACTACATTTAGCTTATTAAATCTTAGTTGGTTTAAATTCCGAAACAGGTAGCCACTGATCAGTGCCATTGATAAGGTTAATATACTTAGACAGATATAAACCAAGACATCGGCAGACTCTTGACCTAATATTTCTTTAGCCCAGTTTAAATCGGTAATCAAGGATGGTTTGAAAAGGAATAAGATGGAAAATATTGTAGCAGCTAAGACTATCGTTCTAAAAAATATAGCTGTTTTTGATAGTCTTTTAATTCTATTAAATCGAGAATCTGGAATGGTTGAACCTTTGACATGGTAGAAAATTTGCTGTAATATGCTTGTTTCGATTAACCTTTGTTGGTCTGAATCGATTGGTGTATAATGATTATGTTGACTTGGTGTTTGATTTTGTCCATTTTGTTCAACCTCTTCTGATTTACCGGTAACAAAACTTGCTAGTGAAATAGCAAGGAATTTGTATTGAGGATTCTGGTGTCGAAATGTTCCTAGAATGCTACTTTTCCCCGACCCATAGGTTCCGGTTACCGCCATATTTTTTACATTGGGATTTTCAATACCCCAACGGATGGCTTCTATGTATGATACCCCAGTAGTGATCATATTGGTTGGTGCCAAGTCGGTTAATCCCAATGTATTATTAGTATTTTGGGGCTCTAGTCTATATAGTGCCTTTTGTATACCAATTAGGATTTTTCGGAAAAGTAGAATACAATTTGTTTTTACACACAGGGTTATGTATTTCCAAGCTGTACGTAATACTTTTAATAGTGCATTAGAGAGTTTGCGAGGCGGGAAGATGAGACAGGCTATAAAAGTGAGAGTTGCGATGAATACTAATTTCCAATCAATCTGTGAAATGATTGGTTGAGCTTGGCATATTGTCATTACCTGGCTACTGATTTGGATCATAGTCGGAGAGGATTATTATCATATAATTGAAAACCTAGCCTGATTTAATCATTATCAGACTTATAAAGATTAGATGGAGGGATCTTCTTCCCTAAAATATACTATTTCAATAAAATAGCTTTAAAATATTATCTACTCTGACACCGAAGGGAATTTTTCATGTTTGAAATTTAGATAAACCTTTATCATTTTTTGTGAAAGTTAATAGCTTAGGCTTTCATTTATGTTGCTGTCCAATGAAAACCCTATTTGGGACGTTGCTGGAACAACTTTCTTTCTTGATGCTGCCATATGTTTATGGGTCCGTTATAATTACCGATACCATACATGTACACAACTCCTTACTCATATACATAATAATTATACTATTGAAAAGCAATACCTTATCCCATAAACAGGAAGTAATTTTAACTATACATCAAATCTTATTTAGTCTCATAATACTAAAACAAAAACCCATTTGAAAAACTTTAGCTTTTCAAATGGGGTTTTTCGATTAAATCTGAAGTCTACCTCACCCCTCTCCTAAACGCCTCCCCAAAAATCAAGTAAGCAGTATTCCCCCCAATCGTCCCCTCATTCTGTCCCCATAAAAAAGGCCAGTCATCGTAGTTTTCAAAATGATCGGGTTTGCGGAAGAGTAAACCGGGGGCTACATTGCCGGGAATAAAAGAGAAATCGGCGCGGTTGTTTCCATAGAAAACATTTTTGGGACGCGTGGCACCCAATGTGGCCACTAATGAATAATTGTGGTACGGGTGACAACCAAATAAATAATTGCTGGCTTTGTAGAGTTGTTTACTGTCGATGATATCCGGAAAAAATTTATGTGCAAAACAAACCGTGGTACCAAAGTTCACCACATCGCCACTGCCTGCCCAGTTGCCTATGCCAATGGGTACGCCGTATGGATTGTTTTTCTCCAGACTGTCTAAATAGCTTTTGTACTTCACGACATAAGGTCGCAGCTTTTCTGTAAAAGAAGCATTCATATAAGGCACTGCATCCAATGCCGTAGAAAGGGTAAAGCTCACATTGCGTTCGAGAGAGGGCCATAATAATTTCAGGAATTCATCGGAATAGTTTTGTTCTCCGGTGGCAATAAACAATTGCAGGTAAGTGCCCATATTGGCCGCACCAAAAGGACCTGCATTATTATCCTGCGACTGACCGGCCAATAAATCACTGGCTTCTTTTAGCAGTCTTTTCGATTGTTTCAAAGCCCTGTCTGCGAGGTCATCGTTATAACCTTTCAGTGCGCGGCTGGCAGCGGCAAACATGGTAGCGGCGCGAAAATCGAGACGGGGGTTGCGACTGGTAAAGGCCCACATATCATCTTTAACCCCACTTGATTTACCATCAGCAGCAATTTCATGTGCACCCAGTTTGGGGTTATAGGGCAGGCCATCTGTAATAGAAGCCGCGTCACCCAAATGATGATAATTATCCAGCACCGAATTGGAAAGAGTCTGTGCCATATGACCAATGATCTCTGCCTGCGCAAGCAGGTTCAAAGTACCATGCTCAATAAACTGCAATATATCGGGTGTACCATCGGGGCGATGCAGGTCAACATAACGTTGCTTTTGACTTACAAAAGTCTGGTCGCGTTGTGGTTTGAAATATTCCCAAGTCTTTACAAAGTTTTGTACCACGCCAATATTGGCACCTGTTTCAATATCAAAATCCCCGGCATCAAAAAAGCCGCCGATATTCAAACCAGGTATCAGTTCGAGTGCTTTGTATTTGGTATCGGTAGTTGGCCCCTGACGGTGCAGGTCGAAATGATCTGTGTTGGGGGGAGCCTGTAAATAACCTTCTTTAAAAGGCTCACCATGCCATATACGGTAACCTTCATTCACAGTCATGTGATTCATGTGAATAGGTATCCAAACATCGCTGGTGGCTTCAGTAATTTGATCGTAGACAGTTTGCGCGATCAAAAAATTATTGGTCTTCACAGCACCATACTGAATATAATAGATGCCGGGAGTGGTAACTGAAGAGAAATCGAATTTTACGTAATGGTATTTGTAGTAATCACCCCATGGCACAATATTGCCACTGAAAACTTTGGTGGCTTTACCATCTTCCCCCAGTTTATATAGTGAAGCAGTGGCTGCTGGTTTATCTTTTTTGTCGAGTTCAATCACCGATACTTTGGGTTGCGAGGGCAGATAGCCTACCTGAGAGAAACCGATATTGGGTTCTCTGATCCAGCCATCAATGGCATTGGCTTCTACGGTCCAGCTCAGCACTTTACCTGTTTTACCTGTTGGTAGTTTACTGCGCACTACAAACCAGCCGTTCTGTGCCAGTATGCGACCATCGTAGAGCATGAGGTCAGCATCGGGCGAACTTATTTTCACGAGTCGAGATGGATCATCGGGTGCCAGTACCAGGCTCCGACCTGTTTCGAGAGGCAGCGGGTCAATAAATTTTCCAGAGCCCCTGTCGTCAGAAGTATTGTAGCCTTTAAACTGTTTGGGTTTTTCGCTGTTGGGTTTGGCAAGGGTATTTCCCACTACATAACGTGGAAACCGGTTGAAACGGCCATCAACCAGGTAGGTTTTGTTCCAGTATTGAGAGGGGAGGAACTCAAGGTTAAAACCTGCGTTGCCTTCCAATGCCTTGGGTACAGGTTTATCGAGATACACGGCAATTTCAATACCCTTTCCTTTGGCCGTAACTACAATGCGGGAGTTGAAATCGTATTCGGCATAACGAAGACTTGCTTCAATGGTTTTGCTGAGGCGGTCAACTTTACGGTTGGATATCTGCGGCACCAGGTCCCACTGTTCGGGAGTGCTGGAGAGTCGAATGGCGCCGCCCTGCGCTGTCCGTACACCGTGGTGGATCAGTTCTATCCCAGCATTTTTTTCATCATTAAAACCACCGGTAAACAGGTTGCTGTAGATGAGATAGTTCACCCCTTGTTTTTCGAAATATTCGAGGTCATTGAGTTTCAGGTCCTGGGCAACAGTGCAAATACTGGCTCCAAGGCAAATAGCAATCGTAGAAATGAGTCTTTTCATAGCCGTAATTATAACATGCAAAGCCAATTTACGCAATCGGTTGCATAAGTGGAGAAATTTTCGGTGGATCCTTCGTCGCATCTGCCGATCTGCGATCCGCAGGCTCCTCAGGATGACGGGGTTGGGGGGAAGTCCGGGAGTCGGAAAGTGAGGAAGAAACAAGCCATAATTCATTGCTTCAGTGCCTTTCTGTGTCTTCAGAGGCATTTGTTATTGCCACTGAAGACACAGAAAGGCACTGAAAAGACGTTCGAATTTACTGGTGGTTTGAGTCGTATTTACCTCATAGCTTCTTCGGTATTTACCGAAGCCGCTTCGAGGGTTCTTCGGTAATTCCCGAAGCGCTTCCGAAGAAACCTCGAAGAAACCTCGAAGAAGCACCGAAGAAACCCCGAAGCTGATACGGCAGATACACGAAAGTGTCTTATGTCTTGTACTGAAAAAACTTTACAATTGGGTAGGATATTACTAGGATAACTTTACAAGTGTTCTGATCATTACTGAGAGAGCTTTACAGTTTTTTACAATAGTACTGCTTTAGCTTTACGGTATTGTTTCTTTTTCCATTTTTTTTGGAGTTTTAGGTTTACATGATGGGCTTTATTTGGTGTTAAGTTGCTGATACTCATATGAGGTCTTAAACGGTTATAAGCATCAATAGCATGGTGAACAACGGGTATTGCTTCACTATAACTGCCAAAAGTATCGCTCAGATTCAGCTCTGACTTTAAGATGCCATTGACTCGTTCGGCAAGTGCGTTATCGTAAGGATTACCATCCTGGGTCATACTAATTGCAATATTGTTTTGCTGTAAAGTCGACACGTATGGCTCGCAGCAGTACTGTATTCCCCTGTCTGAGTGATGAATTAGGGGAAGATTTGTTATTCTGGTCTTAATGGCCTTATTCAGACTGGTTAAGCAGCCTTGAACCCTTAGGTTCTGGCTTAAATGATAGCCTACGATTTTTCGGGAATAAGCATCAGTGATTAAGGACAAATAAATAAAACTACTGGTTGTTCTTAGATAGGTAATGTCACTTACCCAGACTTGCTCAGGTGCTTGTATTGATAAGCCTTTGACCAAATCTGCCCACTTCTTATAAGGGTGGTTTGAATCGGTGGTTACAGCATACCTTTTTTTTCTTTTTACCAATAACTGATGCTTTTTAAGCAGGGCAAAGAAGTTGTCTCTGCCAATAGAGATACCATGTGTCTTATACTGAAAAAACTTTACAGTTATAGGAAATATGGACCATGGTCCATAGTCTGTCCTAATTACCAGCATAACCCACAAATTCAAAAAATCAAAGATCAAAAATTCAAAGATCCCCAATCCCTTTCTTCAATATTCATCATTCAAAATTCCTTGAGATCGTTGCCGGGAACGTTTGCGTAAAAAAAGGCATTGGCTATACTTCGGGGTTTCTTTAGTTAAGCGTAGAATTGGTTTACGAAACGCTGGTCTTATCACTCATTTAAAGGGTGTGGAGCGGCAGAAATTGCTTGCTATGAATTGCTACCAAAAACATTCATCTGTTTGTGCCACATCCTGTGGTAACCTTCCATCTTCTTTTATTGTAACCAACATAAAAACGGAACGACCCGAGGGTCGCTTAAATCGCTTGCTTATGCCAAAGAAAATGAAGCAGAGGGCACTAACCGTGCTTATACTGCTTTTAACGGGTATGTTTACCTATGCCCAAACAAGTTTTGAAATCAAGGGTCGTGTTACCGGTGCCGATAACCAGCCTCTGGAGGGTGTTACGGTAAAGGTAAAAGGAACTTCCACCGCCACAGCTACCGCCAAAGATGGTACATACCGCATCCTGGCAGCCAGCGGAAAAGTTACCCTTGTCTTCAGCTCGGTTGGATACGCTGATAAAGAAGAAGCGGTGAATGGAAAAAATACCATCAATGCTTCCCTTGCTCAGCAAAACTCAGAAACACTCGACGATGTAGTAGTTATAGGGTATCAAACCATTAAAAGAAAAAACCTACTTGCTTCTGTTGCCAGCGTGAGTGCCAAAGACCTGAAAGATATTCCTGTTAACTCAGCAGCGGAGGCTTTGAACGGAAGATTGGCAGGTGTTACCGCAACCACAGCAGAAGGTTCTCCCGATGCCGATATCCGTATCAGGGTACGCGGTGGTATGTCTATCACAGGTGATAACTCCCCCCTCTATATAGTAGATGGTGTTCAGGTTGAAAATGGATTGTCTGCCCTGTCACCCCAGAATATTGAAAGCATTGATGTATTGAAAGATGCTGCTGCTACTGCCATTTATGGTGCACGTGGTGCTAATGGTGTAATCGTTATCACCACAAAAAGTGGTAAGCCGGGTAGAATGCAGGTGAGCTATAATGGATTTGTAGGTGTTAAACAACTGGCCCGTAAACTGAATGTGTTAAGTCCTTATGACTATGTAATTTACCAAAGTGAAAGATCAAGGGGTAGTTCTACCGACAGTACCACTTTCACCAATAACTTCGGTACTACCTGGGATACTTTATCGAATTATAAAAACGTGAGTCCGGTTAACTGGCAGGATGAAGTAATGGGACGTACAGGTGTTATGCAAACCCATAATATTTCAGCAATGGGTGGCAGCAGAAAAATTACGTACAATTTCGGATACACTTATAACGACGATAAAGCCATCGTACTCAATTCAAATTATCGCCGCCACCTGCTTAACCTGAAAGCTGAATATAAAATACTCAGTAACCTGAAACTCGCTGTTACCAGCCGTTATACCAATACCAATGTATATGGTGCAGGTACTTCATCAGACCAGGGTACTTCTTATAACCGCCTGCGTAATGCGGTTAAATACCGTCCGTTCTTGTCTGCTAACCAGGATATTGATGATGCCGATCCGCTCGCAGATCCGAATGTGGGTAATGGTTTAAACCTTGTGAATCCTATTTCACTGGCCAATGCAGAATACAGACGCAAAACAACAGATGTATTCAACTTTACCGCAGCAGCTACTTATACCATCATTAAAAACCTGAGTTTTAAATCAACTTTTGGTTACGATAAAGGCAAAAACATTGATCGTCAGTTCAGTGATTCAATCACTCCATTTGCGATCATTCAAGGTGGCCGTAAAGCCATTGTAACGCTTGATACTACTAATCGTACCACCATCACAAATACCAATACACTTACTTATTCTGTGAATGGTTATAAGGATAAGCACGATTTTACCATTTTGGTAGGACAGGAAACATATGATTTACGCACCGAACGTTATATCAGCCAGTTCCGCGACTATCCAACATTTACTTCGGTACAGGATGCATTAACCAAAACATCACTCGCGAATAAATTCGCCGGTTATCCCCGTGTAAACAAAACAAGGTACACAAGCATGTCGTTCTTCACTGCATTGAGCTATGCTTACCTTGATAAATACTATTTCTCTTTCAACCTGCGTGCAGATGGTGCTTCTAAATTTGCACCCGGTAAACAATGGGGTTATTTTCCATCAGGTTCATTTGCATGGAGAGCCAAGAACGAAAAATTCCTGAAAGATGTGAAGTTCCTAAGCGACCTGAAATTCCGTGCAGGCTTTGGTACTGTCGGTAATAACCGTATTGCCGATTACCTCTTCCTTACCACTTTCAGAAACGATGGTAGTTTATACTATGGACTCAATAATGAAATAGTAGGCGCTTTTTACTCTGCAGGACTTGTTAATGAAAGCCTGCGTTGGGAGTCTACACTCAATAAAAACTTTGGGGTTGATCTTAGCCTCTTTAATAACAGATTAAACCTGAGTGTTGATATTTACAACAATAGTTCTAAGGATCTCTTACTGAATGTACCTATTGCCCCTACTTATGGTTATACCACCCAATTACAGAATGTGGGTAAAACAACCAATAAAGGGGTAGAGTTCCAGATCAGCGCAACACCGATTCGTAAGAAAGATTTCAGTTGGACAGTTTCCTATAACATGTCTTTCAACTCAAACAATGTGGAACAATTGGGTCTCAACCAGAAATCATTCTTCCCTGCTGCAAGCTGGGGAGTATCTGGTCAACCAACCGATTATATCATCCGAATTGGAAGTCCAACAAGCGCCATCTGGGGTCTGGTAACCGATGGTTTCTATAAAGTGAGTGATTTCGATTACAATACAGCTACAGGTGTTTATACACTGAAAGCAGGTATGGTGAATAATTCAGGTATCATTGGTCCTGTTCAACCAGGCTCTATTAAATTCAAGGATCTGGATGGTGATGGTGTTATTTCACTGGATAAAGACAGAACAGTTATTGGTAATCCATTACCTAAGTTCACCGGAGGTTTGAACCAGCAGTTTACCTATAAGAACTGGGACATGAGCATCTTCATGAACTTCTCTTATGGTAATGATGTGTACAATGCCAATAAAATTGAATTTACCAATGGCTACACTGCCAACTCTAACATGCTCGATATGATGCAGAATCGTTGGAGAGTGGTAACGGCAGATGGTAAAACTGCGCAGTATGTAAACTCAAGCAACCAGGTGGTAGGTATCGCTCCGGATCAATTGGCAGCATTGAATGCCAATGCAACCATCTGGCAGCCATTGAAAAGTGCAGGTGCATTCTATCCACATTCATGGGCAATAGAAGATGGGTCATTTATTCGTCTGAATAACCTTACCATTGGTTATAGCCTGCCAGTAAAAAAACTGGCTGGTTTGAAAATGAGCAAACTGCGTTTCTACTTTACAGGGAACAACCTGGCTATCTTAACCAGCTATAGTGGTTATGATCCAGAAGTGAGTGTACGTAATAGTCCGCTTACGCAAGGTCTTGATTACTCCGCTTATCCGAAAAGCAGGACATTCATTTTTGGTGTAAACGCATCTTTTTAATCGATCAAATATTGCTATATGAACAATAAATATTTTGCAAAACTTTCAGTGATCGCGGTAGCAGGGGCGATGTTCCTTTCTACCGGCTGTAAAAAATACCTCGATCAGCAACCCATAACAGATGTAGGTGCTGAAATGGTGTTCGCCGATGTTACCACTACCCGTAAAGCACTTGCGGGTGTATACAGCAGGCTTGTAGGAGATGCCGGTTTTGGTATTCGTTTAAGTCTTTATTATACAGTAGATACCGATGAAATGCAGGGCCCTACCGGTAATGCAGATAACGACAGAAGAGATATAGCCCGTTATGCAGCTACTTCGGGAAATGCGCAGATCAATAATCCATTTAACCAGTTATTTACTGGTATTGAATATGCCAATATCTGTATTGCTAATATTCCAAAGATGGATATGTACAATAATGGATCTGAACAGGAGAAAAAACAGTTGCGGAGGTTATACGGCGAAGCGTTGACTTTACGCGCGCAGTTTTATTTTCAGGCAATTGTAAACTGGGGTGATGTGCCTGCACATTTTCAACCTGCAGCTACCCTTGCTTCCACCAATCCTTTCCCTGCAAGAACAGACAGAGATACTATTTACAACCGCTTACTTGCCGATTTAAAAGTGGCAACCGATCTTGTGCCCTGGAGAAATGAAGTAGCAGGTATTGGCGATCAGGTTGATGAGCGTATTAGCAAAGGCACTGTAAAAGGACTTCGTGCAAGAATCGCATTGTTCAGAGGAGGGTTTGCTTTGCGTAGCGATGCGTCAATGAAACGTCCTACGGATTACCTTACTTATTATCAGATCGCAAAAGATGAATGCAGTGAGATCATTGCATCTAACCAACATTCACTGAACCCAAGTTTCCGCGCATTATGGAAAGACCAGGTAAACGCACGTGTTCCTGCAGATCCTAATGGGGAACTGATGTTCCAGGCAAGTGGTATTGGCAGAAATGCAGTAGCAGATACCAAACTGGGTTATTATAATGGTCCTACCGTAAATAACTTTGGTAATAAAAGTATCAACGTGTTACCTACTTACTTCTATGCATTTGATCCAAATGATTTGAGAAGAGATGTTACCTGTGCACCTTACAATGTAGCTGCCAATGGCGCTACTAAAGTAGGTCAGGCAATCACAGCAATCTGTGATGGTAAGTACAGAAGAGACTGGATCAGCAGTCCGGTAGTTGCACCAACAGATGCAGTACAATATTTTGGATTGAAATGGCAGATACTGCGTTATTCAGATGTATTGCTGATGCTGGCAGAAGCGGAAAATGAAATTAATGGCCCAACTGCCACCGCTTATAATGCCGTAAATCAGGTAAGAAGAAGAGGATTCGGTAAACCACTGGGTACACCAGATGTTACTGTTGACCTTCCTGCCGGTTTATCTAAAACTGCATTCTTCGATGCAGTGGTAAAAGAAAGATCACTTGAACTCGGTGGTGAAGGTGTACGTAAATTCGACCTGATCAGGTGGAACCTGCTCGCTTCAAAAATAGCAGCAACCAAAGCAGCTTTGTTGGCAATGTCAACAGGCGCGGCTCCTTATAACACTTTACCTGTATCGATGTATTACAAAAACAATTCATCAGCTGATGATGCAACATTGTGGGCAAATTCATTTTATGCTCCTACACCGGGTACAGCTCCGGCAGCATCAACAAGGGTTAACTGGATCGGCGCAGCAATTAATACAACTGCATTGGCGCGCTATGCAACCGGATTTACAACAGGTAAATCAGAATTATTGCCAATACCGCAACCTGCAAGAGATGCAAACCCTAACCTTAGCCAAAACCCAGGATACTAACCTCTCAAGTAAAGGATAAAATAAGGCCGATTTATTTCGGCCTTATTTTTTAAGTTTAGTCTATGCGTATAAAATTATTCCTGATATCTTCCTTTCTATTACTGACCTTATGTTCTATTGCCCAGCCAAAACGTATTACGGTAGCAAAAGACGGAACAGGACAATTCAATACTGTCCAGGCAGCTTTTGATGCTATTCCATCAGGCAACACGATGCCTGTTATAATTTTTGTGAAAAAAGGTGTTTACAAAGAAAGACTTGTACTAGACACTCGCAAAGATTTTGTTAGTCTGATAGGGGAAGATAAATTCAATACAATTTTGACATTCGATAACCATGCAGGTAAAAAACTACCTAATGGCGATACAATTAATACATGGTCATCCGCCAGCTTCTTTTTATATGCCAATGATTTTTATGCAGAGAATATCAGCTTTGAAAATAATGCAGGATTTACAGCTGGACAAGCCGTAGCTGTTTTTGCGAATGGCGACAGGCTTAGTTTTAACGGTTGCAGATTTCTTGGATTTCAGGATGTATTGTTTTGCAGTGGTGCCGGAAGCAGACAGTATTATAAAGATTGTTATATAGAAGGAAGTACCGATTTTATTTTTGGTCCTGCTACAGCAGTATTTCAAAACTGTCTTATTCATAGTAAGAAGAACTCGCATGTTACAGCAGCATCCACGCCTCGTGAAGTACCTTATGGATTTGTTTTTTTTGATTGTAAGCTAACTGCTGATACAGCATTTAAAAAAGTAAGCCTTGGCCGACCATGGCAGCCGCATGCAAGTGTAACCTATATACGCTGCGAAATTGGCGATCATATTATTCCGGAAGGATGGAACAACTGGCGCAACCCGGCTAATGAAGCAACGGTACGTTATAGTGAGTATAAAAATACTGGTCCCGGTGCACAGCCTGCATCAAGACCTTCATGGATCAAACAATTGAACGAAGAGGAAGTAAAAAAGTACACCCTCAAAAATATATTCGGCGACTGGCTACCTAGAACAAACTAATTCTGTGCTTTTCTGTGGCAATCTCTTCCGGACTTTCGGTCTTTCCGACTTCCGGACCAATTTGCCACTGAATACACAGAAGGACACTGAAAGACGGTGCTATTTTTTTCTGGTTGTTGATTCCCTGATAAATACATCAGGCTGAAGCATTTTGGTTTCGAAATCTTTCACCGGCCGTTTACTCTCTATCAGGTTTAACAAAAGTTCAGTAGCAACCTGTCCCATCTCAAATGCCGGCTGACGTACTACGGATAATGAAGGCGATAATAATTCGGTAAGGTCAATATTTGAAAAGCCGATGATAGCGATATCTTCTGGCACACGAATTTTTTTTGCTTTGAAATAACGCAGGCAGTTTGTGGTTAATTTATCTGCAGCAGCAAAAATGGCATCTGGTTTTTTCTTTTGCCTGAATAAGCTGTCTAATGCCTGCTCTACTTCTTCATATACCAATCCCCCATGCAGGCAGTACTTTATCAAAGAGGGGTTTGGTTTTATTTTATGCTCTTCTAACGCAGCCTGGTATCCGCCTATTCGATCGCGGGTAATAGAGAGGTATTCTGCATTGGCGAGCGCAGCAATATTTTTGAAACCACTCTTTATCAGGTGAGCAGTGGCATCATAACCTCCCTTTTTATTATCAACCGTAACTTTATGGGTTTCGATTTCATCTAGTACACGATCAAAGAAAACGATGGGATAACCACGGTCATGTAAATGTTTCAGGTGACTGAGGTCCTGCGTTTCGGATGCTGGTGAAATAAGCAATCCATCGATAGATCTTGAAGCAAGGTATTGTACGTTAATCAATTCCCTTTCATACGACTCATGACTTTGGGTAATGATTACATTATAGCCCTTATCATAGGCAATAGATTCTATACCATTGATGATCTGAGAGAAAAAGCTATTGGCAATTTCCGCCACCACAATGCCAATGGAGCGGGTTCTTTTTTCTTTTAAACTAAGCGCAATTGGGTTTGGGCGGTAGTTGATCTTCTCCGCATATTCCAGCACCATTTTTTTAGTCTCGGGACTAATCTCATAGCTGTCGCGTAATGCCCTTGAAACAGTGGAAGTAGAAAGCCCAAGTTCTTTGGCAATATCTTTTATCGTTACAGCTTCGTATTTCATGATTTTATTCTTGGAAGGAACTAAATGTACGTTTTTTCCTAATGACCATTTTTCTGGTGATAGAGGGGGCAAAAAATGAATGTAAATATTTCCTTCAAAATGATGAAAACCGATGCGCTCTGGCATACGGGATAAATAGCAGAAAAACCGCTGTAACTGCCTGATTTTGAAAAGAAATAGCTATTTGTTAAAATCAGCAAAAATGATCTTCGTTACCGGGAACGATTGCGTAAAAAAACTGACCAGATATGTTCCATGCAAGTGAATATCTGAGTAGACTTGTTGCCTGATTGCGAGGCCAAAATGGCCTTTGTTAAATAAGCGCTTGCCATGAGATTCACCCACAGTAAATATGTGCCATTCAGCAACACAAAATGGTTTGCTGTTAAATGGATTGAATGTTGCAGTAAAGTGAATGTTCAAATGCTTGTTTTGTTTATTGGTATATTGGCGAGAGCCAGGCAATTCAGCTATACAGGTTTTCCTGTATAGCTTTTTTACATGGAATCAATTGTAGTGCAGAAAATCAATGGTATGAAATCACTTTTTTATGTAACCTTATTGCTAACCATGCTTGGTTTTGGTTTACCCGATAAAAAAGTTCGCTTTTTTATGATTGGTGATTCAACCATGGCCAATAAACCCCTTGCAAATAATCCGGAGCGTGGATGGGGACAATTATTCCCAGCGCTACTTACCAATGAAGTAGAAGTACATAACCATGCAGTAAACGGCAGAAGTACCAAAAGTTTTATCAAAGAAGGCAGATGGGATTCAGTAATGAAACAACTGCGTGAAGGCGATTATGTATTCATACAATTTGGTCACAACGATTCAAAAATTACCGATAGCAACCGTTATGCTGCCCCACAAACAACTTATCGGACCAGTCTTATTCGATTTGTGAATGAAGCAAGATCAAAAGGTGCAAATCCTATACTCGTAACACCAGTTATGCGCCGCAAATTCGATACGAAGGGAACATTTGTTGATCAACATGGTGAATACCCTGGAGTAGTAAGAGAGATAGCACAGCAAATGAATGTTCCCTTAATTGATCTTCATGCCAGCAGCCAAAAATTAATTGAACAACATGGGGTAGAAGGTTCCAAGAAAATGTTTTTGTGGATCGACCCCAAACATTTCGGCACAATGTTCGAAGGAAAAAAAGACGATACCCATTTTTCTGAATATGGTGCGATATCAGTGGCTTCGCTGGTTTGTGCAGAAATGAAAGCAAAAAATATTGCCGCTCAATATCTCAAACCTTCTGTTCATCCGGAGAAATATGAGTATGAGTTGCCCAAGATTTATGCGCCTCATTTTAAAAAAGACAGCTTTTCTATTGTTACCTATGGTGCAAAGAATGATGGTATATCATTAAATACTGTTGCCATCAACAAAGCGATCGATGCCTGTGCGGCAAATGGCGGTGGCACGGTGGTTATACCATCGGGGCTCTGGCTTACCGGTCCTATTACCATGAAGAGTAACGTAGAAATGTATTCTGAAAAGAATGCGCTGATATTGTTTACGTCTGACAGGAAAGCATATCCTTTGGTGAAATCTTCTTTTGAAGGTGTGTATGCGGCACGTTGCCAGTCGCCGATCACAGCAGAAAACCTTGAAAATATTGCCATTACGGGCTATGGTATTTTTCATGGATCAGGAGATGTATGGCGTCCGCTGAAGAGAAATAAACTCACTGATTCTGAATGGAAAAAACATATTGCGCGAGGTGGTGTTGTAACGGAGGATAAATCAACCTGGTATTCATCGGAAGGAGCATTAAAAGGATCATTGACAAATAATATCGGAAAACTGTTGCCGGGCATGGAACTGAAAGACTTTGAAGAGATCAGGGATTTTCTTCGTCCAAATATGTTGCGCATACTCGATTGTAAGAACGTAATACTGGAAGGTGTAACATTCGAAAACTCTCCCGCCTGGACCATGCACCTGATTACCAGTCAGCATATCACCATTAAAAATGTAACCGTAAAAAATCCATGGTATGGTCAGAATACCGATGCACTTGATCTGGAAGCCTGTGCAAATGTATTGGTAGATGGCTGCAAGTTCGACACAGGTGATGATGGTATTTGTATTAAATCAGGAAGAGATGAAGAGGGCAGGAAAAGAGGCATACCTACGGAAAATGTAATTGCAAAGAATACAACTGTTTATCATGCCCATGGTGGTTTTGTGATTGGGAGTGAAATGAGTGGTGGCGCAAGAAACCTGTTTGTGTCTGATTGTAATTTTATCGGTACAGATATCGGGTTACGATTTAAAACAGTTCGTGGGCGTGGTGGTGTGGTGGAAAATATTTATGCGGCAAATATCAATATGATAGATATTCCTGGTGAAGCTATTTCCTTCGATATGTATTATGCTGCCAAAGACCCGGTTCCATTAGCGGGTGAAGAAAGAGCTTTACCGAAGGTTGAAATACTTCCGGTGACAGATGCAACACCTGTATTCCGAAATTTCTTCATCAACAATATAGTCTGTAATGGTGCTGCAAAAGCCGTATTTGTACGGGGTATTCCGGAAATGAGGGTGAGTAATCTCGTATTCAATAATATGGTGATGAAAACAGATAAAGGGGTAGAATGTATTGAAGCGCAGGGTGTAAGTTTTAATAATGTTTACCTGCAACCTTCCGATACTAATCCGATTGTAAGTATTCAAAACAGTGCTGATATCAGTTTCAGTAAACTCCGTTTCGATGCCCTTCCTAAAATGATCATGACTGTTGATGGTGACCGTAGCGGTAAAATAAAAATGACCGGAAGCGACCTTGGAACATTTAAAAACAAAATCATCTTCAGGTATGGCGCATCACCTGCTTTACTTGAAGTGAAATAATCCCATGAAAAGAATCATCTGTACCATAGCGATCCTGATTTTATTTCAGCCTTTTATAACAAGTGCACAAAAACCATGGTCTGAACGTATGGCTTCAACAGTTATGCAGCTTTGGCCTGATAGTATGGCATTAAAAGCTGGTCAACCGGCGAAATGGATTTATGACCAGGGACTGATACTAAAAGGAATGGAAAAAGTTTGGATGCGCACAGGTAACGGTGCTTACTTCAACTACATCAAAAAGAGTATGGACTTCTTTGTAAACAAAGATGGACAAATAAGAACCTATAAGCCGGCAGATTATAATATCGATAATATTACACCGGGCAGAAATCTGCTTATGTTATACGATGTACTGGAAGATGAAAAATACAGGAAAGCAGCTGTAACGCTTCGTGAGCAACTAAAGCATCATCCCCGTACGAAAGAAGGCGGCTTCTGGCACAAAAAAATATATCCCTGGCAAATGTGGCTCGATGGATTGTATATGGGAGAACCATTTTATGCGGAATATGCAACCCGTTTTAATGAGCTGGAAGCATTTGATGATATCGCCAACCAGTTTATATGGATGGAGCAACATGCAAGAGATGCCAAGACAGGATTATTATATCATGCATGGGATGAAAGTAAAGAGCAGGCATGGGCCAATAAGGCAACCGGGCAATCGCCCCATTTCTGGGGAAGGGCCATGGGATGGTATGGTATGGCGATAACCGATGTGCTTGAGGTTTTTCCAGCGAACCATCCTAAAAGAAAAGCACTGGTTGAAATTCTAAAAAGATATATCACCGCAATAAAAAAAGTACAGGATACCAAATCGGGAGTGTGGTGGCAAATTTTAGACAAAGCAAACCAACCTGGTAATTACCTTGAAGCATCCGCCTCCTCTATGTTTGTGTATACCATGGCTAAGGCAATCAGACTGGGTATATCACCAGCTACTGAAATATCCACGGTTAAAAAAGCATATGCGGGTTTACTGAAAACTTTTATAACCGAAGAAAATGGCACAGCACACCTCAATCGTGTATGCCAGGTTGCAGGGTTGGGTGGTAATCCATATCGCGATGGCAGTTTCAAGTATTATATAAGTGAGCCAATCGTAACAGATGATCCAAAAGGTTTGGGTGCATTTATACTGGCAGCAACTGAAATGGAAACATTAACCGAACCAAAACCCGGAACAGGAAAAACAGTTGTCTTAGATCGTTACTTTAATAACGAAACAAGAAAGAACAAATTGGGTAATACCGTACCCTTTCATTATACCTGGGAAGACAGGATGAATAGCGGCTTTGCCTTATGGGGTAACCTCTTCAGAAACCATGGTGCTATTACAACAGATCTGTTTACTGAACCAACCGCAACTGCTTTGAAAAATGCATCGGTTTATATCATTGTAGATCCGGATACAGAAAAAGAAACCGCTAAACCAGCTTTTATTCTGCCTCAACATATAAAAGCCATTTGCGACTGGGTAAAAGCAGGTGGTGTTTTGGTGTTGATGGCAAATGATGCTGCGAATGTGGAGTTGGATCATTTTAATGAACTGGCAGCAAGCTTTGGAATTCAATTTAACAAAGACAACCTCAACGCTGTAAAGAACAATGAATTTGAAACAGGAGTGGTGAAAGCAGAAAAAGGTAATGAGGTATTTAAAACCGCAGAACGATTTTTTATTAAAGAATTGGCGTCATTGAATATTAAGGCACCTGCAAAATCATTGGTAATCGACAAGGGAAATACCATTATGGCCATCAGTACTTATGGTAATGGGAAAGTATTTGCCATCGGAGATCCATGGTTATACAATGAATACATTGATGGAAGAAAGCTTACGCCCGACTTTGATAATTATCAGGCAGCAAAAGAACTGGCAACATGGTTAGTAAAATCGGCGAAAGCTAAAAAATAAACATGCGGGGTAAAACTAAAATAATACAACTGTTTTGGCTATCGTGGCTGCTATGCTTGTCTGTTTCTCTACAGGCACAAGAGGTGGTATTGGTGGTAGATGCAAATGGCAGAGGTGATTTTAGTAATATTCAGGATGCCGTAAATAGTTTACCAGATACAGCGAAAGAGCAAAGGGTGATTTATATTAAGAATGGAACCTATTCCGAGAAAGTTTTTATCACCAAACATAAAATAACACTTGCCGGAGAGGACAAAACAAAAACCATACTGAAGATATCTTTATCGAGAGATGTATGGCGCTGTGAAAGTGCAGACGATTGGGGAGTAGCGGCTTTGAATTTAAGAGGGAATGATATCGTACTTGAAAACCTGAGTATCATAAACAGTTATGGATTCGATCAGGTAAACGATACTTACGTAGAATGTAAAACCGATACAGGTACCATCACTAAACAAATACGCAGATCGAGCCATCAGATGGCTTTACGCAGTTTTAATACAACCAGACTCATAGTTCGCAACTGTATTCTACGTGCTTACGGAGGCGATACGGTTAGTCCATGGAACGTCGAAGAAGGTATGTATTATTTCAAAGATTGTTTGATGGAAGGTGGGGTTGATTTTTATTGTCCAAGAGGATGGGCATGGGCAGAGAACTGCGAGTTTGTAGCACATGGTAATGTGGCAGCCATCTGGCATGATGGTTCAAAATATGAAGACTCGAAAACAGTATTGATAAACTGTACATTCAGGGGCGAAGATGGTTTTAAGCTAGGCAGGTACCACAGAGATGCGCAGTTCTATTTACTCAACTGCAGTTTTCCAGAGAACATGACCGATGCACCAGTTTATCTTAATCCAAGTAACCCACAGAACATCATTCAGTGGGGGCACCGTGTTTACTTTTATAATTCACACAGAAAAGGGGGTGATTACAACTGGCATAAAGACAACCTAAATGAAGCCAAAGGCTCACCTAAACCTGAAATGATAACACCTGCCTGGACCTTTGCAGGTAAATGGAACCCACTTACGGTATTGCCTTTTCAGTATAATGGAAAAACAACGAAGAATAAAGGATCAAAGCAACAGACATCAACCAATAAAGGAACATACCAATTGGAGTCGTTGTTGTTGCAGGCGGAAAATATGTTGGTATACCAGCGGGCAGTAGGTGGGTGGCCCAAGGCGGTGGAGAATGTGAAAGTGGATTATACAAAACGATTGTCGGAAGCAGAGAAGAAACGCATCATTGCAGACTCTTTACACAAAGACGCAACCATCGACAACAGTGCAACTACTAAAGAAATCAGATTCCTGGTAAATGCATATAAAGAAACCGGTAATACCCGTTATCTGCTGGCAGCAGAGAAGGGAATACGCTATTGCCTGAAGGCGCAATACCAAAATGGAGGATGGCCACAATATTATCCGGATTCAAGTTTATACCGCGGGCAGATTACCTATAACGATAATGCAATGGTCAATGTTTTGAATGTGTTGCAGGATATCGTT
The DNA here is from genome assembly GCF_946481145.1 of uncultured Sediminibacterium sp. Next base: position 90,208 of record NZ_CAMLMJ010000003.1, read on the forward strand.
GAACAAAAAAACAATTTTAACCTGGTAAGCCAGGATTTTGTTTCGCTTGCAAAACAAGCAGTAGAAAAAGGAGTTGAATGTATTCTCAAAACCCAGATACTGGAAAACGGAAAACCAACTGCCTGGTGCGCGCAATATAACCAACACAGTTTGCAGCCAGAGATGGCTCGAAAATTCGAGTTAGTTTCTTTGAGTGGAATGGAGTCTGCTGGTATACTTTCTTTTTTAATCAGGTTGCCGAACCCGACAGATGCAATCGTTAAAGCAGTGAAAGCGGCTGTTGAGTGGTTTGAGTTGGTGAAGATTGAAGGATATGTTTACCAGGATATTGAAGACCCATCTATGCCCAACGGAAAAGACAGGGTAATTACTCCTGCTCCCAATGCAGTATTATGGGCACGCTTTTATGAGATACCAAACAATAAGCCATTTTTTACCGGAAGAGATAGTGTAAGAAAGTATAAGGTTTCAGAAATAGAACACGAAAGAAGAACAGGATATGCCTGGTATGGTACCTGGCCGGAAAAAATACTAAAGAAAGAGTATCCGGCCTGGAAAATAAAAAATCACCTTAATTAAAGTTATAGAGCGAATGCAACTCAGTGCAAACAATTTGATGAATCTACAATCGAGACAGGTTGAATGTCCTGATAAGTCATTGTTACAATTGCCCGAACGGGTACTTCAGTTTGGAACGGGCGTATTGCTTAGGGGCTTACCAGATTATTTTATCGACAAGGCAAACAAGCAGGGAATTTTTAATGGAAGAATTGTCGTGGTAAAATCTACAGACAGAGGAGGCACAGATGCATTCGATGCACAGGATGGATTGTATACGCTATTAGAGCGGGGATACGAAGCAGGCATTAAAACAGAAAAGCTCATCGTTAATGCATCTATCAGTCGGGTATTATCTGCGAATAGTCAATGGGAAGAAATACTTACCTGTGCAGCTAATCCTGAAATGCAACTGATTATTTCCAATACTACTGAAGTAGGTATAACGTTGGTTACCAGCGATGCTAAAGCAGCGATACCTGCTTCTTTCCCAGGCAAATTGCTCGCTTTTCTTTTAAAACGATATGAATATTTCAAAGGGGCAACAGAGGCAGGAATGGTCATTGTTCCAACAGAACTTATTACAGATAATGGCGCAAAACTAAAAGCCATTGTTACGGAGTTGGCCAGACTGAAAGGGTTATCAGACGAATTTATCTATTGGTTGCATGCAGCAAATGATTTTTGCAGTTCACTTGTCGACAGGATCGTTCCCGGAAAGCCCGCGGAAAAAGATCACGCAATTGCAGAACAGCAATTAGGTTGCATGGATGAATTGATGATCATGTCTGAAACCTATCGCTTATGGGCCATTGAAACGGATCAGGAAAGAACAAGGCAAATACTTTCATTCGCTATGGCTGATGAAGGTATTGTACTTGCAAAAGATATTAACCGGTTTAGGGAACTCAAATTGCGTTTACTGAATGGCACCCATACTTTTACTTGTGGCTTTGCCTGTCTTGCAGGATTCCGCTTGGTAAAAGATGCTATGCAAGATCAAAGTTTTGTAAGCTTCATCACGGCCATCATGATGGAAGAAATAGCACCACTTATTGCAAAAAATGATATCAGTAAAACAGATGCTGAAGCATTTGCAAAACAGGTAATTGACCGCTTCCGTAATCCTTTTATAGACCACCAGTGGCATCATATAGCCGTACAATATACTTCAAAAATGGCCATGCGAAATGTTCCACTGATTGAAGCAAAATATAAACAAGGAGAAGTTGCAAATTCAACAATGGCACTTGGTTTTGCGGCTTACCTGCAATTCATGAAACCTAAGCTTACTGCAGATGGTAAATCATTTGTAAATGAACATGGGTTGGTATTGAACGATGATAAGATGAGCGTTATTTATGCCTATTGGTCAGAACAATTAACTGATGCTGAAACCATTCTTTTAATTTTAGCCGATACCTCCATTTGGGGAACTGATCTAACACAGTATAAAGATTTTGTATCAGCAGTTACCGAACATTATCTTCAATTGGAAACGCAGAGTCCATTGGATATATGGAAATCAGTGAATAGTCAAAAATCCGTTGCATGAGTGAAGTGAGAAAAATAATTAAAGTACATCCGGCAGATAATGTATTGGTAGCCTTACAGGATCTGGCTGTTGGTGAAGCAGTGGTTTGGGATGGACAATCTTACATATTAGCGGAACCTATTCCGGCAAAACATAAGTTTACCACAGAACAGATTGAAGCTGGCGCTGCCATTACCATGTATGGTGTATTAGTAGGAAAAGCAAAAATAAACCTGCCAGTTGGTGTGCGTATCAGTACCGAAAATATTACCCACGCATCAGGTACTTATAGCCTTCATGAAAGAAGAACTGCCTGGCATATCCCAGATATCAGCAGTTGGCAGCAAAAAACTTTCGATGGATACCATCGGGCTGACGGCTCTGTTGGTACAGCAAATTACTGGCTGGTGATACCATTGGTATTCTGTGAAAACAGAAACATAGAAGTAATTCGCGAAGCCCTGCTGGAAGAACTTGGTTATGCACGGGTAAAAAAATACCACCAGTTCACCAAACACCTGACTCGTTTATACCAGTCAGGAGCAGCCGCAGATGCGATCCTGGAAACAGATTTTGTTGAAGAGGAAACACCCAATACTAACAACCCTTTGTTTCCTAATGTAGATGGCATTAAATTTTTAACACACGATGGTGGTTGTGGTGGAATAAGACAGGATGCACAAACCCTGTGCGGATTATTAGCAGGATATATAACCCATCCGAATGTAGCTGGCGCGACCATATTGAGCCTTGGTTGCCAGAATGCCCAGGTAGCAATGCTGCAGGAAGAAATCAACAAGCGCGATAAAAATTTTCAGAAACCATTATATATGCTGGAGCAGCAAAAGCTGGGAACAGAAACCAAACTGGTATCAACTGCAATTAAGCAAACATTTGCCGGATTGGTGGAAGCAAATAAAAACAGCAGAAAGCCCACGCCACTTAGCAAACTTTGTATAGGTTTGGAATGTGGAGGATCAGACGGGTTTTCAGGAATATCTGCCAATCCTGCTATCGGATACACATCAGATCTTTTGGTAGCATTGGGCGGCAGTGTTATTTTGTCTGAATTTCCTGAATTATGTGGTGTAGAACAGGAACTCAGTGATCGTTGTGTCGATGAAAACAAAGCCGGAAGATTTATGCAGCTTATGCAGCATTATAATCAAAAAGCAGAAGAAGCGGGCAGTGGATTTTATATGAACCCATCTCCCGGTAATATAAAAGATGGACTGATTACCGACGCCATAAAATCTGCAGGAGCTGCGAAAAAAGGTGGCACATCTCCCGTAGTAGATGTGTTAGACTATCCGGAAAAAGTGACCCAATCCGGATTAAACCTGCTCTGTACACCAGGCAATGATGTTGAGTCTACCACTGCAGAAGTTGGTTCAGGAGCTACTGTGGTTTTATTTACCACCGGATTAGGAACACCGACAGGTAACCCGATTGCGCCAGTTGTTAAGTTATCCAGCAATACAGCTTTGTATGAGCGGATGGAAGATATCATTGATATCAACACGGGATCTATTATTGAAGGAAAAGAAACAATAGAAGAAGCAGGAGAAAGGATATTGAATTATGTGATTGAAGTTGCCAGTGGAAGGATTAAAGTTAGTGCCGTACGAAACGGACAAGACGATTTTATACCATGGAAACGAGGTGTTAGCCTCTGATCATCAACAATAAGTAAAACAGCTTATGAAACAGTTTTTAGACGAAAATTTTTTGCTGAATAATAAAACAGCGCAGGAATTGTACCATGGCTATGCCAAAGGAATGCCGATTATCGATTACCATTGTCACCTTTCTCCACAACAGATAGCTGAAGACAAGAAGTTTAAAAGCTTAACCGAAGTATGGTTATATGGCGACCACTATAAATGGCGCGCTATGCGTACGAATGGTGTTGAAGAAAAATACTGTACAGGTGATGCCAGCGACAGGGATAAGTTTAAACAGTGGGCAGGCACGGTTCCTTATACCCTGCGCAATCCGCTATACCATTGGACACATCTTGAACTGCAACGATATTTCGGGGTGAATGAAATATTGAATGAAAAATCTGCCGATGCAATCTTTGATAAGTGCACGGAAATGTTGCAGGCTGATGATTATACGGTTAGAAACCTGTTGCGTAAGATGAATGTTGCACTGGTTTGTACCACCGATGATCCTGTTGATTCACTCGAATACCATGCAAAAATAAAATCAGATGGTTTTGAAGTGCCTATCCTGCCTGCATTTCGTCCTGATCAGGCGATGAATGTAACTGATGCGGTAAAGTTCAATAATTATATCACTCAACTGGAAGCTGTTACTGGTATCTCCGTTTCTTCTTTTGATGATTTCCTCTATGCTTTACAAAACAGGCATGATTTTTTTGCCGCCGCCGGATGCTCCGTATCCGACCACGGACTGGAAGAAATTTATGCAGAAGATTTTACCGGTTCCGAAATCAACAGCATCTTCAATAAAATACATGCCGGAAAACAACTGAATGAATCTGAGCAACGCAAATTCAAATCGGCTATGCTGGTACATTTTGCTGAGTGGGACTGGGAGAAAGGATGGGTTCAGCAGTTTCACCTGGGTGCTTTGCGCAACAACAATTCCCGCATGTTGCATCAGCTTGGTCCTGATACAGGATGGGATTCAATAGGTGATTTCGCGCAAGGAAGACCCCTCGCAGCATTCCTGAATAAATTGGATAGTGATAATAAACTGGCCAAGACCATCATCTATAACCTAAATCCCGCAGATAACGAATTGATGGCAACAATGATCGGTAATTTTAATGATGGTTCTGCTGCTGGTAAAATACAGTTTGGCGCTGCCTGGTGGTTCCTCGATCAGAAAGATGGTATGATCAAGCAAATGAATGCCTTGTCTAATATGGGATTACTGAGTCGCTTTGTCGGCATGCTCACAGACTCACGTAGCTTTCTGTCGTTCCCTCGTCATGAATATTTCCGCAGACTGCTCTGTAATTTATTTGGAGAAGAAATTGAAAAAGGAGAGCTGCCTGCAGATATGGAATGGATGGGGAAGATTATTAAAGATATCTGTTACCGTAACGCACAACAATATTTTGGCTGGCAGGGTATAACCCCCCAAGCCCTCTAAGCACAATCCTTCAGTGCTCTTCTGTGTCTTCAGTGGCAATACTAATTTTTTAATTGCCACTGAAACCACAGAGATACACTGAAATTATTTTTTTTAAAGCAAGCAACAATCGAATGGATTTTCAAACAAAACTCAATCAACTCTTCGTCGAAGAAAAAGACATACCAGCGCAATACCTGTTGCCTGGTGAAATACACCAACGCGAATATTTATCGGATGGTACCATGAAAACATGGAACGGAAATGTACATGAAGTATATTCTCCTATTTGTATTCAAACACCAGAAGGCTTAAAACGTAAACTGATTGGCACCTACCCTGTGTGTACTGAAAAGGAAGCCAATGAAGCACTTGAAGCCGCTGTTCGTGCCTATGATAATGGCCGTGGTCAATGGCCCACAATGAGTGTGGCCCAAAGAATTGCCTGCGTGGAGCAGTTTATTGAAAAAATGCTCGAGCAAAAAGATATCGTGGTTAAACTGATCATGTGGGAAATTGGTAAATCATGGGGCGATTCTGTAAAAGAATTTGACCGCACGGTGGAATACATTTATGCAACCATTGATGCATTAAAAGAACTCGACCGCGATTCTTCACGTTTTACGATAGAGCAGGGAATTGCTGCACAGATCAGACGTTCACCATTAGGGGTGGTATTATGTATGGGTCCATTCAATTATCCGTTGAATGAAACCTTCACTACCCTCATTCCTGCTATAATCATGGGGAATACCTTATTGTTTAAACCTCCAAAGCACGGTACTTTATTACACTATCCATTACTCGAAGCATTTAAAAGTTGTTTTCCCAAAGGAGTAGTAAATACCATTTATGGAAGAGGTAATACAATTGTACCTGGTTTGATGCAATCAGGAAAAATCAATGTGCTTACTTTAATCGGCTCAAGTAAAGTAGCCAATGAATTAAAAAAACTTCACCCCAAAGTAAACCGCCTAAGGGCAATACTGGGTCTCGATGCAAAAAACGCAGCCGTGATTACCAAGCATGCCGATCTTGAATTGGCAGTACAGGAAACGGTGTTAGGTAGCCTTAGCTTCAACGGTCAGCGTTGCACAGCTTTAAAAATTGTTTTTGTACATGAAAGTCTTGCAACGCAGTTCACCAGCATGCTCAGCGAAGCGGTAGGTAAACTAAAGTTTGGTATGCCCTGGGAAAGTGGTGCAATGTTAACACCATTACCAGAGCCACATAAACCTGCTTATCTCCAGTCTTGTATCGACGATGCGATTCAGCATGGTGCGGCCATCATGAATGAAAATGGCGGTAAACAGTATGAGTCTTTTGTTTATCCGGCTGTATTATATCCTGTAAATGAAAAAATGAAATTATACAGGGAAGAACAGTTTGGTCCGTTGATACCAGTTATTCCTTTTAAAGATATTGATGAACCCATTCAATACCTGATCGATTCAACACATGGTCAGCAGGTAAGTTTATTTAGTAATGACACAACAGAACTTGCATCATTGATTGATCCACTGGTGAACCAGGTGAGTAGGGTAAATATTAATTGTCAGTGCCAGCGTGGACCAGACGTGTTTCCTTTTACCGGAAGAAAAGATAGTGCAGAGGGCACATTGTCTGTAGTAGATGCATTAAGGGCATTTTCAATTCGATCACTGGTAGCTGCTAAACTAACGGATGCAAACAGGCACCTGATAAATGAGATAGTGCATACACACGAATCTAATTTTTTAAGTACAAAATATATATTCTGATATGCAGGCATTTGATTTAACAGGTAAAATCGCATTGGTTACAGGGTGCAATAAAGGAATAGGAAAAGGCATGGCACTTGGACTAGCGGAAGCAGGTGTGGATATCATTGGTGTATCAGGATCATTGGAATTAAGTGGTAGTGCGATTGAACTGGAAGTGAAAGCATTGGGACGTCAATTTTTTGCTTATCAGGCTGATCTTTCAGACAGGGGTAGTATTTATGCTTTTCTTAAAAAGGCAAAACAGGAACATCCTGTTATCGATATTCTCATTAATAATGCTGGCACCATCATGCGTATGCCTGCTGCAGAGCATCCTGATGAATACTGGGATAAAGTGATGTCTATTAACCTCGACGCTCCCTTTATCCTTGCCCGTGAAATAGGCAGCAGTATGTTGCAAAGAGGTTCCGGTAAAATTATCTTTACCTGTTCGCTGCTGAGTTTTCAGGGAGGAATTAATGTGCCGGGTTATGCCGCAAGCAAAGGAGCATTAAGCAGCCTGATTAAAGCACTGGCAAATGAATGGGCTGGTAAAGGCATACAGGTAAATGGTATTGCACCCGGATATATTGCAACAGATAATACAACGGCCTTAAGAGAAGATGCGGAAAGAAATGCAGCGATTCTTTCCCGTATTCCTGCAGGAAGATGGGGACAACCGGAAGATTTCAAAGGCCCCGTTGTATTTCTGGCATCAAAAGCATCAGACTATGTAAACGGAACAATCATAACAGTAGATGGGGGATGGATGGGACGGTAGTAGATGGTAGATGGCAGATCGCAGATGTCAGATTTTTGATGGCTGATGTCTGATGTCTGATGTCGGATTTGAGATGTATTTTATTCACTACTCACTATTCACAATTCACAATTGACAATTCACAAAAATGCAAATACGATTTCAAAACAGTCCGAATGAGGTGAAGGGTATGGATACTGCTTCGCTGAGGGAAAACTTTCATGTAGGGGAGTTGATGAAGGATGATCAACTTAAGTTGGTTTATTCGCATTACGACCGCGTGATTATTGGAGGTGTAAAGCCTGTACACAAGACGGTGGTGCTTCATAATGAAGCAGAACTGCGTGCGGAATATTTTTTGGAGAGAAGAGAGCTGGGAATCATTAATACTGGTGAAGCTGGGGTAGTAGTGGCAGATGGAGTTAAGTATGAATTGAATAAACTGGATGCACTTTATCTGGGTAAGGGCACAAAGGAAGTAAGTTTCACAAGTGCAGATGGTAATTCACCCGCAATATTCTTTTTATTGTCGGCACCGGCACATCATACATACCCAAACAGGAGTATGACAAAAGACGAGGCTTCTCCGGTGAACCTGGGAGATATTGCTACATCCAATCAACGCACCATTTATAAATACATTCACCAGGATGGTATACAGAGTTGTCAACTTGTGATGGGACTTACCATGCTGAATCATGGTAGTGTTTGGAACTCGGTACCGCCGCATACACATACCAGAAGAATGGAAGTGTATTTCTATTTTGATGTGCCGGAGCAACACAGGGTATTTCATTTTATGGGACAGCCAACAGAAACCAGACATATCCTGATGGCCAACCACGAGGCAGTGATTTCGCCGCCCTGGTCGATGCATTTCGGGGCTGGTTCATCCAATTATGGATTTATTTGGGGAATGGCAGGTGAGAATTATACATTTACGGATATGGATCCTGTAGCAATAGCAGAAATCAGGTAAGCAAACTTCTATGAAGAAAGTACTCTGTTTTGGTGAAATATTACTGCGTTTATCGCCCGCTGCAAACGGACAGTGGCTGGAACAAAACCAGCTTCCTGTTTTTATGGGCGGAGCCGAATTGAATGCAGCCACTGCATTGGCCGTTTGGGGGCATCCGGTGAAATATTTTACGGCAATGCCAGATAATGCTTTATCGAAAGATATTGCTGGTTATCTGGGTAAGAAAAAGATCGATACCTCTTCTGTTCATTATTCAGGAAATAGAATCGGACTTTATTTTCTGCAACAGGGAACAGACATGAAAAATGCAGGTACGGTTTTCGATCGCGCAGGTTCTTCATTTGCTACGTTGTCTACCGGAGTGGTTGATTGGGATGAAGTACTCTCAGACGTACAATGGTTTCATTTTAGTGCTATTGCCCCGGCAGTAAGCGCATCTGCTGCAGAACTTTGTCTGGAAGTGCTGAAAGCCGCCAGCGCCAAAGGCATTACCATTTCTGTTGATCTGAATTACAGGGCTTTGCTGTGGAAATATGGTAAACAGCCGGCTGAAGTAATGAAAACATTATTGCCTTATTGTAACCTGGTAATGGGCAATATTTGGGCTGCTAATACTTTATTGGGGATTGAATTGGACCAAAGCCTTATTGATGCCGAAGATTATGAGGCTCATGCGGCAAAAACGGCTGGCGCAATCATGCAGCAATATCCAGCCTGTAAAAAAGTAGCCAATACTTTTCGATTTGATGAAGGGGTTGGTATCAGGTATTTCGCTATCTTGAACGACGCCCTGACACAAGTTCGCTCAAAAACTTTCCGCACAGCTACTGTAATAGATAAAGTAGGTAGTGGAGATTGTTTTATGGCCGGCTTAATTCACGCTGCATTAAGTAATTATTCAGCAACAGAAACGATAAACTATGCCGCAGCAGCGGCTTTTGGAAAATTGCAGGAAAAGGGTGATACAACTTCCAATTCTGTAAGTCATATTCAAAACATTATTGCAAGCAATGAGTAATCAACAAATCATACAATCAATTACTGCGCAGGGAATGTTGCCCTTGTATTACCATCCAGATAGTGAAGTGTCGCTACAGGTGGCAAAAGCACTTTATGATGCAGGGGTTAGGGTGATAGAATATACCAATAGAGGAGAGCATGCGCTAGACAATTTTAAATACCTGCTTGCACAAAGGGCAAGCGTAATGCCAGATATGTTATTGGGTATCGGTACCATCAAAACCATACAGGATGCCCAAAGTTTTATAGATGCAGGGGCCGATTTTATTATTTGTCCGGGTATGATTCCAGCCGTTGCTGAATATGTACATAAGGCAGGTAAAATATGGGTACCGGGTTGTATGACATCTACTGAAATAATGATGGCAGAACAGCTTGGCGCAAAGTTCATCAAATTATTCCCGGGCAATTTGCTGGGTCCGGGTTTTGTGTCGGCTATTAAAGAATTGTTTCCTGGTATTGCCTTTATGCCAACCGGAGGCGTTGAGCTCGATGAGAATAATATTCAGGCATGGTTTAGTGCAGGGGTAAAAGCAGTGGGCATGGGCAGTAAGCTTATTACCAAACAACTGCTTGAAGAAAAAGATTACGCCACAATCAACGATCAAACGAAAAAAGTACTCGATATCATTCAACGCATTAAACGATAATCATGAATGCAGCCATAGGAAAATACAGGTGGACGATATGTTCACTCATCTTTTTTGCTACTACGATTAACTACCTCGACAGACAGGTAATCAGTTTATTAAAGTCGACTTTGTCTGCTGAACTGAACTGGAACGATGCTGATTATGCCAATATAGAAATAGCGTTCAAGCTATTTTATGCATTCGGTATGTTGGGGGCAGGTCGTCTGATCGATAAACTGGGTACAAAACTGGGTTATGCTTTGGCAACAGGTTTATGGAGTCTGGCTGCTGTGTGTCATGCTTTTGCTTCGAGCGTATTAAGTTTTGCAGTGGTGCGTTCATTCCTTGGTGTAACAGAAGCAGGTAATTTTCCGGCAGCTATTAAGAGTGTAGCAGAATGGTTCCCTAAAAAAGAAAGAGCATTGGCAACTGGTATATTTAACTCAGGTGCCAATTTCGGAGCCATCATTGCTCCATTAACCGTACCTTTTATTGCGGCTGAGTGGGGATGGAAATGGGCATTTATCTTAACCGGATTGATTGGTTTTATCTGGCTGATCTTCTGGTTCATTTTATATGAAGTACCCCGCAAGCATAAAAAATTATCTAAAGCAGAATACGATTATATACATAGTGATGATGATGCCACGGTGGCAACTGAAGAAGGGCCTGTTGAGAAAGTATCCTGGTTTAAATTATTGGGCTTCAGACAAACATGGGCTTTTGCTATCGGTAAATTGTTGACAGACCCTATCTGGTGGTTTTATCTTTTCTGGTTACCAGATTTCCTTCAGGGGCAATATCAGTTAACTACAACACAAATAGCTGTTCCTGTTGCATTAGTATATACTATTTCTACATTAGGAAGTATATTGGGTGGATGGGTTCCTTTATGGCTGATAAAGAAAAATTGGACGGTCTTCAAAGCCAGAAAAACGTCCATGCTGATCTATGCATTATGCGTATTACCTATTGTGTTTGCGCAGGTGTTGGGAAGTATTAATATGTGGCTTGCAGTATTGATCATTGGCTTAGCAGCCGCTGCTCATCAGGCATGGAGTGCCAACATATTTACAACAGTAAGTGATTCATTCCCCAAAAAAGCCATCGCATCTGTTACAGGAATCGGTGGTATGTTCGGATCACTGGGAGGAATCTTACTTTCATTACTGGTGCAGAAAAATATGTTTGTTTACTACCGCAGCATTGATAAAATTGAAGTGGCCTACTATATCATGTTCTTCATCTGTGGTTTCGCATACCTGGCTGGCTGGCTGGTGATGAATGCGTTGATTGGAAAGAGAAGGGAGATGGTGGAGATTTAGTTGTAGACCATAGTCCATAGACCATGGTCCATGGACTATGGACAGTGAGTTGCGAACGCTGTCAGGTCAGGTATTCTATGTAGATTGTTTCCGTGGGGTAGGATACTTTCTTGACGGCTAATGTAGGGTGGTATTCATTTTTGGTTTGTAAGAGAATCGTTGAATCGTCTTTCCAGCTAACGTTTATATTATGAATGCCTTCAATTGAATAAATAGGAGTTAGATTTTCTTTAGTATAAATCTGCACTGATGTAGTAGCAGTTTTAGCGAATGTTTCTTGTTGGACAATCAGTTGCTTATGGTGATCCGGAGATGCGACTGCCCAGGATTTAAAGTCTTTGGGTTTTGGCCCACCAACCGTTGTTATATAGGTTAAAGTTACCACTACACTGTTATCATCATTTTGTATGCTAGACAGTTCAGTACTATACTGGCTTAAATCCTCGTATGTATGAGGTGGAAAGTTTTTTTCAACATAGTCTTGGCTTAATTGTTCCAGTCTCTTTTTTTTCCCAGTATTGGTATTTGTTTTTTCATAATACTGCATCAGACAATTGCAATCATATAGATCTTGCTGGCTGTTTAGCTCCGTCTTATTGTTGAATGTTTCAGCGAGTGTTCTTATGTTTTGGAATAAGTCGATTGTAAATCCTGTTTGCTCTTTAATAAAAGCAGCATAATTCGTATCCATCATTCTCTCCAGCATTCTCAGCCAACGGTCAAGTTGGTATTTTAGTTTGGAAGCGTTCTTTTCCTGATAATCTTTTTCAGCCTGCATTTTCCCCCGTTGGAACATTTCCATTACCGGGTCTTCGTAATCACAGACAACAGTACTGCTATGATGTTTAATCATATAATCAAGCGTAGCTTGTAAAATGGTATATTTCTGTAAAAGCGTTGTTTTTTTAAAATCACTCATAAATGATCTTTAAATAGTGTTGGCGATGAATATGCGTGAGTAAAAATTCAAATCAATTTTTACTCACTACTCACTATTGACTATTCACAACTCACTTTCTCTGCACTCAAAATAATTCCTGATCCAATTGCTTTGCTTCCTTCGTTCAGGGTGAAAGCATCATTAGACTTAAGATTCTTGCGAATATGTTTGGCGGGAATTAAGCGGATAAATACGGTGCCGGAATCACCAGGGTTTAATTGTGCCTGATCCAGCAGTTCTATTTCACCACAAAAATATTGCGTAGTATTAAATGCCAAGGCAGGTCTGTAACCTGTAGCAACAGGGTTTTGTCTTCCACCCAAACTAGTGGGAAGAAGTGAAATTTTTGCTTTAATATTATAGGCTGTCCTTGATATCATTTGGTTGAATAAAGGTATTAAATTTGTTGAAACAGTTTAAATGTTGCTGGTCGATATTTATGGCGTCATAACCATCTAATTCCTGCCGAATATCTGTTGCCTGTAAAAAAAACTGATCATCAACCGATACGGTTAATAAATAGGTATATGGAGGCACAAAATTCCGCTTAATACTTGCTACTACATATTCCCTTACGGCAACTTCATTACAAAAGAATTGCTTCGCCTCAAGCGTATTAATTTGGGTACGGAAACAGTTATGTAATTGTATATCTTCTTGTTCGGCATCAGAAACTGCACGATATAAAATCATAAACCAGATTAAAAATTAATCGGGCAAGATGCAAATTCAAACTGATATTTTATTGCCGTATTTAACCCTTGTTTTTAAAAGACACAAGCAATTTACTGCATGACTGGTGAAGTGTATTCAATTAGGTGCAGCTCCTCTGTGGAACTTCTTTTCTATACTAACAATAATGCTGGTTTAAGAATATCTAAATCGTGAAACGTTTTTTTATCTGCCATAAAGTTAGTTTGTCCTTTAAGTTCATTGGCTGTTTTTGAAATACTTATAAAAGCGTAATAATCTTCTGCATGTGGTTTGCCGTATAAGTACCACTCAAATAGTATCCTGGTAGCGGAATTTATTTTGAAGCTGTTTTCATATTCTTCAATTTTTTCTGGATATTCTATTGTTAATATTTCTTCCTCATCAAAATAAAGTTTTAACTCATTTGATTCATGGTTATAATGTACATCAATGATCTCATGATAATTATCGAGTGGTTTGCCGAACCAGTGTCCCCAGAAGCAAAGTGAGCCGCCCTTCACTTGCCTGTTTCTGCTTTTATATTTTTTTGCAAATACCTCAGGGGATAGGACAGTTGGATTTGTAATTCGTTCGGATGTATTTTTAAATCGATCAAAGGGAATCCTTTTTGATTTTGTCAATTGTAGTATAATGTAGATTACAGATGCTGTAAAAAATAGTAATAATATTGTCATTAAAGTGATGTTAAGTTGAAGAATGAGTTTCTTCGGAAATTTTTTGTAACTAAGAAGAATTTGTAAGACTTTTTTATTTAATAAAGTCAACTTGAATGAAATTAAGGTTGCAATCTCAGGTGTGAAAATAACTGTGTATTGTGTCCAATTATAATTTTATTGCTTACTAAATCTTTTTCAGATTCGCTCAAATTCGTTTTATCTAAAAAAGTTTTTTTTATCTGTCTTTCATTTGTAAGGCCTTTATATGGTCTTCTTCTACTGATTTCTGAACCCCTAGTAAAGATCAGCAACATGACATCCTTCATTAGTTGTCTGCCAATTAGTTCCCACCAGATTTTATCTGTATCACCTAATGAGCAACCAAAAATGCAAATGAGGTTTGCTGAAAGAATTGATCCCATGCACTTTCTATCGACAGTGGCTTTTGAAGCTTGATTGCATGTTGGTTTTACAAATGCTTCAATTAATTCTTGACTCGTATGAAAATTCGTATTAGCAATTTGTGAAATATCGTTGACACCCATAATCATTCGTTCATCAATCGTGCCATGCAGATGTTGAAGATCTCTCAACTTGATTTGGAAGGAGTCCGCAGTTGTTCCTATCTGTAAATTTGGGGTATCGGTTTGTAAAATTTTTTCGAGAGAGCGTGTATAGTTCAATGTAATAAACCTTAAATTCCAAGCCTCTTTTCTTTTATTCATGAAAGTTGATAGTATAGCTGAATCAGACACTGGCAAGTAGTTGTTAGGAAAACACAAGTCTGCAAAAAATTTTTGTTTATCAATTAAGGAAAAGTCAAACGCTGCTTCTTCTTTTTCAAGATAAAGTGCCAGTTGATCAGAAATATCCTCAAAAACATCAATAAATTCCTGAGAGTCATTTAATGTATCAGTAAATTTCCCAAGCCCAAGCTCTAGATCTGCCCAAGTCTGATAGTCTTTAGAAATAGATTCCTTTAAGAATTTTATATTCTCTTTTGAAGATGCAAGAGAGTTGTAGAAATTATAAAAATCAGTATAACTAGTTTTTAATCCAATATTTAAATCAAACCCATTACCAAGTATATATACAATATTCATTACGAGTATTTGAATTTACTACACCTAAATTTACTCTCCCCTCTTCAAAATACAAAGCATTTTTTTTTAATATTTTGATCTTATGCACTAAACAGGCACAGAGAAATCAAAGGTCAAAAAATCAAATATCAGCCCTGCTAAATCCGACATCAGCGATCCGACATCAGCCATCACTCATTATCTTTGCTTTATGCAGCTAAGCTTCTCCTACGACAAACGAAAAGTAATACAGGCCCTACGTTATCACTTTGTGCAGAAACCTGAAATCAGGATTTTAATGATACTGGTGAATGTATTTGCTATTGCGGCGGCGGTGCTTTTTTATATGAAGAAGATAAGGCCAGAACCATTTCTGCTTGGGTCCTTTATCTGGATCATGCTCATGTCATCCTTTTGGTATTTTCTACCTAACAATATTTATCGGAAAGCGAGCACATTCAAAGAAAGTTTCATCATCGACTTTCATGAAACGGCTATCCGGCTTGAAAATGAGCGTGGTTATGTAGACTGGGAATGGAGCAAATTCGTTCGTTATTTTGAGAGCCCGCATTTTTTTCATCTCTATTTCGATAGTAAATCCTTCTTCCTGATCCCCAAAGAACCCATGGGCGACGAGTTCCGCCACGATTTGAGAGGACTGCTGAAGAAGAAGATTGGCGATAAGTAAACAGAAGAACAGAGGAATGTCCAATATCCAACGTCGAAGTAAATCCTTGGAAATTGGATATTGGACATTCCTCTGTTCTTCTGTTCTACAAGCTTTTTTCCATTACATAATGCGGAATGGTTACTTCCTGGAATTCGTCGCTGCAGATTTTATAGCCTTGTTTTTCGTAAAAGCCAACGGCAGATGCGCGGGCGTGCATGGTGAGGCGCTTGTAGCCGCGGTCGCGGGCGATGTTTTCGGCAAACATCATTAATACCCTTCCAATCCCTTTTCCTTGTAGTCCGGCATAAACAGCCATTTGTCTTAGGCGAACCGTTTGAGGGCCGTCTTCCGTGAGCATACAGCATCCTTCCAGCTTTTCTTCGTCGAAACAGCCTATCAGGATATCATTGGTTTCTTTGGCCAAATCTTCCATGGTAAAACTGAGTCCCAGCGGTTTACGCAATATCTGGTACCGTAGTTCTACCATCTGCTGGTACTCCTTACTACCGTGATCAATGAGTTTTAATGCCATAAGACGTACAAGATAGGAATCATTTTTAATATTTGAGATAGTGTCCGAAAGACCGAAAGTCGGGGAGTCCGGGAGATGGGAATGGGGTGTTTTGGGGTGAGGGTTGGAGTTATGTATAAGATTTGAGAGGGAGTATGAAAGTCCGAAAGTCCGGGAGTCCGATGACCGGAAGACGAAAACCGGGTGTTTTAGGGGGAATACGGCGCAATCAATATTTAAAACGCACTTTCCTTCGGACTTTCGGACTCCCGGACTTCCGGTCTTTTTCAAATTAGTCCGAAAGTCGGGAAGACCGAAGACCGGAAGATGAAAACCGGGTGTTTTAGGGGGGGATATTGGCGCAATCAATATTAAAACGCTCTTTCCTCCGGACTTTCGGACTCCCGGACTTCCGGTCTTTTTCAAATTAGTCCGAAAGTCGGGAAGACCGAAGACCGGAAGATGAAAACCGGGTGTTTTAGGGGGGGATATTGGCGCAATCAATATTAAAACGCTCTTTCCTCCGGACTTTCGGACTCCCGGACTTCCGGTCTTTTTCTCTGTGGAAACAAATATGCCCGAAAAGATTGCTTATTTGACAAAAAGTATATTTTTGCGGCTGTAACAAAAACTTTTTACAATGTCAGACATCGCAACAAGAGTTAAGAAAATCATAGTTGACAAGTTAGGGGTTGACGAGGCCGAGGTTACCAATGAGGCTTCTTTTACCAACGATCTCGGTGCCGATTCACTGGATACCGTTGAGTTGATTATGGAATTCGAAAAAGAATTCAACATCTCTATTCCTGATGAGCAGGCAGAAACCATCACCACCGTTGGTCAGGCTGTTGCTTACCTGGAAGAACATGCCAAGTAAGAATTAATTTTATTTAAGGAATAATTTTACATCCGCCTTATTGCGGCTTCGGCCTCGAAAGGCGGATGTTCACTTAAACAGGTTTTGATCATGGAATTAAAGCGCGTTGTTGTTACCGGAATTGGCACCCTCACCCCGTTAGGAAATAACCTTGAAGATTATTGGACGGCGTTGATCAATGGTGTACCCGGAGCTGATAACATTACTTTATTTGATGCATCCAAATTCAAAACACGTTTTGCATGTGAGATCAAAGGCTTCGATCCAACACTCTTTATGGATCGTAAAGAAGCCCGTAA
The DNA here is from genome assembly GCF_946481145.1 of uncultured Sediminibacterium sp. The sequence continues at coordinate 107,612 of NZ_CAMLMJ010000003.1, forward strand.
AACAGACCGTTTTGCACAACTCGCTATCGCTGCCAGTGAAATGGCCGTTTCCGATGCGGGTATTTCCAAAGACAATGTAGATATTGACCGCGTAGGCGTAATTTTTGCAAGTGGTATAGGTGGACTTACCACTTTCCAGGAAGAAGTGATCAACTTTGCAAAGGGCGATGGAACACCACGTTTCAATCCCTTTTTCATTCCTAAAATGATCCTGGATATTGCTGCCGGACTTATCTCCATGCGTCATGGATTTCGCGGACCTAACTACGCAGTAGTGAGTGCCTGCGCATCCAGTACCAATGCTATTATCAGCGCAGTAGATACCATTCGCCTGGGTAAGGCAGATATTATTGTTTCAGGTGGCGCAGAAGCCGTTATCAGTGAAGCCGGACTTGGTGGTTTTAATGCCATGAAAGCCATGAGCGAACGTAACGATGACCCTAAAACAGCCAGCCGCCCTTACGATAAGGACCGCGATGGTTTTGTAATGGGAGAAGCTGCCGGTGCACTTATCCTGGAAGAATATGAACATGCCATCAAACGTGGCGCAAAAATCTATTGCGAAATTGCAGGTGGTGGCGCAACAGCAGATGCATATCATCTTACTGCTCCACACCCTGAAGGACTAGGCGCGCGCAATGTAATGTTTGCTGCTTTGAAAGATGCTGGTATGCGTGCCGATGAAATTGATTATATCAATACCCACGGAACATCTACCCCATTAGGAGACGGAGCAGAAGTAAAAGCAATTACCGAAGTATTTGGTGAACACGCCTACAACCTCAATATCAGCGCAACCAAATCTATGACAGGTCATTGTCTGGGAGCAGCAGGAGTAATTGAGGCTATAGCCTGTATTAAAAGTGTGATGCACGACATCATACCGCCAACTATTAACCATTTTACCGATGACCCGGAACTTGATCCTAAATTGAATTTTACCTTCAATAAGGCACAACAAAAAACCGTAAGAGCCGCTTTAAGCAATACATTTGGTTTCGGAGGGCATAATGCCTGTGTAATCGTGAAAAAATATACAGCCTAAGATTTGTGCAGTTTTTAAAACGACTTTTTTCATCCAAATCGTCAGACGCTTCTTTTGAGGCACAACTGAAAAATGTATTGGGCCTAAAACCCGGTAACCTGCTTATTTATCGTACTGCCCTCAGTCACCGTTCGGTAAAAGATACCCCGGAAGAAAATAATGAACGCCTCGAATACCTTGGTGATGCGGTGCTAAGTGCCGTTGTTGCCGACTATCTTTTTAAAAGATATCCGTATAAAGGCGAAGGCTTTCTCACAGAAATGCGCAGTAAAATGGTTAACCGCCAGCAACTGAACGATATCGCCCTTAAAATGGGTCTGCGCAAGCTTACCTTCTACAACAAATTCGACAATTCCCTCAAAGGAAGTCAGATATTCGGAAATACACTCGAAGCAGTTGTTGGTGCGGTGTACCTTGATAAAGGGTACGAGAAAACACAACACTGGGTACTCAAGCAGATTGTTATTCCACACATGTTTGTAGACGATCTGGAATCGGTAGACATTAACCTGAAAAACAAACTAATCGGCTGGGCAAGTAAACACGGACGTACACTTACTTTCGACCTGGCAGACGAAAAAATGGAAGGCTCCCGCCGCCTCTTCACCATTCATATCATACTAGACGGCGAACTTCTTTCCGTCGGCAAAGGCTATAATAAAAAAGACGCCTCCCAGGTTGCCGCGCAAGCAGCGGTGGAAAAACTTGGGCTGCAATAGAAACAGAGTAATAAGGAACATGAAATAAGAAATCAGAAAGGATAACTACTTTCTGATTTCATGTTCCTTATTCCTTATTTCTCTGTTCCTTTTGCTTCCTGACAAAGCTCCACCAACACCCCATTCGTTCCTTTTGGATGAAGGAAGCAGACGAGCTTGTTGTCGGCGCCGGATTTGGGTGTTTCGTTGAGGAGTTGGAAACCAAGCCCTTTTAAACGGGCCATTTCAGCCTCAATATCAGCTACTTCGAAGGCAATATGGTGTATCCCTTCCCCTTTTTTCTCGATAAAACGGGCAATTACGCCATCTGGGTCGGTACTTTCCAATAGTTCTATCTTGGTTTCCCCGACCTGAAAAAAGGCTGTATTGACGTTTTCTGAGGCCACAGTCTCGGTTTTGTAGCAGGGGGTAGACAGTAATTGCTCGAATAATGGGATGGAAATCGAAAAATTTTTAACGGCAAGGCCAATATGTTCAACTTTTAACATCTTTTATTGTTTTAAAATAGGCTTTCGATTTGTGAAAAAAAGCGGCTGGAAGCGGGTTTCAGTTCTGCAAGTATAAACCGATTGACGTATTTTTGTATTAATAAGCAAGCAAATTTCTCTGTACTATGTTGAAATTACCGATTTACCTTGATAACAATGCCACCACACCCATGGATCCCCGTGTGTTGGAAGCTATGATACCTTACTTTACCGAGCATTTTGGTAATGCGGCCAGTCGTAACCACTCATTTGGCTGGCAAGCTGAAGAAGCGGTGGATTATGCACGTGAGCAGGTAGCTAAACTGATAGGAGCTGATCCGAAAGAGATCATCTTTACCTCAGGCGCTACCGAAGGTGATAACCTGGGAATCAAAGGGGTGTACGAAATGTACGCCAGTAAAGGGAATCATATCATTACCTGTACTACAGAACATAAAGCGGTATTAGATACCTGTAAGCATATTGAAAGATCAGGTGGGGAAGTTACCTACCTGGAAGTTAATCCGGAAGGATTGATAGACCTGAAAGAACTGGAAGCTGCAATTAAACCCAATACCATCCTTATTGCCATCATGTATGCCAATAATGAAATCGGGGTTATTCAGCCAGTAAAAGAAATCAGCGCCATCGCTCGCAAACACGGTGTTCTTTTCTTTACAGATGGAACCCAGGCAGTAGGTAAAATACCTGTTGACGTAAACAAAGACGGTATTGATATTATGGCTTTTACCGGACATAAAATGTACGGTCCAAAAGGCGTAGGTGCTCTTTATGTACGCCGTAAAAACCCAAGGGTAAAAGTAACTGCCCAGATGGATGGCGGTGGTCATGAGAGAGGCATGCGCAGCGGTACATTGAATGTACCTGGTATTGTTGGCTTTGGTAAGGCTTGTGAACTCGCAAGACTAGAAATGGCCGATGATGCTGCCAGACTGAGCAAACTGCGCGATAAGCTGGAAAATGCTTTAATGCAGTTGGAAGAAGCTTATGTGAACGGAAGTCGTGAACACCGTTTACCACATGTAAGTAATATTTCTTTTAAATACGTAGAAGGAGAGGGATTGATGATGGGCTTTAATAAAAACATTGCCCTTTCATCTGGTTCAGCTTGTACTTCTGCTTCACTGGAGCCAAGTTATGTATTAAAAGCACTAGGACTGGGCGATGATCTGGCACATAGTTCGCTTCGTTTTGGATTGGGTAGATTTACTACCGAAGAACAAATCGACTACACCATCAAGGCTGTAAGTGAAACCGTATTAAAACTGAGAGAAATGAGTCCACTCTGGGAAATGTTCAAAGAAGGTATCGACCTGAACAGCATTGAGTGGGCACACCACTGATAATTTGAAAATGGGGTGATTTGAAAATTTGAAAATGATTTTTGAATTACCCAATTACTAACAAGTAGTATCGTCATTTTCAAATTTTCAAATTGTTTAATTTTCAAATTGATTCAACCATGGCATATTCAGAAAAAGTAATCGACCATTATAGTAACCCCAAAAATGTGGGTACGCTAGATAAAGGAAAAAAGAATGTAGGTACTGGTTTAGTTGGAGCTCCTGAGTGTGGCGACGTTATGCGTCTTCAGATTGAAGTAGACGATGCTACCGGTGTTATTACAGACGCTAAATTCAAAACTTTCGGATGCGGATCAGCCATTGCTTCTTCATCACTCGCTACTGAGTGGTTGAAAGGTAAAACAGTTGATCAGGCTGTTCAGATCGATAATATGGATCTGGTGGAAGAATTAAACCTTCCTCCTGTAAAGATTCACTGCTCAGTATTGGCAGAAGATGCTATTAAAGCAGCTATCAACGATTATCGTAAGAAGAATGGTCTCGAAGAACTGGTATTCGAAGAGAAAGGCGTGCACTAATTTGTAAAAGGCTATTTTTCAACCATTAGCCATGAACTATTAACTATTAGTCAAATGGTCGCAACAGAGAACAGCATATACGTAAGCGATAAAGCAAAGAAAAAAGTACAGCAACTGATGGATGAAGCAGGTGTTGCAGGAGATACTTCGTACTTTTTAAGGGTCGGTGTTGTAGGAGGTGGATGTTCGGGCTTGAGTTATAAACTCGATTTCGATAATGAAATAAAACCAATGGATCAGGTTTTTGAAGACAATGGCGTGAAAGTAGTAACAGACCTGAAAAGTTTTTTATACCTCGTAAATACAGAACTTGATTTCTCCGATGGATTGAATGGCAAAGGATTTTATTTCAATAACCCTAATGCCAGCAGAAGTTGTGGATGTGGGGAGAGTTTTGCGGTGTAATGATAAATTATTAATGAATTATAAAATGCCTGGTATATCCAGGCATTTTTCTTTTGTAAACAAAAAAGCCTGGTATAGCCCAGGCCTTTTCCAAAAACCAACGGCATTTGTGTAAACAAATGCCAGAACAGGTTATCTGACACACATGAGAAAAAAAGAATGGCCTGTTCGATCGATTTGCTAGTTGAAAATAATATTCCCTTTCTCAGGCGGTGCCGGTGGAGCCGGCCGTTCTGGTTTTTGAATAACTATTGGAGGGTCTCCTATTGGAGCTTTTTTGAGTTTTATTTTTGTTTTTTCAACCGGCTGCGGCGGTGGCGGTGGCGGTTGAGTGCCGGGCAACATTTTAATCTTTGGGGGATTGAATTTTGGTGCTGCTTTTGGCCGCTCAACTGGCGGCGGCGGTGGCGGCGGCATTTTCTTAACCAGCTTTTCAGATTGGTTCGTTTGAGCATTTGCAAATAAGCCCACGCCAAATACCGTAAGTAATAGCAGGATGATTTTCTTGAACATATGGCTGTTTTAACTTTAGATGCCATATTCAACAGATTCCATAAAGAACACATAAAATATTTATGAACGGCACTGTTATCGAAGAGAACAATTAGTTTTGACAATATGTGGATTATCTGCAAAAAAGAATGGCAACAATTCTTCAGTAGCTTAACAGGCTTTATTGCCCTGGCAGTATTCCTGCTGATCAATGGTCTGATGCTATTCGTTTTCCCGGAAACAAGTATCCTGGAGTTTGGATATGCCAGTCTGGCCGGCTTTTTTAGCTTAGTACCCTGGATACTTTTATTCGTTGTACCTACCATTACCATGCGAAGTTTTTCGGATGAATATCGACTAGGTAATTTTGAAATATTACGTACACTACCCCTTTCTCCGGGTCAACTTGTTTGGGGAAAGTTTTTCGGTGCCCTGGTAATTGTTTTTTCCGCCATACTACCTACCATTATTTATGCCATCTCCATACAAACACTCAGTGTAACCGGAGGAATAGACATAGGTGCAACAATTGGTAGTTATTTAGGTCTGTTATTACTCGGTGCCGTTTTCACCGCAATCGGAATTTGTACCAGTAGCTATACTAATAATACAGTAGTAGCATTTATTGCCGGAGCTTTTGTATGCTTCTTATTATACAATGGATTCGATGCCATCAGTAAACTGTCTGTATTTAGTGGAGGAATGGATTATTACCTGGAAATGCTCGGTATCCATTTTCATTACCGCAGTATCAGCAGAGGAGTAGTCCGCATAAGCGACATTGTTTACTTTTCTGCTATTATATACTTTTTTCTTTTTCTCACACAAAGGAACCTGTTGAAAAGATAACGCACCATTATGCCACAATTATTAAAACATAAATATGGTTGGTTGGGCTTGCTGGTAATACTGGTAGCAGTGATTTATCTATCGGCTAATATTGGTTACAGGGCAGACCTGACCGCAGATAAGCGATACAGTCTTACCAACCCTACAAAACAATTATTATCAACCCTGGATTCAACCATTCAGGTAGATGTTTTTCTAACGGGTGAATTGCCTGCAGACTATAAAAAACTTTCACTGGCTACACAGGAGTTACTGGATGAATTTAAGTCACTGTCGGGTAACCAACTGATAGTGAAATTTGAAAAGCCAGGGGAAGATTTATCCAACGATACAGCCCGAGCCATACTTTATGATAGCCTGGCAAGTTTGGGTGTTATATTTGAAAGAAGTGAAATAACCAGCAGCGATAAATCTACCGCACAACTTATTATTCCATCAGCCCTTGTGCGTTATGGAAACAGAAGACCTATTGCTATTGACCTGAGAAGCAGCAGAAAAATTTTCAGGCAATACAATGTGATGAATGATGTTGAGCCGCTTGAAGACAAGGAAGCCACACGTAATGCAGCCGAGGCATTATTGGAGTATAAGTTCGCTAATGCCATCGATAAACTTACCAGAAAAAATATTCCTACCATCGCTTATCTGGTTGGTAATGGTGAACCAACAGACCTTAAAGTAAATGATCTGGGAGAAAGTTTACGTAATGAATACAGGCTGGCCGTCTTTGACCTGAAACAAGGTTATCCCGACCCTACACTAATCGATGCAATGATTATTGTAAAGCCCACACAAGCTTTTACGGAGGAAGACAAACTAAAATTGGATCAGTATGTAATGAATGGCGGTAAGCTAATTTGGTTCATCGATAAACTACATGCTGAATTAGACAGCCTGATGCGCAGTCAGGCAGAGTATACTGCATTTGACCGTGGATTAGACATTGATGATCTTCTTTTTAAATATGGTGTTCGTATTAATGGAGATTTGTTGCAAGACCTGAACTGTTCTAAAATACCTATTGTTATTGGCCGCAATCCCGATGGTTCACCCAATATGCAGCGAGTTCCCTGGCCTTATTATCCTTTTTTGGCATCCCAAACGAATAACCCTATTTCAAAAAATATAGACCGGGTATTACCCATCTTTCCATCCAGTATCGATACGGTTAAGGCACCGGGAATTCAGAAAACAATATTATTGGCATCTGATACCAATAGCCGTCGCATTTCTTCTCCGGCCATTGTATCAATCAACAGTGTAAAATCAGAAGAGGATCTGCGAAGCTTTAATAAAAGTTTTGTGCCGGTTGCGGTATTGCTGGAAGGAAACTTTCAGTCATTATTTGCGAACAGGGCCAGCAATAACTTAATGGATTCAGTGCAAAGAACAACAGGCCGCCCATTTTTAAAAGCAGCTAAAGTATCCGGGAAACAAATTGTAGTATCTGATGCTGATATTGTAACCAATGCATTAAGTAATACAACCGGTCCACTTTCTATGGGTGAACTTCCCTTTGAAGGGTATCGATTTGCCAACCGGGAATTTTTCCTGAACTGTATAGATTACCTGGTAAGCAATAATGGCTTATTTGAAAGCAGGAATAAAACCATTGTACTCCGCTTATTAGATAAAGAAAAAATAGCCAATCAAAAAAATACCTGGCAATGGATTAATATTCTTGCCCCGCTGGTATTATTGGGAATAGCAGGAGCAACACTGCAATTGAGGCGAAAAAAGAAATACGGCAAGTAAACACCTGCGACGTGCTGGAATCTTATCTTTACGGTCTAATTTACCCTCATGACCACTCATCAGATAGTATACCTTGTTTTTGGGATCGTTTTAGTTCTGGCACTTGTATTTGACCTTGGTTTGCTGAGTAAGAAGAATGCCCAGATAACCATTAAACAGGCTTTAAAACAAACTTTTTTCTGGGTTTCGCTTGCATTGGCATTTTTCGTTTTTATGTGGGTTGAAGAAGGACAAAAGCTGGCCCTCGAATACCTGAGTGCTTACCTGATGGAATGGAGCCTGAGCATCGATAATATTTTTGTATTCATCCTCATATTCAATTCTTTTAAAGTAAAAGAAAAATTCTACTCCCGCGTATTGTTGATTGGTATTCTAATGGCCATTGTATTCAGGGTTATTTTTATAACGATTGGCGTTGCCTTGGTTGAACAGTTTCATTGGGTGTTGTATATTTTTGGTGTGTTCCTGGTTTATACCGGATACAAAATGTTTACTTCAAATGAAGAGAAAGAATTTGAACCCCACGACACAAAAATTTATCGCTTCCTGAAAAAATACCTGCCCCTGGCACCCCATGATGGCGATGGCAAATATGTGGTTCGTGAAAATGGTAAACCTTTATACACCACTTTGTTTGTGGTAGTAGTATTACTTGCATCGATTGATCTTGTTTTTGCGCTTGATTCAATTCCGGCTGTAATGGGTATTTCCAGAGATAAGCTGGTGATTTATACCTCCAATATTTTTGCGGTACTTGGACTGAGATCCCTGTTTTTCTTATTGCGTGGAGCAGTTTCAAAATTCGATTACCTGCAACAGGGAATCGCTATTGTACTGGTAATTATTGGCGTGAAAATGCTAGGCGAACATTATATCAATATGTGGGTTGATAAAAGCACACAGGTATTTATCTCCCTCGGACTTATCGTACTCTGTATTTCGGGATCTATATTTTATTCGATGTTTGCTAACAAAAAAGGAGCGCCCAAGGATGTGCACGATGGGTCACTCTGATAAAACCATGCTCTTTATTGGCGTATACAATTCAACATATAGCAACCATCATCAAAGCAGAACGGATACCGTCCGTTGATCAGTCTATTCAATACCTGCTAACCGACAGCCGTAAACTGGTATTTGCAGAAAACACCTTGTTTTTCGCCTTGAGTGGTCCACGGCGTGATGGGCATAGCTTTATTACAGAGTTATACAGCAGGGGACTTCGTTTTTTTGTAATAGGGAAACAGGGGATAGATACTACTATATATCCCGATGCCATATTCCTTGAAGTGCCGGATGTATTGCAGGCATTACAACAATTAGCCGCATGGCACCGAAAACAATTCAGTATTCCCATTATTGGCATTACCGGTAGCAATGGAAAAACAATTGTAAAAGAGTGGCTTTACCAATTATTACATACAGAGGCGCAAATTGTAAGAAGTCCAAGAAGCTATAATTCACAAATCGGTGTTCCTTTAAGTGTTTGGCAACTCAATCAATCTCATACACTGGGTATATTTGAAGCAGGCATTTCAAAGGAAGGTGAAATGGAAGCCTTGCAGCAAATTGTGCAACCTACAATTGGTGTATGGACTAATATCGGAGCTGCGCATGCGGCAGGGTTTAAAGATGAACTATCAAAAGCTGTAGCCAAGGCAAAATTATTTTCGGATGCGGATAGTCTAGTGTATTGTAAAGATAGTATTGAACCTTTGCTGGATATTTCGGGAAAGAACAGACAACTATTTAAAGAAAATATTCAGTTCTTCAGTTGGAGCAGAGAGACTACTGCTGATTTGCGGGTGACTTCGGAAGAAAAATCAGCACAACAAACCCTTGTCAGTGCAACTTACCAGGGTAGCCAGGTACAAATTCAAATACCTTTTACCGATCGTATATCAATTGATAATGCCATCACTTGTTGGGCTGTATTATTATTAATGGGCTATTCTGCAGAATGGATAAATAAACGCATGATGTTACTGGAAGCAGTAGATATGCGTATGCAATTGAAGCGAGCAGTTAATAATTGTTATCTGCTGAACGATAGCTATAGTAATGATATAGCTTCACTCGAACTGGCACTCGATTTTTTATTGCAACAGGCTGGAAAAAATAAAACCACACTGATCCTTTCTGATCTTTTGCAAACCGGTAAAACGGATGCACTGTTATATACCTATATCATAGAACTACTGATACAAAGAGGGGTAAGCAGGTTGATTGGTATTGGTAGCATGATGCGCAGCCAAAGTACTGTTTTCGAAAAATATAAGTCCGATATTGAATTTGTTTTATTCGAATCGACGGAAGAGTTTCTTAAGCATGCTTCATTGAATCAATTCAGGGATGAATATATTTTATTGAAAGGAGCCAGGGTATTTTCCTTTGAAAGAATCAGTCAATGGCTGGAACAAAAAATTCACCAGACCGTAATGGAAGTAAACCTTACGGCCATGGTTCATAACCTGAAAGCATACCAGCAGGAGCTTTCACCGAGTACTCGTATCATGGCCATGGTAAAAGCTTTTAGTTATGGAAGCGGTACGGCGGAAGTAGCAAGGATATTGCAATTCCATAAAGTAGATTATCTGGCAGTAGCATATGCTGATGAAGGGCTTGAATTGCGCAAAGCGGGGATAAGCATGCCGATCATGGTAATGAATGTTGATGAAGCCGGCTTTGATGCCATGATACAATACGACCTCGAACCGGAGATATATTCTTTCAATATTTACCATGCTTTCCACCAGTTTTTAAAGAGGCAGGCTATTACCCAGTATCCGGTTCACATAAAGTTCAATACAGGTATGAACAGATTGGGCTTTGAGGTTTCTGAAGCAAGCGAACTGGCTACTCACATGAAGGAACAGGGAACCATGGTTGCCAAATCGGTATTGAGTCACCTGGCAGCAAGTGAATCTGCTTCACTCGACGATTTCACCCGAGAACAGGTTCGCAGGTTTGAAATAGCAGTGGTAGCGATGAAAGAGGTACTTGGTTATTCATTTATCAGGCATATTGCAAATTCGGCAGGTATATTCAGACATCCGGAATACCAGTATGATATGGTGAGGTTGGGAATTGGATTATATGGTGTTGACAGCGCCAACCAGCATCAGTTGTCGTTACAGACAGTTGCAACGCTTAAAACTACCATAGCGCAAATCAGAAGGGTTCCTGTAGACGAAACCGTAGGTTATAATAGAAAAGGTGTTCTAAGCCGTGATAGTATGATTGCGACCGTAAGAATAGGCTATGCAGATGGCTATAGTCGCAACCTCGGAAATGGCAGTGGATATATGATGTTGAAGGGCAAAAAAGCACCTGTAGTGGGTAATATTTGTATGGATATGACCATGATCGATGTTACAGATATACCAGAAGCCACCGAAGGAGATGAAGTAGAAGTTTTCGGTGCCCAGGTACCGGTTCAGGACCTGGCTGAATCATCTGGGACCATTGTGTATGAAGTGATGACCGGAATCAGCCAACGGGTTAAAAGGGTATATGTAGAGGAATAAAAGCATGATTTAACAAACCAACCTTTTAGTGAATACTAGATTTGTTGGTTCAGCCCCTATCTTTGCGACTGTATAAATTTACCAGTAAGTGAAAGGAAAGCAGCTGTTTTTATTGATCCTAGCCATTATTGTAGCCGATCAGGCATTAAAGTTTTATATCAAACTGAATTATTATGCTGGTGAGGAGCATAAAATAATTGGTGATTGGTTCAGGCTGCATTTTGTTGAAAATGAAGGCATGGCCTGGGGTTGGAAATTTGGTGGCGGCTTTGGGAAAATAGCCCTCACACTTTTCAGATTGGTTGCCGTAATCTGGGGTACTTTCCTGCTGCGCGATTTCATCAAGAAACATTACCATAAAGGTTTTATGATCTGCGCCGGACTCATTTATGCCGGGGCATTGGGTAACCTGATAGATAGTTTATTTTATGGATTGATCTTTGAGCAAAGCAATCCTTTTACACAAAATGTAGCCACTTTGTTTCCTTCAGGTGGCGGCTATGCTGGTTTATTGCATGGTAAAGTGGTAGATATGTTTTATTTCCCCATCATTACTGATACTCATTATCCAAGTTGGGTGCCATTTGTTGGGGGAGATGACTTTGAATTTTTCAGACCAGTGTTTAACCTTGCCGATGCCTCTATCTCGGCTGGTGTAATAGCCATCTTAATCTTCCAGAATAAATTCTTCAAACACCAGAAAGAAGAAAAACATTCAACCGTAGAAACCAAATCTGTGGTGGATGATAAAACGCAGATATTCTAGTAATATTTCGCCAGATAGCATCATGTAAAATCAGCGGGTAAGATAAATATCTGATTGCTGTTGATGCGTAATCGTTATTAATAGAACAGGAATTTTCAAGATTTATCATGATATATCTTGAAAATCATGAAGATCTGCGTTCCATCATACGCTACACTTCCAACCAGATTATCTCAGACGGCAATGGCTATCAATTCATTGCTTACCAAGAACCCCTATTAATGTGGACTAATTAGAACACTTCTTTTCTCTTCAAAGAAACAGACTGATTAGCTGCAGGAATTACCTGATCAATCAGGCCAACCCCTTTAGCATAATAGCTGGTTCCTTCAATAAGCGCGCGGTAGCTGCCGCCATCTGGTTTGAAGTGAATAACCCTTTTTACGCTTATTACATCTGAATAGGAAGTATTAAACACATTGTAGGTAATGCCTTTACCCATGATGGTAAACACAGCTTTGCTAACCCCTACTTCCGACCCTAATTTTACTTTGCCATATTCCGGACTTTCCCATGTTGTGCTTACGGCTACATTATCTTTCAGAAAAGGATAGGTAATGAATGTATTTGGAATAGAATCGAAAAGAAAGAGGTAATCGAAATCTGTGGTGCTTAGTGCATAGTAATTTCCGGCATTGTCTTTCGAGAAATAATAAGGTTCTCCCAGTGGATTGGTATCAAATTGTTTGAAGACCATATTATCGAAGAATACGGTCTGATTGGTAACAGTTGACCTGAAAGTATCCAAAGTGCCAAGTTTTGGAAGGTATTCGTAAGTCCAGTTTGATGCAAGTGTATTGGGGAAATAATCTGTACTTGTACCCCCACCTGAACCGCCGGTTGCAGTTGTTACTACAGAGAAAGCACAGAAGCTGCTGCCAAATGTGAGTACAAAATCTGCTCTGTTGGGCAGTATGGGTTTACCGTATCCTTTCAGTTTTACGGTTGTAGCTCCGGTTGTTAAAGCAAAGCCCGAATCAATGAACCACATTCCATTGATGGTATCTGAATAAATCTTGTATTTTCCTTGTAAGGTGAAGTTTACCTTAATAACAACATAGTTGCTGTCTGTAAGATTCTGGTCAATTACATATTCACCATGTACAACTGCATCTTTGCATGAACCAGAGCTATCTGTTAATGAACCTTGGGCAGTACCGCCCAGTCCTGTTCCTTCTTTACTTACCTCTTTTTGGCAAGCCCAGATAAACAAAACTGCTGAAAGTAAAACGACCCATCTGGAACTGATTTTTTTCATAGTGCCTTAGCTTTTCTATACTCTTAGACTAAAATTAAGCCAATAACGCAGCCTCGTCCTTCAAATTACTATTTTTTAGTAAATGCAACACATTATTTAACGTAGTAATAGCAATCTGGGAAAGGGCCTCATCGGTGAAAAAGGCCTGGTGAGCGGTGATCAATACATTCGGGAAGCTCATGAGCCGCTGGATATCATCATCCTGGATGATATTTGAGGATAAGTCCCTGAAAAACAGCTTTTCTTCCTGTTCATAAACATCCATACCCAAAGCTCCGATATGTCCTTTTTTTAGTGCCTGGATAATGATTTTTGTATCAATTAATCCTCCTCGGCCAGTATTAATGAGCATGGCCCCTTTTTTTATATAATCGATGGTTTCAGCTCCGATAATATGTTTGGTTTGTTCGTTTAAGGGGCAGTGTAAAGAGATGATATCCGACTGTAATACTTCAATAAGTGGGTGATAGGTTACGCCGATTGATTCCATTTCTTTATTGGCAATCAGGTCGAAAGCTTTAACTGAACATCCAAATCCAAGCATGATTCTGCAAAATGCTTTACCAATATTTCCTGTGCCAATTACACCAACCGTTTTGCCATGCAGGTTAAAACCCAATAACCCGTTTAGTGAAAAATTTTGTTCCCTTACACGGTTATATGCTTTATGTGTTTTTCGGTTAAGGGTGAGAATCATGGCAGTTGCATGTTCGGCAACAGCTTCAGGAGAATAGGCGGGAACCCTGCAAACATGGATAGCATTTTTACGGCAGGCTTCCAGATCAACATTATTAAATCCTGCACAGCGAAGTGCAATCACTTTTATGCCATGTTCTTTTAAAATAGAAACAACGGATGCATTTACTTTATCATTCACAAAAACACAAACTGCATCAGCGTCTTTGGCTAAAGAGGCTGTATGTTCATCGAGAGAAATGTCAAGAAATTGCAACTCAAACCCCAACGTATCATTATACCGCTCAAAAAAAAGCCGGTCATAAGGCTGGGATGAGAAGAAGGTGAGTTTCATGGGGTAAAGATAGTGAATGGTCAATGGTGAATTGTCAATAATCTATTTATTCACCATTGACCATTGACTATTCACACCTCACTAATTTCCCTCAAGCTCTCCCTAGTCGCCTCAATAGTAGCATCCAGATCGGCATAGCTAAGTGCGTTGTTGAGGAACCAGCTTTCAAAGGCGGATGGGGGGAGATAGATGCCTCGTTTCAGCATGGCATGAAAATATTTGTTGAAAAAGGCATTATCTGCTGCAGCAGCAGATGCAAAATCAGTAACGGGATGCTCGCTGAAATGCACACTGATCATCGAACCTTTTCTGTTGATAATATAAGGCACTCCGGATGCTGCCAATACTTTGTCTAGTCCTTCGTGCAGGTAATTTGTTTTATCGCTTAGTTCCTGGTAGATGGATGGGTTATTTTTCAACTCCTGTAATAAAGTATAACCAGCAATCATAGCAATAGGGTTACCACTTAAAGTGCCTGCCTGGTAAACATTTCCAAGCGGAGCAATTTTTTCCATGATTGCTCTTTTTCCACCAAATGCTCCAACTGGCATACCGGCACCTATTACTTTACCATAGGTGATAAGATCGGCATCGATATTCAAAACTTCCTGAGCTCCACCTGCTGCTAAACGAAAGCCTGTCATAACTTCATCGAAGATGAATACAATACCTTCATCGGTACATATTTTTCTTAACCCTTCCAGGAAACCAGGTGCTGGAGGAATACAACCCATATTGCCAGCTACCGGCTCAATGATGATGGCTGCAATTTCATTTTTATTTGAAGCAACCAATGCTTTTACGGCATCCAGATCGTTGTATGCACAGGTGAGCGTATCGTTCGAAACACCTCCTGTTATTCCTGGTACTGTTTGTATATCAAAAGTAGCTAAGCCACTTCCGGCTTTTACAAGAAAGGCATCGGCATGACCATGATAACAACCTTCGAATTTGATGAACTTATTTTTGCCGGTATAACCACGAGCCAATCGTAAAGCACTCATGCAGGCTTCGGTGCCACTGCTAACCATCCTGATAAGGTCTACATTCGGCGCCATGCTTTTTATCAGTTCAGCCATTTCAATTTCTAATTCAGTTGGCGCGCCGTAAGAAGTAGATAAAACTGCTTTTTCCTGAATGGCTTTCACCACAGGCTCATAAGCATGTCCGAGGATCATCGGACCCCAGGAGGCGATATAATCTATATATCTGTTACCATCTGCATCATACAGGTATGCGCCTTTGGCTTTTTCCATAAATAACGGAGTGCCACCCACACTTTTAAATGCCCTTACGGGTGAGTTGACACCTCCTGGAATTGACTGTTGCGCACGTTCGAAGAGACTAATGCTTTTATTGTACATTGTAATAATTATTGTTGGTGGATTGCCACTGAAAGCACTGAAATACACAGAATCTTTCTGTGCTTCTCTGTGTACTCTGTGGCAATCAATTATCCGTTAATCAGTCTAATAAGATCTTTCGCAAAATAGGTCGCAATCAAATCTGCACCTGCGCGTTTAATTGAGGTAAGACTTTCGATGATTGCTTTTTCTTCATTCAGCCAGCCCATTTTGGCGGCGGCTTTGATCATGGCATATTCACCGCTTACCTGATAAGCACTAACTGGTACATCAACTGCATTTTTTACTTCGCGAATAATATCAAGGTATGCCATCGCAGGTTTTACCATTACTATATCTGCACCTTCTTCCACATCCATAATGGTTTCTTTGATGGCTTCTGTTCGGTTGGCGAAATCCATTTGATAAGTTTTCTTATCACCAAAACCAGGAGCGCTATCAAGTGCATCTCTGAAAGGCCCATAAAAACAAGAAGCATATTTAGCACTATAACTCATAATGCCCACTTTGGTAAAGCCTGTTTCTTCCAATCCGGTTCTGATAGCACCTATGCGGCCATCCATCATATCGCTGGGGGCTACAAAATCGCAGCCGGCTTCTGCATGACTGATACTCATTTTTACTAACGCTTCAACCGTTTCATCGTTTACAATCTCTCCATTTTTTACAATACCATCATGTCCATAAGAAGAAAACGGATCAAGGGCAACATCTGTCATGACAACCATACCCGGAACAGCCTCTTTAATTGCCTTGATGCTTCGTTGCATCAGCCCGTTTTTATTCCAGGCTTCTTTACCTGTATTATCTTTCAGTTCATCTTTACATTTAATAAAAAGCAACACGGAACGAATACCCATATCCCATAACAATTTCACTTCTTTCACCGTAAGATCAAGCGACATACGGTAGTACCCAGGCATTGACGCAATTTCTGTTTTTATATTTTCGCCTTTATCAATAAATAAGGGAGCAATAAAATCAGCCGGCGTCAATATCGTCTCCGCCACCATCGCACGAATGGCAGGTGATTGTCGGAGGATTCGGTTTCTTCTTTGAAGTTGCATAGTTTGTAAATTTATAGATGTCAGATATCAGATCGCAGATATATTAAATCTGACATCTGCCATCTGACATTTTTATACCCATTCCCCCGGATGCAAACAAGCCTGCAACAATTTCCATTCTTCAGATCCTTCGGCTGGTTGGTGGTTGTAATCGAAACGAACGGTTGGTGGTAAGCTCATTAGAATACTTTCAATCCGGCCATTTGTTTTGAGTCCAAAGATAGTTCCTCTATCGTGTACAAGATTGAATTCTGTATACCTGCCTCTGCGTATCTCCTGCCAGTATTTGTTTGCGGCGGTAAAGGTTGTTTTCTTTCTTTTTTCAATGATGGGTACATAGCTATCGATGAATGCGTAACCACATGCTTTGGCAAGACCCATCCAGAATTCAACCGTTTTTTTATCATCTGCACGCTGGTAATCATAAAATATGCCCCCAATGCCTCTTCGTTCCATATTGCGATGCCAGTTAACGAAATAGTCGTCGCATTCTTTTTTGAATTTGGGATACAAAGTGATGTCGAATGAGTCGCATGCATCTTTATATGTTCGGTGAAAGAACTGTGCATCTTCTTCAAAAAGATAATAAGGAGTCAGGTCTGTACCGCCACCAAACCATCTGTCGATTACTTCACCTGCTTCATTGTACAATTCAAACATGCGATAATTGCAATGTACAGTAGGAACAAACGGATTAAAAGGATGTATTACCAAACTCAATCCACATGCAAACCAACTGTGTCCGTTAATCTTCAGTTGGGTACGCATAAGGTCGGTAACTTCGCCAAATACGATGGATGTATTTACACCACCTTTCTCCAGCACGCTACCATTACTGATAACCCTTGTTCTGCCTCCACCTCCTTCAGGGCGATCCCAGAGGTCTTCTTTAAATGTTGCTTTACCATCTGCCTTCTCCAGTGCAGTGCATATATCGTCTTGCAACTGGTGGATGAAGGATATCCATTGTTCTTTGATCATAAGGTTGTATTGGTTAGTGAGGTGTGAATTGTCAATGGTGAATTGTCAATAGTTGATAGTAAAGTATATGATTTCAGCATACCCCATTCACCATTCACCATTGACTATTCACGCTTCATATCTAAACTCTTTAACTGCATCCACAAAAGCCCTTGCATGGTCAACGGGTACATTGGGTAGTATACCGTGGCCGAGGTTGGCTATATGTCTGCCCGGTCCAAATGCTTTGAGCATATCTTTTACTTCCTGTTGAATTACTGGAATGGGTGATAATAATTTAGCCGGGTCAAAATTTCCCTGGAGGGTAACATTATTACCTGCAAATTGTCTGGCTAGCGCTGGTTTAATACACCAGTCTATCCCCAATCCATGTGCGCCTGTTGCTGCCATTTGATCAAGACTATGCCATGCACCTTTGGCGAAAAGAATAGTTGGTGCTTCGTCTTTAACAGCCTGCACAATTTGACGCATATATCGCAAAGAGAGGTTTTCAAAATCATGCGGACTTAATAACCCGCCCCAGCTATCGAACAACTGTACGGTATCTGCGCCGGCTTTTATTTGTGCTTTCAGGTAGGCAATAGTGGTTTCGGTGATCATTTGAAGCAGTTGGTGAGCAAGTTCCGGTTGAGTATAACAGAATGCTTTGGCTTCATCAAAAGTTTTTGATCCCTTGCCTTGGACCATATAACAGAGTAATGTCCATGGAGCACCTGCAAAGCCAATTAATGGCACACGACCATTTAACTCCTGCTTAATTAGTTTGATGGCATCAAATACATAACCAAGTGTTTCATGAACATCGGGTACCCTAACACGGTTCATATCATTCACCGTTTTAATTGGATCGGGCAACACTGGTCCTTTGCTTTCTATCAGTTGCACTTCTAATCCCATTGCCTGGGGCACTACCAGGATATCTGAAAAAAGGATCGCAGCATCAACACCAATAATGTCAACAGGCTGTAAGGTAATCTCACAGGCGAGTTCCGGCGTCTGACAACGTTCAAAGAATCCATATTTTTCTCTCAAAACCATGTATTCAGGCAGATAACGGCCAGCCTGGCGCATCATCCAAACGGGAGTTCTTTCAGTTGTTTCACCACGAAGGGTGCGGAGGAGTAGATCGTTTTGTAGCATAGGCTTGTTGTGTGGGAGGCGTGAATTGTCAATGGTGAATTGTCAATAGATAGTACTACAAATTCTAAAGTCAATCCCTATTCACCATTCACAATTGACAATTCACGATCTCCTAAAGTGTTTTATCGCTTTTCTCACCAGTTCTTCTTTCCCTGGCGAGTTGGCGGTGATTATTTTATTATTGGTGTATTGTTTAATTGCTGTTGCGGTTGTTTGTCCAATGGCGAATAGTACAGTTTGATCAACCACTTTATTTATACTGAAATAACTGTGAACGGCACTTGGACTAAAAAATATCACACCCTGGTAATAGTTTTCCAATTTTTTCGGTAGGGGTATGGTTTTATAAACCACTACTTCATTCAGGTCAATGCCTGCTTTGGCAAGTTTTTCGGGTAGCTCGTCTCTGCGTTGATCTCCGCAAAAGAAAACGACTTCGTCGGTATCTTCATTTTCAATGATGAGGTCTGCCAGATCAGCGGCGCTGCCAGCGGTTCCGGCTATAGCATTTTCACCAAAATAGTTTGTGATCAGTTCTGCTGTAGTATTACCCATGCAATAAATATTCCATTCAGGAACCTGTTCATCGAGCATGGTTATTACTGATTCAACGGCATTCATACTGGTGAAAACAACCGTGGCATATTGCAGCGCGGTTTGTTCCACTTCTTGTTGAACGTCTATATCCTGAATGGGTTCTGTATCAATAAATGCAATAGCATTTAGTTGAATACCCGATTCAGCGGCTTCAGCTACCAGTGTTTTACTAACTGGTCTTGTACTTAATATGGAGTAATTAGCACTCATTTTTTCTAATGGCGCGAATAATTTCGGCGCCTCCTTTTTCTATGATTTCCCTGGCTGCTGTTTCTGCTGTTGAAATTGCTTTTTCAATGGATGTTTTATGGATCACCGCAATTTTTTGTTTGCCGTTGAGTGATAAAACATTTCCACGGAAAATAAATTCGTTGTTGGCCATCGTTGCCAATGCACTGATTGGCGTTGCGCATCCACCCATTAATGCACGAAGAAAAGTTCTTTCTGCACTTGCGCAGATTGCAGTAGCTTCATGGTTGAGGGTTGCGCATTGTTCAAATATTTCTTGCTCATCTTCTCTGCAAACAACCATCACAGCTCCTTGCGCAGGGGCAGGGAGCATCCAATCCAGCTCAATAGATTTTTCCGGTCTAAGGTTAATACGCTCTAATCCGGCAGCAGCAAAAATGGCACCTTGCCAGTTACTTTCTTCCAGCTTGCGTAAACGTGTATTTACATTACCCCTGAGATTATCAAACTGATGGTTCGGATACCTGTTCAGCCACTGGGCTTTTCTTCTGACACTGCTGGTCGCAACTGTGAATGGTGAATGGTGAATTGTCAATGACTCTTCATTCACCATAGACCATTCACCATTCACGCAACCAATTGCTTCAAGTATGGTGTCATCTTTGTAGACCAGTAAATCTTTATGAGATGCTCGTTGTAATACTGCTGCTTCCCTGATTCCCTTTGCGAGTTGAGTAGGAACATCTTTCATGGAGTGAACGGCAATATCAATTTTATTGCTTAGTAGCGCGGCATCGAGTGTTTTGGTGAAGATACCCTGTACGCCAATTTCATATAAAGGAGTAACCAAGTCAATATCACCCTCACTTTTTATGTACACGAGTTCAGTAGCTATTCCTTTTTCTTCCAATAGCTTTTGTACCCATGTGGCTTGCCACACGGCTAACTGACTGTCGCGTGTACCTATTCTGATTACCCTGTTCATGTATAGAATTAATGACTTATGGTCATGAAATCGTTGATAGCCTCAATGTAATGACAGCCTGGTTGATTCCTGCTGCGCATTTTTACTGCTACATTATTCACCACTTTTTGGATGGCTTCGGTATTAATATCGTTCGACACCCGCTGTGAAGTTAGAAACAATCCACAGGAATGCATATCGTGTAATTTTTGTTTGACCGCTTTGAGTACAGGTACATGACGGCGCTGACTGGTCCATTCAGCAAACTCATTCATATATTGTTGAATGATGTTCATGGCTTTGGGCACTTCTGCCTTGCGCTTGCGGAGGGTTTGATCGTTGATTTTTGACAGGTCATCAACATTCGCGAGCACTATGCCTTGTTGATGCGCCAGTTGAGGATCTATATTATTTGGTATAGAAAGGTCGATCAGTATTTTCTGTGATCCGGTTCTAAGGTTAGCGGGAGTTAATACAGGGTTTTCAGCATTCGTTGCAACGATCACGATATCGGCACTGTTAACTTCCTCTGTAAGGTTATCCCAACTGGCATATTGCAGGTTCATTGAAGCGGCAAGTTCCTGGGCTTTTTCTGCTGTTCTGTTAATCAGGGTAATATTATTTGTATCGAGATAGTCTACCAGATTTTTACAGGTGTTGCGACCAATTTTACCGGTTCCCAGTAAAACGATTTTTTTACCTTTTGTATCAACTATCTGTTGACGAATAAATTGAATGGCTGCAAATGAAACAGAAATGGTTCCGCCACTCAAGGCTGTTTCATTCTTGATTTGCTTGGAAGCCTGTAAAACGGTGTTGAATAGTCTATCGAGGAAGGCACCGATCATATTTCTTTCCCTGGCAAATTTTACTGCGAGTTTCATTTGTCCAACAATCTCATAATCGCCTAAAATCTGTGAGTCTAAACCTGCCCCTACAGAAAAAATATGTTGTAATGCCTCTTTATCCTGTTTGATGTAGCAACGCTGCATAAATGTTTCGGCGTCACCCACGGTTACTTCGCAAAGTAACTGTATAAGGGTGGCAGCATCTGGTGCCAGACCATAAATTTCGGTTCTATTACAGGTGCTTAATACAAACAGCTCTTTTAATCCGATTTTGGCGGCCCTGTTAAGAATAGTATGGTATTGATCGGGATTAATAGCAAAATGTCCACGGATGGCTGCATCCGTTTTTTTATAGTTAATCCCTGCAACAAAAAATTGTCCTTTCTCCATAATCTTTAGCGAACCTTATATATCGCCTTAAATAAGTACGCAAAGGTATCTCGCATGGTTTCTTTAAAAACATGACAAACGTCATTACATTGTCATTTCTATGTCAGAATTTTATAGGAACGGTTGTTATTGCCCTATAAATTAAATCTGATGAACAGTTTACTTCGTTGATTATGCAAAATTGAAAGGGTAGAACTTTTTACAATGGTAATTGTTAGTCTACTTTTGCACATTCAAACCGAAATATGGCAACAAATACGAAGCGCGCACTTTTATTGATGAATCTTGGATCTCCTGATTCAACGGAAGTGAAGGATGTTAGAAGATACCTGAACGAATTTTTAATGGATGGACGCGTAATAGATATCCCATATCTCGTTCGTGTTTTATTGGTTAGAGGCATTATCGTTCCTTTTCGTGCCCCTAAATCGGCAGAAGCTTATAAGAGCGTCTGGACAAATGAGGGATCGCCCCTCATTGTTCTAACAAAACAGTTACAGCAGGCACTACAGCAAAAGATAAGTGAGCCGGTGGCCATTGCTATGCGGTATGGAAATCCATCCCCCAAACAGGCTTATGATGAACTGATGAAAGAAAATCCTGATTTGGAGGAAGTGGTATTACTCCCTTTGTACCCCCACTATGCCATGAGCAGTTATGAAACGGCGGTGGAATATGCGAAAGAACACTATGAAAAAGGCAAATATGGTTTTAAACTTACTATCATAAAACCATTCTATGACGATGCTGATTATATCGATGCGCTGGCACAATCCATGAAGCCTTATACGGAACAGGAGTATGATCATTTTTTATTCAGTTACCATGGTGTTCCCCAAAGACATATACGCAAAAGCGATACAACCGGCTGTCATTGTCTGCAGGTAAACAATTGTTGTGAAACGGCTTCTGCTGCTCATGCAACTTGTTACCGTCACCAGTTGGTGGTAACCACAAAACTGGTAGCAGAAAAATTAGGAATTCCCAAAGAAAAATACAGTATCTCATTTCAATCAAGATTGGGCAAGGGGTGGCTGGAACCCTTTACGGATAAGCGTCTGGAAGCTATGCCTGGTGAAGGCATTAAAAAATTACTGATAGCCTGTCCAGCTTTTATCAGCGACTGCCTGGAAACCATTGAAGAGATAGGTGAGGAAGGAAAAGAAACTTTTATGCATGCCGGCGGCGAATCCTTTACCCTTATACCTTGTCTGAATACGCATCCTGCGTGGGTGGATACAATAATTAGGCAATTTGAAAATTTGAAAATTTGAAAATGATGTATTATTTAATAGTAGGCTATATTTAGCATTAGGAAAAAGAGTGAAAATGAAAGTCCGTATCAATCTGCTTCATTTTCAAATTTTCAAATTAGCTCATTTTCAAATTTTCAAATTGTACAATTATCTCAAAGCCCTCCACATCATCTTCATCGTAACCTGGTTTGCGGGGATGTTTTATATGCCGCGATTATTTATTTATGCAACTGAGGCAGGAGAGAAGGGTGAGCCGGAGCAATCTATTTTGAGGGCACAGTTTGCTATTATGATGAAAAGACTGTGGTACGGAATTACCTGGCCATCGGCTATTATCACCTTAATAATGGGCCTGTCGGTCTTATTTCATGGCGGCTGGCATAAAACCCTTTTTGAGCCCGAAGGAAGGTGGTTATTGATAAAATTGGTTTTTGTCGTTCTATTGTACGCCTATCATCTTTCTCTTCACCGCATCTTTAAACAGGAAATTTCCGGGGTCTTTAAATACAGTTCTAACCAACTCAGGCTATGGAACGAAGTAGCTACGGTATTTCTGGTTGCCATCGTAATGCTGGTATCTGTAAAACAAAGCATGAGCTTTTTGTGGGGATTGGCCGGATTATTCCTTTTTATCCTGGTTCTGATGGCTGCAATCCGCATCTATAAAATGGCCCGCAACAGAAAGAAATAGCCGATACCGGTTTTTTTGTGCAATTCCTGTCTTTTTTGTAACTTTATAGAATATATACCTATTTATATTTAATTGATAATCAATTAAATGTTTCTCATTTTCTATGCCAGATAGCGCATTTTTAGCATTCAGGCCTCGGCTTTAAGCATTCTCCCCTATATTACGTACCTTTGCAGCCTTTAAAACCTGCCTGATAAGGCGTTTCAGGCAAAGCAAGCAGATAGGAAATATATGAGTCTTAAATACACGGAATTTTCAGGATTGAACCTCCCGGCCATAGAAAAAGAAATACTGGCTAAATGGAAGGATGGACAGGCTTTCGAACAAAGTGTTTCATTGCGTGAAGGCAAAACACCATTTGTATTTTATGAAGGGCCACCCAGCGCCAATGGTATGCCCGGTATTCACCACGTTATTTCCCGTACGTTGAAAGACATGGTTTGTCGCTACAAAACCATGCAGGGTTTTCAGGTTAAACGCAAAGGCGGTTGGGATACACACGGATTGCCAGTTGAATTGGGTGTTGAAAAAGAATTAGGAATCACTAAAGAAGATATTGGTAAGAAAATTTCTGTTGAAGATTATAACCAGAAATGTCGTGAGGCGGTAATGCGCTACAAAGATATCTGGGACGATATCACTACTAAAATGGGTTATTGGGTAGATCTGAACGATCCATACATAACTTTTGATAATAAATACATTGAATCGCTCTGGTGGATTTTGAGTGAATTATATAAGAAAGGCTATCTCTATGAAAGCGTTTCTATTCAACCCTATTCTCCTGCGGCCGGAACCGGATTAAGTTCACATGAACTCAATCAACCTGGTACTTACAAAGATGTAAAAGATACCAGTGCCGTTGCAATGTTCAAAGCGATTAAAGACAGCAAAACGGCCTTCCTTTTTGATGCAGCAGGTTCTGAAGAAGTGTTTTACATGGCCTGGACCACCACTCCGTGGACCCTCCCTTCCAATCTTGGATTAACAGTTGGACCAAATATTGATTATGTATTGGTTAGCACTTTTAATCCATACACACATCTTCCAGTGAATGTTGTATTGGCAAAAAACTTACTGGGCAAGTATTTTAAACCAGAAGGTGAGAATGGTGATTTTGCTGGTTATAACGCAGAAGTAAAATTATTGCCCTGGAAAATTATTACAGAATTTAAAGGTGCCGCAATTGAAGGAGCTACTTATGAACAGTTACTTCCTTATGAAGCAAACGCACCAAAGGTTGTTGAAGAAATTACGCCCGGTGCTAAACCATTCCGCATATTGTGTGGTGATTTTGTAACAACAGAAGATGGTACAGGTATCGTACATACAGCGCCTGCATTTGGTGCGGATGACTATAAAGTTGGACAGAAATACAATATCGGTATACTTACCATGGTTGACCGCGAAGGGAAATTTGTGGATGGACTGGGAGAATTCAGTGGCCGTTATGTAAAGAATTACAAAGACGATAAAGATTATGTGGATGTAAACGTAGATATCTGCGTAAAACTGAAAAAAGAAAACAGGGCCTTCAAGGTTGAAAAATACGAACACAGCTATCCACATTGCTGGAGAACAGATAAACCTATTCTTTACTATCCTTTAGATGCATGGTTCATCAAAACCACTGCTGTTAAAGACAGGATGGTAGAGCTGAATAAAACCATCAACTGGAAACCAAAGAGTACCGGTGAAGGACGTTTTGGTAACTGGTTGGAGAACATGGTAGACTGGAACCTGAGCAGAAGTCGTTACTGGGGAACTCCTTTACCTGTTTGGCGCACAGAAGATGGCAGCGAAGAAATTTGTATCGGTTCAATCGAAGAACTGAATGAAGGTATCCGCAAAGCCAATGAAGTGTTAGGAGGCGATGTCAATAAAAATTATTTGCACGAAGGTATTCTTGATTTACATAAACCTTATGTTGATGAAATAGTATTGGTAAGTGCATCGGGCAAACCAATGCACCGTGTACCAGATTTAATTGATGTTTGGTTTGATAGTGGTGCTATGCCATATGCTCAGTGGCATTATCCATTCGAAAACAAAGAAATGATTGACCCCGCTCTTCCCTCTCCACACCGTGGAGAGGGCCAGGGTGAGGCGTTCCCTGCAGATTTTATTGCGGAAGGTGTTGACCAAACCCGTGGCTGGTTTTATACTTTACATGCGATAGGCGTAATGTTGTTTGATAGTGTTGCATATAAGACTGTTGTGAGTAACGGATTGGTGTTAGACAAGAATGGCAACAAAATGAGTAAGCGCCTCGGTAATGTGGTGAATCCATTTGAAACCATTGAAAAATATGGTGCAGACGCAACCCGTTGGTATCTGATTACCAATGCATCGCCCTGGGATAACCTGAAATTCGATATCGCAGGCATTCAGGAAGTACAACGTAAGTTCTTTGGAACCTTATACAATACTTATCAATTCTTTGTGCTGTATGCTAATGTAGATGGGTTCTCTTTCAAAGAAGCAAGTTTGCCACTGGCTGAAAGACCTGAAATCGACAGATGGATTCTTTCTTCCTTAAATACCCTGGTTAAGAAAGTTACGGCTGCAATGGATGATTATGAACCTACTATTGCAGGACGTGCCATTGAAGAGTTTGTAGATGAGCACCTGAGTAATTGGTATGTGCGTCTTTGTCGCCGTCGTTTCTGGAAAGGAGAATATGAAACAGATAAGATTAGTGCTTACCAAACATTATATGAGTGTCTGGAAACCATTGTTAGGCTAATGGCGCCTGTTTCGCCCTTCTTTAGTGATGCAGTATTCCGTAACCTCAATGCCGTTACAGGAAGGTTTAGTGTTGCATCTGTGCACCATGCAGATTTTCCGGTGGCCAATGAAGCTGCAATAGATACTGTATTGGAAGAGCGTATGCAACTTGCACAGGATGTTTGTTCGCTGGTATTATCGCTTCGTAAGAAAGTGAATATCAAAGTACGTCAGCCATTACAGAAAGTGTTGATACCTGTGCTTAATCCGGCAATGAAACATCAGCTTGAGCTGATTGAGGACCTGATAAAAGCGGAAGTAAATGTGAAGGAGATGGAATATATCACCGACACAGAAGGAATTATCAAGAAAAAAATCAAGGCTAATTTCAAGGCACTCGGTACCAAACTGGGGGGCAAAATGAAAGCAGTAAGTGCATTGATCGCTGGTTTTAATCAGCAGGAAATTGCCACAATTGAAAAAGAAGGTCAAATTTTATTGAATCTGGAAGGTGAGCAGGTAGAAATCCTCCTGGGGGAGGTAGAAATAGCCGCTGAAGACATTCCGGGATGGAGTGTGGCCAGTAAGGGAAGTCTTACGGTAGCGCTCGACATAACCCTTACCGACGAGCTGAAACAGGAGGGAGATGCCCGAGAATTCGTGAATCGGATACAAAATATCCGGAAAGACAGCGGTTTTGACCTTACAGACCGTATATTCGTGACCGTGCTTGAGGCAGAAAGCCTTAAGCCGTCTATTGTTAAGTATAACGATTATATTTGCCGCGAAATTTTGGCAGATGTCATTCAATGGGTGCCTGAAATAACCGATGGCATTGAAATTGAAGTAAATGACACACTGCTGAAAGTGGTAGTAAACAAAAAAGGATAAAAGCGTATGGCTACGAAAAAACCAGCTCCTAAGGCAGCTAAAAAACCGGCTCCAAAGGCAGCACCAGCCAAGAAAACAGCTTCTAAACCAGCACCCAAGAAAGCTGCTGTTAAACCTGCGCCTAAAAAGGCGGCTAAACCGGCTCCAAAGCCTGCTCCTAAAAAAGCGGCTCCTGCCAAAAAAGCAGCTAAGCCTGCGCCAAAACCTGCTCCTAAACCAGCAGCAAAAGCGCCTGTAAAAGCTACCAAGCCTGCGCCTAAACCCGCACCGGCCCCGGTAAAAAAAGCGGCAGCTCCGGCAAAGCCTGCACCTAAAGCACCCGTTAAAGCAGCACCTGCCCCGGCAGCAAAACCTGTTTCAACACCATTGCCACCCATGAAAAAACCAGAGCCTAAGGGTCCACCTGCACCTCCTGTGAAACCAGTGCGCAAAGCACCGGAACCACTTAAAGAGGTAAAAGTGCCTAAAACAAGCACCAAGTCGAGCGTTCCTTATCAGCCCGGATATACACCATTAGAAAAAAGAGTAGAAACTGTGAGAAATAACGAAACATTAGTGAAGTACAGTGATGCGGACCTGAATGAATTCCGTGACCTGATCAATAAAAAACTGGAAGCTGCTAAAAAAGAGCTTACTTATTTACAAGGTCTTATTACCCGTAAAGATGAAATGGGTGGCGATAATGACGATGCCCGTTACATGACCATGGAAGATGGCAGTATGAGCATGGAAAGAGAGCAACTGAGCCAGATGGCCAGCAGGCAGATTACTTACATCGATCACCTGGAAAAAGCCCTCATGCGTATCGAGAATAAAACCTACGGAATTTGCCGTGTTACCGGTAAACTCATCGATAAAGCACGCCTCCGCGCAGTACCTCACGCAACTTTGAGCCTGGAAGCAAAGCTTGGGTTGGTGAAGCCGAGTAGTGAATAGTGTGAATTGACAATGGTGAATTGTCAATAGCATTAATATAAAATAATAGAGGTCGCAAACTGCGACCTCTATTATTTTATATTAATGCTACCACGATCTACAGCCTATTCACCATTCACTATTGACAATTCACCCTATCTCACTTCCTGCATCTCCACCAACTTACGGTAAATACCTCCTTTTGCCAATAACTCATCATGTGTTCCTCTTTCGGCGATTTCGCCTTTTTGTAATACGATTATTTCATCGGCATTACGGATAGTGGAAAGTCGGTGGGCTATGACGATGGAAGTTCTTTGCTGCATCATATTATTGATGGCATCCTGTACCAGTCTTTCACTTTCGGTATCGAGCGATGAAGTTGCTTCGTCAAGAATTAAAATGGGAGGGTTCTTAAGCACAGCACGGGCAATGGTTACACGCTGGCGCTCACCACCGCTGAGTTTAGAACCTCTGTCACCAATATTCGTGTCGAAACCTTCTTCCTTATGCTGAATAAAATCATAGGCATTTGCCACACGTGCAGCCTGTTCAATATCAGGCTGGTTCACCTGATCCATTCCCAACGCAATATTATTGGCTATGCTATCATTAAAAAGTATAGGTTCCTGTGTAACAATACCCATCTGGTTGCGAACAGAATGCAGGGTATATTCTTTGATATTTACCCCATCTATCAGCAATTCACCACTACTTACATCGTGAAAGCGGGGAACAAGATCTGCCAATGTACTTTTACCTGCACCCGATGATCCAACAAGTGCAATGGTTTTGCCTTTTTCAATTTTCAGGTTGATGTTTTTCAGAATAGTCACATCTTCATACATGAATGAAACATTCCTGAATTCAATGGAATGCTGAAAGTTCTCCAGTTTTTTCGCACCGGGGTTATCCGTAACAGTAACAGGAGCCTGCAATACTTCTTCGATACGTTGAATAGCAGCACTACCACGCTGGGCGCTGTAAAAGGAACCGGAAAGTGATTTAGCCGGATTAATGATCTGAGTAAAGAATACGATATAAGTAATAAAACTTTCTGCTTTCAATCCCATTTGTCCATCAAGCACTAATTTCCCGCCAAACCAAAGTATACAAGACAATACCAATACACCCATGAATTCGGACATAGGTGAGGCGAGGTCTTTCCGGAAATTCATCTTGTTACGGATATGATTTAGGGCATTGTTGTTACCGATGAATTTGCTTTGTAAAATTTTCTCCGCATTAAATGCTTTGATTACGCGCAAGCCACCCAATGTTTCATCGAGAATGGACATCAATGTGCCCAGCTTTTCCTGTGATTCGGTTGACTGTTTTTTGAGAGAGCGACTAAGTCTGCCAATGATAAAACCAGTTAAGGGTAATAATACCAGTAGGAATAAGGAAAGCACCGGACTCAGTAAAACCAGCATTACAAGAATGATCAGGATATTGAGTGGATCTTTGATCAATCCTTCAAGGGTACTCATCACGCTCCATTCTACTTCATTGGCGTCATTGCTCATTCTGCTGATGATATCACCTTTGCGTTGCTCTGTAAAGAAACCTATAGGTAACTCAAGAATCTTACCGTAGAGGTCGGCCCTGAGTTTGGTCATTACATAGTTACGCATAGGTGCCAGCACCCGAAACGATAAGTAGGTAAAGAGATTTTTTAGGAATACAGACACGATGATGATACCACAAATGGTTGCCAATGCATAGATTTCACCGTACTTGATGATCAGTTGACTGAGGAAATATTTGAAATAAATTAACACTCCATTGGCGCTGAGGGTAAAGTTGGGTTCAACATTTACCAGGTTCTCCTTATTAAACAGTAACTGTAGAAAAGGAGCCAGCATAGCTAGTGAAACCAATGAAAAAAGGATAGAAAACAGGTTGAAAAACAGGTATAATACAATGTTTCGCTTCTGGTTATGCAGGTAAAAGAGTATTCTCGAAAATCGCTTCATATTCAGGATAAAATCGGTAAAACACAGCAAAGTAACTAATTTTACCACCAATTAAAGCGATCAACATGGAAGAGGGAAAACGTCAAAGACAAGTGGCAGGGGCCATACAGGAATCAATGAATGATATTTTCAGACGGCTAAACCTGGCTATGATTGATGGCGGAATGGTATCTATCTCGTCTGTTAAAGTAACACCTGACCTTTTGGAAGCACGCATTTACCTGAGTCTTTTTCAGGTAAAAGACCAAAAGTCTGTGATGAAAACCATTGAAAGCCGTGCCTGGGAAATCAAAAAAGAACTGGCCGACAAAATGAAACATCAACTCCGCAGAATACCTGTTCTTCATTATTATCTGGATGATACATTAGATTATGTGTTTAAAATGGAGGAGATTTTTAAAAAAATTAATGAGGAGAAGAAAGATAACGGAGGTGACGGTAGTGAATAGTCACCATTCACTATTCACCATTCACCAAAACCCACAACATTGAACTTCCTTTTTGCCTGGCGCTATTTTCGTTCCAAGAAATCTACCAATGCAATTAATATTATTGCATGGATCAGCGTTACGGCTATTACTGTTGGATGTGCGGCACTTATCATTATTCTTAGTGTATTTAATGGATTTGAAGAACTGGTAAAAGGACTTTATACGGATTTCTACACCGATATTCGGGTTGCGCCTGCAAAGGGTAAAATATTAAAATTAGATAATGAACGCCTGCATCAAATTAAAGCAGTGAAAGGTGTGGCGGTGGTGAGTCTGGTTGCCGAAGAAAAAGCATTGCTTGTGAATGGCCCATATCAGGCCATTGTATTGGTGAAAGGAGTTGATGAGCAATATGCTTCTACCAATAAAATTACCGACCATATTAAGAGAGGAAAATATAATTTGGGTAATGCTGAATCTCCCCAAATTGTATTAGGCTATGGTATTGAAAATGCGATTGGTGCTGAGGTTGAACGATCTGTTTATCCTCTCACACTTTATACACCCAACCGCAAAGCAAAGTTTAATTCTTTGGAAGGACTAAACGTGCAACAAATCAGGCCCTCGGGCACATTTCAGGTGCAACAGGAGTTTGACAATAAATATGCATTTACCAACCTCGATTTTTTCAGGTATATGCTTAATATGAACAGCGATGAATACAGTGCTGTTGAAATTAAAGTGACTGGAAAGGAAAATGAAGTAAAACAACAATTGCAACAATTGCTTGGCAAGGAATTTCTAGTGCAGACCAGGTATGAGCAGAATAAAAGTCTTTACGCGGTGATGCAAATGGAGAAGTGGGTTATCTATGCTATCTTATCACTGATACTTGTTGTGGCAGCGTTTAACATGATTGGCGCATTAACGATGCTTGTATTAGAGAAGCAAAAAGATATTGCCGTATTGCAGGCAATGGGAGCTTCTCAAAGAAGAATACAATCTATATTTTTATCAGAGGGTTTATTGCTTGCAGGTGTTGGTGCCGCGTTAGGCATGTTGCTTGCAACATTAATTTGCTGGATACAAATTCGCTTTGAACCCATTAAACTGGGAGGCGATACATTTATTGTAAAAGCATATCCGGTAAAGCTCATCCTATCAGATTACCTGCTTGTACTTGTAACAGTAACTGCTATCGGTTTTATTGCCGCTTGGATTCCTTCGAGAAAAGCAAGTAAGCAGGAGTTGGCGTTGAAGTGAGATCAAAATTCAAAAGTCAAAATTCAAAAGTCAAAAAAAGAGAGCCGCTTATGAATAATAAGCGGCTCTCTTTTTTAAACGATATTTTTGAATTTTGACTTTTGAATTTTGACTTCTCTAATAGTCCCCCAACGTTTCAGGCAATTGCGCCAAAGCTTTGGCTAATTGTTCGTCGCTTGGGGCGATGCCGTGCCATTCGTGGCTGCCTTCCATGAAGTCTACACCTTTGCCCATCGCTGTTTTCATGAGTATGCAGATGGGCTTACCCTGGCCGGTCATTGATTTTGCTTTATCCAGAACTGCAACAACATCATCCATATCATTGCCATTCATTTCGAGAACGGTCCAGTTAAATGCTTTGAATTTATCGTGCAAGCTATCCAGCGCCAGTACTTTACTGGTTGGGCCATCGATTTGCTGACCGTTCCAATCGATGGTAGCAATCAGGTTATCTACTTTATTATGGGCAGCAAACATTACTGCTTCCCAGATTTGTCCTTCCTGTAATTCGCCATCACCATGCAAAGAAAAAACGAGGTGAGGGTCGTTATTGTATTTTTTGGTAAGTGCAGCACCGATTGCCACACTCATACCCTGACCCAGTGAACCACTAGCAATACGTACACCTGGTAGATGATCGTGAGTGGTTGGGTGGCCCTGCAAACGGGTATTCAGCTTGCGGAAGCTAGCCAGCTCTTTCGCGTCGAAATAACCAGAACGCGCCAATACGGAATAATAAACAGGAGAAATATGTCCGTTAGAAAGGAAAAACAGGTCTTCCCCCACACCATCCATTTTAAACTGGCGGTCGTGCTTCATGGTATGAAAAAACAGGGCGGTTAAGAAATCGGTACAACCCAATGATCCACCGGGGTGTCCGCTTTGTACGCCATGTACCATTCTTACGATGTCGCGCCTGATCTGTGAGGCCGCTGACTGGAGTTCCTGGATGCTTGCCATAGTATGGTTTTAATAGTGGTGCGAAGATAAAGGTGAATTGTGAATTGTCAATGGTGAATTGTCCAATGTGCATACATGTTCTGATTCATTGGCCATTCACTATTGACAATTCACTATTTCCTCCTAATTCATTAGTTTTGCCCACTTAAAATGCTACTATGTCAGAAGAGCTGGATTTAATACTCGCCGATACGGAAGATAATATGGGTAAAGCCATCAATCACCTGGAAACGGAACTCACCAAAATACGTGCTGGTAAGGCTAATCCTACCATGTTGGATGGTATTGCGGTGGATTATTATGGCTCACCAACACCGATTAACCAGGTTGCTAATATCAGCGTACTGGATGTACGTACCATCAGCATACAGCCATGGGAGAAAAATATGCTTGCCGCTATTGAGCGTGCTATTATGGCTGCCAATATTGGCATTACTCCTCAAAATGATGGAGTGCAGTTACGTTTGTTTTTACCACCATTAACCGAGGAAAGAAGAAGAGAACTGGTGAAAAGAGCAGCCGGTGAGGGAGAACATTCAAAAGTAGCCATCCGTAATATTCGTCGCGACGCCATTGAGCAAGTAAAAAAATTACAAAAAGATGGTCTAAGTGAAGATGCCGCAAAAGATGCAGAAAAATCTATCCAGGATGTAACAGATCGGTTTATATCACTGGTAGACAAACACCTCGCGGCAAAAGAAAAAGAAATGATGGCGGTTTAGATATTTGTATGTCAGATGGCAGATGTCAGATTTTTATCGCTGATGTCGGATTTAGGAAGAAATAATTTGAGGGTTGCGAAATTGTTCGCAACCTTTTTTCGTAAATAAATCTGACATCTGCAATCTGACATCTGCAATCTGACATCCTCAAATTTCAAATCAGACATCCTACATCAGATATCAGCCATTTTTATGTTTTGTTTTTATTCACCAGATATACTCCGCATAGTATAATGCCGAGGCAGGCAACTTGTAGTATGGTAATGCTTTCGCCGTCTAGTAGTCCCCAGAACACTGCAACGAATGGGATGCCATAGGTAACCATCGAAGCAAAGAGGGTGCCTGCACGTTTTACCAGCATATAAAAAATGATGGAGGCAATTGCGGTTCCAAAAACACCGAGAATAAAGGAAGCGCCTGTGGCTTTAACAACACTGGCATCCGTTAAATTAAGCTGAAGATAACCCGTAAAGTATAAAATGATAACAGATGGAGTTATAAGGAAAACAAATGCCAGTGAAGCAATATTCAGAGAACCCACTTCCCGCATATGTCTGCCAACCATATTTACATTTATGCCATAACAAAGTGTGGCGAGTAATACCAGCGCAGCATAGGATAAATTATTAAAACTCACTTCTTTTCCGGAAAGCATCAGCAGGCATAGACCAATAAATCCAATCACTACGCCGATGATTTTTGTGCTGCTGGCTTTTAACTGAAAAAAAGAAATACCGACCAGTATGGTAAATAAGGGCGTTAGCGCATTTAAAATGCCGGCAAGGGAGCTGTCTATCTGGGTTTCTGCAACACAAAAAAGATAAGCCGGAAAAAAGTTACCCAATAATCCAGAAAGTACTACCAGCAACCATTTATTCCTGGGTATCTGTCTTAATGCCTTAAGTGCAAACGGTGTGAGAACCAGTCCTGCACTCAAAATCCGGATAGAAGCTACCTGGTATGGAGAAAGTACGCGCATGCCTTCTTTCATCAGGATGAAAGAGCTACCCCAGATTAAAGAAAGTGCAATAAATATCCCCCAATTAAGCAGTTTGTCTTTCAAGGCTTCGTTTTTGTAAAGGTGAGGTTTTTGAACGAGTTATTTTCAATCTACGAAATGGCGGTTTATAGGTGTTGCGTATGATGGAACACAGATTATCATGATTTTCAAGATTTATCATGATAGATCTTGAAAATCATGATAATCCCTGTTCTATTAATAACAGACAAGCATTAACAACAATCAAATAATTATACATAGCTGGTTTGCCGGCCTAAATATTTTACCCTTAATAGCAGAAAGCCTAAAACACTCACCAATCAAGGCTTGCAGCCAGATACCCTGATAGCAATGAAATAGATCTAACGATAAAGGTTAACTTTAAAGAACTAACTTTCTACCTATGATACAACTCAATAAAATCAGCACCCGTGCTCCAAAAAATTTGAATAAAGAACGAATAAAAGCCAAAACGGCCAAAATGGTAGCAGAACTCGATGAACTGCAGAATTTATTGTTTGCGGAAGGGAAACATTCAGTTCTGATCGTAATACAGGGAATGGATGCCAGCGGGAAAGACGGTTCCATCCGTAATGTATTTGGTAATATGAACCCGCAGGGAGTTACTGTTAGTTCTTTCAAAGCTCCTACTGCTGAAGAATTATCGCACGATTTTTTATGGCGTATTCATAAACATGCACCTGCAAAGGGAATGATTCAGATATTTAACCGGTCTCATTATGAAGACATCCTAATCACCAGGGTACATAAATGGTGTACCGATCAGCAGGCAAAGGAAAGGATGCGTGCTATCAATGATTTTGAATGGTTGCTTACCAAACATAACCAGACTCATATCCTTAAATTCTATTTACATGTTTCCCCAGAGGAGCAGAAGCAAAGGTTAACGGAACGACTTAGTGACCCTCAGAAGCAATGGAAATACAATGAAAAGGATTTTGAGGAAGCCAAACTCTGGAAGGAATATATGAGGGTGTATGAAGACTGTTTCAACCAGTGTAATAAAATACCCTGGACCATCACCCCGGCCGACCAAAACTGGTACAAGGAATATATATTGGCGAGTGCCTTGCATGGTTTGTTGAAATCATTGAATATGCGGTATCCGGGATTAAAGAAATAGGCTTTTTCTTTTCCGGTAATTTATTTATTTTCATCACTCACCAAACTAACACATTATGGGAATGCTCAAGGAATTTAAAGAGTTTGCCATGCGGGGCAATCTGGTAGATATAGCAGTGGCTTTTGTAATGGGAGCCTCATTTGGAAAAATTGTCACTTCATTTGTAGACGGGGTGGTTATGCCGGTTGTAGGGATGTTAACCGGAGGAGTTGATTTTAATGACAAAGTGTTGGTACTTAAAGAGGCCGTTGCAGAGGTTAAAGACGCCAGTGGAGCAGTTATTACCAAAGCAGCAGACGAGGTATCTATTAAATATGGCAGTTTTATTACCAATGTATTAGACTTTATAATAGTGGCTTTTGTAGTGTTTCTGGTAATTAAAGGAATCAATAAAATGAAAGCCCCTGCAGAACCATCAGCCCCAGCCGGACCTTCAGAAAGTGAGAAATTGCTGGCGGAAATACGGGATTCTTTGAAGAAGGTGTAGGAGAGTCGGAAAGACCGGAAGACCGGAAGTCCGGGAGAAGATTCTGCTGACTTTCGGACTTTCGGTCTCCGGACCCCAAAGTGGATAACTATTACCCCCTTCGGATACAAATAAGCTCCGAAGGGGTTTTCTTTGCAGCTAAAGCATGAACCAGTGAATACAGCGAGTTATCAGATTAAATTAGACCAGTTCGAGGGCCCATTCGACCTCCTTTTGTTTTTTATTGAAAGGGATGAACTGGATATCTATAATATTCCTATTACCAAAATCATCCAGGATTTCCTTGATTTTATACACCAGGGAGAAAAACTGAATATTGAACTCAGTAGTGAGTTTATTCTTTTCGTTTCTACGTTAATGCGTATTAAGGCGCGATTATTATTACCACGCAAAGAAATAGATGCTCAGGGTAATGAAATAGATCCTCGTCAGGAACTGATCGATAAAATCCTCGAATACAAGAGATTCAAGGAAGCTGCTGTTCAGATGGCTGAAATGGAAGCCATGCGTATGCTGATGGTAAAGCGTGGTAACCTGCAGAAAGAGTTGGCCGAAATAGGTGAAGATGCTTCTGAAGGTACCGAGATACAGAACATCACCATGTTCAAGCTGATGAAAGCTTTTGAAAAAGTGATGCAACGTGTGCACGATCGCCAGAACAAACCAGTACACACCGTAGTTCGTTATAACTACACCATGGAAGGCAGCCGTGATTACATGCTCGATTTTGTAGCAAAAGAAAAAACGGTGGCTTTCGAAAAAGTTTTTGAACAATGTAACGATCGCATACATGCCATCTTTTTATTCTTATCTATCCTCGAACTTACCCAACAGAAATTCATGAAACTGATGGTAGCTGAGGGTAAGAATAATTTTATTGTAGAATGGAATGAACATAGGGAAGAAGAATTGAAGGAAGAAGGACTTACCGACGAAGACTTCACCAATACTTTCACCGACGATCCAGTACCCACAGAAGAATAGGTTTTTTACTTTGTGTGATATACTTACTCAGTAAACCAAGAAAGTAAGGAGATACAGTCGGGCATCCCTGACTATTCGGTATCTGATTGGGATATGATTCTTTATCCGGAATACTGCTATGCGCATGTAATACTACCGACCGTTTAAATGCATTGTTATTGGTACTGTCGAGCCCAAATAGCTTATATGATTTTCCAAACAAGCCATAATATTGAGGGCCAATTTTATACTTTCCTTTTGAACTGCATTCAGATCCAGGTTGGTTTGAATACCTGACATCTGATAAATAATATTCCCTGCAAGAACCGTGTGTTACCATGCCAGCATTTAATATGCTATCCTTCAAAATGTCGTAAATAAAAAAACGTTTTTTGCCATTATGAAGCTGGAGATCAACAAGAAAACAAAATCTGTCTTCCATTTTTTGTTGCTGAATAAAATTTTTTATAGTCGGTTGCAGATTTGCGAACCTTGTTTGAGCGGAGAGTAGCGTAAAAAGCAAAATTGCTAAGGCTACTAATCTTAAGCGAAACATTTTTTTCTATAAAAGATGATCGCTCTTGTTTATTCCATAAAAAAATCTGTGAATCTGTGGCAAAAAAATAAGCCACAGATTCACAGATTAGCAAAGATATTTATCCTAAGAGTACTGTTGTATTAACGGTATCTTTTACTAATGTGCGAACTGCATCAGCAATTCCCAGTGCATCATAATTACATTCTCTGTGTAATTCTTTTGGTGTACCATGTTCTACCAGCCTGTCTGGGATACCGAGTATGGTTACATCGGCTTTGTAACCGTATTTATTCATGAATTCCAGTATGGCAGAACCAAATCCACCTACAACTGTTCCATCTTCTACAGTTACAATCTTGTTGTATTTACTGAATGCTTCGTGTAATAAATCTTCATCAATTGGTTTAACAAAACGAAGATCATAATGGGCAGGGTCGATGCCTTCGGTTCTTAGTTCACGGATGGCAGCGGTTGCAAAATTGCCGGGATGACCAAAGCTTAATATGGCCACATCTCTACCATCTTTTATTTTTCTTCCCTTACCAATCTGCACTTCTTCAAATGCCGTTCTCCATTCAGCCATTACACCTTCACCACGAGGGTAGCGAATGACGAAAGGATAGTTTGTTTTTTCCAGTTGGGCTGTGTACATCAGGTTGCGTAATTCCTGTTCATTCATCGGAGCACTCACAATTAGGTTGGGAATACAACGGAAATAAGGAATATCATAACAGCCATGGTGTGTAGGTCCATCTTCACCTACTAATCCGGCACGGTCTAAACATAGTACCACCGGTAATTTTTGTATCGCCACATCATGCACTACCTGGTCATAAGCACGTTGCATGAATGAGGAGTAAATATTACAGAATACCCGCATGCCTTGCGTTGCCAGTCCGGCACTGAGGGTAACGGCATGTTGTTCACAAATCCCAACATCAAAAGCTCGATGCGGCATTTTCTCCATCATAAATTTTAAAGAAGAGCCACTAGGCATAGCTGGGGTAACCCCCATTACTTTATCATTTAGTTCAGCCAGCTCAATCATGGTATGTCCAAAAACATCCTGGTATTTTGGAGGCTGAGGGGCATCGATTTTCTTTTTATAAATCTCTCCGGTAACCTTATCGAACAAACCGGGGGCATGCCATTTGGTTTGGTCTTTCTCTGCCAATGCATATCCTTTACCTTTCGTAGTAATAATATGCAACAGCTTCGGCCCTGGTATTTCTTTCAGGTCTTTGAGGGTATCCACCAGTTTGGTGATATTATGTCCGTCAATAGGACCAAAGTAGCGAATCTTTAATGCTTCGAATAGATTACTGCTTTTGCTCACCACACCTTTTACGCCTGCCTCCAGTTTAGAAGCCAGGTCGCGGCTCAGGTTTTTGCCCACAGGGAGTTTCCCAAGCAGGTTCCAAACCTCATCCCTTACTTTATTATAGGTAGGGGAAGTGCTGATATCTGTAAGGTATTCTTTTAAAGCGCCCACATTGGGGTCGATACTCATACAGTTATCGTTGAGGATAATCAGCATATCACTGTCGGCCACTCCAGCATGGTTCATGGCTTCGAATGCCATACCTGCCGTCATAGAGCCGTCTCCGATAATAGCCACTGATTTGCGGTTTTCACCTTTATATTTAGCTGCCATGGCCATGCCGAGGGCCGCTGAAATAGAAGTCGAAGAATGTCCAACCCCAAAAGTATCAAACTCACTTTCCGACCTTTTTGGGAAACCGCTCAGGCCTTTGTATTTACGGTTGGTAATAAACTGGTCTCTGCGTCCGGTGAGTATTTTATGTCCATAAGCCTGATGACCCACATCCCATACTAATTGATCGTAAGGTGTATTGTACACATAATGAAGGGCTACGCTCAATTCTACTACTCCCAGACTGGCAGCAAAATGCCCTCCGTGAACGCTAACGACATCGATGATATATTGTCTCAATTCATCGCAAACCTGATGCAATTGCTCTCTGGAAAACCTTTTCAGGTCGTCGGGATGATTGATCTGGCCTAATAATTTGCCTGGTATGATCTCCATGCAGACTGGGATTTAAATGTAAAAGTACGTTTTTAGTCGTAAGTAAGTTCTGGTGATTCGTTAAGAAACAGCCGTAATTAAAGAAGGTTCGTCGACCCGCAACATTATTTTGCACCAAACAACTCCGGTATTTGCCTTTAATCAAAAATCAGGGGTTTACGGCGTAGCTTTCCTGCTATATTTGTTGATACATGAGGACGAGCAAAACTACATTATACTGGTGGTGCCAGTTTGGAGGCTGGCTGTTCTATGGTTTAACCATGGTCTTCTTTGCCTTTATATTCAAGGACCGTACCGGAGATATTAGCGAAATCTTTTATTACAGACTGATCATTACCACCGTGTTGGGATTGGTTTTTACGCATTTATTGCGTGAATTCGTAATCAGCATGGAGCTAAGGCCACCCATTCAAATCAGTAAATGGTGGCTTTTAACAACAGTAATTCTCACCATTATTGTGTTGTATAGCCTTTGTAACAGTGCTATAGTAGAATGGCTGGGTTATTATGATCATGCCAATAAAGCATCCATCGCCAAAAGATTCCTCTCAAACCTGATTTTTGATTCACCCATGATATTGGTTTGGGTATCGATTTATTACATTTGGCATTATGTTGAGCTTGGAACCAAGAGTGAGATCCAGAAAGTAAAGCTGGAAAGCCTGGTTAAGGAGCTTGAATTGAAAACGATTAAATCGCATATCAACCCGCATTTTATCTTCAATGCATTGAATAGTATCAGGGCATTGGTAGATGAGAACCCGAACAGGGCCCGTACCGCAATTACTGAACTGAGTAATATATTACGGAGTAGTATGCAGGCTGAAAAACTGGAAACAGTGCCTTTTGAAAAGG
Source organism: uncultured Sediminibacterium sp. (assembly GCF_946481145.1). The sequence continues at coordinate 148,237 of NZ_CAMLMJ010000003.1, forward strand.
AATTGAATATTGTGAAGGATTATCTGGCATTGGAACATATTCGTTTTGAAGATAGATTGAATGTGGAGTATGAAATTGATGAAGATACCCTGGACCAGCCTGTACCACCTATGATGTTACAGACCCTGGTAGAAAATGCGATTAAGCACGGTATTGGTAAGCAAAAAAATGGTGGCGTGATTAAAGTAATTTCCGATTACCGGGATGACCACCATGAACTTATTATCCGTAATACCGGACAGTTGAATAATAATGCCAGTAACGACGGATTCGGAATTAATAGTACCCGAAACAGACTGAAACTATTATTCGGCGGAAAAGCTAACTTTGAAATCAAGGACATTGGAAACAATATGGTGGAAGCCACTGTAAAAATGCCCGTACAAACCGTTTATTCTTAATTCTATATAATAATCTGAGCTATGGCTATCAAAGCAATCATTATTGATGATGAAAGACTTGCACGAAATGAGTTAAAGAAATTATTGCAGGATCATGCTGATATAGAAGTTATTGAGGAAGCTGCTAATGTGGATGATGGGATCGAAAAAATCGAAACCCTCAATCCTGATTTGATTTTCCTTGATATTCAAATGCCGGGCAAAACAGGGTTCGACCTGCTTGCCGAAGTAGAAAAAGCTCCTAAAGTAATTTTTACCACTGCTTATGATGAATATGCCATCAAAGCATTCGAAGTAAATGCACTTGATTACCTGCTAAAACCCATTGAACCCAAGCGTCTTTCAGATGCCATTCAAAAACTACAGGCTGAAATGTTCAAAGAATCAGCCGGTATTAATGGCGTTAACAGAGGCCCACTTACCGAACTCGACCAGGTATTTGTAAAAGACGGTGAACGTTGCTGGTTTGTGAAACTTGGTGAAATCCGCTTGTTTGAAAGTGTTGGTAACTACGCTAAAGTATTCTTCGGTACCAACAAACCCCTTATCTTAAAATCTTTGAACGCACTGGAAGAAAGACTTGACGACAGAATGTTTTTCCGTGCCAACAGAAAACATATCATTAATCTCCGCTGGATTGAAAAAATTGAACCATACTTCAACGGCGGTCTCCTCGTAGACCTGAAAGGCGGCGAAAAAATAGAAGTAAGCCGCAGACAGACGGTTAAGTTTAAAGAAATGATGAGCTTGTAAAGTGAATTGTGAATGGTGAATTGTCAAATAAAGAGAATTGACCATTCACCATTGACCACCCACATCTCACCATAAATTCACCATTGACCATTCACAATTGACACCCCCCATCAAAATGAAAAAATATTTCTTACTATTTGCCATCCTCACCACAGTAGCGGTTTCTGCGCAGGACGTTGAAAAATTAATCAGCATGAGTGAGGTTGAACGTATTGAACGCACTCTCTCTTCTGATGAAATGGAAGGCAGACGCACTTTTACCAAAGGAATTGATAAGGCTGCTGCTTTTATTGCAGATGAGTTTAAAAAAACCGGCCTGAAAACCTGGAACAATAGCGGCTCATACCTGCAACAATTTGCAATGGTTCGTCCAAAATTCATCAGTGTTGCTGCAAGCATAGGCGGTGTTAGTTTAGATAGCAGAGATGTGATTGTGGTAACCTGTCAACCTGAAATAAACATCACCGAAAAATCTGGCTACGAAAAGGTAAAAATTAGCGCAGGTACTAATCTTATTTCGGAAGCAAGGAAATTGCTTACGGCCAATAAGAATTATGTGGTGATTGTTGATACGAGTCAGGCTAAAAATTTCAGTACACTTACAAGACTAAAATCTACCATCTTTAAAACAGACAAGAATGTTGTTTTTATATTGGCTGCAAATGATCCGGCAAGTTTTAGTGTAAACTGTAAACATGAAATCACTGAAATGCCATTGGCAAATGTGGTAGGAGTGTTGCCTGGGAAAAGTAAGAAAGACGAGTATGTAATTTTCTCCGGCCATTATGATCACCTGGGTGTGGTGAGCAAAGACAGGAACGGTAATGTATTAACCGATTCTATCTTCAACGGTGCTAATGATGATGCAGCAGGAACTACGGCTATGATGGTTTTGGCACAGTATTTCAAAAAAGTAAATAACAACGAACGTACATTGATTTTTGCTGCATTCACAGCAGAAGAAGTGGGCGGCTTTGGCGCCACTTATTTTTCTCGCCAATTCGATCCGGCAAAAGTAATGGCCATGTTCAATATTGAAATGATTGGATCAGAAAGTAAATGGGGCAAGAATTCAGCATTCATTACTGGATTTGAGAAAACAGATATGGGTAAAATTTTGCAAGCTAACCTGGCCGGAACTGATTTTACTTTTTATCCTGATCCTTATACTGAGCAAAACTTATTTTATCGTTCAGACAACGCCACCCTTGCCCGTTTAGGTGTTCCTGCGCATACAATTTCTACCACTAAAATAGACGTAGACCCTTATTACCATAAAGCAACTGATGAATTCAGTACCATTGATATAGACAATATGACCCGTATCATTCGTGCTATTGCACTTAGTTCGAGAGGTATTGTAAGTGGAAAGGAAACGCCTACAAGGGTGGATACATCTGATTTGAGATAAACGATATTAGACCAAATAAAAAAAGTAGCCCACCAAAATGGGCTACTTTTTTTATTTCCAGGGGCATGGTATTGGATTAGCCCTTTTTTGTGGCGATCGGAAGATTAATGAAAATTCGAAGGTTTTTAATGGCCCAACAAAATTTTTACTGTTCGACATGTTTACATCATAACTAATACCCCCCTGTACATTTCCGTATACAAGTCCCAGATAAGGTATTACAGCCTCATTTTGTCTGTACCAAACACCTGTATTAATAATTGTGGGTTGTTCATTAGAAGCATCGCCAATGATATTGCCAAGGTTTATACCTGCAGTATAACTATTGACACTTTTCTCTGTTACAAACATAATGTTTGCATTAAAGACTGCTCTATCAGAAAGAAAAGTTTGATAGTTGGCATTGATATTATAACGCGGTGGATCTAATTGATTGGGGTCTTTTAATGCAGATCTTGCGGTTCTGACAAATCTGTAACCGGCAAAGCCTATATCAAAACTTGAGCGATCGGTGCGATAAGTATAATTGATGCCAGCAAAAGCCGCATAATAAGGTTTAATACTATTTAGATAAGGTTCATCTGTAGGAAGTGTTCTGTTGAATCCGGCAGAAGATAATTGTTGCGCAAAACTAAGTTGGGAAAAGTCAATAAGTGTATTGGAATAAGACCCTCCCAAACCAACAGATAAGCCATGCATATCATCCTGGTCAAGACTAACATGGGAACTTACGGCAAGGTTAAATGAATTGCTTTTGTATGCACCGCCTAATCCATAATCTTGTAAGAAGAAGATACCCCCGCCAATATAGTTTTGATCATTGTCTTTTTGTTTGAATAACCTGCCATCAAAAGAAAGCGAAGTAGTATTCAAAGGTTCAACTCCAGACGCGATCCATTGATTGCGGCGTAATGCCATAATACGCCAGTCGGCATCACCATTACCAGCCAAGGCTGGGTTAACTGTAAGTGGTGAAGCATAGAATTGAGAAAAAATAGGATCCTGTGCATGCAATGTTTGTACACTGCTAAATAAGATTGCAAGGATAGCGCAATACTTTCTAAGCGATATTTTATTATAGCGGTAGATCATCTTAATAATAATGTTTGTCCGGTTCTTTGAACAAGTGATCCATCTTCAGCAACACCTACAGTTACCCAGATATAGATACCCATTGGTTGTTTTGTTCCATTAAAGGTTCCATTCCAACCTTCATCATGGTTTTTGGTTTCAAACATGAGTTGGTTAAACCTGTTATACACTTTGAAATACTTAAATTCTTTTATGCCAGATAAATAAACAAATAATTTATCGTTGATTCCATCACCATTTGGACTGAAAGATTTCGGGATCATTATGTCGACTAATTTATTATCGAATACCCTTACAAGGAGCGAATCTCTTGTAATACATCCTGCCGGAGATATCAATTCAATTGCATATTGCTGTGTGGTTGTGTAATTAAAGAGTACCGATCGGCTATTAGGTCTGTTAATTCCCCATGATGGTGTCCATCGATACCTGTATCCTGGAATGTCTCTTATCTCAATTGGAAGTGGCACTGTTTTATAAGCACTTACTGATGGCATATTTACCCCCGGTATCGGAATGTGAATATCAATGATACTATCCATGGAAGTAGGTGTAGCCGGACAGTATAGCTGACTGGCAGTTAATCTTATTTCATGGTTACCTCCGATGGTGTATATGTTCTCTGCATTATAACTGTTTTGAATATTGGTATTGCCGAATTCCCATTTCCAAACAATTGGTCCGGTAGTATTTGTGTCGGTTAGATTGGTGAAATGAACAGGTGTATTTATACAATACGTATCATACATGAATTTTAAAATCGGCTGATTTATTTTTATCAGTGTAATACCCTGCGATAAAGTATCAACACAACCATATTGGTTTGTCATCACCGCATTATATCTGCCAGGAATTCCTGTTTCAAGGGAATCGCCAATGGCTCCATTTATAGCCGATCCGTTATGTGTCCATTGATAAGTTAATTGTTGAGGCGAAGTAATAAATAAAGTATCTGAGATGTTATTACACAAGTAAATTCCCCTTCTGGTATTCATTGTACCAACAGGTAGCGGATTGATGATCTGTGTAAATCGAATAGTATCTTCATTATTAAAACATGCACCCTGCCTGAAATTGGTGAAAGATAAAACCCTGGTATCAGCAACAGATGCAGGAACCGGGAAAGCATATGGGTTTGTATTTACACCGGCAACATTCACTATTGGACCATTATTATCCCAATAACTAAAACTCCAAGGGGCATTTCCTGCAAAATTCATATTCAGGGTATCAAATGGGTATCTGCAAATCACAGAATCTCCTGTTATGATAGCTCTTGGTTTGGGAAGAACCCGAACTGTTGCGGTAAATATATTACTATTACATCCAGTATTTTTTGCTACAACTGTATAGGTCGCTGTTCCATTTGCAAAAGTGTTATTGTATAATACTTCACTAACAGATGGCTGTTGAAATATAGCATTGCTTATACCTGTAACGCTATTTGCTGGCGCAACTGTTGGTAATGTCCAGGTATAAGTTGTTCCGGGTGGTGCATTAACCGGACTTATATTAAAAGCTGTGCCACTGCATATTTCAGCATTTTGATTTGATATTGCTGGTAATTGAGAACCAACATGAGCTGTAACTGTGAATGGATTTCCGACACAGAACCCGGCAGTTGGGGTAACGGTATATATTAGTCTGGCAGGACTATTAGTAGTATTAATTAAGGTCTGGAATATACTGGCTGAAGAAGTATTTTGAGCTGTTGAACCGGTGATGGCACCAAAAGGAATCGCTGTTGGGTTTGTCCATGTATAGCGGGTATTGGCGGGCACATTCGTTGGTACTATTGATATCGACGCACCTGTGCAAATAGTATCTACAATATTATTGATTATTGGAGTTGGGTTCACTTGTGTTGTTAAGGTAAAATCATTTCCATTACATCCATTAAATGATGGTGTTACGGTATAGACTGCGGTGTTTACAACATTATTGGTGCTGCTTAATACCTGACTAACAGCAGTTTGTCCAACAGACTGGGCACTTCCACCAGAAAGTGAGTTAAATGGACTAATCAATGGATTTCGCCAGGTGTAGGTAGTACCGATAGGCGCGTTGTTTGCAGCAAAACTAAATGCTGAACCACTACATACATTTGATAAAACCTGATCAGTAATAACCGGAATTGGTTGAACAGATACTGCAAGTGTAAATGGAGTTCCCTGGCATCCGTTTGCTACTGGTGTTATCGTATAACTTGCGATAGATGTATTGATGGTTTGATTTACCAATGTCTGATTGATGACAGACACTCCAGCAATTTGCGCTGCTCCCCCAGTTAATGTTCCACCTGGGTTATAAGTAGGGTTACCCCATGTATATAGTGTATTAGCAGGTACATTGGCAGGTGAAAAAGAGAATGGTACATTACTGCAGCTTGATAAGGTCTGGTTATTTATTGCAGGCGTAGGTTTAATTTGAAGTGCAACAGTTTGCTGACTTTGACATCCATTTGCTGATAATAAATAATTGTAAACAACTGGCACCTGATTAAGCGAATTGTTGACCAAAACTTCAGCAGGGTTATTATTTCCTGTTGCAGCTCCATTATTTATAAATGCCTGTAATGCTCTTGTCCAGGTAAAGGAAGTACCAGCTACATTTGAGGTAGGGAAATAATTGAAAGTATTTCCCGAACAGATATCTGGTGCATTTGATACACTGGTTAATACAGGTATTGGATTTACAGTAACAGTAATATTTTGTGTATTTGTACAACCTTCTGTAGTTGCCAATGTATAAACATAAGTAACATTCAGTGGTGTATTGGAATTATTTACCAATACTTCATTCAAGTTATTAGCACCAGAAGCCGCTGGATTATTTATACCCGTAACTACCGCTCTCGTCCAGTTGAATGTTGCTGTAGAAGGAGTATTGCTTGTTGGTACGTAAGTGAATGCTGTATTACTGCAAATAGCTGCAGGAGTTAATGAACTGCTTAGTTGTGTTGCAGGATTTACTGTAAGGTTTACAGTGAAATTATTTCCGGCGCAAGCGCCAGTAATCGGAGTAACTGAATACTGAGCCTGTACTGGTACATTACTCGTATTCGTTACAAATTGAGATACAGAAGTTACGGGTGCAGATTGTGACACAGCACCTGCAACAGTTCCATTAGGGACAATTGTTGGGGTTGTCCAGGTATATGATGTACCGTCAGGCACTGGAGTTGGACTTACTGAAAATGAATTACCCGAACAAACAGTTGCATTGATGGTAGCTATGGAAGCTTTTGGATTAACAGGTACAGTAACTGTAAAATTATTACCGGTACAGCCATTAGCAGAAGGTGTTACGGTATATACTGCAGAAGAAGTTGCGTTCGTAATATTGGTAAGTGTTTGCCCAATACTGGTTCTTCCTGCTTCAGCTATAGCTCCTGACAAGGAAGACAATGGTGTTACTACTGCATTTCCCCAGGAATAAATAGTATTTGATTGTATACCAACTGGTGTATAATTAAATGATGCTCCACTGCATATAGCAGGTAAGGTGATATTTGCCGCTACAGGAATCGGATTTACCGTAACCGATACCGCAAATGGAATACCTGCACATCCATCAGCATTGGGTGTGACTGTATAGGTTAGTACTGCAGGATTTGCAGAAGTATTAAATAACTGTTGACCGATACTACCCACAAGATTTCCGGTTGTGCCTCCTGTAATTATTCCTGCCGGCGAGCTAACCGGAGAACCCCAGGAATACAAAGTATTTGTTGGAACATTATTAATGGTTGTTGTAAAACTGGTATTACTGCAAATCGTAGAAACCTTGTTCGTAATTGCTGGTGTTGGTTTAACTACAACATTAACTACTTGCGTATTTGAACAACCGTTTACTAACGTGGTATAGGAGTAGGGTACTGTTATTGGAGCTACAGTAGTATTAAACAGGAATTCATTTGCCGAACCTGTTCCTGCTGAACTACCATTGCTTATCCCATTTACAGCCGTTCTGCTCCATTGAAAAATAATCGATCCCCCAGTTGTAGGTGAAGTAGGGTTATAAATAAAATTACCTTCACTACATATATCTGCAGGGGTTAAAGTACTGCTGAGCTTAGGTGTAGGGTTAACCACAACTGTTACATTTTCATTGTTGCTGCATCCGCCGGCAGTTACTAGATTATATGCATATACGACCGAAATAGGACTATTTGTGGTATTGATTAATGCCTCATTTGGATTATTTGTTCCGGAAGCAGCAGCATTTGAAATACCTGCTACAAATGCCCTTGACCAGTTAAACTGGGTAGTTGAAATGGTATTGGACGTGGGTACATAACTGAATTGCTGGTTACTACATACAGGTGCAGGTGTTAATGAACTGCTGAGCGCTGTAGTAGGATTAACAGTTGCAGTAATAAAATGTGTATTGGTACAGCCCAATGATGTTATCGAAATGGCATATTGCACATTTACAGGAGTAGTAGTACTGTTGATCAGGGTTTCATTAATTGCACTACCTGTTCCTGTGGTGGCCGTATTTGTAATTCCGGCAGCAGCATATCTGCGCCATGCGAAACTAGGTGCATTTGCGCTTGTAGTTGCTACATAGTTGAATAGTGTACCACTGCATACCGGAGCTGGTGCAAAAGAACTGTTTAATGGAATACTTGGAGGTGCTACGCTAGATACATTTACGGTTACCGTAAAATCGCTACCTAAACAACCATTGGTACGTGGAGTAACAGTGTATGTTGCTGTTGCTATTGATCCGGTAACATTATTCAGTGTTTGGCTTACATATTGTGATTCTATTGACTGGGCATTACCTCCTGTTATAGCCAATGACGGACTAATAACCGGAACACCCCATGTATAAGTTGTACTGGCTGGTGCACCTGCGGGGTCGTGAGAAAATGCTTGTCCATTGCATATATTTTCGGTACCTGGTGCAATATTTGGAATTGGACTTACCTGTACAAATACATTCTGGATATTATTACAACCCGTAACTGTATTTAATAGGGTGTATGTATAGGGAAGTGTAATAGCATTAAGTGTATTATTATTTAAGGCTTCCTGCGGATTATCACTACCTGTAGCCGCACCATTCGTAATACCAGCAACTGCGGCCCTGCTCCAGTTAAAAGTAATGTTCGATTGCAGTGAAGTAGGATTGTAGTTAAAAGTAGATCCGCTACATACCGTATTCAAATTTGCAGAGCTGCTTAATTGCGGTCTGGGATTTACCAAAACATTGAAGCTTTGGGTGTTAATACATCCGGCTGCATTAAGTGTAAATTCATAGGTAACAGTTGCAGGGGTAGTTGCCGTTGTATTTACCAAAACTTCATTGATATTACCACTGCCTAAACCGCCACTAGGACTGATTCCCGCTACTGCAGCCCTGCTCCAGGTAATAGAAGTGCCGCCTAGAGATGAAGTAGGGTTATAAATAAAAGACGTGCCACTGCATCTTACATCATTCGATGTACTACTGCTTAAATTTGGTATTGGCTTAACATTCATTGTTATTGCCTGAGTATTCGTACAGCCAGTAGCAGTGCTTTGCAAATTGTAATTGTAGGTAACCGGAACATTTGCTAATGTAGTATTGATTAAAGTTTCATCAGGACTATTACTTCCTGTTGATGCTGCATTTGAAATACCTCCTGTTAAACTTCTGGTCCAGGTGAAGTTTATATTTGATTGGGTAGAACTTGGTGTATATGAAAATTGGGCTCCACTACAAACATCTGGCGGGGTTAATGAGGAGTTGAGTGTTGGTAAAGGATTAACAACTACTGAAACAGTTTGGTTATTAACGCATCCATTTGCTGTAAGGGTGTATATATAATTAGATGTAAGTGAAACATCAGATGTATTCGTCAATGCTTCACTAACACTGCCTGTTCCATTATTTGTATTTGGTAAAATATTTACTACCTGTGATCTGTTCCACGCAATTGTTGTTCCTGCCGTTGCACTGCTTGCAGCATAAATAAATGTTTGTCCGCTACAAATATTTGCAGTTGCCGTGCCACCGCTCAATCGGGGTAGGGGATTTACCGTTACTTCTAAAGTGAAAGTGGTATTATTTGATGCCTGAACATTATACGTAACAGTTGCTGGGTCACTTGTATTATTAGTAAGTGTTTGAATAACTCCGGTTTGCGGAGTAGCTTGTGGTGTGGCATTAACTGATCCTGCAGGGTTAACAGTTGGAACACCCCATGTATAGGTTAATGAACTTGAAGCAGCAGGTGGTTTGAAATCAAACGATTGTCCGCTGCAGATAGTTAAGGTATGTTGTGAAAATGCAGCATTACCTGCAAATACAAATAATAAAATAATCCAAATTCTTGTACAGGGCACAAGAATCCATTGGCCTTTTCCAGATTGCGCAGTTCTCATAAGGTTATAGTATCGGTTGCTTCTGTTTTGGTTGTATTTATTTAGGTAACCCATGCATTTATTAGGGTTATCCTTAAGACCTTTTGCATTTTATAAATGCAGCCTGAAAATTCTGTTCAACTTCATTATTCTTACAAAATCTTAACTGATGCATCGGGGGCGCATCTATAAAGAACAGATAATCAAGCAAAAGGACATACAAGATAGGCGGAACGTCTCAGACAATCAAGGAGAATTGTATTAAAAAAAAGCCACCATACACTTTTTACCAGGTTTAAACGGCTTTAAAATGATGGCAGCTAGCTATATTGTTGGTTATCAAATATTTAGAAGGAGGAAGTTTTATGGGTATTTTTTATATTAAATTTTAATTGCATTTAATTATTTTACCAATGGCTTTCTTAAACGACTATCTGCTTAATGTAGGTTAGGCTAATAGCAAAAACTGTCAACAAGTATTTTATCAAACACTCGCCTGATGCACCACCCTTTGCGGAAACGGAATCTCAATACCTTCCTCGTCAAATACCTGTTTAATTCTTTTTCTTAGCTCTCCGGTAACATCCCACTTTTTATGCGCCGGCGTTTCACCAATTATTTTTATGTCAATTGATGAATCGCCAAACTGATCAATCCGCAAAAACTGTGGCGCTTTTAAAATCGAGTCTTTCCATAATGGATCTTCTGCCATTTCATTACCAATGCGGTTTACTACTTCGATTACATGGTCTATTTTACAGTTATAGGAAACTCCAACATTTATATTTACCCTTGAAAAATATTTAGAGTGATTAGAAACGCGTTTCACTTCACCATGTGGAATATGATGCACCGTTCCATCCAAATCTCTCAAAGTAGTGAGTCGCAAACTAATGTCTTCCACTAATCCACCTGTACCATCCAGGTTCACTATATCTCCAATGCGGTACTGATTTTCAAGAATAATAAAAAAGCCTGATATCAAATCCCGGATAAGGTATTGTCCGCCAAAACCTAAAGCAAGTCCGATAATACCTGCACCGGCAAGAATTGGCGCAATTGGCACACCTAGTTCTTGTAATATAATAAGTGCACCCATCGCCAGTATAACAATTCTAGCGGCCCAGCTAAAAATGCGGGTGAGTGTATCTTTTCTTTTTCTCTCAGCTTCACTGTTTATTTCTGCGTCTTTTACAATGCTAAGCATAACAAGCCTGCGAATAAATACGATCACATAACGGTGCAATAGCCAGGCAATTAATCCAATAAGAATAATCCTGATGCCATGCGACAAAAACCATGGCCAAAAATTATTCAGCCATTCTGTGAAATGACGATTCATACAATAAATGATTTAAATAGATGCGCAAGCAGTCGAAATAACTACACATCAGATGAACAATAAACTCAGGGGAAAAGATGCAGTTTGAACTGCTTTAGGAACTATAAAGGTACAAAATTTTTAGCAATACCCCAAGCCGCTACAGCACCAATCGCACACCACCCAGTTCCTCAACACGATAGCTGAATTTTTCACCGGGTGAACTAATGAACATAAAATTCTTAGGAACATTCCATTCCTTACTCAATTCATCAATCAATGCTGGTCCGAATATGCCCTGAATTGTGATATACTCCATTTTAACATCCGGATAAGCTCTGTCAAGTACTTCAAAATCCTGCATAAATTTTTCGGGAACAGGTTGGTGTTCTGCCAACACGGTTACTATGCGAATTTTTCTGGTAATTTCATTTTCCTGCAGGTAAATCATCACTTTATTTAGCGTGGCTATATCATCTCCCTTTGAAAAGAAAACAAAATCCTGCTCATGTAATTTATTGAGAAACTTATTGATCACTATATGACTCAGCAAGGAAAACTTTCTAAGTTTGGAAGTTACTGTTTTTAATATGCTTAGTACAAATTCCATAATATGGTTTCTGTTCAGCATCGCATAAATCAATAACAGTGAAGGAATAAAATATTGCAGGAATACCACGAGGTATTCAGGCCTGAGTTTTACATTCCCATATAACCCAATAGCAATACCGGTTAATGCAATAATAACCAAAGTAGGAGATGCATATTCCGGACGGGGAAGCCTGGCTCTCCTGATTTTCAGGATCAGGTTACCCAAACCAAAAAAGAACATTACCAGTAAGAATGAAATGGTATACACGCCTGCTAAAGGTCCCAGTTCACCACTCGTTACAAGTAATACGGAAACACATAAGAGAAAGAATACGATCAGTATTCGATAACTGCTTCCTCTACGATTTTCTTTTAAGAGGAATTGGGGAAGTATTCTGTCTAAGGTCATTCTTCGTATCAAACCATTTACACCAACAAAAGAAGTGAGCACAGCACCACTCAATACGAGCACTGCGTTAATGGAAATGATCGTAGCGAATAATTGTCCGCCAGTTAAACTGGCTATATGACTTAGCAAAGATTGCTGGTGCAAGTCTACTTCCGAAACAGGCATTACCCCGATGGCTAATAATGCAATTAGCGGATTTAATATCGACACTGCCAGCCACATATTTCTCAATGTTTTTGGAAATACACCTCTTTGCTGCTCTTCCACAAAATTGGCAGAGCTTTCAAAACCTGATATGCCTAAAAGTGCAGCACTGAATCCGAAGAAAAGAGCCGTGGCCAGACTACCTCCACGGACAGGCAGTGAAAAATTTTCAATGAGCGTACCGGTACCGTGGGTAAATAAAAAATAACAGGCACTTATTACCAGCAATGCCATACATATCATGTGGATGATAAAGATCACCAACGCAACAATTGCACTCTCAGAAATACCTGATATAGTAAGACACAGAAAAAAGAACAACAATACGAATGTTGCGGTCATAATATTAATCTGTGGCAGGCTATGGTGGAGGTAATGCATGGCTTCACTGGCCGATATTACTGCTGTGGCCATATAGGAAAGAATGGTAAGACAGGCAGCAACTGATGCATTGCTTTTTGTCGTTGTATTTAAGAGTACATTATATGCCCCTCCATTTAACGGTAATGCGCCTACTACTTCTCCATAAATTTTTCTGAATAAGAATAATATGCCCGCAACAAATAACAAAGCTATCCAGGCGTATTGTCCGGCCATGGCAATGGTAATAGCTGAAACATATAAGCAGGATGAAGTAATATCATTGCCACAAATGGCTGTTGCCTTCCATGTATTTAATTTTTTGGTAGTAGACATGCAGGAGATTAATAAATGAAAACGAATTCCAATAGGTTATAAATGTACATCTTCAATTGTTCTGAGCTGACGGCTTCTTTCAGCCGCAAAAGCCATTAGATGACTCTCTACTGATACTTCAATAGATGAACTGAGTAATTCTTTCTTTTGTTGGTAAACAGCCTGCACCCAGTCTTTAACCAGTCTGTGATCACCGCCGCCATGCGCATCTGTTTTTAAGCTCCAGGATGTTTGTTTGCGGGTTTTGAAATCTGTCAACACAAAACTTTCCATATCTCCAATGATATCACCGGCAGAACCCATTATTCTTGTGCGCCGACCCTCATAAGAAACATGAGCTTCCATTGAAAAAGCAGCAGTAACACCATTTTCAAAAAGCATATTCACAGTAAGATGATCTGGCTGATCATTATCCATTCGGTACACGCAACGACCATAATCGGTTGTCTTTAATTGTTCGAGAATATGCTCCCCCCAATCTTCATTCTCTGCAGGAGGATCGAATACATATAGTCTTTTCCTGTCCCGATAATAAATCTGTATGGCAGAATAAGGGCAGTTGCCTTCAACTTTACAGCCATCTGTACAACGCTCTGTACTGCCTGAAGGTGCATTTCTGTTAGTGAACCAACTGAGGTTGCCAAAACAGTGTACGTCGTGTACTGGATTATTTACGAGCCAGCGAATGATATCTGTATCATGTGAAGATTTAGCAAGGATAATTGGTGTTGCATTTTTACTGTTGCGCCATTTACCCCGAACATAGGAGTGACTCATGTGAATATGTTCAATTGGCTCCATGTGTTGTATGCTGATGATGTTGCCAATTAATCCGGCATCAATTACTGCTTTTAACTCTCTGAAATAAGGGGAATAGCGTAAAACATGACAAACACCTACGATTCTGCCGGTGTCATTTGCTTTCTTCAAAATTGCACGGCATTCTTCCTCAGTTGGCGCAATGGGTTTCTCCAATAAAACATCATAACCAGCGTCAAGTGCTGCCAAACAAGGCTCAGTATGTAATTGATCGGGAGTAGCTATGATAACCGCATCAGCAAATTTTGGTTGTTGAAAAATTTCCCTCCATTCTTTGAAACAAAGTGATGCTGGTATTTCATGGTCTTCCGATGTCTTAAGTCTTCTTTCAGTTGAAAGGTCTGCAACCGCCACTATTTTAAGCTCATCCGGATTTTCAATTGCATAATCTGCATATATAGTTCCGCGATGTCCTGCACCAATTAAAATGGCTTTCACAGGCTTGCGTATTTGAATGTGTAAGGGGTTGTGAAATACGTCATCTTCGAGTCCGAAAATGCCAGCAATTTCTTTCCATCCTAAAGTGGCCGTTTCTTTGAGTAAACTGAAAGGTCTTAATATTTTTCTGGAAGCAATGAATTGTCTTAATGACATCTATCTATCAAATTTTATAGTTTGGCAATTATATTTTTAGTCATAGGCTTAATCCGTCTATTCTATCAAAACAATAATAATGTCCATTACATTGGTTAGTGTTGGACCAGTTTTAAGTAAGCCATCTGTTTGTTTAAAGAATGAATAAGCGTCAAAGTTTTCATAGTACTGCAAGGGGTCTAGTCCTTTTTGAACCGACATAGCGATGATATGTACGTCTGCTATAGCTCCTGCGGCATCTGTTGGACCGTCTGTGCCATCTGTCCCTGCTGCCAGAAAACAAATAGAAGTAGTATCAGTATTACTCCTTGCTTTCATTTCCAGCAATGCGGCAAGTGCTAAATGCTGGTTTCTTCCTCCTGTTCCTTTTCCTGTAACCTGAACGGTTGTTTCGCCACCTGCCAGGATACAGAGTGGTAGTGGGCTTGAATAATTTTTGCAATAGCGCATCAGTGCTGTAGCAAACTCACCTGCATCCCCTTTCAATGGTTTACCAAAGCGTTGAACATGGTAGTTTAATGCTTCAGCCTTCGCTTCGGCTGCCATCAAAGCTTTTTGGTTATTTCCAATAATGATATTATGGTTAATCTTAAGTATTGGATTATTTTCTTTTACAGTTTCCGGTAATAGCCCCCTTAATCCATTTTCAAAATAGGCTAGAATTTCCGGTGAAATCTGTTTGGTGAGATCGTATTTTTCGAGCACCAGTAATGCATCTGCAAAACTGCTTTGATCGCCAGTTGTTGGTCCGCTGGCAATCACTGATAAATCATCACCAGGTACATCAGATAAAATTAAACTATACCATTTGGCAGCAGGCGCATATTGTAAAAGTTGACCGCCTTTAATACCAGATAAATGTTTGCGTACACTATTGTTTTCTTCAATATCGCATCCACAGGTTAATAGTAGTTCAAATATTTGAAATACATCTTCCTGTTTTAACATTGGGGGAATATCTGTCCAGAGTGAAGAAGCGCCCCCGCTCAGCAAACAAAAAACAATATCATCTTCTTTTACTTCTTTTAGTAAATCAAGTGTTTGTTTAACTGCAGCAATACTTCGCTGGTCTGGCATTGGGTGACCTGCTTCTAAACAATTTATAAAATCAAGTGGTACTTTATGTTGGTCTTTGGTAGTAATTAATCCTTTAAAAATCCGGTTACCTAATATTTTTTCGAGCGCACCAGCCATTGCTGCCGAGGCTTTTCCTGCACCTATCACAAATATTCTTTGCTTATCACTTAACTGAATGGAATGGTCTTCAATTTTTAACAGACCATCGTTAAACTGCACATACTCCTTTATTAACCTGGAAGGATGTACTGCATCAAGTGCAGCTTGTAAGATAGATATGGTACTTTGTTTACCGGGCATAATGATATGATACAGGAATGATTAGCAATCATCTGCCCAGGTTGATAGTAAAGTTCGGAAACAATTGGGGTTTAAACACGTAAAATCTGGAAAGGTTGTCCAAAAGTTTAACAAAAATCACGAAATTACTTGCTGCATTGTAATAATGTTACACTAATGAACAGGAGAATATTAATCATACTGGTCTTTTCACAATTAGTTATAATCACTTGTTATGCACAGCATAGCTATTTAAAGGAAATACAAGTATGGAAAAAAGAAAGATTAACAGAATTGAAGTCTGAGAATGGGTGGCTAAACCTTACAGGGTTGTTTTGGCTGAAAGAAGGTCGCCAGAGTTTTGGTGGTAGCCAACATGATAGTATTCAACTGCCTATTCCTTCTTTTCCTGCAGAAGTTGGCTATTATGAGAAGCGTGGAAATCAGGTAAAGCAGGTGCTGCAGAAAAATATCAACATTAAAGTAAATGGTTTGTTTAAGCAGGAGGCAGTTATTTACAGTGAAAGTTTTACAAAACAACCTGAGTTGAGTTTTGCAAATTTCAGGTGGACATTTATCAGAAGAGAGGATAAAATCGGGATTCGATTTCGCAATCTCGAAGCACCAGCAGTTAAGGCTTTGAAGGAAATTCCCTGTTTTGATATAGATACCGTTTTTCGTGTAAAGGCAAAACTTGCGCGACCACTGATTCCTCAATCTATTCCGATTGAAAATGTATTAGGACAAATAACCATGCAGTTTTCTCCTGGTAAATTGTCTTTTACCATTGATGGGAAAAAATACGTACTTGATGCACTTGCAGAAGGAGATAAACTATTTATTCTTTTTGGTGATGCTACCAGCGGGAAAACCAGTTACGCAGCTGGTCGTTTTGTGTATGCAGATTTTCCTGGTGAAGATGGGGTAACCATTCTTGATTTCAATAAATCAATTAATCCGCCCTGTGCATTTACACCCTTTGCAACCTGTCCATTACCACCTGCGCAAAATATATTACCTATTGCCATAAAAGCAGGTGAACAAAAACCCGGTTCGTAACTAATTATTTCCTGATCAATTGTCTGATAGATACCAGATGTGCAAAAAGCACGGCAGGTACTATAAAGCCAGGTAAAAGAATATAAGGGAAATAGGTTAACCCAATATTTGGCTGTTCAAAACCAAAACGTTGAAATGGCGTTGGTACGGATAATATGCCATGGTATGCAATGTTGAAGAGCAAAGCCAGGCAGATAATATTCCATGTTAGCAGAATGTTTCTAGACCAAGTTTTTCTTCTATATCCATAATAGACAACCAGGGGTGCGGAGAGTCCGGAGATAATATCGAAATTAATACCTTCAAAAGTCATAAGCTTCGGAACCAATCCCGCATTAAATAAAAGGAGTAAACATATCTCTACCGGCACCCTAACTGTATGCAACCAGGTAAGCCATTCAGTATTAAGTGTGTCAATGTAGTTCCTTCCTTTCGCACTAATAAAAAGGAGAGCAATGCAAAGTATGGGAGGAGCTAATAAAGCCATCATTCTTGGGGGCAGAGTATTGGTTACTGTATAAAAACCGGTAGACGCAATGAGGCTTTGAATTATGAGCCAGATCAATAAAATAGTAATGGGTATACGCGCATTTTTAAAAGTGCTTCCCAAAAAAAACAAGGTAAGTATAACGGTAATACTAAAAATAATAGAAAGGTATAATGGTGCAGGTGCCATAACCCAATAGTTTATACAAAGGAAATAATCATTTTCAAATTGTCACAGTACTTTATTTCAATGGTGAGGAGCTATGTCGAAAGAATATATGTGTTGTATGAATGGAAATTAACAAGGTTATGGTTCAATGATCAGGTCATATTTTGCGAGCAAACCATTTATGGCATTTGCGGAGAAAAGCGCTTTTTTAAGTTTGTTTTTTTCCGGGTCAATAATAAATCCAAAAGCCTCTCTGAAATCAGCTTTAGAAAGATCTGTTGCCTCAAAACGGGCATTGCTGAAGTTTGATCCGGAAAAAACGGCACTGGTAAGAATGGTATTTGAGAAATCTACTTCGGTAAGATTGCAGTTTTTGAAAACTGTTTCGGGCATTTTACGTTGGAAAAAATTGGAGTAGGTTAACTGACAGTTTTCGAAACCGATACTGAACATAATTGGGTGGCAATGTTCAAAATCAATTCCCATCATTTTACAATCGATGAACTTTACATTGCTGAATGAGGTATTGATTAGCTTAATACGATCGAGATTACATTGTTGAAAGGTGCAATCGATGAACCTAAAATCAGTGAGGTCTGATCCACTAAAATTACTATTCAAAAAACGGCATCCTTCATAAGTACCGGATGACAATTGCACAGTTTCTGCTGAATCGAATGTGTATAGCTGGTCTTCGTAATAATTGCCCTGCATAGGGTTGTATTTCAGATAAAAAAGAAAGGCAACAAAAATGCTGCCTTTCCTTAAAGAGATTTATTTGGCATCTGAATTTGTTTCAGATTTAGTATCAGTTGCTTCCTTCGCGTCAGCCCCTTTTAGATAGGTAGGCAGGTTAAGTCCAGCCATGTTAAACAGGTCATTTAAAGGAGGAACTGTTTTCATCATATTCGAAACAAAATTCGCAGTTGATGAACTGTTGTTTTCATTTGTACCACTACCGGAATCCCAAACAGTAATTTTATCAATTTTAATATTTTTAACTGCTTCTACCTGGGTTTTTACGAGCTCTGGTAATTTTTCAATTAGCAACAACTGGAATGCTTTTGTAGGATCACCGCCTGCAGCTGCAACTACTTCTTTATAACCCTCAGCCTGTTTGGTTAAGATTTCATACAAGCCTTTTGCTTCTGCTTCCATTTTAGCATAAATGGCATCTGCTTCACCTTTTGCATTCTCTCTGATTCTTTCTGCTTCTGCCTGTGCTTCTATGATAGCACGTTGTTTTGCAATTTCTGCCGGAATTACAATATTGGCTATTTGTGTGGAACGCTCTCTTTCTGAACGTGCCAATTCTGCTTTTTGTTCTGCCACATATGCTTCTTCCAGCGCTTTTGCCTGCTGAACTTTTTCGGCAGTAACAGCTACCCTTAGTGATTCTGCTTCTTTCTCTCTGCGCAATGCTTCTGAATTGGCAATAGCAATTTTGGCTTCATTTTCACCTTTAATAGCAATAGCGTTGGCTTCAGATGTTTTGATACGTGTATCTCTTTGTGCCTCAGCTTTACCAATGGCTTCATCTTTAACAGCAGATGCAATGCTGATTTCTTTGTCTTTTTGTGTGATTGCAATCTTAACATCTCTATCTCTGTGTGTCTCAGCAATCTGTGTGTCTTTTTCTCTGTCGGCAAGTGCCTTACCTGTTTCACCAATTTTCTCCTGCTCGGCCACACTTACTTTGGCTTCGTTAATCGCTTTAGCTGCAGCTTCCTTACCCAACGCCTCAATATAGCCAGACTCATCCTTAATATCGGTTACGTTAACGTTGATCAGCTTAAGACCAATTTTCTTTAATTCGCTATCTACATTTTTAGAAATATTGTCCAAAAATTTATCCCGATCAGAGTTGATTTCTTCGATTGTCATGGTGGCAATAACCAGACGTAACTGACCAAACAAAATGTCTTTGGCTAATTCCTGAATTTGTTCAGAAGTAAGTCCAAGCAATCTTTCAGCAGCAGTATTCATACTCTCTGCTTCTGTTGAAATAGCAATGGTAAAACGACAGGGCACATCAACACGAATATTCTGTCTGCTTAATGCATTGGTGAGGTTTGCTTCAATAGACAGTGGTTTCAGGTCAAGGAAAGCATATCCCTGAATTACGGGCCAGATAAAGGTACCACCACCGTGTACGCATTTAGCGGAACTGCCACCTGTTTTACCATATACTACGAGAATTTTGTCTGATGGACATCTTTTATACCTTGCAAGCAATGCAGAGATGGTTACAAACAAAACAATAACGCCAACGACTATTATTACGATCGGAGACATACTAAAGAGATTTAACGATTAAAATATTATTATTTTCCAGTCTTGTTACAACAACAGTTTTTCCAGATGCAATCGTTTCGTTGTCGGTCATAGCATCCAACTCATGAACAGATCCTTTGACACTGATCAGTACTTTTCCTCTTCCGTTCATTTGACCAGGAATAGAAAGATATACTTCTCCATTTTTTCCAACGGTATCAGTTAGTTTGAAGGAATTGTCTTCAGATAATTTTTGCAATTGTTTGATAACATAAAAAAACAGCAGCACAAATAGTACACCTACTAACACGGATAAACCAATCAATAAACCTGTTGACCCGATTGTATTGTAGAATGAGATACCTGTCCAGCTAACACCTAATAAAAAATTGATGAGGTTTCTTAGTGTAAATAATTGGAAGGGCATTTCTCCATCTTCAAGATTACTATCGAAATCGGCTTCCACGCCTTCTCCCGCATCTGCGCCAGCAAAAGTCATGATGGTTTGAACGAGAAAGATCAGGCTGGCCGGAATAGCTATAAACCAAAAGGTTTTCAGTAGCAGTGGCATATTTTCAAAAAATTCCATGCGCATTTATTTTAATCAAACAATAGGATTTCAATAATTTTTAAATAAGTCGCAATAGCTGACGATTTCTTACAATGCAATTCAATAATCAATGAAACAGTGCATTATTATTTACACAAAACAAGGGGGGATTTGAAAATACAACTTTTTAGGTAATAACGAGCATCCATAGTCCATAGTCCATAGTCCATGGTCCATGGTCAATGGTCAATGGTTTATGGTTTATGGTTTATGGTCTATGGTCTATGGACTATAGACCATAAATTAAATACTAATAAAGCTGCTGTGTACGGCCGCGCTCATTTCTTTAATAAGGGAAAGGTCTTTTTCGATTGCGTTGCCAACCACAATAACATCTGCTCCGGCTTTACAATTCAGGTAGGCTTTTTCCGGATCTGTAATACCACCTCCGATGATGAGGGGGGCTTCGATATGGCGTGCCACTTTTTCTATCATGGCTTCTGAGATAGGGCGTTTTGCACCACTTCCTGCATCCATATAAATCAGCTTCATGCCAAGCATTTCACCGGCCATAGCGGTGCACATGGCTATTTCATTTTTATCGGCTGGAATAGGTGTTGCATTGGAAATATAGGAAACGGTTGTGGGTGCACCACCATCAATAACCATATAACCGGTGGGCATGATCTCCAGACCGCTTTTTTTCACAAATGGTGCGCTGATTACGTGTTGACCAATCAATAATTCCGGATTACGGCCAGAAATGAGTGATAGGTATAAAAGAGCATCTGCATATTTACTAACCTGAGAAGGGGAGCCGGGGAACAATATCACAGGAATATCGCAGGCGGCTTTGATCTGCTGGATACATTCATCAAGATGGCTGGAAATAACCAGACTACCGCCCACAAAGAAATAATCCACTTTTGCTTCAACGGCTAAAGTGACCAATTGGTCAATATTGCCGCCATCAACCTTATCGGGGTCGATGAGCACAGTAAATGATTTCCTGCCGGAACGCTTTCTTTCTGCCAGTTGTTGATATAAATCCTGCTTCATTCAGTATCAGATAGATGCTCCTGCAAAAATGCAGAAAAGTTTTTGTTTAAGATGCTAAACAACTGATTGTTTCGCATTTATTTGAAAGATAATGTGTTGGGGTAGTCCCGCAGCCCGGTTTTCCGGTTTTTTTTGTGGGAAAATAACTACAGGATTTACGAAAAAATCCCGATTCAACAAACCAAAAGCCCAAAAAATCTTTCCCACAATCGGGGATATTGGCGGAAAGTCAGCCCTGAACAGGGCTATGAAAAAATCCACATTCTTTATTCACAAGCTGTGCATATTTACGGCCTTGGTTTATCAGAATGGAAAGATATTTTCGTCAACCGCTTAACCCGCAGGGCCCATTAAATAACCGCTAAAACCAGAACCGCTTTATGGCTACTACCCGCTCTAAAAAAGGCTTGCAATTCGGGCGTCGCTTCACAAAAGAAGGCGTTAGCCCCTACGATCAGTTTGAATATGATTACAGAGATAGTGTAATCAAGAACCCCAATGGAGAGAAAGTATTTGAGATGAATAATGTGGAGGTTCCCAAGCAATGGAGCCAGATAGCTACTGATATTCTCGCGCAAAAATATTTCCGTAAAGCCGGTGTGCCTCAACCAGATGGCTCTGTTGGTCGTGAAACAAGTGTAAAACAGGTTGCCCACCGTATGGCTCATTGTTGGCGCGTATGGGGCGAACGTTATGGATATTTCGCTTCAGAAAATGATGCGCAGATATTTTATGATGAGCTGGTGTACAGTATCCTTAACCAGGCCTGTGTGCCCAACTCACCACAATGGTTCAATACCGGACTTCATGAAGTTTACGGTATTACCGGTAAACCGCAGGGCCACTACTATGTAGATGCCAAAGACGGTAAGCTGAAAAAATCAAGTAATGCCTATGAGCGCCCGCAGCCACATGCATGCTTTATCCTGAGCGTTAGCGATGATCTTGTTAACGAAGGGGGTATCATGGATCTGTGGACCCGCGAAGCCCGTATTTTTAAATATGGCTCTGGTGTTGGTACCAATTTCTCTCAGATCCGTGGCGGCGGAGAAAAACTGAGCGGTGGTGGTACTTCAAGTGGTTTAATGAGCTTCCTGAAAATTGGTGACCGTGCGGCAGGTGCCATCAAAAGTGGTGGAACTACCCGTAGGGCGGCTAAAATGGTGTGTCTGGATCTCGATCACCCAGAGATCATGGAATTCATCAACTGGAAAGTAGAAGAAGAAAAGAAAGTGGCAGCACTCGTTGCCGCTGGTTATGATAATAGCTACGAAGGTGAAGCTTATGCGACTGTATCCGGACAAAACTCCAATAACTCTGTTCGTATACCTAATAGCTTCTTCAAAGTATTGGAAGAAGGTGGCGACTGGGAACTGAAAGCACGTACCGATGGCCGTACCATGAAAAAAATACCAGCTCGTGAAGTTTGGGAGAAAATCTCCTATGCTGCATGGCGCTGTGCTGACCCTGGTACCCAATACGATACTACCATCAATGAATGGCATACCTGTCCGAAAGGAGGACGCATCAATGCATCTAATCCTTGCTCGGAATATATGTTCCTCGACAATACAGCATGTAACCTTGCCTCTATCAATCTGCGCAAGTTTCATGATGATGATACCAATATTTTTGATGTAGCCGGATTTGAATACACAACACGTTTGTGGACCACCGTACTGGAGATTTCCGTATTGATGGCTCAATTCCCTTCAAAAGAAGTTGCACAGCTTTCTTATGACTACCGTACACTGGGTCTTGGTTTTGCCAACCTGGGTTCAATGCTGATGGTAAGCGGTATCGCTTATGATAGCGAAGAAGCACGTGGTATTGCCGGAGCTATTTCCGCAATCATGACAGGTGTAGCTTATAAAACTTCTGCTGAAATGGCTTCATTCCTTGGTGCTTTTGATAAGTACGAAGAGAATAAAGAAGATATGTTACGCGTTATGCGCAACCACCGCGCAGCTGCTTACGATGCAGATGAAGCTTATGTTGGACTGGAAATCAAACCACAAGGTATCAAGGCGAAATATTGTCCTGATTACCTGCTGAAAGCAGCTACCAAGGCATGGGATGATGCAGTACAACTTGGGGAGCAACATGGATATCGCAATGCACAAACAACTGTTATCGCACCTACCGGTACCATCGGTCTGGTAATGGATTGTGATACAACAGGTGTTGAGCCAGATTTTGCACTGGTTAAATTCAAGAAACTATCTGGTGGAGGATATTTCAAAATCATTAACCAATCTGTTCCACAGGCACTTAAAAACCTGGGATACAATGAAGCAGAAGCTACAGCCATTGAAAAATATGCAGTAGGTGCCGCTTCATTTGAAGGTGCTCCCTTCATTAACAATGAATCATTGGCTCAAAAAGGATTCACAGCAGAAGAAATCGCCAAACTGAATGGCGCTGCTAAATCTGCTTTTGAAATAGGATTTATTTTCAACAGGTTTACATTGGGCGACGAGTGTATGCAGCGTTTGGGCTTCAAAGAAGAACAATATGCTGACTGGAGCTTTAACCTGCTCGAATCACTCGGATTCACCGAAGATCAGATCGATGCTGCTAACGACTATGTATGCGGTACTATGACCATCGAAGGTGCTCCATTCCTGAAAGAAGAACACTTGCCTGTATTTGATTGCGCCAATAAATGTGGTAAGAAAGGAGAGCGTTATATTCATGCTTACGGACATATCCGCATGATGGGTGCCTGTCAGCCTTTCCTGAGTGGTGCGATTTCTAAAACCATTAACCTTCCACACGAAGCAACTGTTGAAGAAATTGCTGATTGTTATATGCTTAGCTGGCAGTTGGGTCTTAAAGCCAATGCGCTTTACCGTGATGGTTCAAAACTGAGTCAGCCTTTAAGCAATAAGTCTGATAAGAAGAAAAAAGACGACGCAGAAGGAGATAAAGAAGCAACCGCTGAAGAAGCAACACCAGTTGCTGAAACTGCCTCAAATATTGTAGACCTCAGCCAGTTAACAGTTGATGAATTACTGGAAGAAGTACAGAAACGCATGAATGCTTCTACTGATACCAAACTGAAACGTCAGTTGTCTACCATCGTTGAGAAAAAATCACTGCCTGCTAAACGCCGTGGTTTTACACAAAAAGCAAAAATCGGTGGACAAGTTCTCTTCCTTCGCACAGGAGAGTATGCAGATGGTACATTGGGTGAAATATTCATCGACCTGGCCAAAGAAGGTTCAACACTCCGTAGCTTCATGAACTGCTTTGCAATTGCAGTGTCTGTAGGCCTGCAGTATGGCGTTCCTTTAGAAGAGTTCGTAGAGAAATTTGTATTCACTAAGTTCGAGCCATCAGGTATGGTAGACCATCCGAATATTAAAACAACTACTTCATTGGTAGACTTTGTATTCCGTGCATTGGCTTATGAATACCTCGGTAGAACCGACCTGGTACATGTGCTCGATAGACCAACCATTGGCAATACAGGTGACGATGATGGAGATGCTACATTGCTGGGTAAACCAGAATTAAGCAGTGTTCGCGTTACCGCGCCTTCTGCAAATGCTACACCAGCAGCCCAACCACAAAAATTACAAAGAGCAGCAGCTCCTGTAAAAGCTGAGTCTGGTGGACTTGATGCTGTTAATGCTGCAGCGAAAAATATGCAGAGCGATGCTCCTGCATGTAATACCTGTGGACATATCACCATCCGCTCAGGTACCTGTTACAAATGCCTGAACTGTGGTAACAGTATGGGATGTAGTTAATCGTTGGTCAGCGACCAACCATGGATGAAAAGATAAAATTTGTTAGTAAATACAAAGAAAACCGCCTGCTGATTTCAGCGGCGGTTTTTTGTTTAAGATCAATGCGGCGAAGGATACGTCAGTGGTTGAGACTACGCCTGGTTCGTATTGCTCTTCTGTAGTTTTATACACTAAACCTTTTACGATGATAAAACAAGGATATGTGTATATATTAACGAATCCATCCAAAACCATGCTATATGTTGGTGTTACATCCGATCTTATAAAACGAATATGGCAGCACCAACAGAAAATACATGATAAAAGTTTTACTGCTAAATACAATATTCATTTATTGATTTATTATGAAACCTATGATTTAATTGTAGATGCTATTAGAAGAGAAAAAGAAATCAAAGGATGGAGCCGAAGTAAAAAAGAAATACTGATAAAAGGAAAGAACCCTAATTGGGAAACCCTGCAAATCTGATCCTTCGTCGCAATTTCCGACTTCGTCGGAACGCTCCTCTGGATGACGCCGTGAGTGATAATAAAAAGCTGTGGGGGAGGGAGAGAAAAAGTTGGGTGCCGTGCACCCCAACTTTTTCTCTCCCTCCCCCACAGCAGTACACACACCCTGACTCGTCATCCAGAGGAGCAGTAATAACCGCAGGTAATTACATGCGACGAAGGATATCCACTCTTTTTACCTTTCGGAAAATCATCCTTCTAAAGATTCAGAGCACTCTTTTTGGAACTGTGAAAAGTACGATACAGACTGGAAATCGCAACGAAGGATACGAATGTCATTTCGCACTAACTTAACGAATTTGCAAATCCTTGTAAGGCCATCCCCAATCCCTCGTCTACCCGGCAAATTGCCGGATATGAAACTCGTGGTAAGTGTTTTTTTTGTGGTCATTGGCTTGTTGGCCTGCACCAAAGAAAGCGATGCACTCAAAGCAGGTTTACAAAGTAGCATACCCAATGCTGCTAATCCATCTGTACAACAAGTGTTAAAACGAGGCTTATTATACCCTACATCAGGAATTCAGGTAATGGGGGTGGCAAAAATTATTCAGCAGCCTTCAGGGTTGCAGGTGCAATTAGATAGTTTCTCTGTTAGCACTGGTCCGGATCTAAAAGTATACCTTGCACGTACTGCTGCACCAGGAAATCACCTGAACCTTGGTAACCTGCAATCAAATAGCGGCACCCAGTATTACCGCATTCCAACTGGAACTGATTTGTCGCTTTATCCGTATGTATTAATTCATTGCCAACAATATAATCATCTCTTTAGCTATGCAAGTCTTCAATAAAAAACAACTCATTTTACTTTTCTCTTTTACAATCGTTATTGCAACGAACCGATTGGCGGCACAAGGTTGTAGTGATGCAGGTTTTTGTACCATTCCATTACGTCCGGCAGCTGCCAGTAAAAACAGTATCCAAACAGAGTTTGCCTATTTAAGGGGAGAGGAAAATACTAATCTGCTTAATTTCTCTGTGAGTTATTCCAGACAAATTTCAAAGAGCCTGCAGTGGGACAATAAACTTGTACTAGCTTATGTAAATGGCAGTTACGGGTCAGTGTTTAACCTGGGAGATATTTATTCAACCCTTCGCTATGGCGTTAAAACATCCGGAGGTAAAACCGTTCATTTGTTAGGAGGCGTGAAAATTCCTTTTAATCAGTCGAACCAGAAAATTAAAAACGTATCACTCCCAATGGTATACCAAACCAGTTTGGGTACTTACGACCTGATAGTAGGCGCGGCTTTCCCTGCGGGTAAACTGGATATGAATGTCGCCTTTCAATTACCTGTTGTTCAACAAAACAGGAATAGCTTTATTAAAGAACAAGCTCCTTTACCAGGGGATTTTCCTTCCACAAATCTTTTTCGCAGGAAAGCAGATGTATTATGGAGAGTTGGTTATCCTTTACAATCAAAATCATCAAAATGGAAATTCAATCCCAATGTTTTAGCAATTGTTCATTTGGGTGAGGATAGTTACGAAAATGTGTTTGGTAATAGGGTGAATATTAAAGGATCATCGGGACTTACACTAAATGCCAATCTGCAGATAAGTCATCAAATCAATCAGCGACAATCATTGCAGTTGAGTCTGGCAGCTCCTTTTGTGGTGCGTGATACAAGACCTGATGGACTTACCCGTTCACTGGTAGCATCTGTAGCTTATCAGTTTGGATGGTAGATAATATTATTATAGGTCGACAATTTAAGATTGCGTTATGCCACTTTCTTAAAATTCAGTCTTACAGAATTCACAGCTAGTACCACATCACTCAAGCCCATTACTAAGGCACCGATGGTAGGATTCAGGTAACCAAGGGCCGCAACAGGTATGGCAACAACATTATAGGCAAATGCCCAAAAAAGGTTTTCCTTGATGGTTATATAAGTGTGTTTGCCCAATCCGAGTGCCATTGGCAGATTTTTTAATCCATGATTCATTAATACTACCTGAGCACTCTGCATGGCAACCTGTGTAGCATCACTTAGTGAAATACCAACTGTGGCTTTTGCAAGAGCTGGGGCATCGTTTATGCCATCACCAACCATGGCTGTTGGAATTGCAGCATTAAATGCAGCAATTTTTTCCAGTTTCTGTGCCGGACTTTGTTCTGCTATGATTGTATCGATGCCAAGTTGTTTGCCTACTTTTTCACATTTCTCAAGTTGGTCACCACTTAATAAAATGGTTTTTATTCCCTTTGATTTCAATGCACTAATTACTGCGAATGATTCCTGTCTTATTTCATCGGCAACATCGATCCAACCAAGTAGTTTATCGTTACGAAGGATATATACATTGTGGGTGTTATCGGTTGTAAATTCGCCGGCTACTTTAAATGAACCTGCGATATAGGTATTTCCTGTTTTATCTGTTGCTTTCATGCCCAATCCTTTCACTTCCTCAATGCTTGCCCATCTCAATTCATCTTTGGTTTTCCAGTTACGTGATATCGCATTCGCGATCGGGTGGTTGGAATATTTTTCAAGTGAATAAGCTATACGTTGAAAGGATTCTTCTGTTTCTGCTTCATCACTTACAGAAAATCCAACAATATTAAAATGTCCAGTGGTAAGGGTACCAGTTTTGTCGAATACAACTTGCTTTATGTCTTTGAAAATTTCCAGACTTTTCGCATTCTTAAATAAAATGCCATTTCTTGCGGCACGTCCTAATCCAACAGCAATAGCTGCAGGTGTAGCAAGTCCCATTGCACAAGGACAAGAAATAACTAATACCGCAATTCCCCTCAACAGGCTGGCGCTGAAAGAAGTATCTGCAAGGAAATAGTTTGCAAGTACGGTTATGAGGGCAATACTCACTACTGCCGGAACAAAGATGGCACTTATTTTATCGGCCAGTTGTTGAACGGGTGGTTTCTCTGTTTGCGCTTCTCTTACCAGTTTAAGTATATTGGATAATACCGTGTCTTCTCCTACCGCGGTAACATAGGCTTTTATGGTTCCGTTTTCAATGATACTTCCACCAATCAGGTGGTCTTTCATTTGTTTGAATACGGGAACACTTTCTCCTGAAATAATTGCTTCATTTACCTGCGCTTCTCCCCAAAGAATTTTGCAATCCATAGGTACCTGTTCGCCACTTTTAATCAATAGTAAATCTCCTACTTTGAGACTGGTACTTTCAACCGGAAAAATATGTTCCTGGTGTTGGTCATCGTAGGCAATCATATTGGCCATGGACTTCTGTGTAATGGCCAGTTTTTTTAATGCTGCTTGTGTTGTTTCAACGGAACGGTCTTCCATCCAGTTTCCGAGAAATACCAGGGTAATGATAGTTGCTGCAGTTTCATAAAATAAAAATTCTTCTGCACGACCAATTAGGGTACCATATAAACTATATCCAAATGCAGCTACTGCACCTAGTGCAATCAATACATTCATATTGGGAATACCCTTCCAGATACTTTTAATGGCGCTTCTGCCAAAGAAATCCATCCCAACCAGAAATACCGGAATGGTAAGTCCCAATTGTACATAAGGATTCATCAACACATGAATATGCACACCTGGTATCATGTGTACCATTAATGGGGCAGTAAATACAAAACAAAACCAGAATCTTTGTAAGTGGGAGGAGAATAATTTTTTAGGCTTTTCAGTTGAATCTGCATCGTTGTTTACAACATGGTAGCCTAGTCCATCGATGCCTTTTGCAATATCTTTTGTAATCGTTTCTTCCGGTGCTTCAAAGCTAACGTCACCACCAATAAAATTTACTTTTACATTTTTCATGCCCTTTCCTTCCAGGTACTTATTTACGGTAAGGGCACAATTGGTGCAGGTCATTCCTTCTACTTTCCATTTCACTTGTTCCATAATCTGTCGTTTTCAGATGAATCAATCACAATACAAATTTACCAAATTGCTGAAGGTGGGTCTTTCGAATTGAGAAGAATATTATTACATCGATGTTGCAGATGAGGTTGACTGAAAGTCCGGAAGTCCGGGAGACCGGGAGCAGAATTATTTAATAAGAGGTATCAGTGAATAACAGCTTACAAATTGTTTTTGCAACCTATAGACAAAAAATTTCTTCCCGACTTCCGGACTTTCGGACTACCGGACTTTTTCCCCCGTACATTTGCATTATGGATGCAATTTTTGGACTTCCGCAAATTGAGCAGGTAGCAAAGGCTTTGTGGAAAGAAGGCAAAAAAAATAAAGTGTGGGCATTTCATGCCGATATGGGTTCTGGTAAAACAACTTTTATTCATGCCTTATGTACGTATTTGGGCGTAACAGACGCGATTAGTAGTCCAACATTTGCCATTGTGAACCAATACCAGAGCAAAGAGGCGGGAGTGTTATTACACATGGATTGGTATCGGTTAAAAGATGAGGAGGAAGCTATTATGGCTGGAATTGAAGACCAGCTACTCAGTAACCAGTATTGTTTTATCGAATGGCCTGAAAAAGCTGCTGGACTTTTGCCTGACGATACTTTTCATGTATACATTCAACTGCTGGATGCTGCAACAAGACGATTATATACCGATGCAGAAGCAATTTGATGCTGACAGGAAATACGTTAACTTTATCTTTCTCTAAAACCATACATTAAGCAATCTGTACGCATGGCAACCAGTAAACCTTCTATTAGCGCTTCTTTTTCGTATGAAACCCTTGAAGAAACACTGGATATAAAACCCCAGGGAGCGAAATTACATATCGGTATTCCGAAAGAGATTGCCTTCCAGGAAAACCGTATTGCTTT
Source organism: uncultured Sediminibacterium sp. (assembly GCF_946481145.1). The sequence goes on from NZ_CAMLMJ010000003.1 coordinate 178,845, forward strand.
AACGCCTGATGCCGTGGGTGTACTTGTTTCCAATGGACACCAGGTGGTTGTTGAACATAATGCAGGAGTGGGTAGTCATTATTCTGATAAGGATTATGCAGAACTCGGAGCCACTATTGTGTACGATAGAGAAAGTATATTCAAATGTCCCATACTTGTAAAAAGTGCTCCACCTGTAGCAGAAGATATGCCTTTGTTGCAGATGAACCAGACCATTGTTTCTCCCATACATTTATCTGCTTTACGCAAAGAGTATATTGAGAAGATGATGGAAAAAAAAGTGACCGCTTTGAGTTTCGAAAATTTTAAAGATGAAAGCGGTACTTATCCGATTGTAAGAAGTATGAGTGAAATAGCAGGTAGTGCCGTAATGCTTATTGCTGGTCAGTACCTGAGTAGTTTCAATAAAGGTAAGGGTGTATTATTAGGAGGTATCAGTGGTATTCCTCCAACCAAAGTGGTGATTGTAGGGGCAGGTATAGTGGGTGAATTTGCAACCAGAAATGCACTTGCATTAGGTGCTTCAGTTAAAGTATTTGATAACAATGTTTATCGCTTAAAACAATTACAGAATAATTTAGGGCAGCGTATCTGGACCAGTGTGCTGGAGCCTCGCATTTTATCGAAGCAGTTAAAGACCTGTGAAGTAGCTGTTGGTGCACTTAGCAATGAATATGGCCGGGCGCCTGTGGTCATTACCGAAGAAATGGTAGCAGCAATGCGTCCGGGCAGTATAATTATAGATGTGGCCATTGATAGGGGTGGATGTTTTGAAACAAGCGAATTAACCAGTCATGAGCATCCCACTTTTGTAAAGCACGATGTAATTCATTATTGTGTACCGAATATACCCAGTGGTTTTGCAAGAACAGCCAGTCAGGCAATCAGTAATGTACTTATGCCATTAATGTTGTCGATCAGTGATGAAGGTGGTTTGGAAGAAATGGTATGGCATAATTTTAACCTTCGTGAAGGTATTTATATGTTCAAGGGTGCGCTTACTGATTTTTATATCAGTCAAAAATTTGACCTGAAGTTTACTGATTTGAATTTGTTGATAGCCAGCAGAAGATAGTTTATTGGCTCTTTGGCAGGTGTGCAATCACTTCAATCTCCAGCTTTGCCTCAGGCATATACAACCTGCTAATCTGCACCCAGGTAGCGGCAGGATAATCGCCTTTATACATTTTCTTCCTGGCTTCATTGTGCAATTTCATTGCTTCAATATCAGTGGTGTAAAGATTTTCTTTCACTACATTTTGAAGCGTAGCACCAAAATGCGCCAGGCCTTTTTCAATGGTTTGGTAAATATTTTGAATACTCTTTGGGGTAATTTCGGTAGCTACTGTTCCGGAAACATATAAAACATTATCCACTTTCACTACCTGTGCATATCCTGCTGTAGTATCCTGTTCGCGACCAAAATGAAATTTCTTTTTTTCTATTGTTTGTCCATGTGCAGAAAGCACTGAGATCGAGAGAAGAATGAATAAAGAAAGCATGACCTTTTTCATAACTTGTATTTGAAGTAAGTTAATCAGTTTTCTGAAGCTTCAGGAGGTTTCTTCTGTTGTTAATAGTCTATTTAGGAAAACTAATCTTTCCCATACTAACAGCGGGTATACCATTTCTGCCTGCGCCCAGTTTAACTTCACCGCCACAAATAGCTTCATTGGCAAGTATGGCAAACAAAACCGCTTCTTTGGCATCTGGATTAACATCCAGTTCTTCTGTATTCCTGAAGTTTATACCAGGAAGCTGCTCACGTACATGTTGCATAAGTAAGGGGTTATGCATACCGCCGCCACTTACGTAAACAATAAAATTAGTATCGCCATTCATGCATCGTTTCATGGCATCAACAATCATATCAGCAGAAAAACGATTCAGCGTTGCCATAATATCTGCAGGGGAAAGCATTGTTTCTCCAGCGCGTTGTTGTGCTTCTGACAAGTAGGTAAGGTTAAATAATTCCGGTCCTATGGTTTTAGGAAACTCATTGGTGAAAAAACTATGTTCTTTGAGTGCGTTGAGTAATGCAGTGCTGATATTTCCTTGTCTGGCAATTGCGGCGTCTGCATCATAATATTTCCCGGGATAATTTTCCTGTATATAAGCATCCATTAATGTATTGCCTGTACCGACATCTGTACTGAACACTGCATTGGCATCGAGGCTGGATGGGAGATATGTGAAATTAGCTATACCTCCAATATTCAGCATGATCCTGTTTTCCTGTTTACTGCTGAATATCAGGTAATCGCCATACACGGCAAGGGGTGCGCCCTCACCACCGGCGGCCACGTGTTTTTGTCTGAAATCGCTGAGGGTAATAATGCCGGTGGAAACTGCCAGATGGTCACCATCTCCAATCTGTAAAGTAGCATTATCAAATTCATCATCAGGATGAAGAAATTTTGGGGCATGGTAAATAGTTTGGCCATGACTAGCCACCAAATCGACCTCTTCTGGCGAAACCTGCCATTTTTCAAGACAGGAAAGGATGATTTTGGCATGTTCACGGGCTACCCACGCATTGAGTAAGCATACTTTTTCCAGGTCGACCTGCCGTTTAGAAAAAATAGACTTTATATGGTCTTTAAATGCAGCGTTATAGGAAACCGTATCAAATGCAAGCAATTGCAGGTTTGTTTCCATGCCTTTACCGGAGAAACGGCATAAAGCCACGTCTAACCCATCAACAGAAGTACCGCTCATCAAACCTATAATGGTTCTTTCAGGCTTATTTGCAATTTTATAGAGTGCTGTTATATTCTGGTTCATGGGTTTAAATTAGACTTAAAAACGCAGTTTTCTGCAATTTCATGCAAGAAATTTTTGGAAATACGCAAGTTCCTGCATTAATTTTAGGACAATATATCCATGCTGCTATGCTGAAAACCGAACGACAAGCTTATATACTGCGTCAGATTGACTTGCATAATCGTATACTTTCTTCTGATTTAAGTAATGAAATAAATGTTTCCGAAGATACGATTCGCCGCGACCTTAATGAACTCGCGGAAATGGATAAAATCATCAAGGTTCATGGGGGCGCATTGTCTAAATCTTTTCACAGTTCTTTTCTGAAATCTGATGTATACAAGGCCGATAGTAAAAGACTTATCGCGCAAAAAGTGGTGCCGCTGATTCGCAATAACATGTTTATTCTTACAACCGGAGGAACGACCATTATTGAAATGGCAAGATTGCTTCCGGCAGATTTGCATGCAACATTTTTTACAGGAAGTATTCCTGCGGCTCACGAGTATGCGCAGCATCCAAACATTGAAGTTATTTTTCTGGGTGATAAAATTTCTAAAAGCTCTCAAATTGCGGTTGGGGGAGAAGCAATCTCAAAAATTAGTGGCATTAAAGCCGATCTGTGTATCATGGGTATTAATGCTATTGATGAAACGGGTGTAACAGACAACGATTGGGAAGTTATACAAGTAAAAAAAGCGATGATACAAGCCGCAGAAAAAACAGTTGTGTTGTCCATAGCAGAGAAAGTAAATACCCATCAGAAATTAACCATTTGTGGTTTGAGTGAGATTGATACTATGATAACGGAATTAGATCCAGCAAATCCGCTGTTCGAAAGTTATAAAAAACAAGGCATTACTATTTTGTAATCATCTATAAACGCTGAAATATGAAAATTACACCGCTTATGAAGCCGGGTAGTGTTAAAGGAGCTATATTATTACTCCTAACTACGCTGCTAACGGCTGCCGGTATGGCGCAAGTGCGCATATCCGGTAAAGTTACCGCAAAAGGAGGTACTGCTGTCGAAGCTGCTTCCGTAATCGTCAGAGAAAACAGTACTGGTACAGCAACCGATGCTACCGGGGCATTTAGTTTTACAGCCACACTAAAGCCTGGTACTTACACCATCGTTTTCTCCAGTACCGGTTACAAAACCACCCAATCTTCTTTAACCGTAAGTGCAGGTAACAACAGTTATACCGTTAATGCAGAACTTGCCGAAGACGTTTCAAAACTCGATGAAGTTATCGTTACAGGTAACTCTCAGGGAACTACCCGTCGTCAATTGGGTAGTTATATCAGCTCTGTTAGTGCTGAGGATCTGAATAAAGGAGCAACAGGTAACGTTCTTGCAGCTTTACAAGGTAAGACTGCCGGTGCGCAGATTTCCCAGAACTCTGGTGATCCTGCTGGTGGACTTTCCGTTCGCCTGCGTGGTATCAGTTCTATTTCTTCTTCTTCAGAACCCTTATATATTATCGATGGAGTGATTGTAAACAATGCTACCAATCGTGTTACCAACACTTCCGGAAACTATGATGGAGGAAACTTTGTAGGAAGTATTGGTCAGAGTAGGTTGGTTGATATTAACCCGAATGATATCGAACGCATAGAGGTATTGAATGGTGCCGCTGCAGCAGCTATTTATGGTAGCCGTGCTAATGCGGGTGTGGTACAGATATTTACCAAGAAAGGTAAAAGCGGTGCGCCTTCTGTAAGTTTTTCAACCAGCTTTACCAACAGTAACCTGCGCAAAAAGCTGGCCGTAAACCAGGCCCCAACCAAATTTGGTGGCCCTACTGATGGTCCGGGTGCATTTACACAGGACATTCTTTCTCCTGCTGTAACCACTACTACGCCAGTAACCAGGTACGATTACCAGGATTATATTTTCAGGAACGCGAATGGTACAGATAATAATATCTCTATCAGCGGTGGAACGGATAAGACTAAGTACTACTTATCTGGTTCTTATTTTTATAACCAGGGTATTGTTAGAAATACCGATTTCCAACGCTATAGCTTCCGCAGTAATATTGAACAGGTTTTAAATAAGTGGGCAACTATGAACCTTGGTTTAAACTATGTGAACAGTACTGCAAATGAAAAACCCGATGGTAACTCATTCTTCTCCCCAATGAACTCTGTTACCATTATTGGTAACTTCCACAACATCTGGCAGAGAGATGCCCTGGGTAATATCCAGGCAGTAGGTGAACGTGGTCGTGCAAATCCTGTTTCTGTGATTGAAGACATTAAACAGCGTCAAACCACCAATCGCTTAATTGCAAATATGGGATTGAAACTCAGACCTATCAACGGTTTAACGGTAGACTACACAATGGGTATTGATAACTATGCTCAAAATGGTACTACCTATATTCCACCTTTTGCCTATAACGTAAGTACGGCATTCTTTGGTGGAGGTCCTTCACTTGATCCTACCCAAAATGGTTATGCAAGTACTGGTAATAACAGCTTCTTTGCTATTAACCATGACTTGAATGCAACTTATAGCAGAAATATTACCAATAACATCAACTCAGTTACTCAGGTAGGGTTCTCTCAGCAATACGAGAAGAATAATTATTCATTATTACAGGGAAGAGGTCTTGCTCCGTTTGTAAGAACCGTGAATGGTGCCAGTACAATTCTGGGTGGTGTTGATGAGCGCAGTGAAATTTCTATTTCTGGTGCTTATGTGCAACAGAACTTTAAATACAGAAACCAATTTTTCGTCACAGGTGCTATGCGTGTGGATGGTTCTTCTGTATTTGGTAAAAACCAGCGTAACCAAACCTATTACAAAGCAAGTGGTAGCTATGTAATTTCAGGTACTGATTTCTGGGCTAAATCTTCTGTTTCAAAATGGTGGGATTTATTTAAAGTACGTTTAGCGTATGGTGAGAGTGGTAACCTTACAGGTATCGGAGCCTATTCAAGGTTTAACACTTATAGCTCATCATCTTACCTTGGAAGAACAGCATTAAACTCTAGTGGTACTCTGGCAAATGAAAATGTAAAACCTGAAAGACAACAAGAAGTTGAATTAGGTTTTGACCTTTCGTTCCTGAATAACAGATTAGGCTTAACAGTAAATATTTACAACAAGAAAGTAAAAGACCTGTTGATCAACCGTTTCATAGCTCCAACTTCAGGCTTCGGAAGTCTGTTGGATAATTTCGGTTCTTTGGAAAACAAAGGATATGAAATCGTATTAACAGGTACACCAGTTGCTAAAAGAGATTTAAATTGGAACATCACCGGTATCTTTAACCATAACCGTAATAAAGCGGTTCGTATTGGTCAGGCACTTACCTTGTTAAGTACCAATGCTGGTGCACCAGTTGCAATTATTGAAGGCCAGCCAGTAGGAGTATTTTATGGTACCTTCTTTGCACGTAACGCTGATGGAACTGAGTTGAAAAATGCAGGTGGTATTCCTCAAACAGAAAGAGGTGTTCAAAACAGTGCTCTTTCTTATACTACCGGTAGAACAGCAGGTTTGCCAAGTGGTGCCGTATTACGTAAGGTAATTGGTGATCCGAATCCAGATTACACAGCAAGCTTAGTGAATGAGCTTACCTATAAGAAACTCAGCCTTCGTGTTCAGATTGATGCGGTACAGGGTGTTGATGTATTCAATGCTGATTTCCGTACCCGTCAGGGTGTTGGTAATGGTACCGTTGCTGAACAGGAGCATCGTGGTGTATTACCTCGTGGTTATATCAGTGGTATTTATGCCATCGAAGAATGGAGGGTTGATAATGGAAGCTATACTAAACTTCGTGAACTTTCATTGAGTTACAACTTTGGTAAAATAAAAGGATTCAGCGATCTGAGTATCAGTCTGAGTGGCCGTAACCTGATCAGTTGGGATAATTATAAAGGCTATGATCCTGAAGTGAATGCTGGTGGACAAAGCACCATTCTTCGCGGAATTGATTTTGGTGCTGTGCCTATTCCACGCACATTCAGTTTTGGAATCCAGGCTAAATTTTAATCCTAAAAAATTACTTGTATGAAAAAGAGTATTCAAATATCACTATATACAGGTCTTGCGGCTGTGCTGTTAACAACAGCAGGCTGTAAAAAAGACTTCAGTAACCCGAATGCGGCTACATCAGACCAGGTATTCAGTTCTGCTAAAGGACTGGCTGGTATTGTCGTGGGCCTGCAAAGAACCTATGCATCGAATGTTGCTTATGGCATGTCTGATGCTACTGGTTTAATTACCAATGAAACCCTGTTAATGAATCCGGGTAATACCTCTGAGTTTCAGTTCAGTACAGGGGGTGCAGCCGTAGATGGAACCAATGCATTACTGGGTAATGTTTGGACCACAGCTAACAAGATTATTTTTGATGCAAACAATGTAATCAATGCGGCTGCAAAACTTTCAGACAAAAGTTATGCAAGCGGATTAATTGGATATGCAACCGTGTATAAAGCTTTATCAATGGGCTGTTTATCCAGCTTCTGGGAAAAAGTGCCTGATACTGTAGGTACTGCCACTACTACTTTCTCAGACAGAACAGTTGGATTTACCAGGGCTATTGCTGCAATCGATAAAGCGCTCGCTGCAATCAGTGCCAATGCAATTTCTTCGGCTTTTGCTGCTGATGTGCCGGTTGGTGTAGATATTGTAAACACCCTCTATGCATTGAAAGCACGTTATTCATTGTTTGCAGGTAATTATGCTGCCGCATTGGCTGCTGCTAATGCGGTTGACCTTACCAAGCGTTCAGTTATGAATTTTGAAGCAGCAAACCCCAATCCGATTTTTAATTCGGTAACATCTACCAATAACGTGTATCAGCCTTTGGATTCCACACTTGGACTACCAACAGCCATTGCACCTGATTTGGCAGATAAACGCATCCAGTTCTATACCGTTATTAATGCAACAATTAACCCTCGTTTCAGGTTGAATGGTTTCTGGAATACGGCAACTGCAGCTATTCCATTGTACTATCCTGGAGAGATGACCCTGATTAAAGCGGAAGCCTATGCACGTCAGGCGACACCTGATCTGGTAAATGGTATTCTTGAATTGAATAAAGTTGTTACCAAAAAAGCCGCCAACGATCCACTGGGTATTGGTGCTGATCTTGGTCCGGTAGCTCCGGCAAGTGCAGCTGAATTGCTAACACAGATATACCGCAATCGTTGTATCGAACTTTATTTGTCTGGTATGAAATTGGAAGATATGCGTAGATTCGGAAGACCTAACAGCGAAAGAAAAAGGAATCTTTTCCCTTATCCTTTCCGTGAAAGAGACAGCAATCCGAATACACCTCCTGACCCTGCTTTCTAATTAAGAAAGGTAGCGATAAAGGCCCCGGCTCATTGAGCCGGGGCCTTTTCTTTACAATGCGGTATGTATTGATAATCATTTAATTGCCTATCTTACAAGATCAATTAAAATTCAATATACAATCATGATTCGCTCCTTACCCCTTCGATTATATTCTGGCCTAGGTATTGCAGTGTTACTGGTTTTTATTGTAGGCTTTGTTACCATTGATTCCTTAGACAAGCAAGCGAAAGAATCAGATACGGTTCGACATACCCATCAGGCTATTTCTTATGTAAGGGATATACGCTTTTCAATAATGCAAATAAGGGGAAGCAGAAGGGCTTATTGGGTAACAGGTGCTTCAAAAGATTTAGATGCTTACGAAAGCGGATCCGGTTTTATACCTGTTCGGATCGTTGACCTACGCGATCTGGTAAAAGATAACCCGATTCAGGTTCAAAATGTTATCCGACTTGATTCAATGGTTACTGACTTATTAGGATACTGGAAAAGAGAAGGTGTGATTACTCCAAAACTTTCAACCGAAAACTTTAAGGAAATAGTACTTCAGGAAGAGAAAAAACTCTCCTCCTTATATATTCAGATTGAATCAATTAAAACAGTAGAAGAAGGCTTGCTTATTCAAAGGGAAGAAATCGTTGCAGGATATATTAAAAGAACCAAACTTATTCTATATATAGGGATCAGTGTATTGATGATTGTTGTTTTATTACTGATCAATGCAGTTATACAAACCCTGAAAAGCAGGTACAAAGCCGGCCTTCGATTACAGGCAAACCTGGAAGAAACGGAGAAGATCAATAAAATGGCCCAGGAAAAGAATTGGGTATTGGAAGGCATGAGTTATATCAATAATCGTTTACAGGTGGTTGATAGCTCAAGTGAACTGGCTCACCGGATTATTACAGCCCTTGTTCAATACCTTGAAGTTCCCTCCGGCGTTATTTATTTTGTTGATGATGATGGAACAAAATTAATTACAGCAGCTTCAGTTGCCGTTAGTGGTTCCTCAAAAAAATCATTTACGATTGGAGAAGGCATTGTTGGTAATGCCGCTTATGCAAAAACAGTCACTATCATAAAAAATATTCCACCCGATTACTGGAAGGTAGAATCTTCACTTGGTCAGGTAACAGGAAATGGTGAAATAGCCTGTATTCCATTATGGATGAATGAAGAATTGAAAGGTTTAATAGAGTTGGGCTGTTTCACTTCATTCACGGATTTACAAGTGTCATTATTGAAGAATTGTGCGGATATTCTCTCTGCGGCCATTAATTCCTATCAATCACGAGATCGTATCAATCATTTGCTCGACGAGCTACAAGAACAAAAAGAAGCCTTACTTGAGCAACGTGAAGAATTACGCCAAACAAATGATGAATTGAGCAGACAGGCCGAAGAATTACAGGCTTCCGAAGAAGAATTGAAAACGCAGGAAGAAGAACTTAAACAAATTAACCTTGAACTAAAAGGTAGAAATGAAGCAATTGATAACGCTCGTCAGGCATTGGCACAAAAAGCAAAAGAACTGGAAACTACCAGCCGATATAAGTCGGAGTTTCTGGCCAATATGTCGCATGAACTTCGCACGCCATTGAACAGCGTTCTCATCTTAGCCAAATTACTTGCTGATAATAATACGGATAACCTGAATGCAAAGCAAATTGAGTATGCTAACATTATTTATAAATCTGGTAAAGACCTGCTTCAGCTAATTAATGATATTCTCGATCTCTCTAAAATTGAATCGGGCAAGGTTGATTTATTAATTGAAGATGTTTCACTGGATAATATTAAAGAAGATGTATTGCAACTCTTTTCAGTAGTAGCAAATGAAAAGAATATTAATCTGTCAGTAGAAAAAATGACAGGTGCACCTGCAACTATTCAAACAGACAGACAACGTCTTTTACAGGTGGTTAAAAATTTATTGTCAAATGCATTTAAGTTCACACCGGCAGATGGTAAAATTACCCTTTCCTTTGAACCAGTAGCTGGTACAGATCAATTACGGATTAATGTATCCGATACAGGAATTGGGATACCTGAAGAAAAGCAGCAGCTCATTTTTGAAGCATTCCAACAGGCAGATGGCTCAACAAGCCGCAGATATGGAGGTACAGGGCTGGGATTGTCTATAAGTCTTGAACTGATGAAATTGCTCGGTGGTTCAATTTCTGTAAAAAGCGAAGTAAATAAAGGAAGCATATTTTCCCTTCTCCTGCCACTTACATTTACTGGAAATGCCCATGCAGATTCAAATGTGGTTGCTGATGAACTTTTGTTACAGGATGAATTTGTTTCGATTGATAAAGTTCGTGAACAAACAATAGTTGCAGATGATCGCTTTCAACTAAAAAAGGGAGAACGTCTTATGTTGATAATTGAAGACGATGTAAATTTTGCTACAATTATCAGAGACTATGCACGACACAAGGGATACCAGATTATTATCGCATTACAAGGGGATGAAGGATTGTATTATGCGAAAAAATACAAACCCAATGCTATTATCCTGGATATACAATTACCTGTAATGGATGGTTGGACAATTCTCAAACAGATCAGAAATGATGATCAAATAAAACATACGCCGGTACATATAATATCCGCTTTTGAGGATAATCGATTCAAGGATGCCGATGTTATGACCTATCTTAAGAAACCAATTGAAACCAGTGCATTAGAGCAGGCATTTTCACTGCTGGGAGAACATTTTCAACAAGGTGTGAAACAGGTACTTATTGTTTCAGCAGAACATTTTGAAGAGAATGACCTACATAAACTCGCCGCGGAAAAGGACTATAAGATACATTTTCAACAGGTAATATCTATTGCAGACGCAAATAAATTGGTTGCGGAACAGAAATTTGATTGTCTGATTGTTCATATTGGTTCAACTATTCAGTTAGCTGATGCAAAACAGATTCATCAACAAGTTGCCGGGAAACAACTACCCATTATTATACACCTGGATGAAGATATTTCTACTACCGACGAGATTGAATTCCGTAAAATATCAAATATCATCATCAGGAGTGGAATTACTGCAAATAACAGGTTGTTGGATGAACTGGAATTGTTTCTGCATAAAATGGAGGAAAATGATCAAACCAGATCCAGTCAGTTAACGATCCCGGATAATGACCAATCTCTGTTGAATAAAAAAATACTGGTAGTAGATGATGATATGCGTAATGTATTTGCTTTAAGTGCAGTACTCGAGTCGAATAAAATGCAAGTGGTAGCTGCCAGCGATGGAAGAGAATCATTAGAACAATTAAAAAAGCATCCGGATACGGATCTTGTGTTAATGGATATCATGATGCCGGAAATGGATGGGTATGAAGCAATGGAAAGGATTAGAAAAGATTTAAAAATGCAGGAATTGCCCATTATTGCGCTAACTGCGAAAGCAATGGCAGGTGACAGGGATAAATGTATTGCCGCAGGAGCTTCTGATTATATTACGAAGCCGGTGGATATGCAAAAATTATTATCACTTATGCGAGTTTGGTTAACTAAGTAAGCATTAGAAAAAAATATTTAGGATGTCGATTCCCGGAAGACCTGAACTTTCTGCACAAGAGTTTGAGCTATTACTCAGTATGCTTCATCAGGTATACGGATATGATTTTTCGGGGTATTCGAAGAGTTCTTTGTTAAGAAGGATATCAAAATTTATGGATGAAAAGGCCGTAGCTGATGGACAGCATCTGGTGCAACTACTAGCTGGGGATACAAATGCATTCAATAGCTTTCTGGAAACAATTACGGTAAATGTTACAGAAATGTTTCGTGATCCTGCATTTTATAAATGCCTGCGCGAAAAAGTATTACCCGTACTCGCTACTTACCCCCAAATAAATATTTGGCATGCTGGTTGCTCTACCGGTGAAGAAGTTTTTTCTTTAGGTATTTTACTTCAGGAGGCTGGACTTCTTAAACGAGCACGGATTTATGCTACAGATATTAATGCAGCTAATTTAGATAAAGCAAGAACTGGTGTATTACCCATGCACCATATGCGTGAGTATACTGCGAATTACCGGCAGACAGGAGGAGTTAATGATTTTTCTGATTATTATACTGCCTTGTATGACCATGTAATTATTAATAAGGAAATTCGTGAAAGGGTTGTGTTCTTGCAACACAATTTGGTAACTGACAGGTCTTTTAATGAATTTCAACTGATTCTTTGCAGGAACGTAATGATTTACTTCAATAAACAACTACAAAACAAAGTCTTGCGATTGTTTTATGATAGTTTGTCATCACTTGGTTTTATGGGACTCGGCATGAAGGAAACCTTATTGTTTTCAGAGCTTAAAACAAAATTTACACCTGTAGACCCAACTGTAAAAATATTCAGGAAAAAGCGATAAAAAGTTGAAAGAAAATAAATACGATATTATACTAATTGGTGGTTCTGCAGGTAGTATTCCTCTATGTACGGCATTGCTAAAGTCGTTAAAGAAGGATCGTTCCATTCCGGTTGTGGTCATTATTCATAGAATGAGAAATGTAGAGAGTGAACTTGATAAATTACTAGCGAGAGAATCAGGGATTAAAAAAATTATTGAACCGGAAGACAAACAACCATTAAGTGCAGGGAAGGTTTACCTGGCTCCGCAGAATTATCACCTTCTGTTTGAAGAAGATGGCACTTTTAGCCTCGATTATTCAGATGCGGTACATTATAGCCGTCCATCAATAGATGTAAGTTTTGAAAGTGCGGCACAGGTATTTGGAAAGAAGATATTGGCTATTCTATTAAGTGGGGCTAATGCAGATGGCGCAAAAGGTATTTCTATACTTTCAGATATTGGTGCCGATTGCTGGATACAGGATCCTGTTACGGCAGAATCTGCAACAATGCCGGCTGCAGCAATTGCCGCAGCAAAAGGGGTTAGTATTTTGCCGGTTGAAAAGATGCAGGAACGCATAAGCGAATTATAATTATATTGCTGTAAGACATGAATATTCCGCCCATACCTTACCAAGATTTTACCATTCTACTGGTTGACGACAGACCTGAAAACCTGCTGTCGCTGGAACAAATACTTTTGAAGCCTGGTAGAACCTTTATTAAAGCAGCATCTGGTAACGAAGCTTTGAAACATATTCTAAAGTATGAACATATTGGGCTGATTATGCTTGATGTGCAAATGCCAGAAATGGATGGCTTTGAAGTAGCACGTATACTTAAATCAAACCCCAGAACAAAAGATATATCCATCATTTTTGTAACAGCCTTAAGCAGAGAAGAACAATATGTTTTAAAAGGATTTGCCGAAGGCGCCGTAGACTACCTTCAGAAGCCGCTAGATATAAACGTGGTAAGGGCAAAGGTGAATGTATTTGAACAGCTTTATTTTAACCAATTCCGTTTAAAGACTGCCTTAACAGAACTTGATCGTATAAATAAACAACTCGAAAAATTTGTATACATCGTTTCTCATGACCTCAAATCACCTCTTTCATCTGTAATTATGATGCTGGAATTAATTAAAAACGATCCGCATGTTGTAGCTAATCAGGAAGTGAAAGAGAATATTGATATGGTTTACCAGGCATCAGGGCGATTGTCTGAAATGATTATGGCTTTGTTGGAATATTCTACCACAAGCCTCTCCCAACAAACCATTGAGTCAACAGATGTACATTTAATGGTTGAACAACTAGTGTCTTTATTGTTCCCTCCAAAGAACATACAAATTCAAATACTCAATCAGTTACCCGTTATCCAAACCAAAAAGGTAAAACTCGAGCAGGTGTTTCAAAACCTTATCAGTAATGCTATTAAGTATAATGATAAACCACAGGGGATGATTCAAATCGGCTTTGCTGAAAAGGAAGGCTTTTATGAATTTTTCGTAAAAGACAATGGCCCAGGTATAGCAGATGAAGATAAAAACCGGATTTTTAAGTTATTTGAAATAACCAATAACCAATCTCAAAGAGACAGCAGTACTGGTATTGGTTTAAACCTGCTTAAAATTATTGTAGAGGAGCAAGGTGGAAAAATATGGGTAGAATCAACGAAAGGAGAAGGAAGTGTGTTTTATTTTCAATGGATGAAGTAGTGAATTGTGAATAGTGAGTAGTCAGGGTGAGTGATGAGTAGCGAATATTAATTTCGAAATTCTGCTGTTTACTTGTAGTTGGTAACCTGAATTATTTCTTTACAAAAGTCTATTTCCTGAACATCGTTGCTGCTGACGATGATGGTTTTATCTTTGCAATAGTTGCTGAGTAATTCATGGTATAGCTGATAACCTGCACTGTCGAGGTTGGTACAGGGTTCATCTAGCAGAAGTAAAGGTACATCACTGAAAAGGGCCTGCGCCAGTTTAACCCTTTGTTTCATACCACTGCTATAAAAACGTATTTGTTTGTCTGCTGCTTTTTCGAGTCCAATGAGTTGAAGTATGGTATCAATGGTAAGAACAGGCAACAAAGGTTTGAAAGAGGCATGGAATTGTAAAAATTCTTTTGCGGTCATTTCTTCAATCAGCTCCAGGTAAGGGGCTGCCATTGAGAGGCGGGTATAAATTTTTTCTGGTGCAATTGACTGATTGTTTTCCATCCACTCAATACTTCCGGCTGCTAACTGCATACTTCCTGCGATGGCTTGTAATAAAGTGCTTTTGCCGCTTCCATTGGGGCCTGTAATAGCATAACTAACCCCGGATTGAAAGGTGAAATTAATTCCGCGGAATATCCATTCCCGGTTAAATTTTTTACCTGCATCCGAGAGTTGAATCTGCATAATTGCAAAAAATTGAATTGAAGGTTGTGTTAGTCTTCTTCGGTCGCACCTTTAGTAAAGCGCTTGATAATACCACGTCCGCTTTCACGAATAAACGTTACGATTTCATCACGCTCATCGCTTGCGGTTAATTCTTCTTCAATAAATTCCAGCGCTTGTGAAGTATTCAGCCCTTTATTGAAAATTATACGATAGATATCGAGGATATGGTTGATTTTCTCAAGTTCAAATCCTCTTCTTTTTAAGCCTACGCTGTTAACGCCACCATAACTTAGTGGATTACGGACTGCTTTGATATATGGGGGAACATCTTTACTCACCAGACTACCTCCTGCGATATAAGCATGTTGACCAATGGTTACAAATTGGTGAACAGCACTCACACCCGCGATCCAGGCCCAATCGCCCATCACCACATGTCCTGCAAGCTGCACACTGTTACTGAGAATGCAATTATCACCTATTAAGCAATCATGTGCAATATGGCTGTATGCCATAATCAGGCAGTTACTGCCTACTTTGGTTTTCCAGCGATCAGTAGTTCCCCGGTTGATGGTTACAAATTCGCGGATAGTGGTATTGTCGCCTATTTCAACAGTGGTTCTTTCGCCGGCAAATTTTAAATCCTGTGGAATCGCTCCTAATACGGCGCCTGGGAAGATTCTGCAGTTTTTACCAATTCTGGTGCCATCCATTATGGTGACATTACTACCGATCCAGGTACCCTCGCCAATCTGTACATCGCCATGGATAACGGTAAATGGGTCGATCTTTACATTGGGTGCTACCCTTGCATTTGGATCTATGTAGGTATAAGGATGCGTCATTGTTGCTGGGTTCTGTTATTAAATTGGGTAGGGATTGGTTAAGGTCTTTTTACGATTTGCGCTACTAGATCAGCTTCGGTGGCAACTTTTCCTCCTACATAAACGGTACCTCTCATTTCACATATACCGCGACGAATAGGACCTGTAAATTCCATTTTGAGTAACATGGTATCACCGGGACGTACCATTTGTTTGAATTTACAATTATCTATTTTAAGGAAATAAGTATCATACTGTCCTTCCGGCATTGAATTAATACAAAGAATACCACCCGTTTGTGCCAGTGCTTCAATTTGCAATACACCCGGCATTACCGGATTGCCAGGAAAGTGACCAGGGAAAAACCACTCATTGAAAGTTACATTCTTAACACCTACGATATGCGTGTCTGTCAACTCAATTATTTTATCGACCAATAAGAATGGATGACGATGCGGTAATGTTTTTTCAATTTTTTCCAATGGGAAAATAGGCGGCATGGTTGGATCGTAAACAGGCACATCTTTCACATGTTTGTTCTTCTTGATGTACTGTTTGATTTTTTTAGCAAATTCAACATTGCTGCTATGCCCCGGACGGTTAGCAATAATTCTTGCCTTAATAGGGTATCCGATAAGGGCAAGGTCACCAACCACATCTAATAATTTATGACGAGCAGGTTCATTCGGGAACCTCAGCTCAAGGTTATTCAGGTAACCTTCACTTTTTACTTCAATTTTATCGCGTTTGAACACTTTTGCCAAACGATCCATTTCAGCATCTGTGATTGGCTTGTCTACAACTACAATTGCATTATTGATATCACCGCCTTTAATAAGGTCATTATCGAGCAACATTTCAAGCTCATGCAAGAAACAGAATGTACGGCAAGGAGCTATTTCCGTTTTAAAGTCTTTGATGGTTTTTAGTCCTGCATGTTGGGTTCCGAGCACCGGACTGTTAAAGTCGATCAGTGTGGTTATTTGATAATCCAATGCGGGTAATGCCACCATTTCAACACGCTTGGCATCGTCGTAGTGGTAAATATTTTCATCAAGGCTATACCAGGCTTTTGCGGCTTCTTGTTGTAATACGCCTGTTTTGGCTATTAATTCTATGAATGGAGTTGAACTACCATCCATAATTGGAATTTCTGGCCCGTTTAATTCAATCAAAACATTATCAACACCCATTCCTACCAATGCTGCTAATACGTGCTCTACGGTGCTCACTTTCGCGTCACCAACCTGGAGGGTGGTTCCCCTGCTGGTATCGGTAACCAGATCGCAATCTGCCTTAATAATTGGCTGATCAGGCAGATCTACACGCTGGAATTGAATACCAAATCCGGGATTGGCTGGTTTCAATATCATATCAACCAAAACGCCTGTATGTAAACCGGTGCCGCTAATGCTGATGGCACTATTAAGGGTATGTTGCTTGTCGGGATTAAAATTATTGTCCATGCTGCTTTTTTTTCCTGAGAATCAATCAAATCCTGTAAAGAGGAAGGCTAATTCACCAACCACTTGATTGAGAATATAATGCAAAAATAAGATTTAAGGACGGTTAATCAGTCTTTTAGGAGGCATTTACACGATCGGCAATCAGTTGTTCAACCAGTTTTTCAAGTTCTTTAACCCTTTTTTCAAGTTCCGGGAGGTTTCTCAGGTGGGCCTGGGCTCTTAAGGAGCGGGTAAAATCATCGGCTGGGGTGCCGGTTAATGTTCGGTTAGGCTCTTTGATATTTTTTGTAATACCACTTTGTCCATTGATTTTGCTTCCATCGGCAATGGTAAGGTGACCTGCAATTCCGGTTTGTCCGCCAATCATTACAGATTTACCAATTTTGGTACTGCCACTTACGCCTGTTTGGGCAGCGATAACGGTATTAGAACCAACTTCCACATTGTGGGCAATTTGAACCAGGTTATCCAACTTTGCACCAGTACGAATAATAGTAGAGCCCATTGTTGCGCGATCGATGGTAGCGTTGGCACCAATTTCCACATGGCTCTCAACAACTACATTGCCTATCTGGGGTACTTTTTTAAAAGTGCCATCACCCTGTGGGGCAAATCCAAAACCGTCGCTGCCAATAACAGCACCCGCATGTACTACAACATGATCAGCGATGGTACAATCGTGGTAAATTTTTACGCCTGCATGTAATATGGTGTTGTCGCCAACCTGCACATTATCTCCTAACACAACGCCGGGAAATATTTTTACCTGTTTGCCAATTTTAACATGTTCACCAATATGTGCAAATGCTCCGATAAATACCTGTTCTCCAATAATGGCTGTTTTAGCAATATAACTTGGCTCTTGTATGCCAGTTAATTGCTGGGTCATCAACTCCTGGTATTTGGTGAGAAGAGTAGCGAATGCTGAATAGGCATCGGGTACACGAATCAGGGTATTCTTAATGTTTTGTTTTAAAACCAGTGATTCATTAATAATGATAACCGATGCTTTGGTACAATAAAGATATTCTTCATATTTAGGGTTGGCCAGGAAGGATAGTTGGCCAGACACAGCTTCTTCAATTTTTCCAAAAGAGTGTACGGCTAAGGTAGGGTCACCCTCAAGTTTGCCGTTTATAAGCATCGAAATTTGTGCAGCGGTAAATTGCATACAGCGTGATTTAGTTTGGCAGATAGCGCATGGATCATGGTCATTGGTCGATAGACCATAGCCAATTGTCGATGCTTGATGGTTTATGGACTATGGTCCATGAACTTTAAGCTACTGCTATGTCAATAAACAAATGTAATTTTTTTTAACTGGTGCAGAAAGAATTTGATGAATCAGGGCATTATCAACCGCTGAAATATCTTTCACCTCACCTCCCTTAAACAAAATATTGATGCGTTCATCAAAAGTTTGATAAAGGGTATTGGTTGCTTCACCTGTGAAACACACATAATGGATATCTGCAAGCGGAATGCCAAATTTTATAGAAGCCTGATTTTCTTTTTCCTTAACAAATTCAGTAGAAAAAATATCTGATTGTATCCTCGATTTATATAGTTGCCTGTTTAAAAACCGGGAACAGAGTAGGGAAAGAATTTTGTCGGGGTGTTTGGACCATCGTTTAAGGGCATGCATGATGTCGTGATCATCCAGCGAGCAAAATAGATCCAGGGTATCGTCATTCATCTGACCATTGAAATCGCCCAGGAAGTAATCAAGTGCAGATTGGGTTTGTAATGCCAGATCTGCTGCATTGTAAATGCTACGAACACGCTGAAGTATTTTGACCAGCATCTTTTCGGCAGACAAAACAGTTTTATGCAGGTAGACCTGCCAGTACATTTGTCTTCTTGCGACCAAAAATTTTTCAACACTATAAATGCCTTTTTCTTCTACCATTAATTGTCCATCATGCACCATCAGCATTTTCAATATTCGGTCATAGCCAATTACTCCCTCACTAACCCCACAGAAAAAACTGTCTCGGGTAAGGTAATCCATACGGTCTACATCCAACTGGCCGCTGATCAACTGGTGCAGGAAAGGTTTATGGTGTTTGTCAGTAAAAATGGCAATCGCTAAAGAAAGTTGGTTGTCCAGATCGCGATTCATTTTTTGCATGATCTGAAGCGATAGTTGTTCATGATGCACTCCTTGTATAACCTCATGTTCCAGGGCGTGTGAACAGGGGCCATGACCAACATCATGCAAAAGGATGGCTGCTTTAACGGCAATTTCTTCATCAGGTGATATTTCAATGCCCTTGTTCCGGAGTTCATTTACGGCATTGCCCATTAAATGATAGGCGCCTAGGGAATGATGCAAACGGGTATGTACGGCACCCGGGTATACCAGTTGCGCCATAGCCATTTGTTTGATATTGCGAAGCCGCTGGTAATAGGGGTGTGAAATAATATCAAATATCAATGGGTGATTAATGGTAATAAAACCATAAACCGGGTCATTGATGATTTTCCTTTTTAGCTCAGACATACCTGTTGTTGATTTGTTAAATTGGCCATCGGGACAGTCGGCAAAAATACAAAGAGATACTTGATATGTTGGAATGAAATAGATTTACCCTTTAAAGCTGTACTGAAATAGCTCCCGCCTATCGGAAATTGTTACACTATCGCATTTATTTAATTATTTTGAACTGCACCGGAACATCCGGGGTTGTAACAATTAAGCACTGCTTATGCCACTAGCTACCATTTTATGGGTTGACGATGAAATAGAAAGCCTTCAATCGCAAAAAATATTCCTTGAACAAAAAGGGTACACGGTTATTACCCTAACCAATGGATTTGATGCCATTGAATATGTAAGCAATCAACCTGTTGATATTGTACTGATGGATGAAACCATGCCTGGCATCACCGGTCTGGAAACACTGGTTCGTATAAAGGAAGTAAATGCAGCTATCCCAGTTGTGTTAATTACCAAAAATGAAACGGAGAACCTGATGAATGAAGCTATCGGCCGACAGATCAGCGATTATCTCATTAAACCAGTAAATCCCAATCAGGTTTTGCTCAGTTTAAAAAAACTAATCGACAACAAAAGACTGGTAGCAGAAACAACAACCACAGCATACCAGCAGCAATTCAGAAACCTGTTCATGGCCTTGAATGATAATCCCGATTTTAATCAGTGGATGGATATCTATAAAAAACTGGTTTATTGGGAACTGGAAATGGAAAAAAGTGATAGCCCGGAAATGAGGGAAGTGTTTCAAACACAAAAGCAGGAGGCCAACACTGAGTTTTTTAAATTTATCAGTAAAAACTATGCTTCATGGGTGTCACCTAAATCAAATGAATCGCCCATTATGAGTCATCAGCTTTTTCAATTCAAAATTTTACCACATGTTGAGAAGGGGATTCCTACTTTTTTTATCCTGATAGACAACCTTCGTTTCGACCAGTGGAAAGCCATACAACCCATATTTGCAGAGAGTTTCCGCATATTGGAAGAAGAAACCTTCTATTCAATTTTGCCAACCGCAACCCAATATTGCCGGAATGCCATTTTTGCGGGAATGATGCCGATTGATATAGAAAAACAGTTTCCGAATTTGTGGAAAAATGATGACGACGAAGGGGGAAAAAATAATGAAGAAGAAACTTTTTTCAGGGCTCAACTAAAAAAATTAAAGAGAGATGACCTTAAAATAAGCTACCATAAAATCCTCAACCATCAGGATGGTCAGCAATTGGTAAACAATATGCATAATTTGCTGGACAACGATTTGAATGTGATTGTTTACAATTTTGTTGATATGCTGAGCCATGCAAGAACCGAAATGGAAGTGCTGAAAGAACTGGCAAGCGATGAAGCCAGTTACAGAAGTTTAACCCGTAGTTGGTTCGAACATAGTCCATTGCACCAGGCATTGAAAAAAATTGCTGATAAGCCCATTAAAATTGTACTTGCTACAGACCATGGTAGTGTAAGGGTTAAAACACCCCATAAAGTTATTGGGGATAAGCAAACCACTACCAATCTGCGGTATAAACACGGACGTAACCTTAATTATGAGACAAAAGATGTGCTGGCATTCAGAGATCCCAAAGAAGCGGGCCTGCCTGTGCCCAATGTAAATTCATCCTATATTTTCGCCAAGGAGGACGACTTTTTATGCTACCCCAATAATTATAACCACTACGTGAACTATTACAAAAATACTTTTCAGCATGGAGGAATAAGTTTAGAAGAAATGGTTGTTCCGATTATTAAGATGGTAAGTAAATAGTAGCTGCAGGCTTCAAGCTACAAGCTACAAGCCATTGCTGTCCGGGTAAAATTTGCTAGCATCTTCTGAACCACAGGCTACATGCCACTCCAGAGGAGTCCTTCGGACAAGCTGCAAGTAATTAGTAAACCAGACATTAAACAGGAGCCAGGTATTTAGGGAAGATTAAAAAGATTAAATACAATCAGTACCCGTGGACAGACCTTCATTGGCATTGGTGTCAAGCGAAGCGATGACAGACTAAATCATGCGTAGCAGATTTAGTCAGAGGCCAATGTAGTCTGGGAACGGGTACGGGGCCATTCGGCCCAGGAGTAATATTCAATTTTGACCAGACGAGTGATCGATTTTATTCAGTGTCAAAATGGAATAAAGATTGCTTAACCCTTTAGATAAGGCCGATTTAAAAAGTAAGGGTTCTATTTTCAACTTACGTCAAGATGATTGCTGCAGAAGCATTTCAGAGATAGATACTTTTTTTTACCGGACAGCAATGGCTACAAGCCTCTAGCTGCTAGCCTTGATTAGTGCTTGTTTTAGGTTTTCTGCTATTATTTGAATAAATGACAAGGCTTGCGAGTTTGTTTTGAAAAAAACTACTGAAAATAAATATTTAATTATCCAATTAAACTTGTGGATGGTTAAGTTGATAAAAAAAACTAGCAGCCAGCAGCTAGCGGCTAGAAGCTTGACCTAGCGATTTCCATGGCTTGTAGCTTGCAGCTTGAAGCCATTGCTGTCCGGGGAAATTTAACCGTGAGCTGTAGGTGTTGTGTATTATGGAACACAGATCTTCATGATTTTCAGGATTTATCATGATAGATCTTGAAAATC
>NZ_CAMLMJ010000004.1 GCF_946481145.1 uncultured Sediminibacterium sp.
GACGTTGCATGTTCGATCCCATCAATGCACGGTTGGCATCATCATGCTCAAGGAATGGAATCAGTGAAGCACTCAAACCAACGATCTGGTTTGGCGCAACGTCCATGTATTCCACATCTTCTTTATCTAATATCGGGAAGTCGCCCGTTTCACGAGAAACTACTTTATCTTCTGCGAACTCACCTTTCTCTGTTAACGGAGAGTTACTCTGCGCAATCTTCGCAGTGTCTTCTTCTTCCGCACTCAGGAAAGTAAGTTCTTTCATATTTACTTTTCCGTTTTCTACTTTACGGTATGGGGTTTCAATAAAGCCCATATCATTGATAGAAGCATGTACGCAAAGTGTTGAGATCAGACCGATGTTTGGTCCTTCCGGTGTTTCAATGGTACACAAACGGCCATAGTGAGAATAGTGTACGTCACGCACCTCGAAACCGGCACGCTCACGACTCAAACCACCTGGTCCGAGTGCGGAGATACGACGCTTATGCGTGATCTCACTCAGCGGGTTTGTCTGATCGAGGAACTGCGACAACTGAGATGTTCCGAAGAAAGAATTGATTACAGATGACAGTGTTCTTGCATTGATCAAATCAACTGGTGTAAACACCTCGTTATCACGAACGTTCATACGCTCACGGATGGTACGTGCCATACGGGCAAGACCAACACCGAATTGTGCATACAACTGCTCTCCTACGGTACGTACACGACGGTTGCTCAGGTGATCGATATCATCGATCTCCGCTTTTGCATTCGTGAGTTTTACCAGGTATTTGATGATCTCGATGATATCCTGCTTGGTCAATACTTTCTTGGTCAGCGGATAATCGAGGTTCAGTTTGCGGTTAATTTTATAACGACCTACTTCACCCAGATCATAACGTTTGTCTGAGAAGAACAGTTTGTCGATGATACCACGCGCTGTTTCATTATCAGGCGCGTCGGCACCACGTAACTGGCGGTAGATATGTTGTACCGCTTCCAGTTCACTGTTTGAAGTATCCTTATTTAAGGTATTGTAGATGATTGCATAATCACCACCCACATCTTCTTTCTGGATAAATACGCTCTTGATTTCCATTTCGATGATGGTTGCAATTGCTTCCTCATCTAAAATGGTATCACGCTCCATTACGATTTCGTTACGCTCAATGCTCACTACCTCACCGGTATCTTCATCCACGAAATCTTCTACCCATGTTCTCAGAACGCGGGCAGCCAGTTTTTTACCAACATGGTTGGCAAGGGTTTTCTTATCAGCTTTCACCTCATCGGCCATACCGAAGAGTTCCAGGATATCCTTATCAGTTTCGAAACCAATAGAACGTAACAGGGTTGTTACAGGGAACTTTTTCTTACGATCGATGTAGGCATACATCACGTTATTGATATCGGTAGCAAACTCCATCCATGCTCCTTTGAAAGGAATTACACGGGCAGAATAAATTTTGGTACCGTTGGGGTGTACAGACTGACCAAAGAATACACCAGGTGAACGGTGTAACTGTGATACTACCACACGCTCAGCTCCGTTAATTACGAAGGTACCACGTGGTGTCATGTACGGGATATTTCCTAAGAACACATCCTGAACGATGGTCTGGAAATCTACGTGCTCTTCATCATTACAACTTAAACGCAGTTTAGCTTTTAAAGGCACTGCATAAGTAAGACCACGCTCCATACACTCATCTAGTGTGTAACGGGGCGGATCAATGAAATAATCCAGGAACTCCAGTACGAAGATGTTACGCGTGTCTGTGATAGGAAAGTTTTCCTTAAACACACGGAACAAACCCTCCACATTACGCTTATCGGGTGTTGTCTCTAACTGAAAAAATTCTCTGAATGATTCTAACTGGATGTCGAGCAGGTCAGGAGCTTCTGCCAAATGTTTAGTTTTACCGAAGCCGACCCTGTTGTTCAAAGTTGTTGTAGACATATAAATGAAAACCGGTTTTGATACGATAAAAATTTGGGGAGAATGGTGAGATTCTCTTAACGTACAATCGGCTCATTCATCATTCAAACGTCAATGATAAAAATGTCCACCCGCTAATTGGCCCAAAAATAAGGATGGCAAAGGTAGGAAATAGGCAGGCAATTGCAAAAACAAATTTATTCGTGAACGGTCCATGGTAAATGGGGAGTGAGTGGTGAGTAGTCAGTAGTGAGTAAAGATATGATTATCAATATATTAGGAACTTATAAAGGTAACAGCCTACATACAAAACCCTGCGAAATCTCTGCGTTCCCCTTTCCCTGCGGTGAATTTACTCGAAAGTTCACCGCAGAGAGCGAGAGGTAACGGAGTTTACGCAAGGTTATAATCAAGCATCACTCAGTACTGTCTACTCACTTTCTTACCAGATTCTCGCCCGCTGTTCGGCCGCACGGAAGAGCTTGTTTTTCTCAGTAACTCCAAACGCCTTGTAAAATGGCTCGAAATTGGCCAGAGGGCCGTTTACCCTGAACTCTTCAGGACTATGCGGGTCGGTGGTAATACGGGTACGCATGCTCTCGGGGCGGTCAACTAAACGCCAAACCTGTGCATAGCCAAGGAAAAAGCGCTGATCTGGGGTAAAACCGTCTATTTTTTCGTCACCCTGACCTTGTTTGGTCATTTTAAAGGCATCATAGGCGATGGCAAGGCCTCCGATATCTGCCAGGTTCTCTCCCAATGTAAGCGCGCCATTTACATGCATGCTATCTAGTACCGTGTAGGCATTGTACTGCTCCACTACCCCTTTGGCCTTGGCATTGAACTTTTCGCCATCGGTTTTGGTCCACCAGTCGGTGAGGTTACCTAGCGCATCATATTGACGGCCCTGGTCATCGAACCCATGGGTCATTTCGTGGCCAATTACCATACCAATAGCACCATAGTTGATGGCATCATCTGCTTTCAGCTCAAAGAAAGGGAACTGAAGAATACCTGCCGGGAATACGATTTCATTGAATGTAGGATTATAATAAGCGTTTACGGTTGGAGCGGTCATACCCCACTCTGTCTTATCTACCGCTTTACCAATCTTGTCGATACTTTCTTTGTAATCATGTTTGGCAATATTGCGCATGTTGTTATAGAAATCATTACGGCTGATTGTTACATCATCATAAGACTTCCACTTATCAGGATAGCCAATCTTTTTCATTATGGCAGATAATTTCTCCTGGGCTTTCTGTTTTGTTGTATCGCTCATCCAGTCTAGTTGAGTGATGCGTTTATTGAAAGCCGTCTGCAGGTTATTCACCAATTCATCCATTCGTTTTTTGGCATCAGCTGGGAAATATTTTTCTACAAAGAGTTGACCCAGTAAATCTTTCAGCCCATCATCGGTACGACTCACCATTTTCTTCCAGCGGGCTTCCTGTGTTTTGGCACCGGAGAATAATTTGTTGAACGAAAAACGTTCATCCACAAATGCCTTGCTCAGAAGTGAAGCATTGGACGCGATATAATCGTAACGTACTTTACTTTTCCATGCCTCAATCGGCTCACTGGCCAATAAACTGCTTAATGCTTTGTAATAGCCGGGCTGACTCACATTCACACTATCTGTTTTGATACCCATTTTCTGCAAAGCACTGCTCCAGCCTATATTAGGAGAAATTTTTTCCAGGTCGGTTACCGACATTTTATTGTAGTTGCGGATAGGATCGCGCAGTTCAACCGGGGCAAGGTGAGACTTAGCAATTGCTGTTTCAAGTTTAAGTATTGCCTCAGCTTGTTGTGCAGCTTGTTCTTTTTGTACCCCTGTGAGTACAAAATAGTTGGTGATATGCTCCAGGAATTTCTGGCGCTGCATTACCGTTGTAGAATCGTTTTTAGTATAGTAGTCTTTCTCGGGTAAGCTCAACCCTGTCTGGTAAAGACTGAGTATATTTTTGCTGCTGTTTCTTTCATCAGCTCCTATATAAATACCGATCAGGTCACCATCACCTTCCATATAACTTTCTGCAAGCAGACTAACCAGTTCTTTATAATCTTTTACCGCATCAATTTTTGCCAGCATAGGTTTCAATGGATCATAACCAGCTTTTTCGATTGCTGCTGAATCCATTCCACTTGCATAGAAGTCGCCAACCTTCTGTTCAGCACTGCCGGCTTTGTGATCTGTTTTGGCAGACAGTTCATCCAATATAGTCCTGAGTTTTTTCAGGTTCTCATCGTAAAGGGTATAAAAACTACCCCACCCGCTCTGGTCATCGGGTATCACACTGTTTTTGATCCAGGTGCCGTTGGCATACATGAAAAAGTTGTCGGCAGGATTAACGGTAGTATCCATACCAGCCGTATCAAAATAATCTTTTGAATCTGTATTGGTTTTACAAGCAGCAATTAAAAGTGTTGCGCCAGCTAAAACGGACATGATTTTCTTCATAGCAAAATTTTAGTGTGTTAAATATGGGAAATTATTACTGAGAAGCAAAACCGTTTAACATATTGGGAATAGAAAGTGTACAATCAATTTCCTGTTAATTACTGAGCCTAACATTTGGAAAGTTCCGAAACTTTCCAAATGTTGCACCGAGGCAATTCAGTCAATGATTTGAAAAAAATTATTACACACCCATTTTACATTATTGCTTTTCTTGAAATCCCCCATCGGACTTCGGACTCCCGGACTCCCGGACTTTCTCATCCCCCCTCTGATCACATATTCATGTGAATTCCATCATAAATTAGTTATGGCTGTAACTATTATCCCCACCAATCGTAAACATGGAAACCATTATTAAACTCTATGACAACAGAACTACAACAATTACAAAAACAGATTACCTGGATGCGCTGGTATATTTTTATCAGTGCCGGTGTACTGATCACGGTCTTACTTTTTGCATTCACAGAACCTGAGCAAACCATGGGTATCATCAGGGCAAAAGGCATCATCATTGAAGACGGCAGCGGACGGGACAGAATATTGATCGGCTCCCCTATTCCCTACTCAAAAGATCGTGTTAGAAACGATACCGCTTTGGTTAGAAAATATTGGGCTAAAGAATATGGCAACCCCAATCAGTATATGGAATGGTATAAAAACTATTACCATGGTGCAGAAGGCATTGTGGTGATGAATGAAAACGGTTTCGACCGTGTATTATTAGGCGATAAACTGGCCGACCCCAATATTGGCAAAAGAATGTTCCAGAGTGCCGGCATTTTATGGAACGATAAAGAAGGCTGGGAACTCGGTGGCGCCGGAGTAAACACCACAAAAGAAGGCAAATCAAGATCTGTTATGGGTGTGGATGATAAAGAAGGCGAAGCCGTTCACATCGTAGCGCTGGAAGACGGCACCAAAGGATTGATGATTGCCGGCGAAAACGGCAACCTGCTGATCGGCATGTCTAAAAAAGACGGCGGATGGTTCCAAAACAAAGAAGCTTTTACCGGTATAAAATATTTCGATAAAAAAGGCAAACTGGTATGGCAGCAAAAGATGAATGGTCAGGATAGAAAGAGGGGAAAATAAGTCCGGGAGTCCGAAAGTCCGAAGTCCGACGGGGTGAGGGGAATAATAAACGAGTCACTTCCTTATTCCTTATTTCTTATTCCATATTTCTTATCCCCTCTCCCCACTTCCATCAACACCCATTTATCCGGGTCAATTAAAACATCCATTGGCGAGGCATTAACAGGAAGCGTAAACTCAACCGATTTTTCTTTCAGTTCAATTACTTTCCTGATGGCATTCGTTTTACCTGGCAACTGAACAGCTATTGGTATGGGCATTGAAAACAAACTGCCATCATTCTGCACCTGCTCCAACTTTATCTTCAGCTCTTTCTTTGACTCATTGTATTCCCATGTACTCCTGATCTTTAATGTACCTGGCTTGTATAACCATTGATCAAAAAATTGTTTCAAATCCTTGCCAGATACAGCTTCCATTACAGCACGAAAATCGGCAGTGGTGCAATTTCGGTTCATATACTTTTCATAATACTGGCGTATCCCTTTCCAGAACAGTTCATCGCCCAGCATACCACGCAGCATGTGAAGTATCCAACTCCCTTTTTGATAGGTTTGAGAACTGGTCACTTTATTCATATCAGTGAGGTTATCGTGTACAATACGGTAACCTGGATTTTTGGCATAAAAATCATCTACACGCTTTTTACTATCTGCAAGTCCTTTCATGAATTCATCATGCCCATACTGGTGTTCTATAAAAAGCAGGGTAAAATAAGTGGCAAAGCCTTCACTCAGCCAAACATCATCCCAATCAGATTCAGTAACTGCATTGCCAAACCATTGGTGGGCTATTTCATGAATAATGACATTACGCCAGCGTTCATTGCGATCACCTACTACAGAACCCTCGCTGTACAATATAGCAGAAGCTGCTTCCATGCCGCCGCTTACACTGTTAGATTGAATATTTGCCAGCTTTTCATACGCAAATGGACCAACACGGTCGCTGTAAAAAGCCAGTACTTTTTTGGTGGGTTCTGCATAATCATAAAATCCAGCATCACGATCCTGTTGGTATACCCAGCTTTGAATGGATTTGTGGTCAAACTCATCCACATACTGAACCGCAAACCTCGCAACACCCAATACATATAACCAGGGAGCAATGGGCACTGATTGTTTCCAGTGGGTCATTCGCTTACCATTGGACAAACTTGTTTCTTCTATTTTTAATCCATTAGAGACAACCTGATAATGCGCTGGGGCGGTCACTAAAAACTCACAGGTAGCTTTATCATAAGGATGATCAACCAGGGGCAACCAGTTTCTTCCTTTATCCGGCCAGTCGTCGCTGAAAAAACTACGATCACCATATTTATTATTGGCAATTTTTAATCCGCTGGCGGGCACTCCATGATAACTTATCACATATCTGCTTTGCTGGTCTTTTTGTGAAGCACTGGGTAAACTGATATACAGCGCATTGTTTTCATGTTTAAAAGACAAAGCTTTTCCACCCGATTGTACCTTTTCTACAATCATTCCTTTATTACCTAATGATGCAGCTGCTTTAATCAGATCGAAGCGCAAAACTGTTACGCCGGTTGAAAGGTATTTTACATCAATCGATGCCTCACTGAATATTTCATCTGTTGAATCGGATAGACTGATTTTAAATGCATAATGGAGTATATCAATGCTATGGTCTTTGGGATAATTATCTGCGGTTGCAATTAAAGGGAGGGCAAAGCAAATAAGCAGATAGCTGATAAAACGCATCATGGTTATTTTTTTAGGGGTAATGAAAGAGCAGGACGAATTTCTATCAGTCCTTTTTCTCTAATTGTGGCTTCTACCTCTTCTAGTTTAGAAGGAACAAAACCGCTTAGGTTTTCAACACCATCTGCCGTAACCAGCGCCACGTCTTCAATGCGTATATACAATCGCTCCGGGTGAATCCAGATCATGGGGTCAATGGTAAAGACCATACCGGCTTTTAGTGGAACACCACGCACATTGCCTACATCATGTACGGCCATGCCAACTGGGTGTTGAAAATGTCCCCTGAATTTTAACCCATCCTGTACTGCTTTAAGGTGTTCAGGTTTTACAAAGGTTTTTCCAACCAGGTATTGTTGCATGTCTTTCGCTGCATTATCTAATACTTCATCAGCAGTTACACCGGGTTTTATATAACGAAACAAAGCATCCCGGTAGGCCACAATAAAATTGTAGAGCTCTTTCTGTTCAGCATTAAATTTTCCGTTCACTGGCCAAATACGTGTAACATCGCTTGAATAATATTTATAGTCAGGCGCATAATCCATCAATACCAGGTCACCGTCTTTCAATACATCTGTTTTATGAAAATAATGACCCATGTATGCATTGGTGCCCCCACCAATAATAGAGGGATAAGCATCTCCCCTTGCACCATGCAGGTAAAACATATACTTGGCTGCTGCATCTAACTGGTATTCGTATACACCTGGATAAGTTGAACGCATGGCTTCCATGATACCCAATCCTGCAATTTGTGTGGCTTTGCGTATCACAGCTATTTCTTCCGCACTTTTAATGAGTCGCATGGTATCCAGAATGGGCGAAAAGTCATTGATTTCAAACTGCGGAAATTGTGCTTTTATTTTTTGAATAAAGGCAGCTTCTCTGGTGGTAGAATTATACCATGGGTTAGCAGCAGCCCTGGACTGTGCATATAGTAATTCATCCCGGCTGTCGTTGCCAATTTCTGCAGGACTAAACTCCGTAAATAATTTTGGAGCCGGGGGTCTTATTAGTCCTGTACCCACCAGATCTGCAGATAAAAATTCAATAGCTTTTACCTGTTGAATACCAGTTAACTGTTTTACCAGTTCAGCATCTTCGGCAGACAATACCTTACCCTGGTTCTTCTCAGTAGCTTCATCGCGGTGAGGCAGGTATAAAGTGGCTGATCTATTTGAACCGCGTAATAAAAGGTATGCATGCGGCGATTCTATTCCGGTTAGGTAAAAGAAATTATTGGCCTGGCGAAACACTGTAAAGCCGGGTATCCCGCCAAAGCCTTGCAATAAGGCAACAGATTTATTACCAATTGCGTTATATACACTATTTCTTCTGCGGGCAAATTCTTCTTTGGAGAAATCCGTTTGATAATGTGGGTTATCCTGTGCAGTTAACCCGGATAACAATACCAAATTGAATAAAAGAACCAATGTAGAAAAAACTCGAATCATGTGCATTAATTTATGTTTGGCATTTGCTGTAGAACAATGCCTGGAATTATATAGAATGCAGTACTAATAGCTCAACCTACTGCTGCTTATGCAATCTAAGATTTTTAAAGGGTATTTTTTACCCTTACATTCTAAATAAATGAAGACAGAAGGCTCAT
Organism: uncultured Sediminibacterium sp.; assembly: GCF_946481145.1. Next base: position 8,820 of record NZ_CAMLMJ010000004.1, read on the forward strand.
GGTATAATTTGAAGTTTTTCTAAAGGAGTAATTCTGGCAATCTGCTAGTAGTGCGGAGGATAGAACGCAGATCTTCATGATTTTCAAGATCTATCATGATAAATCTTGAAAATCCGTGTTCTATTAATAGCAAGTAATGGATAAACTGCAATCAACTATTTCTTTATTCAACCAATTTTAGAAATCTAAATTCACTTGCCTGCATCTTTTTCCAGAGCAGCAATGTCTAAGTTTATAAACATTTGTAAGAAATCAATTTCTATTATCAGCAACTCGCCAATTTTTGCTTCACGATTGTCTTCTTAGCGTTTATCTGTACCGGCACCACTAATGCATAGGGTCTGTTAAATGCTTCCTGTGAAACTTTGAAATAGTCTGCCAGTTTTCTAATAACATCTTTTGAAAGCCCTTTTTTATAATGGAGAATGTCTGATACATACCCCTTACTTATTCCGAGAATTTCAACCATATTTTTTGCTTTCAGGTTATGCTCTTTCATAAAAGATTGAATTAACTCAACAGGATCAAGACTAGTAGTTGAAAGACGAGAAGCATCCCAGGTTTCGATGAGCAGTGTTAATAAGGCAATTTCATCTTTGGTATTGCGATCTTTTGCTCCGGAGAATACAAGTTCTTCCAATACGTTACAATAAGTATTGTATTGACTTTTACTGGTGATGACTTTATATTTTAGTGTTTCCATGATTTATATTTTTAGTAATTACTGATTGTATATTGTTCTCCTGCTTTGCAAAGCTTATCGTATTCAGCATGTGTTCCTATCCAGCAAATAAAAAGATGCACCTGTGTATCACCAAATGCATATTTGGCAATTAGCCGGTATTTATTTCCCCCAATATCAAATACTACTCTGCTCGTTCCCTTCCCTAATAAATCTGCGCTACCAAAACTACATTTGATATCTTCGGGAATAACCCAATCTGCAAATTTCAATTTGTATAGCCATTCATCAAATGAAATACGGCTAAGTGCATTTTCCTTTTTATAACATTCAATTGTTTCCCTTCTTATCAAATGTATTTTCATAACAAAAGTATATATTATTTTTATAAAAGTTCTCCTTTTGTGAACATTTTTATCCACAAATGCCATAAATATAACTAGCTAACAAAGCACTACCCAGACATATCCGACTAAACTCGGCTTGAAGGAAACTTATTAATATTAACTACGTGAGAGGCGAATTTTAAAGCACTAAGTTCACTCAAGCAAAGCATACCTGCATCTTCCCCCCCCACTACTCCATCCATACTTCCTTATTCCTTATTTCTTATTCCTTATTTCTTATTTCTCTTCATTTCTGTCTGGAGAATTTTACCCGCGAGCTCTAGGTTTCGCGTATGATGGAACACAGATTATCATGATTTTCAAGATCTATCATGATAAATCTTGAAAATCATGATAATCTGTGTTCTATTAATAGCAGTTAGTGCATTTACGGTAACCCAATATTTCTTTAAGCAACTGACTTTAAATTTTCTCCCCTCTATTATTATATTAAAAGCAGAAAGTCTATAACAAGCACCCATCAAGGCTTGTAGCTTGCAGCTTGAAGCCAATTTCCTCCGGACAGCAATGATTTCTCATTCCTTATTTCTTATTCCTCATTTCTTATTTCTTATTCCTTATTCCTCATTTCTCATTTCTCATTCCTTCTCCTCCGCACTCAACCATCATTATACCGCACTCTGCTTATTTGATTCGGTTTATTGGGCACATTATTGTTGTTTTACGGTATGATCTTCTTCAGGCATATCACTTTATATTGGCGCTGCCAGCTACTCGGATGGAGTATAGCTGCGCTGTACTGGGCATTAATGGGTATCGCACAACCTGGTTTCAGTGTCGGTTTTGCTTTGCTTCAATTCGGTACAGATCTGGTCTTATACATTGGCATTACCCATGTTTACCGGAATTTTTCCCGATACTGCCAATGGCAAAGCCTTCCGCTTCGCCCTTTAATATGGAGAATACTGTTAAGTCTGCCCATTTTAACCGCACTCTATTGCATTGGCACCATCACAAAAATCTACTATATACGTCATTGGTTCATGCCCGGTTTCGAAATCAGTTTTATGGATTTTGTACGCCCGAATATTACAAGCATTTCAATGGCTGGGGCAAGACTTATGTCGATCTGGCTATTGGCATACCATGGCTACCATTATGCACTGCGCGAAATGAACCTTCTGAAAGAAAATGCTGCCTTACAAGTTGCCATTAAGGATGCCCAGCTACAAAATTTGTCTGCACAACTAAATCCTCATTTTCTTTTTAACTCACTCAATACAATTAAATCGCTTGTGCCTTCTCAGCCCGACTCGGCCAGAAGAGCCATCGACTTATTGAGTGAATTACTTCGAACAAGCTTATACAATACCGAACAATCAACCACTACTGTTGGTGAAGAACTGGCACTCATTAAAGATTACCTGGAACTAGAACAACTGCGGATGGAAGAAAGATTACAGTATTCAATTAATATCGATGATACCTTTTCAAAAATTTCCATACCCACCCTTTCATTGATTACTATGGTAGAAAATGCTGTTAAACATGGTATCGCCGTACAACAAAATGGCGGCCGTATTGAATTGACCGCCTCCACAAATAATCAAACACATAGTTTTCGCGTGATACATCCGGGCATATTAGGATCGGGAACAGGCCTCGGCATCCGAAACCTGAAAGAAAGACTGCATTTATTATACCATGAACAGGCTTCCTTTACCATCACAGAAAATAACGGTATGGTTGAAGCATGTTTAATTATACCTGTATGATGAAAATGATCAGAACCATAATCATAGATGATGAAAGGTCTGCCAGACTGGAACTTAAAAGGATACTCTCCGTTTTTCCTGATATACAGATTATCGGAGAAGCTGCTAATGCCGATGAAGCAGAACTGATCATCAATGAACTGATACCCGACCTCATTTTTCTTGACGTTCAAATGCCCGGCCGCTCTGGATTTGAGTTACTGGAATCACTTGCCATTGTACCCCTGACCATTTTTGTAACCGCTTACGATAAATACGCTTTTAAAGCTTTTGAAGTAAGCGCAATCGATTACCTGCTGAAACCAGTCAGAGAAGAACGCCTTACCAGAACCATACTACAGGTAAGGGAAAGATTAAAGCAACAAACCGGCAGATCACTCTTCATCAAAGAAGGGAACCGGTATTATTTTATACAATGGACGGATGTTAGCCTGATCGAATCTGCCCATCAATACGTTCGGTTATATACTGCTAATGGTAAACCTCTTTTAAAAAATTCACTTAAACAAATAGAAGAACAATTACCTCCCAACTTATTCTTCCGGGCAAACAGGTGGCAACTGATTAACCTGCAATTCATCAGTGAATGCAAAACAGTTCAGGGCATTTTACATGTTCGTCTTTCCGATGAACAAGAAATTATTTTTTCAGAACGACAATCAACCCTATTCCGAAAAACACATCCTAATTTATGAAACAAGTATTCGCATTTATTGTCTGCCTGTTATTTATCTCACAAGGCAGCGGGCAGCGCTATATCATTAACGACAGTGTATTAATTCATACATCTTATGGCATAACGCTTTCAGCAGTTGTAGTTCGCTCCGCCGATGTCCAGACAAAACAACCTGCCGCCCTTATGTTTTTTATCTATGCAAATACAGCGCGAAGTATTCAAGAAGCCAAATCTGCGGCCGATCATGGTTATGTTGGCATTGTAGCCGACGCCCGGGGTAAACGCCTCGGAACCGGCAAAATTGAACCCTACGAACATGAAGTACAGGATGTAAATGCAGTGATTGAATGGATTACCCATCAACCCTGGAGCGATGGTCGTGTTGGCATGTATGGAGGCAGTTATTCCGGCTTTGCACAATGGGCCGCTACCAAAAAATTACACAAAGCATTAAAAACCATCGTACCCTACGTAGCTGCAATACCAGGATTGGGTGTACCCATGGAAAACAATATATTCCTTACAGCAAATTACCAGTGGCCATTTTATGTTACTACCAGCAACATGTTGGATACAGCTATTAATAACGACTTTCAACGTTTCAGAAAATTACGCGTCAACTGGTTTTATAGTGGTGTACCTTTTAATCGCATCGACAGTATTGACGGCTTACCCAATCCATGGTTACAGAAATGGTTGAAACACCCTTCATTCGACCGTTACTGGCAATCAATGATCCCTTTCAGAAATGAGTATGCCCATATCAACATCCCCGTATTATCCATTACCGGTTATTATGATGACGGACAGGTTTCCGCGATGGAATATTTCAGGGAACATTATCGGTATCGTCCGGATGCTGAACATTACCTGGTTATTGGTCCTTATGACCATTTTGGTGCACAACAAGGAGGAAGAAAAGTTTTGAGAGGATATACAGTAGATTCCGTGGCACTGATCAATACAAGAGAACTTACCTTTCAATGGTTTGATCATATTTTGAAAGGCAAAGAAAAACCTTCACTCATAAAAGATAAAATCAACTTCCAGCAAATGGGGACAAATACCTGGAAGCATGCTCCTTCATTAAAAAAAATGGAAGACAGCATCGTTACATTCTACCTTGCTGATAATAAAATGCTTTCAAGGACCAAACCTTCAAAAACAACTTATCACAAACAGGAGATCGACCTGGCAAACCGCGATCAGTGGACAAACCAGTATTATCCTGATCCAATTATAGAAACATCGATTGATACTACCAGTGGTTTATTTTTTTGGACTGATACGTTTAATGAAGACATCACCGTTAGCGGGCAAATTGAAGGTGTTTTAAAAGCCATTATCAATAAGCGTGACATGGATATTGGGTTAACACTTTATGAAGTAATGCCCGATGAAACATTCTTTCATCTAACCTATTATATTGGCAGGGCGAGTTATGCTAAAGATATGACCACACGCCGGTTATTAACCCCGGGTAAATTAGCGTCCATCCCCATTTCCCGCTCTCGTCTTTTCAGTAAAAAGGTACAGAAAGGCAGCAGGCTATTATTGGTTCTGAATATCAATAAGAATCCATTTTCAGAAGTAAATTATGGCAGTGGCAAAATTGTAAATACAGAAAGCATAAAAGATGCGGGCAAACCGCTTTCCATTCAATGGAGTAATGAGAGCTTTATACAACTTGGCATCAGCTCACTTAAAAAATAATATCCATTATACCCTCATTTTACTATTCCTTGTTGATCATGCACGGCAAGTGCTGTATATTTACTTTGCATGATATAACAAACTATGAGAAAACTATATCAATATTTATTGCTTGTCTTCGCCATACTGCCATCTGCTGTTTTTTCAATGGCCGGCACAGATACCGTATACCAATCTGATCAACTCATTATTACCCGGCTTGCCAAACATAGCTATGTACATACCAGCTACCTGTATACCAACAGTTTTGGTAAAGTACCCTGTAATGGCATGATTGTACTCAATAAAAAAGAAGCAATCGTTTTTGACACTCCGGCTAATGATACCAGTACAACAGAGCTGATAAACTGGATTGAAAAGCAAGCAAAATGCAACATCAAAGCTGTTATACCTACGCATTATCATGAAGACTGCTTGGGCGGACTCAAAGCTTTTCATCATCTGAATATTCTTTCTTATGCTAGTAAAACAACCATCGCATTGGCAAGGGAACAGAAATCTACTATTCCAAAAAATGCCTTTGCGGATCAGTTGGAACTAACCGTGGGTGGCGATAAAATATATACCCGGTTTTTTGGTGAAGGACATACCAAAGACAATGTAGTTGCCTACTTCCCTACCGACCAGATACTATTTGGCGGATGCCTGATTAAGGAAATAAATGCCACGAAAGGCTGGGTGGGCGATGCAAATGAAAAAGCATGGCCGGTTACAGTAAAACAAATAAAAAAGAAATATCCTGGAGTAAAAATAGTGATCCCTGGGCATGGTGAGCCCGGCAATAAATCGTTACTCGATTATACGATCCGCTTATTCAGTACAGAATAATTTATACGACATAAAGTACTATTTGATCTTCATACTTCAATTTTTATTAAATTGAATGCTAATCATATACCCTTTGATTTATTTGCCATGAAGAAACTGTACAGTTTATTGATTGCTTTTGCAATAACAAATCCCATTTTTGCCCAGGTTTCAAAAGCTCCTGCCTATCCGCTGATTACCCACGATCCCTATTTCAGTATCTGGAGTTTTTCAGACAAACTCAATGAATCGGTTACCAAACACTGGACAGGCGCCGATCATTCATTGCTGGGCTATATTGATGTGGATGGCAAATTGTATAAATTCCTGGGAGCCCCACCCAAAAAATTACAACCACTATTACCCAATAGCGATTTACAAGGATACGATTGCAGGTATACTGAACAAAAACCTGCTGAAAACTGGTTCAGTCCGGAGTTTGATGACAGCCAATGGAAAAATGGACTGGGCATGTTTGGCTCAAAGAATATGGATGCCGTTACTGAATGGAACTCAAGAGAAATTTGGTTTCGAAGAACCTTCAATGTTACCAACAATGATTTTAATGAATTATTACTTACCCTTAAGTATGACGATAATATCAAAGTATTCCTGAATGGTGAAAAAATTTATGAAGCCGGCTGTTGCTCTTCTAATAAGGAGATCATACTCCAAAATGAAATCAAACAAAAAATAAAAGCCGGAAAAAATACTTTGGCAGTGTATTGTGAAAATACCGGAGGCCCGGGCATCATTGATATTGGACTCTACAACAGGTTACCAGATGAGCCTGTTACACAAGCCCTACAAACAAGTGTAAACATTACTGCTACCCAAACAAAATACCAATTTACCTGCGGGCCGGTTAATTTAAACGTCGACTTTCTATCTCCCTTACTAGCTAATAATATTGACTTATACGCACGTCCAATTAGCTTCATTAATTTCAATGCAAAAGCTACGGATGGTAAAGCGCATTCAGTAAAGATTTATTTTAATAGCAGTGCAGACATCGCACGAAATAAAACGAATCAACCTGCAAGTACCACTGTAAGCAAGTATGGTTCCTTATTTATTCAAACAACAGGTACCAATGCCCAGCAGGTATTAAAAAGAAAAGGAGACGATGTTCGGATCGATTGGGGCTATGCTTATCTCGCGATAAAAGATGAAAAAGGAATTCAGCTATCTGAACAAAGTGGCAATCCTTCAGTCAATTCAGTTGCTGATAAATGTTCACTTAAAATCGATTATGGAAAACTTAGTGCTACTCCGGTTTCAAAAACGGTTTTATTGGCTTATGATGATCTATTTTCCATCCAATATTTCAATGAAAACCTTAAAGCCTGGTGGAAGAAAAATTTCGCTTCAACCGAAGAGATGTTGAAAAAATCTATCGAGGAATATGCCTCGATAGTTAAACTATGCAACCAATTCGACCAACAGCTATATACAGATGCATTGAAAGCAGGCGGTGAAAATTATGCACGTTTATGTGTACTCGCCTATCGCGAATCACTGGCAGCACATAAACTTGTAAGAGGCGCAAATGATGAAATCTTATTTCCACAGAAAGAAAACTTTAGTAACGGATCTATCTGGACGGTTGATGTTACCTACCCTTCTGCTCCTTTAACTCTTTTATACAATCCGGCTTTATTGAAAGGGATGGTAGCGCCTATTATGACTTATAGCGAATCGGGCAAATGGACCAAACCCTTTCCTGCACATGATTTAGGTACTTATCCATTAGCAAATGGACAAACCTATGGGGAAGATATGCCTGTTGAGGAATCGGGAAATATGATCATTCTCACGGCAGCAATTTGTAAAGCTGAAAAGAACTATACGTTTGCAAAAGATCATTGGCCTTTGTTAAGTCAATGGGTTGAATTTTTGAATAAAGATGGATTTGATCCTGCCAACCAATTGTGTACCGATGATTTTGCCGGACACCTTGCCCGCAATACCAATTTATCGATGAAAGCCATTGTAGGTATTGGTGCCTACGCTCAAATGGCAAGACAACTCGGTAAAACAGCGGAAGCAAACAGGTATGAAAAAATTGCAAAAGACTATGCCCTTAAATGGATGCAGATGGCAGATGATGGAGATCATTACACGCTTACATTTGACAATAAAGGAACCTGGAGCCAGAAATACAACCTGGTGTGGGATAAGCTGCTCAACATGAACCTCTTTCCTGCTGCAGTGTATGAAAAAGAAGTGAAGTACTATCTCACCAAACAAAATAAGTACGGACTGCCCTTAGACAGTCGCAGAACTTATACCAAGAGCGACTGGATTGTTTGGACATCCGTACTCGCATCTAAAGAGAAAGATTTTAAAGCCTTGATTGACCCGGTATACAAATATGCCATCGAAACCCCAAGTCGGGTTCCACTCAGCGACTGGCATGAAACAACAGACGGCAAACAAGTTGGCTTTCAGGCAAGAAGCGTAGTAGGTGGATATTTCATTAAAGTACTCGAGAAAAAGTGGGGGAATAGACCATAGTCTATGGCCTACCCCCTACAAAAAAGCCGCCCCAAATTGGAGCGGCTATATTTTTTGCTTAACAGCTTGTGAAATTACTTCACTTCTACTTCAGCACCAGCTTCTTTCAGCTTAGCAACGATATCGTCAGCTTCAGCTTTAGAGATACCCTCTTTTACTGGTTTTGGAGCACCGTCAACCAGGTCTTTTGCTTCTTTCAGTCCAAGACCAGTCAGTTCTTTCACGATTTTAACTACGTTCAGTTTGCTAGCACCACCGTTAACGAGTACAACATCGAAAGATGTTTTCTCTTCAGCAGCAGCAGCTCCACCGCCGTCGCCAGCAGCAACTACAACTGCAGCAGCAGCTGGTTCAATACCGTAATCAGCTTTCAATACATCAGCTAATTCCTGAACTTCTTTTACTGTTAAGCCTACTAATGTTTCGGCTAATGCTTTTACGTCTGCCATTTTGTTTCAATTTTTTCCGGCTTCATATTCGCCTCAGGCGAATCCGTCGGATGTTTTAAAAAAATTTGATACCTATATTAATTTGAAAATTTGGGAATTTGAAAATTTGAAAATGTCAAATTCTTTGTTTTCAGTTAATAAAATTTACTTGAAAATTGATTTTTGAAATTTTGAGCTGGTATTCCCATTTTCAAATTTTCAAATTCCCAAATTTTCAAATTGATTATTCAGCGCTCGCTGTAGTTTCAGCCTGCTTCTCGTGGTGGTGCAATAATGCAGCCAGTACACGTTTAGCAGGTGATTGCAGCAATCCGATTACTTCACCGATCAATTCATTCTTAGTCTTGATCTGAGTAAGTGTTTTCAGGTTATTATCGCCAGTGTAAATATCACCATTGATAAATGCTGCTTTCAATACAGGTCTTTCACCATTGCTGGCTTTACGGAAAGAGCTGATAATTAATGCTGGTTCTTTAGGGTTCTCAGAAAACATCAATGCAGTTACATTGTGCAGAGAATCATAAATACCGGCATATTTTTCTGCATCCAAAGACTCAAGCGCCTTACGGATCAGGGTGTTTTTAGCTACTTTCATCTCTACCTGCTTATCGAAGCAGCTACGACGCAAAGTAGACACTTGTGCTACAGTCAACGATTCAGTATCGGTGATGTAGAAGTTATTGTATTGAGCGAATTTCTCTTTCAGAATTTCGATCACCTCATTTTTTTGATCTTTTGTCATATCTGATCTTTTTTAAAAACCCAGGTCATTTCCCCACTGTAACGCGAGGATCACTGGGAATTAGTTCATTAATGATTTGGTGTCTAAAGCGATACCAGGGCTCATGGTGCTGGCCATGCTTACGCCTTTCAGGTATACACCTTTGGCAGAAGATGGTTTCAGCTTGATGATTGCATTGATCAGTTCAGCACTGTTCTCTGCAATTTTCTCAGGAGCAAATGATACACGTCCAATAGAAGCGTGAACAATACCTGCTTTATCAACCTTAAAGGCGATCTTACCACCCTTAACCTCATTTACTGCAGCAGCAACATCGTTGGTTACAGTACCGGTTTTAGGGTTTGGCATCAGGTTACGTGGACCTAACACTTTACCAAGCTTACCTATTTTAGGCATAACAGCCGGTGTAGCGATGATCACATCGATATCTGTCCAACCACCTTCAATTTTGGTGATGAACTCATCCAATCCAACAAAATCAGCACCAGCTTCTTTTGCAGATGCTTCTTTATCAGGCGTACAAAGTACCAGTACTTTTTTAGTTTTACCAGTACCATGCGGTAATGATACAGTACCACGAACCTGCTGATCTGCTTTCTTAGGGTCTACACCCAGACGAATATGCAGGTCTACAGAGCTATCAAATTTGGTACAGTTGATTTCTTTTACAAGTGTAGAGGCTTCTTTCAGGGAATAAGCTTTATTCTTATCCACCTTTACCGCTGCTACTTTTCTTTTCTTAGTCAGTGACATTTTTTACAGATTAAAAGGTGAATAGATTAATTGTTTTCCCAAGGGGCTTTACCTTCTACAGTTAAACCCATACTACGTGCAGTACCCGCAACCATGCTCATCGCACTGTTAAGCGTAAATGCATTCAGGTCAGACATCTTGTCTTTAGCGATAACTTCAACCTGATCCCAGGTTACTTTACCAACTTTCTGACGATTACTTTCCTTAGAACCTTTCTGGATTTTTGCGGCTTCCATTAATTGAACCGCAGCAGGAGCAGTTTTGATGATGAAGTCGAAAGACTTATCAGCATAAACAGTAATTAAAACAGGTACTACTTTACCCATTTTATCCTGGGTTCTGGCATTAAACTGCTTACAGAACTCCATGATGTTGATACCCTTTGAACCAAGGGCTGGACCTACGGGAGGTGCTGGATTGGCTTGACCGCCTTTAACCTGCAACTTCACATAGCCGGTGATTTCTTTGGCCATTGCTTTTTGATTTAATTGGTTATAACGTCCCGCCTATGGCTGGACTCCCAAACTCAATCATTCTTTCAAAAAAAGAACTTTTGGGGCGGCAAAGGTAAGGAGGATGGGCGGGATTTCAAAGAAAAAGCGCAGAAAAGCTGCAAGCTGCAGGCTACAAGCTACGAGCATTGGAAGAAATATCAGCTAATGCATTGATTATCAATAAAAAAGCAACCGACCATTCGGCCAATTGCTTTCTCTAATTATTCCTTGAAGCTTGAGGCTTGCAGCTTGCAGCTTGTAGCTCTCCTACAGCACCAATATCCCCGCAGCCTGTATCACAATCTCTTTCTTAGGTTCAGTGATTTTAGCAATTTCTTCCTTGCTCTTACCTGCATCTTCCGCAAAATGTTTTAACTGCTTTACAGAAGTGGTCGTTTGGGTAGCTACCCCGTCAATAACAATCTTTTTACCATTCAGCACTACCGGAACAGCAAATTTGTGGTCCTTCATTTTCACCATCATGTTTCCATCGGGAGATTGCACTTTGATCCAACAACCTTCTTTTTGGCAAACTTCGGTTACTACACCTACTATTTTGGCCTCATGAGGCTTTCCCTCTTCTTTTGTAGCCATTACTTTTACAAATTCGTCAATAGATACTGCATTATCAGCAGTAGTAGCTTTACCAAATTTGGCACCAGCTTCTGCGGGTACTTGTGGTGGTTGTGCATTCAAGGTGTTCAGGGCAAGAATTGCAAACGCAGCAAACAATAGTTTTTTCATGCGATCCGTATTATAGGTTAATAAAAATGGACAATAAAGCCATCTAATACAAAGATACTAATAGTCATTATATCCACTAAACCGCTGGTAAAAAAGCTGAATAATCGTATCTTTTGCTATGCTGCACTGCTAAACCCAAAGCGAAACCAGTTAATCAACACTGCTTGTATAAAACCCTTTTAAACCTCGGTTTATTCTTCAAATTGATTTTTTCGTTTTCCCGGTTTAAACCCAAGCGCCAATTCTTTCAATTGGTAAGTTATTCGTCGGATAGGAATATCACGATAATTAGAGAGTACAATAACCGTTAAATCGTCGTCGCGGTATTCGTGAAAGTTTGAAATAAATCCATTCATCGTTCCTCCATGCCGAATCAGTTTTCCCGGATCAAGTGCTTCCCCACCTCTATTGTATGGCTGAATCCTAAATCCGTATCCATAATAACCCCAGTCTTTTTCGGCTCCCTGAAACATTTGGGCTAGACTCGATCCACTGACCAACTCCTGCCTGATCATTGCGTTGCGCCATTTAAATAGATCAAATGCAGTAGCATATATATCACCTGCACCATATGCATAGGCAACAACATTGTGAACACGTCGTATAGTGCCATTTATTTTCCGATATCCTATTGCCCTGTTCGCCGGAATATTCGTTAACCGCTCCATACCAGTATTAAACATGCCCGCCTTATCGAAAATTATATTTTGAAGGTATTGCTGGTAGGACATCCCAGAAACAGTTTCAATAACCATTGCTAATAAGGTATAATTAATATTCGTGTACTGGTATTTTGTACCCGGTTCAAAACTTCTTTTAGATTGATTGATGATAGCAAGCAATTCACCAGGTGTAATATCCATGATTTCATAATTAGTCAGATTATCAAAACTGGCTTCCAGTCCGGACTGTTGTTTTAACAAATGATGAATGGTCAACCCCTTTGACAATTCTTTTTTTAACCCAGGCAGATAGGAGTTAATCGATTCTTCGAGGTTAATTTTATTTTCTTCAACCAGTTTCATCACGGCAACTGCTACAAATGATTTTGTTAAAGACCCAATTAAAAAACGGGTATCTATTCGATTCGGCACTTCATTTTCAATATCAAACATTCCGTATGCAGCATGATGGATAATGGAATCGCCCCTTGCCAACAGTATAGTACCTTGAAAATGGGTATCTCCAATAATCGATTGCATATATTGCTCAATCTGATCATTTTTTATTTCAGTTGCAGTATTCCTCTCTGATGCTTCCTTTTTAACGCTTTCAAGATCCATGGAAAATAACACACTGGCAATTTTCCATTGACCATTTAGTTTAATGAGCCCCCAACTTTCTTTACCCCAGTTCCCTTTTCTCCCATTCGCCCAAAAGCTATATTCAAAAGTTACGGCAGCAATCGATTCATCGGAAACAATAACAGGATGTTGAAATTTCTCTTGTTTAAAACCATTCGCAGCTATCGATCTAAACCATGTTTTGAAGTCCGACACTTTATAACCCGGTGCACTGCCGTCTTTCTTCAATCTTTGCTCCTGCGTAGCTGGCCGCCAAACACCTACCCAGGTTACCGGAACATCCGCAAAAAAAGCATACATCTTCACAGAGTCGCGCGTTTCAATGGCTTTCATAAATCCATTCAATAATTCAATAATTGCTTTATCCTGTGCAAACAACCAACTGTTTGAATTGAGCAGCAGAAAAAAGGTAAGGCATAAACTCCGAAAAAAATTAGAATACTTATTCATGGTATTTATTTTTTCTTTGGCCTGGCTTATATCCATAAACCAGTTCCTTTATTTTAAATGTGATGTCCAATAATTTCAGGTTTCGATAATTGTTGAGAATGATGATGGTCATATCATCTTTGTCGTAATAGTGATAGTTTGCACAAAACCCATTCATTACTCCTCCATGCCGGATAAGCTTACCCGGCGTTTCGGTTGAATCTGAACCTAAATAGGCCTGAGTACGAAATCCGTACCCATAATTACCCTCCTCTTTCACACCTCCATTAAATAACAGTTGCCTGCTTTCAGAACCTACCAATAACCCATGTTGCAATGCATAGCCCCAGGTAAACAGGTCATCAACAGATGAGTACATATCTGCTGTAGCAAATCCATATGAAACAATGTCCTCTATTCGCCTGATTGTTCCATTGATAAGTCTATAACCATTTGCTTTGTTTTTGGGTAGCACGAAAAGGTTTGCGATTCCTGTATGTTTAAGTCTAAGTGGTCGAAACAAATGGTCTTGCATGTAAGATTCGTATGATTGTTTGCTTACCCGCTCAATAATCATTCCCAACAACATAAAATTCAAGGCAGACACTTCAAAAACATTTCCTGCTTCATGCCTTCGTTTTGTTTGGTTAATGAGGTCCAGCAATTCTCCTGGCGTGAGCTCTGCTAACTGATACTTAGTAACCGCATCGAGATTTAAGGAGAGACCCGATTGGTGTTTAAGCAGGTGATGTATCGTAAGCCCCTTGGCTAGTGAAGTATTTAATTCCGGAAGGTAGGTTGATACCGGAGCCAAAAGTGTTAGCTTACCAGTTTCCACCAGTTGCATAACAGCAACACTTACAAACGACTTAGTAAGAGACCCTAAAAGATATTGTGTGGCAATCTGGATGGGTTGTTTAGTCGCACGGTTACTATACCCATATACCGACTTATGAATAAGTTTATCGCCCTTAACTACCAAAACCACGCCCTGAAAATTAGCTGTATCGACCATGCTTTTAATATATTGATCGATGCCTGGGTGTACTATTTTTTTTGTTGAGGAAACTTCTTTTACGATTCCTTCTGCAGATCTACCTATACCTTTTAACCGGCCGGCGGGTACAGCAGCTATTGCAAGGCCAGCGAACAGGAGGAAAATCAGTTTATTCACCTTGATCATTATTTTTCTCAAAACTCTCCTTTCATCGCTTCGCTTGAACATTTAATCGACAAAAGACTGTAAATCCGATACAAACATTTCCTGGCCATATTGTTAGTAGATAATAGGTTTTCGTCTTCGATTTTCCCTATTTCGTCTACAATAGCATACTTACGTTTAGCATTTTTCTATTTTTATAGGGATGACTTACAAATCAAAAAACAATCCTGAGAAAAAATACGGCTGGCATATTTTATACTGGATAGTGTTATACCTGTTATACATTACCCAGTATATGTTTACGGAAAGAACTGATAGCCAGCGACATCAATTTAGTTTTTATGACAGGACTATTACCACATTCTTCCATGTATTGGCGATAATGTCAGCCAGCTATTTCTGCTGTCTCAGAATACTCCCATTACTCATCGATAAGAAAAAAATGATCCGGGGCATTATCGAATGTACTGTGGGTATTTATATTATCGCGGTAGTAAGCAGATTCTCCATTATCTATTTACTGGAACCTATGCTTGGAGGAAATTTTGGGGCGAAGGAATCTGTATGGGAAATTTTCATTGCCTTACCTACATTGTTTACCCACTATATCATCAGCATTGTTTCAGGCACCCTTCCATTTATCATTGTTTACTTACTGATCGATAGACAACGTATAATAATTCAACAATCCGAAATAGAAAATGAAAAAATAAACGCCCAGCTTGAAGCACTTAAGGCACAAATAAATCCTCACTTTTTATTCAACACGCTTAATAATATTTATTCACTTGCAGTACAACAATCGCCAAAAACTGCAGACACAATCGACAAACTCGCCCAGTTACTCGATTACCTATTGTATCGATGTAACAATAATCATGTATCGTTGGAAAATGAAATTCACTTTTTACAGAGTTATCTAGACCTTGGGAAAACCCGATTTAGCGAACGGCTGAGTATTCAATTCATACATAAAAGCGATATGGCTTATCAAATCGCTCCTTTATTGTTGATCCCAATTATTGAAAATATGTTTAAACACGGGGCTGAACAAACAGTGGGTACAATTGCTTTTAACATAAATTTAAAAGCCGAAAACAATCAATTAACTTTAATTGCTACCAATAATTATAACAATACCGAAAATAAAACTTCGGGTATCGGCTTAACCAACCTGAAACAAAGATTGCAAATGCTTTATCCTGGAAAACACACACTAACCATCAACACTTCCAATCCTGAAATCTTTGAAGTAAAACTACAGGCACCTCTTATATGAATGCAACATGTTTAATTGTAGATGACGAGCCACTTGCAGTTCAACTGCTTGAAAAGCATGTAAAAGATTCGGGCATGCTTGTATTGAGTGGCTGCTGTTCCGATGCCATGGAGGCAAGCAACATTCTACGAACAAACCAGGTTGATCTGCTCTTGCTGGATATTCAAATGCCTAAATTAACAGGTATCGATTTCCTTAAAATGCTTAAACCGGCTCCTTCAGTAATATTTACCACAGCACATAGGTCCTACGCACTTGAAGGATATGAACTAGATGTGGTTGATTACCTGGTTAAGCCAATCAGCTTTGAACGATTTATGGCTGCTATTCAAAAGTTTTACAGAAAGCATACAGCAGATTCCTTGGTGAATAGTTCAACAGATTCCCAGCAAGTAAAAAAAATAGTGCAGCTACATTCCGGTGTCAAAACATATCAAATCAATGAAGCCGATATTGTTTATATTGAAAGTTTAAGAGATTATATACAAGTTCATTTTGAGGATGGCAAAAAACTAATGTTCAAATACAGAATCGGACAACTTGAAGCTGAGTTATCCAATAATTTTTTACGCGTACACAAATCATACATAGTCCATAAAAACAAAATCAGTGTTTTCAGTGGTCAACTCATTGAACTTGGAGAAATTATTATTCCTGTTGGAAGTCACTATAAACCCTTTGTTGACCAGCTAATCAAAAAGCCGGGTTAACTAATACCGACCTTCATTATACACTACTATCTTTACCGCTTAAATACAATGTAATGTATTCGCTTACGGGAACTTTCTGGAAAAGCGCACCTACAATTGGTGATCCCCATTTTGAGGATACCATCTTGCTCATTGTATCCCACGATACAACTGGATCAGTTGGCCTCATACTAAACCAACCATACCATCGCAGGTTTAATGAGCTGGTAGAATTTAAGGACTACCCTCCTCTGCCGATCAATATTGGTGGACCAGTAGACCAGGAGCATCTTTTCCTACTGCATAAAGACCCTGAGTTAGTACCTGGAGGTATGCAGGTTACCAAAGACTGGTTTTATGGTGGCGATTTCAAAGTGGCTTTAACAAACTTAAAAAATGGATCTCTTGCCCCGGTTGCTATTCAACTTTATCTCGGTTATTCAGGATGGGACGCCATGCAACTAGAAGAAGAAATCGAAGAAGGAAGTTGGATTACCTGCGCCCCGCCAAATCGATTCATTTAATCAACCCTTTTGCCTTCAATAATATCAATCGCACGGGATACGCCATCTTCAGCACGCAACTGTATACCAATATTTTCTGTTGCTTTATACAAATCAGCATTGGTTAGCAATGCTGAAACCTGCTTAAGAAATATTTTTTCCGTCATCTTTTTTAAAGGAACTGGTTTTAGTCCCCACCCCTTTCTAAAAATAATCATTCCCCAAAAATGCTGATCGCCGAATGGATATAAAACCGGGCAAATAAACATTGGTTTTCCGGCACGTAAGCAGGCGGCTGTTGTACCAATACCACCATGGTGCACAACTGCTTTTACATGTGGCAGTAATAAATCATATGGTGCAGAAGCGATTACTTTTACATTATCATAAGCTTCTATTTCAGTGGTATCTGATAATCCCCATC
Organism: uncultured Sediminibacterium sp.; assembly: GCF_946481145.1. The sequence goes on from NZ_CAMLMJ010000004.1 coordinate 26,309, forward strand.
CTTTCACCACAATAATCCGGATATGCGGAATAGACTGTATGGATTTAATCAGGGCAGTTAACCCTGCTTTATTTTCAAACGGCATACTTCCAAATGTAATAAGCAAGGGCGGTTCACCGGCCTGGAGAAAATCCTGAAGCGTTTTGTCTAGCTCCCCGTCCGGAGAAAGGTTCCAGAAACCGGTAAAGTAACTATTTGCCGGGTAATCTGCCGGTTTAGGAAGCACCAGTTCACTAATCCCATAAATGGAAGGCAATGCAGGTCTTACAAAAACCGGAGATAACCCTGCACGCGCCCGAATAGCCAATATAGGTTTCTGCCACATTTTTAATCCTAGTGCAGTAAGTTTATAGGTTAGTCTATTCAACCACCCTGGCAATCCTAATGCACTGAATACGGGGTTGGGAAATGCTATGGTTTTTTCTCCGGCAGGTATAACATCTGTCCTGATCATTTTATCCGGAAAAGCATCGGCAAAATAGTCGCAAAGTGTTTTTATATGAAACAGTACTTTATCGTTTTCTTTTGCCAGTTCATAAAATACTTGAAACGCATCACTCATTTTTGGGAAGAGTGTATCATGAAGGTATTTCTTCATGCTGAATGGATTTTTCATGATCTTTTTTGCTTCTTCCGATTCTATCAGTTCCTGGAAATCGAGTTCCACAGGTAAAAATGAAATACCATAAGTTTTTACCAGTCCTTCGAAATTTCTGGCCGTACAAAGTACCACTGCATGTCCTCTTTCCTGTAATGCTTTGCCTAAAACAGCATAAGGTTGTACATCTCCTCTTGTGCCAAGGGTAATAAGTGCAATTTTCATCTGGCAATTTTTTAGCGATCTTAATTTGTATCAGTCGCAAAAAGGAAGAAAATATTAACCCGTATTGATTTTATTTATGCATCCAGCAATGCCTGGATATCAAATTTTTGCATTTTGAGAAATGCCTGTATCACTCTTTGAGATCTTTCCGGATCCTTCATCAGTTCTGATAAAATGGATGGAACTATTTGCCAGGATACACCATACTGATCTGCAAGCCATCCACACATATCATATCTACCATCTTTGCCTAACTCATTCCAATAATGATCTATAGCAGACTGGTCGTCACATTCAACCACAAATGAATTGCCGGGAGTAAAATCGAAATCATGTTTAATGGTACTGCTCATTGCATTGAGAATGTATCCATTGATTTTAAACTGTGCAAATAACAATGCTCCTTCAGGCATACCTGCCTCAGGGGGATATGCCATCTCCATCAATTTAGTGCTGTTGGGAAATATATGCAGGTATTGTTCTCGCGCTTCTGCAACTTTTGCATTTTTTTCGTTGACAAATAAAAGTGTCGGAACAATCTTCTGGCTATTGTTGATATCCTCAACATCTAATTGCCAGTTTACTCCGAACCGATCTTCTATCCAGGCATAACGAGGACTCCAATCGTACTTACCTAATTCCATTAATACAGAGCCACCCTCCTTCAATATATCATACAAACGATCAATAGTGGCATCCCCATTACAATATACAAAATAAGAAACCGCAGGTGTTGCCTGATATTTATCACCTCCATTTAATGCCATCATTTTAGTGCCATTGATTTCGAAGTTTGTTACAATGGGATTGGATGAAAGTATTTTTGCATGGGGAAAAACGGAGCAATAAAAATCTGCCGCTTCTTTTCCATTTTGGTTAAACCAGATACAGGGATAAATAGATGATGCCATAGCAATGATTTTAGCTTAGCTAAAGTTAATCAGCAAATCCGCAAAACTGCATTAAGTATCTTTCTTTTTTATTGCATCCTTTGATTCAACTTCATGGAGGTATATTTCTTTGAGGACATCATAAAATGATTGTTTGGATACCAGGTTAGCTACCAGGTTTGTAATCAATGCCCCCGCTAATAAAAGGAAGATAATACTGTGTTTGTCCGTCATTTCAAAGATGATGATGGTCGATGTAAACGGGGCTCTTGTTACAGCCGTAAGAAATCCGGCCATCCCAACCAGTATAAGGATATTGGCATTATCTGCAGTCAGGTGCATCCATTGTGCAATGAGTGCCCCAAATGTAGAACCTGTACTTAGTGAAGGAGCAAACACACCGCCGGCACCACCAAAACTAAAGGAAGTAATTAATCCGTTGATGCGTACCAATGGCAGGTACCAATCAACCGATTTATCTGCAGTAAATAAAGTTCTGTCCATGATTTCCTTTCCTGAACCCATGGCTTCCGTTCCAAGAAAATAAATAAATGCAGCAACATACAACCCGCACAGCAGCACTATGCCGGCCTGTTTGTACAAGGATGTCTGTTTGCTCACGTACTTAATAAAGCGAAGCATTATTTTACACATTTTTGCTCCGAAATATCCGGTAAGTATTGAAACGATAATGATTCCCAGGAATATTTTACCTCCCTGATAATTTGTTGACGGATGACCAAGATATAGATAAGAACCTCCCAGTCCCTGAGCTGTTAAACCTGCCATAATCACTGCAATGAACAGTGGCGATTTATAATGTTTGATATGGAACTTCGACAATTCTTCAATAGCGAAAATTATTCCTCCTAATGGCGTGTTAAACGCAGCCGCCAATCCTGAAGCGGCACCCGCTATCAATACATTCTTTTGTGACACAGATAACCACCAGGCCGGTAACCTGTCGTGAATTAGTTTAAATACAGCACTTGAAATATGTATGGTAGGTCCTTCCCTTCCCAAAATACCTCCACCAATAACTTTTATTGCACTTGATACAATCTTTACCACAATTATCCTGAAACTGAGGAATTTATCGACCAGGTGATTTTTGTGTGGTTGAGAAAGCTCTATTGCAGCCATTACCTGAGGAATACCGCTTCCTTTGGCATAACCGGCAAAATATTTTACTACCCACCATGATAGCAGAAAACATAAAGGTGTAGAAATAAAAATCAGCCATTTATGGTATTCGTAAATGCTATAACTGAGGTGTTCTGCGTAATAAAAAATCCGGCTATAGAGAAAAGCGAGTACCCCTGTTAATACAGAGGCAATAAGAAATGGGAAGAATTGAAGGAACTGAAGTTTTAATTCCGATCTTGTTTCTACCGCTTTATCATAAAAATCTTTTGCATACAACATTGAAACCTTTACAGGTTGCCAGTTTTTGATGCGTATAATGAGTCTTTTTCGTTTAAGGGTCACTACAAATGATTAATTCAGATGATGAGATAGATCGCGGCCTAAGTTCACCGGTCATTATTTGCAGCAGAGAAATGTTCAGCGGGTATTCATTGCAAAGAAAATGATATATACCCATATCTACCCCTTATTTTTCAAAAAACAGCGTCTGACTAAGATAATATTTGGTATGGCTCAGAAAATCAAATTTACGTCCATACAAATTTCTATTCGAACAGGTATTATTTTCCAATCAGTACTTCATAAGAAGCGGGAATCGGCACTCCTTTAAACCCTCCGGTTAAGCCATATAAAATAACTATAGAAATTACAATACCTATACTTAGTATTATTGCTGATTGTCTATTTGCATAATGGCTTTTTCCGCTCATTTTTTGGTAATGGATGGCAGCAATATGACCAAAAAAACTCCAAATTGCCAGTGTATAATAAGGAATAAAAAACAGGTTGAAAGGGAAGCTGTTTATACCGGCGGCTCCAAAATAAAAATTGGTATCCAGATGCAAAAAAAGTCGTCCTGTTATAACTGCTCCTACATGAATTACCAGGAAAAAAGCCATGTAGCGTCCGGTCCATATTTGTAACCGGTTATAAAACCCGGTTATTTTTTTTGGTTTGTTTCTTACTAATTGAATACCTGAATATAGTTGTACTAAAACAGCGCCCAATAATGGAATTTCGACCCATGGATTTCTGTAAATTTTTCTGAATTGTTGCATGTAAGCTAGATGCTTATCAATACCGATGAGGCTGTATAGATGGTTGATAAGGTGTAAGAAAATAAATACAGCTAACAACAGACCCGAAAAGTAATGCATGCTGCGAATTCGCATAAGAAAATGTTTGGTGCAGGAGATGTTTGAAAAGACAGGCTATTAAAAATAATTGTTGCACCAGTGGTAAATAAGGTGCATAAAAAAAGGCAGTTGTGATACAACTGCCTTTTGGAAAATATTTATCACTGATTAGCTCAGTTTTTCAACCTGCATATAATTTAACTCTACAGGTGTTGAGCGACCAAAGATTTTTACGGTTACTTTCAATTTTTTCTTCTCGTCGTTTACTTCTTCTATCACACCATTAAAGTCGTTGAATGGACCTTCAATGATTTTGATGGTTTCGCCGATGATGAATGGTTCGCTCATGGTTACACCCTGATCGTTCATTTCATCAACTTTTCCGAGCATTTTATTTACTTCACTTTTACGCAAAGAAATAATGTTTCCTTTAGAGCCTTTACCATCAGTAAGAAAGTGCATTACGTTGCTGATATTACTGATATGCTGAACCATATCATCATTCAGTTTACCATCCAGTACTTCCATCATTACATACCCTGGGAAATAGTTTTTTTCGCGCATTACTTTTTTACCGTTCTGCACTTTATATACTTTTTCCATTGGAAGGAAGATCTGTTTGATTACTTCCTGCCATCCGCTACGGATAATGTCTTTATCCAGGTATTCCTTCACCTTACGCTCCTTACCACTAACCACGCGCAATACATACCATTTGGTATTATCTGGCTGACTGGCTTCTGTGGTTTCTACCGTATTATTATCAACTATCGATGCTTCCATATTCGTTTACTTGAATAATGAGTAAATCAACTTCAGCAACTGGTTGCTGGAAAAGTCCATCACCCAAACCAACGCGGTGATGATAACTGTAGCTATAAGTACAATAACAGTACTTTGCTGCAGTTGTAACCAGGTAGGCCAGGTTACTTTCTCCATCAACTCACGGTAACTTTCTTTGAAGTATGTGGCGATCTTGTTCACTTGTTCAATTTGAAAATTTGAAAATTTGGAAATTTGGAAATGTAATACTCCTGCGGAGAAAAATTTGAGTTTGAAAAACCAGTTCATGATGTTTCTGTTGCGCAGCAATAGAAACTAACTCATTTTCAAATTTTCAAATTTTCAAATTTCCAAATTGTTTGCACGGGCACTAGGATTCGAACCCAGATCAAAGGTTTTGGAGACCTCTATACTAACCGTTGTACTATGCCCGTAGAAGCTAAAAGCTACCCCTTTAACAGGATAGCTTTTAGAATATATTGCAAATATAGTAAAAAACTTATTTGCTGTAGCTAAAAGCCGGAAGCTTTAAGCTTATTTGATGATTTCAGTAACCTGACCAGCACCTACGGTACGTCCACCTTCACGGATAGCGAATTTCAGACCTTTTTCCATAGCGATTGGTTGGATCAGTTTTACAGTAAGACCGATGTTATCACCAGGCATTACCATTTCTGTTCCTTCAGGAAGTGTACACTCACCAGTTACATCCGTAGTACGGAAGTAGAACTGAGGACGGTATTTGTTGAAGAATGGAGTGTGACGTCCACCTTCTTCTTTGCTCAGTACGTATACTTCACCTTTGAAATCAGTGTGTGGAGTGATAGAACCTGGCTTACAGATTACCATACCACGACGGATATCTTTTTTCTCAATACCGCGGAGTAACAGACCTGCGTTATCACCAGCCTGACCTTCATCCAACAGTTTTTTGAACATTTCAACACCAGTTACGGTAGAAGAAAGTGGAGATTCCATCAGACCTACGATCTCAACGGCTTCACCAACTTTGATGATACCACGCTCGATACGACCAGTTGCAACGGTACCACGACCTGTGATAGAGAATACGTCTTCCACAGACATCAGGAATGGCATATCGATTGGACGTGGAGGAAGTGGGATATAGCTATCTACTGCAGCCATCAGTTCATTAACGCCAGCAACCCATTTTTCTTCACCAGCAAGGGCTCCAGTTGCAGAACCTTTGATGATTGGGGTGTTGTCGCCATCAAAACCGTAGGTAGTCAGCAATTCGCGGATTTCCATTTCTACCAGTTCCAACAGTTCAGCATCATCAACAAGGTCAACCTTGTTCATGAATACTACGATACGAGGTACACCTACCTGACGAGCCAGGAGGATGTGCTCTTTAGTTTGAGGCATAGGACCATCAGTCGCAGCCACAACCAGGATAGCACCGTCCATTTGGGCAGCACCAGTAATCATATTTTTCACATAGTCAGCGTGACCAGGACAGTCAACGTGCGCATAGTGACGGTTTGCTGTTTGATATTCTACGTGTGCAGTATTGATGGTGATACCACGCTCTTTTTCTTCAGGAGCGCCATCAATCTCATCATACTTCTTAGCCTGTGCCAGACCTTGCTTAGATAAGATGTCCGTTATGGCAGCAGTCAGAGTGGTTTTACCGTGGTCAACGTGACCAATGGTACCAACGTTTACGTGAGGTTTCTCCCTCTTAAAGGTCTCTTTAGACATTTTTATCGGTTTTTAGTTGTGTTTTAAAAATCTAAGGCTTTCGCCGTTTGTTTAACTATTTTTTACCCGCACTGCGGATCACATTTCTCGCTGCTGCTTGAGCCGTTAGTGAGAATCGGACTCACGACCTCTTCCCTACCAAGGAAGTGCTCTACCACTGAGCTACAACGGCTTTTTAAATCTCTTTAGCTGTTGTGTTTTTCTTTCCCTAAAAAGAACTCACGACCTTCCCGATTTCATCGGGATGCTCTACCACTGAGCTACAACGGCTTTTTAAATCTCTTTAGCTGTTGTGTTTTTCTTTCCCTAAAAAGAACTCACGACCTTCCCGATTTCATCGGGATGCTCTACCACTGAGCTACAACGGCTTTTTAAATTTCTTTAGCTGTTGTGTTTTAAAGAACTTAAAAAGAGCGGGAGACCAGGCTCGAACTGGCCACCTATAGCTTGGAAGGCTATCGCTCTACCAAATGAGCTACTCCCGCTTGTTAATTTGAAAATGAGTTAATTTGAAAATTTGAAAATGTTGGTAAGCATTCCGTGATTTCAAATATAAACCTTCAAATATTTGTAAAAGAACTTTTATAATCTTGTGTAATTTTCAAATTTCCAAATTTTCAAATTATCACATTTTCCCGTGGGCAGGAGAGGATTCGAACCTCTGAAGTCGAAAGACAGCGGATTTACAGTCCGCCCCATTTGGCCGCTCTGGAACCTGCCCTTAAACCCTGCACCGGAATAAATTCCTGTTCAGGGTTTAACAGAGCCGAAGATGGGACTCGAACCCGCGACCTGCTGATTACAAATCAGCTGCTCTACCAGCTGAGCTACTTCGGCTTGTTTTTTTCTGCTTAACCTGATATTCATCTGGTTTTGCGTTTAAAGGTCCGCGACCTTCCCGATTCACATCGGGATGCTCTACCAGCTGAGCTACTTCGGCTTATTTGTTGTCAGCAATTTCAATTTTTACCTGTTTTAAGCAGGTATTTAACTGATAAATCATCCGACAAAACACAAAGAACTACCCGTTTTTGGGATGGCAAAGGTAATGGAAAACTTAATTCAGCAAAATTTTGTATCGAAATTTTTCAGGTAGTTATTCACAAGGGGGGAAAGCTGCAAGCCGCAAGCTACAAGCTGCAAGCATTTAAATCGTGCCTGAGGCTTGTAGACATTGCTGTCCGGGGAAAATTGGCTGCAAGCTTCTAGCCTCTAGCTGCTAGCCTTGATAGGTGCTTGTTTTAGGTTTTCTGCTATTATTTGAATAAATGAGAGAGCTAGCGAATTTGTTTTGTATAAACCCTACTTTAAAAAATATATAATTACCCAATTTACGCTTGTGGATGGTTAAACTAATAGCAAAAAAAAAAGCTAGAAGCTAGCAGCTAGTGGCTAGAAGCTATTTTTTTTCCCGGAAATCAATGACTTTTAACCAAAAAAAAGCCCCGGCTTTTGGGCCAGGGCTTGGTAATTTTTTAGGCTGCTAATTTTTCTTTTTTTCGTTTAATCTGAGAAACAATTGATTCCATAGCTGAGTCGAATGACTCTTCGAATGACTTTGATGAGGCTTTCACAAAAAAATCATGCCTCGGTACATGCACCCGAATCTCCGCAATCTTGTCTTTAATCGTGTGTACCACATTATCCAGTTTCAAAAACACATCCACTTTCACAATACGGTCGTGAAAAGTGTTCAGCTTGTTCAACTTACGTGATACATAATCTACCAGTTTGTCATCTGCATCGAAGTGCACAGTTTGAATGTTAACGTTCATAGCAACTCACGTTTAATCGGTGAAAAAATTATGTGAAAGAACTTTATTTGCTGAGGGTTTAACCTTGGGGTTTTACCCCCTTTTTCATGATTAACAAGTTAAACCTTTCCACCGATAAAAAGAAATAAAAAACCAAATTTTTAGAAAGATTTATAAGAAATAAAACAACCCAAAAATAGCCCCCAAAAAACCACCACCGAATCAATAAAAAACATATATTAATCAGTCAAATCTATGACCCATCTATCTCCCCCTCGGTCTTTCGGTCTTTCGGTCTTTCGGACTTCCGGACTTCCGGACTTCCGGACTATCAATCCCTACGCCTTCGGATGCGCCTTCTTAAACACTTCCTTCAACTTCTCAATCGTATTATGCGTATAGACCTGGGTTGCCGCCAGACTACTATGTCCTAACAGCTCTTTCACTGCATTCAAGTCTGCCCCGTTATTCATTAAATGTGTAGCAAAACTATGCCGGAGTATATGTGGACTTTTCTTCGTTACAGTGGTTACTGTGGCCAGGTGTTGTTTTACGAAACTATAAACCTGTCTTGGTTGTAATGGCTTCCCCTTTTCATTTACAAATAAACGCTGGTGTTTTTCCTCCTGCTTGTCGGGCTTATCCTGTATATACGCTTTGAGTAATTGTACCAGTTCAGGAGAAAGTGGCAGTATTCTTTCCTTATTCCCCTTTCCCAATACTTTTAATTGCCTTAAGGAACCATCTAACTGATTTTCTTTCAACCCTATCAATTCACTCAAACGCATACCGGTGCTGTAAAATAATTGAAGTACCAGCTTCTCGGTTCTACCCTTCCAGTCATCTGAAAATTCCACATAATCAAACAGGGTATGCATATCTTTCTCTTCCACAAAAACAGGCAACCGTTTACTCACTTTCGGTGATACAATGGTGGTCATGGGCGACTGCTGAATAAGCCCCATTTTCAACTGGTATTTGAAGAATGATTTAAGGGCAGATATCTTCCTGTTTAAACTGCGGCTTTCCATTCCCTCCTCTTTCATTTCTGCCAACCAGCTACGGATAAACATAGCTGAAATAGCAGGGAGGTCGGGCGAATCGAACTGACTGGCCAGGTAAGCAAAAAACTGCTCCAGGTCTGTCTGATAGGAAATAAGTGTATGCTGGGAATATCGTTTTTCAAAACGAAGGTGGTCGAGAAAGGGCTGTATGACCGTGTAGGTAGATTGGGGCATAAAAAAGTAGCCTAAAGTTACAAAACTCAGGCTACTGAATATAGTTGATTCGATAAAAGGGGATTATCCTTCGATCTTTCCGCTAGCGATTTGCTGCTTATAGATAGCTTTCAACACTTCACCACGACGTCTTACAGACGGCTTAGTAAATGCCTGACGCTCTCTCAGTTGTAACAGAACTTTGCTCTTTTCGAACTTCTTTTTGTACTTCTTGAGCGCCTTGTCGATGTTTTCGCAATCTTTTGAATCAATAATAAGCATAACGATTATACCTCCTCGGGTGTTTTTTTAGGAGTGCAAAGATAGGGATTCCTTACAAATATCCAAAGAAGAGAGGAAATCTTTGATCTTTGATTTTTTGATCTTTGATTTTTGATTCAGCCCCCCTTTGTATTCTTCAAATCAAAGATCAAAAAATCAAAGATCAAAGTTTACTTTGCATTTATGTTTACAGGTATCATAGAAGCAACAGGAATCGTTACTGCTTTAGAGGCCACTGGCTCAAATATCAGTTTCTGGGTCGAATCCCCTATTTCTGGGGAATTAAAGATTGACCAAAGTGTTAGTCATGAAGGCGTTTGCCTTACCGTAGATGAACTGGCCCCCGGTAAACACCGGGTAACCGCTATCGCCGAAACCATCCAAAAAACAAACCTAAGCAATTGGAAACCCGGAAGTCTGGTTAACCTTGAGCGCTGCATGATAATGAATGGGCGCCTCGATGGACATATTGTTCAGGGACATGTAGACGGTATAGCAACATGTATGGAGAAAAAAGTACTGGACGGAAGCTGGGAATACAAGTTTCAGATTCCTGCCGAATTGGCACATCTTGTAATAGAAAAAGGCTCAATTGCTATCAACGGTACCAGCCTCACTTGCTTCGATGTAGATCAGCATAGTTTCAGGGTAGCAATCATTCCTTACACTTATAACCACACAAGTATTTCACTTGTTGAAAAAGGAACCACAGTTAATATTGAGTATGATGTCCTGGGTAAATATGTGGCGAGAATGTTGGGGGAGAAAGTCCGGTAGTCCGAAAGTCCGAAAGTCCGAGAGACAACAGGTAATGGTTTTATGGGAATAATGTATTGTGTGGATGGAACGCTATCTGTGTTACCGGAATGCATTATCTGCACTTGCTAAACTAATATTTAAATTACACAAATTATTGAAAATCATTCACTTAATACGTTTAAGTGAATTTATTATTTAACATATAGAAACAACTAATAACCACATCCTGCAAAAAGAAAACCACTCCCCACCAAATCAACAACACACTCTTCTCTCTATCGGACTTCCGGACTCCCGGACCCCGGACTTCCCTTCCCCTAAACCACTTTCCCCTTCAGCGCCTGCCCCACAGCCTGGTCCATGGCACGTTCTGCAAATGGTCTGGTAATTTCATTCAATTCTTCTATCTTACTGCTTATCAAGTTTTTATCTTCCATAGTTAAAGCTAATTGTAAAGCTTGCATCGCATTCGCAGTCGCTAAAACCTCTTCTTTTGAAAGTAGTTGCGGATTCTTCGTTAAAAACTTCTCGGTTACATCTAAAATTTGTTCGCCTTCGGTTCTTGCCTCTACTAGAGCCCTTGTTACCATATCATCTTTAGCATGGGTTATACTATCCAGCAACATTTGCTCCACTTCCTGATCGGTTAAACCATATTGAGGTTTAACTTCAATACTTTGCTCTACTCCACTACGTAACTCTTTGGCTTTCACTACCAAAATACCATCTGCATCAATTAAAAATTGAATATCAACCTTGGGTAAACCTGCTGGCATTCCCGGTATTCCACTTAAACTAAACTCTGCCAGCTTGCGGTTATCTTTCACCAAATCACGTTCACCCTGGAATACGGATATGCGCATTCCCGATTGGCCATCCTTTTGGGTGGTATATTGACGCCCCACCCTTGTGGGTATTTTAGAGTTCCGGGGAATGAGCACATCCATCAAACCACCCATAGTTTCAATTCCAAGACTAAGCGGTGTAATATCAAGCAAAAGGAAATCGGTATTGTTTCCTGCCAAAATATCAGCCTGAACTGCTGCCCCAAGGGCAACCACTTCATCCGGATTTACTTCGTCGTTCAATGTTGTTCCAAAAAACTGGCTTACCGCTTCTTTTACAGCCGGTACCCGGGTACTTCCGCCTACCATTACCACCGTTTCTATATCTGAAACTTTTAGACCAGCGTCATGCAATGCCTGCTTACAGCATTCCATTGTTTTATCAATCAAACCGCTAATTAATCCATTGAAATCAGCTTTGGTCAACTCCAGCACATCCCCATTTAAGTCGGTACGATAAGTCGAATGATCACTCAAATGCTTCTTGGCTTCCTCTGCCCTTAAGCGTAATGATTGCGAGAGTTGTTTATTGGTTTTCAGCTCATTATGAGAGATACCTGATTTTTCAATCCAATAATTAACGATCGCATTATCAAAATCATCTCCCCCTAAATAGGTATCTCCATTCGTACTAAGTACTTCAAAAATGCCATTGGTTATCCGAAGGATTGAGATATCGAAAGTACCTCCGCCCAGGTCATAAACAGCGATCGTTTTTTCTTCCTCTTTATTCATTCCCAGTCCGTAAGCCAGACTAGCCGCAGTTGGTTCATTGATAATACGCAATACATCTAACCCCGCCAGTTTACCCGCATCACGGGTTGCCTGTCTTTGGGCATCATTGAAATAGGCCGGTACGGTAATAACCGCTTTCGTAACTGGGGTCTTGAGTATATGTTCTGCTCTTTGCTTTAGCTCCTTTAGTATCAGCGAGGAAAGTTCTATGGGAGAATAAAAACGTTCTCCTACCTGTACTTTTACCAGGCTATCGGTATCGTCATCTATGACTTTATAGGAGAAGAAGTCTGCGTGGGCTTTCACATCGCGGTAGCTTTTGCCCATTAATCTTTTTGCACTAAAAATCGTATTAGTAGGGTCTGTTTCGAGGTATTGTCTGGCCTGCTCTCCCACTTCAACGTTCCCAAATGCACCAAAATGCACCACACTGGGTACCAGGCTGCTGGTATTAAATTCCTTTAAGGCCACAGGAACCTTACTTTCCGGGTGAATAATAGCCACCAGGCTATTGGTTGTTCCCAAATCTATCCCAACAATCATTTCAGCCTGCTGAAGGCTCCCTGTTGCTATATTGATGCCAATCTTTGCCATAATTATTCAGATAATCCACAAAAATAAGCGATTGCCCCCGAGCAGCATTTCGTTTTTGGAAAGAAAGACGAGGATAACAGAGGAATAAGAAATAAGGAATATGAAATGAGAAAGTATTGGACAAATCCCCTTTCTTATTTTATGTTTCTTATTCCTTATTTGTTATTTCTCCACCACTTCCGTTCCGCTTATCCAGTCGTGAAGGGGCTTGCCGAGAAATGGGATGAAAAACAGGTCGATGATGGTGATACGTGCAAGGCTTCTGACCAGGATACGCCAGAATGCGGCTCTTCCACCTTGTTTATTGACTACTTTGGTATAACTGAACCATTTAGCCAGTGAACGTTGAAAAACTATTTCGAAGATGCTGTAATAAACAAAGAGCATCCCGAAAAATATCCAGCCGAAATTGAGGTAGGGATATCCCCAGAATCTAACCTGGAATGTCCAGAATTTATTGAATGCAGATGCCAGTATAAAAACGACCAATGTGTCGATCAGGAAATTCAAAATACGGGTGCCTTCGCCTACTTTTCGCATGGAGCAAAATTAGTGAATGGTCAATGGTGAATGGTGAATAGTTGGTAAGATTTCAAAAAAAGATTCAAGCAAGTATATTGACTATTGACCATTCACCATTCACTATCTTTGCCGCAAATAACGATCAATGACCTTAATTGAAGAGTTGCGCTGGAGAGGGATGATTCAGGATATCATGCCCGGAACAGAAGAATTATTGAATAAAGAAATGGTTTCTGGATACATAGGATTTGACCCTACCTCCGACAGCCTGCATATTGGTAGTCTTGTGCCTATATTATTACTGGTGCATTTACAGAGAGCCGGACATAAACCCATGGCCCTTGTAGGCGGTGCTACTGGTATGATTGGTGACCCCACAGGCAAAAGCGAAGAAAGAAACCTTTTGAGTGAAGAAATACTGGCATTTAACCAGGAAGGCGTAAGAAAGCAACTGGAGAAATTCCTCGATTTTGATCCCGCAAAGCCCAATGCGGCTGAAATGCTGAATAACTACGATTGGTTCAAGGGCATCAGCTTTTTGAATTTTATTCGTGATGCAGGTAAGCATATTACCGTGAACTACATGATGGCGAAAGACAGTGTGAAGAAAAGACTCGAAGGTGATACCGGCATGAGCTTTACAGAATTTACCTATCAGCTTATTCAGGGTTATGATTTCTACTGGCTCTATCAAAATAAAAACTGCAAGCTTCAAATGGGTGGCAGCGACCAGTGGGGTAATATCACCACCGGTACGGAACTTATTCGCCGCAAAGCAGGAGGAGAAGCATTTGCCTTTACCTGTCCGCTGATCCGTAAATCGGATGGTGGAAAATTTGGTAAGACAGAAAAAGGCAATGTTTGGCTTGATGCAAAAAAGACTTCACCTTACCAATTCTACCAGTTCTGGTTGAATGCTAGCGATGATGATGCCAAAACCTGGATCAAAATATTTACGCTTTTACCTGTAGCAGAAATTGAATCGCTGATACAAACACATGACGCAGCGCCTCATCAACGCGCCTTACAGAAGAAACTGGCGGAAGAGCTCACCTGTTTTGTACACAGCCGCGATGATTATGATTTTGCAGTAAAAGCTTCAGACATACTTTTTGGTAATGCAACTACTGAAACATTGCAAAGCCTGAACGAAGCACAATTGTTGCAGGTTATGGAAGGAGTACCCTCTGTGGAAATCAGCAAAACCCAACTCGAAGCAGGTTACGACCTGGTGAGTTTTCTTGCTGAAACACAAATATTCCCAAGCAAAGGCGAAGCCCGTAAAATGTGGCAGGCAGGTGGTGTTGGACTAAATAAAGAAAAGATTGCTCAAGACAAAACCAGTCTTAGTACGGATGATCTTTTACAAGGCAAATACCTGTTGATTCAAAAGGGCAAGAAGAATTACTACCTGGTGGTGGTGAGGTAGGTGTTAGGTGTTAGGTGTTAGGTATTAGGCGTTAGGGATTAGGGGTTAGTTGTTGGGAGAAAAAGTTTGTAATATTTCCTAATACCTAATACCTAACACCTAACACCTAACACCTAATACCTATTCTTTACCGGCCGGCAAACTCCCCCAGAATGTTCTAATGGCTTTTAGTTCCTCATCGATATTATCTGTCATAGTGGAATGCCCTGCTTCCATTATTTCTACAAAAGCAGATACCGGCACAAGGCTTTTATAATGGCTTACCGTTGAAGGACGGGCTGCGTCGTATTCACCTGCCGTAAATAAAACGGGTATTTTTATAGTTCGAAGTTCGGCTGTGCGGTCGTAATTAACCAGGTTTCCAGTTGCTACAAATTCTTCTGGTCCCCACATATGGCGATAGACTGCCAGCGACTGAAATTTCAGGGAGCTATCTACATAGGGCGACAATGGTTTTTTTCTGTTATAGAAACGCCCATAATAAATGTCCAGAGATTTGGCTACTTGTGCCGAATCACCTGTTTCTCCTCTTGCCATAGCTTGTAATGTATGTCGCACATCATCTGGCAATACCTGCATCAATATGTCTGCATCTTCCGTCCAGGTTTTAGTGCTCATGCAGGGACTAGCCAAAATAAGCGACCTGATATTTTCCGGATGCTGGAGGTAAAAATCCATCGCCAACATGGTGCCAAATGAGTGTCCATAGAGATCGAATTGGGAAATATTCAGGTGTTTTAAAAGTGCCGATACCTGATCAATATGGTGTTGCATATCCATAAGAGTTGTATCTGTGATTTTATCAGAACGACCACAACCCAACTGATCGAAAATAATAACTGGTCTGTCTTTGGCTAGTGAATCGGCCAGAGGCGTTAAATAATAGCTTGTAAAGCCTGGTCCGCCATGTAACATCAGTAAAGGAACACCATTCCCTCCCCTTACCTTGTACCATATTTTACCTCCATTAACTTCTAAAAAACCTTCCTGAGATGGGATTGCTTCTTTTTCGGTGGTTTTACAGCCAAAATATCCGAAAAAACAAACTGTTATAAAGATTAAGGCGCGAACTGTTTTCATTACCTGCTATTTTCAGAGTCTTCTGTGAATTCAGTGGCAAAAAACCACCTGTAAACAATCTTGTATTATTATTATTTAGCGTCCCCTAATTTCTTAATCTCGTTCCACATAGCTGTTGCCACTACTTTATTACCCTCATCGTTCAGGTGAACGCGATCATAGGTAAGAATTTTAGAATCAAGGTTATTAGGGTTATTGGCTTTGCTATAGTTTAAGAAGATTGATCGAAGGTCAACCAGCGGAATATTATTTTCTCCGGCAAATTTGCGGATCCAGTTACTGTAATGGTTGAGTTCTCCGTCTTGCGGGTTGCTGTTATCATGTCTCTCCCCAATGACAGCAGGTGTGCATACAATTACTTTAGCCCCGGCAATCTGTAATTTTTTAATTAAAGCCGTATAGAATTTTCCGAATTTATCAAAATCGGTTCCGGTACCCATCATGCTTTTGTGCCAGATATCGTTTACACCGATATATACGACGACAATATCGGGCTGTAATTTCAGGACATCTTCTTCCATTCTGAGGTATAGGTCATACACTTTGTTTCCACCTATCCCTTTACCAATAAGTTCAAATTGGGTGGTTTTGTCTTCATTCCTGATCATATCTTCTATTACCCTGATATAACCATTGGGTTTCACGCCTAATTCGGTGATGGAATCACCAAAGAATATGACTTTCTTTTTTTTATCGGAGCGGTAAGACGATAAAATAAACATGGCAGCGAAAAAAAGTGCAAGCAGAATGAGTTTGTTCATTTGAAAGGTTTTTGGCCCTACACAAGGCCATTTTCTGATATAGAAGCTAAAATAACCCATTTCCCTCACCTTTCTCATTCCATATTTCTTATCCCTGATTTCTTATTCCTTATTTCCTATTCCTTATTTCCCATCCCTTCCCCGCTGTTTCTTTAAAAAATTTGGAACAATTCCCTCTCCCCCTTATTTTTGCACCCCATTCAGAAATGAATAGGTCGGATTGCCCGATAGTATAAGGGTAGTACAACTGATTTTGGTTCAGTATGTCTTGGTTCGAATCCAGGTCGGGCAACGAAAGTCTCACAGAAATGTGGGGCTTTTTCTTTTAGGCTAACCCTCGAAGTAGACTTTTGGAAAATTTTGGAACGCTCTAATTATTGTATCTGCTTCAACTCACTCAACTTATACCCTATTCAGATGAAATATGTTCTACTTTTACCCATAACCCATTGATTTTAATAGCACTATTACTAACCTGAATCTTGAGGCCAGAATCTTACATAATAATTACCATTTGTCATCCTAAAAAATGAGTAATTTTACATCAGTGAAGAAAAATGTGAACATAGCAGAGATTTTACCCAGAGAATCATTCTGGGATATCAGGTTTGATCAGTTGCATGCTGACCGAGACAGAGCGCTTATTGTTCCAAGGGCATTGTATTTTACCACTCCGCAAACTTTTGACAGAGATATTGAACGACTGGAGAAGATTTATAATAAAACAGAGATTCTAAAAGAACTGAAATCAACCAAAGAACTTTTAAGTAATAAGCTACTTGCTTTGGTTGCCAGCCGATATCATGTTCCTATTTTTTCGCGTTTTACCAATCCGCACAATACTAAAGGGTAAATACTTAATTTGAGTCATGTCTCATCATACACCTGTTTCCGATGAATTACTGGAAACCATACATGAATTACAACAACTTTCATCTCTTTCCGAATTCGGTTTGGCAGGAGGCACTAATTTGGCACTACGCTATGGACATCGTATTTCTGTTGATATCGACTTATTCTCCCCTTCTATGATTGGAATAAAAGGATTAGAAAGCATTTGCGATCAGATCAACAAGTACTACAGCGAAAAGGTAATTTCCTGTCAACTCATTAATGATGAATTTGGAGACCAATTTTGTTTTGCAAGGCTATTAATCAAAACCAAAAACGGACAAATAAAAGTTGAGATCATGCAAAATGTTCCTTTGCTTGACGAACTTGAATTGGAAGATGAAATCAGGATGATATCGACAAAAGACATTGGCGTTTTGAAATTAAAAAGTCTTTGTTCACGTATGGCAAAAAAAGACGCTTACGATCTTGACCTGATAACTGACCAAGAGGGTTATTCCTTAGAAGAATTAATTGATAGATATCAGGAAAAAGAAAGCAAGTTTTCCGGAGAAGATGATAAATGGATATTTGATCTGGATGAACATCCGAATCCGGCCATAGACCCAAATGCTTTATTGGCGTTTGATGTAACCGACTACAAATCCGCTGATAATAGACCGATGCACTCTAACGACCAGCTTAATATTGTTCCGCCTGCCAAATTATATAGCTTAGCAAAATTAAGCTTGCGGAGAAAAGTGAGGGATTATATGCGTAAGAAGGGCTTTGAATTACCTCCTGCAATACCAGTTAACTGATATTATACTGTACAAAAAATGAGGCAATAAACATTTTGCGCTGATGTTATTTTATAAGCACACAATATATAGACTATATCGGGGGCTATCAGGCATTTTGCTTACTCTTCTTCATTGAGGAATTTACTTTCGAATTCTTTTTTAACCGTTGTGCTTGTTCTACGGCTTGTTCAAATGTAATTTTTGGTTGCTTTGCAAGTACCTCTGCTCCTCTCAATGCCATATCCTGAAATGATATTTTCAATTTGCTGTCGGGTATCAAGGGTTAACTTTTTTTCAAAATTATCGATTTTGTTACAGTCTTGGCTTGCGGTGGTCTTTAGTCGCAGGATTACCTCGGAAACATTTGGAAAGTTTCAGAACTTTCCAAATGTTATGAGTCAGCGAAACATACCGTCTTACGCTTTATTGATTCATGAAAATATCCAGTGACACATGAATATCCGGCACCAGTTTTTCTTTGACGCCTGATAAAAAATCTATAGAACCCGTTTGTGGTTTTGAATGGATATTCCATAACTGGCGCGATATGTCAACTTTGGCAGTAATGTGGCTGGTATTGTTTTTTGTGATAATGGTAGCTTTAAATTCGATTGGCTGTGTGATGCCTTTTATGGTAAGCTCTCCCGCCACCGTATAGTCCGTGGATGAACCGATGCGGGTGATTTTCTTTACAACCATGGTCGCAATCGGATACTGGTCTGAGGCAAAAAAATCGTTGTCTCTTAACTCTGCATCCTTCTTTTTTCCGTCTACCTCGTTGGGATTATCCGTTGTGCGGATGCTATTCATATCCATATAAAAGGTTCCGCGAACAGGTTCGCCTGTGGCTGAATACTCCAAATTGCCGTACTGAAAAAGGAAATAACCGTAATGACCGCCCATCATCTTCCCGGTATTCCACAAAACTTTGCTTTTCTTAACATCGAGTTGCCAGCCTGGCTGCGGCTGTTGTGTACAGGCAAGGGTCTGGAACAGCATCATTAATACAAGAGTGGTAGTGAGTTTGTTTATCATAGCATTTACATTTGAACCAGCAAACTACTTTCACACACGCTATTCGATGGTATTAATATGGTAAATTAAAATGTAAACATTGTAAATTCTGCGTAATGGCCATTAAAGACAATACGATGCATCCCGAAAAGAAGAGGCGTTATATACTGCCGCTCCTTTTTCTGCTGACAGGTACAATCATTTGTGCTGCGTTCGGATTTACGGGTAATGAAAATTTTGACCTTGCCAAACGACAGATACTATTGAGGAATATCGGGCATGAGATACTGTTGCATGCGGGCGACAGTACATCGAGGGTATTACCCATAAAGGAAATAGCCTCGAATGAATACCAGATAAGGTTTGAAAATGAATTTAGTTTTGAAACAGATTCCCTGGTTAAGATCATCAGGCAGTCACTGGAGAAAGATCCGCTTGCAAAAGATTATATCGTTAATGTGCTGAACTGTTCGGATAAAGAGATTTTATTCGGATATAGCATTTTTCAGCAAAAACAGAACAATATTATACCCTGTTTGGGCCGCAAGCAACCACGTGCCTGTTACCTTGTAAACATCAGGTTTCAGAACATGACCTTTACTACTATACCTAAAGCATACCTGATAGGCGGATTATCTGCTTTCGCTTTTATCGGGTTACTGGCTGCGCGTCCATTCAGAACAAGACGGTCGAGGGGTGCAAGAGCAGATACAGACGAAGGTGTTTTGAAGATCGGTCATACTTTATTTGAACCAGGAAAAAGGCAAATCACTGTTTCGGGTATTACAACAGAACTTACGCCCAAGGAAAATAAACTGCTTAAAATATTTGCAGATGCTACTGGCAATCTTATCGAAAGACAGCGGCTTCAAAAAGAAATATGGGAAGATGAAGGAGTAATTGTAGGACGGAGCCTGGATGTATTCATATCAAAACTCAGAAAAAAACTGGAGGGTGATGCGTCGATACAGATTGTGAATGTACATGGAAAGGGGTATCGGTTGCAGATTGATGATACAATTCATATAAACAAGGTGTAGCAACAAGGAATAGCATTGTTCACCTATTCATATCTGAAAGCTGACGAAGATGCTCCGGGAATCGGTTATAAAATAATTCAGGTCGGGCAACGAAAGTCTAACAGCAATGTGTTTTTTTCTTTTAAGACTAATCCTAGAAGTAAACATTTTGAAAGTCTCAGAACTTTCTAAATGTTGTATCTTATAAATTTATTATGAGAAGCAGAAATAAATGAGTAGACTTGTAAATGTTAGTAATATGAGAATAGCCTTTATAACCTGCTTATGAAAAAGAATCATCCGGAAAATGGGATTATAAACGGTAAACTTAAACGTATCAGACTTGGGGCGGCACCCAGGGTACTGGATCTTTTTTCGGGGTGTGGCGGGCTCTCATTAGGATTCTACAAGTCTGGTTTTCAAATAGTTGCAGGAGTGGAACTGGATTCGGAAGCTATCCGCTCACATGCTGCCAACTTTCATAAAGACAGCCCTCATTATCATGAGCATTGTATTCCTCGTGATATCCTCAAAGTCTCTCCAAGCGATATATTTAATTCTATAGGATTGCAGGGAAATGCCGCATCCCAAATTGACGTTATTATCGGCGGCCCGCCCTGCCAGGCATTTACACGAATAGGCCGCGCCAAGCTTCGTGCCGTTACCAAGGATTCCAATGCATTTTTAAACGATTCGAGAAGCCAGTTATACAAACGTTACCTGGAATACGTTACCGAGCTTAAACCGGTGGCGATCCTGATGGAAAACGTCCCTGACATTTTAAATTACGGCGGGGTGAATATCGCGGACATTGTCTGCAATGATCTTGCAGCACAGGGTTACAAATGCAGGTATACATTGCTTAACACCGTTTATTATGGTGTTCCGCAGATGAGAGAGAGAATGTTTCTGATGGCGGTTCATAAAACGGTAGACGCAGACATTTTGTTCCCTCAGCCAACACATTTTATTGACCTTCCAAGAGGTTATCACGGTTCTCGGAATGTAGCTCTCAAAAATATAGTCGAAGACAAAACTCATAAGTATTATATGCCCCCCCCTCCAGCACCCTCGGATTCAGTACCGGCGGTAACAGCAGAAAAAGCTTTATCGGATCTTCCTGAAATCACGATGCACTTGAAAGGGAAGCTGAAAAGAGGAATGAAGGTAGATAATGTCATGCGCTATAAGACTGCTGAAGGGGAAAATGAATTCCAGCGCATGATGCGGACATGGCCTATAAGCCAAGACCAAGTGGCGCTGAATATTATCCGGTATCTTCCGCGTGATTATGCGATATTCGGGAAAATGAAACCGGGTGATCAGTACCCGCAGGCAATTCAGGCAGCCCGCCGTATCCTGAACAGTAAAATCAGCCAGGCTGAAAAGATTACGGGAAAGAAAATCTCTCAGAAATCCAAACAATATGATAAACTCGTAGCAGAGACGATCCCCCCATATGATGTAAACAAATTTCCTAACAAGTGGCGCAAAATGGAAGCGGATAAACCTTCCCGTACCCTGATGGCCCACCTGGGAAAAGACAGCTATTCTCATATCCACTATGACAGCAGGCAGGCTCGCACCATATCGGTGCGTGAGGCGGCCAGACTGCAGTCATTCCCTGATGGCTTTCAGTTTACAGGCGCTATGAATGCTGCATTCCGCCAGATCGGAAATGCAGTCCCCCCACTGATGTCAGAAAAAATAGCAGGAAGAATGAAAGAAATTTTGTTAGGCGGATAGCATCACCAAAAACAACTGCGAAATATGGATGGTTTACTTGCACAGAAGTTGAACTATGCTTTTGCGGGCTGCCCTGCCAGCTATCCGTTGCCTCCGGCATTGAAAGATGCCTGCACGCTGATATCATCCTTTTTCGCTTCAAATGAGCAGAACAAACTGTGTATTGTATTTCCATCGAAAGAATATGCCGCACAATGGTTGTTGTTTCCTGCAGTAATATCATTGATATATGATGACTATGTCGCATTCAGTGATCAAGTAACGGAAAAATATAAAGAATATAAACGCGGGGAAAAACTACTTCTCAACAACAAAGCAATCGTGGAATGGGCGGGTATCCGCGAAAAAGGTGTTGCAATTAGAACAAAAAGCGTCAAAGAACATTCAGGTGCGGAAATAGAAATTGGTTTTAGCCAAGTAATAAAGCTGCAAAAAGCGCCCGGCGGAAGGCAAACACTTTCTCCGCTCAAAACTGTAAAAGATGCTTTACCGGTGGTTTCAAAAACACCTGTCGAATATCTTTTAGGTATTGATACCAAAAGCAACATGGGCTTTATTCAAAACAGTGTATGTATCATTAACAAACTCAACCGGTATGTCTCAGCGACAGGCAATATTCAATTGAACGCTGCCGACCCTGATGAATACTTTACACCGGAAGTAATTGACGAAGAGGGAAAAATCAAGGCGCACAGCCCGTGCCTGATTACAAATAATTTCCTTAACCTGATGTACTATCTGGATGATCCCGCCCGTGTCTCCGCACTCATTATTGACGGCTTTGCCGCCATAAGTGAACGGACGACGGATTTTACCGCGACAGATAAGCGCTGCCACATTCCCACTATTCTGGTAACTGATATTTCAGAAGCAGATTGTTTTGGGCACATTGCGGATCTGGGTTTTGAATTTTTCAATTTTACTTCTGAATTTATTTCTGCGGGAACACCTGCAATTCACTCTCCTTTCAAGGCATTCACAATAAAACAAAACAACTACCTCGCTTTCCAGGTCAGAAAAAATATATTGCCCGGTTTGTTACTCGGGGAAATTTCGAAAAAGCTACATGCACTGCGCGATGACAGCAGTGATCGTAAACTGACAGAGATTAAAATCGGCCTTGTCCGGATAATTAACCTGTTCTCACGGATTTGTTATGGCTTGACAGAGTCGGCTTTTGCCGACTTTAATCAAATGATAAGCGCTGTCAATGTCTCCTACCGGAATAACAGGGTCTGGCTGGGGGAAGCTTCGGACAATATCGCGCTGATCATTTCAGAACTCACTGCATTCCTGGAAACAATCAAAAACGTGCACGCAGAAAAATGTATCCGTCTGGAAGAATTACTTGACAGGCATACCTACCGGTTCATTATCTGTCCAACGGCACAGGATGCTGTAGAGTTGTCTGCACACTTTAAAAGAACCGGCAGAAAATTCCTTCCGGAAATCATCTCCGTGTCTGATCTGACTCAGCAGCGTCTCTCTGAAAAACCAGCAAAAGCAATCCTGACCGGCTGGCCCGGTTCAGTGCAAATGACCAGAATACTGGATTGTTTTATCCTGTCTGAGCTCACATTATTGTTCTATGGTTTTGAGCGCGGATATTATCGTTCCCTTGAAAACAAAAAATTAACCCAATGTCAGAAGGGGAAATCGACCATTGATAACAGCGGTAAAAAATCG
Organism: uncultured Sediminibacterium sp.; assembly: GCF_946481145.1. The sequence goes on from NZ_CAMLMJ010000004.1 coordinate 49,886, forward strand.
CAGGTGGTCTCTTACTTTTTCAGTCCGTCACATGATCAGAGACATGAACAAGTTCCTGCCGAAAAAGACAATAATTTTTTCGACAACATCGATATAGCAGAATTCGAAATGAAAATTGAAAGCGCCCAGTACAACATGTATAAGGCGGCCGGCACTACTGAAAGTGTAAAGGCAAGACGTATTAACTTCGAAAACAGCAAATTTATCTATGCAACCGATGCACACAAATTCATACTCATCAATGAATTTCTTATTGCGGATAATGCGAAGCCTGCGATCATACACAGAAAACCGGACAGTCTTGTTCCCGGGGATATAATAGCTGTCATTAATACTGAACGGGAAATACTGGTCGACTTGGTAAAAAAAAGTGTGAAGCCGGAACAGTTCAATACAATCAAACAGCGCGCCGATCTGTGGAAAAATCTTCTGAGAAAATATTACCAGTCTATCGGCGGAGATTTCCGGCGTCTTGTCAGCGAACTCAGGCAGCATGACTGTAAAAGACATGAAGTAACCATCCGTACTTGGCTTACTGATGATGACAGAATAGGACCTGACGATGATGCGGATCTTATCAGCATTGCACTGCTGACAAAATCAGATTTCATGTATGATAACCTGTCCAAGATCAGGGACGCCATTACGCAGATGACCAACTGGAGATTTAAGGCTTCGGACTTGGTAAGGGAAAAAATTATCCAAAATCTGGCAAATATCACAAAACATACGCTTATAAACGATTCCATCGATATTCCTGATCTCGGACGCGTCAGTTTTCCAAAAGTCACTGATGTGAAAAAAGAACCGGAAAATATTGATAAAAGATATATTCACCGGATACTTACAAAAGAATTCAGCTGATGGCAAAAATGCTTCCCAATTTCATTGACAAAGACTGTAAAAGCAATGGTGAGAAAATCATTTTCGAATTGCTACAGCAGTCTGCCTTTACAAAAGGCTGGACTGTTTTACATTCATTGAATCTTTCAGAACATGTCAGTCGCCTGTTTGGTGAAATTGATTTTCTGTTGCTGATTCCGGGCAGCGGTATTTTCGTGATGGAAGTAAAAGGCGGGGATGTGAAATCAATCGGCGGGGAATGGTATTTCACCAACAGGTCGGGTCTTGTAAAAACAGGAAAAAATCCATTCTCACAAGCACAGGCAGCGATGTTTTCATTAAAGGCTGCTATCAAAAAACGTTTCGGTGCGGCACATAAATTCAACGCTCTCCAGTTCGGTTTTTGTGTTGCTTTTCCGGAAATCGATTTTGACATACATTCTGTAGAATACCAGCCATGGCAGATTTTTGATAAGGCGGCCAGGAAAAATAATCCTGAAAAATTTTTCATCGATTTTGTAAATGAAACAACCAAGAAACATAAGGACCAGGCCTGGTTCTCAAAAGATTCATTGCCCGCAGAAACTGATCTCAGTCAACTGACCGATTTTCTGCGTGGTGATTTTGAAAGACTGAGACCTGTTGCGGAACGGCTGGATAAATTTAATTCAGAGGTCAGATCCTACACACAGGAACAGTACCGGTTTCTGGATTCAATACATGAGAACGATCGGTGTCTTATTAAGGGAAGCGCAGGCACTGGTAAAACAATGATCGCGATGGAATCCGCTATCAGGGCCGCTGCATCCGGGAAAAAAGTTTTTCTGACCTGCTATAACAGGATGATCGGGCAATGGATGCAGCATCAGCTCGGTCAGTGGAATGAACAGATTACGGTGAGCAGCCTGCATAGTTACCTGGAGCGGATATGTGAAGGATTGAATCATGACAGGTCAAGAGACGATAACTTTTATTCGGTTTATATGCCAGGCTTGGTAAAAGATATTTTTGACAAAGGGATTGAGCCAAAATTTCACAGGCTGATTATTGATGAAGGACAGGATCTTATCACCAGGAATTATATGAACCTCTTCAACTCAATGTTGAAAGGTGGTCTCTCCGGCGGGCAATGGGAGATTTATGGCGATTTTGAAAGGCAGGCAATTTATTCCCGTATGCCAAAAGATGAAATGCTCACGCTTATTGCGGAGTACGCAAAGCCATTTAATTTCCTGTTACGGATTAACTGCAGAAACACAAAGCAGATCGGCGAAGAAACATCATTGCTGTCAGGTTTTGAAAAGCCGCCGTTTCTCCTCGAACACCTTGAAGGTATCTCTGTTGACTACGGTTTTTATTCAACTGAAGCGGAACAGGCAGTCAAGCTGACAAAAATTCTTGAAAAGCTGGGGACGGAAAAACTGCCTGCAAATGAAATTGTCATTCTTTCGCCGAAAAAATTTGAAAGGGCTGTTCCCGAAGAGTGGCAAAACTCCGGAATTATTGAACTGAAAGCACTGACAGATATGAAAAAAAAGACATCTGCCGGTTTTTCGACGATCCAGGCTTTTAAAGGAATGGAATCAAATTATGTCATTCTCAAGGACATCGACGATTTGCAAAGTGAAGCAGCCAGATCATTATTATATGTCGGCATGACACGGGCAAAATACGGACTGTTTTTGTTGATTAATGAATCCGCCCGCGAGCAGTTTAATCTTATTCTAAAAAATAAACTCAACCTCACATGAGAGAAGATATTCTGCAATATATCAGGCGCGAACTGATCGGTCCGGATCCGACAAAGCCGCACGTACAGCCAAACGGAGAGGAAATTCTTGTCAATGAACCGCCGAGACTGCGGTACGGAGCAGGCATACTGTTCCCCAGAACAGCTTCATTTGCGGAGCAGGATTTTACTTCTGGTGATGAAGAAACATTATTGGAAACTATACCAGAAGAAGATAAAAAAGATGCGGGAGATCCGGTCGGTCTTGAGCAGACAAAAACTCCGGTGAATATGGCCGATGATTTTGAAGAAGAAGTCGGACTTGCAAACAGTTTTCTTCCGGCTGCAATGGGTTTCAGTTGTTTTTCGAAAATTCCTGACGGCGGATTTATCGTGTCTGTTACAAATGCCGTATACGAATACAAAGAATACATTTATTTTAAAGACGATGAATCCAAAACTGAAGTAAAACGCAAGGCATATTTCAGAATCCCGCTGGATCAGGATATCGTAATAGCTACTGAAAATATTCCTGCTGCACCAGGACAATCATCAGATTTTTTTCTTCAGGATAAAGAAGGAAAAAAAATTATGCTAAAACTCAATATCCGCAATAGAACAGTACCCGGGATGGCTGACGAAGGAATACACCTGCTCACCTTTACGCTTGTCAATTCAAACACCGGTTCGAGGGAAAACATCAGGAATGAAGATTGTTTTTTTCAGGTTTCCTTCAATGTACAAAGTGCATCCAGCAACTGCTTTGTCCCATATAAGACCGTTGCCTCAGTGACAGATAAAGACGATGAATTATCGAACGCCTTATTATACAGGCTGAAGAAAACATTTGCTGTTGGTCACGGATGCTCTCCGAGGTGGGATGATAACGCTGAAGATTCTGCCTCACAGATACAAACTGAATCGATCAGTGCTTATGAAATAAAGCCGATTCTGCCCAACGATCTGAAAAAAGTGAAATTGAATATGTATGACCTGAGTGATCTGTCGGATAGTGAAATTATTTCCTGCCTTACTGATCTTACACAGGAATACAAACTGTGGATTGATAAGCAGGAGGAAACAGCCGGCAAAACACTCGAAGGACAGTTGCAAGAAACAGCGGAGAAACATATCGCTAGCTGCCGAAAATGTCTAGTCCGCATGCAAGACGGTGTAGAATTACTGAAATTGGATGCCGGCGTTGAGCGGGCTTTCCGTTTGATGAACCGCGCCATGCTTCTCCAGCAACTTCACTACAGTATACATACAAGAGAGTGGATGCTTGATGCGAAAGGAAATCTGACAGGACTCACTTCGCCTCACCTTGACGGACATACCGATGATGTGTTCCCCGATATCCATAACCCGGAAACCTGGCCTAAAAATCCGGATGGTCTTCCTAAAGTAGGCGCATGGAGGCCATTCCAGCTGGCGTTTATACTGATGAACCTGAGCGCAATGAACAATGCTTCGCATCCTGACAGGGAAACAGTGGATCTGATTTGGTTCCCCACAGGCGGCGGAAAAACGGAGGCTTATCTCGGCTTGTCTGCATATACCATTTTCCTGAAACGGTTAAAAGACCAGGACGATTCGGGTACTGCAGTATTGATGCGTTATACACTGCGCCTGTTAACAGCGCAGCAATTTCAGCGTGCGGCTTCACTTATCTGCGCTTGTGACAAAATCAGGCATGAGAACCAACAGGAACTGGGATCAGAACGCATTACGATAGGTTTGTGGGTCGGAGAAAGTCTCACACCCATCTACCGGAGTGATGCACGAAGCTCCTATAAAAAAATGGAACTCGGGAAGGAAGATGACAATCCGTTTATTGTTCTGAAATGCCCCTGGTGCGGAGCACAAATGGGATATCTGAAGGACGCTAAAATCGGGGAACGCGTTAAGGGCTATAAAAGAAGGCCTAAAGGTGCCCATGAAACTATTGTATATGAATGCGATAATTCTGAATGTGCTTTTTCAAAGCCTGCGTTTGGTCTTCCCTTAACTGTAATCGATGAAGATATTTATGATTTTCCGCCTACCCTGCTGATTGGTACGGTTGATAAATTTGCAATGCTTACCTGGAAACCGGAAGCAAAATCGCTTTTTGGTTTCAGGGACAACGGTTCGCGGCTGACACCGCCTGAACTTATTATTCAGGATGAACTTCACCTGATATCAGGACCACTGGGTTCAATGGTAGGGCTGTATGAAACCATGATCGATGAACTTTGTACAGCCAATCAGTTAAAGCCGAAAATCATCGCTTCTTCAGCAACCATCAGCCGTGCCAAAGAACAGATTCATTCATTATACGGAAGGGGAACAGAAAATGTAACCATATTTCCCGCGCAGGGTCTGAACGTGGGAGATTCGTTTTTTGCGTATGTGGACCAGAAAAAAGCAGGCAGGTTGTACGCGGGCATTTTTGCCTCAGCTCTTCCTTCGCATGCAACAGCACAGGTCAGGATATTATCGGCTTTACTGCAGTCGGTAAAATCCATTCGTACCGATGACGAAAAACAGAGAGATCCTTACTGGACAATACTTACCTATTTCAACAGTATTCGTGAACTCGGTCATGCGGCCACCCTTATCAGGGCGGATATAAGGGAGTATATGAATTCGATCTGGAGCCGAAAGGCGGTCAGCGGTGATGAACGACGTTTTATAAACAGGGACATTGAGCTGACAAGCAGGATTAACAGCAGCGATATTCCTGAATACCTGGAGCAGCTTTCAAAATCCTGGACCGGAGATAAATCTGAGTACCCGGTCGACATTTGTCTTGCGACAAATATGATCTCAGTGGGCGTGGATATTCCAAGACTTGGGCTGATGACCGTGGTCGGGCAACCAAAGACAACATCCGAATACATCCAGGCGACGAGCCGTGTGGGACGTTCGGCTAAAGGCCCGGGGCTGGTGCTTACAGTTTATAATTGTTCAAAACCACGTGACCGTTCTCATTTTGAACATTTCCAGGAATATCATTCAAAAATTTACAGCAAAGTTGAACCAACAAGCGTTACGCCTTTTTCTGCGCCTGCAAGAGAAAGGGCATTGCATGCAGTGCTGGTCGGATTGATTCGTCTTTATTCAGCAAGAAGCAGAGATACGCCCAGACCTTTTCCTGATGATGCGATAATAAAACAGGTCACACAGCTGATCTATGACCGGGTAAACCTGATTGACAGTGATGAATACGAACATGCGTACCAGATGATAGAGGAAAAACTTGAATACTGGAAAAATGAGCTGCCTTTTATTTACGGAACACTCGGACAGCCGCAGGATACTCCGCTGATGTATCGCGCGGGATCGAATCCTTCGGAAGAAATAAAAGACCGTGCGTGGTCGACACCTACCTCAATGAGAAACGTTGATGCAACATGCGATGCTCTTGTGGTTACCGAATATCCAAATACTGATATGTAAAATTATGGCGGCAAAAAAACCTGTAAGACGATCACAGCTGATATCTCCATGGGGAATCGGGCAGATGATTAATTTTCCTAAAGATGAATCCCTCATGGCAGCAGGTCTTGATCTTTGGGAAGAAATCTTCAGAACACTTTCAGACAAAGAAGAATTTGTTGTAACGGAGGAGCGCCTCGCAAAACGTCTTGGTGTAAGAGATTTTCGTCTCCCTCCCGATTTCAGGGATCCTGAAGTTGGTGTTTCAAACCCTTCGCTGAAAGTTCCTTTTGTGCGTTTTCCCAAATGGCATTATTGCGCAAGGTGCGGGCATATGGAAAAAGTATCCATATTCAGTGCTAAAAAACCTGTTTGCCCGGGTGTTCCGTTTGCTACCGGCAGATCCTGTGCGGAAGTTGCCCCTGGAAAAAGACAGCGGCTGATTCCAGTCAGGTTCATTACCATCTGCCATGAAGGGCACATCAAGGATTTTCCCTTTTTGGAATGGGTCCACGTTTCTGCGCCGGAGGGTGATGGCCACCAGCTCAGGCTCAGGGCAGGAAGAAGTTCAGGATCGCTGTCCGGTATTGAGATTTCCTGCAGCTGCGGTCTGCACAAATCCATGGCGGGTGCATTTAATGACGATGCGGTTCACCGCAGGACAGGTCTTGTATGTACAGGGGACAGACCCTGGCTCGGTGAAGAAGCCGAGAGAGGAAACGCGCACCATTGCGGACAACATCTCATCGTAGTTCAGAAGGGTGCATCCAATGTTTATTTCTCACACGTAAGAAGTTCTATTTATCTGCCCGAATGGGAGAAATCAGCGAACCGGAAGCTGATCGAGATTCTTGAAAAAAACTGGAGGTACCTTACCCGGGGAATGGAAGACGGAAATTTTCAGAGATCACGATTCGAACTGGTGGCTGAGAAATATTTTTCAGAGGATTCAATTGAAGAGTATACGGAAAAACTCATGGAAGTTGCAGCGAGAAAGCAAACAGATCCAGGGCCTTTGGGAAATGACAGCTCAGAAGAACGATACCGGAAGATGGAATACGACGCTATTCTTTCAGAGGCGGGCGGAGAAAACCAGGATTTTTATGTAACGATGAATCCGTCATCAGCATACAGCGATGCAATGCCAAACGGAAATATTAGCAATGCTTTCTCGGGCATCGGGCTTTTACACAAGCTTAGGGAAACGCGGGCATTTATCGGGTTTTCAAGGTGGTGGCCTGAAGACAGTAAAAATCTCGAAGAAAAAAGGAATTTTATCCGGCGCAACAAAGCCATGAGCTGGCTTCCTGCCATCGTGGTGAAAGGAGAAGGTGTGTTTTTTGACTTTGATCGCAAAATGTTGGAAAAATGGGCGGAGCAACCTGAAATAATAAACCGCGTAAAAATCCTTGCAGATAAATTCAACCAAGTGCGTATAAGCCGTAACCAGGAGCCTCGGCCGATCAGTCCTGCTTTCGTTTTGACACACACGTTTGCACACGTTATCATCAACCAGTTCAGTTACGAGTGCGGCTATGGGAGCTCGTCGCTGAGAGAACGTATTTATTGCAACCTTGAATTTCCTGAAACAATGAATGGGGTATTGATATATACAGCTTCCGGAGATTCGGAGGGCTCACTCGGAGGCCTTGTCCGTCAGGGTAAACCGGGAAATCTTGAAACAATTGTTTATCGCGCAATTGAAAACGCCCGCTGGTGTTCAGGTGATCCGGTTTGTATCGACACACCGGGCCAAGGCCCAGATTCATGCAACCTAGCGGCATGTCATAACTGCGCTTTGTTACCTGAAACCTGCTGTGAAGAAGGCAATAAGCTGTTGGACCGCGCATTGCTTATCGGCGAACTGAATAATCCGGAAATTGGTTATTTCAATTTTACTAAATAACCTTCTTTACATCAGAGCAAAAGCTGTTCCAACGGTATCGCAGAGCTTCTGCTGACGGGATGAAATCATATCTGCGAAAAGCGAGCTTATGCCCTTCCCATTTGCCGTAACTTGAACAGGATAGTCGCGGGTGGAGCGCTACGGTAAGCGTATCAGGATCTATCCCAAGAAGATTTGCGTCAAATAGCACATGTAAATCTATGCGAAGTAATAAGCCATTGCGGGGGTTATTATCTTTCTCACCTCTGTAAGGAAAAATATGGCTGGCTTGAATTGCTTCTGTTATCTCGCATCCGGTGATCATGCACCAGTGACCGTAATACCTGATAAGCATCTCTTTGAACTTCTGCTGTCCTTTTCTTACCACCACATCTTTTGTTTTGCGTGCGCGCAGATCATCACTGTCCGGAGAATAAGACGGAACCTCATCTGCAGGCGCGAATGTGTAAGATGCTTTTTCATTTTTCTCCGCCGCCAAAACAGGCATCGAGAGTCCTTCTTTAACAAAAAATGCAGGATCAGCTGCCTGTATTGAGTAATAGCGGTTTCTGTTCAGGTAATAGGGTTCAAGAATCTTAACAGAGGTTGCAGGGGCAGCGGGAACAAAAGTAGAACCGTAATAAGCTGTGAATTCTTTGACAACGATCTGTTCCTCTTCCCTTTCATCGAATTCATGTTTATTCCTGCACTTGTATCTGGGACTCATGGTTTTTCTTTCACCGAATTCATGAGTCTTGCATTCGGGACATTTATATCTGATTTTGGGAACGTTTTCCTTTGTTTTTACAGATGTGATGGTTGCATATCCTTTTATGAAGTTCTTGTCAGCTATGATAATCTGATCACCTTGCTTCAATTTGTTGTAGTTTTTGACGTTCGTGTCATAAACATATTCAGCCACAGGGTCATCGGGGTAACCACTATTACCTCCAAATGAACTTTCTTCACCCTTTGATTTGAGTATCCAAAGCCTGTTAACCGTTTCAGTCATTTCTGAATTTTTTTAATAGTAAGGATAAAGTATGTTCAATCTTATCAGGCCGCAGATCACATTCCCATATTGTTATAACCCTCCACCCTTCTTTTATCAGCAGTATGGTCGCGTCTTTATCTCTACCCCTGTTTCTTCCGATCTTGTTGCTCCACCACTCAGTCCTTGTCTTGGGGATGGAAAAATATCTGCAGTTCTTATGCCCATGCCAAAAACACCCATGAATAAATATGATTGTTTTATGTCTAGTCAGCACCAAGTCAGGTTTTCCCGGTTTTTGTTTGTCATGCAGGCGATACCGAAAGCCATGACCAAAGAGAAATTTTCTGACCAGTATTTCAGGCTTTGTGTCCTTGCCTTTTATACGGCTCATATTGTAGCTTCTGATCTCCTGTGTATGAACATCCGTCATACAATAAAGGTAGCTAAATGATCAAAATCCCCCTTTAGCATTACGCACTAATAACTTTAACTGGTGCAAGTTTGACAACCTGAAAATAATTAGGTGATATTCAAACGATTACAAAAATCAACCTGATTTAACTACCTTTAGCTCCCCTTGTCAATATCCCCTAACTTTTTATTTGCCACTAAATCCGCAACGAATGGATCTATATTATTACAAAGCCATCATCTTTTGCAGCAATCCGCTTGAGGGCGTTTACACCTATAAGGATAAGTTCCAGATCTATCCACTTAAATCAGAACATGCGCCCTTCAATGACAAAGTGAGGCATTATCCCATCGTTTTAGAATATATGGTGGAATACAAAAAAGATGTTCCGATTCCCAAAGGTTTTGAAGAAGTAAAAAATATGATGGGAAAAATGACTAACTCCGGCAACAAGATCAAAGAGATCACTTCATTGTTAACCGCTTTTAGCAATTATCGCTTTTTCCAGAATACAGTAACACCTCAGTATTTCTTTGAACTACCCGAAGGTGAAATAACAGAAGAAATTAACAAACAGAGCAGTAAAGGTGGTTTAAATATATATCTATACCCTGAGTTCCAGAAAGAAGCATCGATCAGTAAGCTAAGCAAAGTCGACTTCCCAAAAGTCGAAGAAGCGCAGCATCCCGATTGCTTTATGCACTTTGACACAGAAGGGAAAGAACCAATTAAATTCACTAGGCTTTTATTTGCAGCATTGCATAATTACTATGCTTTACATGAAGCCGACCGTAAAGCTGTGTATTCAACCATATCGTTGATAGGCAATGGTGCTGAGCTGCGTGAAACCACGAAAAGCCTTTCTTTTATCTCACTCGTATCAAGCATTGAAACAATGGTCAATCACGAATACAAAGAAATACCTGTAGAGAAGTGTAAAGAATGCGGAAGCGATATATATAAAGTTGCAGCCAAGTTCAGAGATTATCTTTTGCGCTATGTTTCCAACAACGAGAAAACCAAAAAAGAGATCGATAAAATCTATTCGCTGCGATCCAAAATCGCCCATGCCGGCCAACTTTTATTAGGCGATAATTTAATAGACTGGTCAAATGACATTATCCAAAATGAGCAATGGCAGATACATATACAAATTATGCAAGTAGCACGAGTATCGACTATTAACTGGGTACTCTTTCGTGCCAATCCACCAAGTGACAGACAGTTTGCAAAACCTGAAAAGGGATCTGTTGATAATCAAGGAACACTTTATTAAAACGCTCACAAATGTTCATTGTAGATTTTGTCGATGCTGTATTCAGGAATCTGTCAGTTACGGTAGAAATCGATGCGGCGGTACTTCCACACCCGGAATGTGAAGACAAGGTAACCACACCCCGGAAGATCCCCATCAATTTCCTTCTACGAAGGGTCTACTTTCTTGAACGTTCTGCTCATCACTCTCTATCACCAGAGGTGAAAGAAAGTGTGATGAGCAGAGCTGCTTCTATTTATTTCCCTTCCCCAATCACCCTCAACATCTCCTTCACCGTTGTTTCTATCTGTGTACCCTTACCATTAATCAGCGCATCGTAAGGTAAGGCGGCCCTAATATCGGGTTCCAACTGAAAATTTTCTTAGGGTCTTTTTTCTTTAACTCCAATATTCGCAATCATGGGTATGCAAAAACCAGGGTAGGACCTATTAGGGTTTCCAACCAAACAGAAGTGCCGCGGGCACCGCTGTAATGGCCTGCACGTGTGATCTGAAAAATGATCCATAAGCTATTGGCCTCCATCCCTTTGATTTGCACGCTGAAATATTAAACGGCTTTCTAAACATTAAGTAGTGTTCAGATTAATACAAATAATACTAATGCAACCCATTACACAGTAATATTATCTATAATAATTATCTATCAAGCCCCTATCACCCTCCATCCTTTAAAGGGTGGGAGTTGATGGGGATTTGATGGGGATGGGATGGGGATATGATGGGGATGTATTTATAATGAGAATTAAGTGAGATGCTACGGATACAACAAATACTTCTTCCTCATCTCCTTATAAGCACTCAACCCAGGCTCCCAGCTTTTGCGGATTTCTTCTTCAGATACTCCATTAATAATCTGCTGTCTGAACTCACCCACTCCTATCTGTATTTCAATAGAGTTCATCTGGTCACTTAGTCGTTCAAAAAACTTCTCTTTGAATGGATGGGCTTTATACAGTTCCATGATCCAACTGATATTAATCTTTTTGCTTTTCCTGAGTTTTTCTACATCGTAGTTACGCAGATCAAGCCCATAACATTCCTGATCCATAAACAAGGGCCTTTCCGCCATCCCTTTTATACTGGTGGGTGTATAAGAAAAAGAATAGATACCCTTTAATTCTGGACTACCCAGTACTGTAAATGGATACATCGTACCGCGACCGTGGTTCAGGTAAACGCCTTCAAACATACAGGTTGAAGGATATAACATGATAGCCTGCTGTGTATTCAGGTTAGGAGATGGCTTAATCGGAAGCGTATAGGGCATTTCATGATCATAATTGGCTACAGGTATAATTTGAAGTTTACATTTTGCTTTATCCTTCAGCCACCCCTCCCCATTGGCCATCTGGGCAAACTCACCAACGGTAAGTCCATGCGACATAGGTATAGGAAACATGCCAATACCCGATCTGTATTTCATATCCAGTACCGGACCATCAACAAGGTATGCATTCGGATTCGGGCGATCAAGAATCAGCAGTTCTTTATCATTCTCCACACAGGCGTCCATTAAACGAACCAGTGCATTGATATTGGTATAAAAACGCACCCCAACATCCTGAATATCATAAATCATCAGGTCAACATCAGCAAGATCTTCTTTGCTGGGTTTATTTTTTTTACCATAAAGTGAAATAATTGGAATACCTGTTTTTGCGTCCTTTTCATCTGACACTTCCACCCCCGCACTCGCATTACCACGAAACCCGTGTTCCGGACCAAATACTTTTACAATATTTACTCCCAGCTTCTGCAGACTGTCTACTAAATGTGTATTACCGATAATCGTGGTAGGATTAGCCAACATGGCTACACGTTTACCTTTTAACAAAGGCAGGTACTTTTTCGTCTGCTCAGCGCCTGTGAGAATAGGCTTGGCTTTTTTTCCACCCGCTGCAAATGATTGCTGGCTAAAGATCATGCATAAGCAAACAAACGATAATATCCATTTCTTCATAAAAGGCAATTGAACGATAAATATAAGTACAATTATAAAGTAGGCTTAGAATGAAGCATTTATTTATATAGCCACAGATTCACATCCGCCTGAGGCGGATGTGAATCTGTGGCTAATCAAATCCTGGCTATTAAATCGCAAACATCCATCGTACATCAAACCTGTCTACAATTTCAACAAGTGGTTCAGTGCTGTTGGTTAAATTTATGCTATGGTTATAATCGTAAAGCTGCTCTATATATCGCGTTCTTTCCTCACAGCTATTACAGGCTATTAATACAGCCATATAATTACCTACTCGTCTTCCTTCATTATATACCAGATCGGACCCTTGTATAACCAGTTTAGGAGAATGCAATACTGCTCTGATTACAGGTTGTACGGAGTACCCCTCTATATTTTGGGTATATGCATCAATCACTAATTCTCCCCCGAAACAGGTATGATAAAGCATAAACGCTTGCCTGCAGTCACCACTGAATGTGAGAAAAATACCACTTCCTTTATATTCAGTTGAAATACTCATTTAGCCCCTTTTAACTCATTCTCTTTTTTCCGAAAAAATATCATGCGCTTTATCATTTTTTCAGGAAGGGGTTGATCATTGGGAAATTGAATGGCAGCTTTACTTACTTTGTAATTTTTCAGTTCTTCTTTGAAAGTATCCAGAAATGCCTGACTAAACGGATTGGATAAAGTAATGTGGTTGGCAAATGCTGCATAGTATATCAGGTAGCCCTTGTATTTAAAACAAGGAATCTGATAACTGATACACTCTTCTGCTTCCGGTACGGTTTTATTAATGATGTCGCGTATTCGCTGCATCCTTTTCAGACTCTCTCCACTGAATGCAGCATGATACTGATCGATAGTTAAATAATTGGTTTTAGCCATGTTGTTTTGATTGAGGTTTAAAATAATAGGAGATAAATAGAATTGCTCCAACAACAACTGGCATCAGGATATATGCGATGTTGCCATCGACTACTATATGACTTATTACTGCAAAAAGAAGATTGAAGCACAGTCCTGCATAAGCCCATTCCCGCAATTTATCGGGTAGCGATGTAAAGGAAATCGCTATCACACCAAGCACCTTACAAAAGATAAGTGCGTAAGCGAAATAGTCTGGATAGCCGAGTGGTTTTGTGCCAAGGGTAACATAATCAGGCATAAACAATACGGTTGACAAAGGCATCACGCCCTCCCAGAGAACAATGATAATAGTAGCGATCCAAAAGATTATTTTATTCCGTTTCATGGTAAAATATTTAAGGTGATTATTTATTGGTAACGTATTGAACAAAATTGTTGAGAATTGCCTGCCAACCCTGTTGTTGAAACTCCGCGGGATTTTCGGTTTCAGCATCGAATGTGGTAGTAATAATTACATGGTTACCCTGCTCTTCAAAAAGAGTGGTTACTTTTCTTCCATCAGCCATGGTATAACTGATTTCTTTGTTTGGATTCACATTATCATATACGCCACCAAAATCGAATCCGAAACTACCATCGCGTGCCTCCATCCTGTGCTTGAAAGACCCCCCCGTGCGGAGATCATTCTCACTGCTGGGGCAATGCCAGTCAGGATGAGCAGTATTCCACAATTTAATATCCGCCGGATTATTCCAGGCATCCCATACTTTTTGAACAGGTACGGCAACCTCTGCCGAAACGGTAATTTTTGTGTTTGTATTCATTTCTGTAAGTTTAGGTTTGATTGATAACACAAAGATGTACCATGTATCAGATAGTTCTGGTACACGAAAACGACAAGTTTAAGGGTAGATTATGACAACCTTTATTTTATAACCGGATTAATACCTCATTATATGCGTGTTTCCGTTTTTGTTCCTGAATATGGAGTCATTGAAGCCATAACACCTCCATTCAGGTCTTTTAATACAGCCAATGAATTTCTCACCGCATTTGGCAAGCAACCTGTTTTTGAAGTGGAATATGTTGGACTGAATAAGCACGTTCCTGCCAACAATGGAGAGTATACAATACAAACAGACAGGTTACTAAAAGATGTTGAAAAAACAGACCTCCTGATCATACCTCCCACTTATGGAGATACCAGCAGGGGTATTGAAGCCAATGCAGAAGCCATCCCCTATTTCAAGGCATTGTATCAGAAAGGAAGCAGTTTGGCCAGTCTTTGTATCGGCGCTTTTCTGCTTGCGGAAACAGGGTTATTGAACGGCAAAAAATGTTCCACACATTGGGCCTATATCAACGAGTTCAGAGAAAAATATCCCGAAGTATCCGTGGAAGATGGGGCGATCATTACAGAATACGAAAACATATACAGCAGCGGCGGCGCCAGCAGTTTATGGAACCTGGTTTTGTACCTTATTGAGAAATTTTCTGATAAAGAAACTGCGGTAATGATTTCCAAATATTTTGCATTGGATATCGGACGTAACAGTCAGTCGCAGTTTGCCATTTTCAGGGGACAACGCAATCATACAGATACAGAGATTCAGCAAGTGCAGGACTTTATCGAAAAAAATTATGAAGAGAAAATTACCATTGAACAGCTTGCCGAAATAATCAATACCGGAAGAAGAACATTTGAAAGAAGGTTCAAACAAGCCACTAATAACTCCCCTATCGAATACCTGCAACGGGTAAGAATAGAAGCTGCCAAAAAACATTTTGAAAGCACCAGAAAAAATGTAAATCAGGTTATGTTTGATGTTGGCTACACAGATACAAAGGCTTTTAGAGACATCTTTAAAAAAATAACAGGATTAACACCTATTGAATACAGGAACCGGTTTGTAAAAGCTGCTACTGAGGTTTAAATAGTTAGGGTAAAATTGGTTGTACATCATAAGATGATAAAAAATACGATTCTGTTACAATTTTCTACCTTACATAAATGAAATGGTTACTAACACTCTCATTTTTACTGATGGGAAGTTTGCATGCCCAAACTTCACTTGTTGTATTGGGTACCGTTCAGGATGCTGGTTCTCCACAAATCGGTTGTACCAAAGATTGTTGTAAAGATTTGTTCAACAAACCAGACAAGACACGAAAAGTAGTTTCCTTGGGTGTATTCGATAAGCAATTAAAAAGAAGTTATTTATTTGAAGCCACACCTGATATTAGTGCTCAACTACGCTTACTTAAGAATTACGCAGCCAAGGATTCCGATCTTCCAGATGGCATTTTCCTTACTCATGCACATATAGGTCATTATACGGGTTTAATGTACCTGGGCAAAGAAGCCTCAAATGCACAAAACGTTCCGGTTTATTGTATGCCAAGAATGAAACAATATTTAACCGATAATGGCCCATGGAGTCAACTGGTTACCCAAAAGAATATTTCAGTTAAAACACTTACCAATAAAACCGCAGTAAAACTACAGCCTTCTTTAGAAGTCATCCCCCTGCTTGTACCACACAGGGATGAATATTCAGAAACAGTTGGTTACCAGATTAAAGGACCAAACAAAACGGCTTTATTTATCCCTGACATTGACAAGTGGGAAAAATGGCACCATAATATTGATTCATTGATAAGAACCGTAGATTATGCTTTTATTGATGCCACTTTTTTTGATGCAGCGGAAATTAATAACAGAGATATAAAAGAAATTCCCCATCCCTTTGTTATAGAAAGCATGCAACGTTTTTCAGGATTATCTGCCAGCGACAAAAAGAAAATTTATTTTATTCATTTTAACCATACTAATCCTTTGTTAATCAAAAAGAGTGCCCCATACAGTAAAATAATTGCGGCTGGTTTCCGGATTGCCCTTTTTGGTGATGTCTTTACACTATAATCCTGTAAGAAAAATATAATACAGGTTGAAATATGTGTAACTTAACTGGTTGTTAAACCAATATCAAATGAGTAGTTTATTAAAAACCAGGCACTTATTTGCAAGCTTGCTTTTCATCCTTTTTTCTTTTACAAATAAACCGGTCAAGGTTACGGGTACATTATTATTTACAAGTACCCGCGATGGCAACTGGGAAGTGTATACCATGGATGCAGATGGTAAGAACCAGCAGAACCTGAGTAATCATCCCGGTGCCGACTACGGTCTGGGCTGGTCGCCGGATGGAAGCTATATTCTTTTTTATAGTAACAGAGATGGTAATGAAGATATCTGGAAGATGGATGCAGATGGGAAGAATCCTGTTAACCTTACCAAACATCCTGCGGCAGAGCGGGCCGCTGCCTGGTCGCCGGATGGAAAAGAAATTGCTTTTATTACTGACCGTGATGGTGAAGAAAGGGAACTTTATCTGATGAATGCCGATGGCAGCAACCAGCGTAGAGTTACATATCAAAAATCATATATCGAATGCCCGGTTTGGTTGAAAGATGGTTCGGGAATCATATTCACTATGATGGTAAACGATAAAACTGATTCTGGGATGGTAAGTAATGGCGATATTCACCTGATCAGTAAAGATGGAAAAAAACTAACCAGGCTCACCACTAAAAAAGGCTTTGATTCCGGTGCTTGCTTTTCTCCTGATTTCAAAAAGATTGCTTTTTACGGTTCTACAGAAAATAAATGGTATGATATTTTTCTGGCAAATGCAGATGGCAGCAAAACAATCAATCTCACCAATGATGTTATTGAAGATTATTCTCCTTCCTGGTCACAAGATGGCGAGTGGATTGCTTTTACTTCCGGAGCCAAGGGCAAATATGATATATGGCTGATGAATATTAACAGTAAAGAAAAAATACAATTAACCACTGCACCTAAAAGAAATGAAACGCCATACTGGAAACCTGTAAAATAATATTCATTCCGGACAATGATCAAAAAGCAGTGCTTTCAATATAGAAATTAAACCATTGCTGTCCGGGGAAATTTAACCGCGAGATGTAGGTGTTGCATATGATGGAACACGGATCTTCATGATTTTCAGGATTTATCATGATAGATCTTGAAAATCATGAAGATCCGTGTTCTATTAATAGCAGATAGTGCATTTACGGCAACAAAATATTTCTTTAAGCAGCTGACTTTAAATTTTCTCCCACCTTTAATTCCATTAGAAGCAGAAAGTCTAAAATAAGCACCCATCAAGGCTTGTAGCTTGCGGCTTGAAGCTTGAAGCCAATTTTCTCCGAACAACAATGGCTAGAAGCTTGCAGCTTAATTTAAACTTCCAATTCAAACAAACTCACTTTATCGAGTTTATAATGGTCGGGTAATTTACTGGTATCTT
Organism: uncultured Sediminibacterium sp.; assembly: GCF_946481145.1. The sequence continues at coordinate 67,614 of NZ_CAMLMJ010000004.1, forward strand.
TTAAGGTAACGAGTCCTAGAAATTTAAACCCACTATCCTGGTAATGCTGTATCAATCGCTGGTTTTCTCCTACTGTATCTAAGCGTACGAATTTTTTACCTTTTGTTTTCGCATAAGTCTTTGCCCAGGCTACTATTTCTTTTACAAGATGTCTGCCCCTGAATGCGGGCACTGTTGTAATGCGATGAATATAAATTGAAGGATCCGCATCTTTTTCTTCCCATATTTCCGGATCATTAAACGTAATAGCCCAGATACAGGCAAGCTCACCATCAATCATCATTTTCCATTGACGTCCTTCTTCAATTTCCCGGATAACCATATTTCGGTTAAACTCGGGAAAATGAACCCAGAACCGCTCTTTCATATAGTTTGCGGCCATTCTGTATAAGTCGAAGATCACATCAATATCCTCGATTGTACTGTTTTGTATTTCCATAAGACAAAAATACAATTCCCATTATAGCCGGATTATCAGGATTTGACAAGCGGCATATTGCATTGTGAAATGAGTAAGCCACAGATGCACAGATTTATCTGTGCATCTGTGGCTTACTATAAAAATTATCAGGCTTTCATTTTTCCCACACATTCGTGCAAAGCTGTTCTCCAGCTCCGCAATGCAACGCCATACAAGTCTTGAATTTTAGCTGTATCCATTACCGAATAGGCTGGCCTTTTGGCTGGTGTTGGATATTCGGAACTAGCTATCGGATTAATGGCACAGGAAAGATCTGCCTCATCGCGAATGGCTTTTGCAAAATCGCACCAGTTGGTAACTCCTGTATTGCTAAAATGAAATAATCCAAAATGTCTGTTACCGTTTTTTACATCATTTACTATCTGCAATATAGCTTTTGCAAGATCAAATGCATAAGTTGGTGAACCTATCTGATCGGCTACCACATTTAAGCTATCCCTTTCCTTCATTAAACGAAGCATTGTCTTCACAAAATTATTTCCATGGGTACTATATACCCAGGATGTACGAATAACAATGGTAGATGCATTATTCATTAAAGCCAATTGCTCTCCCACCTGTTTACTATAACCATAATAATTAACAGGCTCAGTAGCTTCATCTGGCTTATAGGGCTTTGTACCTTTTCCATTGAAAACATAGTCAGTAGAAATGGTGATCAATACTGCACCTATCTTATTACATGCTTCAGCAATAATGCCCGGAGCCAAAGCATTTACCTGATAAGCTAAATCCTGTTCTGTCTCAGCCTTATCTACTGCTGTATATGCACCACAATTGATAAAATAATCTGGCTGGTACTTTTGTACTGCTTCTTTAATTGAAGATGGATTGGATAGGTCGAGTTCGGTTTTGTCTGGAAAAATAAAATCATACTGACTATACTCATCAGCCAGTTGCATTATCTCCCATCCAAGCTGTCCATTTTTTCCCGTAACAAGTATTTGTGGTTTCGGCATGCTTAGTTGAACTCTTTAGGTTGTTTCGACCATTCTTCTTTCGGCAATGCTTTGAAATAAGCATAGGTTTTTGCCAATCCCTCTGCTCTGTTAATCTTAGGTTCCCAACCCAGAATTTCTTTTGCCTTGGTTATATCCGGCCTGCGCTGTTTCGGATCGTCAACAGGCAATGGTTTATGAATAATCTTTACGGTTGAACCCGTTAACTTAAGCACTTCTTCCGCAAAATCGAGTAGGGATATTTCATTGGGGTTGCCAATATTAACCGGGAGACAATAATCACTCATCAACAATCGGTAAATACCTTCAACCAGATCATCTACATAACAAAAAGAGCGGGTTTGACTTCCATCGCCGAATACAGTAAGGTCTTCTCCCCTTAATGCCTGACCGATAAAAGCGGGTAATGCCCTGCCATCATTCAATCGCATACGAGGACCATAAGTATTGAATATCCGCACAATCCTTGTCTCCACCCCATGATAGGTATGATAGGCCATGGTAATTGATTCCATGAATCGCTTGGCTTCATCATATACGCCTCTTGGACCAACAGGATTTACATTACCCCAGTATTCTTCCGTTTGAGGATGCACCAGCGGGTCTCCATATACTTCACTGGTAGAAGCTACCAGTATTCTTGCTTTTTTATCTTTTGCGAGACCCAAACAATTATGTGTTCCCAAAGCGCCCACTTTCAATGTCTGAATAGGAATTTTCAGGTAGTCGATCGGACTTGCCGGCGAAGCGAAATGCAGGATATAATCCAGTTGTCCGGGTACATGAATAAATTTTGTTACGTCATGGTGAAAGAATTCAAAATCCGGTAAACTAAACAGGTGCTCGATATTGCGCATATCACCTGTAATAAGGTTATCCATACCAATAACATGATACCCTTCCTTCACAAAACGGTCACATAAATGCGATCCTAAAAAGCCTGCGGCACCAGTTATCAGTATTCTTTTCTTTGACATAATTTTTGTTTTTTGAAATACATAAAAGAAGAACAATCAAACCCTAACTTCTTCCAATGCTTTCATAATAATAACCCATATCCTTCATTTGCTTTACATCAAATAAATTTCTTCCGTCGAATATGGTTTTAGTTTTTAACCGGTTTTCGATGGCTTCAAAATCCGGTGTTCTGAATTCACTCCATTCTGTTGCAATAATCAATGCATCTGCACTGTCCAATGCCTCGTACTGACTTTCCGCATAACCAATTTTATCGCCCAATACCTGTTTAACATTGTTCATCGCTTCTGGGTCAAAGGATACCACTTTTGCGCCCTCATCCAACAATAATTCAATCATATCGATTGCTGGTGCTTCTCTTATATCATCTGTATTTGGTTTGAAAGCCAGTCCCCAAACAGCAAATTGTTTCCCCTGCAGATTACCATTATAGTAACGCTTAATTTTTTCTACAAGGTGGAGTTTTTGTTTTGCATTTACCAGCTCAACTGATTTCAAAATTTTAAAATCATATCCGACTTCTTCCGCAGAACGCACCAACGCCTGAACATCTTTTGGAAAACAACTACCACCATATCCTATACCAGGGAATAAAAAGCGTTTACCAATCCTGTCATCGCTTCCAATACCACGACGAACCATATCCACATCAGCTCCCATACGTTCACAGAGCTGAGCTATTTCGTTCATGAATGATATTTTGGTAGCAAGGAATGAATTGGCTGCATATTTGGTTAATTCAGCAGAGCGTTCATCCATAAAAATGATCGGATTACCCTGACGCACAAATGGAGCAAATAAATCACCCATAATCTTTCTTGCTCTTTCAGAATCTGTACCAACCACTACCCTGTCTGGTTTCATGAAATCATCCACAGCAACACCTTCGCGTAAGAATTCCGGGTTACTAACCACATCAAATGCGCCATTATAATTTGCCGCGATGGCCTGCTTAACCTTATCTGCAGTTCCCACTGGCACAGTACTTTTATCTACGATAACTTTATATCCATTTAATATTTTCCCAAGCTGGTCAGCCACACCCAATACATATTTCAAATCAGCGGCACCATCTGCACCTGGAGGTGTTGGCAATGCGAGGAAAATGATTTCTGCATCACTAACCCCTGCAGCCAGATCCGTGGTAAATTTCAGGCGACCTTCTTTCAGGTTGCGTAAAAATATCTTTTCAAGCCCGGGTTCGTAAATAGTGATTTCACCATTTGACAACCTGCTTACTTTCGATTCATCAATATCTACACAAACCACTTTATTTCCTGTTTCAGCAAAACAAGTGCCTGTTACCAAACCAACATATCCCGTTCCAACAACTGTAATCTTCATACCTTATCTGTTTACAAAATTTAAAACCGTTTCCGTAATATATGTCAATTGTTCCGTATCCATTTCGGTGTGAACCGGCAATGAAATTACCCTTTCGGTTAACCAATCTGTTGTTGCTAACTGGTAGTCAGGCAAACCGAATGATTTGAACATATCCTGTTTATGACCGGGTACAGGATAATAAATCATAGATGGAATTTTATGTTCTGCAAGATGCGCAACCAATCCATCCCTGTCTACATTATTTAATACCAGGGTATATTGATGGTAAACATGTTTGCTGTAATCTGCAACATGCGGTGTAATAATGTGCTCATTACCCTTAAATGCTTTATTGTAGAAAGCAGCTACGGATTGTCTTGCAGCATTATATTCATCCAGTTTTTTAAGTTTGATATTCAATATAGCTGCCTGTATACTATCGAGTCTTGAATTACACCCTACAACTTCATGGTAATACCTTTTCTGTTGGCCGTGATTAGCCACCATTTTTAATTGTTGAGCCAGCGCATCATCATTGGTAAAAATAGCTCCCCCATCACCATAAGCACCAAGGTTTTTACTAGGGTAAAAAGATGTGGCACCAATTGTGCCGATAGTGCCTGTTTTTTTGGTGGTTCCGTCACTGAAGGTATAATCGCATCCGATTGCCTGGGCATTATCTTCTATAACATAGAGATTATGCTCTTTAGCAATCTGCATAATCTCTTCCATTGGTGCGGCATGCCCATATAAGTGAACAGGTACAATGGCTTTTGTTTTTGGTGTAATGGCTTTGCGGAGTGAATCGGGATCCATACAAAACGTTTTGGGATCCACCTCCACAAATACAGGGGTAAGCCTGAGTAATGCCACTACTTCGGTAGTAGCGATATAGGTAAATGAAGGGGTAATTACTTCATCTCCCGGCTGAAGTCCCAGAGCCATCATAGCAATCTGAAGTGCATCAGTACCATTGGCACATGGAATGGTATGTTTAACTCCCAGGTAGTTGTTTAGTCCCTGTGCGAAATCCTGCACCGCTTTTCCATTGATATATGCAGCACCATCCAACACTTCCTGGATAGCTGCGTCTACTTCCGTTTTTATCTGCTCGTACTGCCTTTTTGTATCCACCATCTGAATGGGTCTCATACGCTATTCACTTTAGGAGGCGAAATTACTGCAAAAAAGTTCAGTTTAAGCCCCGGTATAGAATCATGACTGACCTGGGAAATTTGGCTTCAAGCTGCAGGCTGCAAGCTACAAGCTTTGAAGGGTACTTATTTTAGGCCTTCTGCTTTTAATGGAATAATAGAGCGGAGAAAATTTAAAGTCAGTTGTTTAAAGAAATATTTGGTTGTGGCAATTGCACTATCTGTTATTAATAGAATAAACAAGAAGTTTATGTTGTTATTTTGTACCAATAAAAACTGCCTTTGCGTTTACTCTATCGCATATTTGTTTGGTTTTACCCCAAAGCCGCATGGTTATTATCTTTTTATAACCCCAAGGCTAAACTTTGGATAAATGGTCGTAAAAACCAGTTCCGTAACCTGTCTACCATTTTTCATACCAATCAGCGACCGGTCATCTGGATGCATTGTGCCTCACTGGGAGAGTTTGAACAAGGGAAGCCTGTATTGGAGTCTTTAAAACAAGCATATCCGGAACATTTTATCCTGGTGAGTTTTTTCTCCCCTTCGGGATATGAAATCAGGAAAAACGACCCCGTTGCGGACCATGTTTGTTACCTGCCCATGGATAGACCCTATAATGCAGCCCGTTTTCTGAATATTGTACAACCATCGCTGGTATTGTTTGTGAAATATGAATTCTGGTTTTATTACCTGGATGAGATTAAACAACGGAACATCCCTCTATTACTGGTTTCGGGGATATTCCGACCAGACCAGCCCTTTTTTAAATGGTATGGTGGTTTTCATAAAAAAATGCTCCAGAAATTCACCCACTTGTTTTTACAAAACCAATCGGCATTTGAACTTGTCAAACAGTTGAATATTACCGATGCTTTTTCTGTGGCAGGAGACACCCGTTTTGACAGGGTTTTACAAATTGCTGGAAGGTTTGCCCCGATACCAGCCATCGATTCTTTTTGTGGCGACCACCCGGTGATTGTTGCCGGAAGTACCTGGACAGATGACGACGAAAGCCTGGATCATTTTGCCAATACCTATGCAGATATTCGTTTCATTATAGCACCACACGATATCGACGAAGACAGGTTAAAAGAATGTGAGCAGCTTTACACAAATAGTATTCGTTATTCAGTATACGCTGCAAATAATGCAGCAGGTCAAAATAAAAATGTACTGATTATGGATAATATGGGCATGTTGAGTAAACTATACCATTATTCAACCATCGCTTATATAGGAGGCGGGTTTGGTGACGATGGTATTCACAATGCATTAGAGGCTGCGGTATTCAGTAAACCCATCGTATTCGGGCCTGTTTATGATAAATACCAGGAAGCCATCGACCTGGTAGAAACAGGTGCTGCATTTAGTATCAATGATGCATTAGAATTGGAAGCGCAACTAAAGCTCATGCTATCCAACCAACATTTATTGAAAGAAGCAGGTGATAGTGCCGGAAATTATGTACAAACACAGGCAGGGGCAACGGCCGCTATCGTTGATTATATTCAGGCGAAACGTCTTCTTACCAACTGATCAAAAAGTCTTGCAGCTTCACAACCTTCGTTCCACCCAAGTTTTACTTTTAATTCCCTTTCGATCCAATATTGGGCTTCGGGGTAAATAGAAAAGGCATTGATGGTTTTGAGGCTTCTTTCATACATGCTTTCATCACCTCGAAACAGTTCATTTACAAAAAGGTAACGGTCGTTGATACCTACTGCTTTCTTAAGGTCGCGAACGGGTGCGCTTTGTAAAACTGTGGCTACTTCTATTTTATTTTCTTTCAATCTTTCGTTCAGCTCTGGTTGTTCCTGTTGCGCAATGAGTACTTCATTCAATTCAAACACTTCTTTTTCCATTTGGGTATCCTGGTGCACCATAGTGGGTATTTCCACAGACATATTCATCATCCAGGGAATAGTCTCTTCCGTTTCTTCTTCTTTATTTTCTTTAGCCGGCTCATCAATTAACGGTTCGGGCTCGGGCTCTGGTGTTACCATAGCTGCGACAGGAGTTTCCACTGGTGCAACAGGTTGACTAATACCAGACATATATGCAGAGGGCATTACTACAGAGACTTTACCGCTTACAGACACGGGTTGCTGCTGCAAAACCGTTTGTAATTCTGCCAGTAATAAACGGGTATTTACCAACATTTTTGCCGGATCTGCATCTTGTTCAAACTGCTCTTTCAGTTTATGGATCAAAGTTCCTACTCTTTCCATGGCATGAGTTTTTGGGGGGAGAAACACAAGTTACTAACGAATTTTATAAGGTTTTAGTATTTCTCCCCCTCATTTATTGCCACCCGCCACCGAGCGACCTGTATAAATCAATTTGAGATTGTAGCAGGGTTTTATAGGTCAACACCGATTGAAGCTGTGATTCCAATAACCCCTGCTGAGCCGTAATTACTTCCAGGTAAGATGCATATCCGGTTACATAAAGCTCACGAGCCGTTACTACTGCGGATTCCAGCGTTTGGGCCTGTTTCTTTTTATAATCATAAACCTCTTCATTATTCACCACTGCTCCCATACTTGTTTCTACTTCCTGAAAAGCCCTTAACATAGTTTGCTGGTATTCATACCAGGCTTCACGCTGTTTTGCTTCCGATTCTTTTAACATTCCTTTTAATCTACCCCTGTTCCATACTGGGCCGGTAATACTGCCAATCAGCCCATAGGCAACCGAGCCAGGTGTTATTAAATGTGCAGCACTAAAAGAATTGAAACCCAGATAGGGCGATATATTGAATGATGGTAAAAAGGATTTTTGTGAGGCACTTAACCCTGCCCCTGCTGCCAATAGTTTGAATTCGGCCGCACGTAAATCAGGACGATTCATCAATAAATCTGAAGGAACCCCCATTTTAACCCTCATACTCAATTTCAGGTCAAACACTGATTTTTGTCTTTTGATTGGTTGAGGAATCCTTCCAAGTAAGAAATTGAGTTCATTCTCTGTTTTTACAATACTTTGCCTGATTAATGCGGTGTAACTTTTGGTATTGTATAACTGGGCCTCAAATTGCTGAACCGCCAGTTCATTCGCTCTTCCTCCCGCTTTTTGAATTTTAACCACACTAAGTGCATCTTCCTGCAAGTGGATGTTTTTTTGCAAAATATCCATTTCACTATCCAGGGCTGTCAATTCGTAATACATACTTGCTACCTGTGCCACCAGTTGGGTTACCAACCACTGCCTTTCCTTATCTGTTGCCATCAGATTAGAAAAAGCTTCTTTTTTTCTGTCGTTCAACTTTCCCCAAACATCCAACTCCCAATTACTCCTCAGGCCCAATAATAAATCAGGAGTTACTACAGGTATACGTTGGTCTTTAGTGATATTGGGCGACAGATTGGTATCAAAATTACCTACCCCATCGATGGTGTATTTGCCGTATTTATTGAACCCTAATGAAGCCACAGCTTCAAGCGATGGCAATTTTGCATTGGCTGCTATGTTCATTTGAGCCCTGGCCATTTGAATACGCTGTATTGCCTTTTGCAGATCGAAATTATTGTTCACTGCAATTTCTATGAGATGCAATAAAACAGTATCATGGAAAAAGTTTTTCCATTGCATATCTAATAGTCTCGCTGTATCCTTGCTGCCTTGATAGGTATGGGGCAATGATAGTTCTTTAAAATTTTGTGTGGTTTTTGGTACCGCACATCCAATCATCCCCAGAAAAATAATCCCTATAAAATGATGCTTATATCGATGAATTTGTTTCATGAATTTGTTTTTATTGATCCATATATTGTTCTGCATTCTCGTCTGTCACAGCCACTACAGGTTGCTTATTACGACTTGTTTTTTCAGCAAGAATGGCAAACAGGTAGTAAAGTCCGGGAATAACCAGTACCCCAAACAAGGTTCCGATCAACATTCCCGAGGCTGCTGCTGTACCGATAGATCGATTACCCATAGCTCCTGCGCCTGAAGCAATGCAAAGCGGAATTAATCCAGCAATAAACGCGAAGGAGGTCATGAGAATAGGTCTGAGCCTCGACACAGCACCTTCCAGCGCAGCATCAATAATGCGTAAACCCTGCTTCCTGCGTAGTATGGCAAATTCAACAATAAGTATTGCATTCTTACCCAACAACCCGATAAGCATTACCAGCGCCACCTGCGCATAAATATTATTCTCCAGACCAAATAGTTTTAGTCCAAGAAAAGCGCCAAAAACCCCGGCTGGCAATGATAAAATCACGGCAAGTGGTAATAGGAAACTTTCATACTGTGCCGCTAACAGGAGATAAACAAATAATAAACAGATCGCAAAAATAAATACAGCCTGGTTTCCCGATAATATCTGTTCTCGGGTCATTCCAGACCATTCATAACTATACCCCCTGGGTAAAGCCCGATCAGCTACTGCTTTCAGTGTATTAATCGCATCTCCGCTACTATAGCCTGGCGCAGCATCTCCCGTGATTAAGGCAGAAGTATACATATTGTATCGGGTAAGTTGTTCCGGACCAAATACCCTTTCCAACCTGATAAAAGTGGAATACGATACCATTTCACCTCTATTATTTTTTACATAGAGTTGAAGTATATCTTCCGGCTTCGACCGGTATTGAGGATAGGCCTGAACCATCACTTTATACATCTGTCCAAACCGGATAAAATTGGTTGCATAATAACTACCAATCAAAGTTTGCAGTGTACTCATTGCATTCTCAATTGTTACCCCTTTCTTGGCAGCCATATCCTGATCTACATGAATCAGGTATTGAGGAAAGGATGGATCGAAACTCGTAAATGCTGAACCTATGACTTTTGTCTGCTTAAGTGTATCAATCAAAGCCTGTGCTACATCTGCCGTTTTTTTCAAATCACCCGATCCTGTTTTATCGAGAATACGCATTTCAAACCCGCTTGCATTACCAAAACCAGGCACAGTAGGTGGTGGGAAAAACTCAATATCCGCATCTTTGATATGTGCCGTTTTTGATCTTAGTAAGTCAATAATTTCAGTTACCGACTCCTCCCGTTCTTTCCAGGGTTTTAAATTAATCATGGCCATTCCGTAAGAAGCACCAGCAACCTCAGTAACCAGACTATATCCTGAAAGTGTAGATACATTTTCGATGGCACTTACATCAGCAATTGATTGCTGTACCTGCTTCATTACTGTTTCCGTACGTTCTACTGTTGACCCAGCAGGCGTGGTAACATTCACATAAATCATCCCCTGATCTTCTGTTGGAATAAAACCACCGGGCAACACTGCAGATATGCCCCATGTTGCCACAAAAAATACCACGAGTAATGCCAGTGTAATTATTCTTTTACCTGCAATAGCTTTTAATATTCGCTGGTATTTACCGGATGTAGCATCGTACCTTTTATTGAAAGCTGCAAAGAAGCGATCTAACAGATTTTTCCGTGGCGATAACTTTTGGTGCTTCAACATAATCGCACATAATGCGGGCGTTAATGTAACTGCGTTTATGCCAGATATCACAATCGATATCGCCAGTGTTAACGAAAACTGCCGGTAGAAAACGCCTACCGGACCAGACAAAAATGCAACAGGTATAAATACAGCCGACATTACCAGTGTAATAGCTACCAGCGCTCCGCTGATTTCTTTCATTGCAGCAATCGTTGCATCCATTGCTGACATATGATACTCACTCATTTTAACATGCACCGCTTCTACCACCACAATGGCATTATCAACAACAATACCGATTGCCAATACCAATGCAAACAATGTTAAGAGGTTGATAGAGAACCCTAATAACTGCATGAAGCAAAGTGTACCAATCAGTGCTACCGGAACTGCCAAAGCGGGGATAAGGGTTGACCTGAAATCCTGCAGAAAAATATACACTACAATAAATACCAGGATAAATGCTTCAAACAGGGTTTTTACTACTTCGTGAATGGAAGCATCAAGGAACCTGGATACATCATAGGCAAAATTGTATTTCATACCGGGAGGAAAGGAACTTGCTTTCAGTTCTTCCATCCTTTTCTTTACATTATCAATTACATCGCGAGCATTGGATCCTGGCCTTTGTTTAAGCATGATAGAGGCAGAAGGTCTTCCATCGGTTTTTGATTCCATACTGTAGGTCATAGAGCCAAATGCTATGTCGGCAACATCCTTTAACCTAAGTACAGAACCATTCGACTCTGCCCTGATAACAATATTTTCATATTGATCTGCAGCCGATTTTTTTCCAGTGTACCTTAATACATATTGTAGTGAACCTGGGTTCATACCAGAACTCTCTCCTGTTTTACCTGGAGCTGCTTCTACATTCTGATCACGCAGTGCATTAATCACATCCTGCGTTGAAAGCTGGTAAGCCAGCATGCGGTCTGGTTTGAGCCATACACGCATTGCATACTCGCGTGAACCCATGATCTCAGCAAATCCAACACCATCAATCCTCTTTAGTTCCTGCAGTATATTAATATCGGCGAAGTTGTAAATGAATTGTTCATCAGCAGTGGTGTCTTCACTCATGATATTGAGGTACAACAGCATACTGTTTACCTCTTTTTCTGTCGTTACCCCTGCTTTGATTACTTCTTCCGGTAACTCATCAAGTACAGTGGTTACCCTGTTCTGTACATTCACAGCGGCCTGGTCAGGGTCGGTACCTACTTTAAATGAAATAGAAATAAGTGTAGTACCATTGTTACTGGATACAGACGACATATACGTCATGCCAGGCACTCCATTAATCGCTCTTTCCAATGGCGTTGCTACTGCTTTTGCACATACTTCTGCATTGGCGCCTGTATATTTTGCAGTTACTGTTACCGATGGGGGAACAATATCCGGGAATTGTGTTACAGGCAATGTAAATAATGCCAGTAAACCAAGAAGGCTGATCAATAATGAGATCACCAGCGACAACACCGGTCGCTTAATAAATATTTCAAACATTTGACTGACTATTTGGAGTAAGCAATAAAGTTGGCTTCGGTAATCAATTGAGGGGTAATCTTCATTCCATCACGAATGTTTTTCACTCCTTCATACACAATCATCTCCCCTGGTTGAATACCTTGTTCAACAATAAAAAAGTCAGCCACCCGATGGTGATAAGTAAAGCCTCGCATTTTTACGGTATTGTCTTTACCTACAACAAAAACATAGTTTTTATCCTGTATTTCAAAAACAGATTTTTGAGGTATCAACATGGCATCCTTTACTACACTGGTTAAACAAATTTTACCCGATGCACCATGTTTTAAAAGTTTTGCCGGATTTGGGAACCTTGCCCGAAATGCAATTGCGCCGGTATTTTCATTGATTTCTCCATCCATGGTTTCTATCTTCCCTTTTTGAGGATAGGTAGTTCCATCAGAAAGTATTAATTGTATTGCTTCATTTCTTGCCGATGAATTTGATTGGTCTTTTCGCAGACGCAGGTATTCACTTTCTGATACATGGAAATAAGCAAATACATCATGTATATCAGATATTGTAGTAAGTAATGCGCCGGGATCAATCAGACTTCCCATTTTTAAAGGGATCCGGTCAATAACTCCATCAAAAGGCGATTTAATGCTTGTTAGCGATAATTTATTTTGAGCACTGGCCAGTTCTGCATTAGCTTCTTCCACTTTGGCCTTAGTTGCCCTTAACTTAGCGGAAGCAAGTTCATATTCGGTAGCAGAAATCACTTTTTTATCTACCAGCATTTTAATCCGGTCTAGCTCAAGCTCAGCAGCTTTTGCTTCTGCCATTGCATTGGAAACATTTGCTTTGGCTTTAGCTACTTCCGTTACATATTCCAGGTCATTGATCTGAAATAACAATTGCCCCTTTTTAACTTCCTGGCCTTCGTCTACATAAATATTTTCCAGAAATCCATGCACTCTGGCACGTATTTCAACATTTCTAACTGCCTGAATTTCCGAAACATATTCGGTCAGCAGCATGGTATCTTTTTTTTGAATGGCCAAAACAGGCAAAGCTGCATGGGCATTTTGATCTATTTCTTGATTTTTCTTGCTCTTACAGGACGCAAGTATGATAAAAAGAAAAAACGCAAGGGGTAATTTTATACTCATTTTCTATTTGATGTCTGTTGATGATATAATACAAGTACACCAACACTGTTGTACAGTGCAGGACAGGCAATCAATCGATAAAAATGAGGGGGATCAGAATGGGGTTAACCTAAATAAGAATCCATGGAAATGTCCTAACCCTGGAGTAGGGTAATATAATTGCGTAGTTCGTTGTGGGGATGTTTCCTTCAACTTGGGCTGCACTGCTTTCTTTAGTGCAGCAGCTATACCGATTCTGGGAACAGCGGTTTTCTGAACCACCCTGAAAAGGCTGTAATGAGCACCCGACTCCTCATTATTGGGAATATTATCGGGCAATCCATGAACCTGCTCTAATAAAAATTCAAGTAAAGTAAAGGATTCAGTCTTATTGAAGCGCAAATCACCTGCATCATCGGCTAGTGAACCCGATGAAAAATGACAACCCGGACGGGCGGTTACCATATTTGTAAAACCCATGAGCAGTAGCACTATAATTATCTTCTTTAGGAATTTCTTCATACTGTTTCTATTTGCTCATGGAAACGATGTTCCGGGTTCGGTTTAAACAAAAATATGAAAATAAGGTTCGTTTAAAGTAATTTGCCCCGCCCGTTTATATTTATATTAACATGTTTATAGAACCAAATTTATCAGGAGAAAGAAGAGGATGGATTGAAGTGATCTGCGGAAGCATGTTCAGTGGCAAAACAGAGGAACTGATCCGAAGGCTGAAAAGGGCCAAGATTGCCAACCTTAAAGTTGAAATCTATAAACCTGCAATCGATGTGCGATATGATGAAACACAGGTAGTAAGTCATGATGCAAACAGCATTCAAAGCACCCCGATCGAAAATTCTCAAACAATTTTACTTCTGGCACAAGATGTTGATGTGGTAGGTATTGATGAAGCCCAGTTTTTTGATGCCGAAATTATGCATGTTTGTGAAACCCTTGCTTTAAGAGGTATTCGTGTGATTGTTGCAGGACTTGATATGGATTACCTGGGTAAGCCATTTGGACAAATGCCGAATTTGTTGGCCATTGCTGATTATATCACCAAACTACATGCTATATGCATGAAATGTGGCAATATTGCGAATGTTTCTTACAGGAAAGTGGGAGGCGAAAACCAGGTGATGCTTGGAGAAAAAGAAACCTATGAACCGAGGTGCAGAAAATGCTATCACGATACGAACCAGCAAGGATAAATTTGGCTTCAAGCTGCAAGCTGCAAGCTACATGCCTTGATGGGTGCCATTTTTGACTTTCTGCTTTTAATGGAATAAATGAGGAGCCCGCGAATTAGATTATTTTGGATCAGTTGGTTAAATAAATATTTGATTGCTGCTATTGCACAATGAGTTATTAATAGAACACGGATATTCATGATTTTCAGGATTTATCATGATAGATCTTGAAAATCATGAAGATCTGTGTTCCATCATACGCGAGACTTAAAGCTCGCGGTTAAATTTCCTTTGACAACAATGGCTCGTAGCTCATAACTGATTTTTTAAAGGACAGTACGAATAATTATCTTTACGTTTAAAGTACCCACATTCATCAAAAAATAACTATTTGAAAACAGGCAGTCCCATATTAGCGCTGGTAAAAAAAGATCTGTTGCTTGAAATGAGGCAACAGTACACTTTGTATGGGATTTTACTCTATGTAGCTTCTACCATTTTCGTTGTTTATCTATCGATGGGGCAGCCGGAAGATACAGTCTGGAACGGTCTGTTTTGGGTAATACAGCTTTTCGTTTGCGTGAATGCGGTAGCTAAAAGTTTTCTGGCAGAAGGCCGGGGAAGGATGTTATATTTTTATACCATTGCCGGACCAGTAGATTTTGTGCTGGCTAAGCTCCTCTTCAACCTCATACTTATGCTGGTGATGAGCTTACTAAGCCTGCTCATTTTTTCTTTACTGCTTGGTAACCCCCTCTACAATTTCTTACAATTTACTTTTATCGCCTGTTTGGGAGGAATCAGCCTGAGCCTTGTATTTACTTTTCTGGCAGCAATCGCCGCAAAAGCACAACAACAATCTGCCATGGTAGCCATTATGGGATTTCCCTTAATTATACCCCAGTTATTATTACTGATGAAAATTGCCGGAACAGGTTTTTCTGATGTTATCCAGGCAGGCTGGTGGCAAATGATCGCAATGCTCGCCGGCTTTGATATACTGGTTGTTGTTCTTGCAGTGATATTGTTTCCTTTTCTCTGGAAAGACTAAAGAAGATGGCAGATGGCAGATGGCAGATCTCAGATATCAGATTTTATTCTGGGCACCATCTATCAAATCTGACATCTGACATCTAATATCAAAACCTCAGGTGTCTAACCGTCTGCCCTTTATTGATGAGTTGTTTCAGTGAGTCGATACCGATTTTCAGGTGCCTTTCAACATAGTCCGCAGTTACTTTTTTATCACTGGCTTCTGTTTTAACTCCATCCGGAATCATGGGCTGGTCGCTCACCAATAACAAAGCTCCTGTTGGAATTTTATTGAAAAAGCCTACGGTAAAAATTGTTGCAGTTTCCATATCGATGGCATAGGCCCTCACTTTTGTGAGATATGCTTTAAATGCATCATCATGCTCCCAAACACGTCTGTTGGTGGTATAAACGGTACCTGTCCAATAGTCTACTTTATAATCGCGTATAGTCGTTGAAATAGCTTTCTGCAATGCAAATGCCGGCATTGCAGGAACTTCTGGTGGGAAGTAATCATTGGATGTACCCTCACCCCTGATTGCAGCAATAGGAAGAATCAGGTCGCCCAGTTTATTCCTTCTCTTTAAACCACCACATTTACCTAAAAACAATACCGCTTCCGGAGCAATGGCGGTTAATAAATCCATAATGGTTGCCGCACCCGGACTACCCATGCCAAAATTGATGATGGTTATACCATTTGCAGTAGCACATTGCATTGGCCTGTCTGCTCCTACCACTTTTACCTTGTTCCATTTGGCGAACATGGTAACATAATTACTGAAGTTGGTGAGTAAAATATATTTACCAAAGTTCTCTAGCTTTTCACCGGTATACCTAGGTAACCAGTTGTTCACAATTTCGGCTTTCGTCTTCATAATATATTTATTTTGGTCAACCTGCTCGGTATCTTTGAACAAGTTAATTGGCTAAAATACAAAAAAACAATCCCACCTGCAAGCATTATGATCAAAATAAACTATCCTTCCTACCCTTTTAAGATAGAACAAAAAGAAGGCAGGGAACATATTTTTGATCCATTGCGAAAGAAATGGGTACGCCTCACCCCCGAAGAATGGGTCAGGCAAAACCTGCTTCAATACCTATTACAGGTAAAAGCATATCCCGCAGCACTTATTGCTGTTGAAAAAGAAATAACGGTTGGCGAACTCCGTAAACGATTTGATATCCTCGTGTATAAAAATAACCAACCCTGGTTATTGATAGAATGTAAGGAAATGAATACCCCTGTTGAAGAATCGGTATTCCACCAAATGCTAAGGTACCAATCTGCTCTGCAGGCAAGCTTTATGGTGATTACCAATGGTAATGAAACAAGGGGTTGGACAGTAAAAGAAAATGAAATTCTATCCTTAGATGCTTTACCGGATTATCTGTAACAGGCACATAATAAAAATGGGAAGCAAAAGCTCCCCATTTTTATTATTGTAATATCCACTTCAAACCTGTTATGGGAAAATACCCAGTTCAGAGTAAGAAGTACCTACTTTATTGATTGCGCATACATAAGCTGCTGTACGCATATCAGGAATATCAGGATTGCTTTTCCATATTTCCATGATTTCTCTGGTAGCAGTAATCATGGTTTCTTCCAAACCGCTATGTACCAGATCAACTTCTTCCGGACCATGTAATATGAAAGAACGTTCTTTATCATTTACCTGTTTTCCTGTGAGTCCTTCAATCTGACCAAGGATATGGTTATTCATGTTTTCTGTAAACCTCTTTTCCATACGGCCATAACGAACATGGCTCAGGTTTTTTAGCCATTCGAAATAAGAAACTGTAACACCACCTGCATTCAGGTACATATCTGGCACTACGAGTATTCCTTTTGCCGCGAAGATTTCATCAGCTTCTGGCGTTAACGGACCATTGGCAGCTTCCCCGATAATTTTTGCTTTTACCCTTGGTGCATTCTCTGCATTAATAACATTTTCCAATGCAGCAGGAATCAGGATATCGCATTCCAATTCAAGTGCATCAGTGCTTGTAGCAAGATTGGTTGCTCCAGGGAAATTCAGGATTGAGCCTGTTTTTTTTCTGTGCAGAAACACTTCATCTTCATTTAATCCATCTGCACTATAAATAGCTCCTTCATATTCTGCAATTGCTACAACTTTAGAACCATGCTCACGGAAAAATTTAGCAGAATGGTATCCAACATTACCTAAACCTTGCACCACCACAGTTTTTCCTTCTACTCCAACGGTAAGTCCTAATTTCTGCATTACATCAGGCATATTACATACTTCGCGGATGCCATAGAATACACCAAGGCCTGTAGCTTCTTTTCTACCACGCACACCTCCTTGTGTTACTGGTTTACCGGTAACACAACCTGCTGCATCAATTTCACCCGGCTTCAGTGAAGCATAAGTATCAACGATCCAGGCCATTTCGCGTTCACCGGTACCATAATCTGGTGCGGGTACATCGATACCAGGACCAATAAAATTTTTCTTTACCAGTTCCGCTGTATAACGACGGGTAATTTTTTCTAACTCATACGCACTGTGACTACGTGGGTTAATTTTAATACCGCCCTTTCCACCACCAAATGGCACATTTACAATAGCACATTTATAGGTCATCAGAGATGCCAATGCCATTACCTCATCCTGGTTTACTTCTTCACTAAAACGAATACCTCCTTTGCAGGGAGATTTATGTTGTGAATGTTGCACGCGATAGGCTTCAATTACTTCAATGCGGCCATCATCCATTTTTACCGGAAAACGCATGCTGTAAATACTATTACAGGCTTTGATCTGTTCCAGCAATCCCTTCTCCCACTTGGTGAATTTGGCCGCTTTATCAAAACTTCTTTCAACACTTTGAAAAAAGCTATACGGTTTGTGTTCTGACATGAGCTAATCGTTTTTGTTTTTTGACGTTTATTGTGTAGCAGATAGACCATATTCTATGGACCATGGACTACCTGCCTTTTTCCAGTTTACTGATTTTGCGATCCAGGTTGGCTACATAAATGAACAGACCTAATACGATCGTAACCACTACTGCCATTACTACATAGATTTTCCCATTACTGCGCATAAAATCAGCATTCTCGGTTTGTTGTGCTGACACTACGGTGGTTAGCAATAATGCTACGAACGTAATTGCTGTTCTCTGAAATATTTTATTCATGGGTTAATCTTTGTTCTTTAATCATTTCATAACGAATACGCAGTGTGCTGATCCATACGCCAAGTAATGTCCAGCCAATTACTGCAGGATAAAAAACAGTCCGCATAGTAGCCGACATATCTTTTCCGTTTAATCCGGGATTACCTTCACTACCTTCTCCACCTGGGTGTAACGACTCTGTTAATCTGGGTAATATCCAAAGTGTAGGAAATAGCATGAAAAAGGCAAAAATATTATACACCGCCCCAATCCTGGCTTTCTTCTCTTCTTCCTGCATACTGCCCCTCAAAACAAAATATGCCAGGTAAATCAGCATAGCAATTGCAGCACCGTTCTGTTTTGGATCTCCACTCCATGGACTACCCCATTGGTAATTGGCCCATATTGCTCCGGTAGCTAAACCAAGAAATCCAAAAATTGTGCCTGTAATGGCAAAGGCCATTGAATACTGATCATGCACCAGTTTTCCGCCACGAAGGTATTTGATGGCATATACCACAGATACACCAAGTAGAATCATCATGGAAAACCACATGGGTACATGGAAAAAGAAATTTCGAATGGATTCCTGTAACCTGTCATCCAGCCTGGGAACTTCTACCAGGAATCCATAGGAACAGGTATACATAAGTAACAGAAAGGCTAATATCTTCCACCAGGCTTTTCGAATCATGATCGTTTTTTTACAGTTGCTGCCGACCCTGGTCAAACTAACAACTGTTTGGCGCAAAATTAGGTGAAAGGCCACCAATAAAAGCCAGCAAAGTGTAAAATATCTCTCCACATAAATCCAAAAACAGGCTGAGCCAGATTCGGCCATTCGGGCTTATATTGTGGCGATATGGCCGATCCCATCCTATCCATCCAGCAGCTATGTGTAGATTTTACCTCGCCCAGCGGTAATCACCGTGCCCTCGACGGTTTAAACCTGACCGTTCGCAGGGGAGAAATAGTAGCTGTTGTTGGTGAATCTGGCTCTGGCAAATCCGTTACTGCCCTCTCTATTTTAAGGCTGCTTAAGGGGAAACAGGTTAATTATCCATCCGGAAAAATATTATTCTATAACGATGAAACTCCCGTAGACCTTTTAACCATTTCGGAGAAAGCCATGCAGGATCTGAGGGGACAAAAAATCGCGATGATTTTTCAGGAACCTATGACCGCACTCAACCCCGTTATAACCTGTGGTGAGCAGGTGGCGGAAGCCATTCGCAGACACCTGGATATTGAGGAAAAAAATATCACAAAAAAAGTAACCGAACTCTTCCGTCAGGTTCAATTACCTGATCCGGAAAAAATCGGTAGCAGATACCCACATCAACTTAGCGGAGGTCAGAAACAAAGGGTGATGATTGCTATGGCGATGAGTTGCAACCCTTCGCTATTGATATGTGATGAACCTACAACTGCTCTGGACGTAACTGTGCAGAAAAATATCTTAAAGCTGATCAAAGAACTGCAGCTTCATCACGAAATGGGGGTGATTTTTATTACCCATGACCTTGGCGTTGTGGCTGAAATTGCTGATCATATTGCTGTATTGTACAGAGGAAAATTATTGGAGGAAGGAAGTACAACTGAAGTGCTCCAACATCCCTCCCATCCATACACCAAAGCTTTACTGGCATGCAGACCAGCATTACATCCTAAAGGAAAAAAATTACCCGTAGTGAGTGATTTCATGACAGGAGATTTAACGGAAAAAAAAGTGGTCAACACCAGCCAGGATATTTCTATCGTTAAGCCTGGCGACAACAACCTGTTAACCGTTCAGGACCTCTGTGTATGGTACCCTACAAAAAAGAATTTCCTGGGAAAACCGATCGACTATTTCAAAGCTGTTAATCAGGTAAGCTTCACCGTTAAAGAAGGAGAAACACTTGGTTTGGTTGGAGAATCAGGATGTGGCAAAACTACACTTGGGCGTAGCTTATTAGGACTAACCCCGGTTAGCTCCGGAACAATTCTTTATAAGGGGCATGACCTTACGCATGCGACAGCCCGGGAAAGAATGGTTTTCAGGCGCGATATGCAATTGATATTCCAGGATCCGTATTCATCGCTGAATCCTCGTATGACCATTGGAGAAGCCATTGGTGAGCCATTACAAGTGCACGGAATGGTAAAATCGGCTGCGGAAAAAAAAGAGCAGGTAATGGATTTACTGGAAAAAGTACAGCTTGGTACGGCCCATTATAACCGTTACCCACATGAATTCAGTGGTGGACAAAGACAAAGAATTGTCATTGCCCGGGCACTAGCATTGAAGCCATCCTTTATTGTTTGCGATGAAAGCGTTTCGGCATTGGATGTAAGTGTTCAGGCCCAGGTACTGAATTTATTGAATGAATTGAAAAGCAGTTTTTCCTTTACGGCCATTTTTATTTCACACGACTTATCGGTAGTTAAGTACATCAGTGATAGAATTATGGTAATGAAAGCTGGAAGTATAGTTGAATCAGGTGATGCTGAACAGGTTTACTACCATCCAAAATCTGCTTATACCCAACAATTGCTGGAAGCCATTCCGGGATTGAAAATGGGGTAATTTTTCATTATTTGCACCAAAAACGGCAAAAAATCAGTACCTTTGCCGACTTCATAAAAAATCATGCCGTAACATGAAATTATCTCAATTTAAGTTCGATTTACCCCTTAACCTCATTGCACAAAATCCAACCAAAAGAAGAGAAGACAGTCGTCTGATGGTAGTTGACCGTAAAAGTGGTCACATGGAGAACAAACATTTTCGCGATATCCTGGAATATTACGACGACAAAGATGTGTTTGTAGTAAATAACACCAAAGTATTTCCTGCCCGTATGTACGGAAGAAAGGAAAAAACCGGTGCCAAGATTGAAGTGTTCCTTTTGCGTGAGTTAAATAAGCCCAACCGTTTATGGGATGTTATCGTTGATCCCGCAAGAAAGATTCGTGTAGGAAACAAACTCTACTTCGGTGACAACGAAGAATTGGTTGCAGAAGTTATTGACAATACCACCAGCCGCGGACGTACCATCCGTTTCTTATGGGATGATGATGACGAAAGCTTCAAAAAAATGCTTGAGTTCTTAGGTGAAACCCCACTTCCAAAATACATCAAGCGCAAACCTGATGAAGAAGATAAGGAACGCTATCAAACCGTTTATGCAAAACATGAAGGTGCAGTTGCAGCTCCTACCGCTGGTTTACACTTTAGTAAAGAACTGATCAAGCGTTGTGAGATCCTGGGTATTCGTTTCGCAGAAGTAACACTGCATACTGGTCTTGGTACATTCCGCCCTATTGAAGTAGAAGACCTCAGTAAACATAAAATGGATGCTGAATACTATGCTATTTCTGAAGAAGCCTGCAAAATTGTAAACAAAGCCAAAGAAGGCGGGCATAGAATCTGTTCTATCGGAACTACTACTATGCGTGCTATGGAGAGCAGCTTTACCGCACAAAAATTACTGAAACCTAGTGAAGGTTGGACCAACCATTTTATTCACCCACCTTATAATTTTAATGTGGCAGATAGCCTGGTAACCAATTTCCACCTTCCTAAAACAAGTCTGCTGATTATGACCTGTGCTTTTGCCGGTTATGATTTGGCGATGGAAGCTTATAAAAAAGCCATCAAAGACAAATATCGTTTCTTTAGTTATGGCGATGCTTTGCTAATCATCTAACAATAAGCTATTATAAATGATAAAGCCATCCTGCCTAAACGGGATGGCTTTTTTCATTTAACAACCAACAACTCCCATATACCCTATAAGAAGTTGTCAAAACTGAATCTAATGTTTACCTAAACTAACAAACATTAGTTGTAATTGTAGTATAAAACTGCAACTATTTTTTAAAAAACGCAAATAACCGCAATTATTTTTTTAAAAATGGGGATAAAATGGCAGAAACCGACTAAAATTTGCCTGTTTGAGCTTCCAGATAGGTCTTTAATTGCTCGAGATTCTTCTCCATCATTGGCCCTAAAATCTTATCATTCATCATCGTCCCCAGTTTTTCCCAGGGTAGCCAACCAACTTTTTGTTCAAATTGCCATTGCACAATGGTTATTTGTCTGGCAGGTTGATAAATCACCTGCATAGTGCTTAATTGCTTCGATCTTGAACCTGTTACCCATTCGCTTACCACAACAGTATCGCCGATATGAGTTATTGAAACCTGACTTCTTCCGATCATTGCCTTCCCGGATGATTGTATATGCACGGAAGAATCATTCATGCCTTCTACCCAATGCTTCCATTGATAAATATCCTGCAGTTGAGTCATGATTGAATCCGGATCAGCTTTAATATCAGTTGCGCGCGAAACCAATACCTGAGATGGTAATAATGCTCCGATTAAAGTTGCCAGAGCAAACAAAGCCACCATACTGATCAACCCTAACTTCAACAGTTTCATATCACTCCCATTTAAAGGTTTTGAAAGCCACAGCATATACCACAATTGTCCAGGCTCCGAGAATCATCAACTCCTTGCTACAAGACGACAAAGCAGCTCCTTCAAATGCAATACTGCGCATGGCATTATTAAAATGCGTTAAGGGCAAAACTTTGCACAAAGGTTGCAGCCAGGATGGGAATGCATCTATTGAAAAAAATGTACCTGCCAGCAAAAATTGAGGCAGGGTAATCAAATTTGCAAAAGGAGGAATACTGCTCTCATTTTTTGCCAGGCTGCTCACAATAAATCCAAATCCCATAAAGAGAATAAGCGCAATAAAACTAAGCAACATAATGGTGAGAAATGTTTCCATTCCGTTAACCAGGGTAAACTTAAATGCAAAATGCCCTACCCCGATAATGATTACGGCAGTCATCATCTGAAAAATCACCCTGCTAAAAGCCTCTCCCAACACGATATATGGACGACGAATCGGGGTTGCATAAAACCGTTTTAATACCAATTGCTGGCGGAGATTAAAAAACAAAAAAGCTACTCCGAATACCCCCGCACTTAATAAGGAAAAACCCAATTGACCAGGCAAAATAAAATCAATCGTTCTGTAGACCCTGCCGGGTATCTTTTCGATACGATTATTCACCATCGCAATAGTAGGTGTATTGCTATAAGTTTGTTGATTGATACCGGCAATCACAGCATTTAAAATAGACTGTAAAACCTGCAGGTTCTGCGGATTTACGGCTTCTGAACTGGAAATATTAATGGTATACGGAGGACTTGCAAGTCCCGATTTCTGTATGTCTAACACCGCTGTAACCCGTCCCTTTTCCAGGTCTTCTTTTAATGCCTGACCTGATTTGTCAATAATACGAAGTCCGGCAATTTTTTTCAATGCAGGATAAACAGGGTTAAGCGTATCCGTACCATTGGCAAAAGCAATACTTAATGATACCCTGCTTCCCCCACCAATAAACCCGAACACGAGGATAAATATCAAGGGAAAAGCAATACTGAAAATAACTGCAGAAGGACTACGGAAAACCGCCTTCAAACTTCCTTTGGTGATGGCCATCATGGCCCTTAACTGGCTGTACTTTACAGACATAGGCTTTTTGCTTGAAAAACAAATCTATCCTATTCTGAAGGAAGAGAAAAGGGAATTCTTTGATTTAGGACAAATGTCGTATATTTGTGTGACAAATGTTACCTATGGCGAAAGCGAAAAAAAATCCTGTTGCGGGCACACAAAAAGTTGAAGAGCCTGTTGCCGTGTATTTAACGGATGTAGCTTCATTCACTTATCGCAAATTCAAAAGAATTGCCGACATGGTTCCATTTACACAGGCTGAATGGGCAAGCATTTTGCACTTATCAGAACGAACATTGCAGCGTTATGCTAAAACAAACCATTCATTTGAAGGCATTTATACCGACCGAATATTACAATTACAAGAACTAATCGAAACAGGCCTCAACACCTTTAACTCGCCGGAAGCTTTTTATAATTGGTTGAAAAAAGATAAACCGGTCATGGGGCATCTCCTCAACTTTGAATCATTGGTTACTAATAGAGGCATACAGGAAACCATTAACCAACTGGTACGCATTCAACAAGGGGTATACGCATGATACTATACCGGTTTGCACATCATCAATGTGCCGAAGATATATCAGGAACAGGCGCCAAACTAAAAGGTGGCCGATGGAACAATGCAGGTACGGCCGTTTTATACACCAGCAGTTCTATTTCACTTGCATTACTTGAAGTTTTAGTAAATACTGGCAGTTTCGATGTGTTACAATTATTCAAATTAATGCAATTAACCCTACCTGATGATGCCCCGGTTTATAGCATTGAAACTAAAACCCTGAAAAAGAGCTGGCACCATGATTTTGAATACACCCAGTGGATGGGTAGCGAAATAATTCAGGATAAAAATACCCTGGCTATTGCATGCCCATCTGCTATTGTTCCGCAGGAGAAAAATTTCTTATTGAACCCGGCTCACAAAGACTATAACCGGATCAGGTTAAAAGAAGTTTCAAATTTTCATTTCGATGAACGACTATTTCCCTCAATGTACCGTTAAGAAATAGGGCATTCTTGCCTGAGGTTCACCAACCATTTGCTTTACTTGTCGGAACTGTTGCATCAACTGCCATTGCTCCAAGCCTATTTCGTCTTTAATAAGATTGGTTTTTATGGATCGTTTATAGTTACCCATAATCTGCTCAATGAAATTTTTCTTTTCAGGGTATTCACGTAAACGATAATCATCTTCTATGCCAGCCAGTTTTGCAGCATGCTTTACTGCATCCTGCAGCGTTCCTATTTTATCTACCAATCCTATCTCCAATGCCCGCTTACCTGTCCAAACGCGCCCCTGCGCAATGCTATCAATATAAACTATGTCTTTTTTCCTGCCATCAGCTACCCTGCTCTTAAATGTATGGTATATAGAATCTGTAGATGCCTGAAAAAACTTTTTCTCCATAGCGGTCAGCGGCCTGTCGCCAGCTCCCATATCTGCATACGGTGCGGTGCGTACCCGATCGGTTGTAATACCTAGCTTATTCTTTAAGAATGATTCGAAATTTGGTACGATACTAAACACACCTATAGATCCGGTGATGGTTGTTTCATTTGCAAAAACGGCATCGGCATTACAGGCTATATAATATCCACCGGATGCAGCAACATCACCCATACTCACCACCACTGGTTTAGCTTTTCTGGCTAGCGATATCTCATGCCAGATCACATCACTCGCCAATGCACTACCACCGGGTGAATTAACCCTAAGTACAATCGCTTTAATCGTTTTATCAAGTCTTGCTTTGCGAATTACGTTTTTATATAAATCGCTGCTAACCTGTTCATCATCCCCCTCCATACTTACAATATCTCCTTGTGCGTATATGATGGCTATTTTACCCCCACTGGAATAATTTTCGAGTGAAGTAGCAGCGGCATATTCGTTGATGGTAACAAAATTGATGCTTGTTCCAGCTCCTTTCTTTAGACGTTCCAGCAGTTCTTTTTTTACTTCATCGTCGTATTTCAAACCATCAACCAACTGGTATTTTTCTGCATCCTGTGCAGTTTGAATATCTCCTTCATTTGCCAATTGATGAAGTACGGCAGTATCAATTTTACGGGCAGTACTTGCAGCTTTCAGAAAAGCGCCATATAAATCACCCAGCCATACCGCAGTTTGAAGACGGTTTGCTTCCGTCATTTTTGTTTCACGTAAAGGTTCAGTAGCGCTTTTGAATTTACCCGCATAAAAAATCTGTGGTTCAATCTGAAGTTTTTCAAGCATGCCTTTCAGGAAAAAAAGATTAGAAGAAAAACCTGACCATTCTAATCCACCCTGCGGATGTACATATACTTTATTAGCAGCGCTGGCAACATAATAGGCCTTCTGCGTCATCGTTTCACCATAAGCAACAACAAACTTTCCCGACTTTTTAAAATCGAGCAAGGCTTTTCTTAGTTCTTCACTTGAGGAAAAACCATTTGCATTGTCATTGGCCAATACATAAACACCTTTTACCGCAGAATCAGATTTAGCTTCTCCTAATAACCTAACCACATCAAATAAAGATGGTTTATTTGCTTCTACGTTAGATAAAATAGTTCCGAAAGGATCTTCTTTTGCCTGTTCCCTGAAATTTATCGATAAGTCGAGTACCAAAACGGCTTTTGAACCAACCACCGGTACTTCTGCTGTTGTAGCAGTTGAGATAAAGCCAATCAGTATAAACACCCCTATTACGGTAAACACAATAAGGGCTAAGAGGGAGGCAAAAAATATTTTGAAAAATGTCTTCATATACTTTGTTTACAAACCAGTTGTCTTTTTGTTGTCAGTTTCAGGTATTTATCACCAAGACTACGTGAATTTAAAGATATTTGAACCCGCTAATATCTCCAATTTATGAATACAGTGTATTTGCTGACAGGCGGCAATATGGGCAACAGATCATTTAATTTGGCGCAGGCCGAGCAGTACATACAACAATATTGTGGCGAAATTACCAGACGATCGGCTATTTATGAAACTGCCGCATGGGGGTTTACAGACCAGCCGGCATTTTATAACCAGGCCCTGATGTTCCAAACCAGCCTCTCTCCCGACCAGCTTATGCGGAAATTATTGGAAATAGAACTGGAAATGGGGCGAATCAGGACCCAAAAGATGGGCCCGCGTGTCATCGACCTGGATATTTTACTGATCGACGACCTGATAATTGAAAGCAGCTTACTTTCTGTTCCACATCCGGCATTGACACAAAGGCGTTTCGCCTTAATGCCACTGGCTGAAATTGCCCCTTCATTGGTACATCCCATAGAAGGCAAAACCATCGCAGAATTGCTGGAAGCATGCTCAGATACCTTAAATGTGCAAAAAAAATAATCATCGACTTAAGCCCTGCTGTTAATTTTGACGGTATCGCAGCAAGTACTATGAAGTATCAATACATTACAGTAGAAGGAAATATCGGAGCAGGTAAAACCACACTGGCGCATTTATTAGCTAAAAAACTTAATTCCAGACTGATACTGGAAGAGTTTGCGGATAATCCCTTCCTTCCCAAATTTTATGATAACCCCCAACAATACGCTTTTCCGTTGGAACTGTTCTTTATGGCCGAGCGCTACAAACAGTTAAAAGATATGCTGCATACCAAAGATATGTTTCAACATATTACCGTATCAGACTACCTTTTTACAAAATGCCTGCTTTTTGCCAAAGTAAACCTGCCAGAGGAAGAATTCAGGTTATACCAGAAATTATTCGACATCATACACCAGCAATTGGTATTCCCTGATATACTGATTTATCTGCACGCACCGGTGCAAAAATTACAGCAGAATATCAAGCGCAGAAACAGAGAATACGAACAGGCGATTCCGGATGAATATTTATTCAATATCCAGGAAACCTATACCAGTTATATTAAACAGCATAATATCAAAACTATTTTCATTGATGCCAGCAATGCAGATTTTCTGGGCAATGAAAAACATTTGAATGTTGTACTGGAAGCATTGGAAAAAGATTATGAAAGTGGCCAACATTATTTCAGTCTGCCATAGCAGCTAAATAAAGGCTCTTTAAAGCACAGCAGATGACTACCAAAAGTTCAGGCTACGACCCCTTTGCAGCAATGCGTATTGCAGAATACCGCCACCTGATGGTGGGACGATTTCTATTTATCATGGGACTGCGAATGATGGGTACACTTGTTGGTTGGTGGATATATGAGCTCACCAATGATCCTTTTGCTATCGGATTAATTGGGTTATCTGAAGTAATTCCGGCTGTATCCTTATCATTATATGCCGGGCACGTAATTGATATCAGCGAAAAGCGCAAACTACTGTTGCGCGGTGTTAGCCTTTATTTTACCTGTGCCCTGTTTTTATTGCTCTTATCAACCAATTATACATCCGATCAGTTAAGTAATCATTGGATTGCTTTCAGTATCTATGTAATCATTTTCTTTACGGGAATCATTCGGGCATTTACCGGTCCTACTTTTGGAACAATGGTGGCATCAATTGTTCCAAGGGAACAACTACAGAATGCAACCACCTGGAACCAGGGCATCTGGCTCACCGCATCAGTAACCGGACATGCAACGGTTGGTTTTATGATTGCATTGCTGGGAAATACAGGATCCCTGATCATCATCTGCTCCCTGGTTGCCATCGGTTTTTCCTTCATGTACCGCATAAAACCCAAACCATCCCTGAATGAACCGGGTGAGAAAAAAACGCTGGATAGTGTAAAAGAAGGGCTGCGATTTGTTTTTAAAACTAAAGAAGTATTAGGTGCTTTAAGTCTGGATTTATTTGCAGTGCTATTTGGAGGTGCCGTAGCAATGATCCCGGTATTTGCAAAGGATATTTTAAAAATCGGACCTATTGGTTTTGGATGGCTGAATGCGGCTTCTGATATTGGGGCAATACTTGTGGTAATTCTTTTGACCATTTTCCCGCTAAAAAAACAGCAGGGGAAAAAACTATTACTTGCCGTAGGTGGATTTGGTATCTGCATCATCACATTTGCATTGTCTAAATGGTTTTGGTTATCCTTCTTTGTATTAATGCTAAGTGGTATCCTGGATGGCATCAGTGTGGTAGTAAGAGGTACCATACTTCAATTAAAAACACCTGATCAAATGAGGGGAAGGGTGATGAGTGTTAACTCCATGTTCATTAACAGCAGTAATGAACTTGGTCAATTTGAAAGTGGCGTTGCCGCAAAACTTCTGGGGGTGGTTCCTTCGGTTGTTTTTGGTGGCTGTATGACTTTACTCGTTGTAATTACTACCTGGTTCAAAGCACCTAGCCTTAGAAAGATGGAATATTAAAAAAGCATCCCGGAGGATGCTTTTTCGAAGATGATTAATCTGGTATCACCAGTTTATTATTGTTTCGGTTTAAATCTGCCAACCGCATACTTGGATCAATCTCTATGGATTTGATTTCCTGAATCCCCTTACTGATGGAGAATTTATATTCAGGATGCGTCCAATGCCATGGCTCATGTACAGTTCGGGGAATATCATTTTCAGCCGGTTTAACGCCATACATCAGATCTAGTGGAATATTATGCATTTCCTGTGATCCATCTTTATAGGTAACCAGCACATCTATCGGCATCGGCATTTTACCAATACGTTTTATCGACAGCATGGTTTTATTATTTTCTACATTGATATCACCAACCGCATAATCAATTGTTTTAGTTGAATTGATCCAATATTCTTTGTACCAATCAAGCTCCATCCCACTTCTTTTTTCGGCTATACGAATAAAGTCATTGGGATTGGGGTGCTTAAACCTCCACTGGTAATAATAATCCAGCAGAATCTGATCACGTACTTTTTCTCCCACTATATATCCAAGTTGTGCCATAAATACTGCCCCTTTACTATAAGCGGCTGCACTATAGGCGAAGTTGGTATTGTAATGGTCTGAATGTGTACTAGCGGGTTCTTCCATTCCACTTTTTGCCAGGTTAAAATAACTACGGTAAGACCCCTCCGCAGCAAAGCCTGATCTACCGCGCATTTCAGCCATTACACGAGATGTCGCATAATCTGTGAATCCCTCGTCCATCCAGGGATATAATGATTCATTGGTCCCCATCATCATCTGATACCAGCTATGCATCCATTCATGAATGGCAGTTCCAATGCTTGCACTTTTAATAAGTGTTGCCATTGGATATTCCATTCCACCATCGCCACCTTGTACAAAACTGTAGGTTTTATAAGGATATGGGCCGAAGGTTTTTGCAATAATCGGATAAGCCAATGCAGTAGAATCGGCTACTTTCTGCCAACGTGCATCCAGCGTATCAGTTCCTTTAAATACTATTCGAAGCAATGGACCGTTTGGCGTTTTTCTTGTAATCATTTGATAGGAAGGGTCTGCTGCCCACATAAAATCATGCACATTATATGCCTGCCATTTCCAGGTAACAGTGCTTCCTGAAGGACTAACTGGTTTTGCGCCAGGTGCTTCATATCCTCTGCCTATTTCATTGGCATTTACCAGATCGCCTCCAGCGGTAACAAAATAATTTTTGTCGATGGTAATATTTACGTCAAAATCTCCCCAAACGCCATAAAATTCTCTCGCTATATAAGGGTTTGCATTCCAACCCTGGTAATCATACTCTACCACTTTTGGGTACCACTGGCTCATGCTATAGCGTACACCTTCAGCGTTATCACGGCCACTTCTGCGGATTTGCTTTGGTACTTGTGCTTCAAACTGAACATCCAACTGAATCTTTGATTTAGGCATGATGGGTTTTGCAAGCACTACCTCCAGAATTGTTTCATGCACTTTGAGTTCCTGCGCAACACCAGCGATTTTAACGGTCGCCACATTTTGATAGCCGATTTCATCAGGTGTAAGTTTACTGATCCTGTCTTTTACCCTGGGATCCCAATCGAGTCCGTCACCAAAGCGTGAAGGTTCGCGCAATACGGTTTTACCCAGTTCACGGCTTCGAACATCCATGCTGCTGTTGGGCTGAAATGCATTCCAGTATAGATGAAAGAAAATACGGGTTAAAGTATCCGGAGAATTATTCCAATAGTCAATTTTCTCAGTACCGGCAAAGCGGTTTGTATTAACATCCATATTAACATTGATCTGGTACTTGATGCGTTGCTGCCAACGATCGGGTTGTGCCTGAAGCATCGATGACTTAACAATGAATGATGTTACGAGCAATAAAAAGTACAATGATTTTTTCATGTGTGATAGAATCGTTTATTATGCTAATTTCAGAAAAAAAGAATTATGGCAACTTCAAAGATAATCAATGGCTTTCCATTTGTTGCTTATCATAAAGAAACATATAATGCGGGGGAAACTAAACAAAGAGCCCGGGAATTTTATGAATGGATGGATAAAAGACGTACAGTTCGTGACTTTTCAGATAAACCAATTGAACCTTCCATCATTGAAAATATACTATTGTCGGCCTCTACAGCTCCTTCGGGGGCACATAAGCAGCCATGGACATTTTGTATAGTTAAAGACCCGGCAATAAAGCGCCAGATACGTTTGGAAGCAGAAATGGAAGAAAAAGAGAGTTATGACCAACGCATGAGCGAAGAGTGGCTGGAAGACCTGGCTCCTTTGCAAACTGATTGGCAAAAACCTTTTTTGGAAACAGCTCCTTATTTAATAATTGTTTTTAGGAGAAGTTATGAGATCGATAGCAGGGGAAAGAAACGACAAAATTACTATGTAACCGAAAGTTGTGG
The DNA here is from genome assembly GCF_946481145.1 of uncultured Sediminibacterium sp. The sequence continues at coordinate 99,157 of NZ_CAMLMJ010000004.1, forward strand.
AATCGCTTGCGGGTTCTTATTAACCGCAATCCATCATTCAGGATTGGTTGCGCTTACGCATACCCCATCTCCTATGAATTTTCTCAGTAAAATTTTAAACAGGCCGGAGAATGAAAAGCCTTATTTACTTATTCCCGTGGGATATCCGATAGAAGAATGTTTTGTGCCAGATTTATCCAGAAAAAAACTGGATGAGATTAGCGTATGGTATTAGTGTAGAAAAATGCAGGGTGATTGCTTATTCTTCTATGCCACCAATTACAATAACAATTTCACCTTTCACGGCTTTCGCCCTGAAATGATCGGCTACTGTTTTGATAGTGCCCCTGAAATTTTCTTCATACATTTTAGTGAGCTCACGACTAACGGAACAGGCCCTGTCATCACCAAAATAACCAGCCATTTCATCTAGTGTTTTAACCAGTCGAACAGGACTTTCATAAAAAATCATGGTGCGGGTTTCCAGTGCCAATTGTTTAAAGAGCGTTTGACGCCCCTTTTTTATAGGGAGAAAGCCTTCGAATACAAAGCGGTTAGAAGGAATGCCACTGTTAACCAATGCAGGTACAAATGCAGTAGCGCCTGGTAAACATTCTACTTTTATACCTTCCTGTAAACAAGCCCTCACCAATAAAAATGCGGGATCAGAAATTCCAGGTGTACCGGCATCTGTTATGAGTGCAAACTGTTTTCCGGCTTTCATCTGATCAACGAGGTGAGCAACAATTTTATGTTCATTGTGCTGGTGATAAGAAGAAAGCGGTTTTTGAATCTGGTAATGATTTAAAAACCGGGAAGAAGTGCGTGTATCCTCACATAGTATTACGTCTACCTGCTGTAACACTTCAATAGACCGAATGGTTACATCTTTTAAATTCCCAAGTGGTGTAGGAACGAGGTAGAGCATAATCGAATGTAAGATGTCAGATGGCAGATGGCAGATTTGGAATCTGAGATCTGACATCTGACATTATCAAATTATTGTATCATTTCTATTTCGTAAAACTCCATCACTGGATTAGCGAGTAGTTTTTTGCAGGCATCTTCGGCTATTTGTTTTGCTTCAGCTTCTGTAGCAGCATCGATCTGTAAAGTAATATGTTTACCAACTCTTACATCGGTAACCGATCCTAATCCAAGATTTGTTAATCCGCCCAACACTGCTTTACCCTGAGGGTCGAGAAGGTCTTTTAAAGGCATTACTTTAATCTGCACGTTATAGGTCATGATTCTGTTTGTTTAAGGAGCAAAGATAAAACTACGTAAGCAATAAAACTAAGCGGAACTGCAAGCCACCCAAATAAGAAAGCCCCAACTACTGCGACAGCAGCAATAATAAGAAATGGTGCCAGTTTTTTCAGGCTGATATTTTTGAATTTAAGTGCCATCATAGGTAAAGTAGATACCATGAGATAGCTAACCACGGTAACCAATACATACCAAAACCATTTATTGAGCATCAGATTAATCACCCATGATTCACTTGTGTTCCAGTAAATCAGTGGAAATGAAGCAAACAATAAACCAGCGGCCGGAATCGGCACACCTTTAAACCCATAGGTTTGTTGCGTATCAATATTAAACCTAGCCAAACGGTATGCGCCGGCACAGGGCAATAAAAAAGCAGGGAAAAGCCAAATAATGGAAGTGTCAAGTCCATCGGGTTCCTGTGCCATAGATAGCCTTAGAAATTGATATACAATTAATCCCGGCGCCACACCAAAACTCACCACATCAGCCAGAGAATCTAACTGCTTACCCAAATCGGAAGGTACTTTGAGAAATCTGGCCACAAAACCGTCGCAAAAATCAATTACAGCCGCCAGGGCAAGTAATAGACTGGCCCATTGCATTTGTTCCGGCACTTCAACAATAGGCTCACCTGCAGAAGAACTGGTAATAGTTAGTCCAGTTTGCATAATACAAACAATGGCCAAACAACCAAAAATCAGGTTAAGCAGGGTGAATAAATTCGGAATTTGTTTCATGGAACTTTTTTATTGCCTAAAACTTACGAGGCGAATCAATAGGTTTATGCGTTACTGGTGTTAGGTGCTAGGTGCTAGGTATTAGGTGTTAGGTATTAGGAGAGGGGTTTATTAAATTTATAACTAATCCCTAACACCTAATACCTAACTCCTAACTGCTATCACCTCTTCTTCATCAATGCTTCTATATCTTCTACTGTAATCGGAATATTTTTCATCAGGTCAATATTGCCATTCCTGGTGATCCAGAAATTATTTTCTATACGTATACCCATTTGTTCTTCTTCGATGTAAATACCCGGTTCTATGGTGAAAACCATACCCGCTTTTATGGGTTCGGTTTTGGTACCCAAATCATGTACATCAATGCCGAGGTGATGAGAAATACCATGATATAAATATTTACGATATGCCCTGTTTTCAGGGTTTTCATTCTTTACATCAGATTTTTTGAGCAAGCCAATTTTCAAGAACTGCTGTGTGGCTTCCTCTCCTACTTTATCGGTATAATCTACAATCGTTATCCCCGGTTTTAAGATGCTTTTCGCATAGTTATGCAAATGTAAACAGGCATTATAAACTGTTTTTTGTCTGCGTGTGAATTTTCCATTAACTGGTATAGTACGCGTCAGATCTGCACAATAACCACCGTATTCGGCTCCAAAATCCATCAGAATCATTTCCCCGTCTTTACATTCCTGGTTATTCGACACGTAATGTAGTATGCGTGCCCGGTCACCACTGGCTATAATACTTCCGTATGCTGGACCTGTAGCCCGCTGACTATAAAAATCGTGGTAGATTTCGGCTTCTATTTCATATTCCATTACACCGGGTTTAATAAACCCAAGCAAGCGACGGAAAGTATGTTCAGTTATATTGATTGCTTGCTGGATAACCGCTACTTCTTCTTTTGTTTTAATGGCCCTCAACGAACGCATGATTTTTGCTGAACGATGATACTGATGTAAAGGATAACGCGCTTTCATTTCATCAACAAAACGATAATCGCGACTTCTGATTAGTGAGGCCTTACGATCATTTTCATTGGTATCCAGGTAAACATTATCGGCCAAATGAACCCAGGTTTGTAATAATGCATCCATACTATCAAGCCATACGATGGTTTGAATTCCGGAAATAGCGGTTGCTTCATTAATTCTCAGCCTTTTGCCATCCCATTTTTCTTTCAATTCATTAGGACGAACCAAAACCAGTACTTCCCTGTATTTGGGATCCGGACAGTTTGGGAATAAAATGACCATGGAATCTTCCTGTGTTATGCCACTTAGCCAAAAGAGGTTACTGTTTTGCTTGAACTTATGCAGGGCATCACCATTCATAGGCCATTCATCATTGCTTACAAAAATGGCAATACTATTGGGCAACATAGCCTTAATGAATCGTTCCCTATTGGTAATGAAGATGTTAGGGTCTAATGAATGATATTTCATATAGGTTCGTTTGAAGTGCTGCAATATAAAACAATAAGCGCTGACAGCACCAGACAATTCAACCACCCCAACAACCACAAATGTTAAAAAACAACCGATTATCCAGATTTTTTATCTATTTACGAATATTATCGTACGTTTACTACGAAATAATTCGTCAATCACTAATTCAACATTATGAAAACAATCTTATTCAACAAATGGGCAACAGGCATCGTACTGGCCTTGTTAACCATCAGCTTTACTGCATGGAAGGTATCCGACAACAACAACACAGCAGATACACCAGATGGTGATTATTTTATGCAGGATACCATCAAACCAAAAAAGAAATACAAGTTTAAATATGAAGATGATCGCGACTACAAGATTCACGATCTTGATAAAGCCATCAGGGAATTGGATAAAGCTTCCATTGAAATGAACCGCGACCTGAAAATAGACCTCGACAAAATGGATGTGGAAATCAAAAAGGCCATGGAAGAAATAAAAAAAGTAGACTTAGACAAAATCCAGGTGGAAGTACAAAAGGCTATGAAAGAAGTTGCGGCGGCATTAAAAGAAATTGATTTCAAAGAAATAGACCTGGAAATGGCAAAAGCCAAAAAGGAACTTAAGTCAGAAAAGTTCAAGCATGATATTGACTTTAAAAAAATAAAAACAGAAGTAGAAAAAGGTTTGGCTGAAGCCAAAGAAGGTATTAATACCGCAAAAAAGCAATTAGTAAGAATGAAATCATTTGTTGATGCCTTAGATAAAGACGGGCTTATCAACAAAAAAGATAGTTATAAAATACAGGTGAAGGACCATAAGCTCTACATCAATGGCAAAGCGCAGTCTGATGCTGTTAATAAAAAATATAGTGAATACCTGTCAGATGAAGATTATACCCTAACAAGGGATGCTGACGATGATGATGATGATATCGAAATTTAATGCTTGACGATAGTCCATAGACCATGGTCCATGGTCTATGGACTATCGTCTATTGTCTTAAAACCTAACCGTAGGGCACTTCACCCCTCTTCCACCATTGGTAAAAATGCCACTCTTTACTATGGATATTTCATAGGCCCCTCGGGCACCATTTATACTACTCAGGTTAGAGGTAGTTGCATCGTAGTTAAACGTAAAACGGGTATCATTTACCTGATAACCAACCAGAGGAATCACTGCATCTTTATGGCGATAATAAACACCAAGAATAAGTTGTTGTGCACCATCGCCACTCAAATCTCTGTTTGCATTAAAACCAACTACGGTTTCCCATGCATTACTCATTTTACTCACATAAATATTTGGATTAACAATCCATCTATCTTCAATTTTCATACTGGCATTTACAAAGCCGGTATACCTCCTGTTAACGCGTGTATCAGCCACATTCGGAGAAAAGAAACTCTCTTGCGGCGTGTTAAGATGCATTACACTTACACCAGCATTCAGGTATAAATTATCAGAAGCAAAATAAGCATAATTCATCCCTACCTGCAGGTCTACGTAGGAAGTTTGGCTATAAGCAAATGGTTCATTTGAAGGAACATTGATATCGAAAAATTGTCCGTTCCATTGATTATCAAAACTCAGTTTTGTAATATCAATTCTTTTGGTCACCAATCCAAGACTAAACCCACCACTTAATAAACTATTATAGCCAATCATCTGGTGCCATGCTACGCTAGCATAAGCATTGGTAGAAACAAGGTTCCCGCTTCCTGCTTTGTCGCTATATAATGCTGCGCCAAGCCCCATCCATCCATTTTCAAATCGATTGGTGAATAATTTGGTATCACCCCAGGCACTCATGGTACGATATGGATTACCTACACTTGCCCATTGATTGCGATAATTACCTCCAATACGATAATCGTAATCCGGATTAAAACCAGTATTGGCCGGATTAACTAATAATGGTGCATTATAATACTGAGAAAAATGCAAACCTTGCCCATTAACATTGACGCCAATGATCAATAACAAAATAATCCCTGCTGTTTTCAACACACTATGCATAACTGGCAATTATCGAAGTAATGTAATATCTCCTTTTCTGGACACCTTATCTCCACTCGTAAATTCAATCTGTAAAGTATAATGGTACACATCCTGAGGCTGCAACCTTCCTTTGTATGTACCATCCCAACCTTCTGTCTGGTTATTACTAATATAAACCTGTACCCCCCATCTGTTATAAATGCGCCAGGTCATTTTACCAATTCCGAAACCCCTCACGAATATGCGGTCATTGGTGCCATCGCCATTTGGTGAAAATGCATTGGGCACTTCAGCATTTGCATTTACGGTTACGCTTATTGATTGGCAGGTTGTGTCACTACAACCTGCCGCATTAAACGCAATTAGGCATGCATTATAAGTTCCGGTTCTATTATACTGATGTGGCACCTGTATATCCGGGTCGGTGGTAATGGTACTATCCCCATCACCAAATAACCATTTAAAACTTGTTCCGCCAACCGAGCCATTATTAAATACAACTGGTGTATTGGGTTCTGTTGGGTTAGGTGAATAGGTAAAAGCTGCTGTCGGACTTCCACTAACCGTAATGGTTTGTGTGGTTGTATCGCGCAGGTTACAGGTTGCATTGTCTACTGCAATTAATTGTACAGTGTAAGAACCCGGGGTTGCATATAAATGGGTTGGACTCGTTGCCGTAGATGTGCTTCCATCGCCAAAATCCCAGAAGAATTGTTGTCCGGCTAATGATGTATTATTGAATACAGCATTATATGGAGCGCAACCAATTGCAGGTGTAGTAAACCTTGCATCTACATTTGGCGAAATGCGAATCTGTTGAATAATACTATCTGCATGATTACAGTAATTGGTGTCAATTAAGACCAGTTTTACATCAAACGTACCACCAGCGGCATAGGTATGAGTTACAATGCCAGTACCTGCAATCCTGGTTGTTCCATCACCAAAATCCCACCTGAAACTTTGATTGGTGAATGGTTTACCCGCGGGAGCAACAGAAGTATTATTAAATTCAAAAGTTAATGATTCACAAGGCGGCACTTTTGTTGCCGTAAATGATAATGCAGCTTCATCACCTCTTACCCTCATATTGATATAAACTGTATCGGCAAGATTGCACTTACTGGAATCAACTGCTATCAATCTAACCCTGTAAAGTCCGATATTATTAAACGTATGTGATATAGATGGAGTGGTGGTACGAATATCAGGTGTACCATCCCCAAAATTCCACCAGTAAGCTTTTGCCTGAGCGATGGTATCACGGAAATCGACAGTTAATGGTACACAACCTGCTGTATCTCTCGGCACGCCGTTTATAGATGTCTGAATACCCGCACCAACACCTGCAAGGTCGAATGATAATTTTATGGCCAATAGATTACAGCGTCCCCCATTAGATTGGTTCTGGTTATTTCTTGCCCAGGCTCCTGCAGTACCCGTTACCATTCCAGAGCCATCTGAATTGCCGGAGCAGGAACAAATTGATTGATAGATAGTCCCATTGCGATCAAAACGACTTGTTCCTCCATCAACATGGTCTGGTGAAGGAGGGTTTGTTGCATTTAATGCTGAGGCGCCAAAAAATGAAGCAAATAAAATAGACCGGGCATCTTTTTCAATAACATAGAAATATAAGTCCTCCCCGTCTGTTGATGTTTTAAATTGATCTGTTCCTGCAGTAACCAATCCCCTTGTACCAGATGAGGGCATCCCTGTTTGTAAGGTTCCTCCCCAACCGGATACATAGACATTTTCGCAACGATCAACAAGAAAAGCGGTTGGTGAAATATTGGGTACACTACCCGTAACCGTTCCGAAATTGGTTGAATATATAAAGCCAGATAAATCAGGCTGTAGTTTAGAAATAAATTGCTTACCGGTTGCCTGACTATTATTCGCGTTTATAGGTGCATTTATTACAGGCCAGGCAACAGTAGTTGTTCCCATGATATAAGGAAACCCATTTCGGTCAAATTGAATTCCATAGATCAGGTCTATACCGTTTGTTGCGAAATAACTTGTTTTAAGAATTTGAGAACCATCTGGTGAAATAATTGATACAAAGCCATCTACATTACCTTGAAAAGTTGGAAATAATACGCCAGATTTATCACCTGGTAAATTATTACTCATGGTTCCACCAGCCACATAGATATTTCCATTTTGTGGGTGCAGGGCAAGTACAAAAGCGGCATCATCTCCATTTCCACCCAGAAATGAACTGAATTGAACTGCACTAAGATCTGCATTTAATTTAATTACTACTCCATCCTGAAAACGTGTTGGAGTAGCTGTTCCCGGAGTAGTTTGAAATGCGGAAGCTGTTATTGGAAAATTCACAGACTGGGTTACAGATGCCAGAATAGGGTTACCTGCCGCATCAAGTATGATTTCACTGCGTGCATCGTCCCCATAATTTCTGCGGGTACTTTCTGCTACAAAAGGCGGTGTATAGTTCTGACGTACATTCACACCTTCATCACCAGTACCCCCTATACGAATTGAACTAAGAATATCAGAGCCAGAGGCATTTAATTTAGTAATAATTATATCAGCCCCACCACCACTACCGTATAAACCAAGTCCACGCGTAGGATAGGTATTTCCAGAACTGGAACGTCCGGCTATAAATAAATTTCCTTGTCCATCAACAACCAGACTATGCGGTTGCTCATTCCCTGTACCACCCAGATAGGTAGCATAAATCCTGTTGAATCCGGAGGGATCAAATTTGATAATTGCAATATCGTTAGCAGGTAAGTCGCCTTCTCGTACACCGCCCTGAAAAGTTCTTTGGAATGCACCATTATTTACCGGGAATGTACCTGACTGAAATACGATACCACCACCATAAAAATTACCCTGCGCATCATAGGTTGCAGTAAAACCCCAGTTATCTGCCGTACTACCGGAATAACTAATAAAAACAATAGATGGATCTATGACCAACGTAGCATCTTTATTATAAGCGCCATTCAGCTTAAAACGAACAATATTACCTTTCACATCAAAACTGCAGGGAACTTCCTTTTTAGTATTACGTAGTAGTTGATAACTATAAGGTTCCATCTCCTGAACATCCATCACTGATGTTTTGATCAGCAGCTTTTTATCTTTTACTTTAAGTCCGTCTGCACCTTCAAAATAAAGGTTTACATCATCGATATTACCTCCTGGATGTACAATAAGGTCATACTTTAAAACCCCGCTTGTTGTGTAATAACGGATATCAATATTGGGATAGATATTTTTAAACGTAACTGCCTGGTATATCTTACAGTTAGGCGCCCATTTCGTAGAATCATTTCCGATAAAATAGTTGTTATAAGCGGAAAGTGCTTTATCAGGAACCACTTCGGCATTGGGGTTTGCATTAAGAAACTTAACCTGGTAAGTATGCCCTCTTAAAATACCGTTTTCAGATGTCCCCCCACCTCCTTCAGGATTTCGGGGAATGTCCACATTTGAGGAAGTTTTTACTGTAGGAGTTGGCGTATTATGCTGGTGCGTACCAGCATGAGGGTTCAACCTGCTTAAATCTGATTCATTATAAAGTAAAACCCGGTATCCATCAGATTGGAGCGCCACGGATCCAATGCCTGTATTAGCCAGAAAGCGTATTTTCTTGTCCCACTGCCCCTTGTTTTCAACAAATTCCAGATAATTCTGTGCAAAGGTCATTATTCCTGACATAAGCAATACCACTACACCAACTATTTTCTTCAGTGCTGCCAATCCTCAATTTTTTAATAAGTTACTATAATAAACGATTCCTGCCATGTTAAAGTTCACATCAGGATATTTTACTCCAGGCATTTTTACCTTTCTGTGACTTCAAGTAATGTTTTAACAGCAAATTCTTTGCCATATTCAGGTCCGGATCTTCCTCACAAATTTGTTCTGCGGCTGTCCGGGCCAATTCCAATAAGTCCTTATCCTGCACTATGCTAGCTACTTTAAAATTCAATTCACCGCTCTGTCTGGTGCCTTCAATATCACCAGGGCCACGCAGTTCAAGGTCTTTTTCTGCTATTTTAAAACCATCATTTGTGGCACACATAGTATTGATCCGTTCACGGCCCTCTTTGCTTACTTTGGCACCCGTTAATAAAATGCAAAAACTTTTCTCACTACCCCTTCCCACCCTTCCTCGAAGCTGGTGTAATTGTGATAATCCGAATTTTTCGGCACTTTCGATAACCATAACCGAGGCATTGGGAACATTTACGCCTACTTCAATTACAGTGGTACTTACCATTATCTGTGTGTCGCCGGATACAAAACGTTGCATGTTTGTTTCTTTCTGATCTGCAGTTTGCCTGCCGTGCACCATACTTATACGATACTTTGGTTCAGGAAAAAAACTTTTAACCTGCTCATAGCCCTGCATCAGGTCTTCATAACTTAATTTTTCACTTTCTTCAATCAGTGGGTATATAAAATAAGCCTGTCTGCCTTTTTGAATTTCTGTTTTTACAAAATCCATTACACTTGCCCTTGCTATTTCATTACGATGAACAGTAGTGATAGGTTGTCTGCCCGGTGGTAATTCATCCATTACACTATAATCAAGATCGCCATAGGCGGTCATAGCCAGGGTCCTGGGTATTGGGGTAGCCGTCATCACCAACACATGTGGCGGTATCGCGGCTTTCTCCCATAATTTTGCCCTTTGGGCTACACCAAAACGATGTTGTTCGTCTACAACAACCAGTCCAAGGTTTTTAAACTGAACCACATCTTCAATAACCGCATGTGTTCCCACCACAAAATGAATCGTATCGTTTAGTAGTCCGGCCAGGATTCTTTTCCTTTCCTTTCCTTTTACACTACCTGTAAGCAGGGCAATTTCAACAGGCATTTCTTTCAGCAATTCCTTAAGGCCAGTATAATGTTGCTGGGCCAGTATTTCGGTAGGTGCCATCAGGCAGCTTTGGTATCCATTATCTGCAGCAAGCAGCATGCTTAGTAAAGCCACAATTGTTTTACCACTTCCTACATCACCTTGTAATAAACGGTTCATTTGATAACCCCGTCCGGTATCCGTTCTAATTTCTCTGATTACTCTTTTTTGTGCACCGGTAAGTTGGAAAGGAAGAAAATGATTGTAAAATTGATTGAACAGATCACCCACTTTTTCGAACAGTACTCCCCTGCTGCTTTTATGTCGCTCTAATCGTATCAGGTTAAGTCTTACCTGCGCAATAAACAACTCTTCAAATTTGAGTCTCTTGAGAGAACGATTATACGCATCCTGTGAAACAGGAAAATGAATATTCACATAGGCATCATAGCGATTGATTAGTCCATGTGCAGTTATGATATGTTCAGGAAGATTTTCTGGGATATCAGTTGGTTTAATTTGGGAAAACAACTGATAAGTGAGTTTCCCTATTTGACGACCATTTAAATTGCGGGCTTTTAATTTTTCAGTGGCTGGATAAACGGGTTCAAGATATTCCTTACCATCGGCTTTGGCAGCAACAAAAGGTTCAATTTCCGGGTGAACCATTTGAGGTTTCCCATTAAAAAAACCTGTTCGCCCGAAAACAAGGTATTTCTGTCCTTGCACCAGATTTTTTTGCACCCAATTAATCCCCTGGAACCAGGTTAATTCAATGCTGCCGGAATCGTCTTTCAGCAAAGCGACTAAACGTTTGGTTCGCTTTTCACCCAATATTTCGAACTGTTGTAAAATTCCTGCTACCTGTGCAAAATCTGTTTGATAATTAATGGTTGCAATTTTATTGACCCTTGTCTTATCAATATGGCGATGAGGAAAATGATCCAACAGGTCACCAAAAGTGAATATCTCGAGTTCCTTTCGCAATAAATCACCCCGTAGCGGACCAACGCCTTTGAGGAACTCGATGGGGGTGGATAATATGGAGGATGTCGGATGGCTGATGTCGGATTTGTGTTTGGTTTTTAAATTTTGATTTTGGGGAGGTGGTTTTATGGTTTATGTACCTGTCCCTTTTTTCTTTACAAATATCCTCCCTGATAAGGATATAGAAAATTCAATCTTTGAAACTAAGGGCAAGTTACAGGCAACAGTAAAAAGTGGAAAATTTTTAAGCCTTGCAGTTTGTAGCTTGCGGCCAAAACTGTCAAGGGAAAATAGGCTGCGCGCTTCTAGCCTCTAGCTGCTAGCCTTGATTGGTGCATATTTTAGGTTTTCTGCAATTATTTGAATAAATGACAGGGCTTGCGAATTTGTTTTGTAAAACCTACTTAGAATAAATATTTAATTACCATATTTATGCTTGTGGATACTTAAATTAATAGCTAAAAAAGCCAGTAGCTAGCAGCTAGAAGCTAGAAGCTTTTTTTCCCAGACCGCAATGGCTTGCGTCTTGCAGCTTATAGTTTCTCTTTCTTATCTTCGCCGGATGGAAAAAGAGGTTGTTTTAAGTGGAATTCGCCCAACTGGCTTTTTGCACCTGGGAAATTATTTTGGAGCTATGCGTAACTATGTTCGTATGCAGGATGAGTTTAACTGTTATTTTTTTGTAGCGAACTGGCATAGTCTTACCACCCACCCCGACACACGCGAATTAAAAAATAGTGTTTACAGGGTAATTGCTGAGAATGTTGCTTGTGGATTAGATCCTGAAAAAGTGGCCTTATATGTACAAAGTGATGTACCCGAGATTGCCGAACTATACTTATACCTTAATATGATGGCATATAAGGGTGAGCTTGAAAAGACGGTTACATTCAAAGAAAAAGTGCGGTTACAGCCAGATAATGTAAATGCTGGTTTGCTTACCTATCCGGTTTTACAAGCCGCCGATATACTGATTCACAGGGCTGTAAAAGTGCCCGTGGGTAAGGACCAGGAACAGCATTTGGAAATGGCCCGTAATTATGCCGAAAGGTTTAACCATCGTTATGGCGATGTATTGCCTTTACCTTATGCATTTAATTATGGAGGGGAACTGGTCAAAATATTAAGTCTGGATGGCGTTGGAAAGATGAGCAAGAGTGAGAACCAGATGAATACACTTTATCTGGCTGATGAAGATGATAGCATCCGGAAAAAAATCATGAAAGCCAAGACCGACCAGGGACCATCTGAGCCTAATTCCATAAAACCTGATTACATAGAAAACCTGTTCACACTTATGAAACTGGTGAGTAGTGCTGATACGGTAAAAAAATTCGAAGACGATTTCAATAATAGCAGTGCTGGCAATTGTATTATTCGCTATGGCGATTTGAAAAAGCAGTTGGCAGAAGATATGATTCGCTTTATCCAACCGATCAGGGCCAAAGCCTCAGATATTCAAAACAACCCCGATCTGTTGCAAAAAATCATCAGGCAAGGAGCAGAAAAAGCAAGGCAAAGCGCATCAGCTACCCTAAAACTGGTACGATCTGCTGTAGGGATGGATTATTAGGTTTATGGACCATAGTCCATGGCCCATGGTCCATAGTAATAGTAAATTAACCAAAGACTATTGACCATTGACCATTCACTATGGTCTATGGACCATGGACTATGGCCCCAAACCATCATCTTCCCTGAAAATTCTCTGCCTAATTCTCTCAACTTTCGTATTTTCATTTTTATGGCGAAAATCAAGAAACCAAAACATGTGGCTATTGCCGGAAATATCGGCGCCGGTAAAACTACGCTAACTGAAATGCTGAGCAAGCATTATCGCTGGATTCCTCAGTTTGAGGATGTTGATCATAATCCATACCTGATGGATTTTTATGAAGACATGCCGAGATGGAGTTTCAATTTACAGATCTTCTTTTTAAACAGTCGTTTAAATCAGTTATTGGATATTCACCATGGTACTGAAACGGTGATACAGGACAGAACCATTTATGAGGATGCTAATATTTTTGCGCCTAACCTGCATGAAATGGGTTTGATGAGTAAGCGAGATTTCGATAATTATTACCAGTTCTTCCAAACCCTGAAGACCATGGTACAACCACCTGATTTGCTGATTTATTTAAAGGCATCTGTTCCTACACTAGTGGCCCAGATTCAGAAGCGTGGTCGTGAGTATGAGGAAAATATCAGGCTTGATTATTTAAAACGTCTGAATGAATATTATAATAAATGGATCGATGGCTACAAAGAAGGCCAATTACTGGTGATCGATTGCGATAAAAATAAGTTCGCAGAAAGTGAAGAGCATTTTGGAGAAATCATCAGCAAAGTTGATGGTATGCTATTTGGGCTTTTTTAAATAGGTTACATTTAATTGAATGCCACTGAGGGCACAGAGAAGCACAGAATCGTTTCAGTGTTTCTCTGTGCCCTCAGTGGCATTTAAAAGATATGATTATTCCCATTAGCTGTCTCCCTCAATCAGCTATCCTACCTACTCCACTTCACTCGCACCAATCGATTTCGATTTCACTACGCCGCTCGTTGATTATTTAACCTCAGTCGCACCCAACATCTCATTCTTTCTCAATCTGTGTATAATCCTGATTGCATAGAATTCTCCTTCTAGCTAATTTTACATCCACATTCATCCACACGCTTAACAGCACAATGGATTAATAAAAGATCATTCAATGATCGCTCCCCCCAACTACAGAAAGTAAAGGCTACACCAAATTAGGTTGTAGTTATTCATTGCGCTATCAGCTACCAATTAAAATGGTCGTGCAATCGACTATAGCCAGTCATTCAGCAGCTGCTAATTGCGGGATCATGATGTACGGTCTAACCCAAAGAAAAAGAGGCCGTCGAAGGGAAAATTTACTGTAAGCCCTGTTCGGATGTACAACGAACATCAGACGAGTATTTACCATTAAAACACCTTGTATGCAAACAATAGAATTAAACCGCTTTGGACTTATACCTATGTCTCAGTCAGATATGGAAGAAACAGATGGAGGCTTTGTGTGGTTTCTTGTAATAGCTGCCTGCGCCCTGCTGTCCGGATGTGGAAATGGAAGCGGTAATCAGGTGAACAGTTTCAATGGAGATCATAATAATAACACGAGCCACTTCAGTCAGGATTCTGTTCAAAACAGTTCAAGCGCACATGGTTCATTACAAGTGCCCTTACCTGGCAAAAAATAATCTGTAACCATTTAAACAAAGAAGCATTATGGAATTATCTCAATTTCAATTAACTGAGCTAAATGCACAGGAATTAGAGGAAACAGATGGTGGTTTTATCTGGCTTATTGCCATCGGTGCTTGCTTATTGCTTAGTAGCTGTGGAAATGGTGTAGGCAATCAGACCAATACTACAAATGGCACTGGTAATACAACCAATATATACAATCTGAATACACACCACGGAGATACTATCATTATTTCCAATGGCGTAAAACGTGACACCATTATTCATCAATAAACAAATGGGTAAGGTGGCTGCACCTTACCCTCTTAATAAAATGAAGCAAAAAGTGTACATCATTTTATGGATGACAATATTGAATGCTTATGATCTTATAAGTACTTATATCATGTCGCCAGACCTTTCCCTCGAAGGAAATTGGGTAGTACAGACATTCAACGGTGGCTGGTTATTGCTGATCACAGATTGCCTGGTATGGCAAGCATTGTATAGTATTCCTATATTTTATGCACTCAACCATACTTCCCATTCAACTTTAAAAACGCAGAAAAAAATTATCCTATCCTGGTGCAAGTCAATATTTGCGGGATACCTGGTTATGAAATTGCTTATTGGAACAGACAATCTTTTATCAACTTATTGCGCTGCATATTTACGCGAACATGCACTATTAGATGTCCAGGTGAAACAGCATTTCTGCTGGAGTATCGATTTGCAATCCCCACCCTGGTTATCTATAAAAGGAAAGCTGGTGTATATCTATGGATTTATACCTCCACCAACTAAACATCTGTTCATGACAATCTTAATTGGATTAACTGTCTTAATTAAGACCATTTGCTTTTATTATTCATTCAAAACAAATGATACCAATCCAAACCCTATCAATACATAATCATCAACCGACCCTATGGAAAAAAAGCAAGGCCATTTATTTAGTCACACTTACACTGGTAGTCTCTGCTATTGGCTCCCTTCCATTTATCAAAACAACTATATCCATAAAAAGTACTGGCATCATACGACCTCAAACAGAAAGAACAGATATAAAGCCTTCTATCGGCGGCATACTCGAATCAATACTAATCAAAGAAGGAGATTTTATTCAAAAAGGGCAGTTGCTTGCAGTTATAGAGGATCGAACTACTACTCCCAAGATAATCCTGAATCATTATGAACAAAAACAACGACAGGATTTCATTGCGGACCTAACCAAACTCACCGGCAAGGAAATCATTGAACCATCAGCATTACAAACACCCCTGTATCGACTAGAGCTAAGCCGGTTTCTGGCACAGTTTGCGGAAAAGGAAGATGATATAAATAAATTAAAAAAGGAACTGTAAATAAATTACACCTTACTATCAAGCAAAGCAATAGCCCCGAAAGAATATTTCGATAAAGAAAAAGAAATTCAAAAACGCAGATCCGAATTTGAAGTCTTTCAGTTTAATCAGCAATCGAACTGGCAACAAGAACTTAACCGCTACAAACAGGAGCTTTCACAAATTCAGGTTCAAATGCATGTTCTTGAAACAGAAAAACAACAACACAAAATATATGCCCCACTGAGTGGTATTGTACAAAATAGCCAGCATCACTATATTGGAAGGTATATACAGGCTGGGGAATCATTATGTACCATTTCACCTGAAACTGAATTAGTGGCAGAATGCCCGATTAGTGCATCAAGAATCGGCTTAATACAAATGCATCAAAAAGTCCAGTTTCAGATAGATGCATTCGACTACAACTACTTTGGTATACTAACAGGAAAAGTAGTATCCATAGACAACGACTTCAGTATAATAGACAATAAACCCATTTTCAAAGTCAGGTGCAGTTTCAACCAAAAGCAATTATTACTAAAAAATGGATATAGGGGTATGCTGAAAAAAGGGTTGACGTTGCAAGCGAGATTTATAGTAACAGAGCGAACAGTTTGGCAACTGCTTTTCGATCAAATCGACAACTGGCTTAATCCAACAGCCCCTACCCTTTTTGAACCTACAGCACCATGAGTACCCGTAACATTCGCATAAAACAAAGAGATATCACTGATTGTGGTGCAGCATGTCTGGCTTCGATTGCCCGATATTACCATCACAACATTCCTGTAAGCCGTATCAGACAATATGCAGGGACAGACAAAAAAGGTACCAACGTACTCGGACTAATAGAAGCAGCAGAAAAAATGGGCTTCCAGGCAAAAGGTGCTAAAGGTCATTCGGAAAGCCTTGCAAAGATTCCGCTCCCTGCCATTGCGCATCTGGTATTAAAAGATGGATTACACCATTATGTGGTAATTTATAAAGCCAAGGTCAGTAAGATTTTTTATATGGATCCTGCCGATGGATTATTGCATAAAGTTACAATAGATAAATTTCAGGAATCCTGGAGTGGTGTGATAGTGCTCATGTTACCAGACCAAAACTTTATAAGTAACGACAGACAAAAAAGTACATTGAGAAAATGCTGGGAACTTATCAGACCACATCGTTTCATCATGATACAGGCACTTATAGGTGCCGTTATTTATACCATACTCGGTCTTTCGACATCCATCTATCTTCAGAAAATTATCGACCATGTACTGGTTGAAGGAAATCTAAGACTGTTAAACCTACTTAGCCTGGCAATGGTATTTATCCTGATATTTCAACTGATTATCGGAGGCTACAAAACAGTTTTTGGACTACGCACGGGACAATTGATTGATGCGAGGTTGATACTGGGCTATTATAAACACTTGTTATCACTACCCCAGCGTTTTTTCGACACCATGCGTATCGGTGAAATCATTAGTCGGGTAAATGATGCGGTAAAAATCAGGGAATTCATCAATAGTGTAGCGCTGAATATTGTAGTAAATGGACTTATCATTCTATTCAGTTTGGCCGTTATGTTTATTTATTATTGGAAACTGGCTTTACTAATGCTTGCCATTATCCCTATTTACCTGATCTTCTATTTTATCAGCAATCAGGTAAATAAAAAATGGCAAAGAAAACTAATGGAAGAAGCTGCCGCATTGGAGTCGCAACTGGTAGAAAGCATGAATGCTATTGGAACCATTAAACAATTCGGACTCGAAGATGTGACGCATGATAAAACTTCGGAACGATTTTTCCAATTACTACAAAGTGTATATAATAGCAGTATTTATAGCATATACATTGGAACGGGTACGGAATTTTTTACGCGCATATTCACCATTGGCCTGCTGTGGACCGGAAGTTATTATGTAATTAGTCATGAACTTTCACCTGGGGAACTTTTATCTTTTTACGCTTTAATCGGGTACTTCACCGGACCTGCATCTGCTCTGATTGGTGCAAATAAACAAATACAGGATGCTTTAATAGCAGCCGATCGACTATTTGAAATCATTGACCTGGAAACTGAACAACAAAAAAACACTGCCATTCAGTTCAACCGCAATCAGATTGCCAATATCCATTTCAAGAATATTTATTTCAGGTACGGTACAAGATCGGTGGTATTTGAAGGCTTTAACCTGGAAATCATAAAAGGGCAATCCACAGCAATTGTCGGAGAAACAGGAAGCGGAAAATCAACACTGTCTGCATTATTGCAAAATATATACCCAATAAAATCGGGCAATATTTTTATCGGTAATATCGATATTCAGAACATCAGCAATCATACATTGAGAAAATTAATTGCCGTTGTTCCACAGCAAATTGACCTATTCAATGGAACTGTTATAGATAATATTGCTATCGGAGATTCGTCTCCCGATTTAGCCCGCGTTGTTCAATTATGTGAACTGCTGGGAATACATCAATTTATCACGCAATTAAAAGATGGATATTTCTGTACACTGAATGAACAGGGGAATAATTTATCTGGCGGACAAAGGCAGCGTTTAGCGATAGCCAGGGCTTTGTACAGAGATCCGGAAATTTTGATTCTTGATGAAGCTACCAGTAATCTCGATCCTATAAGTGAACAACAGGTACAGGATACACTTCAATGGTTTCAGTTACAAGGGAAAACGATCATCATTATTGCACATCGTTTATCTACAGTCAGAAACTGTAATTCCATCGTTGTTTTGCAAAATGGCAAGCTTGTTGAACAAGGATCGCATGAAGTATTAATGAGCAAAAAAGAATACTATTATCGTCTTTGGCAGCAGTTTCATGGTCGTATATTGTAATACTTCCTCAACTCGTTCCACATTATAAAAACAGAAATCCCGCCATAATTGACGGGATTCCATTCAAACAGACAAAGCAATCGAAGAGACCAAGTTGATATCGCCTAAGGCGATATATAATCAGTTAAACATTAGGGGCTGCCTGCAAAATTTCTTCGCTAACACCAGCAGCGTATTTTGAAAAATTATTAATGAACTGTTGTGCCAGATCTTTTGCCTTTTCATCATAAGCATCTTTATCTGCCCAGGTATTTCTTGGGTTTAATATTTCCTCAGGTGCTCCAGGACAAGTTTTTGGCATCATCATTCCGAAAATCGGATGTGCTTCAAATGCTACATTATCCAGTTCACCTTTTAATGCAGCAGTAATCATCGCACGGGTATAACTTAGTTTCATCCTGCTTCCAACTCCATAGGAACCACCGCTCCATCCGGTATTAATCATCCAAACATTTACATCATGCTCACGCATTTTTTGTCCAAGCATCTCTGCATATTTACCAGGATGTAATGGCAGGAATGGTGCACCAAAGCAGGCACTAAAGGTTGATTTCGGTTCGGTTACACCAGCTTCCGTACCCGCAACCTTAGCAGTATAACCACTGATGAACTGGTACATAGCCTGACCAGGTGTTAAGCGGCTGATGGGAGGAAATACCCCATAAGCATCGCAGGTAAGGAAAAATATATTCTTAGGTAACCCTCCAATACTTGGCGAAGCAGCATTGCTGATAAAATGCAATGGATAACTTACCCTGGTATTTTCCGTAATTTTTTTACTTGAAAAATCAATCTGGTTTGTACCTGCTACAAATCCAATATTCTCCACCAATGCACCCGGACGAATCGCATGAAATATTTCCGGCTCTTTATCTTCACTTAAATCAATGGTCTTGGCATAACACCCACCTTCAAAATTAAAGACACTATTGGCTGTCCACCCATGCTCATCATCTCCAATCAGTTTACGATTAGGATCTGCACTTAAGGTTGTTTTGCCAGTACCACTAAGCCCAAAGAAAATGGCAACATCACCAGCTTCACCCATATTGGCACTGCAATGCATGCTCAATACATTTTTTTCCTGTGGCAATACATAATTGAGAATAGTAAAAATACCCTTCTTCATTTCACCTGTATAGCCAGTACCGCCGATGAGAATGGTTTTATGGGTAAAAGAAACAATCGCAAAATTATGTTGTCTGGTTCCGTCAACAGCAGGATCCGCTTTAAAACCGGGTGCCTGTATGATATGCCATTCAGGCGCAAATTGATCCAGTTCCTGCTCCGTTGGACGAAGGAACATATTGTAAGCAAATAAATTGCTCCAGGGGTTTTCATTAATCACACGAATATTTACCCGGTAAGCAGGGTCCGCACAGGCATAAGCATCTCTGATCCAAAGATCTTCCCTGCCATTCAGGTACTGTAACATTTTATCCCTGAGCTGAAAGAAATATTTTTCTTCAATCGGAATATTAAAATTATTCCAGTGAACCGTATCAGCCGTAATAACATCTTTTACGATGAATTTGTCTTGCGGCGAACGACCGGTAAATTCTCCCGTTTCAACACACAAGGCACCCGTATCATTTAACGTGCCTTGACTGCGAAGCAAGGTTTGCTCGGTTAACAGTTCCGGACTTAATTGATAATGAACATTTTGCATTGGTTTTAATCCCAACGCAACTAATTGCTGAAGATTTAGCTGGGTCATAGATTCAGTCATATACGAACAATCGTTAGTTAGTAAGGCAAAAATACTGGATAAACCTATTCCCAAAATATTTTATGTAAGTTCTACACGTTGCTATTTCTTAAGCTTATCGTTAAAATTTTGATGGATATTCAAAAAACAGAACATCCCTTCCTAAAATGCCTAAATGTCTGCTGCTAAAATTGAAGTTTTTATAAAAATTTCTTCTAAAAACGCAAAATCCTGCACTTGTCTCCCCTCCAACAAGTATTTTTACCAAAATTATTAGTGTATGTCGGCAGCGGGAACCCTTAGTAAGGAACATATCCAGCAATTCAAAACAATATTGGGCGATGCATATGTATTGGCAGATGAAGAAAACCTGAACCATTACGGGCACGATGAAACCGAGCATTTATTATACCTGCCGGAAGTAGTGATAAAACCACGTACTGCTGAGGAAATTTCGGCTATCATGAAAATCTGTAATAAAGACCTCATTCCGGTAACCCCAAGAGGAGCCGGAACTGGTTTAAGTGGCGGTGCACTGCCACACTTAGGAGGTGTATTATTATCTACAGAGAGAATGAACAGTATACTTTCAATTGATGAACGTAACCTGCAGGTAATAACAGAGCCAGGCGTAATTACAGAAGTATTGCAAAATGCTGTGAAAGAAAAGGGCCTTTTTTACCCTCCTGATCCGAGTAGCAGAGGAAGTTGTTTTATTGGTGGAAATATTGCCGAAAACAGTGGCGGACCTAAAGCTGTAAAATATGGCGTGGTAAAAGATTATGTACTAAACCTCGAAGTTGTATTACCTAATGGAGAAATCATCTGGACCGGCGCCAATGTATTGAAAAACTCTACTGGTTATAACCTTACACAACTGGTAGTGGGTAGTGAGGGTACACTTGGCATTGTTACCAAAATTGTACTCAAGCTAATTCCTTTTCCAAAATATGATTTACTGATGCTGGTTCCTTTTGCTTCATTGGAAAAAGCAAGTGAAGCAGTAAGTGCCATATTCAGAGCGGGTTTTGTGCCTAGTGCATTGGAATTGGTGGAGATTGATGCTTTGAAAATTGTCAGCAAAATGGTTGACAGTACAGCCGTGCCTGTAGACGACAGTATTGCAGCCCACCTGATTATCGAAGTAGATGGCAATAATATGGAGGTATTGATGAGTGAGATGGAATCGATTGCTGAATTACTTACTGGCTTTGAAGCA
This sequence comes from uncultured Sediminibacterium sp., assembly GCF_946481145.1. Next base: position 120,769 of record NZ_CAMLMJ010000004.1, read on the forward strand.
GGCGAGGTATTTTTTGCCGATGATGCACAACAGAAAGCAGAGCTCTGGAAATTGCGCCGCCGTGTTGCCGAAGCAGTAAAAACAAGTGGTTATACAATTGAAGAAGATACGGTTGTACCAAGGGCCGAATTACCTGCTTTGATAAAAGGAGTAAAAGCACTCGGCAAACAATATGGCTTTCATGCGGTTTGTTATGGTCATGCAGGAGATGGTAATTTACATATCCGCATCAACCACCCTACTATTAAAAACAGCCATGGTAACGCTGAAATGACTGAAGCCCTGAGAGCATTATTTGAACTGGTGAAAAGTTTGGGAGGCACCATTAGCGGGGAGCATGGTATTGGTCTTATTCAGAAGCCTTATATGACAACAGTATTCCGCGATGCTAATCTGTTCATTATGCGCGAAATAAAGAAAGCATTTGACCCTAACAATATTTTAAATGCGGGTAAAATATTCGATCTCAAATGAAACGTACATTTGCATAAACACCAGTGACTATGAAAAAAAGCGTTTTATCGACTTTTCTAATACTGTTTACCACCATGCTGTTTGCCCAGCAATCTGAAACAGATGATCAGCCAAAGGGTTTTAAGCGAGAAAATATGTTTTTTGGATCTAGCTTAAACCTTTCGCTTGGCAATCGCTTTTTTAATATTGGTGTAAACCCGGAACTGGGTTATAGTTTGAACAAATGGCTCGATGCAGGTGTATCGTTAAACATTAACTATTTCTCACAAAATGCATCGGATTTCAGCAACACCCGTTTTCGCAATTTCAATTATGGTGCCGGTACTTTTTTCCGCATCTGGCCGGTGAATTTCTTACACCTGCAAGTGCAACCGGAATACAACTGGATTAATTCTTCTCAAAAGAATGTGATTACCAATCAAACAGCCCGTTATAACTATAATGCAGAAAGCCTGCTTGTAGGTATTGGTTATGGTAACAGGGTTGTTGGTGGGCAATACTCCTATGTTACCCTGATGATTGATGTGCTGCAAAATATCAATTCACCGTACCGTGATCAGTTCAATGATCCTTTGCCTGTTTTCAGGGCGGGATTTGGCATGTACCTTAACCGAAAAAAGCGATAGCTTCTTCGGCTGAAGCTGCCACGATTAGGCGGTCTTGCCAGTTTTCATATAAAAAACCTTCCTGTGCCATCTGCTCAATATGTGCCACAAGATGCTGATAATATCCTGCTGTATTCAGCAGGATAATTTTTTTATTGTGGATATTAAGCGTATTCCAGGTAAGCATTTCAAACAATTCATCAAGTGTACCATTTCCCCCTGGTAATACAATCGCAGCGTCACACAATTCATACATCATCTTCTTGCGGATATGCATGTCTTTTACAACATGTAATTCAGTAATGCCTTCATGTTGATGCTCCCATTCTAATAATATTTCGGGTATCACGCCTATTACTTTTCCTCCATGATCCATCACACCATTAGCCACTGCTCCCATTAGCCCCTTATTCCCGCCACCGTATATAAGTATGATACCTGATTCAGCAATCAGCTTTCCCAAGCGACTGGCATCAGCCTGAAAAAGTGGGTTATTTCCATTCTTTGAACCGCAAAAAACTGCAATACGCTTTAACTGCATTAAGGTCAATTTATGGCGCAATGTAAGCAGCTTTAAGATTACAAGCTAAAATAGCCGGTGTAAAAATTGTAAAGTTTTCGGTTTAAAATCCCGCAATAAACCGCAAAGTACCCCTATCTTTACCCTGAACGATTGATATTTCGCTACTAAATAATCTACTATTATGTCGCCATTACTCCTGTTCTCTTTTGTAATACTGTATTTCCTTATTCTGCTTGTAGTAGCCTGGTATACAGGTAAAAACAGTAATAATGAATCTTTCTTTATTGGGAACAGAAACAGTAATTGGATGCTGGTTGCCTTCGGTATGATTGGCACTTCTCTAAGCGGTGTAACTTTTGTAAGTGTACCTGGTGCCGTAGCCAAAGAATCATTCGCCTACATGCAAATTACCCTTGGCTACCTTATTGGTTATATGGTGATTGCTTTTGTATTACTTCCACTCTATTATAAACTTAACCTTACTTCCATTTATAATTACCTGAGTTCAAGGCTTGGGTTTGCCTCCTATAAAACAGGTGCTTCTTTTTTCATTCTATCACGTACACTGGGCGCCACAGCTCGTTTGTACCTGGTAGTACGCATATTACAGGATGCTATACTCGAAAGCTTTCATATACCTTTCTGGGCAACCACCCTTATTATATTACTGATGATTTTATTGTACACTTATGAAGGTGGGGTGAAAACCATTGTTTGGACCGATACTTTACAAACTTCCTGTATGCTGATTGGTCTGGTTATTTGTGTGGTCTATATACTAAGTCAACTCAATATGGGTATCGGTGAGAGCTTTGCGGCCATGGGCGATAAAGGTTATTCCAAAATTTTCTTTACCGAACCTGAAAGCCGTTTTTTCTTTTTGAAACAAATTCTTGCCGGTGCGTTTGTTACCATTACCATGACTGGTATGGATCAGGAAATGATGCAGAAAAATATTTCGGTTAAGACACTGAAAGATTCACAAAAAAATGTGGTTACGCTTGGCTTTATCATGCTGGCAGTAATAGGATTGTTCCTGTTCCTGGGTGGTTTATTGCACCTCTATGCAGATGCCCAAGGGATTGCAGCCACTGGCGATAAACTGTTCCCTACCATTGCATTGCAACACATACCAAAAATGGTTTCGGTAATTTTTATCATAGCACTAATATCTGCCCTTTTCCCAAGTGCTGATGGAGCTATTACTGCTTTAACTTCTTCTTTCTGTATTGATATTATCGGACTACAGCGTCGTAACGACTGGACCGATGCGCAAAAGAAAAAAATAAGACAACGTGTTCACCTGGTGTTTGCCGGCATTTTCTTACTCTTTGTAATGGTATACAAATGGATCGATAGCAGCAGTATGATCGGCGTAATACTTAAAGTGGCTGCTTATACATACGGTCCATTACTCGGCCTATTCACCTTTGGCATATTGATGAAACGAGCGGTAAACGATAAGCTTGTTCCGTTAATATGTATTGCTTCTCCGTTACTCTGTCTCCTGGTAGATAAATTCCAGAAACAACTCTTCGGTTCTTTTGAGATCGGATTAGAACTCCTGATCATCAACGGACTAATTACCTTCCTGGGATTATTATTGATTTCACGGAGAAGCAATGGTTAGAGGGGTTAGGAGTTAGGTATTAGGTATTAGGTGTTAGGTTTTAGGTACTGGGTATTTTAAATTAATCTTTAAAAAATAACACTAACACCTAACACCTAATACCTAACACCTAGTACCCAGCACCCACTACCAAAGCTGAATTAAATCTGCTTCAGTATTTACAGAGGTCGTTGGAACTTCTTCTGCTGGCTCGGGCGATTTCATTTTATCACCTGCTGAAAGCTGAACCATCGACTCCATAACAACCATATTACCTCCAGCTTCCATGGCAGAGAGGTAGTCTTTAATCATTTCCCTGCTTTGTTCAAGCTCGAGCAATCTTTTACTTGATAAAGGATCTGCTTTACCGAAACGTTCCTCTGCGCTGAAGTTCTTCATGCGATGGAAGTTAATTTTGTTGTTGAGTATTGCAAACAATACTTCTTTTGCTTCGGCTGGTGTAAACTCGCCTTTGATTAGCACTATATTTTCTGTGTTTTTCATATTGATTATTTAAGCTATCCCGATTCCAGATTCGATGTTTATGGTTTGATCCACAGACATCAGTTGTGTCCTGAGTTCATGAAACTCATGTTGCAATTGTTTGATTCTTTTTTCACGCATCTTGATATCTTCTTCCTTCTCGCTTTCTTTGATTTTATTTTCATGGTACTTGATTTTCACATGTACCATCTGCGAGATAAGTTCAAGTGCTTCTGACTTATCGAAACTGCCTTTGATTAATTGTAATTGTACCATATTATTGATTTTGTTTATTGCCCCTGTCCAAGTGAATAAGCTTGTTTACCATTAAAAGTGTAGAGGTTTTCGGTTTTAATGGTATCGATACCATGCGCTTCTGCTTTTTCCAATAGCTCGATGATTTGCTGCTTAGTTACACCGGCAGCATTAGCTGGTTTAAAGCGGCATCTCCAATGGTCGGTGCAGAATGTTTCATCAAAACCTTCCGGCCATACTTTAATACCCCTGTTTGTAATCATAGATAATTCAACACCGTGTACTTCTACCTGCTTAATCTTCGCAGCAAGATCATCGGCTTTGTACCCATCCCAGTGAACGAAGAGGTCTACGCCAACCAGTTCTTTTTTAGAAGGTGTTTTACGTGTATACTTTGGCAGGTTTAATACAGCCTGTTCATTGTATTCAACTGCTTTCAGTTGAACAGGTTTCTGACCGAGGTTAGCAATCACAGCCTGTGCAAATTGCTTTGTACCCACTTGTTGCTTACTTACCCCTTCTTTGAAGATGTCGTAGGTATGAATACCATCTTCTATTGTTTTCAACCAGGCATTCTGAACTTTTTCAGCGATTGCTGGCTGACCGATATGATTCAACATCATTATCGCACCTTGCAATAAACCTGATGGATTGGCGGCATTCTGTCCTGCTCTCCTGGGTGCAGAGCCGTGGATTGCCTCAAACATAGCGCATGATTCTCCGATGTTAGCAGAGCCAGCAAGTCCAACAGAACCCGTAATCTGTGCGGCAACATCAGATAGTACATCGCCATATAAGTTCGGCATAACAATCACATCGAAATATTCTGGTGTGTCGGCTACTTTTGCAGCACCTATATCGATGATCCAGTGTTCGTTTTCTATTTCTGGGTATTCCTTCGCAATTTCATCGAATACCTGGTGAAACAAACCATCTGTTTGTTTCATGATATTGTCTTTGGTAAAACAGGTTACTTTTTTGCGACCATACTGTTTTGCATATTCAAAAGCATAACGTACAATTTTCTCACACCCTGGTCTGCTGATCAGTTTTAAACACTGTACTACTTCATCCGTTTGCTGGTGCTCGATACCGGCGTAAAGGTCCTCTTCATTTTCGCGGATGATCACGATGTCCATTTTTGGATGTTTTGTTTTCACATAGGGGTGAAGACTCATACATGGACGCACATTTGCATAAAGACCCAGGAACTTACGGGTGGTTACATTCAAACTTTTATACCCGCCTCCCTGTGGCGTAGTAATCGGGGCTTTCAGGAAAACTTTATTCCTGCGAATGGTATCCCATGCTTCTTTGGCGATACCAGCATTATTTCCAGCCAGATACACTTTCTCGCCTACTTCAATTTCATCGATTTCAATCTGTGCACCGGCTGCCATGAGAATTTCCAGCGTAGCGTCCATAATTTCAGGACCAATTCCATCTCCTTTTGCAATTGTGATTCTTGTCATACTTGATTGGTTTTTGTGATTGATGACGCAAAAATGAGCGGAACTAATTATATATTATTATTTATCTTTACAATATTATCCATAAATTATTTTTATGAATTATACGCTCAACCAATTGCAGATTTTCCTGAAAGTGGCGCAAACACAAAGTGTTACAAAGGCTGCAGAAGAACTATACCTTACACAACCTGCGGTCTCCATTCAGCTAAAAAATTTTCAGGATCAGTTTGATATACCACTTACCGAAGTAGTAGGCCGGAAATTATACGTAACAGATTTTGGAAAAGAAATTGCCAGTGCCGCCGAAGCTATACTTAATGAAGTAAATGCCATCAATTATAAGACACAGGCCTATCAGGGACAGATTTCAGGCAGGCTTAAGATTTCTGTTGTTTCAACAGGCAAATATGTGATGCCGTATTTCCTGACCGGATTTATGAAACAACATCCAGGCGTAGACCTACTAATGGATGTAACCAATAAAGCAAAAGTGATTGAAAGTCTTGACAGAAATGAGGTCGACTTTTCACTGGTTTCCATCATCCCCGACACCCTTCAATTAAACAGAATCGAATTATTACCCAATAAACTATATTTAGTCGGCGCCCGTGGTTCTAAAATAAATGCCAAAGGCCCCGTAAAAAAAATATTCGAAGAACTGCCACTGATTTTCAGGGAAAATGGTTCTGGCACAAGGCAAACCATGGAAAGATTTATCGAAAAACACCACCTCATTTTTCGTAAAAAAATGGAACTTACTTCAAATGAAGCTGTAAAGCAGGCAGTGCTCGCTGGACTGGGTTACTCTATAATGCCCCTAATCGGTATTAAAAATGAGTTAAAGAATGGAGATATGAAAATCATCCCCGTAAAAGGCCTGCCCATTCAAACGGCCTGGCAACTCATCTGGCTAAAAGGGAAAAAATTATCACCAGTTGCTACTGCTTTTCTGGCTTATATAAACAAGGAAAAGACTGCCATCACTAAACAATTCTTTCCGCAGGTAGATTAAGCCTCTTTCTTTACCTCACCCCATACAAACTCCTCAATATCATCAAAAAGACTGCGGGTTCTTGTTTTACCCTTAGACACGGCCTCGTACTTATTAGTGAGGTTAAATGCAAGCTGATACATTTCTTCACTGGCCGTTTGGTCAACCACTTCGGCAAAACTTTTTGGCTGTTCCGCTTCCTCTAAGGAACGGATATAACACAACACTTCTACTACTTCAAAATGCGTTTTTTGCCATGAATCAAATCCATTTGGAAATTCAGGTAGTGACATGTCATTTATATTTTAAATAGATGAATGTAAATACAGGGGTTAGGGGTTAGGTGTTAGGTATTAGGTGTTAGGTATTAGGGTGCGGTACCAGACGCTGCAATTTCTTCCTAACACCTAACACCTAACCCCTAACACCTTACTCTAAACCTAAACTACACCTTTTCTATGGTAGTAAAAAGCTAAAATCTGCCGCCTTCTACCCTTCAGATGGGTTTTCGTATCTTTGTAATATGAATACCCCCCTGATTATTTCCCCCGAAGCAGAGGCTTATGCACAGGCATTTACCACTTCGGAAGAGGGACTCTTACAGGAGATTGCCGGCTTCACCCAAAAGGAACATCCGCTGGCCCATATGCTTAGCGGACAGGTACAGGGGAAATTTTTATCCTTTCTGAGCACTATTATGCGCCCAAAGTACGTTTTAGAGATAGGTACATTTACAGGGTATAGCGCACTTTGTCTGGCAGAAGGACTTACACCAGACGGAGAATTGCATACACTGGAGTGTCGGGAGGAGGATGCCAGCACAGCGCGGAATTATTTTAGCAAAAGCAATAGAAACCATCAGATAAATTTGCACATCGGTAATGCGGCGGAAATAATACCCCGTTTACCTTACGAATGGGACCTCGTTTTTATCGACGCCGATAAAACAGGGTATATCGGGTACTATGAACAAATAGTTCCGAAACTCAGTAAAAATGGAATCATTTTGGCAGATAATGTCCTGTTTCATGGACAAGTATTGGAAGACCCCATTAGCGGGAAAAATGCCAAAGCCATTCACGCATTTAATGAACATGTGCGTAATGACGAAAGAACAGAACAGGTATTATTAACTATCAGAGACGGTTTGTTAATGATAAAAAAGAAAGAAGCCTGAAAAAACGCCGAACATTACTTGCTTGAACAGGAAATGTTTGCGGACAAATTTGATGCAACAAAAACCAGGGAAAAGAACAATGAAAAAATGGATATTATTGATCACAGTTTATGCTTCTATGCAAACAATGGTTTTTGCACAGGATCTAACTGTGAAAGAAAAAACAGAAGCATATATCAATAGCTATAAAGACCTGGCTATCGAAGAAATGCTTCGGACTGGCGTACCCGCTTCTATTAAACTGGCGCAGGGTATACTTGAGTCTAAATTTGGTGAAAGTCCACTTGCCAAAAATGCCAACAACCATTTTGGTATAAAATGTAAAACTGAATGGACAGGTGATAAAACTTACCAGGATGACGATGCAAAAGGAGAATGCTTTAGGGTTTATCCATCAGCTGAACAATCGTATAAAGACCATTCAGATTTTCTTAAAAACAGGCCTCATTACGCCTTCCTCTTTAAACTGGAACCAACAGATATTACCGGATGGGCCTATGGATTAAAACGCGCTGGTTATGCCACCAGTTCTACCTATCCGGAGAAACTACTTAGGGTTATTGAGGATTATAAGTTACACCAATACACGATGCTGGCACTGGCCATCAGAGATAACAGGAATGCACCTATTCCACAGCAATCAACCACTATAACTGCGGAACCTGCCAAACCTGCCCCTGCTGAGCTGAAGCCTGCAGAAATAAAAGAAAAGGAAGACAAAGCTCCGACAGATAAAGCAAGCGAAATAAAAACGACGGAAGAAGTTAAAGCAAAAGAACCAGTTAAAGGTACTCCTGCACAAACAGCTAGCGAGGTAACCCCAGAAGCTACTGATGATACCGTTGTTACAGAGAAAAATACACCTACGGTTGCTGATAAAAAACCATCACCCTATCCGGAAGGCGTATTCACCATTAATCATACCAAAGCCATCTATGCAAAAGAAGGTACTTCCTTACTGGCACTCGCACATAGGTATGATATCAGTCTAAGCAAATTATTCGACTTTAATGAATTACCAGAAAGCGATATCCTTGAAACGGATCAATTGCTTTTCATTGAGAAGAAACAAAAAAGAGGTGCTTCTGATATCCATGAAGTGGCTCCGGGTGAAACCTTACATGCCATAGGACAGAAAGAAGGTATTCGATTGGAAAGCCTGATGGAGTACAACAAACTCAAAAAAGACAGTCAAATCAGTGCAGGTCAAAAACTATACCTGCGTTCACCTGCTGAGATAAAAAATGCAGCACCGAAAGCAAAAACAAAAAATACAAAATAATTCCGCATGAATGTGATCACTGTTCACGATAAAGAATTTGTTCCCTATTTACCTGAAGATTTGATCCGTGAAAAAGTTAAGGAGCTGGCTGCTTTACTCGACAAAGACTATGCTGGTAAAAAGCCTTTATTTATTGCTATCCTTAACGGATCATTCATGTTCGCAGCAGATCTTTTTAAAGAACTGAGCATTGAAGCCGAAATCTGTTTTATTAAACTCGCTTCTTATAAGGGCACTAAATCAACCGGACAAGTTATTACTGCAATAGGTTTAGATACTGAAATCAATAACCGTCATGTTGTTATCCTTGAAGATATTATCGATACAGGTAAAACCATGAGCGAGTTTCTGCCCCAGCTCTTCAACCAGCAACCGCTTTCACTTAAAGTAGCTGTACTCTTGCACAAGCCCGATGCAATGAAATACCCTATCAATATCGATTATTGTTGTTTTACCATCCCTAACAGGTTTGTATTAGGGTATGGACTAGACTATGACGGCCTCGGTAGAAATATCAAAGAAATTTACCAGCTTAAGACCGAAGCATAACAAGGCTTTAACGGATTCTATATACAAAGGCCGCCTATTAAGCGTTATATTGTAGTAGAAACCCCTTTTGCCAAATGCGTACCCCCATTTGGATATTATCATGCTGCCTATTTGCCATTCAGCTACCAGTAGCTGCGCAATACTATTTGCGTGGGGAAGTAAGAAACGAATTTGGAACCTTACTCGATGGTGTAAAAATAAAACTGAAGTCTAAACCAGGACAAGTATTTACAACAGGGCATAGCGGGGCATTTGGTATTTCCATTAAACAACAGAACGACTCCATTAATCTGTCTTTCGAGGGTTATGAAACACTTAATCTTTTTGCTGGGAGTAAGTCGTACCTGCATATAACACTCAAAACAATACCAGGTACACTTAAACTGTATAAAAACAATCGCTCTTCAATTGTTACCAATGCGGTAAATGGTGATAACACCCCTTATTCATCTCTTGGCGAGAGTTACAGCAACCTGGTTGAAAATGAGTTTATAACTGCCGCCACTTTTCCGGAAACCGGTTTTTCTCTCAACATCGACAATGCGGCTTACAGCAATGTAAGAAGGTTTATTTCAAACCAAATGTTTGTTCCCAAAGATGCGGTCAGGATTGAAGAGATGCTTAACTATTTCAGCCTGCCTATTCCAGAACAACAGCACTCTACCGATAAAACACAATTCCGTTTTAATTATAAACATACCAGTTGCCCATGGAATAAAAACAATCAATTATTATTCCTTCAACTTGAAGCACCGAGTTTACCACTTGATGACATCCCTCCTTCCAATCTCGTTTTCCTGATAGATATTTCCGGCTCAATGGATAAACCTAACAGGCTTCCATTATTGCAATCGGCATTTAAAATGCTGGTCAATAATTTACGTGATTGCGATACGGTAACCATTGCCACTTATGGTGGCGGTGTTGGCATTGTACTCCCTCCTACTGGTGGCGCACATAAAGCGCATATGCGAAATATCATTGATTCTCTTACTGCAGGAGGCGATACCCCTGGTTCAGGTGCCATTCAGCTTGCTTACAAATTGGCAAAAGATCAGTTTATACCCAATGGTAACAACCGTGTTATCCTTGCTACAGATGGGGATTTCAACGTTGGTCAATCGTCGGAAAAAGAATTGGAAGATTTAATCATCCGCTACCAGCAATCAGGCATTTACCTTACTTGTTTGGGTGTTGGAATGGGCAACTATAAAGACAGTAAACTAGAATCACTCTCCAAAAAAGGCAACGGCAATTTTGCTTATATTGACCAAATAAGGGAAGCAGAAAAAGTATTGGTGAAAGAATTTACCAAAACCATTTTTGCGGTAGCGGATGATGCTGCAATAAATGTTCGGTTTAACAATGCAACAGTGCATCAGTACAGACTTATTGGTTTCGATAATAAAAAATCGGCCCTTGAAGACAGCAGCAGTATACTGGAAGGTGGAGAAATAGGAAGTGGCCATACGATCACCGCGATCTTCGAATTATGCCCCGCAAAAGATAGTGCAGCTTCTGCTCAACAACTGATGGCATCGCTAGAGCTCAGGTATAAAAAACCAGGATCGAATGAGCTGATTTACCAAAAATTCTCATGCCAATATCAGCCTGTTGATATTACACAAACCGACAGCACTTACCGCTTTGCTGCTTCAGTTGCGATGTTTGGCTCAGTCTTACGAGATTCCCACTTTACTAAGGATTATATGTTGGAAGATGTATTAACGCTTGCCAAATCCGGCATACAAAAAAACAATGTTTTGCAGAACGAATTTGGCAAGCTATTAGAACAGGCGATACAGTTGTATAATCCTTCGAAGAAAAAAAGGAAATAGCTTTTTGGCTTTTAGCTATTAGCCTTTAGCCATTAGCCATTAGCAGTTGATGATTATTTGTTAAGCATTTATTGAAAATAGGTGATAATTAAGTAGTCGAGTTAGGGGTTGGAATTAGCTTTAACTGAAAAATCATCAATAGAAGAATCTTTCGAGGTCATTAAGGCAGGCTCTTACGAAATAATAGCTATAAATCTAATTTGGCTGCTTAGATAGAACACGGATTTATCATGATTTATCATGATAATCATGATAAATCTGCGTTCCATATCTTTCTCTAATGCAATCTCAACCCTTGATTCGCATTGATAGCTAACGGCTAAAGGCCAATAGCTAATGGCTCATCCAGCACCCACTAGCTAAAAGCTTCCTTAACCCTTTCAAAGAAACTCTTATCGCCTTTGGTTGGATTAGGTTTGAAATTTGAACTCTCCCCTAGTTTTTCAAGTATACGTTTTTCTTCATCGCTTACCTGCTGAGGAGTCCATACATTCACATAAATTAATTGATCACCTTTATTGTATCCTTGCACTTCAGGAAAACCTTTTCCTTTCAGACGGAAAATTTTGCCACTTTGCGTGCCGGCTGGTATTTTAATTTTAGCTCTTCCATCAATCGTAGGTACTTCTACCTGGGTGCCGAATACTGCATCAGGAAATGAAAGATGTAATTCATAAGCAACATTCAATCCATCGCGTTGTAGTTCAGGATGTGCTTCTTCCTCAATTTGTATAATCAGGTCTCCTGCATATCCACCCCTTTCTCCGGCATTTCCTTTACCACTCATGCTCAGTTGCATGCCTTCCTGCACACCTGTCGGAATATCAATACTAATGGTCTCCTCACCATAAACCCTTCCTTCACCCTTACAACTGCCACATTTTGCGGTTACAGTAGATCCTTCACCATTACAGGTTGGACAAGTGCTAACAGTCTGCATTTGACCAAGGAAAGTGTTTGTTACGCGTCTTACCTGTCCGGTTCCGCCACAGGTTCCGCAGGTCTGCACACTGTTTTTATCTTTTGCGCCATTACCTCCACAGGTATTACAGAGAATGTGTTTTTTTACTTTTACGTTCTTGGTAACACCTTTGGCAATTTCTTCAAAGTTTAGTTTGAGTTTGATGCGAAGGTTACTTCCTCTTTGCCCCCTTGCTCTTGAGCTGCCACCGCCACTGCTTCTTCTACCTCCACCAAAGAAACTACCGAACATATCATCACCGAAAATATCTCCAAACTGACTGAAGATATCATCCATATTCATTCCTCCACCATAACCACCGGCATTACCACCTGTACCAGGTCCAAACGCAGCATGACCATAACGATCATACTTTGCTTTTTTGTCGGCATCACTCAATATTTCATAAGCTTCCGCCGCTTCCTTGAATTTTTCCTCGGCTTCTTTGTCTCCAGGGTTACGGTCTGGGTGAAATTGCATCGCCACTTTCCGATAAGCTTTCTTAATCTCATCGGCGGAAGCAGATTTACTCACCCCCAATATTTCGTAAAAGTCTCTTTTAGCCATTTTTGATCTTTGATCTTTGATTTTTTGATCTTTGATTTGCTGATTTTTAATTCTTCCATCGAAAAATCAAAAAATCAAAGATTCGAAAATTATTTTCCTACTACTACTTTAGCGAAGCGGATAATTTTATCGTTGAGATAATATCCCTTCATCACTTCATCTATCACTTTCCCTTTCATATCTTCAGAAGGTGCAGGAATTTCTGTGATGGCTTCATGTTTTTCCACGTCGAAATCAGCGTTGATACTCTCCATTGCTTTTACACCTTTCGCCTGCAGATTTGAACGAAGTTTATTGAAAACGAGTTGTATTCCCTCTTTCTGAACAGCGATATCATCACTGCTTTGCAACTGTTTTTCAGCACGGTCACAGTCGTCAAGTACGTCCAACAGAGAAACGATTACGTCTTTCCCCGCAGTTTGAATTAGCTCAATACGCTCTTTTGCTGTTCTGCGTCTGAAATTGTCAAACTCGGCCATCAGGCGAAGGTATTTATCCTTTTGCTCCTGCAACTCAGCCTGTAATTTTTCCAGTTCGCTGTCGTCAGCCACCGGTTCATTCAGGTGCGAGGTTCCTGCAGCATTTTCATCCGCATTGATATCGATTTCCTGGTTTGTTGCTTCATTCATATTCGATGTGGTTGCCTGCTCTTCCATAATTATTTTACTTAATACTTAATGTGGCTAAACCTGTCAAAAATTTTGCCGATGCAAAGAAACGGGAAAATTTGGCAGTTTATGGGGGCAAATAGCTGGACTTGTCAGTCGAAAACCAATAAACAGCCCCTTTTCCGGTCGCTTTAACAGCATTGAAGATTCTGCTATTAAGTATCTTTGCCGGATGATAAATGTGTTTCTCCGGAAGAAAATTGCCCCCAGAATTGCCAATGGACATCCCTGGATCTTTGGAAATGAAGTTGAAAAACTATCGGGACCTGTGGAAGCAGGTGATATAGTAGATGTATTTTTTGCAGATGGCAAGTTCGCCGGACGTGGTTATGTGAACCCAAAATCACAGATTATGGTGCGCCTCCTCACCCGTAAACAGGAGGAAATAAACGACCAGTTCTTTTATAACCGTATTGCCCAGGCATGGTCATACCGCCAAAAAATTGGTTATACCGAAAACTGCCGCCTCATTTTTGGCGAAGCAGATTATATGCCGGCCTTGATCATCGATAAATTCAATGATTATTTTGTTTTGCAGACCCTGTCGCTGGGTATGGACAAATGGAAATCTGCTATTGTAGCCGCATTAAATGAGATATTCTCACCCAAAGGTATTTATGAAAGAAATGATGTACCGGTTAGGGAACTGGAAGGACTTTCACAACTAAAAGGTTTTTTATCTGCCCCCTTTGATCCAAAGATCATCATCAATGAAAATGGATTAAAGTTCCATGTTGACCTCGAAAACGGACAGAAAACAGGGTATTTCCTCGATCAGCAGGATAACAGAAGGGCTATTCAACATATTGTAAAAGGAGCAGAAGTATTAGGTGCATTTACCTATACCGGTACTTTTGAAATACACGCTGCACACTACGGTGCAAAATCTGTACTTGGTTTAGATATTTCTGAAAATGCAGTAGCACAGGCCAACCGAAATGCCGCATTGAACGGACTGGAAAATATTTGCCGGTTTGAGGCAATGAATGCTTTTGATGTTTTAAAACAATGGGGCAAAGATGGGCGTCAATACGATGTTGTTATGCTTGACCCACCCGCTTTTACAAAAAGCAGGGAGAATATACAGAAAGCTATCACCGGATATAAAGAAATTAACCTGAGAGGAATGAAACTCATTCGTAATGGTGGTTTCCTGGTTACCTCCAGTTGTACCAACCTTGTTCAACCAGATTTATTCCTCCAAACCATTGAAATGGCAGCAAAAGATGCCCGCAAAAAAATAAGACAGGTAACTTTTCAAGCCCAGGCAAGTGACCACCCTATTATCTGGGGAATGGAAAACACGAATTATTTGAAGTTTCTGATTGTGGAAGTGGCGGATAGATAAATTCAAAAATCAAAAATCAAAAGTCAAAAGTCAAAAAACCGTTATACCAATCAGTATTGATTTTTGAATTTTGACTTTTGACTTTTGACTTTTGAATTCTCGCCCCCTACCTCCATTCCGGCCACCTTCCCGGAGTATATGGGGCTTTATTAAGTTCTAATTGCTTTTCAAGGGCAACGATTTCTTCATCGAGTTTGCGCATGGCTGCGATTACCACGGTTAAGCCTTTTGATGCAATCGCATAATCATTCCGATAAGTTGTAGTGATGGCCGATGTTGAATTCCATACGCCATTTTCTACGTTACCTACCCTCGCATTGATGGAAGGTGGTGTTTCAAATTCACGACGGGATTTTGTTGCATCACCGTTTAATTGAATGCCAATTTCATTCAGCTTATTAGTTAGGATATATGCTTTTTCGATGATTGATTTTGGAGAAGCCGGAATATCCTGGGCTGCTGCAAGGATATTGCTGATACGCGAACGCATATCACCATATATATCCGTAGCCGCACTTGTAGCTTTACGTAATGATGATACCTGTTTATAGAATGCTACATTATCTTCCATATTTACAGGCAGACTACTTTGTTGCAATAATTTACAGGTAAAAGAAACTGGTCCGGCTATTTCAGTTAGTAATCCATTTTCAAACCTGGACAAGCTAACAGTGTATTCACCCGGCATTGCAAGATGCCCCAATTCTTCTCTGCCAAACAATTCATCAGGTGCAGGCGTTCTCCGGCCTATTACAGGAGCAGGTGTAGCGTACCTGAAATCCCATACAATCTTTTGCAAGCCTTTTTTAGCTGGCGCTTTGAGATGTCTGACAATGTCTCCTGCTTTATCACGAATAGTGAACAATAAGTACGGATCAGGTTGGTTATCTTCTAAACGCAGACTGTCGATATCCGGATAATAAACTTTTTCCCCTTTTTCGGTTTTTTCCTTTTCCCTGGCGGCGCGAATCTCTTTTAGTTTTTTACTATCCTCTTTAATGTAATAAGTAAAAACTGCCCCTACTTGTGGGTTAGGTGTACTAAAATAACTACTACCTAAATGACCTTTATCGCGCAGACCCAATGGTAGTCTTTCGATGTACATAAGACTTTCTTTTACCGGAAAAATTGCTGCATCTTTGGTAAGGCTTTCTTTTTTAAAAGAACGTAATACACTGTAATCATCGAGTATATAGAAACCACGACCAAATGTTGCAAGTACCAGGTCATTTTCTCTTCGTTGAATCTCGATATCACGAACTGCTGTAACTGGTAATCCTCCTTTCAATTGAATCCATTCCTGACCGCCATTATTGGAGAAGAAAACGCCAAATTCGGTACCAACAAACAGGAGCTCTTTATCTATATGATCTTCTGCGATACTATAAACGCTCCCCTTTTGTGGGAGATTAGCCTGAATAGGTTTCCATGTTTTACCCGCATCGGTTGTTTTTAAAACATAAGGTTTAAAATCGCCATAGCGATGGTGGTTAAAACAAACGTATGCTGTATTTACATCGTGTAAAGAAGCAATTATCTGATGCACATAACTCATAGAAGGAACACCTGGAAGGTTATCGAATTTGGTCCAGTTTTTACCGCCATCTGTGGTTAATTGAATTAATCCATCATCTGTACCAACCCATAACATATCTGGATTAATTTTTGACTCGGCAACAGAAGTAAGTTGTCCGAAAATATCTGTGCTTCCGTTTTTTGCAATTGCATCAACGGACCATACCCTTCCCATTACTTCAATTTTATTCCGATCAATTTGACGGGTTAAATCAGGACTTATTACTTTCCAGCTATTGCCTCTGTCATCTGTTCTGAATAATTTATTTGCACCTAAATATAAGCGGGCATTATCGTGCTGACTAATCAGCAAGGGCGCATCCCAATTCCATCGATAGGCAGGTTCATTTTCACCTTCGGATGGTTTGATGTCTAAATACTCGCCGCTTTTTCTATCGAATCGAACAATACCACCATATTGACTCTGCGCATAAATGATATCGGGATTTGATTGATCAACCTGAGATTCAAAGCCATCACCGAGAGAAGTAACATACCAGTCTGCATTCACTATTCCATTGGCAGATGTTGTTCTGCTTGGTCCTCCAAGACTTAAATTATCCTGTGTACCTCCATGTACGCCATAAAACGGATAAGCATTATCAGTGGCTACTTTGTAAAATTGCGTAACGGGTAGATTAGATTTAAAATCCCAGGTCTTTGCATAATCCCAGGTTTCGTAGACACCGCCATCACAACCAACCAGCAAATGATCTGTGTCTTGGGGGTCGATCCAGATAGCATGATTATCAATATGCTTATTAATTTCTCCGAGATTGTAAACAGTTTTACCGCCATCATCACTTACTTTATAATATGTATCGGTAATAAAAATCCGGTTTACATTTTTAGGATCGCAAACAATTTCCTGGTAGTAATTACCAGAAGTTGCATAGCCACTTCTTTTTTCCCAACTCAGTCCCTGGTCTTTAGATTGATAGATACCTCCCTTATTGTCTTTGCCTTCTACTACAGTATATAGAATGTCTGGATTAACAGGACTAATAGCCAAACCAATTCTACCTAATTCACCCCCCGGAAAACCACCTTCCAGTTTTTTCCATGTTGCGCCCCCATCGGTGGTTTTATACAAAGCGGATTCTGGTCCGCCACCTATATAAGTAAACACTTTACGCATGCGCTGATGAAAAGAAGCATATAGTACATTAGGATTGCGAGGATCCATTACCAGGTCATTACAACCCGTATAATTGCTTACCGTTTTAATGGCATTCCAGGTTTGACCCCCGTCTACAGATTTATATACACCACGCTCTCCCCCTTCGCTCCATACCGGACCATAAGCCGCCACATAAATGATATTTGAATTGGTGGGATCAACAATAACTTCTGCGATATGTTCCGAATTTTTCAGACCCATATTCTTCCAGGTCTTGCCTGCGTCTTCTGATTTGTAAACGCCATCACCGTAGGATACTGATCGCTGATTATTATTCTCACCAGACCCTACCCAGATAATATTTGGGTTATTAGGATCAATGGTTACGCATCCAATTGAGTAAGAACCCTGGGCATCGAATATGGGTTGAAAGGTTACCCCATGATTGGTTGTTTTCCATACACCGCCTGCAGAACTGGCTATATAGTATTCACTTGCATTCTGAGGGTTTACTGCAAAATCGGAAATACGGCCAGATGTTACCGCCGGACCAATCGAACGAAATTTCAGATTGGAAAAGGTAGTACTATTAAATTCTGAAGCACTGTTGTTTTTGCTTTGAGCAATAGCGGCTAATGGTAAAATGTAGACCAATACCTTCCGGGTAATGGATAAAAATTGTTTCATATAAGCAAGATTAGTTTCTATGTCCTGATTATCAGACAGACTTAAATATAAAGAATAAAAGGAAGGTTTCTGGCTTAAATTGTATGGGGGTATCAAGGCAGATGGGAAAGTCAGGCTATTATTTAACCACCTGAAACTTGCCGGATTCTACGATCCGGTTGCGCTGGTCGCGAAGCTGGTAAACATATAAACCACGATAATACTCATCGTCAAGATTGATCACAATTTTCGCTTCGGTGATCCGAACTTCAGTCATACGTTTACCCAGAAAATTACAGATAACCAGGGTATAGGTTTTATCGACAGTTTTATCAAATTCAAAATTAATAACGGTTGTAGCAGGGTTGGGATAGAAACGGGAAACTTTTGATTGAAGCTCTGGAAATGAGGTTAGCTTATTGACATTAAATACCGGGTCGGATGCAAAACTGCTTCCAAGTACAAAAAATACCAGTAAAAGTATTGTGTACTTTTTTCCCATGGGTTAAGTATGATACTATAAAGTTAGTTAATTGACTTGATTTTTACAAAAACCAGTGTTAAAACCCGGGGAATGACAGATAATGAATGTAGAATCAATGAATTGGGAGGGATCTGGTTATGCAGGGCTATAGTCCATGGACTATGGGCTATGGTCTATCAACTATGAACCATGGAGCGGCTACAGAGAGGTAGTGAAATGATAAATATCGAATATCCAACTTCAAAATTCAAAGTTGGATATTCAACATTCATTATTCTTACAGGCTACTCAGCGTTTGCTGTATTGCCTCAAAGTTTGGAAGATCACCTGGGGTTGGACAAACTTCTGCATATTTTACTACGCCTTCTTTATCAATAACAAATGCGGCACGTTTGCTCACACCCTGCATTTCAAAAGCGGGGAAAGTCTCATAAAGTACACCGTATGCTTTTGCTGCTTCCTTGTTGAAATCACTCAATAATTGAAAATTGAGGTTTTGCTCCTCGCGGAATTTACCCAGAGAAAACAGGGAATCTACAGAAACGCCAAATACTACTGCATTGGTATTGTTATACAGGCCGATATTGTCGCGCACATTACACAACTCGGCTGTACAAACACCTGTAAATGCCAACGGAAAAAATAGCACTACTACATTTTTTCCTTTTTGCTCTGCTAAACTTACTTTGTTCTTATCTGTATCGAACAGTGAAAAATCCGGTGCCTGAACACCTACTTGAATACTCATATTATTTGTTTTAAAGTTAATTGCTGATTAAACAATATTGGTCAAAAAAAGTTGAGGCTGATTACAACTGCATTTCCGGAACATGGTCTGGGATGATTAATTTTCCGGCTGTTTTTGCTTTTATTTCTTCGACCGAAACACCAGGGGCTCGTTCCAGTAGTACAAACCCTTCATTGGTTATATCTAGTGCAGCCAGTTCAGTTACTACTTTCTTTACACAGCCAACACCTGTAAGGGGTAAACTGCATCTGGGCAATAATTTACTTTCCCCTTTGGGATTGGTATGCATCATTGCTACAATGATATTCCTTGCACTGGCAACCAGATCCATGGCACCACCCATTCCCTTTACCATTTTCCCTGGGATTTTCCAGTTGGCAATATCCCCGTTTTCACTCACTTCCATGGCCCCTAATACAGTCAGATCAATTTTACCAGCCCTGATCATACCAAAACTTTCCGCGCTATCAAAAAATGCGCCACCGGGTATAACCGTTACAGTTTCCTTGCCGGCATTAATCAGGTCAGCATCAATTGCATCTTCTGTTGGATAAGGCCCCATACCCAAAATCCCGTTCTCGCTCTGAAATACAACCGTCATGCCCTCAGGAATAAAATTTGCTACCAACGTAGGTATACCAATTCCGAGATTCACATACATGCCATCCCGTAATTCCTGTGCGATTCTTTTTGCTATACCGAATTTATCTAAAGCCATCTGATTGTTTTTTGGTTTTTTGAAACACTTGTTTGATGTGAATGGTCAATGGTGAATGGTGAATAGGTATTCGTTTTCCAAATTTGACAATTGACCATTCACAATTCACCCCTCAATACTCATGTGGCGTGAATTGTCAATGGTGAATGGTGAATGGTGAATAGCTATTCGCTTTCCATATTTGACAATTGACAATTGACCATTCACGCCCCACTATCGCTACTCACCAATCTCACCGTCCTACGCTCTATTCTTTTCGCATAATCTTTTCCCTCAAATATGCGATGAACATATACGCCGGCTACATGTATTTCGTCTGGATCCAGTTCACCCGGTTGTACCAGATGTTCAACTTCTGCGATGGTAATATTACCTGCTTTCGCCATGGAAGTAGAAAAATTACGTGTTGTTTTACGGAATACAAGGTTACCCATGGTATCACCTTTCCATGCTTTCACCAGTGAGAAATCAGCATGCAGTGCCATTTCCATTAAGTGAGGCTTGCCGTTGAATTCCCTTATTTCTTTTCCTTCTGCTATTTCTGTTCCATAACCAGCAGGTGTAAAGAACGCAGGAATTCCCATACCCGCCATTTGAATACGGGTTGCCAATGTGCCTTGTGGCACAAGGTCTACTTCCAGTTCTCCGCTTAATAGTTGCCTTTCAAATTCAGCATTCTCACCTACATAACTGCTGATCATTTTTTTTATTTGTCTGGTCTTAAGCAGTAAGCCTAATCCGAAATCATCCACGCCCGCATTATTAGAAATACAGGTGAGGTTTTTAACGCCGCTGGCAACAAGTGCTGCGATGGCATTTTCCGGAATACCGTTCAATCCAAATCCACCAAGCATTAATGTATGTCCATCCTGAATACCCTCTATGGCTTCTATTGCGTTCTTATACACTTTGTTCATAAACTAATTATTTTGTGGGGTTAGCACTACCACCTCTTTCTGTTTCGTATCTCTTTATCCTTTCGCGGTTTGCATATGCTTCCAATGAATCGATCAGGCGTTTGAATGACACTGGTCTGCCTTCGTAATATCGGTAACTTGAATAGTATCTTTCTTTGGTAATTCCGTAAACTTTAAACACCATTTCATAGAGCTTTACATCTTCTTTGTTCCTGTTGGCATTTGTATCCTTAATTACCTTACGGCTAAACCATTCATCCGCTTTCATCATATCCCACATGATCAGCTTCATACTATCGATCGGAATAACTGCTTTTGAAGGTCCATTATTACAACCCATTTGCATGAATAGCAGGAATGATATGCATAAAACCACCGTAACTCTCATCGCAATGCTTCTTTATATTTTGATGCATTAATTACATCCAGTTCACTTAATAATTCCAGTGCCTTGGTTTTTTCTGCATTATTTGCTTTCTTGAAAATACCCACTAGTTCCTGGTACTTTCCCTGCATAAAAAACTGTTGTACCATGGTATTCGGATTTTCCTTTCCGAATGACTGTAGTTGAATCAGCGCGTTTAATACCCCTCCTTTTCCTTCCGCTTCGTTATCGTATAAATTATCCAGCCCCTTTCGGTAATAACCATAAATAATGTCGTGAATGGTATTATACCTGGTTCCCATCAGGTTTTCATTCAACCAGTAACGGTTTCTGAGTCCGTCAAAAATCCGCCATCCGGATATTCCTCTCCCCTCCGGTGCATTATTGACAATATTCTGTGCCTTTTTAAAATAAGGCTCTCCTGCTTTTGGCGCAAAGGAATCATAGTCGAAACCCAGAATTATATAAGCGTAATAAGCAAAGATGGCAGTAAGATTCGCTACCGCAGCATCTGTACCCTGAACGCGGTTTTCATTAAACTCAACCGGTTGAAACTCTACATATTTAAAGAGCACATCTGCATCCTGAAAGTTAATGATGGCAGCCTGATAGGTAGAATGATACACAGGCCTGGCTGCCTGAATATTTAAAGAAGCTTTATAGACATTTGGTTCCTGAACACTTTCAATATTCAGGATAAAACTGCAAATAATTTTTTCGTTTTGCTTGTAGGTATCAGATGTCCACTTTCTGTTATTGAGCAGGTTAGTCAGTTGATTCTGCAGTGTTGTAAATATTTTACGATCGATATTTGTAGTTACCCTGTTCGATAAAACGGTTACCCTAGCCTGAAGTTCCTGGCTGCTGACCTGTTTCACCAAAATACCGAACAATAGTATGGTTACGATTTTTTTATACATGCAGGTGCTTTATGATGAATGAAACAATATCTGCAGCTACTTCCTGCTTTGTTTTAAGACCTGTCTTTTCTTCTGTACCCGACTGGTGAAAAATAGTTACTGAATTCGTATCTACTCCGAAGCCCGCATCTTTATCATTCAGCGAATTCAATACAATTCCATCTGCATTTTTTGCCTGCAGTTTCTGTAACGCATTTTCTTTTTCATTACTGGTTTCAAGTGCAAATCCAAGTAGAAACTGGTGCTTCTTTTTTTGTTTCCCTAGTTGTAGTAAAATGTCTTTGTTCTTTACCAGTTCTACAGACCATTCATCCTGCTTCTTTTTAATTTTATCTGTTGCTGCCTGAATTGGTTTATAATCTGCCACCGCTGCTGACATCACAGCAATATCTGCATCATCAAATGCATTTACGGCCGCATCATACATTTCGTCTGCAGAAACTACCGATTTAACTTTAATATCCTTGTAATTGGTTCGCTGATTTGTTGGACCGGCAATTAATAATACTTCTGCACCTCGCAGGTATAATGCTTCTGCAATGGCAAATCCCATTTTGCCAGATGAGTGGTTACCGATAAAACGAACCGGGTCAATTGCTTCATAAGTTGGGCCTGCTGTTACAATGGCTTTTTTGCCTGCCAGTTCTTTCGATCTGAAAAATTGTGCGATTAGGAATTCGCAAATCTCTTCTGGCTCTGCCATTCTCCCTTCACCAAATAAACCGCTTGCAAGTTCTCCATTACCCACACTAATCAGGTGGTTACCGTCTTTTACCAATTGAGCAAGATTTCGTTTGGTAGAAGGATGATGCCACATATCTTCATCCATTGCGGGAGCAATAACGACGGGACAAGTTGCTGAAAGGTATACTGCCATCAATACATTATCACAAATACCATTGGCCATTTTAGCCATGGTATTACAACTAAGCGGTGCAATTACCATAACATCGGCCCATCGGCCCAGCATTACATGGTTTGCCCATGCATCTCCTTCTACGAGGTCCTGAATAACCGTATTCTTAGATAAAGTAGAGAGTACAACAGGTGAGGCAAATTCTCTGGCCGCAGGTGTCATTACCACTTTTACTTCGGCACCAGCTTTAATTAGCAATCTAACCAGCGTTATGGTTTTATAAGCAGCGATGCTTCCTGATATACCGATTAATATTTTTTTACCTTTTAGCATAATCGTCAATTGTCAATTGTGAATGGTGAATAAGACTGTTTTACAGATAAAGACGATTCTGGAATCATTTCCTTATCAGCTGCCAGTACTTTTTGCTGTGTCAATGATCATAAACAACCATTCACTATTCACCATTGACCATTCACAAATCACAACCAAAGTAACAAAAAACGACAGTTATAATAACTGTCGTTTTCATAAAATTATTATTTATCGATATACCTTATCTGAAAAGGTCATTATCGTTGTTGCGTCTGTGGTATACTTTGCCTTCCATGAATTCCTGGGTAGCAAGAATTGCGGGATTAGGCATTTTTTCATAAGCCCTTGAAATCTCGATTTGCTCCTTGTTCTCATGGATTTCTTCGAGGCTGTCTGTATGACTTGCAAACTCTTCCAGTTTATTGTGCAACTCTTCTCTGAGAGACACATTAATCTGGTTAGCTCTGCGCGCAATGATAGCGATGGATTCATACAGATTACCTGTTTTCTCTTTAATAGAAATCAGGCTTTTGGTTTCAACCACACTAGCGGTATTAGCGCTCATTTGCCTTCTTAGCTTGCTCATATTTCTGGTTTTTGATATTATTTGTTGATTGTAATTTATACTTATTTACTTCATCCAGGTACTTACTTTCTGCAAAACGATCCTGAAAATCGTTGCATTCTGTAATTACTTTTTCAAAGCGTTCTTTTTGTTTTTCTTCATAACTCATTTCTGCATAACGGAAATAAGCTTTGATAACCTGCAGCTTATATTCATCTGATTTCTTCGAATCAGGGAAATTATCAGACACATTACCAAAAGCGATGGCTGCTGCCTTATAAAAACCAAGGTTATAATACAGTTCTGCGCTTCTATATTCCTTGGCTTCTAGTTTCTCTCTGCACTTATCAATGATTTCGGTTGCTTCAGCAATTCTTTTTGAACCAGGGTGTGTATTAATAAAAACCTGCATCAACTGCATGGTTTTATTTGTGTTTGTTTGGTCGAGATCAATCTTTGGTGATTGTTTAAAATAACAATAAGCGCGCATATAATCGCACTCTTCACCTTTGGTACTGTTTGGAAAGTTTTCTACAAAACTTTTAAACAGGTTCTCCGCGTTCATATAATCCGACTGGTAGTAATAGGAATAAGCGAACTTATAATACATGTCCTCATACCTGGAAGTACCTTTTACATAAGGAAAGATATCTTCAAAGAGCACCTGAGCCTTTGTATAGTCTTTCTTGGCATAATACTGTTCAGCCATTTTGTATTTGTACTCATAATCCTTGCTCTTTAAAGTTTTGGAAAACTTATTGGAGCAGGAAGCCAGGGATACAGAAACTAATAAAATGAGTAAAATCCTATTCATACAAGTTGGCAAAATTAGTTAATTACCGGCAATTTAGAAACAAGAATTGGGGAATTGATTATCAGGGAGTTAAGAAAAGCATAAAAACAGAGGAACAGAGGAATGTCCAATGTCCAATGTCCAATGTCAATGTCCATAGAATACACTTGGACATTGGACATTGGACATTCCTCTGTTCCTCTGTTAAAAGAAAAAGCTGCTCTGCGAAGCAGAACAGCCTTTTTCTTTACCTATTCAAATGAAGACGATTATTGATTCTCGCCTTCTCCTTCCTTAAGTTTGGCTTTAATTTCAGCTAAAGCACCCAGGTCGCCGAGGGTAGCTTTTTCAACCTTAGCCTGGATGTTTTTCACAGCTTTCTTGGTATTGTCAGATTCAGCTTTTGCTTCTTTCTTGGCAATTTCCTTTTCTTCAGCTACTACTTTCTCCCAGATACGGGCATGGCTCAGAACGATACGCTTTTCATTGCGATCGAATTCGATCACCATGAATTGAGCAGTTTCGTCGGCTTTCACCTGAGTACCATCTTCCTTGTTCAGGTGACGGTTAGGGGCGAAACCTTCTAAACCATAAGGCAATTGTACAAGGGCACCTTTATCGTCTTTGCGGGTAACGGTACCTTCATGCAGGGTTCCAACAGCGAAAGTATCTTCAAGGGCATTCCAAGGATCTTCTTCCAGTTGTTTGTGACCCAGTTGCAGTTTACGGTTTTCTTTATCGATGCTGAGGATGATGATATCGATATTTTCTCCCACTTTAGTGTAATCACTTGGGTGGTTGAAACGCTTCAGCCAGCTCAGATCGCTGATATGGATCATACCACCGATACCTGGTTCCAGTTCAACGAACACGCCATAAGGAGTGATGTTTTTAACCAGACCTTTGTGCTTGCTGTTTTCAGGGAATTTGGTTTCGATAGTGCTCCATGGATCTTCGCTCATTTGCTTGATGCTCAGGCTCATCTTACGGGCATCTTTATCGAGGGTTACCACTTTAGCAGAATACTCATCACCCAATTTGAAGAATTCCTTCGCATTGATTGGAGTATTAGCCCATGTGATTTCAGATACGTGTACCAGACCTTCAACACCAGGCTGAATTTCTAAGAATGCACCGTAATCTTCGATATTTACCACTTTACCTTTTACTACTGAACCTTCTGCCAGACCTTCAGGCAGCACATCCCACGGGTGTGGAGTTAACTGCTTCAGACCTAAGCTGATACGTTTTTTGTCGTCGTCGAAGTCCAGTACCACCACTTGTAATTTCTGGTCCATTTTCACCACTTCGCTTGGGTGAGAGATACGGCCCCATGAAATATCGGTGATATACAACAAACCATCCAAACCTCCGAGGTCCATAAATGCACCGAAATCTGTGATGTTTTTCACCACACCTTCCAATACCTGACCTTTTTCGAGTTTGCTCATGATCTCTGCACGTTGTGCTTCGATATCGCTTTCGATCAGTGCTTTGTGAGATACAACGGCATTCTTGATCGCTTCATTGATCTTAACAACTTTAAATTCCATGGTCTTACCAACGAACTGATCGTAATCAGTTACAGGTTTAACATCGATCTGAGAACCTGGTAAGAATGTTTCCATACCAAATACGTCAACGATCAATCCACCTTTGGTTTTGCTGGTTACAGTACCGGTAATTACTTCACCTGTTTTGTGAACTTCAACGATACGCTCCCAAGCACGGAAGATGCGTGCAGATTTACGGCTGAGGTGCAGATTACCATTGCGGTCTTCTTTTTCAACAACCATTACTTCTACTTCGTCTCCGATTTTCAGACCTTGAACATCACGGAATTCGTTCAGTGATACAAGACCATCACTTTTAAAACCGATGTTTACAACAACATCTGTTTTAGTAAGGGCCACTACACCACCTCTTACGATTTCGCCATCTTCAATTTGTACGAAAGTGTCATCATACACTTTATCGTATTTTACTCTTTCAGACTCAGCATAATGACTCACATTACGTTTGTCGATGCTCCAGTCGAAATCATCGTGCGCTGTCTCAATAACCGGCGCGGGGGCTACAGGTGCATTTGTTGTCGCAGTAGTAACTTCTGCTGCCTCTGGGACACCAGCGTTCTCCTGAGCATCTGCGTTTAATTGTTTACGGAAAATGTTCATAAAATGATCCCGATGGTTTAATAAATCGGGGGTGCAAAAGTAGGGAAAAAGTCCGAATGTCCGGTAGTCGGGGAGACCGAAAGTTGGGGTTTTGAGGCTGAAAATGGGCAGTTTCCCGTTATTAAACAAAAAAAGGGGGACATATATAATTATTTAAGCATAAATTATTCCGTTTTTATTTAGCTCATAGCTAAATGACACATTCCTTACCCTTTAGCTAGGGACCCTTTCAGCACTAGTTTATATTTACTTCTACAGAACGTATTCGTCACAGATGTTTCTCGTAAAGGACTCCGTGCTAGTTACACAGCTATGCTATAACATTTGGTTTTGATGCTACCCTGTTCATTTGCCAAACGCTACTTCTCAGGATTTAGTAGCATAGAAAAATCCTATAACAAAACTTCAATAATGATGATGATGTATCATAATAGATCATTATAATCATGAAAATCCGTGTTCCATTCCCTCCTCATCAGTCTCTCAAACTTCCTGAATAGTTTAGCAATTCGGCTGAGACGAATTCAAAATACCAACTATAAAATTTGCGGGAAATACTATTCAATTCTTTCTGATTTTGGAGGGATGAATAACCACTTTTATCTCATTAAGTTTTCATTTTAATTATAGCGAAAATGCCATAAATAAATGTTGTAAAGGATACAGTAAATGATAGTTTATACAAAAGAAGAAACGCTACGAAGTGATGCTGATTCCCTAAAAAGAAAAAGCCAGTTTCATCACCGGCAAAAAGACCGGGAGAGGAGTAACTGGCATCATGACACAAATGTAAGAAGTTTTTATCCAAAAAAAATAAAATGATTACAGAACAGGAAATTCATTTTTTTATTTCATACCCCAGATTCAACGAGTACCTACACCAAAAGAATCATAATGTAAAAGACGCATACCAATTATACCTGACAAACATCGAGCTATCCGAAGCACTCTATCCGGTTTTATCTGTGCTGGAAATTTCATTACGTAATGCCATACACAGACAACTCAGCAGTTATTTCAATGACCCTTATTGGTTCAAAAATAAATTACCTATTGAGTTTCAAAAAGCAGTTAAGAAAGCAGAACAAAATATTCGTTTTCAACAAAAAATAATAACGCCTGACAGAATTGTTTCGGAGCTAAGTTTTGGTTTCTGGAACCGCTTATTTAACAGGCACTATGCGAAATTATTATGGAAACCCCTTCGTACTATTTTTATACACTTACCCAAAAAACAAAGACGAAGAGATACAATCGATGATTCTTTATATCGCATCAGAACATTACGCAACCGCGTGTATCATTATGAGCCCATTTTTCGGAACCTCCATTATCTTGAATTAGTATACAAAGAAATCTATTCATTTCTTTCCTGGTTGCACCACAACCTACCAGATGTATTAAAAAAGACAGATCGCTTTGAGGATGTAATTTTATTTGCAAAGGGGATAGCATAACATTTTACTTCTCCCCTTTTAATCTGCCAAATGCTACTTCACAGCTTACAGCAAAATAGAAAATTTGTTAGTGCATTGGGGTCAAAAAAAGAGGATTGAGAACAATACAAACAGATCCTTCGTCGCAGATGATAACCTGCGGTTTTCAATGCGCCTCAGGATGACTGCTCACTGGTGAGGTATCCAGCCCCAGATCTCCCCAAAACATAACAAACTCTTTATCTCCTGAAAAAACCGGGCAATAAAAATCATCCCGTATCATTCCAATTGAACTAACAGACAAGCTATTCTCTACTTAATATCCTACTTTTACAGCAACCAGTAAGCAAAACCAATGCTGGCAACAATCATAAAATGGAGACTATACTTTTCGACTTTATATCAAAATATATTACCCTTACTGATGAGGAGAAAAATGCACTCATTTCTTTAGATCTTTTTCATTCCTTTAAAAAAGGAAGCATTTTACTCAAAGAAGGTCAACATTCGAAGAGTAGCTATTTTGTTCTCAAAGGCTGTATCCGAACTTATTATATTATAGATAGCGAAGAGAAAACGACTGCTTTCTACACTGAAATGGAAGCTTTGACACCTGCCTGCGTAATCAACAAAACACCGTCCGATTATTACATTAGTTGCTTGGAAGACTGTATACTACTAGTTTCAACCGAGGATATGGAAGCAGAAGTTAACAGTAAGTTTCCAAAGTTTGAATTGATGTGCAGGAAATTTTCAGAAGAATTACTGGTCAAGGAACGCATCGAATTCGATGAATTTAAAACTTCCTCCCCCGAACAACGATACCAAAACTTACTTCAAAAACGTCCCGACCTTATTCAACGTGTGCCTCAACATCAGCTAGCAAGTTATTTAGGCATTAAACCCCAATCACTAAGCAGACTAAGAGCTAGAATTGTTGAAAAAAGCAAGAGCTAAGTTTCATTTCTTCACTTAAGTGAACGTTTGCTGGCTACTTCTCCATCTACTTTTGCATTATCGTTTAACGCTAATTGAATTAGTACAGAAATGCAAAAGAAAAATTTATGGCTCGGACTTGCCTTTATATTGGCAAGTGGTTTAAAGGTAAATGCACAAGATGTAAAACAAGACAGTAGTTTTAAAAAATGGTTTGTCGGAAGTTCATTGCTGATGTTGGGCAATTTCGACAAAGTAAACAATCCAGAGTATATACAATTAAATGTTGGTTACAGGATAACACCCAAAGATGTTGTTTCTTTCAGATTCAAAAGATCCATTTATGCATGGCCATTAGGAATTCCATTTGGTTCTTCTTCATTTGATGCCCAGGGAGAAAACTATCCTGGACACGCCCGCATACTGGAACCAACCTTAGGATACCAGCGCTTTTGGTGGAAAGGCGCCTACTCATCCGTTTATGCATTAAATGCTTTTGAAAAATATTTCGATTCAAATAAGCAGAAGATTGGAAATGGGTACACTTTATACCTGGACTTCTACCTTGGTTACCAGTTCAAATTTTTCAAAAACCGTTTCTTTTTCGAACCCTCTATCGGAATTAGTTACTGGCCCATAAGATCTAATGTACCTGCATCATTCAAATCAGTAGAAAAAAAATGGAACAATTATTTTGTTCAACCCGGACTTGACTTTGGATTTAATTTTTAGACGACTAGTATGAGTACAGAAAAAATACTGCAAAGACAATTGCAAGACTTCACGATAAGTGTTAAACTGAAACTTTGCGCACTATGGGCAAGCTTTATGTTCCTCTATATTTATGTAGACTATTTTCACTTGTATATGCCGAGTAAAATAGAGGACATCCAGAAAGGAAAGGTATATGTATTTGATATTACGCAAGGATTCATTTTTACAGCAATTTTTCTGGCCACCATTCCAATATTGATGATTTTTTTATCGGTTACCCTTGCTGCCAAGGCAAACCGATTAACCAATATCATTGTGGCCATTTTGTTAATTCCTTATATGCTCTTTAACCTGGCTGGAGAGGCCTGGTTACACATGATCTTCGCTGCTGCAGTGGAAGTAGTGTTGCTTTGCCTGATCATCTACCATGCCTGGAAATGGTCAGAAACAGTCCCCACAAAATCTTAATTGATCATTCAAGGCTAATGCATAATCCGGTAAAATTTGTAGCCTAAAAATTACCTGACAGAAGCTGGGTTCAATGCGGCACATAAACCTGACCAATACATCACCCTTGAGAACCTCGTTTCTATATGATCCTGGTAAAAAAACACCGTTCCTTACCACTATCCTATGGCCCCTAACTAAATCAGTTCTCAAAATAGAAAATTACGAAAGTCGCATAAAACCATTCATCCGCATTTCAATATTTAAATAAGTCAAGAGAAAAAGCATTTACCTAAGTAAGACAAAATATGAAACCAAGAAAAGCAATCACTTCGCTGTTACTACTACTATTTTTCAGTTCGGGTTTAAAAGCCTTTGGACAAAAGAACTATACGATTAGCGGCAGTATTAAAAGTAAAACCACAGGCGAATACATAATTGGCGCAAGTGTTAAAGTGTTGAATAGTAATTCAGGTACAACTTCAAATGAATATGGCTTTTACAGCCTTTCATTGTCCCCGAAAACTTACCAAATTGTGTTTAGCGCAATAGGCAAAACTCCCGACACCCTAAGTATTACTTTAGAAAGTAACACCGAAAAAAACATCGGTCTATCTGAAGCCACCAACGAATTAGCAAATGTAACCGTTACCGGCAGCAGGTCTTCCGGCAGATCGGTAACTGGCTCTCAAATGGGCATTGAAAAACTATCAGTACAGGATGCAAAAAACATTCCGGTAATTTTTGGCGAAAAGGATCTTTTAAAAACCATTCAATTGCTACCTGGTATTAAAACTGCCGGTGATGGAAATAGTGGAATTTTTGTAAGAGGTGGAAGTACCGACCAAAACCAAATAATATTAGACGAAGCAAATATTTACAATGCAGCGCATTTGTTTGGCTTCTTCTCTACTTTTAACAGCGATGCCATTAAAGACATCTCCGTTTATAAAGGAGGAATGCCTGCACAATACGGAGGACGCTTAAGCAGCGTATTGGATGTAAGGATGAACGAGGGCAATAATCAAACCACCAGCGTAAATGGTAGTTTAGGACTAATTAGTGCTAAACTGAATGTGGAAGGGCCGATTCAAAAAGATAAGTCATCCTTTTTAATTACAGGCAGAAGAACGTATGCAGATGTATTTCTAAAATTGGATGAAGAATTTAAAAACAACCAGTTATATTTTTATGACCTAAACGCTAAGCTTAACTATGAATTAGGCAAAAAAGACAAACTGTACTTAAGCGGCTATTTTGGTAAAGATGTGCTCGGATTTAACAATCAGTTTGCCACCAACTGGGGCAATGGAACAGGTACTTTACGCTGGAATCATATTTTCAACAGTCGTTTATTTTTAAACACTTCAGCCATTTTCAGCAATTACAATTATGCATTTAAAGTAAAAAACGGCACTAACGATATACGCATATTTTCACAGATCAGAGATTGGAATCTAAAGCAGGACTACCAGTATAGCATCAATAATCAAAACAATTTACGTTTTGGTTGGTCAAGCATTTATCACATTATTCGCCCGGGAGAAATTACTAGCAATGCTACATCCAGCATCAATGATAAAATTCAGGATAAAAGATACTCATTTGAAAACGCCATTTATGTAAGCAATGTACTTAAGACAAGTAAGAACCTGAATATAACACTTGGGGCAAGACTTAGTGCTTTTAGCGTATTAGGTGGCGGAAAGTTTTATAATATAGATGGGAATGGGAATATCACCGATACCATCCGATATGCAAAAGGGGAAGTGATAAAAACTTATTACAACCTTGAGCCACGGATTTCTATTGGTTACATGCTGAGCGCTAATAAATCGATCAAAGCTGCTTATACCCGTAATGCACAGTATATGCATCAAATCACTAATTCAAATGGTTCTAATCCATTAGACAAATGGGCAAGTACCAGCAATATCATTAAACCCCAAATAAGTAACCAATATAGCCTGGGTTATTACGCTAATGTCTTACAAAATAAATATGAATTAACGGTTGAAACATATTACAAGGAAATGGATAATGTGTTAGACTATAGAAATGGCGCCGACCTTTTCTTAAACGAAACTGTAGAATCCCAATTACTTTTTGGTAAAGGGAGAGCTTATGGTATAGAGTTTATGTTTAAGAAAAAAACAGGGCGGCTAACTGGGTGGGTTAGTTATACCTTAAGTAAAACCGAAAGAAAAATAACTGGTATTAATAATGACAAATGGTACAATGCAACACAAGACAGAACCCACGACATATCTATTGTTGGGATATATCAGTTGAACAAGAAATGGACATTAAGCGGGAATTTTGTTTTTTACACAGGCAGTGCCGTTACATTTCCTGCCGGTAAATACCAGGTGAACGGACAAACCACCTATTACTACAATAGCAGAAACGCTGACAGGATGCCGAATTACCATCGCCTGGATTTTGGTGCAACCATGCAATTGAAGAAAACAAAAAAATGGACTAAAGAACTAGTATTCAGTTTATACAATGTTTATGGCAGAGAGAATGCCTTTTCAATTGATTTTAAAGACAACAAAGACAATCCAAACATTACGGAAATAAGACAAACCAGTTTATTTCGTTGGGTTCCATCCATTTCCTACAATTTCAAATTTTAAGCCATGAAAAAAATATATTCTCTTTTATACATCACATTACTCGTATGCTTATTAACAAGTTGCGAAAAGGTAATAAATCTCGATTTAGATACCACTGCTCCCATCATAATAGTGGATGGAAAGGTAACCAACAGTGCATCCATCGGCAGCATAGTTAAACTGTCATTTACCAAAAGGGTGCAATCTGATAATAGCATTGTACCATTAACTGGCGCTACTGTAACTATACAGGAAGATAATGGCCAGATTTATTCTTTACCCGAAACAACCAGTGGTGTTTATACAAATACAGGCTTAGTGGGTATTACGGGTAAATCATACCATCTAAAGGTAGTAGCAAATGGCAGCATACTTACAGCTAGTTCCAAGATGCCGGTAATGGTAAATCTCGACTCATTGGTAATCGAAGACTTTCCCAATTTTGGCAAAACAGTTAAGGTAGTAACACCTTTTTACAATGACCCAATCGGCTTGGGTAATAACTATAATTTTTCTTTGTTTAAAAATGGCAGGCTAATAAAAGATGCTTTTGCCTATGATGATTTATTTATAGATGGTAAAAAAATTACTTTTCCCCTGATCTATTCAAGGGAAAACGATGAATTTAAAAAAGCGGATATTATTGATGTAGAAATGAATTGTGTAGATCTTGCCAATTACAAATATTGGTTTAGTTTTTCGCAATCATCCACAGGCAGTCCACTAGCTGCTCCGGATAATCCTATAACGAATATTAAGGGGAATGCAATTGGTGTATTTGGTGCAAATACTTATCAAAAAAGAACTATCGTAATCCCATAAAAAAACTCCTCTAAAATGAGCTGCCATGATGCTCTACTGTTGAGAAATTCCTGAATTTCCCTTCAGTAGAGCATCACATTTTTAATCATCTGTCTTGCATATTAGCATCTCCATTTTAATAGTTCAACATCCCCCTAACTAGTTGCCTGCTATACTCATCCAAAACATATTGTTTCTTTTCGCTTAATTTTTCTACTGTTTGTAAACTATTTTGTACGACATTGTCGGGCATTATCATATTACCCAATGAGTAACAAAAAGAATATCCTTATTATCAATGGAAGCGCCAGTGAAAACTCATCGAATGAGCGGCTGATTGATAACTTACTAAATCTTTCCGAAGACTATTTTAACTTCACCATCTTCAATCAACTGAAGCTACTCCCCCATTTCGACCCTTTTGCTTCTTCTACTAAGACACCGAAAATAATTATTGAATTTCGGAATCAGATACAACAGGCAGACGGCATTATCATCTGCACACCAGAATATATTTTTAGTGTTCCCAGTGGATTAAAAAATGCTATTGAATGGTGTGTATCTACAACCGTATTCTCTGACAAGCCTCTGGGCATTATTACTGCTTCTGCAGATGGAAGAAAAGGGCATGAATCACTTCAATTAATCATGAAAACAGTAATGGCTGTATTTACAGAAGAAACTACCCTACTGATCCAGGGTATACGAGGGAAAATAACTGATAAAGGAATTATAACTGATGAAAAAACGAAGGAAGACCTGTATAATTTCACCAGAGCCTTTCAGTTGCTGGTAGAGACAACTGATTTTAATACTGAGCTTAAAAATTAACCGTTACCAGATTATACTTTACTCAATTTCGCTGCAGAAAAAATTACCGTAAACAGAACAAACTAGGAAAAGACACTCTTGACATTTATCACCATCGCCTTATCAGTCTTCTGTCATATTGGGATTTAAAAGTGATTTGAAGTTATATCCTTTTATAGTTTATTTAGGCATACTACGATTGAATATAACTCTGCAATTGATTAATCGTCTCCGCCTGGGTAAGAATAGTTTCTGTTACCAGATCATTAATAGAAATGATACCCACTAATTGTTCATCTTCTATTACAGGTAAGTACCGAAGTCGGTGTGAAGTCATCAGTTGCATACAGGAATCTACCCCATCATTTATTCCTACATAGGGAAAATCAGTGGTCATAATATCACCAACCGGTGTATCACTGGAGTGTCTCCCTTTCAAAATTACTTTCCGTGAATAATCTCTTTCGGTCATAATGCCGGCAAAACGATCACCTTTCATAACAACTACAGAGCCGATATTTTGCTCTGCCATAATTCGGAGGGCATCAATAACAGACATTTCAGGGGTAACAATTGTTACACGGTTCCCTTTTCTTTCAAGAACATTACTAACTTTTCGCATGGCAGGCTTTTTAGACCCTTAATATAGCAAGTAGAATTGGAAAATCCAAGTCTGGAAAAGGTATAATAACAGAAGAACAGAGGAATGTCCAACTTCCAAGTAGATGCTTAACTGGAAGTTGGACATTCCTCTGTTCCTCTGTTTCTCTGTTCTTAATCGACTTTCAGCGCTTTGTCAATCAGGAACACCAGATTGGCTCTATGCGCTTTGGTTTCTTCATTGGTTGAAACCGCTGCAGCCAGTTTGGTACGCAGCTTACGTAAAGTGTATAAAGTAGCTGCTTTAGAAACGTCATCAATTGGTGCCTGTGGGTTCAGGAAATTACTTGCACCTTTTACAAAAGAGGTCTGCAGGTACTGACGATACAGGTTAACATTTCCATTGATATCAGCATCAAAAATACCTTTTACCAGGTCGTTCATTACATCTGCCACACTGTACTGGTTGCCATACAAACGTGTATTGTTGATACGCTGTAAAGTAGCCGGATTCAGGATATGGGCCAATGTACCACCTACCTGGATGGCGGTGATATTATTTACGATTTTATAGTCTTCCCCATTATTAGGTTGGTTAAACCCACGACGCTGCATTTGCAGATAAGGGAATACCTGGGCATCAGCATCAAAAGCATTTGGTGCAAATACATATTTTGTAAGCACTTCCATGGCTTTTTTCTGTGTCGCTAAAGGAGTTGGGGTGTACGGTTTATTAGGTGAGTTTTGCTCAGGGAAACTTCTGTCAATATATACACCACCTACATAACGACTCACCGCATTGATCATACTATTGCGTTGTCCAAGTAATGTTCCATAACGTGAGCGCAATTCTGCGTAAGACTGCCCTGGCTTGCTGTATTTCTGAACCAGTTTGCCCATCAGGTTATTTACCAGTTTGAAACGTTCTTCAGCATATGCAATAGCATCACTTGTAAGATCATTCACATTTACACGTGGGTCCATGGCTTTACCTGGTGCACGCATATCATCACCATCATTACCAAATGCCAGTTTAGGATCAGTACTGCGCGATAAGATTTTAGTGATCCCCGCTTCTTCTGCAGACTCCGAGAATGGTGTATAACCAAATTCTATTGCCCACAAGTCATAAGGACCTGCTTTAGTTGTATAGTAGTCACCCTGTTTGCTTCTGTCTAAAGAAACGTTGATGGCTGGATAATCCATTACAGAACCAATCAGACCAATCTGACGGGTAATAGATGTATTATTGATCTCAGCAGGTGATAACATCTGGCTGGCTTTCATGTTATGGTTCAGACCCAGTGTATGTCCCATTTCATGCATGATCAGGTAAGTGAGGAATTGCTTATGCATTTCTTTAATCTCAGCTTCAGGAGCATCAATAGCCTGTAAGGTAGTTTGGCCAGTCATGAACTGTGCCTTAAGTTCACCAGCCAGTGTACAAGCTGTATGATTGGCCATATTCAACCCTGCTTGTTTTGCAAATGACTCCATTGATGGTCCATTATACAATTCATCTGAGATAGGAGTTGCACTTCCTGAGAACCACTCAACCGTTATATCTGCTCCGAGTATTTGACCAGTACGTGGGTTAACAAAGCTTGGTCCAATAGCTCCATAAGGAGGCTGTGCCGACGATACCCAACGGATTACATTGTAACGGATATCAGCAGGGTCCCATGTAGCATCATCGGGCATGATTTTCATTTGTACTGCATTTTTAAATCCTGCTTTTTCAAATGCCTCGTTCCATTTATGTCCTGCGTCCATTATGGTTTGACGGTACTCAATAGGAGTGGTATTCTCAATCCAGTAAACCAGTGGTTCTACCGGCTCACTAAGTGCTGCAGATGGATCTTTCTTCACTAATCCCCAACGGTTGATTAAATCTTTGTATGGGGTTGGACTAATACTTGTCTGATCGTTTCGCTGTTGGGTGAAATATCCTACCCTTGGGTCATCTCTCCTGCCACGAAAATCATTCTTTGGCATTTCAATAAAACTATGTTGCATACGCACTCGCACATAACGTGCATCGGTGATATCCGGCCCGGTAGCAGCTATCGTGCTAGGATTATCATAAGAAAGATCAACTACAATATCCGTATTGTTTGGGAACGAACGGATATTCGCATATTTAGATTTAGTAGGGTTTAATCCACCAAGGTTAAAGGTAAATGGTGTAGCCTGTCCTGGAGCAAAAATGGGCTTAACGGGGTCCATCTTCTCGCTAAGGAAAAGCTGATCAACATTAATCAAATAACCTAAAGAATCTTCAATACTGAACTTGTCGTTGTAAAAAACCGCCTCGGGTTTATCTACATCTTCGGTTTTGCTTACTGGATTTGATTTGTCATAAAAGAAACCAGTATTTACCACCTGGAATTCAATCTTATCGTATGCCCGCTTCATCGTAAACACACCCGTATTTCTATGCATACTCTGGTGAAGGAACAAAGAAGTTGGTCCATTAATGGAAAAACTCTGGTAAATGAATTCCTTGTTTAACTGGTCCTTACGCACATACATCTGAATACTACCTGTTGTAGTATCCTGATAAAGGGTAAATAAACCATCAATCTTTTTCTGACCTTTTGTTTTGTCTGCTACAGTAGGTTTTTTTGGTGCTGCCGGAGCTTTGGAAGTGTCGCCGGCTGGTTTTGTACCGGGAGGGGTACCTGGAGGCTGTTGCGCATAAACGCCTGTACCCAATATACCTGCACATAATAATGTGGCTATCAAAGGTTTTCTCATAGCGAGTGTTTTAGTTTGAATTCAAAATAATCAAAGCTGTTCAATTATTACTATTGGTTTGGATAAGTGGTAAAATTTAACAATAAGTGTTATAAAAAGACATCCCATAAACAGATAAAGTTAAATTTTAGCTTCAAAGGGGTTAGTCCTGAGAAAAAACATATATTAGAGTAACACAATATGAAAATCCGTAAATTCATTTCGCTAACCTGCCTCCTATTTGCACTGTCTGTAAACTGTATTCCTGCGCAGGAATCCATCCGGTTCGAGCACTTGAAGTATGAGGAAATAATCGAAAAATCAAAACGGGAAAAGAAACCTGTACTGATTTATTTTACCGGTACAGGTTGTTTTTTATGTGTAAAGATGGAAAAGAATGTTTTTCCAAAACCAGAGATCAGTCAGTTTTACAATACCAATTTTATCAATGTCGAATCATTTGATGACTTCAAAAAACCTGATTCTGCTACCAAACAATTAAGACGCAGATATGGAATTATCTCCAACCCTACTTTTATTTTCACAGACAGTACGGGTACCATCATACATAAATCAGGATATAAGGAAACCGAACAGTTTCTTCTTACTGGCAAACAGGCCATCAGTAATGATAATTACAAAGTTTGGAAGGAAAAAATAGATGCAGGATATGCGGATGCATCTTTAATGCTTAACTATTTATCTGCCGAGCAGAAGCCGGCATTGTATGCTAATGACAACTACAATTGTATGGCCCAAATTGCCTTAGATAGGTATTTCGATATGATTCCAGAGAAAGACTATGTTTTACCTCAAAACTGGCTTATCATCGAAAATTATGTAGCCAATC
This sequence comes from uncultured Sediminibacterium sp., assembly GCF_946481145.1. Next base: position 159,755 of record NZ_CAMLMJ010000004.1, read on the forward strand.
CATTTTCGAAAATATTTACTTATCTCCTAGAACACCAACCTTTATTTGACCAACAAAACGGACATGAGCGTGTCAATAAAGCTATTTATACTATTCTTAGAGAAGGGTTGATGATTAATGAAGATGAAGCACATCGCAAACGTGCAGAATTACTGGTTAATTCCTCTAACCATCCAATGGCGGCATTAGTTCAAAAGATCAGAACTTTAAACAATACCGATTTGAATAAAGCCATTAATGACAAAAAACAAATAGCGTATATGACCTTGCAATATGATAGTCTCATGAATCACTATAGCTATCTATTACCGGCATTACAGGTAAACAATTTTGTAAGAAACTTATGCGAATCTGCTGCTAAAATAAATACAGATATCCTGAATAAGTGCAACAAATGGATGAGTCTTATTATTAGCAAACCAGAAAATCAGGATTATGATTTTTATGACACGTATGCACTAAGTTGTTTTCTGACCAATAATTTCAAGGAAGCTGTTCAGGCTCAGGAAAATTCAATAGCGCTGGCCGTTCAGGATAAATTAGATAGCGAGGAGCTACTCCCTTATAAAAAGGCACTTGAAAAGTATAAAAAAGCATTACAATAAATCAGTAGAAAGATTATTAACTATTTTGTCAACTCTTCCCTATTCTATTAAGTCTCTACAGATTTTTAGGCTCTATTTTTGCACTTCGCCTTTCAACCATCCATTTCTAACTTTTATAGCAGTTGCATTTGCCGATGGATCAATAGTTAAAGCATAAGACCTTTCTTCCTTTTCGCCTAGCTTAAATTTCAGCACAATACTTTCATTTCCGGTAATAACATGCAACCTCAGTTCATCACCTGTTTTCATTCCGGCTACCACTTTATTATAGTCTGCTACTTTTTTTACAGGCTGGTCATTTACTGAGAGAATCTTTACCTGTCTCCTTATACCTGCGTTCCATGCCGGCGACTGCCAGTCTACCCCATTCACCATAACTGTATCACGTCGTTCAGACAATACTAAACCTGAGTAAGCCGGTACCATTATTGGAGTTTGATCAACCAGTAAACCTGCATAAGCAAAATATCGTGTGTAATCGAGTGGCTTTAGCGTATAAATGTATTCAAAGAAATCGTCCATATTCTCACCCGCTACTGCTGTAATTTCCTTTTTGAGTTCATCCTCTGTAAATCCTCTTCCTTTCTTTTTATAATATTCATAGTACAGCTTACGCATTACATCATCAAGCGATCTTTTGTTGTTAGTTGCATACCTGATTCTAAAATCAAGCATCACCCCTACAACAGGCCCTTTATCATAATAGGAAATTGTTTTATTTACTTCATCCCCGGTTCTACCGAATGGTCCGTCTGACCATGTTTCATAACTCGACTGAGCAAGGGTCTGAAATAACCTTCCTGGTTTGGCCTCATATGCCGCTACCTGCTGTTGAACAGTTGCTAAAGCTTCTTCATCCGTTTTTAATCCAGCTCTCCTAAGGATCAGGTTTTCATAATAAACATTTAACCCTTCTGATACCCACAATGAATTGGTGCGACTTCCTTTATTATAATCAAATGGTCCCAGTTCAATCGGCCGTATTCTTTTTACATTGAAATGATGGAAGTATTCATGCGCCAGAAAGTGATACATTCTTATACGTGCAGATTTATTGGTCGACAATCCCTGCCCGCTAAATGCAACAGATGTTGAATTCAGGTGTTCAATACCTCCACTACCCGGACCAATTGCTAAAAAACTATAATGCTGGTAGGGTATATCACCAATGATTCCTGAAGCAGTGTTTATTATTTTCTGCAGATCATTCATAAAAGCAGCTTTATCGAATTCCCCTGCTTTATAGGCGATAAAATAATGGGGTTTATTATTTACCATAAAAGACGGCAACTCTTCCAGCTTACTGCCCAATAAAAAAGGGCTATCGTATAAAATATCAAAATCAGGTGCTTTATAGGTAAAAATCTTATCTTTTACGAGATCCAGTCCGGTTGCAACTTTATTCCATTCTTTATATGGCTGGATTTCAATGGTTGATGAATAAGCTATACCGTTAACAGGATATATAAAAATGCCTGCAGGAGACAAATAAGCAACCTCTTCATCAATATAGTTTGAAGCTACGAATCGCCTGTTACCAAAAATGCGGTATCGTACTACAAATGGCTTACCATCACCGGAAACCTTCCAGCCATTTGCTTTAGTTTGCTTCCATTCAACCGTATCTCCCATTATATTCCGGACAGAAAAATCTTTCAAATCCTTAGAGAAATTCATCAATTGATAATATCCTGTTGTCCAGTTAGGCAGTTCAAAATCAATTGTTTTTTTCCCTTTTGGATCATAGTTCATTTCAACATCCAACAAATGTTCCTTTGCCTCAGGAAATGATACTTTAAAATATATGGTGGGAGTTTGTGCTGTTATCAGTAGAAAGGAGAAAAGACCCATGAAAAACAAACCTGTCTTTTTAACAGAGAAGCCCGTATCAAGTGATTGCATAGAAGGGGTTTTAAAGCCTAAGTTATCGACTTAGGATTAAAAGAACCTCTTTCCGATTAACTCAAACTTCCTGTATTTTAGCTCTGAGCCTGTTTTGCAATTGTATTTGCAGCCAGAAAGCCACTGGTCCATGCATTTTGAAAATTAAATCCTCCTGTAATTCCATCAACATCCATTACCTCTCCGGCAAAAAATAACCCAGGTAGTTTTTTACTCTGCATGGTACTTGGATCAATATCTGCCAATTCTATTCCACCACAGGTTACAAACTCTTCTTTAAAAGTAGTTTTACCTTTTACAGATAATTCCAGACCGGTTAAGTTTTGGATAAGTTTATGCTGCATTTTTGAAGTTAGCTCTGCCCAACGTGTTTCCGCTGATATATTTGAGGATTCCAATAAATAGTTCCATAAACGCGAGGGCAATTGAAATGGGTTTTTATTACCCATTTTTTGAGAAGAATACTCGTCTCTTATTTGCGACCAACGATCTCTTAATGTTGTCTCCGTTTCCTCACCAAGCCAGTTAACAAATACAGTAAATGTATATTGCTTTTCTGCAAGTATCCTTGCGCCCCATGCAGAAAGTCGTAGTATAACAGGTCCGCTTAATCCCCAATGAGTAATTAATAAAGGTCCTTTTTCTGCAAGCTTGGTTGAAGCAATTTTAACGGCAGCATTTGGCACACTTACACCCATCAAATTTGTTATTGGATGTCCGGGTATATTGAATGTAAACAAGGATGGAACTGGTTCAGCAATTTTATGTCCGGTAACCCTTAGCCATTCGAACATTGCCGACTTAGGATAACCTCCTGTAGCTACGCAAATAAAATCTGCCAGCATTGTTCCTTGCTGAAGTGCAATTTCAAAGCCTGATTCTTTTTTTTGAATCCCAATTACTTCTTTATGAAGTTGCACTGCTACATGATATGCATCTGCTTCACGTAATAAGCAATCAATAATTGTTTGTGAATTATCTGTTTCAGGAAACATTCTTCCATCTTCTTCTGTTTTCAGCATAACTCCTCGCTCTGCAAACCATGTAATGGTATCATTTGTATTAAACCAATGAAAGGATTTTTTTAGAAAATTTTGTCCCCGTGGATATCGTTTTGCCAATTCCGGAATTTCGAAACAGGCATGTGTGGTATTGCATCTTCCTCCTCCGCTCACTTTCACTTTTGAAAGCAGTTTGCCGGTTTTCTCCAACAAAACTACCTTGAGTCGAGGATTCATTCTCGCAGCATTTACGGCACAGAAAAAACCTGCTGCGCCCCCTCCTATCACTACAAGTGTCTGTTGCATGTATTTATTTCATTAGCATAATTGCAGCCATGGTTTCTATACCATCCCATAAGTTACGGATACGGATATTTTCATTTTCAGCATGCTGGTTATTATCATGATTGGCGATAGGAACAGATATGGTATTTGCTTTCAGGTATTTTTCAAACTTATACAAAGGCAGGCTTCCTCCTAATGAAGGAACAATCACAACGGGTTCTTTAGTTGTTGTTCTCACAGCTTCAACAATTTCTTTTGCGATAGGTAATTCCATGGAAGTGCGTTGTGCATTATATCCATCGTGTTTTATAACCCGGGCAATTTTGGGATATTTTTTTCTTTCATCAACTGTAGGTTCTTTGTCTGTAACAAAATAACCCTGTGCTTTAATATGATCTACCACATGCTGTTGCTGTACCTGGTAATCATTACCTTTTACCAGCCTGAGATCCAGTGTTGCATGCGCTGTTGAGGGAATAACATTCGCCGCTAGTTTACCTGCATTAGCACTTTGTATGCCGTTAATATTTAAAGAAGGCAGCATCAGTGATTCCTGTAAGGAAACCCCTTCCATTTCAGGCATAATAAAGCCTAATTCTTTTTTCATTTGTTCATCAGCCTGTGGCATTCGTGCTATGGCTTCTTTCTCAGCAGAAGATAAAGCAACAACATCATCATAAAAACCTTTAATCGTTACTTTCCCTTTTTCATCTTTCATGGAAGCAAGCAATTTTACCAGCATCATTGCCGGATTTGGCACCCAGTTGCCGTAATGTCCACTATGCAGGGGCCGTGTAGGACCATAAACGGTAATATCCATGTTCGCATCGCCCCGTACGCCAAAGCAGATGAGCTTCTTGCCAGACTGGTGTACTGGTCCGTCAGAAATTACCCAAATATCCGACAGAAGCTCCTTTGGATATTTCTGCAAAATTTCCTGCAGGTGGCCAGATCCTTGCTCTTCCTCTCCTTCAAAAAAGAATTTAATATTGCAGTTTGGTAACTGGCCGGATTTGATGATTGCTTCATAAGCCCAAAGTATAGACATTACTCCTCCCTTATCATCAGATGCACTTCTCGCAAAAATGCGCCATTCCTCATCGATAAAATTTCCTTTAGCTGGAAGAGAAATCACTTTTTCAATATCCGGGTTTGTTCCTTTTACCAATACAGGTGTAAATGGCTGAAACCCTTTTGCCCATTTGGATGGGTCCGTCGGTTGTCCATCGTAATGCGCATAAAAAATAATGGTCTTAACTGCGCCCGGCACTTTTATTTCTCCATATACTGCTGGTGCTGCGTCTTTTGTATCAGGTAATAATAGTTTTACATCCTGGATATTACGTTTACGCATCATATCCATAATAGATGATGCATTGCGCTGAATATTGTAGGAATCAGCAGCTAAATTGGGAATAGCAAGAAATTGCATGAATTCACTAAGCCATTCATGCTCATTTGACTGCCTGAATTTCCTGACTTTTTCAATAGAAGGTGATTGTGCGTTAAGCATTAAACACTGCACAGAGAAAGTGAAAAGAAACAATAGTGTTTTCATCATTGAGCAGTTTTTATGCAAGACTTTAATGTCTAGTAATAGGCTGCATTAAGGTTTGCATTAGCTTTTTCAGCAGCTTCGATAATACTATAATCTGAAAGAATTAATGCTTTTCCACGCTTCACACATACATCGTGTTCAAAATGACAGGCTACTTTACCATCCTGTGTTCTTATAGTCCACCCATCATCATCTGTATAAACATCTTTGGTGCCCATATTGATCATAGGTTCAATTGCCAGCACCAGGTTTTCTTTCATTTTAGGCCCATTGCCTCTTTTACCATAGTTAGGTACCTGTGGATCTTCGTGAAGGCTTTTTCCCAAACCATGTCCAACAAGTTCGCGTACAACACCATAGCCATGCTTTTTTTCTGCATGTTCCTGGATGGCATAAGAAATATCTCCTACGCGGTTGTTTACAATAGCCTGCTCGATACCCTTGTATAATGATTCCTTGGTTACTTTAACCAGTTGCAGAACAGATGCATCTACTTCTCCTAGTATAAAAGTATAAGCATGGTCTCCATGCCATCCGTTCAAAATAACACCCATGTCTATGCTAACCAGATCTCCCTCTTTTAATGGCACTTCATTTGGGAACCCATGTACCACCACATCATTTACTGATGCGCAAACATTATGCGGGTAGCCTCTGTAATTATAAAAAGAAGGTATGGCCTTATGATCCTTAACGTAATCATGACAGAGCTTATCAATCTGTAAGGTAGTCATGCCAGGCTTCAATACTTTAGCCACTTCTGTGAGTGTTTTACTAACCAGCATTGCAGCTTCCTTCATCAATACCAGTTCCGCTTCTGTTTTATAGATAATCATATTGTTTCGTCTCGTCATGATAAAAAAAGAAACCTGCCGTTCCGCTTAATGGGAAAGACAGGTTTGCAAATATCGTATTTTCTACCCATAGTCCATGGACCATGGGTAGATACTAATTTATATTAGATGGTTGTTGTTGAAACAGTTTGTCTGCCTTGAACACGACCGCTTTTCATCAAACCGTCGTATTGGCGCATTAACAGGTATGTTTCAATCTGTTGTAATGTATCGAGAACAACACCAACCATAATCAGCAGTGAGGTACCACCGAAGAAAGTACTAAAACCTTGGGTAACACCCAGACGCTGGGCAAAACCTGGCATAATACCAACCAATGCAAGGAAGATAGCACCAGGTAATGTGATTTTATCCATCACAGAACCTATGTAATCAGCTGTTGGTTGACCTGGTTTAACTCCGGGAATAAACCCATTGTTACGCTTAAGGTCTTCTGCTATTTGTTTCGGATTAAAGATCAATGCTGTATACAGGAAGGTAAAACCAATTACCATTACCGAATAGATCAGCATGTACCATGCATTACTATGGTCGTTGAAGATCTTTACGATACCTTGAGCCGAATCGAGATTAGTAAATGATACAAGTGTAGGCAGGAACATGATAGCCTGCGCAAAGATGATTGGCATTACACCAGCACTGTTCACTTTGATCGGCAGGAACTGACGTGCACCACCGAATTGACGGTTTCCGATGATTTGCTTAGCGTAGTTTACAGGTATTTTACGAACACCTTGAACCAATACAATCAAACCAAGGATAACTGTAATCAGGATAGCTATTTCAATCAGGAAGATCAATAAACCACCACCGGCTCTTTCACCTTTGGCGCTGAATTCCTGAATTAAAGATTGCGGCAAACGTGCAAGGATACCAACCATGATGATAATAGATGTACCATTACCAAGTCCTTTATCCTGTATTTTTTCGCCCAGCCACATTACAAACATGGTACCCGCTGTTAAAGTGATAACAGTAGAGAACCAGAAGTATGGTGCATAAGCAGGTATAATAGCTTCTGCATATCCAGGGCTATTTAAATAGGCTACATAAGCTCCAGCCTGGAAAGCCGTAACGATTACGGTGAGGTAACGTGTCCACTGGTTAATTTTCTTACGGCCGCTATCTCCTTCTTTCTGAATTTTCTGCAATTGAGGAACGAGGATCGTCATCAGTTGCATAAAGATGGAAGCAGAGATATAGGGCATAATACCCAGGGCCAGAATAGACGCCTGTGAGAAGGCTCCACCTGCGAACATATCAAAAATACCTAAGAGACCACCACCTTTCTGAGCAGTAGCTTGTGCTGCTTCGATTCTGGCAGGATCCAATCCAGGTAATACAATCTGGGTACCGATACGGTATGTAAGAACAAGCGCAAGTGTTACGATTATTTTATTACGAAGCTCCTCTATCGTCCAAATGTTCCTTAATGTCTGAACTAATTTTTTCACTTGAATGCAATTGTAAGCGTTAATAGTCTTAAACCAAAAAAAGACGCACTTTGTCGATGTGCGTCTGGCAAGTTACGATAAAATTATTTTATAATTTCAACGCTACCACCTGCAGCTTCGATAGCAGTTTTTGCTTTTTCGCTGGCCGCATTCACTTTGAAGCTTACTTTAGCTTTTAACTCGCCATTTGCCAGTACTTTAACTTTATCAGTACGGCTGATTAAACCATTTATATAGAGGTTTTCAAGGCTAAATTCAGTGAAACCGTATTTTTCAACCAGTTGGTCGATCTGACCCAGGTTAAATACTACAAACTCGATGCGGTTATTGTTTTTGAAACCACGTTTAGGAACACGACGCTGGATTGGCATCTGACCACCTTCATGGGCCATTTTGCTTTTATAACCGGCGCGGCTCTGACCACCTTTATTACCTTTTGTAGATGTACCACCTTTACCAGATGCTTCACCACGACCTAAACGTTTTTCTTTGTGCGTTGAACCTGCAGCAGGTTTGAGATTGTGTAATTTCATACTTATGTGATTTTGAACTTTCGGGGAATCACCCCTCGCGTGTTAATTTGAAAATTTGAAAATGTACTAATTTGAAAATGAAGAAATCTGAAATTTTATAAATAGAAAATGAATCAAGTGTAATGACTCATTTTCAAATTTTCAAATTCAATAATTTTCAAATTAATTAAGCTCTTCTACTTTCACCAGGTGGCTAACTTTATTCACCATACCCAGGATTTGAGGAGTAGCTTCTACTTCTTTTGAAGCATGCAGTTTCTTCAGGCCTAATGCGATCAGGGTTTGTTTCTGACGCTCGGGTCTGTCGATACCACTTTTAATCTGTGTGATCTTAATTTTTTTCATAACGAGTTATTGAGTCAGTCCATAGTCCATAGCCCATGGACCATGGACTATGGACTATCTACCAATGATTATCCATTAAATACTTTACTCAGCTTCACTGTACGTGTTTTAGCAACCTGTACAGGCTCACGCAACAGGCTAAGGGCCTTAATAGTTGCTTTCACCACGTTATGTGGGTTTGCAGAACCTAGGCTTTTTGCCAGTACGTCTGTTACACCTGCACTTTCCAGTACTGCACGCATGCTACCTCCTGCGATTACACCGGCTCCATGAGCAGCAGGTTTAATCAACACTTTAGCAGCACCTTCTTTCGCCCACTGATCGTGAGGAATGGTTCCGTGCATTACAGGAACTTTAACCAGGTTCTTTTTGGCATCTTCGATACCTTTAGTAATAGCTTCCTGAACCTCTTTTGCTTTACCCAGACCTTGTCCAACCACACCACTTTCATTACCCACTACTACCAGTGCTGAGAAGCTGAAGGTACGACCACCTTTAGTGGTTTTCACCACACGGTTAATGGCAACTACTTTTTCTTTCAGTTCCATGTCGCCACCAGCTTTTACCTTATTTACGTTTACTTTAGACATTTATCTAACGATTAATTGTTGTTAGCAGATTAGAATTGAAGACCACCTTCTCTAGCACCATCAGCAACGGATTTAACGCGGCCATGGTACAGATTACCACCACGATCAAATACAACAGTATTCAATCCCAGCTCAGTAGCTTTACGTGCGATTGCAGCACCCACCAGTTTCGATTTTTCGATTTTGGTTACTTTCTGTGCAGCGATGTCTTTATCGCGAGATGAAGCTGCTGCCAGTGTAAGACCATTCACGTCATCGATCAGTTGAGCATAAATATCAGCGTTGCTTCTGAATACAGATAAGCGGGGCTTTGCAGCCGTACCTGCCACTTTCTTACGAATGCGGTACCTGATCTTTTGCCTTTGAATTAATTTACCCATTTTGTTTTATTTGTCACTCCCGATTCGGCCGGAAGTTTGTTTTACATTTTATTTAAGTCCATAGACCGAAGTCTATGGACCATAAACTATTTACTATTTACCGGCTGCTTTACCTGCTTTTCTTCTCAGGATTTCACCAGCGTATTTCACACCTTTACCTTTGTATGGTTCTGGTTTACGTAAGCTTCTCAATTTAGCAGCAACCTGACCGATCAATTGTTTGTCAATACCTTCCAGCATAATCTTTGGGTTCTGACCTTTTTCAGTTACGGTGCTTACTTTTAGTTCTTTAGGAACTTCGAAAATGATATTGTGAGAATAACCTAAAGCAAGATCCAACAGGTTACCGGTATTTGCGGCTTTAAAACCCACACCCACCAGTTCCAGTTCTCTTTTAATTCCTTCAGTTACACCTTTAACCATGTTGCTAACCAGCGCACGGTATAAACCATGCATAGCGCGGTGGCGAATCTGGTCGGTTGGACGAGAGAAAATAACTTCATTGTCTTTGATCTCAACGATGATATCTCTGTCGATCAGTTGTTTTAATTCACCTTTAGGTCCTTTTACAGTAACCTCGTTCTCCTTACTAACGGTGATGGTAACACCAGCAGGAATTGTAACAGGTTTTTTTCCAATACGTGACATAGTCGTTTCATTTTTATTGTTCAACTAAAATCCTGACCGTGTTCAGCTCCGACTAAAAGCTTAATTGTCAGACAGGACAATTTCAATTAAGAGATGTAGCAAAGTACTTCACCACCTACATTTTGCGCTTTTGCTTGTTTATCGGTTAATACACCTTTAGATGTACTTAAGATAGCAACACCCAGACCGTTGATTACTCTTTTGATTTCAGCGGGTTTAGCGTACTGGCGCAGACCTGGACGGCTTACTCTTTCGAGTGAGCGGATTGCAGGTTGTTTAGTAGAAGGATCGTATTTAAGCGCGATCTTGATAAGACCTTGCTTGTTATCATCTTCAAATTTGTATTTCAGGATATAACCCTGTTCATACAGGATCTCTGTCATACGTTTTTTCAGATTAGAAGCAGGAATTTCTACCAGTCTGTGACCAGCCATCTGTGCATTACGGATTCTGGTTAAGAAGTCTGCTATTGGATCAGTTACCATTTTTATTAGAATTAATTCGTGTTCAAATTGTTTTGTTCATCTCCCCGATTTCAAACCGGGAAAAAGTGTTTACCAGCTTGCTTTTTTAACACCTGGAATTTTACCATTCAGTGCCATATCACGGAAGATTACCCTTGAGAGACCGAAGTATCTCATATAACCTTTCGGACGTCCTGTAAGCTGACAACGGTTCTTTAAACGAACAGGTGACGCATTTTTAGGTAGTTTGTCCAATGCTGCGTAATCGCCTGCTGCTTTTAAGGCTGCACGTTTTTCAGCATACTGGGCAACTAATGCCTCGCGCTTTCTTTGTCTGGCTTTAACTGATTCTTTTGCCATTTTTTTATGTTTAGATTTGAGTAGGTTCCGGATTTGCTTATTACAAACCGGCTGCTACCAGTTACTTTTTAGTTATTGTCTTTTTTAGCTCCTTTGAAAGGCATTCCCAGTTCTTTCAGTAACTCATAAGCTTCTTCGTTAGTTTGGGCTGTGGTTACAAAAGTGATATCCATACCAGTAATTTTATTTACTTTATCGATATCGATTTCAGGGAAAATGATTTGTTCAGTAACACCTAAAGTGTAGTTACCACGACCATCAAATGCCTTATCGCTGATACCTTTGAAGTCACGTACACGTGGTAATGCCACAGATACCAAACGGTCAAGAAATTCATACATCTTCTCTCCTCTCAGCGTAACACGTGCGCCTATTGGCATGCCTTTACGCAATTTGAAGTTTGAGATATCTTTCTTAGACATCGTAGGAACTGCTTTCTGACCAGTGATCATGTTCAGTTCATCTACAGCGATATCAACCAGTTTTTTATCTGTTACCGCACCATTAACGCCACGGTTGATACAGATTTTTTCCAGTTTAGGTGCCTGCATTACAGTTTTGTAAGCAAACTTTTTCATTAAAGCAGGTACAACTTCTTTGCTGTACTTATCTGCTAATCTCGGAGTGTATTTTGTAGTACTCATTACTTGATTACCTCCCCTGATTTTTTAGATATACGAACTAATTTTCCTTCTACGCGTGTACGCTTAGCTTTGGTAGCTGCGCTAGCTTTAGCATCCCATAACATAACATTGCTGATATTGATAGGAGCTTCAACTTTCACGATACCACCCTTGGTATTTTGTGCCGAAGGCTTGGTATGTTTTGTTACGATATTTACGCCTTCTACTACAACACGTCCTTTATCCACAATTACTTCCAACACCTTACGAGGCTTTTTCAAGTCCTTGTCATCACCGGCAATTACCACTACGGTATCGCCTTTTTTGATGTTGAATTTGGGTTTGAATCTTGTACTCATTTTTTGAGCTTTTAGCTTTTAGGGGCTGGCAAATGCCAACCATGATTTATTATGTCGATCGCTAATAGCTGATGGCTAATAGCTAATGGCTTATTTTCTTAAAGAACCTCAGGAGCCAATGAAATAATTTTCATGTATCCTTTATCACGCAATTCTCTCGCTACTGGCCCGAAAATACGTGTACCACGAGGCTCGTCTGAGTTGTTCAATAACACTACTGCGTTATCATCAAAACGGATATAAGAACCATCCTTACGACGCAGTTTATTTTTGGTACGAACGATTACCGCTTTTGATACAGTACCTTTTTTGATACCGCCGGCAGGGATAGCGTCTTTAACAGTAACTACGATCTTATCTCCGATCTTAGCATAGTCTTGTCCGCTGTTACCAAGTACCTTGATACAAAGTACTTCTTTGGCACCACTGTTATCAGCTACATTCAATCTACTTTCTTGCTGAATCATTGTTTTAGCTTTTTAGCTTCCGGCTTCGTTTTCCTCGGCCGAACTTTTTATCAATTTGTCAGAGGCTACAGCTCAAATTCTTGCAGCTTGCAGCTTGAATCCGCCTGAGGCGGAAGATTATTTTGCTTTCTCAACTATTTCAACCAGTCTCCAACGCTTTGTTTTGCTCAGGGGACGAGTTTCCATAATTTTCACTACGTCGCCAATTCCGCATTCGCTTTTCTCATCGTGCGCATGGAACTTAGTGGTTTTCTTTACGAACTTTCCGTAGATAGGGTGTTTTACTTTTCTTTCAACCGCAACAGTAATGGTTTTATCCATTTTATCGCTGGTAACTACCCCGATCCTTGTTTTACGTAAATTTCTTACTTCAGCCATTGTTATGTTTTTTTAGCTATGAGGTCTGATCAGCCTAAGGCTGATTCGAGCATTTTGGTTTAGTACAAGCTCGCAGCTCCTGGCTCGCAGCTCGTAGCTGTATTATATGCCTAATTCTTTTTTCTTCAGTTCTGTTTTCAGACGTGCAATATCTCTGCGAAGTCCACGAATATTCATTGGATTTTCCAGGGGTGAAATTGCATGTGCGAATTCCAATTTTTTCAGACGGAGCTGATCTTCCTGGATTCTCGCTTTAAGATCTGCAACATTCATGTCTTTCAGATCTTTATTGAATTCAACTTTTTTATTTGCCATTATCTTCAATTTGAAAATTTGAAAATTTGAAAATTGGGAAATCGCTTTCCGGGTTTAGCAATCTGAAAACATTTTCATCTGCCTTAGGCAGATCAAATTGCCTCATTTTCAAATTATGCTTGCAAGTCTCTTCTTACAATGAATTTGGTTTTGATCGGTAGCTTCTGAGCAGCCAGTTCCATGGCTTCCTGAGCAACTTGCTGTGATACACCATCGCATTCAAAAATGATACGTCCTGGTTCAACCACTGCAGCCCAGAATTCAGGGTTACCTTTACCTTTACCCATCCTTACCTCAAGAGGCTTACGGGTAATGATCTTATCAGGAAATACACGGATCCAAACATTCCCTTCACGTTTCATAGCACGCGTCATAGCCTGACGGGCAGATTCGATCTGGCGGTTTGTTAACCAAATTGGCTCCAGCGCTTTAAGAGCGAATGAACCAAATGAAATGGAAGTACCACGCTTAGCCACTTCACGAATGCGGCCCTTCTGTTGTTTCCTGTGTTTACTTCTTTTAGGCTGTAACATTTATTACAATTTGAAAATTTGAAAATTTGAGAATTTGAAAATGATTGGAATTTTACCGGGCTTTCTGATCATTTGAATCTGTTTTCATTTTCAAATTTTCAAATTGCCCCATTTTCAAATTAACGTCTGTCTCTTCCGCCTCCACGGTTATCTCTTCTATCACCGCCGCGACCACCACGATCATCTCTTCTGTCTCCACGTCCGCCACCGCTTCTTTCTTCACCACCTCTTCTCTCGCTCATATCATTTTTACCGCCAACGAAATTGGGGTTGAGTTCGCGTTTACCCAGAACTTCACCTTTACAGATCCATACTTTGATACCGATTTTACCATATACAGTTTGAGCGTATACGTTAGCGTAGTCGATATCCATACGGAATGTATGCAAAGGCACACGACCTTGTTTAAATTCTTCGCTACGAGCGATCTCCGCGCCACCCAAACGACCACTCAACTTAATTTTGATACCTTCTGCGCCCATTCTCAGGGTAGAAGCAATCGCCATTTTAGTTGCACGTTTGAAGTTGATACGGTTTTCGATCTGACGAGCGATGGTATCACCAACGATATTTGCATCCAGTTCCGGACGACGGATCTCAAGGATATTGATCTGCACGTCATCTTTACCGGTTAATTTCTTCAACTCTTCTTTGATACGGTCTACTTCCCCACCGCCTTTACCGATAATGATACCTGGTTTAGACGTGTGAATAGTAACGATCAGCTTACCCAGGGTACGCTCTATTACAATTTTGGCAATACCGCCCTTGTTGATACGGGCGTTCAGGTAAGTACGGATTTTATGATCCTCAATTAACTTAGTAGCATAGTCTTTCTTACTACCATACCAGTTACTTTCCCATCCGCGGATGATACCTAACCTGTTACCAATTGGATTTGCTTTCTGACCCATATAGTGGTTTTACAATTAGTTTTTAGAATCTACGATTAATGTTACATGGTTACTGCGTTTGCGAACCCGGTAGCCACGGCCCTGGGGTGCTGGACGCATACGCTTAAGTACACGACCTCCGTCAACAAATACAGTTTTTACCACCAGGCTGCTGTCTGCGGCACTGGCGCCATTGTTTTTCTGCTCCCAGTTGCTGATAGCACTCTTCAGCAGTTTTGCCAGGGGCACAGCATTGTGCTGTGGGTGGTGCTCGAGAATAGCCAACGCCTTCTCTACTTCCATTCCACGGATCACATCAGCCAGCAAACGCATTTTGCGCGGCCCTGTAGGATAATTGTTCAGTTTAGCTACTGCTTCCATTTCTTTATTTGTTTCTGGTGTAATCTGTTCCTTAACCATTAACTATGGACTATGGACCATGGACTACAACCTAATGATTACTTTTTAGTTCCTGCGTGTCCTCTGAAGTTACGTGTAGGAGCAAATTCACCTAATTTATGTCCAACCATGAACTCGGTTACATAAACAGGGATAAACTTGTTACCATTGTGTACCGCAAATGTGTGACCAACAAAATCAGGGGTAATAGTGCTACGACGGCTCCAGGTTTTAATAACACCTTTCTTTGATTTACCATCGTTCATTGCCACTACTTTACCTTCTAGGTTGGCATCTACATAAGGACCTTTTTTAATCGAACGACCCATAGTAATGAGTTAATTTGAAAATTTGAAAATTTGAAAATTGAGAGTGTTTGTTTTGACACTTTGAGAATTTGAGGTTTTCATTTTCAAATTTTCAAATTGCCACACTTTCAAATTATTTTGCTAATTTTTTTCCGTCTCTTCTCTGGATAATCAGTTTATCACTTGATTTTCCTTTGGTACGGGTTTTTTCACCTTTTGCATACTTACCAGTTCTGCTACGTGGGTGACCACCTGAAGCTTTACCTTCACCACCACCCATCGGGTGATCTACCGGGTTCATAGCTACACCACGAACGCGAGGGCGGATACCTTTCCAACGGTTCTTACCAGCTTTACCTGCAGTTTCCAGGTTATGGTCGCTGTTTGATACCACACCAACTGTTGCATAACAATTGATCAATACTTTACGCAGTTCGCCAGAAGGCATTTTTAATACTGCATATTTCTCTTCTTTGTTCGCAAGTTGTGCAGATGCACCAGCACTTCTTACCATTTTACCACCCTGACCAGGCTGTAATTCAATATTATGAATCATGGTACCAAGTGGCATGTTTTTCATGGTGAGTGCATTTCCAATTTCAGGAGCTACTTCATCACCAGCGATAACTGTTGCACCTACCTGTAAACCTTGTGGTGCAATGATGTATCTTTTCTCACCATCTGTATATTGCAACAATGCAATAAACGCAGTACGGTTTGGATCGTATTCGATTGATACTACTGTAGCAGCAATATCTCTTTTGTTTCTTTTGAAATCAATGATACGGTAGTGTTGTTTGCTACCACCGCCCATATAACGCATTGCGCGGCGACCCTGGAAGTTACGTCCAGCAGTCTTTTTCTGAGGCTCCAATAAGCTCTTTTCAGGCTTGTTGGTGGTGATCTCAGCATAAGCGTTTCCGATTCTCCAGCGTGTGCCGGCTGTCATCGGTTTGTACTTCTTAAGTGCCATTTTCTATTTGTTTAATTGCGGAATTCTCAGCTCCGCGTACTATAAATTAAATGTTTGCGTACAGATCAATTGCTTCTCCTTCGGCTACAGTTACGAAAGCTTTTTTATAAGCCGGTTTCGCACCTTGAATAAAACCAGCTTTTGTGTAGCGGGTTTTGTTTTTACCTGGAGCAACTGCAGTATTCACATCAATCACACTAACACCATAAAATTCTTCTACTGCTTTTTTGATCTCGAGTTTGTTTGCCTTACGGTTTACTTTAAAAGCATATCTTCTCAGCTTTTCTTGCTGGGCATTTGCTTTTTCAGTTAAAATAGGCTTTACTAATACTTCACTCAGTTTCATTGTATTTCGGTTGAAACGTTTCTAATTGGTTAAGCTACTGCCTCTTCTTCTGCGAAGATTTTGGCGGTATTTTCTGTAATTACCAGTACATCTGCATTCATGATTTCATAAGTGTTGATGTCGGCCAATAAAGTGCTGGCAACATTTGGCACGTTACGAGTGCTCAGGTACAGGTTATCATTGTACTCAGGTAATACTACCAGTGTTTTCTTGTCGGCAATATTCAGGCTCTTCATCACTTCAACCAATTGCTTGGTTTTAGGTGCATCCATCTGAATATCTTCAACAACTACAATGGCACTTTCTTTAGCTTTATAGCTCAGTGCAGAAATCTTCGCCAGATCCTTCACCTTACGATTCAATTTGAAATCATAAGCGTGTGGTTTTGGTCCAAAGATGGTACCACCACCCTTATATAAAGGGTTACGGATATTACCTTTACGTGAGCCACCAGTACCTTTTTGCTTATGCAGCTTACGGCTGGCACCCTGCACTTCAGCACGGGTTTTAACTTTGTGCGTACCTTGACGGCCTGCAGCCAGGTACTGTTTTACAGCCAGATAGATCACATGATCATTTGGCTCGATACCGAAAACCTCAGCAGGTAATTCTACCGTTCTGCCGGTTTTCTGTCCTTTTATATTTAATACATCTACTTGCATGGTCAATTCAATTAAGTTGTGATTACTTCTGGATTAAAACGATAGAACCGTTATGACCAGGAACAGATCCGCTGATCAGGATATAATTCTTTTCAGGGAAGATCTTCACTACTTTCAGACCTTTCATTTTAACCCTGTCGCCACCCATACGGCCGGCCATTCTCATACCTTTAAATACACGTGAAGGGTATGAAGAACCACCAATAGAACCAGGTGCACGCTGACGATCGTGTTGACCGTGAGACTGTTCACCCACACCAGAGAAGCCATGGCGCTTTACAACACCCTGGAAACCCTTACCCTTGGTAGTACCAACTACTTCAACGCTCTCGCCTTCAGCGAAAATGTCTACAGTAACAGTTTCTCCCAATGCTTTTTCTATGGAATAATTACGGAATTCTTTTACGAATTTTTTGGCGGCGGTTTGAGCTTTTGCGTAGTGATTAAGCTCGGCTTTAGTGGAGTGTTTTTCTTTTTTGTCGCCAAATGCCAGTTGAAGTGCGGTGTAACCGTCAGTATCCTGGGTTTTCACCTGAGTTACGGTACATGGACCAGCTTCAATGATGGTACAAGCTGTTTGCTTACCATCTGCCGAGAAGATGCTGGTCATCCCGATTTTTTTACCAATAATACCTTTCATCGTTTTGCGGTTTATGCCCCGCAAGGTTAAAGAGGACATCCCACCGATGAAGCGGGATTCAATCCTTGTTTGCTGCCGACCTTTTCCCTTTACCCGCCGTAGCTTTACCGAAGGAGGGTTGCCTTGTAGCTAACCACCTTCGCTAAAGCTTCGGTGGTCGTTGGAAGTACCGGAAGTAAACAAACCTCGAAGGGCCTGTTTATATGTATGATCGCGGATGGCGGATGTCTGATTTGAGGCAGAATCTGCTGTCTTTGACCGTTTATTTATTCAGAGCTGCTTTCTTCTCCACCTGAGGCGGAGAGTTGGCAGATGATTAATTCATTTGTAAGAACTAGTGTTTCAAACCCAACTTGTAGCCTGTAGCTTGAAACTTGCAGCCTATTTTATCAGGCTTTAATCTCAACCTCAACACCTGAAGGCAGGTCTAACTTACTCAGCGCATCTACCGTTCTTGAAGAAGAAGTATAGATATCCAATAAACGCTTATGAGTAGCCAGTTGAAACTGCTCACGGCTCTTCTTATTTACGTGTGGTGAACGCAGAACAGTGAAAATTCTCTTGTGTGTAGGCAAGGGAATTGGACCAGTTACTACGGCACCTGTACTGCGTACAGTTTTTACGATTTTCTCAGCAGATTTATCTACCAGATTATGATCGTAAGATTGTAATTTGATTCTGATTCGTTGAGACATAGTCGAAACCCAATTTTCGTATTGGGGTTGCAAAGGTAGGGGTCTATATTGGAATGGTCAAGAATTTTGGAAATATTTTTAAGAAAAAAGCCCCTTTTTTCATTTAATTCGCCGAAAATAAGGCAAATCGAAGCTTTGTTGATCAGTATAA
This sequence comes from uncultured Sediminibacterium sp., assembly GCF_946481145.1. Next base: position 178,476 of record NZ_CAMLMJ010000004.1, read on the forward strand.
GTGAGTTGTGAATGGTGAATTGTGAATAGACCTCTTGACTACTCCCTATTCACAATTCACAATTCACAACTCACATTACTTCCTAAATTCATTAATTTCACGGCATTCAATTGAACTTATGGCCCGAAAAAAAACTGTCTCCCCTACCATCACCCAGCAAATAGCTGAAAAAAAGCCATTTACACATCTTGAAAATAACACTAAGACAGCCTGGTTGCCATTTCTGATACTTGTTCTTTATATGGCCGTTCATTTCATACCAACCATGAACGCTATTGATGTAATGGGACCGCAGTGGCTGTACCTTTCTATCCTCGATATAGTTGTAAGTGCGTATATATTGGCACGAAAAGACCTCTATTTCGATACGGTTCAACTGATTATAAAACAATTGTTCTCTAAAATATACCTTTCTCTTTTCGTACTTGCCGGCTTTTCGATCTTCTTTGCTATAAATCAGGTTGAAGCCTGGGTTTGTTATGTTCGATTCATTGTAACCCTCGTTGCCTTCTTTAATATATCGGTGATTTTCTTCGGAAACAAAAACCTTTTCAAATTAGTTGCCCAACTATTATCAGTTGTGCTTTTCGTTGAATCTGTACAATACTTTGGCAAATTCTTAAATGGGATAGCAGAAACCCCCATGGGAACCCTGATCAACAACCTTAATGGTAATACAGGTAATAAAAACATTTTTGCAGCAAGTCTTGCTATTAAAATTCCGTTTGTGCTTTATGCATTGTACTATTCGAAACTCGCCGAAAGAATTTTTCACCTTGTAGCATTAAGCATTGGCATTGCTACCCTTTTCATGGCCAGTGCCCGTGCTTCCTATGTGAGCCTTATATTAGTTAGCATCTGTTATACCATATTTCTAGTAATACAATATTTCCAATCCAAAAAAACGGAAACGCTTTTATTTCGGTTGGCTTATCTGTTTATTCCAATTATAGCGGCTGTTTTTATCTCCCAGATATCTTATACCCAGGCTACCACTTTTCAGGACAACAATGCAGGCAGGTATGGAAATGTGGTTGGCAATCTTAGTTCGATAGCTCTTACTAATGATGCCTCCAGTTATCGTTTTAAATTATGGGAGCATGCCATTGACTATATCAGTAAAAACCCTATTATGGGAGCAGGGTATGGTAACTGGAAACTCGCTTCTATTCCATATGAAAAAGAATACATCAATGACCTTAACGTACCCGCACATGCCCATAATGATTTTCTGGAGCATACTGCTGAACTTGGTTTATTAGGTGGACTCTTATACCTATCGCTATACTTTAGTCTCTTCATATGTACCTTAAAAACCTGGCGATCTGCTGTTTCCGAAGAAATCAAGCTAATGTCTCTTTTTTCCTTTTTTGCGCTATTGGTATATGCAGTTGATGCCTTCTTTAACTTTCCAATTGAAAGGGCTATCATGCAGGTGTTCTTCGCGGTAGTTTGTGCATTTAACCTCGGTGCTTTTATAATGGGTAGAAAAGAACTGAAAAGTGAAGACACACAAACCACGAAACCGCTTGCACATCCACTTTTTGGCCTTTTTGCTATTCTTATACTGCTACCTGCAACCTACATTACCTATCTAACATACGTTTCCTTAAAGGCTCAGTTGAAAGTGGTTCCTGATCTGAAAAATGAACCCATGACTTTGCCATTGGCCGAAGTAAAGAGTCTCTTCCCTCCTATTCCAAACCTTACTTCTTCGTCTCAACCTATTGAGGCCATTATAGGCAGGTATTACTCTGAAAATAAACAATATGATGAGGCATTGAAATTATTGCGCAAAGCCATGCCTTATAATCCCTATGTTTATTACAGCCATTTTTTAATTGCAAATGTTTACTTCTTAACAGAAAAATACGACAGTGCAAAGCACTACGCCGATTTAGCCTACTATAATCGCCCCCGGGCCAATACCTATTACCAGACATTAATAGCAGTTGAAGCAAAGAGAAGAGATACTGCTGCTATTGGTAAAGCTTTCAGAACCTATACCCATTATAGAAATGAAATTTTCCCATGGCAATTATACTTGCTTGGTATGTTGAACGCTCAACAAAAAGGCAGTCCGGAATTATTAAAAATGGCCGATAGCGCCCTAAACTATTTCAAGCCAGCTCCTAATACACAACCGAGTGCAGATTACCAGTTACTGGTTAAACGAAGAGAGGAAATTCAGAATAATATGAATGCAAGGGTAGCCGGTGCATCTTCGCAGGAAGACATTAACCGGGCAACGGCCGTATATAATGAAGCGGTGGCCGCATTTGGCAAAGGTGATTATGCCAATGCTGCCAAAAAATTTGTAGCTGCTCTTACGATTAGTCCATTCAGCTATAGCATGTTTGAAAATGCCGGCATCTGTTATTATAACCTGAAAGAATATAAAAAAGCAATTTACTATTTCGACAAAGTAATTGCCATGAAAGTAACCACAGATGGCAAATCAGAATTTTTTAAAGGCGCCAGTCTGATTAATTCCGGCGATAAAGCAAATGGATGCAGTGCTATGCAAATAGCGGTAGCAAAAAAATATCCTGGAGCGGCCGATATACTTGCGCAGTTTTGCAAATAGACGTGAGATGTGAATGGTGAATAGTGAATGGTGAATAGCAAGTATAGAATTGACCTACAGACTACTGACTACTCAATATTGACAATTCACCATTCACAAAAAAAGCCCCGACAAAAATTTGCCGGGGCTTTTTATTATGTTCAACGAGGCTTATTCCTCGATCTTCACTTTTCCTTTGTTCTTCGCCATTACTTCTTCTGCGATATTGTTTGGTGCAGGGGAATAATGAGAGAATTCCATGGTTGAAGTTGCACGTCCGGATGACAATGAACGGAGTTGGGTTACATAACCAAACATTTCGCTCAAAGGAACTTTTGCCTTGATAACCTGAAGGTTAGCGCGGCTGTCCATACCTTCCAGCATACCACGACGACGGTTAAGGTCACCTGTTACATCACCCATGTACTGATCTGGAGTAAGTACTTCTACTTTCATGATTGGCTCAAGCAAGGTTGGTTTTGCTTTACGACCAGCTTCACGGAAACCAGATTTAGCACAAAGTTCGAACGACATAGAATCAGAATCCACATCATGGTAGCTACCATCGAATACACGCACTTTCATGTTGTTTACAGGATATCCTGCCAACACACCTGTAGTCATGGCAGTTTCAAAACCTTTCTGAATTGCAGGAATGAATTCTTTAGGGATGGATCCACCGAAGATATCGTTCACAAACTGGAAATGCTTGCCTTCGTTTTCTTTCAGCCATTCTTCATCAGCAGGGCCGATTGAGAATTGAATATCGGCGAATTTACCACGACCACCAGACTGTTTTTTCAACACTTCACGGTGTTCGATAGTAGTTCCGAATGATTCTTTATAAGCAACCTGAGGTGCACCCTGGTTTACTTCTACTTTAAACTCACGACGCATACGATCTACGATGATCTCAAGGTGTAATTCACCCATACCACGAAGGATGGTTTGACCAGTATCTTCATCAGTATTTACGCGCAGAGTTGGATCTTCTTCAACCAGTTTAGCGATAGCCATACCCATTTTATCAACGTCGGCCTGTGTTTTGGGCTCAACAGCGATTGCGATTACAGGCTCAGGAATGAACATGTTCTCCAGGGTAATAGGATGGTTTTCATCACAAAGTGTATCTCCGGTTTTAATTTCTTTGAAACCTACTGCCGCAGCAATATCACCAGCTTCGATAAAGTCGATCGGGTTTTGCTTGTTGGCAAACATTTTCATGATACGGCTGATACGCTCTTTTTTACCACTTCTTACGTTTAATACATAAGATCCGGCATCCAGATGACCGCTATAACAACGGAAGAAAGCCAGACGACCCACGAAAGGATCAGTCATGATTTTGAAAGCCAATGCTGCGAATGGTTCTTTTGCACTAGGCTTACGGGTAAGTGTTTCACCTGTATCAGGATCAGTACCTACAGTATCTTCAATATCTACTGGTGAAGGCAGGTAACGACATACCGCATCAAGCGCAGTTTGTACACCTTTGTTCTTGAATGAAGAACCGCACATCATTGGAACGATGCTCAGGTCGATACAAGCCTTACGGATAGCTTCGTGTACTTCATCTTCAGAAATGCTGTTAGGATCATCAAAGAATTTCTCCATCAGCGTATCATCGTATTCAGCAACCGCTTCAATCAGGTTTTGTCTCCAGAATTCTACATCTTCTTTCATATCAGCCGGTACTTCAATCTCATCGAAAGTCATACCTTCTGTTTCCATGTGCCAGATGATTCCTTTCATTTTGATCAGATCCACCACACCTTTGAAATTATCTTCCGCACCAATAGGTAATTGCAGGGGAACAGCTTTTGCACCCAACATTTCTTTTACCTGGTTTACCACATTCAGGAAATCTGCACCTGAACGGTCCATTTTATTTACGAAACCGATACGTGGTACCTTGTAACGGTTTGCCTGACGCCATACGGTTTCAGACTGAGGCTCAACGCCATCTACTGCAGAGAAAAGGGCGATAAGACCATCCAGTACACGCATAGAACGTTCTACCTCTACGGTAAAGTCTACGTGACCCGGAGTATCAATGATATTAAAATAGTAGCTTTTGGTATTCGCATCAGCCTTACCTTTTACGGTAGGGAAGTTCCACTGACAGCTAACAGCAGCTGAAGTAATAGTGATACCTCTTTCTTTCTCCTGTTCCATCCAGTCTGTGGTAGCGGCACCATCATGTACCTCACCTATTTTGTGAATCATACCTGTATAGCGCAGGATACGCTCAGTAGTGGTGGTTTTACCGGCATCAATGTGTGCGGCAATACCGAAGTTGCGTTGAAATTTCAAGTCAGCCATAAAAGTGCTTGTTTAAATATTTTTTTAACGGGAACACAAGCTCCCATTTTCAAGGCGGCAAAGGTAATCATAATACCAATTCACTGAATAGCTTGGACAGATTTAATTATCCCCGAAAAAAAAGCCCTGGCGTGAATTCCAGGGCTTTTTAATTGCTTGCAAATCAACCTATTATGAGTATCGAATTATAATATTCACAAAAAGCTGATAATAAAACGTTTATGAACTATTTTTTGGCCGGGCGTACAGATACCAAAGCGATATCATACACTAATGGAGTGTTTGGCGGAACAGTTGTACCATTACCTTTCTCCCCAAAACCAAGTTTAGCAGGGATAAATACTCGCCAGCTAGACCCTTCTTTCATTCTTAATACTGCATCTTGCAGACCAAGTACAAACCAGCTAACGGGTAATAAGAAAGACTCTTGTTTCTCTTGTGAATTAATAAAAACGGTTCCATCTGGAGTAGTTCCTCTAACGTTAACCACTACAGAATCTTCAGGTTCAGGAATGGCGCCGGTACCTCTGGCAATTACTGCATAACGAACGCCACTTGGCATCGTAATTACATCATTTCTTTTAGCTAACTCAGTAAAAAGTGCCTGTTCCATCATTTTACCTTTCACTCCCGCTACATCGGCATCAAGTATATTTACCATGCTTTCTGACTTAGCTTCACTGATCATCAACTTCTTTTTAGTCAGCACATCATCTATTGCTTTCTGAAACATGGTACCTTTGAAAATCACTCCTTTCTTCTCAAGTGATTTGATCATATAAACACCAAGTGCATATTGCAATGAATCTTCAGTAGCTTTTTCTTTGGCAATTTGTGCTGCGGTTTTATTCTGAGCAGTTGCAGAACCTGCAACAAATGCACCTAATAAAAGAATCAATCCTGCTTTTTTCATTTTGTATAGTTTAGTTCGAAAATATAAAGAATTTAGTAGATATTACTGGAATATAGCTTAAAATTTGCTTATTTCTTTACAGGACGTATTTCCAGCAGTTCCACTTCATAAGTAAGTGCACTACCTGGTGGTATCAGATAAACACCATTACTACCGGGCACCCCCTTCTCACCATGTGCAAGTACTGATGGAATATACAATTGCCATTTTGAACCTACAGACATTTGCTGAATAGCATCTGATAAACCGGGGATCAAGTCTGACAGAAGTATGGATTGAGGTATTTTATTATTGTATGTGTCTTCAAAAATAGTTCCGTCTGCCAATGCGCCTTTCAAATTTATCACCACTGAATCCCCGGCAGTTGGCCTTGCCCCCTGTCCGGTTTTTAAAATAAAATAGTGAACCCCATTGGGAAATATGCCCAGTCCGGGGCGTTGCTTGATATTGGTAAACAACTGCTGTTCCAGCTTATACGCACGATCTTTTTGTGTAACCTGCTGATAGGCTGTAATTAAGGGACTTATTATTGAGTCAGGAATTAATCGTGGGTTATTTCGAAAAATATCATCCATCCCTTTGATGAAAAGTGTTGGATTATTAATAAGAAAACCCTGATTGTTGACCCACTGAGCCAGAAAAGACCCTATTGCATACTGAAGCGTGTCTGCCATATTATTAAGCTGAACTGCTGCAGTGGTATTGGCTGGCTTTTTTTGTGCCGGAGCCTTCTGAGCAATAGCATTTGCTAAAATCAACATACAAATAAGGGATGTTGTTATTTTTTTTTGCATACTTCCATAAAGATATAAATAAAAGCAGGTCACGGAATAGCCCCTGCTAAAAATATTAACATGTATTAACATGACCTGCACCCATTCGTTACAGGAAATTCAATTCGGCTGTTCCTTCGATATTTAACTGAATATCTGTTTGTATATCAAGGCCGGAGCAATTTACAACCACACCCGTGGGTATTGTTTTGTCGCCATTTCCACTAACGAGGAGGGTATTATAAGTAAACCCGGTAATTGTTTGCGCGATATCTCCGTTATAGTTAAATGTATTATTCGCAACCACATAAGTTGTGTTAACATTATCCGGCGTAAAAGTATTTGCCACTCCAATCGTTTCATTGGCAATCAGGGTAACCGTACGTGTTCCATTATCAGCTATAACCAATGTGCCATAATTTTCTCCGGTTACCGTTTGGTCACCTGCTCCGTCATAAATAGTTGTTAGCTGCAATAAATTATTATTGAGGGTGTATTGCCCTGAAAATCCTGCAACATCAGTTATCCGCGTTACATAAATTGTACCAGAGCCACTAATGGTTCCACCTCCCCCAATTACAGTTGTTGCATCCGGGTTAAAACTGCCAGCAACTACCATTGTACTACCAATATTCATATTACCGGAAGTGCCGATGGTACCGGTGATATTCAATCCATCAAAAGTTAAACTACCCCCCGAGTTGGTAATTTGTCCAGAAGAACCTGTCATGGTAACAGTTCCACCATTTGGGGCAAAACTTACTGCTGATGCAACTTCAAATGAACCATTTACTTCAAAGCTGGTATTGTACTGCGATTGACTTAAAGGAGTTGCCGCGATTAATAAATTATTGAATGATAAATCACCATTATTACTGATAGCAGATGCAGAGTTGTTCATGGTAATCAGTCCGGAAGTTGCTGTAAATGATCCATTAACCAGCATTTCACCGGAAACGGAAAAATCATTTGTTGTGTTAACGCCTGTTCCACTGATTACCAAATTTCCATAAGACTGGCTACTATTTAAAGCCGCTACGACTGAATTGTTTCCACGGTATTCAACTGTGCTTGTAATACCGATTATGTGGGTAGTATAATTCGCGGGCAGCGTATTTGCGCCACCTATTATCAGCGTGCTACCATTGTTAATTTCCAATGTTCCTCCGGATGATGTTCTGTCGGCAGTATAAATATCCAGGTCGAATACACCATCTGATATTGTTAATACATTATTGACGGTAATATTTGTCTCCAGTGTTACGGTATTGTTTCCAGGCACACCTGCATTTGCAATTGTAAGTCCACCGTTAAATAGCGGCGAACTTGTTCCGGTAATTAGTTGGTCTGCATCGCCTTCAAAACTGCACATACTAGTGCCGGAAGTGAATGTACCGTTATTCTCAAAATCGCCTTTTAGTATTATCAATGGATCATTCGCATTACCGTTAAAAGTAACGCCTGCATCAATAGTTAACTTATTTCTTACCGTTAATGTGCCTCCTAAAATATTTTTAGAGCCTCCTCCACTTAACCTTAAATTGGCATACGTTGGATCTGTGGAAACAGTTTGATTCACTGTTTCACAAACATAATGCATCAATGTTCCTTCCTCAATATTGAACGTACTGAATGCAGGAAAAGTTGAATTATCTCCCGCACGGCCAAGTCTGAAAGTACTGCCATTTAATAAATTGAGTGTACCTGTTGACACAAGATTGAATCCATCGTCACAAAAAACACTGTTTGCTGTTTCGTCGCCGATAGTAAGTGTTAGAACAGTTGTATTTCTTTTCAGGTAAACTCCTGAAGTATTATTGGATTTAAGGATGCCATAGGTTATATTATTACCAGGAAAAAAAAACTGATCTGCTGAACCATTAAAATTAATAACAGCATCTGAAGGTGGTGCGGTAAAACCTCCGCCGCCGGTTGTAGCACTTGCATCTGAACCTACATTACCTCCAATATTCAGTATGGCCCCGCTACTTAAATCAATGTGATTTCTGGCAAAATTACCTGGCATAATCAGGTTACCCTGTATGTTTGCAATTCCACCAGTTGCTATATCCAAAATAATGTCGTGCCCATTACCATTTGTGGTTGACATAATAAAGTCGTTACAAAAGAGCGTTCCTTCTACGATAACCATTCTGTTTCTGTTATTAGCATCAGGTGCCCCTAATTCTATATTTCCTGTTATGGTTAAAGTAACTCCCGGATCAATAGTAAGTCTTCTTGTTGCACCAATTGCACCTGTCCAGGTAAGACTAGCACATGAAGCATCTGCAGTTACGGTAATACGGGCATTTGCATTTAATATTACATCATCACCACTTCCAGGAATATTTCCACCAATCCATGTTGCAGGGTTGTTCCAGTCGCCCGCTACATTATTCGATGTAATGGTAGCAGCCATCATTTCTTTACTGATAATGCACACTAAAAGCATGAATATCCAGAAACGCCTGGCCTTATTGTTAAGTAGTCTGGTTTTATAGTTATACTCCAAATCTGTTATGAACTTTTTTTTCATACAGTAAAACGAATGTCATCCGGTTATTGAAAACTATGGGGCTATGGCATTTTAGATTTCTCTAGCCAACTTAAACGCACCAATTAATAAATGTGTAAGGATATTGGTAATGCTGCTATTAAAATTACTTGAGCGCATCTGCAATACTTGCCGGAATTATAATTCCTACTGATGGGAAATTTCTTTTATAAAGTTACACCACCTCTTCCGATAACCAATAACATCACATTAAATTGGCATTAGATTTAAGTTAGAATTCACTCAGTGACATTAAACACCGATGTGTCTGGAAGTTCAAGAATGGCATTATCATTCATAACAATATTAAAACAGTTAACTATTGATCCAGGTAAAACTGTTTTATCACCTGTATTGCTAATCACTAAAACATTGTAGGTAAATGCAGTAATAGTTTGGTCACCATTTCCATTATATTCAAATGTATTTCCCGTTACGACATAAGTAGTGGTGGTAGCTGTGGGCGTAAATACATTCGATACCCGTACCGTTC
>NZ_CAMLMJ010000005.1 GCF_946481145.1 uncultured Sediminibacterium sp.
CCCCCCCCCCATTTAATTCCATTAAAAGCAGAACGTCAATACTAAGCACCCATCAAGACTTGTAGCTTGCGGCTTGCAGCTTGAAGCCAATTTTCCCGGGACAGCAATGGATTATGAATAATTAATCTGTGAATCTGTGGCTTAAATATTCCCCACGATAAAAAGAATTAATGTTTAATAAACCGATCAAAGAATTCAAGTGTTCTTAGCATCTGATCAATTCTTTGCCTGTTATTTCCGCTTCTCGTGAGTTCATGTGTGCCGCCTGGATGACGTACATATTCAACGGTTCTTCCCAAAACTTTCAAACTCTTGTACAACATTTCACTTTGTATAACCCCCGTACGTAAATCATTCTCTCCATGGAAAATGATGAAGGGCGTTTTGATTTTATCTACATAGTTAATGGGTGATTCCCTTTCAAGAATTGGTTTAGCTTTTGCTTCCCAAGGATAACCACCGAAATAGTTTGGTACCAGTCTCCACGCATTACCCTCTCCAAAAAAAGTACCCAATTCATACACGCCTCGTTGTGCACAGGCAGCTTTAAAACGCTGATCGTGTGCAATGATCCATGCTACAAGGTAGCCAGCATAGGAACCTCCTGTTACAGCCAGTTTTGAAGTATCAATAAATCCACCAGCGCCAGCTTTTGTTAGATAAGTAAGTACATCAGAAGTAGGACCTGCTCCCCAGTCATTAACATTCGCCCTTAAAAAATCCACCCCATAACCTCCGGAACCCCTTGGATTACCATATACTACAGCATATCCTTTCGATGCATAATATTGAAATTCGTGCCACATAGAATATTCACCCGGACCCCACATAGCGGAAGGTCCACCGTGTATATTCAAGATGGTAGGATATTTTTTCCCTGCTTCATAATTAGTTGGTTTCATTACCCAGTATTCTACTTTCAATCCCTTTTCATTTACAAAAGAAGCTTTTTCCGGGAGACTCAATTTTTTTTCCTGAAGCCAGTTATGATTAAATGAAGTGAGCCTTTTTTCCTGTTGCATATCGGGACGGTTGCTATACAACTCTGATGGATTTGTTACCATCGTTTTACTATATATAACCAGATCGTTTACGATATCAAAACTTCCTATGCCTGCATCATAACCAGATAATTGCTTAACCTGTTTACTGTTGATATCAGCCCTGTAGAGCGGGGCACCGCCATTGCTTTGCGCAGTGAAATAAATAGATGATTCATCTTTACTCCAGGTAAGCCCACTTTTATTTCTGTCGAAAGGAATGCTTACGGCATCTGATGCTTTACCATTCAACGGCATTACTGCAAGACTTGGAACACTTACGAAAGAAGTGGTGCCAACCTGAAATGCCAGCCATTTGCCAGTAGGTGAAATGGTGGGACTATTATAACTCTTTCCTTTTTCACCCAATATTTTTCTCATGTTTGAACCATCGGTATTTGCCAGATAAATTTCATTTTCAAGTACCCTGTCTGGGTGCATGGTAAGATTGGCATTGCCGGTGATAATCAGTTGATTTCCGTCAGGAGTGAAATCGATGCTGCCAAACCGATTGTACCCTGAAGTGATCGCTTTGGGAACACTTGTGCTATCTGCATCCATGATGAAAAAATGGGTAAAGCTTAGTTCGCCGGATGTGGTGGATTCCTGTTGAAAGTTCAGTTTATTAATCACTTTGGCTTTCTGTGCAGTAGCATTCAGGTTTAGGTATGCCCTTATTTCTTCTGTATTTCCGTCAGGATCGGGTTTGGCATTGTTTAACAGGTGTTCATTAGCGGCAAATCCTGGTTTCTCGAGTGACCATCCTGGTACTTTCTTGCCCGGATTTAATGTTTCATCGGTTAATAATTGCTCTAGTCTGAGGCTTACGGAGAAAACGATTCTTTTACCATCGGGGCTCCAGCGTGGACCACTTACGGAATATTTAAAATTGGTTAGCTGGGTTGTTTCACCATTTTCAATATTCAATAAAAATATCTGCGACTTGCCATTAACTGGTCGGGTAAAAGCGAGTTGTTTGCCGTCTGGCTTCCAGGCAGCTTGTGCTATAGGTGAACCCGGACCTCCAATCTGTTTTGCATTGGAGGGGTCGTTATTATTGATGAGGTATAATTTATTCGCATACCTGTATTCCCATTTTGTATCACCATCGGGCTCGATACTTGTTACGGTATAAATGGTTTTGCTGCCGTCTGGACATATACTCACATTTCCGACCTGGCTCATTTTGAGCATATCGGTAACTTTAATTAATGCTGTACCATTTTGGGCCATCAGCAGGCCAGAGAAAAGAAGGCTGATCCAAAGTAATAACTGCTTCATGTTATTGGTTTAAGCTTTTAAAATACAAATAAATGACATGCGCAGTCACAGGCTTTTGTACTTTTACAGGCTAAAAAGGCAAATTATGGGCAAACTGGTGGAAGAATTTAATACCTACAGGGAAAAAATGAATGAGGTTATATTGAGTAAGAATAACCTGGTAATGAAACGCCTCTGGAACCTCGATACCAATACCTATGAAGAGGGGGCTATCGACAAAAAAACCAAAGAAATGCTCGGACTGGTAGCAAGTATGGTACTCCGTTGCGATGACTGTATTAAATACCACCTGGGTAAATGCCATGAATTAGGCGTAAACACAGACGAAATGTATGAGATATTTGCTGTAGCCAATATCGTAGGTGGCACAATCGTAATTCCACATACACGCAGGGCAGCAGAATATTGGGAGGAATTAACGGGAGCAGGGAAATAGTAAAGCTTTTTTCGGAACTTTGTTACCTGAGAGCCGCTCAGGTCATTATTAATTATTGATAAGTATGTCAGCAACAACTACAACAACGCCGGTATTAACCGCAAAAGATTTCGCCACAGACCAGGAAGTGCGTTGGTGTCCGGGGTGTGGGGATTATTCTATTCTGGCACAGGTGCAGAAGATCATGCCGGGTATTGGTGTGCCGAAAGAAAATATTGTGATCATCAGTGGAATCGGTTGTAGCAGTCGCTTTCCCTATTATATGAATACTTTTGGTATGCACTCCATTCATGGAAGGGCTACTGCCATTGCGAGTGGGTTGAAAGCTTCCCGTCCAGAGTTAAGCGTGTGGATCGTTACGGGGGATGGTGATAGCTTAAGTATTGGCGGTAACCATACCATTCACCTGTTGAGAAGAAATTTTGATGTAAATATCCTGCTCTTTAATAACCAGATTTATGGCTTAACAAAAGGGCAGTATTCGCCTACTTCAGAAGAACAAAAAATTACCAAGAGTACGCCTTATGGTAGTATCGACCATCCATTTAATCCCCTTGCTTTAGCCATGGGTGCCGATGCAAGTTTTATTGCCCGAAGTATGGATCGTGACCCGAAACATTTACAGGCAATGCTTACCAGATCGCACCAGCACAAAGGTGCTTCTATGCTGGAGATATACCAGAACTGTAATATTTTCAATGACGGTGCTTTTGAAATATTCACAGAAAAGGGCACCAAGCCAGAGCAGGCATTATTCCTGGAGCATGGCAAACCATTAATCTATGGTACCAGCCAACAAAAAGGTATTAAAATTGATGGAATGAAACCCGTAGTGGTCGACCTGACAGACGGTTCTGTTAGTGCCGACGATTTATGGATCCATGATGAAAATGATTTTTATAAAGCACAGGCCCTGATCCGCATGTTCGATAACCCCAACCAACAGGGAACGCATTTCCCAAGACCTTTTGGTGTTTTCTATGAAACAGAAAGAGCCTGTTATGAAGATGTAATGGCCATGCAGCTTGAAGAGATCATCGCCACCAAAGGGAAAGGCGACCTGGACAAGTTGTTACGTGGTAAAGAAGTGTGGGAAATCGTGTAGAACAGAAGAATATCCAATATTCAATGTCGAACTTCGAAGTTGGATATTGGATATTGAACATTCTTCTGTTAAAAAGTCCCAACTTGCTGGTCGGGACTTTTTTATAAAACAAATCGATCGAACTGAGACAGTTTAATTACAACCGCGCTATATCGTGTTTTATGGCAAAGAGTGCTAGTCCAACGCGGGTTGGGGTTTGTAGTTTCTGAAAAAGGGTATCCCTTGTTTCGTCTACATTACGCAGGCTTGTGCCCATGAGTTCTGCTATTTCTCTGTATGATTTATCGGTACATGCCCATCCAAGAAATTCTTTTTCCTGCTCGGAAAGTTCTGTGAACTTCTGGATATCAGCATCTTCTTCCGGAGAGGTTTTCATGGTGTGCATGATATTATCGCACATCAGTTTATTAAGGTAAACCCCTTTGGTTACAATGCCATCCAGGGCAGCTTTCAGTTCCTGGGGCTTGCTGTCTTTCAGGAGATAACCTTTGGCACCATTTTTAAACATTCGGATGATGGATCTTTCATCATTCAACATGGTTAAAGCCAATATTTTCACCTGCGGATAATGAGTGGTGAGCCATAAAGCGGTTTCGTAGCCATTCATATCGGGCATGGTAATATCGAGTAATACCACATCTGGTAAATTATTGGGGTCCAATAATTCTATCATGTGTTTACCGCTGTTTGCTTCAAACAGCACTTTATATCCACTAAAAGAGTTAACCAGTGAGGCAAGCCCGTTTCTTAACAATACATGGTCATCTACCAGGGCAATCTGAGTCATATCAAAAACAAATTAGCAACAATAAGTACCCAACCGTGAGAATTCCGGAACGGGCATTTGAATAAGTAAATTACAGAAATTTTAATTGCAAATCTCCGTTTTATTTAGAATTTCTCTGCGATGATTTCACCGAAAAAAATCAGTGAAAACACCCTAATAATTTGGGTGTTTTCAACGTTGGATTTTTTTAATGACTATCCTACATTTACTCCGGGTAGAGAAAAAGCAGCAGAAATGCATGTAATTTTTCTCGTATTCAGTTTTCATTAGGGGTTACAAGTGAAAAAGGCGGCACAAGGCCGCCTTTTTCTATTTGTTTTTGCAAGTTTATAAAACTGCTTTTTCTATCTCTTTTTCGGCCAAAGCATAGATCTTTTTTCTTTTCCAGTTATACCAGGGATGAGGCATTGTTTTCTTCATCAATGTATCAATATTACGCATGCCAAAAAGGTTCCAAACTCCATTTAATTTTCCGCCAAGTGATGATTGCATGGCCCTTAAACTCATGGCAAATCCACTATCCAGATATTCCATGTGATGCCAGTAACCGGCAGGCATATATAAAGTGTCGCCATGCTCAAGCGTGATATCGTAACCATTGGCCAATTTGAGAGCAGGAAACTGGTTATAATCGGGGCTGCCGTTTAGGTGGTGGTAATGACTGAAATCAGCCAGGCTCAACACTTCAAAAGGTTTTCTGTATAGTTTATGTTGCTCTTCAAATGGAAATAATAATACTTTTTTTCTGCCGCAGAACTGGGTGTGCAGAATATGACTCATATCAATATCGAAATGCATGTGGGTGATGCTGGTGGCACCCCCAACAAAAAGCATGGGATATCTTTTTACAAAACCAGACATTAATTCATCCGGCCAATTAAAATCGTTTGTTAACTGGGGGGCATGTTCAAAAATATTAAACAGAAAAATGCGCCATGCCGCTGGCCCGGTTCTGATCATGTCAATATATTCCCCAAAGGTTTTATAATCATCGGCAGTATTGATTGGCGTATAGGCATCGCTTTTGATATTATTGTATAAGCCCACTTTTTTATCACCTACCAGGGTTTTGAAATAATCCCAGTTCCATTTTTCATAAGCGGGCCAACTCTTAGACAAATTGCGAATTACCAGGGGTTTCTTGGGTAGATAATAATTAGTCCTGAAATCGGAAGCACTGATTTGATCCACAATATCTACACCCTGTAACTGCATGGTTGAAGTTTTTGCAAAAGTAAGATGAACTGATTGTTAATAAAAGCATAATCGGAGGAATGGCAGGCTTATACATAGTGTATCCTTTACGCATATCATGGACCTTTTAGCCCTAAAAAAAGCTCATTTGGGCATTATTTTGGTAATTATAAAATGAGCAACAGCGCTTAAAATGAATGATTTATGCATTTTCTTATTTGCCGTTTTGGCATTATATTTATAAATGCTCCTCGAAGTACACCCCGATAACCCCAATCCCAGACATCTTAGAATGATTGCGGAATGCCTGCTTTCCGGGGGGGTCATCATCTATCCAACTGACACGATTTATGGTTTAGGATGCGATATATTTCAACACAAAGCAGTTGAGCGTATTGCCAGGATAAAACAGGTTGACCCCAACAAGGCCCAGCTTAGTTTTGTGTGTTACGACCTCAGTGATTTAAGCCAGTACACAAAAAGTATTTCTACACCACTTTATCGTTTATTGAAGAGCTACCTGCCTGGTCCCTACACGTTTATTCTACCAGCCAGTAAAGAAGTACCTAAAATATTGCAAAGCAAGAAAAGTACCATCGGCCTTCGTGTACCCGATAATAATATCGCACGGCAAATTGTACATGAACTCAGGCATCCGATTCTATCTGCTTCCCTGCCCGGTGAAATGGTTGAAGAATACACCGACCCGGCTATCATTTATGAGAAATTTGAAAAGTTGGTTGATATTGTCGTAGACGGAGGCAATGGCGGAATGGTGCCATCTACGGTTATTGATTGTACCAAAGATGTGTATGAAGTTATTCGCGAAGGCGCAGGTGTTTGGAATGAGTGATTGAGCTTCTAGCCTCTAGCTGCTAGCTTCTAGCAGTGGCCGTTTAACAGGGATGTACAGATATTATAAAATCTTCAAACAAACAATTCTAGCAGCTAGTAGCTAGAAGCTAGAAGCACACAGCTCACAGCTCAAAACGCAACTGCTTCGGCAGAATATTAAAGCTCTTTCTATGATGCACACAAAGGCCAAACTGCTCAATGGCTTTTCGGTGAGTGGCGGTACCATAGCCTTTGTTTTGATCCCATCCATATTCGGGGTGTATTTCGTGAAGCTTTAGCATATATTCATCACGATATGTTTTGGCGAGTATACTTGCAGCAGCAATATGACTGTATTTGCCATCACCTTTGATAATACATTGATGAGGTGTTTTTTTATAAGGGATAAACCTGTTGCCATCAATCAGCAAAAGTTCGGGTGATTTGGAGAGCTGGTCAATCGCCAGGTGCATGGCTTTATAAGATGCTTTCAGGATATTGATATGGTCAATTTCATCACTGCTCACCGAAGCAACTGCCCAGCTGATGGCTTCTTTTTCAATCACCGTTCTAAGTAAATCTCTTTGCCTGGCATTTACCTGTTTACTGTCGTTCAACAATGGGTGGTGAAAATCTCTGGGAAGTATTACCGCCGCTGCAAAAACTGGCCCAGCATAACATCCGCGTCCGGCTTCATCACAACCGGCTTCGATCAATTTTTCCTGGTAAAATGGTAATAACATGGTCTAAAATTCCAGAAACTTGATGATATAAGACTATTTTTCTGAAAATCCTCTGCGAACCTCTGTTGCCTCATGTTCTCTGCGGTGAATTTACTCGAATAATCACCGCAGAGCAACAAAGAACGCAGAGGTTTCGCAGAGAAATGAGAAAATCAGTCAAACAAAATCATTAATGCTTTTAATAACCTAATAACTTTGCCACAACCAAGAACACATATATGGTACAGGTGAATGACAGATCCTCAAAGTTGGTAGCAAGGTGGTTATTATTAGGCGTATTAATGACGATTATACAGGTTGCACTGGGAGGAATCACCCGTTTAACAGGCAGTGGGTTGTCTATCACAGAATGGGATGTGATTACAGGTACTTTACCCCCACTAAATGAACAAGCCTGGTTAAAGGAATTCGATAAGTATCGGGCAACGCCCCAATTTCAATTACTCAACTTTGAATTTACCCTGTCAGATTTCAAATTCATTTTTTTCTGGGAATGGTTCCATCGTTTATGGGCTAGGTTAATTGGTTTGGTATTTGCCGGCGGATTCATCTGGTTCATCATCCGTAAACATTTTAAGAAGGAAATGATTCGTCCATTGATTATTTTATTCATCCTTGGTGCATTACAAGGGGCCGTAGGTTGGATCATGGTAGCTAGTGGATTAACAGGTGATGCTGTTTATGTGAAACCTACCAGACTGGCATTACATTTTATTTTTGCATTGGGGTTACTCTGTTATACATTCTGGTTTGCCTTAAAATTATTGGTACCTAAAAATCAATGGGTGGTTCATGCACCACTCAGGAAAATTAATATATGGTTGATTGGTTTACTCACAATCCAATTGTGTTATGGGGCATTGATGGCTGGACATAAAGCTGCAACAGTAGCTACCGATTGGCCAACTATTAATGGAGATTGGGTGCCAGACTCCTTATTCAAACACCAACCCTTTCTCTTGAATTTTATTGATAATAAAATCCTGATACATTTTATTCACCGTGGGTTGGCTTACCTGATTTTAATTGTCATAGTTATATGGACTATTCAACTGGCTAAACAAAAAGCTGGTATTGTTTTTGAAAACATCAAAAGAATTCCACTATACTTAACTTGTTTACAGGTGTTGCTGGGAATTTTAACTATCTTAACCAGTACAGGCATAGTACCGGGTAAATGGGGTACATTTGAATGGATGGCACAAATACATCAGTTAACCGGTATGTGTTTGTTGTTGTCGCTCGTTGCCACTCTGTTTGTGTTAAGGAAATCTCCCGCAAACAACTAAACCCGGCATCACCTTAATTGAAAAGGCAAAGCCATCAATTAAAATGCTGAATCAAATGAACAAACTGAAAGAGTATTTATCGGGTTTTTGGTTTTCACTGCCTATTCAGTTATGCTTGCTACATTTTAGAAGATACCAGGTGTTTCTGGTGTTCTGGTATATTTTGTTTTCAACTGTAGCAGGTGGTTTCATGCGAACTTTTGGAGCCGACTCCTTATTCCTTGCGCCTGAATATTTTGGAGAAATAAATATACTTAGTACCGCAATAGTAGGTTTTGCACTGGGTATATTTATCATGAGTTGGAATATCACCACATTTATTCTTTTCGGTAAGTACTTTCGTTTTCTCGCCACTACTGCACAACCCTTTTTGAAATACTGTATTAATAATGCCGTATTACCGCTGATTTTTCTTGTATTTTATTTTTTTAAAGCAGTTCACTATGCACGCTACCAGGAATTATTTCCCGCATCGGATATTTTATGGATGGTAATGGGGTTTCTGATAGGAATAACTTTATCTATCCTGATTGCCTTCGCGTATTTTTTTGGGGCCGATAAAACCATTTATCGCAGCATGGCCACCGTAATTGACTCTGCCAATATGCAATATGCCATTGCTGCCAAAAATAACCCACTTCCTAAAGAGCGATTAGATATGCGCGTAGATTGGTTTTTGAGTGCAAAACTTGGGTTGCGTAAACCACGGGATGTTCGCCATTATAGCCTTGCATTTCTGGATACCGTTTTTAAACGACATCATTTTGCTGCTGTTATTGCCATTGCTATTGCTTTTTTCTTTTTAATTGGCACCGGATATATTTCTGATGCACGTTTATTTCAATTACCTGCTGCGGCTAGTATCACCGTCTTTTTTGCCATTCTAATTGCAGGCGCGGGAGCGATATCTACTTTTTTACACAGTTGGAGCATACCTGTTGTTGTAGTTGTTTACCTGCTGATAAATTTCTTATACCAACAAGATATCATCGACCTGCGCAATAAAGCATACGGTTTAAATTATAGTACAGATATTGAAAGGCCCGTATACTCAAGGGAATCGATAATGGCGTTGGCCAATGAAAAGGATATGGCCAGCGACAAGGCGAAGTATATTGAGATGTTGGAAAAATGGAAAGCAAAACAAGGTACAGCCAAACCGGTTATGTACCTGATTAATACCAGTGGAGGTGGTATACGCAGTGCTACATTCACCATGAATGCATTGCAGCATCTTGATAGTATGTTTCAAGGTAAACTAATGAAACAAACCTTTCTGATCAGTGGAGCATCTGGCGGGATGTTGGGCGCAACTTATTTCAGGGAATTGTATTATCGCAAGCAGAATGGTGAGAAGATTAACCTGCAAGACAAACAATACCTTGATGATATTTCCAATGATTTATTAAGTCCTTTGTTTTCTTCTTTTGTTACTCGTGATTTGATCGGTCCTGCTAAACCTTTTGAAAAATTCGGCTATCGATATACTAAAGACAGGGGCTATGCGTTTGAACAAAAGTTGGATGAAAATACCCACGGTTACTTAAATAAAACTATTGGAGATTATAAGCTGGCAGAACAAAACGCTGAGATTCCACTGATGTTTTTTAACTCAGTGATTACCCGCGATGGCAGAAAAATGATCCTTGCCTCACACCCTTCCAGGTTTATGATGCGGCCTGTAACCAATTCGGCGAATGTACGTCCTTTTGATGCTGATGCCATTGATTTCAATACTTTTTTCGGTTCACAGAACAGCAATAATATTGGCATTCTATCAGCCTTAAGAATGAATGCAACCTTCCCTTATGTACTTCCCAATGTTTGGTTGCCTACCAACCCTGTTATTGATGTAATGGATGCCGGACTGAGGGATAATTTCGGACAAGAATCTTCTCTTCGTTTTATTGAAGTATTCCGTGACTGGTTAAAAGAAAATACCAGCAAAGTGGTGTTGCTTCAGTTGCGCGATAGAGGTTTGACCGACTGGGACAGACCGCTTGAAGGAAGCAGTTTGTTTGGCACTTTTACCAAACCATTTCTGTTACTGCAAAACAACTGGTTTAAACTACAGGATTATTACCAGCACGATCAACTCGAATATAGTTATGAAGCCTATGGTCCGGGGTTTTATCGTATCTGTTTTCAGTATGTGCCTTCGAGAAAAGAAGCACCTGCGAGTTTAAGTTTTCATATCACCGCTGCGGAGAAAAGAGATATAACCCTGGCATTGGCAGCAGAAGCCAACCTCAGGGAGTTCAAAAGACTTCAAAAGCTTATGAAATAACTATTCCGGCTGTATTAAAGAAAAATGGTCTTTTAATATACGAATATTTAATTCACCCGCAGTTTCCCTGGGTTCCCCATCAATATGCAATGGTGCAAGCTTCAGGTTACGGATGGTTATTTGTGGTGTTTGGAAATAAAGGATATTCTTCTTGGTCATATCTTCTACCAACTGCTGCAATTTGTTGTTCCCCCTGATTTGACGAAGTATGGCAAATGGCAATTTTGCCTTATTCATTTTTTGCACAATAACGATATCCAATAAACCATCGTTCAGACTGGCTTGTGGAGCAATTTTAAAATTATTACCAAACTGATTACTGTTGGCAATGCTGATGAAAAAAGCGTCGGAAAAAAAGGAAAAATTCTCCAGCTTTATTTCAAACTGATAAGGTGTGGCACGGAAATAATTAATGATGCTTTGTTGCGTATAAGTGAGTAATCCCCTCGATGCTTTACTGGCAAAATCATGTGCTACCTGTGCGTCGAAGCCAATACCACTCAGCATACAGGAGTAATGATCGTTTACCAGAAATGCATCGATCATTTTCGATTTACCTTCGAAAATTAAAGCAAGTGCAAGTTCCGGTTTGGTGGGTATCCGGGCTGCAAGTGCTAAGCCGTTTCCGGAACCAACAGGTATAACGCCAAATTGCACGGGTAAGTCATGCAAGGCTTGCGTTACCTGGTTTACGGTACCATCGCCACCAATAATTACCACATCAGTAAAATGCTCAGCACGAATTTTTTCATGAAGTAACTGGTAATGACCACCAGCATTGGTATGCATTATTTCAAAAGGAATGCCTTTAGCGGAGGTTTCCTTTTCTATTAATTTTTTTATGCCTTCTTTTTTTGAAGTACCCGAGATCGGGTTTACCAGGTACACAATTTTTCTATCCATCATCTCCTCATTATAAAATACAAAATAGCCTAACTAATAGATCAGTCGTTTCTAAGCCCGCAATATTGCATTTTCTTTCTGTAAAATCCTGTTAAACTCACCATTTCATTAATGCACTGGCCCATGTAAAACCACTTCCAAAAGCAGCGAGGCACACAAGATCGCCTTCTTTTACTAAACCTTTCTCCCATGCTTCACATAAAGCAATGGGTACAGAAGCCGCGGTGGTATTGCCGTACGACATGATATTATTATAAACCTGCGAGTCTTTGAGTCCTAGTTTTTGCTGCACAAACTGACTGATGCGCAAATTGGCCTGGTGTGGTATGAGCATATTGATGTCTGTCGGCTGGTAACCGTTTTGCTGTAATGCTTCCACAATTACTTCCGGAAATTTAACCACCGCTTTTTTGAAAACGGATGGACCATCCATATTGGGAAAGTTTTGGGCATTGTCGATCATGTTATGGCTCATAAACATTTGTCCGATTTCAGCGTCATCGAAATCTGCATAGTTTTTATCTGCCCAATAGTTGGCATGGGTACCGGGGTTGTACATGGCTAATATTTCAGCAGATTCTCCATCACTGTGTAAATGGGTACTCAATATACCACGACCTTTTGCTTTGGTAGGCTGTAATACTACGGCACCTGCACCATCTCCAAAAATGACAGAAACATTGCGTCCACGGGTTGAGAAATCGAGGCCGAAGGAATGTTTTTCACTGCCTACTACCAGAATGTTTTTATACATACCAGTTTTGATGAATTGGTCGGCCACACTGAGTGCGTAAACAAAACCACTACATTGGTTCCTGATATCGAGGGCACCAATCTCTCCCATTTTCATGGCTCTTTGTAATAGTACTCCGCAACCAGGGAAGTAGTAATCTGGGGACAGTGTAGCGAATATGATAAAGTCGATATCTTTTGGAGTGATGCCAGCCCTTTCTATGGCAATTTTAGCGGCTTCAACCCCCATGGTAGTGGTGGTTTCTTCGGTTCTGTGGGCATATCTGCGTTCCTGAATACCTGTTCGCTCTTGTATCCATTCATCACTGGTTTCCATGTATCTGGTGAGGTCCTGATTGGTAACTACGTTTTTGGGCACGTACATACCAATCCCTGCTATTATACTGCTTGGCATGGGCAATCGTTTAATTTAGATACGCTAATATAGGGAATAGCTGTTGGCCTTTAGCTACTGGCAAAATGATTATTCACTTGTAGATTGAAGCCTGGAGCCATTAAAGTCTGGTAAAAAAATCAGTTATAAACTGCGAGCCACTTGCTATGAGTCTAGCGTGAAGCAGGATGGGTCGTTTTCAAGTTGATTTTGAAGCATTAA
Source organism: uncultured Sediminibacterium sp. (assembly GCF_946481145.1). The sequence continues at coordinate 13,248 of NZ_CAMLMJ010000005.1, forward strand.
ATAGCATATTTACTACAATTAAACACTTCTGTTAAGCCCTTGTTTTACAAAACAAATACGCACAACCTATCTAGGTTATTTCAATAATTGTAGAAGGCCTAAAATAGGCATCCATCAAGACTTGTAGTTTGTAGCCATTGCTGTCCGGTAAAAATATCATTTTTCTCTGAAATTCTTCTACAGCAATCATTCTGTCGTAGTTTGAAAACAGAACCCCTGCTTTTAAAATAAGCCGTAACGATGGCTTAGGCAATATCTATCACCTTATGACAATGAGTAAAATCGATCACGCGGTTGTTCAAAATTGAATGTTACTCCTGGGCCGAATGGCCCCGTACCCGTTCCCAGACTACATTGGCCTCTGACTAAATCTGCTGCGCATGATTTAGTCTGTCTTCGCTTCGCTCGACACCAATGCCAATGAAGGTCTGTCCACGGGTACTGATTGTATTTATTCTTTTTTATCTTCCCTAATTACCTGGCTCCTGTTTAATGTCTGGTTTACTAATTGCTTGCAGCTTGTGGCATGTAGCCTGTGGCTCAGAAGATGCTAGCAAATTTTCCCCGGACAGCAATGGTTTGTAGCTCGAACCTTGTGGCGTAATTTTTCCGGAGAGCTGCTAACAGCTAATGGCTAATAGCTAAAGGCACTTTCATACTATTCCGTAGAAAATCGGCTGCCTCTTTCTCAACTGTTACAATATCTTTCGACTGAATAGGAGAGCCTAAAACATGGCTTCCTGCATTAGGGATAGGTACCATTTTTTTCATATTTGCCGGTGTATTCACCTGGTCAAACATTTCTTTCATGGCGGATACTTTTACTACCGGATCCTGCTCCTTTTCGTTTTTATAGTAATACAAGACGAGCATGGGTTGTTTTACTTTTTCAAAAGTAGCTTTTGTCATGGCTGTCTCTAATAACTCCTGCAATTCAGTAACTGCCTCAAGACGGTAAGCAGCATTCCAATATTGTTTGTATTCTTCTGTTTTATTGGGAATGATATTCATTTTTCCACCTTTAACCAGTCTTGCAATCTGAAGCCCCCATGGATTATTGGTGATCCATGCATTCGGATCATTGATGGCTATATTGGGTGATAATAAAACAAGTCCGGCTATTTCAGGATAACTGGCTGCAAGCATCAGTGCCAGTGTTCCTCCGGTAGATGTGCCCATCAGAATCACTTTCTCACCCAATTGTTTTCCAATTGCATAAGCTTCTTTGGCAGATTCCCATAAGTTGGTGGCGGTCATACTAAGAAGGGCATCACTGGTATCGATACCGTGTCCGGATAAGCGGGCTAGATAAAGATTAGCACCAAACTGTTTAGCAAGGTTTCTATGCACAGGATCACCTTCTTTCTGGCTTGCACTAAAACCATGGAGGTAAACAATCGAATAAGGGGTTTTAGTATGTACACTATCATTGGCCCATACAATCCGGGCTTCATTATCCGGCTTAATTTTATGAGCAGACTCTAATGATGTGATATAACCACCAAGACTATCCAAATTCGAGGGTATGGCTGGAAGAGCAGTACCATATTGGGGCTTTTTGGGACTGGGGCCAAGTAAATATATCAGGGTCAAAAGGCCCAGAACAAGCAGTAATTTCTTAAGCAATCGCATGGCTGCGGATATTTTTAGAAAGATAAGCATTGTTTGTGAATGCTGTTTAGGAGCGTTATATTAAATAATTGCTTTGTATTCGACTGACTAACAGTTAGTTACAATACAGTTTGACTAGTTGCGACTTATCCGGGTTAAGTTTAGTTAATCCCTTTGCCCTCCGGCGATAATGCCGTACCTTTGCAGCCTTAAAATTTTACATGGAAATAAGAAATATTGCCATTATCGCACACGTTGACCATGGCAAAACAACCCTGGTAGACAGGATTCTTCACGCAACTAAAGTGTTCAGGGATAACCAGGATACGGGTGAATTGATCATGGATAGTAATGACCTTGAAAAAGAAAGAGGTATTACCATCTTCAGTAAAAATGCTGCAGTTACCTATAATGGTATTAAAATAAATGTGATTGATACACCGGGTCACAGTGACTTCGGTGGTGAGGTAGAACGTGTATTGAAAATGGCCGATGGGGTGATTTTGTTAGTGGATGCTTTTGAAGGACCTATGCCACAAACCCGTTTTGTGTTACAGAAAGCTTTGCAACTAAACCTTCACCCAATTGTGGTGATCAATAAAGTTGATAAGCCAAATTGCCGTCCGGATGAAGTGCATGATGCAGTATTCGAATTATTCTTCAACCTCGATGCTACTGAAGAGCAGTTAAACTTCCCTACTTTCTATGGTAGTGGTAAGAATGGCTGGTTCAACGATAGTTTAACACCTACAGAAGATATTCTTCCGTTAATGGATGGTATCATTAAATATGTACCAGCACCGAAAGTAACAGAAGGTACTTTGCAATTGCAGATCACTTCACTTGATTACTCTTCTTTCCTTGGTCGTATCGCCATCGGTAAAGTAACCCGTGGTTCTATTAAAGAAAACCAGCAGATTGCATTGGTGCAGGCTGATGGTACTATTAAGAAAGTTCGTGTTAAAGAACTGTACGTATTTGAAGGAATGGGTAAGCGTAAGGTTTCTGAAGTATTATCTGGTGACCTTTGTGCGGTTGTAGGTTTAGAAGATTTCAATATTGGTGATACCATCGCTGATGCAGAAAATCCGGAAGCATTACCAATTATCAGTGTTGATGAACCAACCATGAGCATGACTTTCAGCATCAATAACTCACCTTTCTTTGGTCGTGATGGTAAGTTTGTTACTTCTCGTCACCTCCGTGATCGTTTGATGAAGGAAACAGAAAAAAACCTTGCATTGCGTGTAGAAGATACCGATAGTGCCGATAGCTTCCTGGTTTATGGTCGTGGTATTCTTCACCTGGGCGTATTGGTTGAAACCATGCGTCGTGAAGGATATGAGCTAACGGTAGGTAACCCTCAGGTATTGGTTAAACATATTGATGGAAAGAAGCATGAGCCTTATGAGATATTGGTAGTAGATGTACCTAGCGAGTTCAGCGGAAAAGTAATCGACCTGGTTACCCAGCGCAAGGGTGAAATGCTGGTGATGGAAAGCAAAGGTGAAATGCAACACCTTGAATTCGATATTCCATCAAGAGGTTTGATTGGACTTCGTTCACAAATGCTTACAAACACTGCTGGTGAAGCTGTAATGGCACACCGCTTTAATGAATACAAGCCATGGAAAGGACCAATTCCTGGTAGAAATAACGGAGTATTGATTGCCAAATTCCAGGGTGTAACTACTGCTTATTCTATCGACAAATTACAGGATAGAGGTAGCTTCTTTATTGATCCGGGAGAGGAAGTATATGTTGGTCAGATCATTGCTGAGCACATTAAACCAGGAGACCTGAACGTAAATGCTGTGGAAGCGAAAAAACTTACCAACCACCGTGCAAGCGGTAGTGATGACAGTGTTCGTATCACACCGAAATTGCAGTTTACCCTGGAAGAGTGTATGGAATATATTCAGCAGGATGAGTGTATAGAAGTAACACCAAAAAACATCCGCATGCGTAAAACCGTGTTGAATGAAGAAGACAGAAAGAAAGTAGCCAGAAGTATGCAGTCTGAAGCGGCTGGATAGTAGGTGAACTTTAAATAGTAAAAAGCCATCCCGTCAGAGACGGGATGGCTTTTTTTATGGGATTAATCTTTTCTCAAAACAAACACTGTTTTCTATACCGATATATTGACCGTAGTTGGGAATATTGACATATCCATTTTTCTGGTAAAGTGCAATGGCTTCCGGTTGTCTTTTGCCAGTTTCCAATACCGCAGTAATAAAACCTTCTTCTTTTGCCCATTCTTCCAATGCAGTAAGCACCATGGTGGCAAGGCCTTTAGATCGATGATCTGGTAAGATATACATGCGTTTTACTTCTACGGTATCAGCTTCAATTTGTTTAAAAGCACCGCATCCGATAGGAATATCTTCATGGAATAAAACAACTACATGTTGTAATAACTGTATACCATTGTATTGGTGATAAAAAGAATGATCTGCACCATCACGTTCAGCCAATTCTGCATCCAGCAATTGCACCAACGAAATGAATGCCGGATTGGAGGAATCTGTTCGAATGATTTTATTCATCTGATTTTACTTGCTGGCGGTGAATGGCTTCGTTTTGAATGGCGAGTAATTGATTGGTATTACAGTTGTCACCATCGCAGCAGGGTAGGGCATTGGTGGTGCAAACCGGACACTGGTAATGCCCATGAACATGTACCAGTTGAACTATATGTCCGCAGAAAAGACATTGTTGTGGTTGCATACCTGAAATTAATATCCGAACCGCAACCTGCATGTGATATTTTGTTAACAGTGGTGCAAAAAAGGCCGATAACAGTCTACTGTTACCGGCCACACACAATGATAGATCAACTGCTGATCAATACTATTTCCTGCCTGGTTGTTCTTTTTAGTTTCTTTTTACAACTACATCTGATACTTCGCGTGTAACAACATTGATGTCGAAGCTTTCTTTGTACACATCTTTACCTGACTGAAACAGGAAAGTAAGTTTGTCGACATTAGCATCTTTCAACAGTACAAATTTCTTTTCGAATTTTTTGTCTGAGAAATTGCTTTTAAAGAGGCTCTCACCTTCTTCGTTAATTACAGTAAGTGTAACATTGTTACCACTTGGGTTGTGAAACTTCACATTAAAGGAAAGATCGTTGTTGAAGAAACCAGTGTAGTTTACTTCAATTTTTCCTTTGTTAACGTCGGTTTTTTCATTTTTGCTTGCTTCTGCTGCAGTAAATAAAACAACAGATAATAAACCGGTAATGATTGCTTTTTTCATGTTCATATTCTTTTTGCGTGAGTAATAAAATGGCTCCTGTTAAACAGGTTTTCGTATCGCAATGAATATTTCGTAAAGCAAAGCGTGATAGTTCAATAAAGCGAGCGTCGTGTAGAGGTCAACACTTAGCTAAAAACAAATAGTTTTTAGCTAAGTGGGAATGAGTTAATTATTGCTTTGCTGAAGCCTTTCTTGCTTCAGTTTCGCTTACAAACAGGTTGATGTTTTCATCAAAACTTTGGTTGCCGCTCTGGATACGGAAAGTTAATTTCTCAGCATCTTCTTTGGCTAACACCAGTTTTTTAGCGAAGTCTTTTTTTGAATAACTCTCTTTAAAAAACAGGTCGCCATTTGCATCCAGCACCAGCAAAGTGAATTTTTCACCTGTTGGGTTGTTGAATTTTACATTGAATGATGCCTGATCTTTAGAAGAACCAGCAAATTTAAATTCAGCAGATGCTTTTGCAGCAACGGCTTCACCGGCATTATCATTGGCTTTGGCCTGAATAAATGTACCGGCAGTTAAAATGCCACTAAGAACGATTCCTTTTACGATGGCTTGTACAGATTGCTTTTTCATGTTGTTTCTTTTAATGCGTAAATAATTAATGCGTATCTCCTGTGCATTCAGAAGATTTCTCGTAGTGCAAGTAAAAGTTTCGTAAAAGCGAGCTGGCAGAAGCGAAGAAGTTGGGATTTTTAAAAAATCCGAGATGTACGGCTAAAATTGCTGGTGTACATCCTTAATACATGCAAGATAGTAAAGGTAACCCGCCCAAAAATAGATTTTTGGGTGAGCGGTGTTAACATATAAATAAATCGGATATCTTAACGACTGTTAGTTTCGTCAACAGGCTTGTTTAAAGTTTCCCATAACTTATCCTTCAATTCAGTTAATCCTGATTGTGTTACAGAAGAAATAAATAAGTGTGGAATACCTTTTGGAAGTTCTTTACCAATGGCTTCTTTTAGCTCATCATCCAGCATATCACTTTTGCTGATGGCAATGATAAAATCTTTTTGCAGCATCTCTGGATTGTATTGTTCCAGCTCATTTCTGAGGATTTCGAACTCTTTGCGATGATCAGCGCTATCGGCAGGTATCAGGAATAATAAAACCGCATTTCTTTCAATGTGTCGAAGGAAGCGATGACCTAATCCTTTTCCTTCCGCAGCTCCTTCAATTATACCGGGTAAATCGGCGATACAAAATGATTTTGAATCGCGGTAAGCAACCATGCCTAATTGAGGTGTTAAAGTGGTGAAGGCATAATTGGCAATTTTGGGTTTAGCGGCAGTTATAACAGATAATAAAGTCGATTTTCCTGCATTCGGAAAGCCTACTAGTCCAACATCAGCCAATACTTTTAATTCGAGGTTTTTCCAGCCTTCTACACCCGGCTCACCCGGCTGTGCGTGCTCAGGAACCTGATTGGTAGGTGTGGCGAAATTACTGTTACCTAAGCCGCCACGGCCACCTTTCATCCAGATAATCTCCTGTCCATCTTCGAGTATCTCTGCTTCTATTTTTCCGCTTTCTTCATCACGGGCAACTGTTCCCAGCGGTACTTCAATAATAATATCTTGTCCGTCGCGACCCGTACAATTGTTTTTACTACCACCTTCTCCGTGTTCAGCCAGTACATTTTTAAAATAACGCAAGTGAAGTAGTGTCCACATCTGCGAATTACCGCGTAAGATGATATGTCCACCTCTACCACCATCGCCTCCATCAGGGCCTCCCTTAGCGGTTAATTTATTACGCATGAAATGTTTGGCGCCGGCACCACCATGTCCACTGCGGCAGAAGATGCGGATATAATCGATGAAGTTATTTTTCTCAGACACTTTTCAATCAAGACTTTGGTGGAAATACAAAGGTACGAAAACAAAGCTGTCGGGGGAAATTGGCTACAAGCCGCAAGCTACAAGCTACAAGCCTTGATGGGTGCTTATTATAGACTTTCTGCTTTTATTGGAATTAAAGAGGGGAGAAAATGTAAAGTCAGTTGCTTAAAGAAATATTTGGTTGCCGTAAATGCACTATCTGCTATTAATAAAACACAGATCTTCATGATTTTCAGGATTTATCATGATAGATCTTGAAAATCATGAATATCCGTGTTCCATCATATGCGACACCTACAGCCCACGGTTAAATTTACCGGACAACAATGGGTAGGGCCCACAAGCTTCAAGCGCTATTAGATGGGGATGTTTTTAGTTGAAAAGAAAAGCATATTATGCCTAAGCTGTCAGGTATTGCGTTCTTCGTTCCAGGTTTTGTAGTTTGTAGGGTTGCTTTCACTGTTTTGGAGATAATGATCGGGAATTGTTCTTAATGGCTCACAAATTTTCCAGTGTGCACGCATATCATCGGGTAACTGTTGATATAAGGCAGTGCCTTTAGTTTTCCAGGCAATCATTTCATCTGTTACTTCTTTTATTTTTTTGGCCGGGTTGCCAACGATCAGGCTTCTTGATTCAAATTGTTCATCTGCTTTTAGCATGCTTAATGCACCAACAATGCATTCATCACCTAGCACCACATTATCCATGATAACGCTGTTCATGCCAATTAAACAATTCTTGCCAATGGTTGCACCATGAATAATGGCGCCATGACCAATATGCGCCGCTTCTTTCAACAATACAGTAACCCCGGGAAACATGTGTATGGTACAGTTTTCCTGCACATTGCATCCATCTTCAATGATGATTTGTCCCCAGTCGCCACGAATAGCTGCGCCGGGTCCTACATAAACATTTTTTCCAATGATTACATTACCGGTAACTACGGCATTAGGATGAATGAAAGCGGTTTCATCCACAACAGGAATAAATTCTTTGAATTGACAGATCATATCAGTGTTTTGCCGGTTCTAAAGCAAGTGCCTTTAAAATGTGCCACCTGTTCATTTTTTTGGTTAGTGATGGTGATATGGTATAAGCCTGTACTTCTGCCATTATGAATTTCTTTTGCCTCTGCGGTTAACTGATCGCCCACCTGAACGGCTTTGGTAAAATTGATGGAAGTATCTAAAGCAACAGAAAGGTTGTTACGGTTATTACAGGCAAAGGCAAATGCGCTATCTGCTAATGAAAAAGCGATGCCGCCATGTACAATACCAAATCCATTGATCATTTCTTCACGAACTGTCATATTAATCTTACTATATCCTTCCTGAATATCAATTACAGTTATGCCCAGCCATTGTGAGAACTGGTCGTGCTTCATCATGTGATCTACTACCTGTTTAAAAGGATTATTCATTGTACTCATTTATTGTCCTTTGAATTTTGGTGCTCTTTTCTCGAGGAATGCAGCAACTCCTTCTCTAAAATCAGCGGTAGCCGCTGCTTTCTGTTGATAGTCGTCTTCCAGTGATAATTGTTCTTCCAGTGAATTGCTGGCAGAGTGGTTTAAGGCATGTTTGATATATCCCAATGCTTTGGTAGGCATTTGTGCAAGATTCGTGACAATTTGTTTGGATGATTCAATAAATAATTCATCTTCAAAAACCTGATAGATCATGCCCATTTTTTCAGCAGTATTTGCATTAATCTTATCGCCCAGCATCATTATGGCACTGGCTTTGTGCCATCCGATTAATCTTGGTAAAGTATACGTACCCCCACTATCTGGTATTAACCCAATTTTTGAAAATGCCTGAATAAATGATGCAGATTGTGCAGCTACCACAATATCGCAGGCAAGTGCAATATTAGCACCGGCTCCAGCAGCTACACCATTTACGGCAGCAACCACAGGCTTGGGCATATTTCGTAATCGTGTGATAATAGGATTATAATGTTCGCTCAAAATGCGTTGCATGCCCGGTCCATTAGGATCAACTACTTCTGCGAGATCCTGACCGGCACAAAATCCTTTGCCTGCTCCTGTCAGATAAACTGCTCTTATTTCATGGAGTGATGCACATTCATCTAGTTTTGATTGTAACAGTAAAGCCATTTCCCGATTGAAAGAATTGAGTTTGTCTGGCCTGTTAAGTGTTAGATAGGCAACACCTGCTTCGATATGAAATTCAATAGGAGCCATCGTTTTATTTTAAAGCTAAGCTACACCTATTTCATCTTTTTTCTTAATTTAAAGCATGCAACGACTATTTTTTCTGTTGGTGTTTTTGTGTTTCCAAATACTTAGGTTAGCTGCACAGGAGCATCGGCTAAAAAATAATTCCGATACTATTGATGTGATCAGTTATCGTGAGAAACTGAATATTTCTACTGGGTTACAAACCAATAATCTGGAGTTTGTTGTTGCTTATCCTCAATCGAAACTAAGGTTTGAGATTACGCCCAGAAGAACCCTGCAACAATTTTTATTGTTTCAGTACAGATGGGTCAACTTTAGGTATTCTTTTACACCCGCTTACTTAAATCAGGAGAAATCTCAGATAAAAGGTGATAACAAGCGTAGTACATTCGATATGGAAATGGTATTGGGCGATTTGGATATTACCCTAACTTATCAAAAAGCAAAAGGCTATTATATTCAAAATACCAGTGAATTGATAAGTGGCTGGCGACCGGGTGATCCATATCTTCAACTTAATAATCTTACCACAAAAATTATTGGTGGATCTGTAGTGTATAACGTAAATAAAAAATTTTCTGATGTTGCAATGGTCTCGGGCAAATCTAAACAGGTTAAAAAAGCCTTCAGCCTGATACCTGCACTATCTGTTTATCAGATGTCACTAACAGATCCTACTATAGTTCCCACAGTAGGAGCTTCCTCAGATGATAAATACCTGGATATTAATTTCCGTGTTCCTTTAGCATTTGCGTTTGTTATTCGGAAAGACTGGTCATTAGCAGGTGCTGCAGGTCCGGTTATGGGTGTAAATTTCATTAATACCAATTCATACGATACCCAATTGATGAAAATCAGTAACAAAGATACCAGGGTATCAACCGGATATTTTCTTCAGGGAGGTATTTCTTATACAAGGGAAACCTGGTATACAGGCTTTAATGGATATTTATACCAATATGGTTCAGGAGATGATGAGTCAAGAACCCGCAGACGTTTTTATGGATTGGAATTATATATCGGAAAAAGATTCTCTGCACCGGCATTACTCAGGAAAATACTTTAATGACATTTAAAGTAGTCAAAAGGTTCTTTGCAATCTTCACATTTATATAAAGCTTTACATGCAGTACTTCCGAATGGTGCTACAAGGGTAGTGTTCCAGGAATTACATTGCGGACATTGAATGGCTACTTCTTTTTGAAATGCATCTGGTGTACAAACGGATTGATTATGATTCGGTGGTGCAATTCCATAAGCTTTAAGTTTATTCTTTCCATCTTCACTCATCCAATCTGTAGTCCATGCAGGAGATAGTTGCTGTTTTATGGTGATTTCTTTATAACCTGCCTCTAATAATACAAGTCTGATATTCATACTGATTACATCCATTGCCGGGCAACCACTATAGGTCGGGGTGATGGTAATGATGGGTTGAATAGAGCCATCTGGTAATATGGTAGATTGAACTTCCCGTATAATACCCAGGTCGATAACAGACAAGACCGGAATTTCCGGATCGCTTACTGTTTGTAACAGTTGTAGCAATTCATTTTTAATATCGCGGTTATGTTGATGAATGATCGTCATAGTTATTTACCAGGTTGCTCCGGGATAAGCTCTTTGAAGAAACTGCATTTCAGCAAGTATATAGCCCAGGTATTCCGTATGAATACCTGTTTTTCCACCTTGTTGTGCCCATGATTTCTCCGGAGCTTCAATGGTAGCTTCTGCAAAAATCTCGGCTACTTTTTTCTCCCAGTTTTCTTTTACCAAGACAAGATCAACACCGATGTTTTGTTGAAGCATGTCTGTTTCAAAAGAAGCAGGTAGAAATAGTTCTCCTGTATAAGGCCATAATTCTTGCAGGGCATTAAGTAATCTCTCTTTGCTTTCTGCTGTACCATCTCCTAAACGAATAACCCATTCACTGCTCCATCGTAAATGATAGGTTACTTCTTTAAGCGATTTCTCCGCAATAGCAGCTAATGTTGTATCGCTGGATTTTTGCAGTTGTTGGTAATAATAATATTGGTACGCACTGAAAAAAAACTGTCTCAATGTTGTTTGTGCCCAGTCTCCATTCGGTAATTCTGCAATCAATACATTCTTAAATTCAGGAACATCACGCAGGTAGGCAAGACTATCTTCTGTAGCATCATTGCCAGTAAGTGATGCAGCGTATTGATAAAAATTTCTTGCCTGTCCAATAAAATCAAGGGCAATATTGGTAACGGCGATGTCCTGTTCAAGCACTGGTCCATGACCACACCATTCGCTGTTACGGTGACCAATGATTAATGCATTATCTGCAAGGTGAAGTGTAAAGTTGATCAGAGAATTGTTCATGATAATATTTCCTGCCTTTAGATATGTGTAAGCTCGTCTGGTAAATCGTAAAAAGTTGGGTGACGATAAGCTTTATCATTTGCCGGATCGTATAATGCTTCCGCATCATCCGGATTGCTGGCATGAATGTATTTGCTTTCAACCACCCAGATACTGATACCTTCCATTCTACGAGTATACACATCGCGGGCATTTTCAATGGCCATTTGAGCATCAACGGCATGTAAACTGCCTACATGTTTATGATCAAGTCCTTGCTTACTACGAATAAAAACTTCCCACAAAGGCCATTCATGTTGGTTTTTTCCAGAGGTAGAAATATCCGCTGCCCCATTTTTACCTTCACCGTAATCGCCGTAGTAATATTTATGGATGTATTGTTTCATTTTAGTTAGATAGTGTTTCTTAAATCAAAATTCAAAAATCAAAATTCAAAAATTAAACGCTCACGCCCTTTTCTCTGCCAAACGTTGTTCCCTCTTTTCTGCATGTGCTGATGCTGCTTCTCTTACCCATGCGCCTTCTTCCCAGGCTTTTTTTCTGGCGTCGAGTCTTTGTTTGTTGCAGGGTCCATTGCCTGCAATTACCTGCCAGAATTCATCCCAGTTAATAGCACCAAAATCATAATGGCCCCTTTCTTCATTCCATTTTAAATCAGGGTCAGGAATGGTTAGGTTGAGTATTTTAATTTGTTCGGCACAGATGTCTACAAACTTTTGACGTAATTCGTCGTTTGTAAATCTTTTGATTTTCCATTTCATGCTTTGAATGGTATTTGGACTCTCATCATCTTTTGGTCCAAACATCATAATGCTCGGCCACCACCAGCGGTTAATTGAATCCTGGGCCATTTTGCGTTGAGCTTCGTTACCTCTGCTCAGGGTTAGTAATATTTCAAAGCCCTGACGCTGGTGAAAACTTTCTTCTTTACAAACACGCACCATTGCACGTGCATAAGGTCCATAACTGGTTCTGCAAAGAGGAACCTGGTTCATAATAGCAGCGCCGTCTACCAGCCACCCAATAGCACCCATATCTGCCCAACTTAATGTAGGATAGTTAAAGATGGAAGAATATTTTGCCTTACCAGTATGTAGCTGGTCATACATTTCATCACGACTAATACCAAGGGTTTCTGCAGCGGAGTATAAATACAAACCATGACCTGCTTCATCCTGAACCTTCGCCAATAAGATGGCTTTTCTTCTAAGGTTTGGTGCACGGGTAATCCAGTTACCTTCTGGTAACATACCAATGATTTCACTGTGTGCATGTTGACTGATCTGCCTGATCAATGTTTGACGGTATTTTTCCGGCATCCAGTCTTTCGGCTCAATTCGGATCTCTTTATCGATCTTCTCCTGAAACATTTGCAACATGTCTTTTTCCATACCCATTATTTGAATCGTAAAAATACGAAAAGAATAGACTCCTGCTAACAAATGTTAGTATTCAAATTAATATTTTTTTGATCTTTTGTTAGTTTTCTGGCAGATTTTGTCGCTAACTGATTGATCCTGACCCTTGCTTGCTTACCTTTCCTGTATGAAAAAATTGGTTTTTTTAGTTGGAATTTTATTTCTGGCAATAGGAGTATTTGCACAAACTACAACTCCTTTTAGAAAGGAAATTGATGCTTTTTTAAAGGCGGACAGCACAGCTATGCCTGCAAAAAAGCAAATTCTGTTTGTCGGTAGCTCTTCATTTACTTTTTGGAAAGATGTAAAAGATTATTTTCCTACATACTCGATTCTTAACCGTGGATTTGGCGGGTCTTCACTTAAAGACCTTATTCGTTACGCTAACGATATCATCATACCTTATTCACCTAAGCAAGTGGTCATCTATTGTGGTGAAAATGATATTGCAGATGCCTGGGGAAAAGTTACAGCAGATACTGTTCTTGCTCGTTTTAAAATATTGATGTCGATCATACGCAAACAACTTGGAAAGAAAATTCCCGTGGTATTTGTTTCAATAAAACCTAGTCCAAGCAGGTGGAAAATGGAAACTGAATTTGTAAGGGCTAACCAGTTAATTAAAGCTTATTTACGTCGCGATAGAAAAGCGACATTCCTCGATGTGCATAGTGCCATGTTATTGACAGATGGTTCGGTAAATCCGGAACTGTTCATCAAAGACAACCTGCATATGAATGCAAAGGGTTATGCTATCTGGCAAAAGATTATTGAACCTACTTTAATAAAATAATTTTTATTCATCCTGCTCCGGAATTAAATCCCGAGCAGGATGAATAAGAAGGAGAATTTATTTTGCATCAAAATCAACTACAATCTTTTCACTTCTTGGGTGCGACTGACAGGTAAGAATGAAACCTTGTTCAATTTCTTCTGGCTCAAGGCCATAATTTACTTCCATATCAACTTCACCTTCTATAAGTTTAGCCCTGCAGGTGCAGCAAACACCACCCTTACAGGCATAAGGCAAATCTGCGCCTTTTCTTAAAGCGGCATCTAATATGGCTGGACCATTTTTTTCCAGGTCAAAATCAAAACTGATTCCATCCAGCTTAACAGTGATCTTACTCTTTGGTTGGTCGCTGGTATTATTTTGCTGAACCGTTTTGTTTTTCAGTTCTTGTCCGGGAGAGGTGAATAATTCGAAATGAATTTTTTGTTTATCAACCTGTTTGTTTTCTAATTCCTTTTTTACACTAAAAATCATTTCTTCCGGCCCACATAAAAAGAAATCATCTGTACGGGTGATGTCTATTATTTTTTCAAACAGGGTATTGCATTTCACGGCGTCAATCCTACCTGTATTCAAATCGGTATCTGTTTGTTCTCTCGATAAAATATGTATCAACCTGAAGCGATCCATGTACTTATTCTTCAGCGCCTCAAGGGTTTCCCTGAAAATAATGGAATGCCTGTTTTGGTTGCCATATATCAAGGTAAACTGACTACCAGGCTCAGTTAGTAAAGTTGTTTTGATGATAGATAACAAGGGTGTTATACCACTGCCTGCGGCAAAACCAACATATTGTTTTTTGTTGCCTGGATTTAGGGGCACAAAAAATTTACCCATTGGTGGCATTACATCAATAACGTCACCTTTTTTTAATTGCTCATTGGCATAAGTAGAAAAAACACCATTAGGTACTTTTTTTACGGCAACGCGGAGCTCATTATCTAAGGGACTGCTGCAAATAGAATAAGAACGCCTCACTTCCTCACCATCGATGGTTGTGCGGAGGGTGATATACTGTCCTTGTGTAAATTGAAACTGCTCTTTCAGGTGAAGCGGAATTTCAAAAGCGATAGAAACACAATCACTTGTTTCCTTACGTATATCTTTTATACTAAGTTGTTCAAAATGTATCGACATGCCTGCTTATTGTGTTAATCCACCAACTAAAATGGTGACCATATTTTCTTCCAGTTCTTCGGCACTGATTTTTTGGGTTGATCTGTGCCAGCTCTCTATGCCACTGATAGCATGTAACATAATCAATACGGCTGTTGGAGCATCAATTTTTTTCACTTCATTATTGCGAATACCAGCTTCTATGATTGCGGCAAAACGTTTACGGTAAATGCGGCGCTGGTTTTGAAAATTTGATAAATAAGGATCTGCAAGGTGTTTCCACTCACGATCGCTTACATACACTTCCTCATAATGATGGATCATTTCATTGATATGAAAGCGCAGTAATTTTTCAATTTTTTCAATGGCAGGAATTTTCTCGGCTTCGACCTCATCAATTTTTTGCAAAAAACGATTCGCTACACTGAAGCATAATTCATGTAGTAATTCGGTTTTTGATTTGATATGGTTATAGAGACTTGCAGCTTCAACACCAACGGCTTCTGCCAGGTCGCGCATGCTGGCGGCTTTAAATCCCTTTTCCCTGAAAAGAGAAGCAGCCTTGGTTACAATCACGTCTTTGCGTGAAATGTTCTTGTCTGTCTTTATTCTTGCCATGTTACGAAGATAAACCACTAACGCGTGTTAGCCAAAAAATGATTTCGGTTATTATTATTTGTTAGTTTTTAGGCTAATTGGCTGATATTCTTCCCATAGTCATTAAATAGGGTATTGGATACTAGTAAATACCCGTCAAATGCCCTAGTTTCGCACCCCGGTAACAAAAAATTATTTATGTCTTTAGTAGTTGTCGGTTCCATGGCTTTTGATGCCATCGAAACACCTTTCGGTAAAAGTGATAAAATCATTGGCGGTGCAGGAACATATATAGCCTGGTGCGCTTCGAACTTTACCCCAGTTAAGCAAATCTCAGTAGTTGGTGGCGATTTCCCTCAGGAAGAGCTTGATATGCTCACTGCCCGCGGAGTTGACTTATCTGGTGTTCAGATTAAGAAGGATGAAAAAACATTTTTCTGGAGTGGTCGCTATCATATGGACATGAATTCTCGTGATACACTGGAGACTCAGTTAAACGTATTAGAGAACTTTGAGCCCGTGGTTCCGGAAAGCTTTCAGGATTGTGAGTTCCTGATGCTGGGTAACCTTGTACCTGCTGTGCAGAGAAGTGTTATTGAGCAGCTTAAGAAGCGCCCTAAGCTCATCGTAATGGATACCATGAATTTCTGGATGGAAATTATGATGGATGAGCTGAAGAAAACACTAGCTATGGTGGATTTGCTGATGGTAAACGATAGCGAAGCCCGTCAGTTGAGTGGAGAATATTCATTGGTAAAAGCCGCCGCAGCCATTATGAAAATGGGCCCTAAATACCTTATCATCAAAAAGGGCGAACACGGCGCATTGCTTTTCCATGAGAATAAAGTATTCTTTGCCCCAGCTTTACCATTAGAAGAAGTATTTGACCCTACAGGTGCTGGCGACACATTTGCCGGAGGTTTTATTGGTCATATTGCCCGTACTAAAGACATTTCTTTTGAAAATATGAAGACAGCCATCATTGTGGGTAGTGCCATGGCTTCTTATTGCGTTGAAAAATTTGGTACCCAGCGTTTAAGAGAAATCAATAAAGAAGATATCAGCACCCGGATTGATGAGTTTGTACAACTGGTGAACTTCGATATTGATTTGGTGGGATAGGATATGGTCCATCGACCATAGACCCAAAATTATTTTGGAAGCAAAACAAAACGCATCTATTTTCGCAGCGTAATGATGACAATGAAACATACAAAACGTATTAAGAAACCTCTCTGACCGGGAAGTGCCTAATCGTTTGTGTATGATCAAGAATATACTCAGAGGCCTTCCCGAAACGGAGGGCCTTTTTGTTAACAACCATAACTGAACAAACAATCTAAACAAAAACAAACAAAACCATGAAAGTAGCAGTAGTAGGTGCCACGGGTTTGGTAGGTACCAAAATGTTGGAAGTACTCGCAGAGCGTAATTTTCCTGTTACGGAACTTGTTCCGGTAGCTTCTGAAAGATCAGTAGGTAAGGAAGTAAGTTTTAAAGGTAAACAGTACAAGATCGTGAGCATGGCAGACGGTATTGCGGCTAAACCTGCTGTTGCTATTTTTTCTGCAGGTGGGAGTACTTCCCTGGAATGGGCACCAAAATTTGCAGAAGCCGGTATTCGTGTAATCGATAATTCTTCTGCCTGGAGAATGGATCCAACCAAAAAACTGGTTGTTCCTGAAGTAAATGCTGATGTGCTTACCAAAGATGATTTTATCATTGCAAATCCTAACTGCTCCACTATTCAAATGGTAGTAGCATTACAACCTTTGCATAAGCGTTATGGTATTAAACGTGTGGTGGTTAGCACATACCAAAGTGTAACAGGTACTGGTAAAAAAGCTGTGGATCAGTTATTCAATGAAAGAAAAGGAGTAGAAGGTGAGATGGCCTATAAATACCAGATCGACCTGAACGTCATTCCGCAAATCGATGTATTTCTCGATAATGGTTATACCAAAGAAGAAATGAAGATGGTGAACGAGACCAAAAAAATTATGCAGGATGATAGCATTCGTGTTACTGCCACTACTGTTAGAATACCTGTAGTAGGTGGACATAGCGAAAGCGTAAACATTGAATTCGCCAATGATTTTGACCTGAATGAAGTTCGGTCAATACTAGCTGCTGCACCGGGTGTAATTGTGCAAGACGATATTGCCAATCAGCAATACCCAATGCCATTGTGGGCACACGAAAAAGATGAAGTATTTGTAGGACGTTTAAGAAGAGACGAAACACAGCCGAATACACTGAATATGTGGATTGTAAGTGATAACCTTCGTAAAGGTGCTGCTACTAATGCGGTGCAGATAGCTGAATATTTATCTTCAAAAGAACTATTATAATTTTATTGCCACAGATTCACAGATTGGTAAAAATAAATCTGTGAATCTGTGGCTAAAATTTATTCCTCAATAGCCCTATTCAAAAACATTATTAAAGGCTGTAAAGTTTCAAAAGCAGTAATAATGTCTTTAGCGAGTGTAGTAGAAGTTAGTTGTGCATCAGTAAAAGAAGTAGTTGCCACCCAACTCTTAAGTTTGATGTACTCAATTGCAGGATTATCTTTTTCATATCCCTTTGGTTCTCTGGTCAACACCATTCCTGCTTCTCTTTGTAAACCACCGTATTGAGAAAGGAATTTCTTCTGGTGAATAATCTTGTTGAACTCATCCCAGTTATAATCAATTTCCTGTCTCACTTTTTTAATTACATCTGCTTCTGGCATCCATAATCCGCCAGCTGCAAAGCTTTTGCCGCCTGGTTCAAGGTGAAAATAATATCCGGAAAACAGTGATTTCTTTCCGTCGCGACTTAAATACATTCCCATATTGGTTTTATATGGGTCCTTATTCTTGCTAAAACGAACATCTCTGTTAATCCGGAAAACACATTCTTTGGCGGTCAGCGGAGCAATGAAAGGATCTTTTTTACCCAGGCCCTTAATTACTTCTGTAACCAATGCAGCATAATCTGCCTTGGCAGCTTCAAAGGACTTTCTATTTTCATCAAACCATGCTTTATGGTTGTTTTTCTTTAGATTCTTTAGAAAAGAAAGGGTGCTGTTCTGTAACATACTTTTATTGTGTTGCAATTAATTCCAGAAATTCTGCTTCTGTAATGATTTTGATGGTATTGATCTTTTTTGCCTTTTCCAGTTTGCTGCCAGCGTCTTCTCCAACAACCAGGTAGTTTAGCTTATTACTAACCCCACTAACAATTTGTCCGCCATGTTGTTCTGCCAGCGCCTCTGCCTCACTTCTTTTCATTTGACTAAGGGTTCCTGTAAACAGGAAAGTTTGCCCCAATAAATTTCCAGCAGTAATTTTTTCTTTCTTTTTGTTTTTCAGTTCAAGTCCTAGCGACTCCAACTGCTCCAGCATGTGTATGTTTTGCTCATTGCTGAAAAACTGGTGAATACTTTTAGCAACTTTTGTACCTACGTCTTCGAGTTGTTGTAGATCTTCTTCAGTTTTTGTTTTAAAATCGAGCAGGTGCTCCACAGCATTGGCAAGTGTTTTTGCAGTTGTTTCTCCAACAAAACGAATTCCGAGTCCATATACCAACCGATGTAAAGGTTGTTGCTTAGATGCCTCAATGGCTGCTTTTAAGTTATCAAGGCTTTTCTTTCCAAAGCCTTCTAACTGACCAATCTTTTCAAAATCGAGTGTGTAAATGCCGGGAATATCTTTCAGTAATCCAAGTTCATAAAACTTGCGCACATTAGCTTCTCCAAAGCTTTTGATGTCCATGGCATCTTTGCTTACAAAATGGATCATCTTTTCTACTACCTGCGCTTCGCATTCAATATTAATGCATCGCCATACCGCTTCTGTTTCTTCTTTGAATAGCTCGCTGTTACAAACAGGGCATTGTTTCGGAAATTGAATATTTTGTTCTGATCCATCCCTTAATTCAGCTTGTGATTTAACGATCTGGGGAATTACATCACCTGCCCGTTCAATCAATACCGTATCACCGATTTTCAGATCTTTTTCTTTGATATAATCCTCATTATGGATAGAAATGCTACTAACGGTAACGCCTCCAAGGTATACCGGATCTAGCTTGGCAACAGGAGTAACGGCACCGGTTCTTCCAACCTGAAATTCAACTCCGCGCAATTTTGTGGTAGCTTGTCTGGCTTTGAATTTATACGCAATGGCCCATCGCGGGTGGTGAGAAGTCATACCCATCTCTTCCTGCAAATGCAGGTCATTTACCTTCACTACCATACCATCTATTTCATAAGGAAGGTTATCTCTTCCTGCTTCAAACGACTGGCAATACTCAATTACACCGCTAATACCTTTAACGACTCTTTTTTCTTTCTCTGGCGAACGAAAGCCCAATTGCCATAATAAAGAAAGATTACCACTGTGTGTCTCTAATAATTCTTCGGACTTCCCGACTTCCGGACTTCCCGGCTTTTTTGTATAAAAGCTAATATGGTATAAAAAAGCATCTAATGCTCTTTCAGCTACATCTTTGGGATCTTTCATCCTCAGACTTCCCGATGCTGCGTTTCTCGGGTTAGCAAGAGGGGGAAGGTTTCTGCTGGCCTGTAGCTGATTGTATTGTTCAAATGCATTTTTGCTCATGATTACTTCACCCCTTATTTCAACCTGTTGAATACCAACTGATGAGAATGAAGCCGATAAGGGGATTGATCGTATTTGTTTGATATTCTTTGTTATCTCTTCCCCTTCAACTCCATCGCCACGGGTTGCGGCCCGAATCAGTTGATCATTTTCATAAATGAGTGAAATACTTGCACCATCAAATTTTGGTTCTATGCAATATGCTATTTCTTCCAATCCGGTAATTTCCCTGGCTTTTCTGTCGAAATCTATCAGATCTTCAGCATTGTAACTATTGTCAAGGCTCAACATTGGCACCAGGTGACTAACTGTTGTAAACTGGTTATTCAGACTATTGCCAACCCGCTGAGTTGGGGAATCGGGGGTAATAAGAGCAGGGTTTGTTTCTTCTGCCTTTACAAGGCTTTTATACAGTTTATCGTATTCCTGATCGGCAATCAGAGGGTCATTGAGTACATAATACCTGTATTCATGAAACTGAAGCACCTGTTTTAATAAACTAATATCAAAGGCATTTTCCTGTTGTATATTTTTTAATAAGTCTTGCGTTTGCAGTTGTAATTGTCTAATAGAATCAGGAGAATACATGGTTTAAATTTTCGGGATAAAGTTAATTGCTAATTGGGTTCCATTGTTGTCCGTGGAAATTTAACCGCTAGCTGTAAGGGTCTCGTATGATGGAACACAGATATTCATGATTTTCAAGATTTATCATGATAGATCTTGAAAATCATGAATATCTGTGTTCAATTAATAGCAGATAGTGCATTTACGGCAACCAAATATTACTTTAAGCAACTGACTTTAAGTTTTCTCCCCCTCATTTTTTCCATTAATAGCAGAAAGTCTATAATAAGCACCCATCAAGGCTTGTAGCTTACGGCTTGCAGCTTGAAGCCAATTTCCCCCAGATTGATTTATGAACCGGTACAGGCTATTTGTAAACTTTGTATCTTGCCGCACCCTTATTTCGCTGAAAACCGATGTACCCCCAATGAAGAAATCAAGCACAGTAATGGCTTCAAATACTCATATCGTAAAAGATCCTGCTAAGCTGGTAGAAACCTATCCTAAAGTACCGCTTACGGTTGATTGTGTGATTTTTGGTTTTGAAGAAAATAAGCTGAAGGTATTACTTATTAAAAGTGACCTGGAAATCTATAAAGGACAGTATTCTTTATTGGGTGATATTGTGCAGGATAATGAAGAACTGGATGAAGCAGCTTACCGTGTGCTGAAACAAAGAACAGGCATGAGCGATGTCTTTCTTGAACAGGTAAAAGTTTTTGGAAGTCCCGGAAGGCACCCAGGTGGCAGGGTAGTTACTATTGCATATTGTTCTTTATTAAATATCAACCATCATGAGTTAATTATTCATGATAATGACCTTGACTGGTATAGTTTAGATGCCATTAAAGAAATGGCCTTCGATCATAAACGTATAGTGGATGAATGTCATACATGGCTGCAAAAAAGAATCCAGGAGCACCCGCTCGGATTCAACCTTCTTCCAGAAAAGTTCTCATTACGTGAACTGCAAAACTTATATGAAGCCATTTTAGGTGTTAGTCTTGATAGAAGAAATTTCAGAAAGAAATTTGCTTCAATGGATCTCTTAATTGATATCAATGAAATGGAACAGGACGTTCCCCACCGTCCAGGTAAGCTTTATAAATTCAATTTCGAAAAATATGCCCGGAGCAAACGCAAATGGGTTGGAATTGATTTTTAATTAGTTAGCGATTTATTGTTATAGAGAATTCCTGTTTTTTTAAACACTTTCTATAAGTGTCGTTTTCTTACGACATCATTGGCCTTCTTGTAGCTACCTGAAACTACAGCATTCTCTATATGAGAGGGAGTTCACGCTTTCTACTTTTACCTCGGTAATAATTCAATACTTGAATTGTTATTCCCCCCGTTTTTACTTTTTAATTCCAATATCTATTTACAATGTAACCAAACCATTGTGTGGGGTTCGTTGTGCCATGAAATTGGAAGACTATGAAAAAGTTACCACACCATTTACTGTTAATTACCTGCATGTTTGTTGCGCCATTTCTTTTCTGTAAGAAACAGGTAGATTATGCAAAATTAGTTGAGCATAATCATCTCCCTTCATTGTCTTTGAATGTGTCAAGTTCTAACATTGCACTTTATCAGGCCAATGCCAATCAAAATGCTATTCGGTTCGATTGGGGTTATCGAGGTGAAAATGTTACGGACGCAGTATATTATGTGCTGGAATTCTCACTAAAACAAGATCAGTTTGCTTTTCCTGTTGAATTACCCGTTGGTAATAGTATGTCTGTTACATTGGCGGTGGAACAATTGAATGAACTATTGCTTAGAATGATAGAGCCTGGTGATGCAGATGATATTGCCGTTCGGATAAAATATATGCGCCAGGTTTCCTACAATCAAAAAGTAGCAAGTAATGAGGAAATATTTTATTCTGATCAGATCTTATTGAAAGTAACTACATATCGGCCAATCATAACTTATGCTTCACCCAATTTCCTTACACTACCTGGAAACTATCAATCGTGGAACCCTCTCCTTGCCCCAAAAATTGTTTCAAAACCAGGCATGAACGAGTTTGAAGGATATGTTTATTTCCCGATTGAGTACCCCCAGTTTTTATTCGTAAGCGGAAACCTATGGTCCGATTTTGTATTTGGTCATATAGGACACAATATGTTTGGTGTAAATGGAACTTCGTTGTCTATTTTCGGAGGTAAAGGAACCTATTTAATTCGGGCAAGCAGAAATACCAATACATGGTCTTATACCAAGGTTTATTCATGGGGATTAAATGGCTCTGCTGTACCATCTAATGGGGAACAGGATCCCGAACTAACGCAAGATCCTACGAACAGGTGTATCTGGACGCTGAATATCAATCTGGCAGAAGGTGATTTGTTTTTCCGAGCCAATAATAACAATTATATAAAAATGGGGAATCTTTGGCCGGGAACAGATCATATCCCAGACTATAATAGCGATCCCATACATATCGGTAAAGCTGGTAATTATACGATTGAATTAGACCTCTCATTTCCGGGTAATTATATGTTTCATGTCCATCGAAACCTTAAATAACTTCATTCCTGTTGGTGCCAGCTTTATCTGGCGTAGTTTTTCAATCATTTCAACTACTTTTACCACCCAACAGAACCGCTATGCTATATTCAATGACAGGTTATGGACGATCAGAGCAAACCATTGGTGATAAAACCTATTTGGTAGAAGTTCGTTCACTCAATGGAAAACAATTCGATTTACGTTTAAATGTGCCCGCACTTTTAAAACCATTTGAATTTGATATCCGCAACTTATTGAATGAAGGTCTTCAACGTGGAAGTGTTGAATGTATCATCACCATCAAACAAAACGGAGCCAATAAACCGGTTTCTATTAACAAGGATCTGGCAAAAGCTTATTACCAACCAGTAGCAGAACTTGCAGACGAATTGCAGTTACAAAAAGGAGATATCCTGAGTACAATCCTGAAATTGCCAGATGTAATTACCCCTTCCACAGAAATGTTAAGTGATGAGGAATGGAAAGGATTTGAACAGGTTCTAAAACAAGCAATAGCCGCATTAAATGCACATCGTAAAGATGAAGGAATTTCTTTAGAAGCAGATTTGCTGTTGCGTCTGAATAATATTGAAGCACATCAGAAAACCATTACAGAACTTGAACCCCTTCGCAGAACGAAAATAAAAGAAGGTATCGTAAAAGTACTTGAAGACAATGTAGGCAAAGAGAATTACGATCCAAACAGAATGGAGCAGGAACTAATCTATTATATCGAGAAAATTGATATCAGTGAAGAGCAGGTTCGTCTAAAAAACCATTGCGATTATTTCCGCGCTATATTGGCAGATAAAGAAGCCGGCAAGGGGAAAAAGCTTTCTTTTATTTTACAGGAATTTGGCCGTGAAATCAATACTATGGGCTCAAAAGCTTATGACTCGCAAATTCAGCAAACGGTAATTTTGATGAAAGATGAGCTTGAAAAAGCAAAAGAACAAATATTGAATGTGTTATAATAATATGCTAACCGGTATTATTCACCCATAATTATAGATCAGTGAAACGGGTTTTTTATATAGGCTTCTTTTTTACTTGTTTTCTTTTTGCATGTGGCACCAATGGTGTTTTTGAAAAGTCACAACGCTTCCCGGATCAGGAATGGTCTACAAAGAGTGAACCTTCGGTTGCATTTGAAGTAGCTGATACCAATGCCTTCTATAATATTTATGTGGTAATCAGACACACAGACGCTTATCGTTATAATAATATTTGGGTAAACATAGAGACTAAGTCGCCCGGAGATAGTCCGCGCACTCAGCTACTGGATATCAGTTTAGCAGACAATACCAAAGGGTGGCTCGGAACCGGTATGGATGATATTTTCGACAGAAGGGCCCGTGTTACCCAACAGCCTATAAAGTTGAAAAAGGGGATTTATACATTCAAACTTAAACAAGCTATGCGCGAAGATCCGCTGGCTTATATATTGAGTGCCGGTGTAAGGGTAGAAAAAGTAAAACAATGACTTTAAAAAGCAGTAAACGACTTACTGTAGTCACAGTAGTATACTGGATATTATTGTCGTATATCATTGCGGCACTGATCTGGTGGTTTATTGCACTTGAAAAACAAAACCGCGAAATAACCAATGTACGTTTATTGGAACTGGTAAAAGATGATCCCCAATACTTCGAAAAAGCAAGCCAGATTGAAGCAGCTAAAAAACGTAAAACAGCACAGTATATAGGGGAGGGCAGCACTTTTCTGGCCCTCATATTTGTAGGCGCTCTATTTGTATTCAGGGCTACAAGAAGACAACTGCTTTTATCTCAGCAACAGCAGAATTTTATGATGGCTGTTACACATGAATTAAAAACACCAATTGCTGTAACCAGATTAAACCTCGAAACACTCCAGAAAAGAAGACTGGATGAGGAAAAACAGCAAAAATTAATCACCAACACACTACAGGAAGCCAACCGGTTGAATATGCTTTGTAATAATATTTTACTGGCAGCACAGTTGGAAGCAGGTGCATATACCGCATCAAAAGAGGAAATTAATTTCTCAGACCTTGTTGAAGGCTGTATCGATGATTTCAGGAACCGCTTTCCCCAGAGAGAAGTAATTGAGCAAATAGCACCATCCTTGTATTTAAATGGAGAACCACTGTTATTGCAAATGCTTGTCAATAATTTATTGGAGAATGCAATGAAATATTCTCCAAAAGAAAGCCTCATAAAAGTAAGCCTCTTAGCTAATGGTAATGAATTGCAAATGACTGTGTCTGATGAAGGCATAGGGATAGCCACTGAAGAGAAATTAAAGATTTTTGATAAATTCTATCGGGTCGGAAATGAAAATACCCGCACTACCAAAGGCACTGGTTTAGGACTATTCCTATGCAGCAGAATCGTAAAAAGTCATAATGGATACATTTCTGTGACAGATAATCAGCCCAAGGGTAGTAATTTTGTGGTCATATTACAACAGGTATGATAAATTCCAAGGCGAATATTTTATTGGTTGAAGACGAGGAGAACCTGCACGAGGCATTGAAATTGAATCTCGAAATGGAAGGGTATGAGGTAAGCTCGGCTTTTAATGGTACTGAAGCCCTCAAGAAAGTGTCGAATGAGTATTTCGATCTGATCGTTTTGGATATCATGTTACCAGAAGTAGATGGCATTGCCGTTACAGAAAGTATACGGGTAAATAATAATGAAGTGCCTATTTTGATATTGAGTGCAAAAAATAGTGGATCTGACCGTGTGTTAGGACTTAAAAAAGGAGCAGACGATTACCTCACCAAACCTTTTAACCTGGAAGAACTTTTACTGCGTGTAGAAAAATTGATTGAAAAAAATAAGAAGATGCAGGAAAAAGAAACAATAGGGGATAATTATGAATTCGGCGACAATAAAATAGATTTTAAAGCACAGGATGCCATTAGTTGGAATGGTCAGCATATTGAACTCAGCAAAAAAGAAGCAATGCTGCTGAAATTATTGATAGAAAATAAGGGCGATGTTGTAACACGCGAAAAAATTCTTCAGGTAGTTTGGGGATACAATGTATACCCCACCACGAGAACCATCGATAATTTTATCCTTAGTTTCCGAAAATATTTTGAACAGGATAGTCGTAATCCACGCTATTTCCATTCTGTAAGAGGGGTAGGATACAAATACACTGACTAATAATCCTGAAAGGGCTGGCTCTAAATCTTCGGACTTTCCGTCTTCCCGACTTTCGGACTTTCAAAGACACAATTTTTAGCTGTAACCAGCGTTATTGCTTTGTAAAAACTACGCATGTCGCTACACACTGTTATAGACTTTTTGGATCCGGTTAATATTGCCCAGATTTCCAACGATGAAGGATTTAAAGATACCCAACTGGGCAGGCATATAGCTGTTTATGATGAAGCTTTTCCGGAAGTTGATCATGCAGACCTGGTATTGGTAGGTTGTGGCGAAATGCGTGGGGCTGGTATCCAGTTTGTGCATACAGACGGCCCGGATGCCATCAGGGCCGAATTTTATAAATTATACCATTGGCATACCGATGTTGCCATCGCAGATTTGGGTAATATTAAATGTGGCGCCACTATGCAGGATAGCTATGCTGCATTGAGAATGGTAGTACATGAATTACTGTTAATGGGTAAGAAAGTATTGATACTCGGCGGCTCTCACGATATCACCACTGCTCAATACCAGGCCCATACCATTGATGGTAAAATCATTGACGCTGTTTGTGTTGATGCGAGAATCGATATGGATATGGATAGCGTTTTACCTGCAGATAGTTTTCTGGTTGATATGTTTACAAGTATGCCCAACCATCTGCGACATTATAATCATATCGGTTTCCAAAGCTATTTCATGCATCCGCAAATGCTGGAAACAATTGATAAACTCAGGTTCGATTGTTATAGGGTAGGAAAAGTGAAGGAAGATATCAGTGAAATGGAACCTGCCATTCGTAATAGTGAATTATTCAGTTTTGATATTGCCGCCATACAACATGCACATGCACCAGCAAATCATGTTACGCCCAATGGTTTCAATGGTGAAGAAGCTTGTACATTAATGCAATATGCCGGCATGAGTAACACCTGCACTACTATTGGCATATATGGATACATTCCCAAACAAGATGTACATGCACTTACTGCCAAACAAATTTCTCATATGATCTGGTATATCATGGATGGTATTCAGAAAGGAAAACAGGAGGCATCACTCGAAGAAAGAAATGCATTCAATGAGTTTACGATGGCTTTTGCAGAGGTAGAAACAGTTTTCCTTCAAAGTAAAAAGACGGGTCGCTGGTGGATGCAATTACACGACGGGAAATATGTAGCCTGTAGCTACCGCGATTACCAGATAGCTTCTCACAACGATATTCCTGAAAGATGGCTAAGGGCTGCTGAAAGAATCTGATTAGCCTAACCATTTGAGTGTGTACATTAGCATTGCTAAAATCAATTCCTTATGTCGTTGATCCGGTTAATGCTACTGCTTATTTTATTCGCAACTTTTTCTGCCTGCTCCGTTCAAAAAGCGATTCAAAAGCAGGCTAATCATGCCATTTTTCAACAAACTGATCTTAGCACTGCCCATATCGGCATCAGTATTTTTGATGCGGATAAAAGGCAATACCTCTATAACTATCAGGCCGATAAATATTTTCTTCCCGCCAGTAATACCAAACTATTCACCTGTTATGTTGCCATGAAGTACCTTGGCGACAGCGTAAAAGGACTTCGATACTATATTGATCCTTCTGCTAAAACTGTTTGGGTTCGACCCACTGGTGACCCAACCTTGTTACACCCGGATTTTGTTTCGCAGCCCGTTATCGACTTTCTGAAAGAAGATACAAGCCGGGTTTACGCAACTGTAGATCTTCCTTTTCAAACAACCGCATTGGGAAGCGGATGGTCATGGGGCGATTACCAGCAGAATTATATGTCTGAACGAAGCGCGTTCCCCATATATGGAAACCTGATCTGGATAAACTATAAGAATGGAACCATGCAATGGAAGCCATCTTTTATTAAAGCTGCTGATGGAACAAAGGGCGACTATACAGAAGGATTAAACAAACAGTCCGCCCTCTATAGTTTTAGAAGGGCACAATATGAAAATACTTTGCTCTATAGCAATAGCGCTACCGCATTCAGGCAACAACAAATTCCTTTTATCAGTTCTGGTAAATTAGTGGCTGATGTTTTGAAAACAGAGATTGAAGGACTTAAATGGACGAATTCATATGCCAGCCAATTGAAATCTTTACCTACGGTTTCGGGTGCAAAAATTATTTACTCCAGACATATTGATTCTCTGCTGAAACCCATGATGCACCAAAGTGATAATTTCTTTGCAGAACAATCGCTCCTTATGGTTAGTGATGAACTATTGGATGTAATGAATGAAAGAAAAGCAATTGATACCCTACTCAAAATGAACTTTACCGATCTTGTTCAAAAACCCAATTGGGTAGATGGTAGTGGACTCAGCCGTTATAATCTTTTTACACCCATGAATTTTGTACAACTTCTTCAAAAGATGCAACAGGATTTTAGCTGGAATAGAATTACTACCATTCTACCTACGGGAGGCACCGGAACACTTGGCAATTTTTATAAACCACTTCAACAGAAGATTTTCGCAAAAACAGGGACACTTAGTGGGCAGGTAGCATTAAGCGGTTTCCTCATTACCAAAAAGAACCGAAAACTGATATTCTCTGTTTTGGTGAATAATCACCAAACTTCTGCGGTAGCTGTACGAAGGGAAGTAGAAGGCTTTTTGGTAAATCTTTATAATAAGTATTAGTGCTAAGGTATCAATATTTCTTACTGTAAGGTTTTGCCTGACTGTGCGACATATATCATAATACAGTATATTCATGTATGCCTTTCACAAACTTACCAATAAAGGAAGATGAGCTACCCCAGGTGCAATCTGTGCCTCTTAAACCCATTCACCCCGATTACTTAAAGGCACTGAGAATTACCTGGCTGATTATATTCTTTATTATCCTTGCCGGCGCAGTAACCCTTTTTATACTTGTACATGAACTCCAAACAATGCTGGCTATTTCAATAGGTATTAGCAGCTATTTATTGTTATTAACGAGCACTGTAATGATTGGAACCAGATCTTTTAAAAGAAAAAAATATGCGGTTCGTGAAAGAGATATTTTATATAGTACCGGCTGGCTTTTTCAGAATCTTCATATGGTTCCCTTTAACCGGTTACAACATTGTGTGGTGAATATGGGGCCCATAGACAGGCGATTTGGGCTGGCTTCGGTTAGTCTTTATACAGCAGCTTCAGAAGGAAAAGATATAACTATACATGGTTTGAAACTTCCTGAAGCCGAGCATTTGAAGGACCTTATTATGCAACAAATACAACCGCTGCATCCACATGCAAACACTGGATCATAAACAGCGGCAATCGCCATTCGCCCTGGTGATTATGTTCTTCCGCATTTTTAGGGTAGTCATCAGTCAGGTATGGCCGATATTGATTCCATTACTTTTTAAAGGTAAAAACAACAATGCCATTATGTGGATACTTATCGGAGGGGGCATTGTTTTGTTTGTATTGATCAGAACTGTATTGGATTACCTGTATTTTACTTTTCATATAACAGGAGGCCAACTGATTGTGCGGAAAGGGTTTTTTACGAAGAAGAATATTTCCATTCCATTAGAACGAATCCAGGCTGTTCATCTCGAACAAAGCATATTACATACTTTAACTCGTACCTATAAGGTTTTGATTGATACAGCAGGGACAGAAAAGGAAGAAGTGAAAATTTATGCATTATCTAATGTAGCGGCAATTTCTTTCCGGGAAATTTTACTTCGAGAGTCAATCAACCTGCCTGAAAAAGAAGGAGTTGAACAGCAGGTTTCTCAGGTTAGTGCCAAACAAATCAGTAAACTGGGAACTGTTGATCTTCTAAAACTTAGTCTCTCCGCCAATCACCTGGAAACAATGGGTGTGATTGGAGTTTTTATTGTTGGCAGATATGAAGATATAAAACCTCTTTTCACCAGGGTATCATTTCTGAAGCATTTACAGGAATATGGAGATACCCTGCAATTTACCTGGACGGTCATTTCAACACTTATAATCACAGTGCTGTTAATTACCCTGCTGATTTCTGTTTTAAGAACCTTTCTTAAATTTTATGGGTATACCGTACGAATGGATAAAAAAGGGTTTCATATTCGGTGGGGGCTATTGCAGATCAAACAAAAAATGATTCCTTTTTCAAAAGTTCAAATCGTAAAATGGCGCAGTAATTTTCTCCGGCGATTGATAGGGTTAGGATTATTGAACCTGAAAGTAGCAGGTGATAAGGAAGAGAAAGCAAAAATGCGTATTGAAATACCCACCAGTTCACCTGAGCAGGTAACAGCTATTATTCATGCCTACCAGCCCATATTGCCATCCATCTTGAATCCGGAAGGTAATAAAATGCATATATCCTATATAACAAGAAGGGCATTCTTTGTAACATTACCCGTATTACTTGTATTATGCGGCTTGCTCGCTTTTAAATTCGGCTGGGACGCCACATGGGTGCTATTATGGTGGCCGTGGAGCTTGTTAAGAAACTGGTGGTTTTGGAGAAATTTCAGATTCTGGGTATCTGAATCTGGTGTGCAGAGATATGCCAGCACTTTTGGTATGGATCAGGAACTGCTGAACTGGAAGCATGTTCAATATGTGCAATTAAGGCAAACCCTTTATCAAAAGCGAAAAGGTCTGGCGACTTTATTTCTTCATACGGCCGGAGGAAAGTTTACCCTTCCTTACATCCAATATACAGATGGCTTAAGGATTAGCAACTATGCCTTGTTTTGTACTGAATCTACCCAGCAAAACTGGATGTAATTATTTTCCAAACATCCGGTCGAGATAATCTTCTTTAAATTCAAGATAAGTAGGTGAACCGGTAGGTGTTACATTCGGGCTGCTGCATGCAAATAATTCTTCTACAAGTATGAGCATTTCTTTTTGAGAAAGTGCCTGACCGGATTTAATGGCTTGTTGACGAGCCATACACCGAACCAGTTTTTCTCTTTTACTGAATTTAATATCTGAACTAAAATGCTTGAATTGTTCAATTAATAATTCAATTGCGTGTTTCTCATTACCCGCAACAATATCTGCTGGTATACCTTGTATTACAAAACTATTATTGCCAAAGGGTTCTACCTGGTATCCGATACTGGCAAGATCAGGTAATAAATCAGCAAGCATGGCTGCGTCGGCAGCAGGGAGTTCTAGTGTAACCGGGAAAAGACTTTTCTGAGTGGCCATTTGTTGACCGTGTGCAGCTACGCTGTATTTATCGTAGAGAATTCTTTCATGAGCCAGTTGCTGGTGCACAAGTATAAAACCACTGTTGGTAGGAGCTATGATATAGGTTAAATGAAGTTGTAATAGTGTACTGTCTGGTAATACCTGAATTGCTTGTGTTCTGGCTGGTGTGGTATTTAATAAAGAACCGGAATAAGGCGCTTGTTTATTTTCTGATGTTCTTTCCTCAGCAGGACTTTCAAAAAAACTTTTCCAGTGCTTTAATTCACTGCTATTCTCCCGTTCAATAAAATGGGCCTGGTTTTTTTTGGTAAAACCCTGGTAAAGATTGGAAGATGCAACAGCATTTTGCTTATCGCTGGTAAAAGGTTTTGCAACAGCATCGAGTCCTTGTATATCGGCATTTAAGGTGAAGTCGAGTGAAGGTGCAATACTGAATTGAGCCAATGCGTGTTTTACAGCAGCTTGTACAAATGCGTAAATAATTTTCTCGTCTTCAAACTTGATCTCCTGTTTGGTAGGGTGTACATTGATGTCTACCTGTGATGGATCAAGATCAATAAAAAGTACATAACCAGGAAAACTGTCTTTCGGAATCATTTCATCAAAAGCAGTATTCACTGCGTGATTCAGGTAAGCACTTTTGATAAATCGGTTGTTTACAAAAAAATACTGATCACCCCTGGTTTTGCGGGCAGTTTCTGGTTTGCCTACAAAACCATAAATATTCATGTAATCTGTTTTCTCTGTAACCTGTACCAGCTTGGCATTGTAATTATTTCCAAGTATTTGAATGATACGTTGTTTGATGGTGCCAGGTTCCAGGTGAAAGACTTCTTGTCCATTACTGGTGAGTGAAAAAAACAGGTCCGGAAAAGCCATCGATACACGGATAAATTCATCCATGATATGTCGGAGTTCGGCCGCATTACTTTTTAAGAAATTTCTTCTTGCAGGAACATTGAAGAAAAGATTTTTCATGCTGATGCTTGTGCCTTCTGGACAAGCACATGGTTCCTGTTTAATTACCTTGCTATTTTCTATTTCTATAAATGTGCCGAGTTCATCTTCTTTTCTTTTTGTTTTCATCTCAACCTGTGCCACAGCAGCTATTGAAGCAAGTGCTTCGCCGCGGAATCCCATGGTTTTAATGCGAAACAAATCTTCAATTTGCCTGATTTTGCTGGTAGCATGTCTTTCAAACGACATACGGGCATCAGTATCACTCATGCCTTTTCCATTGTCAATTACTTGTATCAGGGCTTTGCCTGCATCAGCTATAATGAGTTTTATTTCGGTTGCTCCTGCATCTACGGCATTTTCCAGTAATTCCTTTACAGCACTGGCGGGTCGTTGAATAACTTCGCCGGCTGCTATCTGGTTGGCAATATTGTCGGGTAATAATTGTATGATATCGCTCACAAAAAGGCTTCTTTCGTTCAGTCTGCAAAAATAAGATAAATGCATGGCCGATCGAACTTTTAGCAAGTTTTACAGGTACTTTTGTGTTGTAAAATCAATGTATATGACTTTAAGTGCGGATATTAAGAAACTGGAACGCCGATTTGTACCTGGCGATTTTGTAGTTACTACCTGGGAATCATTAGAACCCTTTTTTAAAGACCTGTTAGACAGACCCATTACAAGCAAAGCCCAACTGGAAGAATGGCTGAAAGATATGAGTGAAATGGAGGCTGTGGTTAGTGAAGATGCCTGCTGGCGACAGATTCGCATGACCTGCGACACCACAGACCCTAAACTGGAAGAAGCCTTCACTTATTTCTGCATGGAAATTCAACCTAAACTACAGCCCTATGCCGATCAGTTGAACAGAAAATTGATTAATAGTCCATTTACAGCAGAACTAGACCAAACTAAATATTTCACTTATATCCGTGGGGTAAAGAAAAGCATCGATTTATTCAGGGAAGCAAATATTCCTGTTCAGGCTGAATTAAGCGTAATGCAGCAACAGTATGGGGCAATCGCCGGTAAAATGACTGTTGAGGTTGATGGACAAGAATACACTTTGCAACAGGCGGCTAAATTCCTGGAAAGTCATGACAGATCACTCCGAGAACAGGTTTATCGTAAAATACAGGAACGTAGATTACAGGATAAAGATGCCATGCACGATTTATATAGCAAGCTGATTGAAAAACGTCACCAGGTTGCACAGAACGCAGGATTTGAAAATTACCGTGATTATAAATTTGTAGAACTCGGTCGTTTTGATTACAGCAAGAACGATTGTTATCAGTTTCATGAAGCGGTAAAGCTGCATGTACTACCATTGATCGATAAAATTTATGCACAGAAAAAGCAAAAACTAAACCTCGACACCCTTCGTCCATGGGATACTGAAGCTGAGCCGGCTGGTATTGAACCACTGAAGCCATTTACTGATGGTAAAGACCTTTACGAAAAATCAGTTCGTTGTTTTGATGAAATGAATTCTTTCTTTGGCAATTGCCTGCGAAAAATGAATGAGCTTGGCCATTTCGACCTTGAAAGCAGAAAAGGAAAAGCTCCCGGAGGCTATAATTGCCCGCTAACAGAAAGTGGTGCCCCCTTTATTTTTATGAATGCAGCAGGACAAATGAGCGATGTTACAACCATGGTTCATGAAGGTGGACATGCAATACATTCTTTTTTGGCCCATGAACTTGAATTAAGTGCCTTCAAAGAGTATCCGATGGAAATTGCAGAAGTAGCAAGCATGGCTATGGAATTATTCAGCATGAACCATTGGCAGGCATTCTTCCAAAATGAAGAAGATCTTAAACGGGCCAAACAGCATCAGTTAGAAAGAACTATCACGATATTCCCTTGGATCGCCATTATTGATAAGTTTCAACATTGGGTATATGAAAATCCTACCCATACGGTAAACGAAAGAACGGCTAAATGGATGGAGATTCTGCAAGAATTTTCAACCAACGCTATCGATTATACAGGCCTTGAAATGTTCCGTGAAATTGGATGGCAAAGACAATTGCATTTATTTGAAGTTCCTTTCTATTATATCGAATACGGAATTGCACAATTAGGTGCAATTGGATTGTGGATGCAATACCAGCAAAACCCAAAACAAGCATTAGAAAATTATGTACATGCGCTTTCCTTAGGAGGTACAAGAACATTACCTGAATTATATGCAGCGGCAGGATTAAAATTTGATCTCTCACCAGCTCATATTAAAACTTTGATGGAGTTTACCGCTGCAGAAATGGAAAAGCTTGCTTAATAAAAATTCGGATAAAGAAAAAGGTATCATGTTTTATGATACCTTTTTTTATATCGGTTTATTCTGGTTTTGGACCCTGGTCTCTGTTGCCCTGTGGAGGTCTTGGACCTTGTTGGTTTCTGGGATTATGTGGTCTTCCACCCTGATCTCTATTGCCTTGAGGACGCTGTTGCTGATCACGGTTACCCTGAGGCCTTGGTCCTTGCTGGTTTCTCGGCCCCTGCTCTCTATTTCCTTGTGGACGCTGCTGCTGATCGCGATTGCCTTGAGGTCTTTGTCCTTGCTGAGGTCTGCGATCATTGCGTTGTTGATCTTTTCTACGCTTATCATTACGTTCGAGGCTGCGCAAGCTGATTTGTCCTACTACATCAACAAAAGCAGGTTCTACTTCTTTAGGCTTACTGCTGGTTACTTCAACTGGTTGTAGTTCGTCAACCTTTTGTCCTTGCTGGTTTAAGCGCTTAATTTCTTTTACCCTTTGAATGGTAAGCGGGTAATGTTTGGTATTGTTAGGAAGCACATACCACATCAGGTTTTTGAAAATATCTTTTTTGATGAGGTGTGCCGTACCCATTACCGTATCCAGTTGGTCGGCATAATCAGGGAAATGCTGTAAAGCATCTAAGTAAGTATCGAGTTCATAATTCAAACAACATTTTAAGCGTCCGCACTGCCCACTTAATTTAGTTTGGTTGATCGATAAGTTCTGGTATCTGGCGGCAGTAGTATTCACACTCTTGAAATCGTTAAGCCAGGTGCTGCAGCATAGTTCACGTCCACAGCTTCCAATGCCCCCTACTTTGGCGGCTTCCTGGCGAATGCCGATCTGGCGCATTTCCACCTTAACCTTAAAGTCTGATGCATATTGTTTGATGAGTTCGCGAAAGTCAACGCGGTCGTCGGCTGTATAGAAGAAAGTAGCTTTTTTACCATCGGCCTGTACTTCAACCTCACTCAGTTTCATTTGAAGGTTAAGGGTACGTGCCATGGCGCGGCTGCGGGCCAGCATTTCTTTTTCACGTGATTTGCTGATCTGGTAGCTTTCAATGTCTCTTTCGGAACTTCTGCGTAATATTTTCTTCATTTCAGGGTTGGCTTCATCCACCCCTTTTTTCTTCATCTGCATACGTACTAGTTCGCCTGTAAGACTTACTTCACCCACATCGAATCCACTTACGCCTTCAACCGTAACATATTCCCCTTTTTCGAAAAATTGTAAGGTAGTATTCCTGAAGAATTCTTTACGGCTGCCTTGTTTAAAGCTCACTTCCACAACTTTGCAGGAGCTTTCCGGGTCGCTGAAAGGCAGGTTAAGGAGCCAGTCGTGCACATTGAGCCTATTGCAACCACCTGTGCTGCAGCCTCCATTACTTTTACATCCGTTCGGTTTACCGGTTCCACAAGATCCACATCCCATATCATTAATACATTGATCAGGTTAATAACTGAATAGGGGAGATAATATTGTGTGTGGGCTGTAGTATTGCTAGGTGGCTATGGTTGTGTCACTCATTTCAACGTTCCGATCTGGTAAGATCAGCTTGTTACGATGATGTATTCCTGTAAACAGAAAGGCGCTTTACCATAATTATAAAGAATAACACTTAGCAAATACAGATAACCCCATTACTTCACAATCTTAACTCACCGATAGACCGCCACTGGCGGAACTATCCGTTCAAAATTAGGGTTTTGTTCTGAATGATGTGGTAGAGTTTCAAAGTAAGGGCCTGGAACAGCATTTTGGCATTGGCGTTCCGTTCAATATAGTAGGATGCCCGGTCTAATTCCTCAATAATGGCCTGTTGCTGGCTTACCGATGCAATTTTATTGAGTCTAACAGCAAAATCACGCTCCTGATCGCCAGCATGCACTTTTTCAGTGCCCATTACCCGTATTCGGATGCTGGTTTCGAGCAAATGATTAAAATACCGCAGAAACTGTTTTTGTTTTTCCCTCCCCAAATCGCTTATTTCAGCCGTAAATTTTATCTGGGCCAGAGGTCCACCCCTTAAAGTGGCATTCAGCCAGTCGCGGAGCAAGCTCTGCCAGTCTTCCTCAGCATGTTGTAATAATTGTAATGCTTCCCGGTAGTTACCCTCTGCAATAGCGGCGATCTGACGGGCTGTTTCCTCAGGGGCATTTGCCCTGATAATGAGGGCCTGTTCTATTTCTTTGTCATCAGGGGCAGGAATCTTAACCAGTTGACAACGACTTAATATGGTTGGAAGTATCTGTTCATCGTTTTCGGCAACGAGGATAAACAGGGTATTGGGAGGAGGTTCTTCTATTAATTTTAAGAGTTTATTCCCTTCTTTTCCCAGGTATTCCGGCATCCATAAAACAAGCACTTTATACTCACTTTCAAAGCTTTTAAGGCTTAGTTTATGAATGATATCATTACACTCATGCGCAGTTATATTACCCTGTTTGTTTTCAGCGCCTATAAATTGTAACCAGTCGTAAACATTACCATAAGGGTACTGCTGGATGAATTCGCGCCACTCACTTATATAATCGGTACTAATGGGTTTATCGCCCGGTTTTCTCGGAATTACAGGGTAAGAAAAATGAAGATCAGGATGAATCAATTGTTCAGCCCTTCCGAAAGCAGGTTCAGTGGCAATTGCTTCGGGTCCAATAAAACTGGGGCCTGATTGCATGGGTGTAAAACCACCAAAAAGATCAGCAACGGGTGCAGAAACGGAAGGCTGACAAACCACGAGTTGTGCAAAAGCTAGTGCGAGGGGTAAAGCACCACTTCCTTCTTTTCCAAGAAATAGCAAAGCATGGCTCAACCGGTTTTGTTGTACCATTTCGGTAAGATGTTGTTTTACCGAAGCCAGCCCTATAATATCCTTGAATTGCATGAAAAACGAAAGTAAGCTAAGTGGCTGATTATGGAAGGGGGTGTGGGTAAGTAGGTTGGGGCTTTTAGCTAATTTTTTTGGGTAAAAATTGGCTTCAAGCTTGAAGCTGCAAGCCATTACTGTCCGGTAAAAAATAACACACTACTTTGAAATGCTTCTACAGCAATCATTTTTTCATAAGTTGGAAACAGAACCCTTACTTTTTTTAATTGGCTGAAACTAAGGTTAAAGCAATCTTTGTTACATTTTAGCAATGAATAAGACCGATCAGGTTGCTGTTCGAAATTGAATGTTACTCCTGGGCC
Organism: uncultured Sediminibacterium sp.; assembly: GCF_946481145.1. The sequence goes on from NZ_CAMLMJ010000005.1 coordinate 50,875, forward strand.
GAATGGCCCCGTACCTGTTCCCAGACTACATTGGCCTCTGACTAAATCTGCTGCGCATGATTTAGTCTGTCTTCGCTACGCTCGACACCAATGCCAATGAAGGTCTGTCCACAGGTACTGATTGTGTTTATTCTTTTTTATCTCCCCTAAATACCAAGCTTCTATTTATTACCTCGCTCAACAATTGCTTGCAGCTTGCGGCCTGAAGCTTGAAGCCATTTTTCCCCGAACAACAATGACTACTAGTTTTGGAAGAAATTTGATGTTGAGCTTTCAAATTATTTTCTGTGACTCAATTGGTTAAGTTCAACTTATATAGCATTCATAAATCTTGATTCGTTTAACTGTATTGAATGCAAAAAAAACTGCCAACTTCTAATTAAACTATGTTTAATTAGAAGTTGGCAGTTAAGAAATAAAAGAAATTATTTTACGAATTTCAGGATCTCTTCGCTGTCAGGTTTTACTTTGCTTTCGAAGTAAGCAATCATCTTACCATTTTCATCCAAGAGGAATTTGTTGAAGTTCCATTTTATCTCGGCATCCAAAACACCATTTTTAGCTTTACTGGTAAGCCACTGGTAAATAGGGGCCATATCTTCTCCTTTAACACTTATTTTACTTGCCAAAGGAAATTTAACGCCAAAGCGGGCTTTGCAGAATTCCTGGATATCAGAGTCGCTTCCTGGTTCTTGTCCACCAAAGTTATTTGCCGGAAAACCAACAATAACCAATTTGTCTTTGTACTCATCGTATACTTTTTGGAGCGCTTCGTATTGAGGCGTATATCCACATTTAGAAGCAGTATTTACAACAAGTATTTTCTTACCCTTGAATTTAGAGAAGTCGATGGTACCACCTTCAATAGATTTCACTTTAAAACTATGGATGCTGCCATTGTCGGGCAGGGTGAAAGCAGAAAGTAATACAATTGATACTAATGTTAACAGGTATTTCATTGGTCGAGTTTTTATCAAATTAACAGCTAAATAAGCAAATTGTTTTGCATTTTAGGTGAATGCCAGGTTAAATTGTATAAGCCGCTGCGGCAATACTGAGCCTGGTACCAGGAATTTCCAGTATATACGAGCCGCAGGCTTCGATGGTTGCCCCTGTAGTAATTACATCATCTACCAGTAATACATGTTTATTTACCAGCTTTTCCCTTTCATTTATTTCAAATGCCGTTTCCATGTTCTGCCACCTGTTAATCCGGTTTCTGCTGGTTTGGCTCTCAGTAAACTGGCGCCTGCGGATGCCCGTTTTTAATATGGGAATACTGGTAATTTCCTGAATGCCCCTACATATAAGTTCGGCCTGGTTATACCCTCTTTTAAACTCTTTTTTGGGGTTAAGTGGTAAGGGTACCAGAAAATCAATATCCTTATACTGTGGGGAGGTTTGCATGGCCCTTCCGATCATTCTGCCCAGAAAAAGACCTACATCTTTGTTTCCACGGTATTTTAACTGAACCAGGAGGTGCTGGATCAGGGCATTTTTGGTGAAATAATAGCATGCCGCAGCATTTTCAACCCTTAATCTACCATAAAAGATCCTTTCTACAGGGTTGGCTTTGAGGTCGAAAAAGCCTGTAGCAGGGAGTTGGTGGGTGCAACGCCCACATAAAAGCCGGTCTTTTTGGATATAATCGCTTGAGCAGCCCAGACAACAATGCGGAAACAAAAGTTGTAAAAAGGAGGATACTATTTTTTGCATACCCTGAAATTAGATCGAAAAGGCAGCGTATATCCCGCAAATTTTGAGTAGTGAAACAGACGGTAAATATTTCTCCTAGAAAAGTTGTTGATACACTTCATCAACCCTGCTTAATGCAACTACTTGTATTTTGTATGCTTTTGGGTTGAAACTTTTTTTGTTGTATTTCGACACAAAGATTTTTTCAAATCCAAGTTTCTCGGCTTCAGCAATGCGCTGTTCAATTTTATTTACGGCTCTTATTTCTCCATTAAGACCAACTTCCCCGGCAAAACAAACATGATGGGGAAGCGGCACATCTTCATAAGAAGAAAGTAATGCACAAATTACTGCCAAATCGATTGACGGATCTTCTACCTTAATACCACCGGCAATATTTACAAACACATCTTTCATACCAAACTGAAACCCACCTCTTTTTTCGAGTACGGCAAGCAGTAATTGAAGTCGTCTTAAATCGAAACCGGTTACGGTGCGTTGAGGTGTTCCATAAACACTTTGGGTTACCAATGCCTGTACTTCAATCAAAAGTGGACGCATACCTTCTAAGGTTGCGGCAATACCACTACCACTTAACTGATCTTCACGTTGGGCAATTAAAATTTCCGAAGGATTTGAAACAATACGCATGCCATCACCAGTCATTTCATAGATACCCAATTCTGCGGTACTACCAAAACGGTTCTTCAGTGTGCGCAGTATCCTGTATGCATAATGCCTGTCGCCCTCGAACTGCAAAACCGTGTCTACCATGTGTTCCAGCACTTTCGGACCAGCAATGGTACCGTCTTTGGTGATATGTCCGATAAGGAATACGGGCGTATTGGTTTCTTTGGCAAAGCGCTGAAATTCCGAAGCGCATTCGCGTATTTGAGATACGGTTCCAGCCGATGAATCGATTATGTTGGATTGTAAAGTTTGAATAGAATCTACAATTACCAACTGGGGTCTTAATTTTTTAATTTCCTGGAAAATGGTTTGGGTGGAAGTTTCAGTAAGCAGGTAAAAATTTTCGTTTTGAATGTTTAACCGATCGGCACGCATTTTTATTTGTTGCTCACTTTCTTCTCCGCTGATGTATAAAACGCGAAGCTGTTTCATCAGCAAACCATTTTGAAGAAAGAGTGTACTTTTTCCAATTCCTGGCTCTCCGGCAACCAAAATAATACTACCCGGAACAATACCACCTCCTAATACACGATCGAGTTCTGCATCCTGACTGGCGATTCTTTTTTCTTCGGTTGTTACAACTTCGTTAAGTGAAACTGTTTTAGCAATTCTTTTCTCCTGTTTATAGTCATCCCATTTTTCTGTTGGTTTAATCCCTTTATCTAATACTTCTTCTGTGAAAGTATTCCATTCTGAACACGAAGGACATTTACCGATCCACTTGGTACTTTCATAACCACAATTGCTACAGAAAAAAGCTGTTTTTATCTTACTCATTTGATAAAGGTAATGGTGATTTGGTGAGTTATTTTCAGGAAAAAAAACGAAGCAAACGAATGATTTTTTTTGCTTGAAAAAAACTGTTTTTGATGCACGAAAAAATGGTGGATTGAAAAAGTGAAAATCGCTGAAATGCAGTGCTGGCGGGCATGTAAAAGGGCCAACATTGCTGTTGACCCCGTTTACTTACTAACCCATTAAATTCTACCACTAAGTTACTAAAACGAGGCATATGGCAAAATAAATTTTGTATCTGTGCATAATTATTTAATATACGAATTTTGTCGTAAAATGGTTTAACATATTGTTAATCAAATCACTTACACGGGTGGCGGAGTAGGGGGAATTTTGTCAGAAAAAAAGGGTCTTTTTGGCAGAAACTTAAGGTTTGAACATCGAAAAAGGCCTTTTTTTGGTTTGGTAGGCTATTTGCAGCAGTCAGCTAAAATTGAAGCAATGGATATGTCTATTATTTTGGTGTCATTGATTTTTCTTGGCATCAGCTTACTTGTTTCCGGGCGGTTAAAGGCGAAATTTAGTCAATACAGCCAACTGCCCATTGCCAATGGCATGAGTGGTAAAGAAATCGCCGAGCAAATGCTCCGGGATAACGGAATATATGATGTAAAAGTTATATCTGTGAAAGGATTTTTGTCCGATCACTACAACCCCATGGAGAAAACCGTGAATCTCAGTCCTGAAGTATATGGGGGAACAAGCATAGCTTCTGCAGCAGTAGCGGCACACGAATGTGGCCATGCAGTACAGCATGCCAATGCCTATAGCTGGTTAATGATGCGCAGCAAGTTGGTTCCTTTTGTTCAATTCAGCAGCTCTATTGTACAATGGGTATTGCTGGTGGGTGTACTAATGATTAATACTTTTCCTATGTTATTATTAGGTGGTATTATTTTATTTGCCCTCACTACCTTATTCTCCGTAATTACCTTACCGGTAGAATTTGATGCCAGCAACCGCGCCCTGTCCTGGCTGAATAACAGAGGTATTCTGGTGCAACGTGAACAGGAAGGCGCCAAAGACGCTCTAAAATGGGCAGCAATGACCTACGTAGTAGCCGCGCTCGCCTCCGTAGCAACTTTAGTACAGTATGTATTGATTTTCCTGAATGGATCGAGGAACGATGATTAGGGGGTGAACTGTCAATTGTGAATTGTCAATTGTGAATAGAGAGTAGTGAGTATATTATTAAAATTACTACCGACTATTCACAATTGACAATTGACAATTCACAACTCACCGTTTAAAATTTTATCTCCTCCTCACGCTCATCGAAGAATTTGAATTCGGTGAGGTGGTAGTTTGTGTTGGCCTGTGCTTTTAATTTGAGCTTGTGCTTCTTTCTCCATTTTTTTATGATGGATGAAAAGAAGCCCTTGGTAAGATAGGAATGTACGATTGGATGAACTACAATTGTAAGGTTCTTGTGTGAATGACTTACCAGATAATGTAGTTTCTTTTCTATTTCATCTTCCAATAAAAGTGTGGAAGTAATTTTACCGGTACCATTACAAGCCGGACAGCTTTCAGCAGTATTGATATTTACTTCGGGCCTCATGCGTTGACGGGTAATCTGTAATAATCCAAATTTTGAAATTGGCAATACAGAATGTTTGGCGCGATCGGCTTTCATAAACTGCTCCATTGCTTCCTGCAGTTTGCGTTTGTTATCGGGTAGTTTCATATCAATGAAGTCTACTACGATGATACCGCCAATATCTCTTAACCTTAACTGGCGTGCAATTTCTTCTGCTGCCTCAAGGTTTGTTTCCAGTGCATTTTCTTCCTGGTTATTACTAACACTCTTGTATCCGCTGTTCACATCAACTACATGCAGTGCTTCTGTATGTTCAATAATCAGGTAAGCACCACTTGGGAGGTTAACTGTTTTACCAAAAGAAGATTTTACCTGCTTGGTTACGCCAAACTGATCGAAGATGGGTAATCCGTTATGATAAAGAGAAACTATATCCGTTTTATCAGGAGCAATTCTTTGAATATAGGATTGTGTTACCTGAAACAGGTTTTTATCGTTTACTACAATGCGATTGAAATCGGCACTGAGTAAATCGCGGAGAATGCTGGTGGTTTTTGTTTCTTCACTCATAATCCTGATAGGGGCAACTGCACCTTTAAGGTTATGTTGAATGGTTTTCCAGGTATCTACCAGCGAAAGCATATCCTGGTGCAGTTCTGCGGTGCTTTTACCTTCTGCTGCTGTACGAACAATTACACCAAAGTTTTTTGGACGAATAGCCTCCACAATTTTGTGCAGCCTTTTGCGCTCTTCAGAAGAATGAATTTTCTTTGATACAGCTACAATTTCATTAAAAGGCGTAACTACCACAAACCTCCCCGGAAGGGAAAGTTCACAACTTAGTCTTGGTCCCTTTGCAGCAATAGGTTCTTTTAAAATTTGTACCAGTACATTGGGCTTGCCATTCAGTACTTCATTAATCTTACCTGTTTTTACAATTTCCGGTTCAGACTGGAACTTGGCAAAATCAAAAGGCTGTTCACCTTTATCGCTCATGGCAATCTGGGTAAACTTAATGATTGAGCGGGCATAAGGACTAAGATCCGTATAATGCAGAAAAGCATCTTTTTCGAAACCTACATCTACGAATGCAGCATTTAGTCCGGGTATAAGTTTTTTAACCTTACCCAGGTACAGGTCACCAACCGCAAAGTTGGCATCCGTTTTTTCATTGTGCAACTCAACAAGCTTCTTGTCTTCCAATAAAGCTATTTCCACGCCTGTTGGAGCGGCATTTATAATTAGTTCTTTGTTCACAAAATGCAACTTTTAAATACAAAATCACCTACCGGTATCGGTATATCAACATCCACAACATCTGATGGAGCAGCCAGCGGAAGGAAAAGGTAAAGTTGCAGTTCGTCGGAAGGTAAGGCTGCTTCCAGATAAGTGTTAAACGGGTCTGGTGATGCATATTGCCCGACCAGACCCGTAATGTATAGAGGTCTTTAGAAGGAACTATTTGTTCTTCTTCTTATGACGATTCTTTCTTAGACGTTTTTTACGTTTGTGTGTAGCGATCTTATGACGCTTTCTCTTCTTACCACAAGGCATACCAAAGTAATTTTATACAGTTAAAAAATAAATTTATCGTTTCAATTCAGCGATTCTTTTTGCCAGCGCTTCTTTAGCTGCTGGTACCGGCACTTTCTCCTTTGCGATTTCATACCACTTAATCGCATTGGCTTTTTCATTGTGAATGTCGTAACATTCAGCGAGGTTGAAAATGGCATCCAGGTTGTCCGGATCTTTCTTAACCACAATCAGGAAACGTTCAATGGCTTTATCGTACTGACCACTTTTCTTTCCGCCCAATCCCAACATCATTTGTCCAAACACATTTTCCGGATCTTTCTCAACCACCGATCTGATACTCATGATACCCTGCATGGGGTTATCAGAAATATTGCCAAAAAGGTAGCAGGCACCCAAGCCAATTTTACTTGAATCGTTTGCCGGATTAATTACCAGCGCCTTATCAAAAAGAACTTTTGCTTGTGAAGCCAACCAGTTTTGCATGGCAGGCTCCCCTTCTGTAATCAGGTTATTTAAAAACAGATGGGCGGCAAAGGTGAGGCTTTTTTCAGAATTTTCCAACTTAGCTGCTTCTCCGGTGTACCAGGCGTATGGTTCGAAAATGCGCGCCGAATCTGCCCAGAACCTGGCTAACTGATGAAAAAGGTGGATTTTTTGCTCTTTTATATCGCCCCTTACCACTGCATTTTCTAATGCAGTGATGCGTGCAGATTGCTCAGGACTAATTCTTTCTTTGGCTTTTACAAGCAAGTCTTCAAACTTAATTGCTTGATTTTCATGGGTATGTGAAGTATCCCCTTCAGCATGCACATGTTTGTCAGGTGCTACTGTTGGACTAACAAAGTAGAGTAGGGTGAATATAACCAGACCGATGCCGGTTAATAAAAGTTGCTGTTTTTTCAAAGCCGGGAAATTTCGGCGAAGTTAGTCCGACTTCCGCTTGCTTTTTACTTCACTAACAAATTCTTTTGCCGGTTTAAAAGCTGGAATATAATGCTCGGGAATTTCTACCGCGATATTCTTTTTGATATTGCGCCCAATTTTGGCCGCACGTTTCTTGGTGATAAAGCTGCCAAAGCCACGTATATATATATTCTGGCCGTTTGAAAGGCTTTCTTTTACCTCCTTAAACATGGTTTCTAAGGTCACCAGCACATCCACTTTTGGTATACCCGTTTTATCGGAAATTTGGTTGATGAGGTCTGACTTTCTCATTGGGAGTAGAATTGTTTAATGAATCAGACTTAAAATAAGATAAAAAAACTGGTATTTGCAAGAAAGATTGTTTAAATTTTATAGACGTTACTAATTGATAGATAAATGGTTCATAAAACAGATTAAGCGTACCTGGTTGTCATATTTAAAAAAAATGTCTGGTCTAATAACTTTGTTTTCAATAACTCAATCATTTCTGGATCTTTGTATAATACATGAATAGTCAGTTTACCAAGGAATTAATGGCGTGGAACCAAAACGAAAACGCACGCGAAATGCCCTGGAAAGGCGAAAAAAACCCTTACCGCATCTGGCTAAGTGAGATTATTTTGCAGCAAACCCGGGTAGAACAGGGTACAGACTATTACAACCGATTTATTAAAAAATATCCTACTGTATCAAAACTGGCTGCTGCCCCGGATAACGAAGTATTTAAGTTGTGGGAAGGGTTGGGTTATTATAACCGATGCAGAAACCTGCTTTTTACCGCCCGCACCCTGGTTGAAAAAAATAAAGGCATTTTTCCCAAGACCTACGACGAACTGCTTGCTTTAAAAGGGGTCGGTCCATATACCGCTGCGGCAATAGCCTCATTTGCTTATAATCTTCCGTATGCAGTGGTTGATGGTAATGTATTCAGGGTGCTATCCCGTTATTTTGGCATCGATACCGCAATCGACACCACTGCCGGAAAGCAGGTATTTACCAGTCTTGCAGAAAAAATGTTGCACCAAAAAGCCCCTGGAACCTATAACCAGGCCATCATGGATTTTGGTGCCACTGTTTGTAAACCTGCGTTACCCAATTGCGCTGAATGCCCACTACAAAAGGGATGTGCCGCTTATCAAACCGGAAAAGTTAATCAACTGCCAGTTAAGGAAAAAGTGTTAACCCGCACAAAACGGCATTTCAACTATTTTGTTTTTGAATGGAACGATAAAATATGGGTCAGACAAAGGGTTCTTAAAGATGTTTGGCAGGGATTACATGAATTTTATCTATTGGAAACCCCGCAAATACAGCATTGGGCGACTAATCAGGTGAGTGATTGGCTTAAAACCCAACTTAATATTAAGCAGAACAAAGGGATCAATATTTCTTCCCCCTGTGTGCAACAACTTACGCATCAGCAAATAAGGGGTGTGTTCATACGAATTAAACTAACAAGAGCCCCAGGTGTACTGGCATCCGCAGGAAATTGGTATTCCCTGAAAGATATGTCGCAACTGGCTTTCCCCAAGCTAATTACCCAATACATGGAAATATCATTCAAATCCTAAATTTTCCTGGCCTGTGCTTTTGTTGCTCAAAAAAAGTTATTTTTAAGAGTGATTAATCTGCGACGAACAAAAAATCAATTGTATGAGAGGCGTTAACAGAGTGATGCTAATTGGTAATCTCGGAAAAGACCCTGATGTACAACACCTGGAAGGAAATATCGGGGTAGCAAAATTTCCATTGGCTACTACCGAAACCTATAAGGATCGTTCCGGCAAACTGGTTTCACAAACAGAATGGCATACAGTAGTATTATGGCGTGGTCTGGCAGAACTTGCACAGAAGTACCTGCACAAAGGAAGCCTGATTTATGTTGAAGGTCGTTTACGTACCCGCAGTTGGGAAGATAAAGAAGGCAATAAAAAATTTGCCACTGAAGTTGTAGGAGATAACCTAATTATGCTCGATAAAAGAGGGGATGGACATATATCTGGCAGTGGATCCGAAGGTATTGAAGGTTATGGAGGAGACGATACTCCGCCATTACCTGATCACGGAGAATCATTACCGTTTTGATTGCAAGGATTCAATATTTTTGCCATGAATTAATGGGGCAGTAATTGCCCCGATTGTAAATTTAAACCGCCCGTTTTGGATTACCATCCGGCATTAACCCAATTACTGAATACCTATTTATTATCGGCACTTCAACCCGAAGGCACTACGGTGCTGGTAATGATTTTATTGATGTTGCTTTTTCTTTCCTTTGTTTTATCCGGATCCGAAGTGGCTTTTTTTTCGCTTACCTATAAGGATATCAATGTGCTGAAATCTAAGCAGCAGCCTGCTTATAAGCGAATTGTTGATTTGCTGGAAGCTCCCAAAACCTTATTGGCTTCTTTACTTATCGCCAATAGTTTTATCAATATTGCTATTATCATTATCTCAAATCTCCTGCTGGATGATATGTTCAATTTTGAAAAATTTAATGTGGGCTGGCTCGAATTCATTATTAAAGTACTGGCAGTGAGTTTTCTATTGGTACTTTTTGGAGAGGTAATGCCTAAGGTACTGGCCACTCAAAATAATATCCGCTTCGCCAAAGATTTTGGTGGGGTAGTACAAGCAGTCTCTTACATGTTTGCAGGAATGAGTAAGGGCCTGGTAAAATATTCAGACATCATTGAAAGAAAACTTGCAAAAAAATCAGGCTCAGCTTACAGTCTGGAAGAGCTCGATCATGCCATCGACCTCACAACCAGTGAAACAGCTTCTGAAAGTGAAAAGAATATCCTGAAAGGCATCGTTAAATTCAGGAACATCTTTGTGAAACAAATCATGAAAACAAGGATGGATGTAAGTGGCGTTGAACATGGTACGCCATTTAATGAACTAATTGCCATGATCAGCGATCTGAACTACAGCAGGTTCCCGGTTTATAAAGAAGACCTTGATGAAGTAGTTGGGATGATTCATACCAAAGACCTCTTGCCTCATCTTCAGGAAGGTGATGCATTTAACTGGCATCATTTAATGAGAACGCCTTATTTCGTACACGAACAAAAGCCGATTGAAGACCTGTTACAGGAATTTCAGCAAAAGCGAATACATTTTGCTGTTGTAGTAGATGAATTCGGGGGTACCAGCGGTATAGTTACACTGGAGGACATACTGGAAGAAGTGATCGGAGAAATTAAAGATGAATTTGATGAAGAAGATAGCGGGTATAAAAAAATAGACGATAATAATTATATTTTCGAAGGCCGCACAATGATTCATGATGTTTGTAAAGTAATGGATCTTCCAGCCGATACATTTGATGAAGTAAAAGGAGAAAGCGATTCTCTTGCAGGATTGGTTCTGGAAATAGCAGGTGATATTCCCAAAACTGCAGCAGTAATTACAACCGGCGACTTTGAATTCACCGTTCTTGAAATTGAAAAGAACCGGATACAAAAAATTAAGGTTTTTATTAAGTCCCACTAAACGTGTTAAGCTTAGCTTTGAAGAATGAGAAGAATTAGCAGTGTGCCTATGGTCCATGGTCCATGGACCATGGTCGATAGATATTTAAGGACTGTCGTTATCGTGACCGTGATGCTTGTATTTGGGTTTCTGATGCAATCCTGCAACAGCAGTTTTACGCCTAAACCCAAAGGGTATTATAAAATCGATTTCCCTGAAAAATCATATGTGGTATTCAATCAGCCGGGTTATCCTTATGCTTTTGAATATCCCAAGTACGCCAAAGTTGTAAAAGACAGCACTTTCTTTGGTGAAACAACCGAAAATCCATGGTGGATCAATATTGAATTTCCACAATTCAATGGCCGGATTTATATCAGTTATAAAACCATTGGAAAAAATCGTTTCGATACTTTGGTAAAACATGCTTTTGTTTTAACCGGAAAACATTCAGCCAAAGCCTATTCTATAGATGATTCGCTAATGGTAACGCCCAATGGTATCAATGGAATGTTTTTTTCCGTTGGGGGAGACGTGGCTACAGCCAATCAATTTTACCTTACCGATTCAAGCAGGCATTTTTTACGGGGGGCCATGTATTTCGATGCCACACCCAATGCAGACTCACTCGGTATTGTAAATCGATTTATTCTGGCAGATATGAAACACCTGATCAATACTTTCAGGTGGAAATAATCATATAGCCGCCCAGGAATGGGCGGCTCTCAGGCAAACACTGAACTACCCTTTGGTAACCAGTATAATTTATTTACGCAGGAATCTGCGAAATGTTACGTATTAAGGGGTTAATTAAATGAAAATATAATTTTAGCGTGGCCGGATGCTGGGTACTGGGTACAAGGTGTTTGGTTCCAAACACCGACCCTTGATTCACAGCAATAGTTGATTATCTTCGTTTTATGATAGCAATTGATAATAAATTGATCAGTGATGAAGTAATAGAGGAGCAGTTTGTTTGTGACCTTACCCGATGCAAGGGAGGGTGTTGCGAAGATGGAGATGCCGGAGCTCCGATGGAAAAATGGGAACTTGAGAAATTGAAAACATACTATGAAGTTATCAAACCCTATATGACGCAGGAAGGCATCGCTGAAATTGAAAGACAGGGTTTGTATATTTATGATAAAGAATTTGGATGGGTTACGCCAACCATCAATGGCGCAATTTGTGCCTATGGCTATAAGGATAAGCAGGGCATTATTAAATGTGGCATCGAACAAGCCTATAATGATGGTAAACTTGATTGGAAAAAGCCTTTGAGTTGTCATCTCTTCCCCATTAAAACAAAAAAGAGCAGGAGAGACCCGGATATTGAATATGTGAACTATGAACCCCGAGAAGATCTTTGTGCAGCCGCCTGCTCATTGGGGAAAAAATTGAAAGTGCCCGTCTATGTATTCCTAAAGGATTCTTTGATCAGGAAATATGGGGAAGAATTTTATGAGGCACTTGCTGCTACTGCTGAACATATGAAGAATAATAAAGAAGACTAACACCATGACCAATACCGCTGCATCGTTTATTGCCAAGAGCACCGTTAAAGCCGCTGATCTGGAACACAGACGAAAAATTAATTTCAATATTGGCAAATACAATGCAGTTGTTCCTGTGGGTAAGCAACAGTTTACAGATGTCATGCAGGTTCGGGAAAGAGCAAAGAATAGGAAATGGGAAGCCATTGAACACCTTGATCAATACCTGCTGGAATTTGAAAAGAAAATCAGTGCTAAAGGTGCTAAAGTAATCTGGGCCGAAAATAGTGATCAGGCATTAGATGCAATCGGCAACATTTGTAAAGAACGTAACTGCAAAACACTTGTGAAGAGTAAAAGCATGGTTACTGAAGAAATTCATCTCAATGCTTATCTTGAGGCAAATGGTATTGAAAGTGTGGAAACAGATCTTGGTGAATATATTCAACAATTAGATGGAGAAGCACCATATCATATTGTAACACCCGCTATGCATAAAAGCAAAGAAGATGTTGCCAAACTCTTTGCTGATAAGCTCGGAACAAGACCAGACCTTACTCCTGAAGAGTTAACCCTGGTGGCCCGTCAAAAATTACGGGAAAAATATGTGACCGCTGAAGTTGGGGTTACCGGTGCGAATTTTATTGTTGCTGATATTGGCGGAATAGCTGTAACAGAAAATGAAGGTAATGCGAGACTAAGTTGTGCATGGCCAAAAACACATATTGTTATTGTCGGCATTGAAAAAATGCTTCCCTCTATCACCGACCTCGCAACTTTTTGGCCTTTGCTTTCAACATTCGGCACCGGACAAAAAGTAACCGTATATAATACGATTATCAGTGGCCCAAGACAGGCCGATGAAACGGATGGACCCGAAGAAATGTTTGTAATACTGCTCGATAATGGCAGAACCAATTTACTGGCCAACCCAACAACGAGAGAAGCATTGTATTGTATTCGTTGTGGAGCCTGTTTGAATGCTTGTCCGGTTTACAAAAATATTGGAGGTCATGCCTATGAAACAACCTACAGTGGTCCAATAGGAAAAGTTATTACGCCACATTTACAAGGTGTAGATGCTTATAAGCACCTGAGTTATGCCTCTTCACTATGTGGTAATTGCACGGAAGTATGTCCGGTTCGTATTAATCTCCACGAATTATTATTAGATAATCGTCATGAAGCAGTAGTAAAAGGAACCAGTACCATTGCTGAACGTGTTGCCTGGAAAGCCTGGAAAATGGCGAGTCTTAGCAGAATGATGATGAATATGGGTAATGGTAAAATGAAGAACCGCGTAGTAAATAAAGTATTCAAAGGGTGGTCGCTCCATCGCTCAGAGCTTGATTTTAGTCCGAAAACCTTCAATGAAATGTGGAAGGAAAAACAAAAACAATCAGCTTAAATTTTAAAACGTGTGCTGACCATTTATACCCCACATACCAGCCCGCGTCTTCAATATATAGTTACTGAATTATTCAAGGGTACGGCCAATATCACCAACAATGTTGAATCGTTTCTACAAAGTGAGTATGCCTTATTGAATTACTCTGATCAAAAACTGAATAAGGGCATACAGATCATACCTGTTGGTTTGTTACGCGAAGAGGGTATTCGCAGCCAGAACATAGTGATGCAACAGTGGGAGGAGTTACCTGTGTTTTTTTCTGTGAATAGTGATATTCCTTTCGATTTGTTTGCTGCATCATTTTACCTGATTTCACGCTATGAAGAATATCTGCCCTTTAAACCAGATAGCTATGGGAGATATGATCATCAAAACAGTCTTGCTTTCAGGAATGGTTTCCTGGATATCCCGCTGATTGATTATTGGATGCAGATTTTTGAGCAAAAATTACAGGAGATATATCCATCGTATAGATTACCCCAAAGGCAATTTTGTTTTCAGCCTTCTTATGATATTGATATTGCTTTTCGTTTTCGTTATGCTTCTCCCTTCAAGCATATCAAGGGGTATTTTGCAGACTTACTATTGGGTAGATTCGAGGCATTGGCTGAAAGATCTTTGGTATACAGTGGTAAAAAAGCAGATAGTTATGATATCTATGACTGGTTGAATGAAATACATAGAAAATATGGTCTTGAACCGTATTATTTTTTCCTGATGGCTGAAAAGCAACAGGGTGTAGATAGAAATGTTGATCCGTACACAAGAGGAATGCGTAACCTGATTGCTGCACATGCCCAACAATATCGTGTAGGTGTTCACCCATCAGTTCAAAGTAATAGTGCTTATAGTATGCTGGAAAGAGAAGTGAAATTGTTGTCTTTTTATGCCGGTCATGATATAAGGTATTCAAGACAACACTACTTGCAATTTAAATTGCCCCACACTTACCATAATTTACTGAAGGCAGGTATCAGGCAAGAGCATTCGATGGGATATGGCGCCATCAATGGTTTCAGGGCATCTACCAGCTTCCCCTTCAATTGGTATGATTTTGAAAAAGAACAGACCACATCATTACAGGTTTTGCCATTTTCTTATATGGACAGTACCGCTATATTCCATGAACGTTTAAATACAGAGATGGCGACGGACAGAATGATGCATTTCTTTAACGCCACTAAAAAAGTAAACGGCGTATTTAGTTTTGTGATGCACAATCATTTTTTAACCACAGAGCCAGATTGGATAATGTGGCGAAATATGTATGAATCTTTTCTTGATAAGAGTCTGTCTTTATTGTAAAAACAGGGTGGTGTTATAATTTATTCAACTTCAGATAAAGCTTCTTCCCGCTGTTTTTTCAAACTTCTGTTTACCAGAAACACCCCAAGCAGTGTGATGATTGATCCAATAAAAATATCGATGGTGAGTTTTTCATTCATCAGCACAGCACCGGTAAGTATGGCTACAATTGGGTTGATATAGGCGTAGAGTGCAGCAATAGCGGGTTCAAGATGCTTCATGGTATAAATGAAGGCAACAAAGGCAACAATAGAACTAACAAAAACAAGGTATGCGATTGCCAGCCAGGTACTTGTTGGGATAGACGGTATTGGGATATTATTGCCAGAAACAAGGGTCATAATCATCAGGAGAAAAGAAGCCAATAGCATTTGCCATCCGGTAGCATAATAGGCATTAATTTTCACCTTGTTCCTTGCAATTATAATGGTTCCAATACTCCAGCTTAACATGGCTATCAGTGAGAGGATCAATCCGAAAATATAACCTTCGGGCTGGTTATGAAAAGCATTGTCGTAAAACACAATGCCAATTCCTGTAATACCTAAAACAAGTCCAAGAAAAGTAACCCAGGTAATTTTAGTATTCCTGAAAGCGATTCTTTCAATGATCACCACCGACAATGGATAAAGTGCAGCAATTAAAGCAGCAAGTCCACTAGGTATATACCGCAAAGCAACTGTTGCCAGTCCATTGGCAATTACAAACAATAAAGTACCCATTCCGGTTAACCACAAAAGTTGTTTACGGGTTGGTAGTGGTTGTCCTCTGAGTAGAAAAAAGCTAACAAATAAGATACCACCCAAGAACTGCCGGATAGCTGCTACTTCTAAACCTGGTACACCTCCTTTAACAGCAATTTTACTGGCTACCCAACTGGTGCCCCAGATAATGCTGGTAGCCAGTAAACCTGTATAAGCTTTTTGTTTGGTGGTCATTGTATTAATGACGGAAATGACGTGTGCCAGTCATTACCATCGCCAATTTATTTTGGGTACAATATTCAATACTGTCTTTATCGCGAACAGAGCCGCCAGGTTGTATAAATGCTTCCATACCTGCTTCATGAGCGATCTGTACACAATCATTGAATGGGAAAAATGCATCAGAAGCAAGCACTGCTCCTTTAAGATCGAATTTAAACTGGTGTGCTTTTTCAATTGCATGTCTGAGTGCATCGATGCGGCTTGTTTGGCCGCAACCTTTTCCAACCAGTTGTTTATTTTTTACCAATGCGATGGCATTACTTTTCAGGTGTTTACAAACCAGGTTAGCAAATGCAAGGTCTTCTTTTTCTGCCGCGGTTGTTTCTCTGCCACCTACTTCTTCCCATTTGCTGTAATTTCCTTCATCTGCTCCCTGCTCAAGTAAACCGTTTAATATGGCTTTTGCAGGTTGTTTCAAAACAGGTTTCTCTGCCTTCATTTGTAATAAAATGCGATTCTTTTTACTCTTCAAAACTTCGAGTGCATCTGCATCGAATGATGGGGCTATCAATACTTCAAAGAAAATTTCGTTAATAGCATCGGCAGTTGCTTTATCTATGCTGCCATTGCAAACCAGTACACCACCGAAAGCACTTTCAGGGTCACCTGCCAATGCTGCGTCCCAACTTTCTTTTACGGTTGCTCTTGCTGCGATACCGCAAACATTGGTATGTTTAATGATGGCAAAAGTGGTTTCGGTGAATTCACCAATTAATTGAACGGCAGCATCTACATCTACCAGGTTATTATAAGAAAGCTCTTTACCATTCAGTTGTTCAAATAATGCGGAAAGGTTACCATGAAATACCGCATGCTGATGGGGGTTTTCGCCATACCTCAATACTTGTTGCTGACCAGGATTAAAGTAGTTGCTGATGGCAATATCATAATGCATCACCACTTCAAATGCTTTTGCCGCGAAAGCTTTTCGCTGTTCGATAGTAGTGCTTCCCTGTTGTTTTGCTAATATCGCTTCGAGTTCACTGTAATCGTCTTTAGCCGCAATTACCACCACGTCTTTAAAGTTTTTTGCAGCAGCGCGAATCATTGAAGGGCCTCCGATATCAATCTTCTCAATAATCAGTTTTTCTTCAGTGGTACTTTTTAAAGTTTCCTCGAAGGGGTATAGATCAACAATTACCAGATCAATTTCAGGTATCTGGTATTGTTTCATTTCCTGTAAGTCCTGTGCTTCATACCTGCGACCAAGAATACCGCCAAATACAACAGGGTGTAATGTTTTTACCCGGCCACCCAATATAGAAGGATAAGTAGTTAAACTTTCAACTGCCACACAGGTAATGCCCAATCCTTCCAGAAACTGCTGGGTTCCTCCTGTTGAATAAATTGTAATGCCTTCTGCCTGTAAACGGCGGGCAAGTGGTTCCAGACCATCTTTGTAGAAAACAGAAATTAACGCAGACTGAATCTTCTTTTGCATAAAATTGAAATATTTACACCCTGGAGGTGTGTGATTGGTTAAACCGGCTGTAATCGTTAGAAATCCATCACAAAAGCACCCTGTTCAGGTACTGAATGGTGGCGCAAATGTAGGCTGTCTGCCTCTTTTTTCCATTTCCGGATTTTCCACAGTGGGTTATTTATGTCCAAAACATAGATTTTAGCCTTGTAACGCTCGTGCAGCAAGCTTATGCTGATGTCTGGGTTACTTTGTACAACCATTATATCAATATTATATTTATTGGTACTGGGTATTGGAATGACTTTGTTATTATACCAGGCCATTATTAGGTTATTAACCTTTATTATTGGTTTTTCTGCAGGATTTATAACCATTTTCTGATATAATCCACCAAAAACTGTTTGTGTAGACATACGCATTTTTCGGGTAGGCTGAAGACTGGATGAGTCGCCAAAACTGATGTATTTCTTCCCACTAAATACCTCACTAACCGGTTTGCCCGGTGAATAATAAATAACCAGCTTATTTAAACGCCTGAGTTCAATTCGTCTCCATGTTTCATCTATCATGCCAGTACAGATTATGACTATTGTAATGAGGAGATAATATTTTTTCTTTCGTGATACCCAAATGGATAAGGTAATGGTGGAAAGAAAATAACAGGCTACCTGAAACATTGAAACCTGTATTTTTTCTGTTACGGCAAAAGGGAGGGATGCAGCAAAGACTATGAAATTATTCATCCACCCTAATACAATGTTTAAAACCTGACCAATAAAAGCAGCCAGTAAATTAATTGGTGATATAAGCACTAATACAAAGCAACTGTATAATACTATTCCGCTAAGTGGTACTATGAGCAAATTGGTAATCAGGAAAAAATTAGGAAACTGGTGAAAGTGAAACAGGACAACAGGCAGGGTTAATATTTGTGCACTAATGGTTACCGCTATTAATTGCCAGCAATACTGCACTGGTTTATATGGGATATAATACCATTTAGATATTGCCTTATTAAAAATCATGATACCGGCTACAGCGGTATAGGAAAGCTGAAAACCTATATCCCATAAGTAGTTTGGATTGAAACTCAGCAACAAAAACATCGATGCACAAAGACTATTGTAAGGGTTTGCTTTCCGTTCAAGCCATTCTCCAATTATAAAAAAACTGATAATAACTGCTGCTCTTAACACGGAAGCACCGGCTCCCACTAAAATGGTAAAGAACCATAAACATAGTAATATAAGTAAGGGGCGAAGCCATCGTAAACCTCTTGGTCTTTTTAAATTTCCGGTAAGTAAAACTAAAACAGTATACAATAAGCCCAAGTGCATGCCACTGATGGCGATAATATGTATCACGCCTGTTCTGCTGTACGCTTCAGATAAAGCATCGTCGATATCGAAGGTATAACCAACAAGTAAAGCTTCAGCAATGGCTTGTTGCTGTTTATCTCTGATATATTTTCTGATCACAGATAATACATAGGATTTTGTTTCGCCCACTATTGAAGGTTTCTCCTGACTTATTTTTTGGTATTGTGCTGCACCTATGTACAACTGATGATAAATCTGTTGTCGATTTAAATAAGCTGCATAATCAAAGCCTCCTGGGTTTACCTGAGTAGCAATAGATTGTAATTGCTGTTTCACAAACAATACATCTCCCTGTTTTAAGGAATGGTTTTCTTTGTCGAGGTATACAAGTATTTTACCCTTTAGTGATATCCATTTATTATTGTCCCGGATCTGCAATATTGCAGCCTTGGTTTTGTAAGACTTTTTTCTTTCAACAGGAGTGTTTAATAGCCGAATCAATAAGCCTTTGTCTTTCGTTTGATAATGGCCAATCCAGTTATGGTGATGAGTGATATTGTTACACCAGCAAACAAAGCAGCCGAGACAGATCACCAACAGGTAAATGCTGATGCCAGTAGGGAAAAGGTATTTGAATTGTTTGCTGATGGACTGAAAACGTATAAGCACGTGGTATGCTAATAGCAGGACAATCACTAGCGTGATAAATAATACTGGAATATCAACCCATGATTGCAGTAGGATGCCAATAATGAAGCAGGGTAATAAACGTATAAATGGAGCCTGCTTCCAAAAGGGGGAGTGCGTTTTGTACATGAATTAAACCTAATAGAAAAGGCTGCGATTTATTTCGCAGCCTTCTGATTCAGGTATAAATACAAAGTATTTGACGAGGTTATCTGGAGAGATTCATACTACGCTCTTTGTAAAGCGTTCTGAAATAAGGATCTCTCAAATCTTTGATGAAGCGAATTGCTTCTCCTGTACTTTTCATTTCAGGTCCAAGCTCCTTATTTACTCCAGGGAATTTTTCAAAGCTGAAAACAGGTTCTTTGATGGCATATCCATCTAATTTCTTTTCCATTGTAAATTCTGTAAGCTTAGCAGCTCCCAACATTACTTTGGTAGCGATATTAAGATATGGAATCTGGTAGGCTTTAGCAATGAATGGTGTAGTACGTGAAGCCCTTGGGTTGGCTTCAATTACATATACTTTACCATCCTTAATAGCAAACTGAATATTGATGAGCCCTTTAATGTTAAGTGCCCTGGCAATTTTCTCACTGTAATATTCCATGGTTTCAACCACTAATGGGGTGAGGTTGAATGCAGGCAAAACCGCATTACTATCTCCACTATGGATACCAGCCGGTTCAATATGTTCCATTACACCCATGATATGGAAGTTCTCGCCGTCGAAAATGGCATCTACTTCAGCTTCCTGGCAACGGTCGAGGAAATGGTCGATTAGGATGGTATTGCCAGGGATATGTTTTAAGAGACTGATTACAGCTTTTTCAACTTCTTCATCATTGATTACAATTCTCATACGTTGTCCACCCAAAACATAGCTTGGACGAACAAGTACAGGGTAACCTACTTTATTGGCAACCTCTATGGCTTCTTCTGCGGTATAGGCAGTACCATATTCAGGATAAGGGATATTCAATTCCTTTAATAAATCACTGAAACGGCCCCTGTCTTCAGCTATGTCCATACTATCGAAGGAAGTTCCAATGATTTTAATTCCTTTCTGGTGAAGTCTTTTTGCCAGTTTTAAGGCAGTTTGTCCACCTAACTGTACAATTACGCCTTCCGGCTTTTCCAGTTCAATGATTTCCCAAAGATGTTCCCAGAAAACAGGTTCGAAATAGAGCTTATCTGCCATATCGAAATCCGTAGATACGGTTTCAGGGTTACAGTTCACCATAATGGCTTCATAACCACATTCTTTAATGGCCAGCAGACCATGTACACAGCAGTAATCAAATTCAATACCCTGTCCAATACGGTTGGGACCGCTTCCCAGGACAATGATTTTTTTCTTATTGGATGGAGTTGACTCGTTTGATGATAAGGTAGGATAGTTCATTTGCGACAAATTGCGCAAAAATAAGGGTCTGAGAGAATTTTGCCCGGTTATTTTTTAAATAATTGTAAAAAGCTTTTTAAAGAGAAGGTTTTAATCAGCTAATTCTTCACAGGAAAAGCCGGCATCTTGTAATAATTGCTCCACCTGGCGGGGCGAAACAAGTAAATCTGCTTCAATACGTAATATATTGTCTTTGTCGTGCAGGTCAACATTCCATCTGTGGATGCCGGTCATTGGATTTAATAGGCGTCCTGCATGGTGAACCAACCCTATATCCTCCAGATTGGTTTTGAATACCAGGATATGCATGCTAACAGTTGTTTGGTTTTAGATAGTAGTTATTCAGCCTTTGTGTCTGTATCGACACCTGATC
The DNA here is from genome assembly GCF_946481145.1 of uncultured Sediminibacterium sp. Next base: position 71,931 of record NZ_CAMLMJ010000005.1, read on the forward strand.
TTTTCCACATGCTGCACCGTTGTCTCCATTCTTCTTTAATCTTTTCTCTTTCGGCTTCACTCAGCCCGGACAATTTATGTTCCATTTTCTCCTTCCATTTTTTCTTGTAATCACCGCCTTTTCCACGAAATCCACCAAAAAGTATTTTGCTTAGTATCAGTAAACCCAGTGCCTGCCAGTAGTTAACGGCAGAAACATTTACCACTTCTATAAGCACATTATTCCATAGCAGCATCACTACCCAGGCTAGTGCGGCCAGGCATGCAAGGGCAATTAGTGTAAAACCAATGACCTTTTTGATCCAGAATTTTTTGTGCATGATTAAAAATTTAAATTTGATTCAATAGTTCATCCCGTAAACTTCCGAGTCTTTCGCGCAAGTGTAAAACCGCATAACGTTTACGGCTGATGAGTGTATTTATAGTTTCGCCTGTTTGTTGGGCTATATCTTTAAAGGAAATCCCTTCTATTTCATTTAGTACAAAAGCTTCTCTCTGCGGTGCTGGCAATTCATTCAGGGCCGCATATAAGGCATCCCAGAATATTGAACGGAGATAATCTGTTTCAGGATTGTTTTTCTCATCAAAAAATAGATCCGACCACTCAAACCCTTCATCATCCCCGGTTTGGTAAATATCTTCCAGTAATTCGGGTTTTTTCTTCCTTTGTTTATCGGTTATTTTATTGCGGGTAACAGTAAACAGCCAACTGGTCAACTGTTCAATGGGTTTGGTATTTCCCATAAACTGGTAAAACACGTCTTGCAGAATATCTTCCGCATCGGCCTCACTTTTTACCCGTTTCCGGATAAAGCCCATGAGCCTTTTGCTATAGGTATTGATAACCTCAGTAATATGCTTTCCGCGTGAGTCGCTCATAGTAGCCGGTATCTGCCATGCCTGATCCATACTATATAATAGACGAACAGTTTTGGCCAATATTTTAAGGTGCAGGATTTTTTTCTCCTGTTGGTCGCAATAATGCCTGTTTTATTTCAATTCACCAGCTTTTTCATGGTCGTCGTACTGATCACGCAATTTTGTTAATGTTGCTTTCAGGTTAGCCAACACCGTTTTATACTTCTTATCTGCGATCAGGTTATGCTGTTCTTCGGGGTCTTTTAATAGGTCGTACAGTTGCCATTCATTTACTGTATAGAAATAGATAAGCTTATACCTGTCTGTTCGAACCCCTAAATGTTGCAATACAGTATGGTCCGCATTATACTCATAAAAATGATAATACAAACTATTCCTGTCCAGTTTAGCTTTTGGTTCAGTTAGTAAAGGTTTTAGGCTGATGCCATGCATTGTTTCAGGAATTGGTGCGCCGGCAACATCCAGAAAAGTAGGGGCATAATCAATATTCTGAACCATCGTACTGCTATGCGAACCTGGTTTTATATAACCGGGCCATCTTGCCATTAGGGGTGTACGCATAGACACATCATACATCCATCTTTTGTCGAACCAGCCATTCTGACCCAAATAAAAACCCTGATCAGAAGTATAAATGATTAGCGTGTTTGCGGCCAATTTACTGCTATCAAGGTAATCCAATACTTTTCCTACACTTTCATCTACTGAAATGGCGGTAGCCAGATAATCCTGCATATACCACTGGTATTTCAGTTTCAATAATGCTGCTCCATTGGGCCTTTTTTCCTGTAAAAGCTTCCCTCTTTCGGCATAAATTTCCTTGATTCTTTTTCTGTCTGCAGCAGGAATTCGGTTGAAAATGCTATTGTAATAATTGATTTCGGCAGAGTCTGGTTTTAACCAGGGAATATCCATCAGGTATACCGGATCAACTTTCAAATCACTCGAAAGTTTCATATCGTGCATAATACTCATGGTCTGAAGTTTCCATGCAGTGCCCCTTCCGGTAGTATCTGCATAAAGAGTGGAAGGTTCAGGAAAGGTTTTGTCTTTAAATGCATCAATATATTTCGGTGCTGGAAAAAAATACCGATGTGGTGCTTTATGATGCAGCAGTAATAAAAAGGGTTTGCTTTGATCTCTTCCATGCTGTAGCCAGTTAAGTGCTTCATCCGTTATTACTTCTGTTGCATAGCCAGGATAAGTGCTTGTATCTCCATTCATCTGAATTAAACGGGGTTGATAATACAGTCCTTGTCCGGGTAATATTTTCCAATAATCAAAACCTGTCGGATAAGTGTGTAAATGCCATTTTCCAATAATGGCAGTTTGATAACCTTGTTGTTGTAATAATTTTGGCATGGTAACCTGACTACCATCAAAACGGGTACGATTGTCTTTCATACCATTCTTATGAGAATGTAAACCAGTAATCAGGGTTGCGCGTGCAGGTCCGCAGATAGAATTACCAACAAAAGCTTTTTCAAATAATATGCCTTCTTTGGCAATTCGGTCGATATTTGGGGTCGATACCAGTTTAGAACCATAAGCACTAATGGCATTCGCATCATGATCATCGCTCATGATATAAATGATATTGGGTTTTACCTGTGAAAGCCCAAAGAATGGCAAGAACAGACAAGCGATCCATAGTTTTTTCATAGACAGATGATATTTATCCGTGCTGAATTTGCAGCATAAACTTTTAGCTTTGTGTACAAAGCCTTCAAATGGAATTTGGCCGTGTACCTGAAACTGAACTGAATACTATTGACTTTTCACTTCCTGCTGAACCTTTATTAAATCAACAGGTATTGAAAGGTAAGAAACAAATTCAACCCCGCGTATACCTTGGTTGTGCAAAATGGGGGAGAACAGAATGGGTGGGGAAAATATATCCGCCTAAAACAAAGGAAAAAGATTTTCTGGAACATTATGTAAAACATTACAATAGCATTGAATTAAATGCCACTCACTATAAAATATATGGAGCAACGGGTATTGCCAGATGGGCAGAGAAGGCGAAAGGGATGGATTTTAGGTTTTGTCCGAAAATGTACCAGGGTGTTACACATTGGGGAAGTTTAAAGGGTAAAGATTTTATTACGACCGAATTTCTGCGTGGAATAATTGAATTTAAGGAACAGTTAGGTCCTGTATTTGTGCAGGTGAGTGATGCTTTTTCTCCCAAGCGAAAAGAAGAGTTGTTTGATTTTCTGCGTTCGCTTCCTGTCGATATACAATTTTTCTTAGAAGTACGCCATCCTGACTGGTTTGCAAAAACCGATATCCGGGAGGAACTGTTTAGTACACTTAAAGAAATAAATATGGGAGCGGTAATAACTGATACCAGCGGCAGGCGAGATTGTGCACACATGCATCTTACCATACCAAAAACCTTTATCAGGTATGTTGGTAACAGTCTTCACCCAACAGATTATACAAGGGTAGACGCCTGGATTAGCCGCATGCAATATTGGATTGAACAGGGAATAGAGGAATTGTACTTTTTTATGCACATGCACGATGAAGCTTTTTCACCAGAACTTACGGTGTATATGGTAGACCGGTTAAATAAGGCCTGTGGCTTGCAGTTGCAGAAACCGGTATTTGTACAGCAACAGCAGACATTATTTTAGCAGTTATGACGAATATCAGTTTTTATCAGACCGTGCCTGCCTAATTTTATGGAAAGCATTCGTTATGAAAAAACTGGTAATAATTTTGTTTGCCTCGGTTTTGTTTACACATTGTGCTTCTGTCCGTGTTTTTAATACAGAAACGGCCACAGATGCAGAACCGGGTAAGTATAAAACATTTGGATTTTATGAACTAAAAGCTTCTGGAGACACTATTTCCAGCACTTTTAAAGAACGCGCAGAGATATTAAAATCAGCCATCAGAACCCAGATGGAACTAAAAGGATATCGTTATGTGGAGGCAAAAGCAGATTTGTTGGTGAATATAGGCATAGTGGTAAAACGGGAAATACAAACCCGGCAAACTAACTGGCAGAATGATGGAAGGTTTACCTATATGGGGCAGCGTAATTATAGTTGGAAGAGTGAGGAAGTTGAAGTAGGCCGCTATAGGGAAGGAACACTTACATTACATATTGTGGAAACGGCCCGTAATAAAATGATCTGGAAGGGATCGATGGAAGGTGTTGTTCCGGAAAAATCTGACCCTTCGGGTAAAACCGCCAATGACGCACTTGCTAAATTGTTTGCAGAATATCCATTTACTGCCAATTAGTTTATCGCACAATACAAAGTTCATCCCAGCGGGTAGTATACCGCGGGCTGCGTAATTCCTGTCGCATTTTCCAGTTACGGGTTGTGCCTGAGGAGGCGAATTTTAATATATCATCCCGCATGGCAAAGTTTACATTATCGATGGTATCCATTAACAGACGATGGTTATTTTCTTCCGGTTTTTTAAACAGGTTTCCTTGAACTGAATGGTCGGGTACAATTCCACTTAACATAACACCTGCTTTTTTATAGGTACGTCCTGGTTCAAATAATTTTTCCGTTAATTCAAGCGCCGGCTTAATCAATTCCTGCGTGAAGGAAGTAGCAATGGGTAGCTTGATATAACTGCTTAGTGTAGGGCCATGTCTGAAGTGCGCAGTATGAGAATCTTCTTTAGGAACCACAAAAACACTGATGATGTTAGCTGCGCTGTATTGTCTTCTCAGTTTTTCTGCAGCCCTTGTGGTATAAGTAGCAACGGCTTCTTTTATATCTTCCAGTTTTGTCACCGGTGAACCAAACATACGGGTAGTGGCAATCATTTTTTTATTCAGTCTTTCCTCTTCCATACCCGAACTCACGATGCCTTTAAGTTCTCTGATTAATCGCATCCCGGTTACGCCTCCTAATTGTTTCTGCGCCCATGAAGTATCTTTTAAACTGAGGTCGTAACCGGTTAGTATATTCAACGATTTTAGTTTTTCAGCATATTGAAATCCAACACCCCAGATATCATCTATCGGTGTTCTTTGTAAAGCCTGTTCAATTTTTCGTTTACTATTTAATACGAGTACACAATTGGTAGCCTGCTTGTTTTTTTTAGCCAGTCTGTTGGCTACCTTACTCAAAACTTTGGTGGGGGCAACACCTATTGATACTGCAATACCTGTCCACTGTTCTACGGTTTCACGGATATGCATGGCAAAACTGTTGAGTTCTTCTACTGGTATATGTTCCAGATTAAGAAAAGCTTCATCTACAGAATATACTTCTACGCAATTTGGTGGAAGTAAAACGCGTAATGTTTCCATTACTCTCCAACTGAGATCGCCATAAAGGTTATAGTTGGAAGAGAATGCTGCTACTTTGTTTTTCTCAATAATGGGTTTGGCCTTGAAATAAGGACCTGCCATTTCTACTCCTAATGCTTTGGCCTCATCACTACGGGAAATAATGCAACCATCGTTATTACTGAGTACTACAACCGGACGAAACAATAACTCTGGTCTGAATAATCGTTCACAGGAACAATAAAAACTATTACAGTCAACAATTGCTTTCATCAGGCTATACGTTATGTATACAATACAATACAACGCCCCAAACGGTAAACCCTGCATGCGGGTCAATTTCTATATCACCGAACTTTTTGTTTTCGGCGACAAGTCTTTTTTTGTTCAGGCTGTCCGTAAAACGCCGCACCAGCAACTCTCCATTTAAGATCGCTACGATAACCCTGCTGTTTACCTGCCTGATACTACGATCAACTATCAGTACATCACCGGGATAAATACCGGCATCAGTCATGGCTTCGCTGTTCATACGAAAGAAAAAAGTAGCAGGTTTGTTGCGTATCAGTTGTTCATTCAGGTCAATACCCCTTTCCATATAATCGTCTGCCGCCGCACCAAAACCAGTAGCATTGGCCATTGGAATATCCCACTGTTTGTATTGCTTGGAGCCTTTATAGGCAGCTCCGTACCACTGTTCCCCATCCATAGAAATAAATTTTGTTTAGCTAAAAATTTTAGTAAATTTATGCTAAAATAATTATCCGATTAAAATTTGTTTATGGAATTACCAACCATTTTGGAACAGCAATCAACAGGTGTTAGCACCCAAACATTAAGCCGTTACAGGCTGGTGGCATACCCTGATATGCTTACGGGTTTACAGATAAAGGCAGAACAGGCATATATACAGCGCCAATATCAAACTTCAATTCCTTCGGAGCAACCTGGAATTGTAGTAGCTGAATTTATGGCAAGGGAAGATATGGAAGCTACGCTGATCAGGTGGATGCATCGTATCATCAGTACCCAGTCAAGTTTCCGGGTAAACATCCAGGGGTTTGGAGCTTTATCATCCAAACATCTTTACCTGCGTGTACAGGAGCAGCAACCTTTCCAGCAATTGGCGGGAGCGATGCAGGTGATTGATCAATATATCAGGAGTTATGATTATCCGCCGGTAAAAAGGTTTACCCATCCATGTTTGCCTTTAACAGGAGCGGTACTGGAAAAAGCCTTTGAACAGGTAATGCAGGAGTTTGCCGCAAGAAAACTTGAGCTGTCATTCGAAGTAAAAGAGCTAATGCTTATTCGCAGTAGGCATGAAACCGAGGCAGGCAAACAAATAAACCTGTTCCGTTTACAACCCGGTATCTGACAAAACGATGTTATGGATGATTTTTCAATTATACAACAAGTGTCAGCATACCTGTTGGTACTTGAACCGCATGAAGCATTGAAGCAATCGATACAATCGGTTAAGGCGCATTTTGCAGAAAGATACGATTGTCCGGCTGCGAAGTATGGGAAGCCTCATATTACTTTATTAAACTGCATGCAGGTAAGTATGGCTGAAACCCGGTGGATTCCCAGGCTACAGCGTATTGTAGAGGCTGTAACCCCTTTTGTCGTGGAGTTGTGCGATTTTGGGCATTTTCCTACACATACGATTTATATACAGGTTAAAACAAAAAATCAGATTGTGGAACTGGTAAAATCACTGAAGCAAATTCAGTCAATGATTCAGCTCGATAAAACTCATAAGCCTCATTTTATAACGAAACCACACCTCACTGTTGCCCGCAAATTGGCACACTGGCAATTTGAGCAGGGGTGGCGGGAGTATGGTAATAGTCAGTTTACCGGCAAGTTCATAGCAGATCATGTATTGCTGATGCGTAAGCGAATGGGTGAAACAAAATATGAAACCATCGGGCGTTTTAAAATGCTGGGTTTAAAACAAACAGTAGAGCAGATAACACTTTTCTAACAGGATTGTGATTTGGTGCGTACAGCTAAATAAAAAAAATGGAAGATGAACAACAATACCTCAGGGGCCGGGGTGCGCAGTTTAACCCTCGGAACAGGTTCCTGAAAAATGAAAGGATCAGGGAACATATTGAAGCAATTGATGACTGGACAGAGCCCAATGAGGCAACTGTATATCTCGAAGACCAGGCGAAAAGTATTGTAAATAAAGTGGATAGTCCGGATGTAGGTATGTGGTATAGTATGAACCCATATCAGGGTTGTGAGCATGGGTGTATTTATTGTTATGCTCGCAATTCCCATGAATATTGGGGTTATAGTGCCGGACTGGATTTTGAAAGAAAGATCATTGTTAAAAAAAATGCTCCACAGTTGTTGCGTAAGTTTTTAATGAATAAAAACTGGGAACCTGTACCCATTAGTTTAAGTGGAAATACTGATTGCTATCAGCCTGCTGAAAAACAATTCAGGCTAACAAGGCAATTACTTGAAGTGTGTAATGAATTTAATCAACCTGTAGGAATGATCACCAAAAATGCAGGGATTCTTCGGGATAAAGATTTATTACAGGAAATGGCAAAAAAGAAATTGGTAAGTGTATTGGTAAGCATTACTTCTTTCAATGAAGACCTGCGCCGGGCAATGGAACCGAGAACTACTACAGCTAAACAACGGCTTCGTGTTATCAAAGAATTAAGCGAAGTGGGTGTAAGAATGGGTGTTATGCTCGGGCCCATGATACCTGGCTTGAATGAACATGAAATGCAGCGGATTATGCAGGCTGCCAGTGAAAACGGGGCTGTTTTCAGTGCTTATACTTTTATTCGGTTAAATGGCGCCATCAAACTGATCTTTCACGACTGGCTCTACAAAAATTTCCCGGACCGTGCAGATAAAGTATGGCACCTGATACAAAATGGTCATGGCGGTCAGGTAAATGATAGTCGCTTTGGGGTAAGGATGCGCGGTGAAGGACCAATAGCTGATTTAGTCAGGCAGCAGTTTGTGAAATATAATAAGCTCTATAAATTAAATGCGGAACGATGGGAACTGGATAGTACAAGATTTATGCGACCTGGTGAACAGGGTAAATTGTTTTAAAGGCATTCAGGTTTTTGTTTTGTTTCTTAAACTTTGAAGCATCTTACCTTATCTTTAAAGATGCCCGCTTTACTTCGTCAACTAAACCGAAATACTGCCATTGCTATCGTGATTGGTGGCGTTATAGGTTCGGGCATTTTTATGAAGCCATCTTTGATGGCAGCTCAATTGCAATCCCCTGTTTTATTGATGACAGTTTGGGTAGTAGCCGGATTGATAACACTTTTCGGGGCATTGTCTACCGCTGAAGTAGCTGCCATGTTTCCTGAAACTGGAGGGCAATATGTTTTCTTTCAGAAAATGTATGGAGAGGGTTTTGCTTTTTTATATGGATGGGCAGCTTTTGCCGTATTTAATACAGCAGGAAACGCATCTATTGCTTATGTGTTTTCGCAATACACCAATTACCTCATAGAATTACCCCGGTTCAATGACACGATTGAACAATCCTGGAAACTGCATATCCCTTTTATAGGTAATTTTTATCCACTTCAGCAAATTGGGATTAAATTATTAACCGTTTTTGTGGTACTGGCGCTCACATTTATCAGTTATAAAAGTGTTATTTACGGCGGACGATTACAACGTCTGCTTACTGCTTTGAAAGCACTTGCTATTCTTGTTTTGATCGGTAGTATTTTCTTCTCGGGTAAAGGGTCAGTAAGTCATTTCACTATAGAAACTGGCAGTGGAAAAACAGGATGGGAAATGGTGATGTTGTTTATGGCTGCTCTTTCAGGTGCATTTTGGGCCTATGATGGATGGAATAATATTTCATTTGTGGCAGGGGAGATTAAAGAGCCGCAAAAAAACATTCCGTTAAGCCTTCTGTTTGGGTTAGGCTTTTGCATGCTTGTTTATGTGCTGATTAATCTTGCTTTCGTTTACCTGATGCCCATAAATGTTTTAGCTGCTTCCTCTTTTGTAGCGTCAGATGCCGCAACCATAGCCTGGGGAGCAATAGGTGGGATAGCAATTACATTAATGGTGATGCTATTTGTATTAGGCGCAACAAACGCCAATATACTCGCAACTGCAAGGGTTACATTTGCAATGGGTACGCATAACAAAATGTTTAGAGTGGCAGGAAAAATTCATCCCAGGTTCCAAACACCCGGCAATGCTTTATGGATAAATGCTATCTGGTCAATTGTGCTCATTTTCAGTGGGTCATTTGATATGCTAACCGACATGTTGATTTTTGTAACCTGGTTTTTTTATGGCATGAGTGCTATTGGTGTATTTGTGTTAAGAAAAAAACTGACTGATACACCAAGGGCCTATAAAGTATGGGGTTATCCATTAGTGCCATTCATCTTTATCTTATTCACGGCCTTTTTCCTAATATCAACACTTTACAATGATATCGATAACTACCTGCACGGCCGCAGTCCCGTAATCAATTCCGTCCTTGGTTTAATCATCACCCTCTCCGGCTTACCCCTGTATTTCCTTGCCAGAAGGAAGAGATACGAAAGAGCTGATAGCTAATTTCATTTTAGCAGATAGACCATAGTCCATAGACCATGGTCGAGGCCAGGTGTTCAGAGCCAAATTTCCCCAGACAACAATGAATATTTACTTCTGGAAAGAAATCATTCCCAAAATCAAAAATCAAAATTCAAAATTCAAAATTCAAAAAATCAAAGATCAAACACCCTCGCTTATGGTCTATTCAGTTCTTAGTTCTATTTTCGCTGCAAATCAGCACGAATATGGAAGATGTGTTACAGGGGATAAGCGATCTGTTTTTGTCTATTCAACAAAAATCAGTTGATCGTATTGAAAAACTACCGCAAAGTGGGAGCGATAGAATATACTTTAGGCTATATGCTGATGAAAATACTTATATAGCTACTTATAATATCAACCAGAAAGAAACGAATACATTTATCCAGTTCAGCAGACATTTTAAAAAAGCAGGTTTGCGGGTACCTGAAATCCTTGGTGTAAATAGTGATCATACCATTTATATTCAGGAAGACCTTGGAACAGCGTCTTTATTAAATCAATTGGAAATACACGGACATACGGATCTGCCTTATCAACTGTTTAAAAAAAGTCTTGCTGAGCTGGCCCGGATTCAAATACTGGGTGATAAAGGATTGAATTACGATTGGTGTATTACTGCAAAAGAATTCGGGAAACAGGCCATATTGAGCGACTTGCTCTATTTCCGGTATTATTTTTTAGATACACTCCAACTACCTTATGATAAACAGGCCATGCTCGATGATTTCGAGGCACTGAGTACTTATCTTACCCATACCCAATACAAATATTTTATGTTCCGCGATTTTCAGAGCAGGAACATTATTGTACGGAACAATGAAGTGAGTTTTATCGATTTTCAGGGTGGTATGAAAGGTGCTTTGCAATATGATGTTGCATCCCTCTTGTGGCAAGCTAAAGCAGAATTAAGTGAAGAATGGAAAGATAGTCTGCTTGAATATTATATGGATGAAATTGAAGGCTTACTGAAAGAACCCGTTGATCGGATAACTTTTGTAAGTCAGTACAACGGTTATGTACTTATCCGTTTATTACAGGTAATGGGAGCATATGGATTCAGGGGCTTATTCGAAAGAAAAGCACATTTCCTTGCCAGTATTCCATTAGCACTTAAAAATCTTAAATTTTTCATTGAAAACAAACGAATTGGCATTGTTACACCCGAGTTTGATCGTGTGTTGAAACTGGTTGTATCTGATGAAATTATTCATCGATTTGAACCACCTCAGGCTAATGAATCAACCCCGCTGATCATTCATATCAATAGCTTTAGTTACAAAAAAGGGATACCTGCAGACGAAAGTGATAACGGAGGCGGATTTGTATTTGATATGCGAGGGATATTAAACCCTGGTAGATTCGATGACTATAAAAAACTGAGTGGATTAGATAAACCTGTTCAGGATTTTTTAGAGCAACGCACTAAAATGAATGAATTCCTTAACAGTGTTTGGGACCTGATCGATATTACTGTGGAAGAATATCTTAAGAGAGGTTTCGAAAACTTGATGATTAATTTTGGTTGTACTGGTGGACAGCACCGCAGTGTTTATGCAGCAGAGCAAACTGCACGGCATTTGAGGAATAAATACAAGGTTAAAACAGTTTTACATCATACTAACAAGGAAAACTGGGTTAAATAACAGCATATGAAAGCAATGATTCTGGCAGCGGGCCTAGGTACCAGGTTAAAACCATGGACAGATCACCATCCCAAAGCACTGGCAGTAGTGAATGGTAAATCGTTGCTGGAACGAAATGTATTATACCTGCAGCAATATGGTATTTATGATGTACTGGTTAATGTGCATCATTTTGCGGATCAGATCATTCATGCAATAGAAATAAATAAAGGATGGGGCAGTAATATCAGTGTTTCTGATGAAACAGATATGGTGCTTGAGACAGGGGGTGGGCTTAAAAAAGCCGAACCTTATTTTGAAGGGGAAACCCATTTTGTAATGATGAATGTTGATATACTTACAAAACTCGATTTGGGTAAAATGGTCGCTCAGCATATTCACTTGCATCCGCTGGCAACGCTTGCTATCTCAGAAAGAAATACCTCTCGTTATTTTCTGTTTGATGATAAAGGAACTTTAAAAGGCTGGCGCAACATTCAGACTGGAGAGGAGAAACCCAGTCATATATCAGGTACCTATCCAAACCTTAAACAAATGGCTTTTAGTGGTATACATGTTATTGATACTACTCTGTTTAATTTAATGAACCGTGAGGGTAAATTCTCAATGGTAGATGTTTACCTTGATTTATGTGCTACACAACAGATTCATGGCTTTGATCATACGGGTGTTGCGCTGGTTGATGTTGGGAAACCGGAAAGTATTGTGAAAGCCGAACAAATATTTACCTGATATGCAAAAGACGAAGTTTGCATTAATAGGTTGTGGAAGGGTGGCAATGCGTCACCTGGATATGATCAGCAAGCTAGGTGAACTCGTTGCAGTATGCGATATAAATGAATCTGCCGCAAAGGAAACAGCAGAAAAATACCATGCCTCATTTTACTCTTCCATAGAATCCTTTATTCAAGCCAAACATTTAACGGATGTAGTGGTAATCTGCACACCAAATGGAATGCATGCCCAACATGCTATTTGTTTTTTGGAATTAGGATTTCATGTATTGGTTGAAAAGCCTATGGCGCTTTCTGTAACTGATGCTACCCGTATGATCAATGCTGCAAAGAAGCATAAGCGCTTTTTATTTACGGTTTTACAAAATCGATTTAATGCGCCAATAGTCGCATTGTATAAAGCGATACATCAAGGTAGACTGGGTAAAATATTCAGTGTTCAGGTAAATTGTTTCTGGAACCGAGACAGTATTTATTATAAAAATCATTCCTGGCATGGAGATGCGGCCTTGGATGGCGGGGTTTTATTTACGCAGTTCAGTCATTTTATCGATTTAATATTATGGTATTTCGGATCAGTATCAGCCATTCATGTATTTGCACATAATGTAAACCATCGATACACGCAGTTGGAAGCTGATGAGGGAATAGTATCACTGCGTTTTGAAAATGGCATACTTGGGTCACTTCAATTTTCTATTAATACCTATCAGCAAAACATGGAAGGCTCTCTTACTTTGATTGGAGAGAAAGGAACGGTAAAAATTGGAGGAGCTTATCTGAATAATATTGTTTACCAGGATATAGAAAATAAGATTGAAGTAGAAGCTGCAATGCCAGCACCGTTGGAGATGGTTTATCAATCAATGCTTCGTACCTTACATAATGGGGAAGCTTATTATACTTCACCCGAAGAAAGTTTGGCTGTTGTTCAACTAATCGAACAAATCCACGCAGCAATGCAAACGAAATAAGTTACTATGTCATCATTCACCGCAATACAATCTACCATAAGAGAGGTTCAATTTGGACAAAATGTAAAGTTGGTGGAACCCTGCAATTTATATGAATGCATAATTGGCAACGATTGTTTTATAGGTCCTTTTGTAGAAATTCAACGGGAAGTAACGATAGGCGATAGAAGTAAAATTCAATCACACAGCTTTATTTGTTCATTGGTAACGATTGGGAAAGATTGTTTTATTGGTCATGGTGTAATGTTTGTAAACGATCGTTTCGGAGCAGGTAAACCAGCAGAAGGTAATACGGAACACTGGGAATCAACCACTATTGAAGATCACGTAAGTATAGGAAGTAATGCAACCATTCTTCCGGTACGTATCTGCAGCCATGTAGTAATAGGTGCCGGTGCAGTAGTAACCAAAAACATTACAGAACCCGGCGTTTATGCTGGTAATCCTGCGGTACTTTTGAGGAAGTTGGGTTAGGAAGACCATAGTCCATAGACCATGGTCCATGGACTATGGTCTATATGCAATTCGCTATGGACTATCGACCATGGTCTATGGACCGACTTCCCTACACCTTCACATAAATCTTCCGCTTATCCATCCAATACACGATTAGCCAGTAGAAGGTAATCATGACCAGTGCGTAGAGTAATGATCCGTTTCTGAGGTCGCTGGAGATTGGTTTGCAGATATGGTTCCAAAACCAGGTAAGTGGGCTGGTTAGGTCATCTCCGTCTTTGAACCGTATAAGCGCGAGAACCCTTGGCAGAAATCCACTCATTACAAAGATGAAAAGAGGATTTTTCCCGAATACATCAAAAAACCTGCTCCAGGCACCTTTTACATTACGGAATTCGATGAGATAAATTAATAAGCTAATGGTAAGCATAGCCAGACCGCTTGTATAGAGCACATAGCTGCTGGTCCATATTTTTTTATTGATCGGGAATACCAGGTCCCAGCAGAATCCCGCGAAAATGAGTACTAAACCTGCTATCAAAAGATTGGCAAGCATTTCAAAGCTCTTTCCTTTTTGCTGGATGTATTGCCCGGCAAGGAATCCAAATACAACCTGCACTATAGCCGCCATGGTACTGCTTATTCCTTCCGGGTCAAATGCAACTCCTTCTCCTCTATACATGTGGGCTTCTCCAAGAATTGATTTGTCGAGATTGGTACCAAAATAACCTTGCAGGCTAAATGGATCACCAGGTTTGCCCAGCCATACGGTTAAGAACCAGTATAATAATAATAGAATACCACTGATGACAAATGCTCCCTTGGTTTTACCATAATAAACTATAACTGAGGCAAAGAAATAGCAGACTGCGATTCTTTGTAATACGCCGAAAATCCTAAGATTATCTAGGCTTTTGGCAACCAGGGTATCTCCATCCCATTTAACAAACGGGCTCCAATGAAGAAGTAGTCCGATTAAAAAAATGAGCACTGTTCTTTTGATCACTTTTTTCCAGAATACAGCATCTCCAGCAGCTTCAAAACGGGGCATAACAAAAGCCATGGCATTACCCACTGCAAACAGGAAAAAAGGAAATACCAGATCGGTTGGCGTACAACCATGCCAGGTAGCATGTTTAAGTGGGCTGTAGATATTTCCCCAGCTTCCGGGGTTATTCACCAGTATCATCAGGGCAACAGTTGCCCCCCTGAATACATCAAGTGAGTAGTAGCGTTGGTTCATGGCAGTCGTTTGAATGGGAAAGATAATAAAACAACTTTTAGTTCTGGAGAAAATTGGATGCAAGCTGCAGGGGTGCGTATGATGGAACACAGATTATCATGATTTTCAAGATTTATCATGATAGATCTTGAAAATCATGATAATCTGTGTTCTATTAATAATAGTAGTCAAATATTTATTTAACCAACTCGTTCTAAATTATACAAATCGCACCCCCTCATTTATTCCATTAAAAGCAAAAAGCCTAAAACAAGCACAAATTCAGGCTTGCAGCATGCGGCTTGTAGCTTGCAGCCAAATTCCCCCGATAATAAATGTAAAACAGCTCTAATAACTGAAACTGTCTGCCTGCTAAAATTTCTGTTAAGCCTCAATGATAAGAAAGGGGCATATCCGCCCATTTGCTTATTTTGCAGCGTTTACAGCGTATTATATGAGTAAAAAGATATTAATAACAGGTGGGGCAGGTTTTATAGGATCTCATGTTGTTCGATTATTTGTGAACCAGTATCCTGATTATACAATTGTTAACCTGGATGCATTAACCTATGCGGGTAACCTGGAAAACCTGAAGGATGTTGAAGGGAAACCTAATTATTGTTTTGAAAAAGGAGATATACTAAAAACTGCTGAATTAGAAGAAGTATTTGCTAAGTATCAGATCACAGATGTAATACATCTTGCTGCAGAATCACATGTTGACCGTTCGATTGTTTCTCCTTTGGATTTTGTTTATACCAATGTTATTGGAACGGTTAATCTTTTGAATGTTGCCAAAAATTATTGGGCTGCAGATTTAACGAAACATAGATTTTATCATATCTCTACTGACGAAGTTTTTGGAAGTTTGGGTGATACCGGTTTCTTTACTGAAACAACAGCTTATGATCCCCGTTCGCCTTATTCGGCGAGTAAGGCATCATCAGATCATTTTGTGCGTGCTTATCATGAAACTTATCACCTTCAGACAATTGTTTCTAACTGTTCTAATAATTATGGCCCCAACCATTTTCCTGAAAAACTAATTCCACTATTCATACATAATATCATCGGGAAAAAACCTTTACCTGTATATGGTGATGGGTTATACACACGCGACTGGCTTTATGTAAAAGACCATGCAAGGGCAATTGATAAAGTATTTCATAAAGGTGAACCTGGTGCTACTTATAATATTGGCGGTTTTAATGAATGGAGAAATATTGATCTCGTTAAGCTGTTGTGTAAATTGATGGATGAGAAACTAGGAAGAAAAGCAGGAGAAAGTGAGCAATTGATAACCTATGTAAAAGACAGGCCAGGGCATGATCGCAGGTATGCAATTGATGCAACTAAAATAAAAACAGACCTTGGTTGGGAGCCGAGTGTAACTTTTGAAGAAGGTTTATCTGAAACAATTGATTGGTATCTTTCTAATGAAGAATGGTTGCAGCATGTAACTTCAGGGGCATATCAACACTATTATGAATCTATGTACGCTAATCGCTGATCATGAAAATTGAAAAAACAAAACTGGAAGGGTGTTACCTAATTCATGATACAGTGCATGGAGATGACCGTGGTTATTTCTTCGAAAGCTTTCATAAACAAAGGTTTTTTGAACAAACAGGTCTCAATATAGATTTTATACAAGATAACCAGTCAAAGTCGCAAAGAGGTGTATTACGCGGCTTGCATTTTCAACAAGGGGAATACTCACAGGCAAAATTAGTACGAGTTTTACAAGGTGCCGTTTTGGATGTAGCTGTTGACCTTCGTGCTGACTCTCCAACTTTTGGTGAACATGTTGCCGTTGAATTAAGTGAAGATAGTCGCACACAGTTTTTCGTGCCAAGAGGTTTTGCGCATGGTTTTGTGGTTTTAAGTGAATTGGCTGTTTTCTTTTATAAATGTGATAATTATTACCATAAAGCATCAGAAGGAGGCATCATGTATAATGACCCTACATTGTCAATCAACTGGAAAATAGACGCATCGGAAATAATATTATCAGAAAAAGACAAAGTATTGCCAGCACTTAAAGACATTCAGTCTACCTTAAATTTTTAAACATGAAGGGAATTATTTTAGCCGGAGGATCTGGTACAAGATTATATCCTATTACCAAAGGAATAAGTAAGCAACTGATGCCTATTTATGACAAGCCGATGATTTATTATCCCTTGTCTATTCTAATGCTTGCTGGTATCAGGGAAATACTAATTATCACAACCCCGGAAGACAATGATCAGTTTAAACGTTTATTGGGAGATGGAACAGCATTGGGTTGCCGGTTTGAATATGCGGTGCAGCAGGTGCCTAATGGATTGGCGCAGGCATTTGTGATTGGGGAATCTTTTATAGGGAATGATAAAGTGGCACTTATATTGGGAGATAATATTTTTTACGGTTCAGGATTCAGTAAACTGGTACAGTCGTTTAATGATGTAGATGGTGCAGCAGTATTTGCCTATGAGGTGAATGACCCTGAACGTTATGGGGTAGTAGCATTCGATGAAAATAAAAATGTACTATCAATTGAAGAAAAACCTGCAGCACCTAAATCTAATTTTGCAGTGCCTGGATTATATTTCTACGATAATGATGTTGTATCTATTGCCAAATCCATTGAACCTTCAGCAAGGGGTGAATATGAAATAACCACAGTAAATAATGAATACCTTAAAAAGGGCAAATTAAAAGTGGGTATTATGAACAGGGGTACTGCATGGCTTGATACGGGTACATTTGACTCTCTTAGTGATGCCAGTGAGTTTGTGCGGGTAATTGAAAAAAGACAGAGTCAGAAAATTGGTTGTATTGAAGAAGTAGCCTGGAGGATGGGTTATATTAACCATACCCAACTACTTGAATTAGCCAGTTTATATGCAAAAAGTGGTTATGGGGAATACCTGGCAAAATTGAAATAATAGCTTGTAAACCGCTCCCTGACTGCGATACAGTTCCAAATTTTTTAAACCGGCGTAAACAAATTCATGAGATCGTTGTTATGATTCCATGGATGCTTTTACAATTAAAGACCTGGAGAACCTTACCGGAATTAAAGCCCATACCATTCGTATTTGGGAACAGCGTTATGGATTTCTCCGCCCGAAACGTACCAACACAAATATTAGATATTATAGTAATACAGAGTTGAAAGCGGTATTAAACATCGCTCTGTTGAATAAATATGGGTATAAGATATCTCATATTAGCCGCATGACTTCGGTTGATATCTCTCAAAAAGTTCTATCCCTTACCCATGAAACGGCTACATCAGAAAGGGTGATTAATGAGCTGATCCAAAACATGGTGGATCTGGAAATGGAAGCATTTGAATTAGTTTTATCTAAATCGATTGCTGCAACAGGGTTAGAAAAAACAATCTCTCAAATAATTTTTCCTTTTCTGGAGCGTATAGGGGTCTTGTGGACAACAAATCATATTAATCCTGCACAGGAGCACCTGGTTACAAATATTATTCGTCAAAAGTTGATACTTGCAATTGAACAGGTTTCGACCAGTATTTCCTATGAAAAAACGGCCATTCTTTTTTTGCCGGAAGGCGAGCATCATGAATTGGGACTGTTATATATGTATTATCTCCTTAAAAAAAGAGGGGTTCAGGTTTATTATCTGGGAGCGAATGTTCCTGTTAAAGATGTAGCGTTTGTGGCATCTTTAAAAAAGCCCCATTTCCTTTTTACTCATTTTAGTATCAGCATCAATAATGCACATTTCGAAAAACTGCTTTCGAAAGTAACCTTACAGATGCCTTCCATTCCTTTTATCATATCAGGTAGAACAGCGCAAGAATATAAAAAGCCGGTTCCTGAATCCATAAAACTTACGCATTCTATTCAGGAAGTACTGGCTAATGTGGCACAACTCTAAGTACCAAAGCCAGAACTGTCTGGGGAAATTTGGCTGCAAACTGCAAGCCACATGCTACAAGTCTCGCCTGGGCAGGATGGGCTTTTTATAAGTTTACTGCTCTTAATCGAACACGGAATATCATGATTTATCATGATATATCTTGAAAATCATGATAATCCGTGTTCCATCATACGACTCCTATCCTTCCTGGTCAAATTCCCTCTAACAGCAATGATTTCACGATCAAACCCTCAATTTATTTAATGTTGCAACATCTAAGTCGTTGATACTGTTTGTTTTAGTTTTTAGTATAAAAAATTAAACAAAATCTGCTACAATTCCGACAATATTGTTTAACTTTACAGTATAATAATTAAACAAAATAGCCATGTCGGTACTTGAGTTTAACCAGGTATTATTGAATAATACCGATTTTTTAAAGCCATTTGCCTTCACATTAACCCGCGACACTGAAGCAGCCAAGGATCTGGTTCAGGAAACAATGTACCGGGCATTGGCCAATCGAGATAAATACAATGTTGGTACAAATATTAAAGCATGGTTATATACGATCATGCGTAATATTTTCATCAACAATTACCGCAGAAAATCAAAACAGGCAGTTGTTTTAGACAATAGTCCTAATGATTTCCTGATTAATAGTAACCAGCCGATGGTATCAAATGATGCGATTGCTACCATTAATATCAAAGAAGTAAAATCGGCTATTCATAATTTACCAGAAATTTTCCGCAACCCTTTCCTATTATATTTCGACGGGTATAAATACCATGAAATTGCTGAAATGCTTGGGGAACCGCTGGGCACAATCAAAAGTCGTATTCACTTTGCCCGGAAATTGCTGAAAAATCAATTGCAGCGACACTAACTGATTAGTATTAACCAGTGTTAGTTTTTGAATAACTGTTTAATTATAAAACAAGTTATTGTTACCGGTATACTGTTAGGAATTGAGGTGGCGATATTGCCTTTTTTTTGATTAATTTTCTTAAGTGAGTAAATCTGTCATTATAATTGGAAGTGGTTTTGCCGGTCTATCCGCCGCCAGTTTTATGGCAAAAGCTGGATGGAAAGTAACTGTGCTGGAAAAGCATGCTACCCCCGGAGGGAGAGCCCGCCAGTTTACTGAAGCAGGCTTTACTTTCGATATGGGTCCTTCCTGGTACTGGATGCCAGATGTATTTGAGCGTTACTTCCAGCAATTCGGCAAATCTGTTGCTGATTATTATCAATTAAAAAGGCTTGACCCATCTTACCGTGTTTACTGGTCTGATGGTCCTGCAGATATACCCGCTGACTACGAGTCATTGAAAAATATATTTAACCAGATTGAACCAGGAAGTGGTCAGCAACTTGATTTGTTTTTAAAAGAAGCAGCCTATAAATATGAAGTAGGCATCAATAAGCTTGTTTATAAACCCGGCCAGTCAATAAGTGAGTTTCTTGACTGGGAATTATTTACAGGCTTATTTAAACTTGATGTATTTAATTCTATTAAGTCGCACGTAGCAAAACATTTTAAACATCCCAAACTACGTGAACTCATGGAGTTTCCCGTATTGTTTCTGGGAGCATTGCCTGAACATACGCCAGCTTTATATAGTTTGATGAACTATGCAGATATTAAAGGAGGTACCTGGTATCCGGATGGAGGTATGTATCAGATTGTAAATGCCATGTACCAACTTGCTGTTGAACAGGGTGTGATATTTGAGTTTAACCAGAATGTAAAAGAAATTCAGGTTCAAAAAAATGCTGCTAAACAGGTGATTACCGATAACAGATCCTTTCAGGCAGATGTAGTGATTGGCGGAGCAGATTATCACCATATTGAAATGCAGTTGCTTCCGGAAGAAGCACGTACTTATAGCTCAGATTACTGGAGTAAAAGAGTAATGGCGCCAAGCTGTTTATTGTATTATGTAGGACTCAATAAAAAGCTAAAAAATATAACGCATCATAGCCTGTTCTTTGATACTTCTTTTGAAGTACATGGGAAAGAAATTTATACTACCAAAGAATGGCCTTCTGACCCGCTGTTTTATATGAGTGCAACGTCTGTTACCGATAACACTGTTGCTCCTGAAGGATGCGAAAACCTCTTTTTACTCATACCCGTTGCTACCGGATTAACAGATGATTCTGATGAACGAAGACAATATTATTTCGACAGAATTATCACCAGGCTTGAACAACAAATCGGGCAATCCGTTAAAGACGCTATAATATACCAGAAATCTTTTGCCCATAGTGATTTCGTATCTGAATACAATGCCTTTAGAGGAAATGCTTATGGGTTGGCAAATACACTCAGACAAACAGCCATGCTGAAACCAGCTTGCAGGAGTAAAAAGGTTAAGAATCTTTTTTATACAGGGCAACTAACAGTGCCTGGTCCGGGTGTACCGCCAAGCTTGATTAGTGGAGAAGTTGTGGCAGGGGAAGTGTTGAAAGCATTTGGATAGATATTATACCAGGTACAAAATAAATTATTGAATAAAACAACCAACCAATGATCAAACTGTTTCATGAAGTAAGTCAGGATTGCAGCAGGGTCACAACCGAAAAGTATAGTACAAGCTTTTCCTCTGCGATACGGTTGTTACATAAAGACCTCCGTACGCCTATATTTAATATATATGGCTTTGTGCGTTTTGCTGATGAAATTGTAGACAGCTTTCATGGCTATAATAAACAGGAACTACTTACCGAATTTAAAAAATCAGCCTACGATGCTATTGATAAAGGGATCAACATGAATCCCATTTTACATAGTTTTCAGCTTACAGTTAACCAATACCAGATTGACCGTGAATTAATAGATGCATTTTTATACAGCATGGAATTGGATCTTAGCGAAAAGAAATACGATAGAGCTGGATATGAACAGTACATATATGGAAGTGCTGAAGTGGTTGGCTTGATGTGTCTTTTTGTTTTTTGTGATGGGAACAGACAGATGTACGAAACATTAAAGCCTTATGCACGTAGTCTGGGTGCAGCCTTTCAAAAAGTAAATTTCCTGCGCGATCTTAAAGCTGACTATGAATCTTTGGAAAGGGTTTATTTTCCTGGCTGCGATTTTAGTAATTTTACTGCATCTGATAAAGCGGCAATCGAAGCGGATATTCAACAGGACTTTAATCATGCCTACGAAGGCATATTAAAACTACCACTTAAATCACGTTTCGGTGTTTATGTAGCTTACAAATATTACTTGTCGCTCTTTAAGAAAATCAAAAAGGTAAGGCCTCAGAAAATAATGGAAGAAAGAATCAGGATTCCTGACTATGGCAAAATATTTATTTTGGCCAAAGCAGGTATCAGAAGTCATTTCAATTTACTTTAATGCCCAAACAATTTTGGGAGACTTATTTTGATTTATGGAACAAGTGATATTAGTGAATGAGCTTGATGAAGTGGTAGGTGTAATGGAAAAAATGGAAGCACATGAAAAAGCCCTCTTGCATAGGGCTTTTAGTGTATTTGTATTTAATAAACAACACCAGTTATTATTGCAAAAAAGAGCAATAACAAAATACCATAGTGGTGGTTTATGGACGAACACCTGTTGCAGTCACCCCCGACCTGGTGAACCAACCGAAAATGCTGCCTTGCGAAGACTGAAAGAAGAAATGGGTTTTGAAACAAAGCTAACCAAAGCCTTTACTTTTGTTTACCAGGCTTCTTTCGAAAATGGGTTAACTGAAAATGAATTTGATCATGTGTATATTGGGGAATATGATGGTATGGTAAACGCTAATCCTGATGAAGTGGCATCATTTGCATATTGTGGGCTAGATGAAATTGAAAAATCTATGCAAGAACATCCGGAACATTATACCGTTTGGTTTCAGATAGCATTTCCTAAATTACAAAACTGGTATAAAGCAATACATAAACTTTAGTCTGATGCAAGATAAACCTGTTGCTGTAATCATTGGTGCGGGAGTAGGTGGTCTGGCAACAGCTATCAGACTGGCAGTTCAGGGCTTTGATGTGAAAGTGTATGAACAAAGTGCTACTTATGGTGGTAAAATCGGATATTTTGAATCCGAAGGATTTCATTTTGATACCGGACCCAGTTTATTCACCCAGCCTGAGAATATTGAGGCGCTGTTTAGGTTGGCCGGCGTTCCCATGGAAGACTTCTTTCGGTATAAGAAGATGCCAACTTCCTGTACCTATTTTTATGAAGACGGTACCGTAATTAATGCTGCTGCAGATATCAATACTTTCGCTGAAGAAGTGCAGTTGAAAACAAATGAACCAAGTGGTCATATTAAGTCATACCTGGATCAATCTGCAAAATTATACCAGGATGTTGCCGAAATTTTTCTGAATCATTCATTACATAAGTTTGCCCATTTACGTAAAGCCCCAATTTGGAAAGCAGTAAAAAGATTTCGATTCTCACACCTTTTTACTACTCTCCACAATTTTAATGCAAATGCATTTGAACAGAAAAAAGTAGTGCAGTTATTCGACAGGTATGCAACATACAATGGAAGCAATCCATATGCTGCACCGGGTATGATGAGTCTTATTCCTCACCTCGAACATAATGAAGGCACTTTTTATCCAGAAGGAGGAATGATTAGCATAGCAAAAGCATTATACGAACTTGCTAAACTAAAAGGTGTTGAGTTCTTTTTTAATAGTCCGGTAGAAAGAATCATTCATTACAATAACAGGGTAGCAGGCGTTGTAGTTCAAGGAAAAAATATTCTTGCTTCTATTGTAGTGAGTAATATAGACGTATATTTTACCTACCTGCATTTATTAAAAGACCAACATAAAGCCAGAAAAATACTGAAACAGGAAAGGAGTAGCAGTGCGTTGATCTTTTATTGGGGTATCGACAAATCGTTTCCTGAACTTGGTCTGCATAATATTTTTTTCACAGAAAATTATGCTACTGAATTTGCGCATATTTTCAAAAAGGGAAAAACATTTAACGACCCAACCATCTATATCAATATTACTTCAAAATGCGAACCAGGTAAACAGGCGCCTGAGGGAAAGGAAAACTGGTTTGTTATGGTAAATGTACCCGCAAATACTGGTCAGGATTGGGAGCAGCTTAAACACACTGTTCGAACACAGGTATTGGAAAAATTACATCGGGTGTTAAAAACAGATATCGGTTCAAAGATTGTAACAGAGCATGTTTTAGATCCAATAATGATTGAGACAAAAACAGGTTCTTATAGTGGTTCATTATACGGCACCAGTTCTAATTCAAGGATGGCTGCTTTTTTACGACACCCAAATTTTTCCAGAAATTTGAAAGGGTTGTATTTTGTAGGAGGTAGTGTGCATCCAGGAGGAGGAATTCCTTTGTGTTTGCGTAGTGCAAAAATTGCAGCAGACCTGATTAGTGGTGAGCGGAATAACATTCATACCTGATGAAAAAATACCAGTTAACGATATCCCTTTTTCTGGCCATTCTATTTCATGTAAGTGGATTAATTGGTATGCTTTTTACTGATTATGCGGATTGGTTCATTAATCTAACTCCCTTGAATCTGCTATTGATGTTCTTACTGTTAATCTGGAACCAGCCAAAGCCAGGTATTTTCTTCTTTTTTTTCCTGTTAACCTCTTTTGCAGTAGGTGTGGTAGTTGAAATTATAGGAGTGAATACGGGCTTGCTTTTCGGAAGCTATGTTTATGGAACAGTATTGGGCCCGAAAATTTATGGTGTGCCTTGGTTAATCGGAGTAAATTGGTTTGTAATGGTTTATGGGTCTGGTGTAATAATGCACCGTATGCATGAATGGATCAATACCAGATTTGGTGCATCAGATATTGGCATGTCTAAAAAAATTATCTTATTCTCCTTTATAATTGACGGCGGCCTCCTAACGGTTTTATTTGATTGGGTGATGGAACCCGTTGCCATAAAACTTGGTTTCTGGCAATGGGAAGGTGGGGTTATTCCATTCTTTAATTATGTATGCTGGTTTCTGATAAGTTCCTTGTTGCTGTTGCTTTTCAAACGGTTAGACTTTCAAAAAGACAACCATTTTTCAATACATTTGTTTATCATACAGTTGCTCTTTTTTATCATACTAAGATTGTATTTATAATATGTGGATATACCTCCTTATAACACTTGCTACTTTCTGTATCATGGAAGGAATTACATGGCTTACGCACCGCTATGTGATGCATGGGTTTCTTTGGTATTTACATGAAGATCACCACCAGAAAGGACCGGGGTTTTTTGAAAAGAATGATGCTTTTTTTATCATCTTCGCTATTCCCAGTTGGCTTTGTATTATGTTAGGTAGTATGAACCAGGTTTATTGGGTGGTGAGTATTGGGGCAGGAATTGCGCTGTATGGATTTGCTTATTTTCTTGTTCATGAAATCATCATACATCAGCGTATCAAATTATTTACAAGGAGTAATAACCGGTATATAAAAGCTATTCGGTGGGCGCATAAAATGCATCATAAGCACCTGGATAAACATGAAGGTGAAAGTTTCGGTATGCTGATTGTTGCAAAGAAATACTGGGATAAAGTGCGAAAAGACGAACAATTAAGAAAAAGCTAACCGTTCAACGGATTATTCACCATTCATTATTAACCATTCACGCTAACTACGACTATATCATTTCAGGCTCAGGTTGCGCAGGTTTGAGTTTACTTAAGCGCATGATGCAACATCCTTTTTTCGATGATAAACAAATACTTGTTATCGATAAAGCCTCTAAAGAAAAGAACGACAGAACCTGGTGCTTTTGGGAACAAGGCGAAGGTGTTTTTGAATCGCTTGTGTTTCGTAAGTGGCAGGATGTCGGGTTTTACTCAAAGTATTTTTCTTCTTCCCTTCCTTTATCACCCTATCAATATAAAATGATCAGGGGAATTGATTTCTACCAGCACATACAAGAACTGGCCAAACAAAGGAGTAATATTCATTTTTTGTATGAACCGGTTTTAAAAGTTGGGACAGCAGGTGATAAGGCATTTGTAGAAACTGCAACCTCCATATCTACAGCAGAATATGTGTTCAACAGTATATTATTTGAAAAACCTGAGATCAGGAAGGGTGAATATATGCTGCTCCAACATTTCAAAGGCTGGGTCATCGAAACAAAAGAGCCGGCTTTTGATCCTGATAAGGCCACATTCATGGACTTCAGGGTAGCGCAGGATGAAGGAACAACTTTTATGTATGTATTGCCTATTTCGACTAACTCAGCTTTAGTAGAATACACACTGTTTACCCCAAATTTATTGGAACAGGAAAAATATGTTAAGGAATTACAGTCATACCTGCAGAACTACCTTAAAATTGACCATTACACTATAGAGCATGAAGAATTTGGCATTATACCTATGACCAACCATATATTTCCTGCTGCAGATGGCAGGGTTATAAATATGGGTATAGCAGGTGGACAGGCAAAAGGCAGTAGTGGGTATGCGTTTCAGTTTATCCAAAAGAAGACGGATGAAATCTTGAGTAATTTGGTTAAAGGAAGTTACCCTTCTTCACGCACCAGCTTAACGGAAAAGAAATTCCGATTTTATGATGCGGTATTATTACACGTATTATACAATAAGCAATTAAATGGTGATGAGGTCTTTGCTGCTATATTTAAAAAGAACCCAGCCCAACGGGTATTAAAGTTTTTGGATAACGAGAGTAATCTATGGGATGATTTACAAATCATGAATAGTGTACCCACCACCATTTTCCTAAAAGCTGCCATTAAGGAGTTATTCCGGTGAGTTTAAAAGTATTCTATTATTTTTGCTGCGTTTGATTGAATTGGCCTAGTAGTATCCGCCTGAGGCGGAGATAGTATAAGAGTTGACTATTTTATTTTAGTGGTTAGTTTATTGACATATTGGGTTCGTAGTATCCGCCTGAGGCGGAGATAGTATAAGAGTTGACTATTTTATTTTATTGGGTAGTTTATTGACATATTGGCCTCGTAGTACAATGGATAGTATAAGAGTTTCCGAAGCTCCAGATCCAGGTTCGATTCCTGGCGAGGCCACAAGAAATAAGGAATAAGAAAATGTTATGCTTTACTATGTTCCCTAATCACTAACACCTAAAAGCTACCCCATCGCATGTACCATTGCTAAACTCTCTCTGGCTACCTGACTATTGTATTCGAATGTGAGTTGCTTATGATTAATGGTGTCTACAATAGTCCCTATCAGGCAAAGTCCGCCAGTAAACAGGTATAATAGTCCCATACCATTTTGTCTTACCATAAATCTTTGTACACCTGCTATAAGTACAAAACCTAATATACATCCAATCAAAACCTGGTCTGATTTTCTGCGGTTGCCATTATATACTGCAATAAAGTTGTGCAATCTTTCGTCGGATAATCCGGCAGTTAAATTTTGAATATATACCAGTTCTTCCCCTTCAAGTGCAGGGATAAGACTATACAGGTTTGGTCTCATGGGTTTTAAATATAAAGTGTAAAAGTTGCTTTAATCTGATAAATATAATAATAACTGCAAATATTCCCAACGGATGATGCTGAAATGAGGATGCAATTCGAAGATGAAGCGCATCATGAATGGCGTGTCCTATACCACATCCCGGACACTTACCCAATCCAATTAAGGTTGAAATGCAAAGGGATTGTCCTTCATTGTATCCCGGAAGAAAGTAAAGCAATAAAATGGCGATGATCCAGAAAAATAGTTCATTATGTCGAAGTAATTTCTTCATGTATCAGTTATTTACCGAAAGCGGCAATATTGCTACTGAATATTTTTACTGCAATTGCGAGCAGGATTACACCAAAAAACTTACGTACTGCCAATAATCCAGCCTGTCCAAGTGCTTTCTCAATCACTTTCAGGGATTTTAAAACACCATAAACCACTACCAGATTAATCAGTATGCCACTAAGGATATATAATTCGTCGAAGTTTGCTTTTAAAGACATAACCGTGGTAAGCGTACCACTTCCTGCAATAATTGGGAATGCAATAGGTACGACTGAACCCGATTTGGCATCCTTATCTCCTTTAAAGATTTCATGTCCTAGTACCATTTCAAGTCCTAATAAAAATATCACTACAGAACCCCCAACTGCAAATGAACGGATGTCAAGTCCAAGTATTTTTAGAAAAGCCTCACCAGCAAAAAGGAAAACAATCATCAATAAGCCGGAGATCAAAGTGGCCTGGGTAGACCTGATCCCTCCCATTTTATCCTTAAGAGAGATCAATAATGGGATTGATCCAACAATATCTATTACTGCAAATAAGGTAAACGTAGTAGTCAGTAAATAATCCAGGTGAAAGGTCATGTTGGCTGGTTTATTAGCAAGATACAAAAATGTGAATTGTCAATGGTGAATTGTGAATTTCGATTGACAATTCACCATTGACAATTCACACCTCACTAAAACCTAAACACATTATTAACCACCAGTTTATACTCAAACTGAAGTGCTTCCAGGCAAGTTCTGCAAAGGCAGTCGGTATATTTTGATTCAATATAAACCCTTTCTTCATGAGTGAGTTTGGGGCCACTGCACTGACAGGCAGGTATATTGCCCACTTTGCATTCAAAAGGCTTGGTGCAACGTGGGCAATGTTTTATTTCATGTTTGTGTGTCATAGTAGTGAATTGTGAAAGGTGAATTGTGAATAGGGGATTATCAAACCAGTTACTTCGCTATTGACAATTCACCTTTCACAATTCACTGCCCTTTACCAATTAAAAGTTACACCAGTATTAAACAGAAATGGAATTGCGTTGAAGCCTCTTGCATCAAAGAATTTTTTTCCGGTAATATTTTGTGCATCGGCAAAAAAGCGAATATTTTGATTGAGCACATAATCTGCGGAAGCTCCCATAATAAAATAAGAGGGAAGCGAAATGTCTGCACGGCGATAACCACCAATATCATAGCGACTGCTTACATATTTTGCTGTAACTGCAATATTTAATCCTTTGCATACATCTATATTCGCACCAAGGTTAAGCTGATGTTTTGGCCTGCGTAATAAATATTCATAGGTGACAGTATCTTTTGTGGTAGTTCTGTTTTGGGTAACTTCTTCGCTAAACAATAGCGTATAATTTGCACTGATGCCTGCTTTCCCTAGTTTGGCGGCAAGTTCCCATTCTAATCCATTCACCACCTGTTTAACATAGTTGAAATAGTTGAACGTTATGTAATTGTAATCGATTCCGTTATTGATCTTTCTATTAAAATAAACGAGCCTTGTATTAACCTTTTTTTCCTGGAAGCTGATGCCGGCTTCATAATTTACCGCCTTTTCAGCATCAAGTTTGCTATTCAGACTTAACTGGTAAAGCGATGGTGCTTTAAAGCCGCTTGATATACTTCCAAACACACGAAACTGCTCATTAAAACGATAAGACGGATTGAAGGTATAAGTACTGTTAGAACCATAACGTGAATGATCATTATAACGACCTCCTATTTCAAGATTGAATTTTTTATCCGGACTATTATATATAAATGATGCATATAAAGCCGTTTGTGAAAGAGATGTGTCTTTAAACTGACTTGCATAAGGACCAAAAGCGCTTACAGAAAAATACTGTTGGTTGTATGAATTGTATCGATAGTCTGCGCCAGCTAACAGGGTTATTCCTTTTGCAATGCTGGTACTAGCATAGAGTTCCACAAATTGTGATTTGCCATTGTAAGTATTATCCTCAAACCAGGTACTTGTTTTATGCGCACTGTCATTGTGGTAGTTACGTCTTAATTCACTATACTGGTAATTACCTGTGATGGATAAACTTCCTTTTTTGTAGTGCAAACCAGTTCCGGTAATGAGCGATCTGTTATTGATGGTATAGTCGCGGTCGTCACTGAATACGCCTGCATCAATTCCTGCTTTATACTGACTGTGCATCAAAAAGGTTCTGAAAGAAAGCTCCTTGTTGATTTGGTATGATAATTGTCCGCTCGAAACAATGCCGTCATATTTGTCGTTGTCAAAATTTTTAACACCAGTGCTATCATAGGTAGAGGAAAACCCATTGGTAAATAATCTTGCAAAACGGGCTGCATAAGTTAGCTTATTGGCTTTACCGTACACCTGTACATTGTTTTTTGAAGTACCCAGGTTACCCTGACTTAAAGTAGCCTTGACATTAAAAGCTTTGTTGCTATCTTTTTTGTTGGTAATAATATTTATAACACCTGCAATAGCGTCACTTCCATATAGCGTTGACTGTGCACCTTTGCAAACTTCAATTCTTTCAACATCGTTAACGGAAAAGAAGTTGAGGTCGAAATCAGTGGTAATGGTTGATGGATCGTTCAACGGAATGCCATCCATCAGGATAAGTGTTCTGCCCGCAGATGCGCCACGTGTATACACTGTTTGGACGCTACCGGTATTATTGAGTGCGCCATTGATGGTGATGCCAGCTTGTTCATTGAGTAATTGGGCGATTGATTTTCCGCCACTTTTTTCAATTTGTTCTTTTGTGATTACCGTAATCACTTTACCGGTTGAACTTTGTTTTTGTTCAAATTTGTTGGCCGTTACTACTACTTCATCGAGTACAACGGTGTCTTTTTGTGCAAACAGGAATTGACCTGTTAGCATGCATGCGAGGAGCGTAATTGTTTTGCTCATTGTTAATGATTAAATAGTTGAACAATGAGCTTTCAGGAAACCAAAAAACGGAGAAACATAAATAGCCGCTGCAGACAGCATTTACATTCCATGCTTTTCACCCGAAAGCCGTGAATGATCGTCTGTATTGTGGCAGGTCTTCTGGCTTACTCTCTGTTGTTGAACCTTCCCATCCCGTTTTGTGAGACAGTGGTTAGTAGAAACATCAGTGGTTGTAGTGAATGGTCAATGGTGAATGGTCAATAAAGTATTAAATAATACCATTCACCATTGACAATTGACCATTCACTACCCAAGAGCTTACAGCTACGGGGATAGCGCCGGAATTACACCGGACTTCCCTTTTAATCCCGATTGTTCGGGAACCAAATACGTCGCAAATGTAATATGTAAGGCAGAATCAGGAAATTAAGTTTTACACCAGGGTGGGGATAAGGCAGATCGCTGATCGCTGATCTCTGATGGCTGATGTCGGATGTCAGATTTCAGATTTCAGATTTCAGATTTCAGATTTCAGATTTCGGAAATTTGGGATTTGCAAATTATGATTCTTTTCAAATCAGATATCAGACATCCGACATCAGACATCCGACATCAGACATCCGACATCAGACATCCGACATCAGCCATCAGCGATCCGACATCTTTCCTTACATTTATCACCATATCATATAATTTTTATGCAGGGAAATCAAAAATTAAATCTTTTTAGCTTCACCATGATCGTTGTGGGTCTGGTGATTGGGATGGGCATTTTCAGAACGGCAGCTACTAGCGCGAAGGATGCCATTGAACCTTCCGTTTATTTTACCGCCTGGATATTAGGTGGCTTTGTGGCGCTGTGTGGTGCCCTCACTTATGCAGAAATTGGAAGCCGTTATCCGGTTACAGGTGGATATTATAAAGTCTTCTCCTATGCCTATCACCCCAGTATTGCATTTGCGATTAATTGTATCATCCTCATCAGCAATGCTGCCAGCTTAAGTGCGGTAGCATTAATTGGAAGTGGTTATATCACTAAATTATTTCCTGGGGTTGAGTGGACGGATATCGACAAAGCCCTGATTAGTTGCGGGGCCATTATTTTCTTTTATGGGATTAATCTCATGGGGTTGAAAATGAGTTCCAGGGCTCAGAATATTTTGATGCTGATTAAAATCGGGATGATCATTGTACTCATCCTCGCATTATTTTTTCCGCATGAAACAGTTAGTGCCGTTGCTGCTACTACAACGCCTTCAAATGAAGTAACATCTATGAGTTGGATCCAGAGCCTTGGAATAAGCCTTATAGCCGTTTCATTTACCTATGGGGGATACCAGCAAACAATCAACTTTGGCAATGAGGTAAACCAGCCTGCAAAAAATATTCCACGAGGCATATTTATTGGGATAGCAATTATTATCGGACTTTATCTGCTGGTAAACCTTAGCTATTACACCATTGTTGGGTTTGATCAGATGAAAGGGGAAAGAGAAATAGCGTATGTAGTGATGGAGCGCACATTTGGTCAACGTGGGGCAGATATATTTTCTTTCTTTTTGTTCTTCGGGGTATTGGCTTATGTAAATGCTTTGTTGATGAGTAATCCAAGAGTTATGTTTGCAATGAGTGAAGAAAAAACATTGCCTTCTTTTTTTGGTAAGCAAAATCCTAAGAACCAGGTATTTACTATATCACTTACCGTGTTTGCAGCAATGTGTATCGTGATTTTATTTTTTGCACAGACATTCGACAAGATCCTCAACTTCACTATCTTCCTCGATTGTTTCGGAATGGTAGCATCCAGTGCCACTATTTTTATCTTACGCAAAAGAACCAAGCACCTGGATGGAACGGGTATCTTTAAAATGAAGTTTTACCCGATTGTGCCGCTTATTTTCATGTGCGCATATTTGTTTGTAGGCATCAGTATTGCCATGCAAACACCAGATACCGCATTTGTAGGATTTTGTGTATTGATGGGCTTTATGCTTATTTACTATATCAGTGTAAAACTCAGGAAACCAATTGTTGAACAAAAAGACTAGTATTTAATATGGACTTATCTTATATACTAAATGAGCTGGCAGAAGATAGGGATGAATATTTCAGGGCAGTATCACCACCCATCATACAATCAAGCAATTTTGCTTTTAAGAAAGTAGAGGACCTGCGGGCTTCGTTGGCAGATGAATATTCAACCTGGTTATATAGTCGCGGTTTAAATCCAACTGTTGAAATACTCAGGAAAAAATTGGCAGCGCTAGATGGAGCGGAAGATTGTTTGGTTTTTAATAGTGGTGCTGCCGCCATTTTCGCGGCTGTATTGGCCAATGTAAAAGCTGGCGATCATATCGTAAGCGTAAAAGATCCCTATACATGGGCGAGGAAAATGTTTGATGAGATATTGCCTCGTTTTCAGGTAACAGTAACCTATATAGATGGCCGGTCAATTGAGCACTTCGAAAATGCTATTCAGCCTAATACTTCAGTGATCTACCTCGAATCTCCCAATAGCTGGATGTTCGATCTGCAAGATTTAGCTGCTGTTGCTAGCCTGGCAAAATCAAAAAATATTGTTACAATTTGTGATAATAGTTATTGCACCCCAATTTACCAGAAACCTTATGAAATGGGGATCGACCTCACGCTTCAATCTGCAACCAAATATATTGGCGGCCATAGTGATGTAGTGGCAGGTGTATTAAGCGGCAGCAGTAAACAGATTACCCGTATCTTTAACAGTGAATACAATAATATAGGGTCCGGTATCCAGCCCTTTAATGCATGGTTATTGATTAGGGGACTTCGGACATTACCTACAAGGTTGGAACGTATCACACGTAGCACCCAGGCAGTAATAGCGTTTTTGAAGTCGCACCCGCTTGTAGAAAGGGTTATTTTTCCTTTAGACCCTGATTTTCCTCAGTATGAGTTGGCTAAAAAGCAAATGAAGGGCTCTTGTGGTTTGTTGACTTTTGTTTTAAAAACCCAATCCTGTGAAGCTATCGAATCGTTCTGTAATAGCTTGAAGCATATACTAATGGCTGTTAGTTGGGGTGGACATGAATCCTTGATTATCCCAAAATGCGCCGGAATGCCGCGGGATCAGTTTGATCCAGGGCAGGCACTACATCGGAGTCTGAGGCTGTATGTGGGATTAGAGGAGCCGGAATACATCATTTCCGATCTGGCCCAGGCATTGAATGTAATAAATGACCATTCATAACGACTTATGAACGGTTTCCATTAGTGCTTCTCCGCCTATCAGAAAATTATCGATAAGGCTTGGGAAACTGTTATTTTTGTTATATATGAAGAAGTTAATTGCCATTCTGGGAACTGCCTTTTTAATACAGGCGCAAGCTCAGACAACTAATGAAAAGTGGGATCTGCGTAAATGTATTGACTACGCAACACAGAATAATATTTCTGTGAAGCAGGCTGATATACAGGCAAGGATCAGTGCGTTGCAAGCTCAACAGGCAAAATTGGGTCAGTACCCAACCTTAAATTTTAACTCTGGAACAGGTGTGCGTTTTGGTAGATCAATTGACCCTACAACCAACCAGTTCTCTACCAACCAGTTTCTTTATCAGAATTTTGGCCTGAATGCAGGTATACAGATTTATAATGGGGGAGCTTTAAAAAACTCCATCAAAGCAGCTTTCTTTAATGCTCAGGCCGCACTTGCAGAAGTAGAAAGAACTGCCAACGATATTTCCCTGAACGTAGCTAATTTTTACCTCCAGGTACTCGCTACCCGTGAGCAGGTGAAAATAACCCAGGTGCAAATTGCCCAATCGCAAACACAACTCGAAATCACGAGGAAAAGGGTAGAAGCTGGTGTATTACCAGAACTTAATCTCGCTGAAATTGAAGCTCAACTGGCCACTGACAGCAGCAATTTTGTTGCAGCCCTAACCAGTTATGAACTTAATATATTAAATCTGAAAGGGTTGCTTAACCTCGACCCGGCAATTGGTTTCGAAATTGAAACGCCGCCGGTAGAAAGTATTCCATTGGAAACTTTTGGCGACCTGCAGCCAGAATTGGTTTATCAGTTGGCACTTACTTCACAGCCGCTACAAAAGGCAAATGATTTCAGGATACAGGCCGCACAAAAATCTGTTTTAGCAGCGAAAGGTCAAATGTATCCAACCCTTAGTTTTGGTGGTAACCTTGCAACCAACTTCTCTAATTCATTCAAAAAAACAACGGGCTTTACCTTTCTTGGATACTCACCAGTAACAGGGGCAGAACCAAAAGTTACAATCAGCAATGTTGATTACTATGTTCAAAATCCACTTTACCGTTTCAGCCAAACAAGCAGAGGCTTTGGTGGTTTGTGGGAAGGATGGACAAACCAGATCACCAATAACTTTGGTCAGAACGTAGGTATTAATTTATCCGTACCCATTTTTAATAGCGGACAGGCCAAAACAGCTTACCGTCGTTCTAAACTCGACCTGCGTGCTGTAGAACTTCAAAAGAATCAGGCTGATCTTAAACTCAAGCAAGACATATACACCGCATATAATAACGCCACTGCAGCATTGGAGAAATTCAATGCAAGCAAAAAAACAGTGGAAGCGACCCAGAAAGCTTATGATTTTGCATTGAAACGTTATGAAGTAGGTTTATTAGGATCATTAGACCTCATAACCAACCAAAATAACCTGCTTCGTGCAAAAGTTCAGCAACTGGCAAATCAATATGATTACGTGTTCAAAATGAAAGTGCTGGAATTTTATAAAGGACAGGGATTGAAACTCTAACACTAATAACAACCAGTTACTAATACGAAATACAATATCTATGAATAAGAAATTACTTTGGATCATCATCGGACTTGTTGTAGTTGTAGGAGGATTTATTGGACTGAAGAAAGGTGGTGTAATCGGAAAAGACGAAGGCTTAAAAGTTTCAGCAGAAAAAGCAGTTACCCGAACCATTATTGAAACCGTAAATGCAAGTGGTAAAGTATATCCTGAAATTGAAGTGAAGGTAAGTCCCGATGTGAGCGGAGAAATCGTAGAGCTTAATGTAAATGAGGGTGATAGTGTTCGTAAAGGACAGGTATTGGCAAAAATTTATGCTGATATATATTCTACACAGAGAGATCAGGTAGCAGCTGGAGTTGATCAGGCTAAAGCACAGCTTTCTAATTCAAATGCCAGTTTGCCAGGACTAAAAGCAACACTGGATAATGCAAAGGCAAATTTCGAAAGACAAAGAAAACTGTATACGGAAAAAGTTACTTCCCGTCAGGAATATGACCAGGCAGAACAGGCTTATCGCAGTGCTGAAGCTAATTATAATGCAGCAAGAGAAGGATTGAAAGGAACAGAAGCATCTATTATGGGCGCTGAGGCGCAATTGGCAAGAGCCAATAAAGATCTCTCCAGAACAACACTGGTTGCACCTATGGATGGTGTTATCAGTTTACTGGCCGTAAAAAAAGGAGAACGTGTTGTTGGTACCGCACAAATGGCTGGTACAGAAATGATGCGTGTAGCTGATATGCGCAGCATAGAAATAAGGGTTGATGTGGGAGAAAACGATATCCCTAAAGTAAAAATCGGAGATACAGCACTCGTAGAAGTAGATGCTTATACCAATCGTAAATTCAAAGGACTGGTTTACAAAATTGCCAACCCTAACACTCAAGCTGCAACTACTACTTCTACTGAAGTAACAAATTATAAAGTACATATTCGTCTGATCCAGAGCAGCTATAAAGACATGGTTGTACCTGGAAGAGCATTTCCATTTCGTCCGGGTATGACAGCCAGTGCAGATATCCAAACCAATACCAAGGATAATGTTTTGGCAGTTCCTTTAAATGCAGTTACAACAAGAGAAAAAACTGAATCGGGAAAAAAATCATCTGCAACTGATGCACCTGTATCAGGAAACCCCGCTGATGATGAAGCCGTTGAAGAAGTGGTTTTTGTAATCGGGAAAGATAAAAAAGTAAAAAAGGTAAAAGTAAAAACAGCCATACAGGACCTGAATTATATCGAAATCCTCGATGGATTGAATGAAGGCGATCAGGTAGTAACCGGCCCATATAATACCGTAAGTAAAATACTGAAAGAAGGCAACCTGGTACAGGTTGTTGCGAAGGATAAATTGTTTGAGGAGAAGAAGAAGGAGTAGCGGATTGAGTCCGAAAGTTCGGGGTCCGGAAGTCCGGAAGAGGGGTGAGATTAAAGAACTTGTAAAGCGTTATTATAAAATAATAACGCTTTTTTATTGGGGCTTAACACACTACTAACCTAATAACATCATCAATTTCCCGGACTTCCGGACTTTCGGTCCCCGGACTTTCAGCCTTTCCCTTCCTATCCCCAACTTCCGTATGTTTGCAGCAGAAAAACAATTGCCTTCATGCAGTATGGAATAATTGGTAGTGGAAGTTGGGCCACGGCCCTGGCAAAAATTTTGACGGATAACGGGCATACTATTTATTGGTGGGTACGGAATGCGGAGTCGATAGCCTATATGGAAAAAAGGAAGCATAACCCACATTACCTCAGCGCCGCATATTTTAATCCACAACAACTGAAACTCAGTAGTAATCTGGAGGAAGTGGTAGCTGCCTCAGATGCCCTGGTGGTTGCAGTTCCCTCTGCTTATACGGAACAGGTTTTTGCACAACTGAAAGAAGAAGATTTAAAAGGCAAGAAAATTATTTCTGCGATAAAGGGCATCATGCCTACTGATAACAGATTATTGCATGAATACCTGCATTCGCATTATAATGTGCCACTCGATCAATACTTTGCTTTGCTGGGTCCTTGTCATGCAGAGGAAGTAGCTTCTGAAAAACTTTCCTACCTCACTTTTTCCGGAAAAGACCATGCGTGCGCAGAAAAGATTGCAAAAGATTTTACTACTGAATACATCAATACGGTAGTGAACGACGATGTTGTGGGTGTTCAGTATGCCGCTGTTCTAAAAAATATTTATGCATTAGGTGCGGGTATTGCCCATGGTTTGGAATATGGAGATAATTTTTTGAGTGTTTATATAGCGAACAGTGCAAATGAGATGGTTACTTTCCTTCGAAAGTTAAGCGAACAGGAATCTCAACCAGCAATTATGGAACCTAACTATGCAGCATCTGTTTACCTGGGTGATTTGCTGGTAACCTGCTATTCACTGTATAGCCGAAACCGTACGTTCGGAAACATGATCGGAAAGGGTTATTCTGTTAAGGCCGCTCAACTGGAACTTAATATGGTGGCAGAAGGCTATTACGCCGCAAAGTGTATTTACCGTACAAACCAATCAGTAAATGCCCTAACCCCCATAGCATCAACGATTTATGAAATTCTCTGGAACCATTGTCCTGCCGCTGATGGATTTAAGAAAATAGAAGGTTTTTTGGTGTAAAAAAAGAGGTAACTTTATTATATGCCAGTTTCATTCACCTTATTAAATCCTATGGTACTTTTAGTACTGCTTGGAGGGGTGGTTATCATAAACCTCCTCAGGAAACTGTTGCATCACTCTAATCATCCCGGGAAGCATTAATCGTATTTATTTTCAGGAGTAGTTACAGCATTTGCTTAGTCAAGTCGAATCAGGCTATTGAAATAGGTTTGCTGCAATACCATCGGCCAGAAATTTACCCTTTGGACTTAAAACCAAAGTATCATTCTGTGATATTAAATATCCTTCTGACAGGTATTTTCCGGAAGCACTTTTAATAGCTGATTTCACTTCCATCCCCCATTTTTCTTCTATCAGAGAAAGTGAACAGCCTTCCATGGTCCGAAGACTGGTCATAATGTATTCATTAAGCTGTTGAATGGGTGTGAGATTTTCAGATTCAGCAGGTATTGTGTCTTTTTCAAGGAATTGCAGGTAAAGTGCATTATTCGAAATATTCCATTGCCGCGTAGTTCCATTAAAGGAGTGAGCCGAAGGACCCAGACCGAGATAGGGCTGACCTTGCCAGTAGCTGCTGTTGTGTTTGCTTCTAAAACCGGGTTTGGCAAAGTTTGAAATTTCGTAATGTTCAAATCCAGCCTCGGCTAATTTCTCAGTCAGTATTTCAAAATGACCTGCCTGAAGGTCAGGATCAATATCTTCTTTCTTACCCTTTTGAATCTGTTGATCCAATGCTGTTTTAGGTTCAACCGTTAAAGCGTATGCCGAAATATGTGGAACGCCTAATGTAATAGCGGTGTCGATATTACTCAACCAGCGGTCATTCGTTAGTCCAGGTGTGCCATAAATAAGATCGATTGTAAGGTTACTGAATCCATTTTCCCTTGCCAGCCGAATACATTCTTTACCCTGTAAAGCAGTATGTACACGATTCATCCAAACCAGGTCTTCTTCAAAAAATGATTGTATACCTATGCTGAGCCTGTTGATGCCGGCCTGTTTCCATTCCAGTAGTTTATCTCTGGAAATATCGTCTGGGTTGGCTTCCAGCGTTATTTCAGCGTCTATGGTAATGTTGAAATAATGGCGAATATTATGGAGAATGGCTTGAAGTTCTTCGAAAGTCAAAAGGGAAGGGGTGCCACCGCCAAAATAAATAGTTGTAACAGTATCGGTTAAATAATTTTTCCTGAGTGCTGTTTCTTTTGCAATGGCAGCAACCATTGCAGGCTTTGTGGCTTGCGTTGTAGAGAAATGAAAATTACAATAATGACAGGCCTTCTTGCAAAAGGGAATATGAATATAAATGCCTGCCATAATTACAAAGATACAACGAAGCTGTCGGGACTCTTGTATTACAGATAACCGAAAAGCTTATTTTTGTTGCAATGAATTTGCTGATGCGTTTTTTCTTGTTGTTTACAGGAATGATTTCCTTTTTATGCGGAATTGGTCAAACCGATACACCAGGCGTATCTGGTAGGGTTATTCAGCAAAAAGACAGTATCGTCAAACAATTTTCAAAAATTGATTCGGCTACTAAATCTGGCGATACTTTATCATTGGCAGACAGTAATCAAGCAGGTTTAACTGCTCAGGTACCACCGTCTCTTCCTTTAATTGATACCACTACTTACCGAAAGTATTATACGCATCCATTCTTACCGCTTTCCGGGACTCCGCTATTTATGATTTCAGATTTCCGGGAAAGAAGAACACTGGATGATATGTTCTATCTGTTAATGGGAGTGGTATTATTACTTGCTTTTGTACGTGCCGTATTTCCCCGATATATCAAGAACCTTTTTGTCTTGTTTTTGCAAACCTCGCTTCGCCAGAAACAAACAAAGGACCAATTGCTGCAGGATAACCTGGGCTCATTATTCGTTAATTTCCTTTTTATTGTCACTACCAGTATTTACGGGGCATTGGTTATCAGGAATAATGACTGGCTGGATTTTCCTTTCTGGCATATTGTATTTTTTGGGGCCGCATTGCTTACTGTAGTGTACTTCGGAAAATTTATCTTTTTACAGTTTTCAGGATGGATTTTCAATTCCAGAGATGCAGCAGTTAGTTATACTTTCACGGTATTCCTGGTTAATAAAGTGTTGGGTATCATACTGGTACCTTTTCTTTTCCTGATGGCTTTTGCCAAACCCGGGTTAAGAGAAATTGCACTTACTATTTCAATTGGTTGTATGATTATTCTACTCCTGTATCGGTATATTGTTTCATTCGCAACAATCAGGAACACATTGAAGGTGAATGCTTTGCATTTTTTTCTTTATC
Organism: uncultured Sediminibacterium sp.; assembly: GCF_946481145.1. The sequence continues at coordinate 111,900 of NZ_CAMLMJ010000005.1, forward strand.
TTTGCGCCGTTGAAATAGTTCCGTTGATGCTTATTTATAAGCTGATGACGGATTATATCGGTGGAAGGTTTTAATTTTGCAAAATCTCAGACAGCAAGCAAGCATGGTAAAGAAAGGAGCCAAACAAGCGGGTACCCCTAAGACCTTAAAAAAGATCCTGATCTCCCAGCCCAGACCTGAAAGCGATAAGTCGCCTTATTTTGATCTGGAAAGGAAATATAAGGTAGAACTGGTCTTCCAGCCATTTATTAAACTGGAAGGTATCCCTGCCAAAGAATTTCGCAAACAAAAGATTGATATCTCGTATTATTCTGCGGTAATCTTTACCAGCAGAAATGCCATCGATCATTTTTTTCGAACTTGCGAAGAAATGAAAGTGACTATCGGTCAGGATACTAAATATTTCTGTATCACCGAAGCGGTTGCGTTATATCTCCAGAAATTCATCCTGTATAGGAAAAGAAAGGTTTTCTATGGTGCTGATGGTACCAACAAAAGCATGTTTGATGTAATCAACAAACATAAAGAGAACGAAAAATTTCTTTATGTATGTAGTGAGAACCAGCAGGATAATGAAATTGTAAACTGGCTGAAGTCTAATAACTGCGAGTTCCAACTGGGCTTCATGTATCGCACGATTAGTAATGACATCAAAGAAATTATTGAAGAACAGGAGTTTGATGTGATTTGCTTCTTTACGCCAAGTGGTGTAAAAAGCCTTTTCGACAACCTCCCTTCTTTCCAGCAAAATGGAACTGTAATTGGTGCATTTGGAAACAATACATCTAAAGCAGTAGAAGATGCAGGTTTGAAACTGGAAATTAAAGTGCCTGCTCCACAAAGACCAAGTATGGTAGCTGCACTCGATCATTTTCTGGCATCTGCGCAATCAAAAAAATAACCAATTTTAATATTCACCTTACTTATCATAAACCCTTGCTTTTGCAGGGGTTTTATTTTAGTATTAATTTCAGTAAATGTCAACCACTCATCAACATACCAACAAACTGATCAATGAAACAAGTCCTTATTTGTTGCAACACGCACATAACCCTGTAAACTGGTATCCATGGGGTGAAGAAGCACTGATGTTGGCGCAAAAAGAACAGAAACCAATATTGGTAAGTATAGGTTATGCTGCCTGTCACTGGTGCCATGTAATGGAAAGAGAAAGTTTCGAGGACGAATCAACGGCGGCAATGATGAATGAGTTGTTCATCAATATTAAGATAGATCGTGAGGAGCGACCCGATCTGGATCATATTTATATGGATGCTGTGCAGGCTATGACCGGCAGTGGCGGATGGCCTTTAAATGTTTTTCTTACGCCGGATACCAAACCATTTTATGGGGGAACTTATTTTCCGCCGGTAAGGGCTCATAACAGATCATCGTGGAAAGAAGTATTATCAGGAATAGCCAATGCTTTCAAGGAGAAAAGGGATGAAATAGACCAGCAGGCAACTAAACTAACAGAACACATCAAAGCATCCAATGCCTTTGGCTTAAAGCAAGGAGTAGGTAAGGAAGAAATTTCACTAGAGATGGTGGGAGATATTACAATTAATATGTTGAAGCAGGCCGATACTGAATGGGGTGGGTTTGGTAATGCTCCTAAGTTTCCGCAAACCATGGCGATACGGTTTTTATTAAGGCAGTTTCACTTTCATCAAAATGAAGCAGCCAGAAAACAGGCTTTGCTGAGTTTGGATAAAATGATTGATGGCGGGATCTATGATCAGCTAGGCGGAGGTTTTGCCCGCTATAGTACCGATACCGAATGGCTCGCACCACATTTTGAAAAGATGTTATACGATAATGCGCTGATTGTTTCTGCCATGTGTGAAGCATATGCACTTACTAAGCTTGATAAATATGCAAGAGCCATCAATGAAACACTTTTGTTTGTAGAAACAGAGCTGATGCATTCCGATGGAGGATTTTACAGTGCATTGGATGCAGATAGTGAAGGCGTGGAGGGTAAATTCTATACATGGTCGAAAGGGGAGATTGAAGCTATATTGGGTGCAAATGCCGAATTGTTTTGTGCCTATTATGATATTTCCGAGGGTGGCAACTGGGAGCATACCAATATTTTAAGGGTAAAAACCCAGCCTGCTGATTTTGCGGCCATGCATGGATTAACCGAAAAAACCTGGCTTGAGCAATTATCTATAAATAAGGGAAAGCTCATGCAGCATAGAGCTGCGAGGGTGCGTCCTTTATTAGACGACAAACACTTACTGGGTTGGAATGCGATGATGAATATTGCCTATGGACAGGCTTATGCTGTTTTAGGGATTGAGAAATACAGAGAAATTGCCATACAAAACATCCATTTTCTCGAAGATAACCTGAAAAATGGGCCGGATGGTACCTGGTTACATACCTGTAAGCATGGAAAAGCACATATTCCGGCTTTTCTGGATGATTATGCCTGTTTAATTCAGGCGTATATTCAGCTTCAGGAAATTACGGGTGAGGGTCAATATTTATTAAAGGCAAAAGAGGTATTGGAACTGGTAAACCGCCTGTTTAGTGAAAATGAAACTGGCTTTTATTTCTACACTATGGAGGGGCAGACAGATATAATTGTACGTAAAAAGGAAGTGTATGATGGGGCTACGCCAAGCGGCAATGCGCTGATGGCGGTTAATTTACAGTATCTGGGAAGGGTGTTTGACAGACCCGATTGGCTGGAAAGGATGCGAAAAATGCTGGGAGGTTTACAACAGGCTGTGGTGAAATACCCCACTTCCTTTGGGTTATGGAGTATGGTTGTACAGGCTGAGCAAATGGGTTGGAAGGAGGTAGCATTGGTAGGTAAGGGGGCAAAAACTTATCTGCCGCAGGTGTTGGAGCTGTATTCGCCCAATAAAATACTGCAGACAGAAGAAACTAAAGAGGCGGATTTCCCGTTATTAGCTGGAAAAATGCCGAAAAACGAGGGGGTAATGTTTTATGTCTGCCAAAATTTCACTTGTAGTGATTACACTACTGAGAAAATAATTGATTTTTTAGCAAATGTGTAACAAGAATTACGGTAATTTGCTGGCTGACAGTGGCTTCGCGCCTATATCAGATAGTGAAAACAAAATCTTACATTACTGAGATCATCTTTACCCGCCTTGTGAAATTATTGGTTTTTCGAATGTTAAACTGCCGGTAACTGCAGTTCAAAACTTATATTTGTCACTGTCATAAATCAGTTTGATCAGATGAAAGGTTATTTAACAACTATTACCCTGGCCGTATTCACGCTAAGCATGAGTTCATGTTTCCTGAATAAAGGCAAAAAGTCGAAGGGCTTGCCTGACGACGGTCAGTTACATGGAGTTGCGCCAACAGCCAGGCCAAGTATGGTTACGCCAAAGAATATGGTGTATGTGCCACCCGGAACCTTCCATATGGGGCCGAGTGATGAGGACATTAGTTTCAACTATACCAACCGGAATAGGTCTATGTCTATACCCGGTTTTTGGATGGATGCAACTGAGATCACCAATAACCAATACCGCCAGTTTGTAAACTGGGTGCGCGACTCATTATCCTTTAAAATATTGTTTGGAGGTGGTATCAATAAGGAAGACGATACTTCTGCAGTTGACTGGAAAAAAGTTGCTACCATTAAATATGATAAAGCAACTATTGAAAAGTTGAATGAATTGAACCTGGCACCCGATAACCGTTTATTTGGAAGAAATGAAATTGATCCGGGAAAACTGAAATACAAAGTTGAATATTTCAATCTGCCTGAAGCGGCGAAACGCGAAAATGCAGACAGACCAAGAAAAGATTTCATTGTTAAGTATGATGAGAAAGTATATCCTGATACACTTGTATGGATCAGAGACTTCTCTTACTCATACAATGAACCTATGACCAAAAGGTATTTTGCACACCCATCTTATGGAAATTATCCAGTAGTAGGTGTAACCTGGAAACAAGCAGTAGCTTTTTGTCATTGGCGCACACATTACCAGAATGCATGGTTGGAAAAAAAGAAATATGCGGTTGATGGTGATTACCGTTTGCCAAGTGAAGCTGAATGGGAATATGCAGCGCGTGGTGGTAGAACCAATTCAATGTTCCCATGGGGTAACTATTACCTGAGAAACAAGAAAGGTTGTCTGCTGGCTAACTTTAAACCTGGTCGTGGTAATTATCCGGAAGATGGTGGTTTCTACACAGTTAAAGCGGATGCTTACTGGGCCAACGATTATGGCTTATATAATATGTCTGGTAATGTAGCTGAGTGGACAGGCTCCTATTTCTACGAAGGTTCATACAACTTCATGTCAGACCTTAGTCCGGATGTACGTATCGAAGCGGCTGATTCAGATCTTCCTCGTATGAAACGTAAAGTGGTACGTGGCGGAAGCTGGAAAGACATTTCTTACTACCTGCAGGTAAGTACACGCAACTATGAATACCAGGATACCGCAAAATCATATATCGGTTTCCGTACAGTAATAGACTTAGCTCCTAAATCAAAAAGATAAAATCATCTCGCCTTAGGCGAGACCAATATTAACTATCAAAAACTAAACTTAACATTATGGCTTCAGGTGTTTCCCCCGCTACGAACCGAATTGTAAACATCATTGTTTGTCTAGGTGCCTCTGTGGTAATTTTTGGTGCAATGGCAAAAATCCTTCACCTGTCTTGGGCAGACTGGGCATTGAAAATTGGTTTAACAACTGAGGCTTTAATCTTCGTTGTATATGCTATTCTTCCGCCGCCCGATATGGGAGCTCCGGCGCCTGCTGTTGCAACAAGCGGTAATCCTGCATTGAAAAGCCTGGATGATATGCTGCAACAAGCGGATATTACTCCTGCAAACCTTTCAAAGCTGAGTGCTAATTTTCAGAAATTAGGTACTACTGTAGAGAATATGGGCGAAATAAGCAATGTGGTTAAATCAACCGGTGATTTTTCAGCTAAAACACAGGAAGCTACTGCGGCATTATCTTCTATATCTGGCGCGGTGAATCAGGCGGCACAATCATTATCAGGTTTTAATGCTGCTTCTGAGGGAACCAAACAGTTCCATGATCAGGTTCAGGTACTGACCAAAAATCTTTCTTCTTTAAATACTATTTACGAATTGGAATTGCAGGAAAGTAACAATCACCTGAAAGCATTGAATCAGTTCTACGGTAAACTGGCACAGGCATCTGCTGCTATGTCAACCAGCGCTGATGATGCTATGAAGGCGAAAGAACAAATTGCAGTATTGGCGAATAACCTTGGTAAACTGAATCAGGTTTACGGCAACATGTTAACCGCTATGCAAGGTCGCGCTTAATTAGCCCGACAACAACCAAAACCTATTGTGAAACAGTATTGAAAATATTATATAAATGTCATTACCAAAGGAACCGCGGCAGAAGATGATTAACATGATGTACCTGGTGCTTACTGCACTACTGGCACTGAATGTATCATCTGAAATTCTGAACGCATTTAAAACGGTTGACAGAAGCTTGATTACAGCTAGTGGAATTGTAGAGAAGAAGAATGAAGAAGTATTCAGGTCTTTTCAGGAAAAAGTTGATGATCCTAAAACCAGAGAAAAAGCAATGGAGTGGCTTCCAAAAGCCCAGCAGTCGAAAAAAATATCTGACGACTTATATGCTTATCTCGAAGCGTTAAAGAAGGAATTGAAAGTTGAATCTGGATTAACAATCGGAGAAGATGGATTGGAATCTTTTAAAGAAGACAATCTTGACGCTGCAACCCGTATGTTTATTTCAGGACCACCAGAGGGTAAAGGAAAGGGGGAAGAATTATATAAAAGACTGGAAGAATACAAGAAGCAATTGTTGGCGATAGATCCCGAAATGACCAAAGAAATCGGTAAGTCATTACCGCTCGATCTGACTGCATTTAATGTAGACCCAAAAGCTGCAGAAAAAATTCCTGCAGGCGATAAATGGAAAGAGTGGGCTTATGGTTATTTCCACATGACCCCAACTGTAGCAGCTATCACCATTCTGAGTAAGTTTCAGAATGATGTAAAAAACAGTGAATCACAGGCAGTAGAATTTTGTCACAAGCAGGTAGGTCAGGTAAAACTGATTTATAATGAGTTCCAGGCATTTGCCGGTACAAACTCTCAATACCTGATGCCAGGTGAAGAATTAGTAATTACTGCTGGTATCGGAGCATTTAGTAAAGATGCACGTCCAACTATCACAGTAGATGGTGCTGCTGTTCCACTTAATGCAGAAGGTACTGCTGAATACAAAACAAGGGTCGGAAATTCTGGTCCGGCTGTAAAAAAAGTTAGGATCTCATATCTTAAACCCGATGGTACATCAGCCGTAGTAGAGAAAGAAGTTCGTTATACAGTAGGTGTGGCTTCAGGACTGGTAGTGTCAACAGATAAGACACGTGTGTTCTACCAGGGGCTGGATAATCCGCTTAGCGTGACTGGCGGTGGTGGTGATGAGAAAGTAAAAGTTAGTATTGAAGGCGCCGGCGCTACTTTAACCAAAGTTGGAGCTGGACAGTATATGGTAAACTGCAAACAACTGGGAACTGTAACGGTGGTTGCAAGCGATGGTAAGAATAACCAACGTATAGCAATTCCTGTAAAAAGAGTACCAGATCCACTGGCAATAGTTGGTGGTAGCGCAGGCGGAACCATGAATGCCAATGTGTTCAGGGTTCAACGTGGTGTTATTGCCGATTTAAGAGACTTTGTATTTGAAGGTGTAGAATTTAAAGTACAAAGCTTTATGCTGATCTGTACTGGTAAAGGATTTGATGAGCCGGAATTTGCAGAAGTTACTGGTCCATCTTTCAGTGGCGATGCAATGAATTTAATAAAGCGCTGTCAACCAGGTACAACAGTAACCATCGGAGAAATAAAACTATTGCAACCAGGTGGTGGGACGAGAAAAATAGATCAGAACATAACATTCATCTTGCAATAAAGCAGTGATTATGAAAAAGACATTTTTATTGTGTGTAACGGTTTCATTGCTGGCGGGTACAACTGCCATGGCACAGGGTTTTGGTAACCTGCGGAATAACCGTAAGCCAGCTGATTCAACTGGGAACAAACCAGCAGCTACTACTGGTAAGGATACCATTAAGCCTGCAGTAAAACCTGCTGTAGATCCTGCTTCGGTTAAACCCAGCAAAACAATCGATACTACCACGGTTGGTGGTTTTGGAGAAGTAATTCCAAGAAGCCTTCGTAATGAAACAGCAGCAGACCGCAGCCAGACACGCGAAAAACGTCCGTTGGAATATGAACATCTTAGAGAAGATGATCAGCTTTTCAGTGAGTTTATTTGGAGAGAAATTGATGCCCGTGAAAAAGTAAACCAGGCTTTCATGTACCCTGGTAAAGATGATATGGGTGATCAACGCTTTTTCTCTATTATGCTTAGTGCTATAAAGAATGATAGTGTTATGGCCTTCTCTGCAGAAGGTGGAGATGACAGGTTTACCAAACCACTCGCTTACGACGATATCATGAAAATGCTGAAAGGTCGTCTGGATACCCAGTATGTTCAAAATGCCGATAATCCGAATGTAATGGATACCGCTGTTATCTATGATAACAAATTCGCGCCTAATCCAGATTCTATTTATACATTCCGTATTAAAGAACAATGGATTTTCGACAAAGAGGCAAGCCGCTTATTTGTTAGAATCCTGGGCATAGCCCCGGTTGCAAAACTGGTAATTAATGGTAAGTCTACCCCAAGAACCCTTTTCTGGATCTATTATCCTGAAATGCGTAAAACACTTACCAAATACAATGTGTACAATCCGAAAAACTATGCTGGCCGTATGACCTGGGAAGAGCTATTTGAAAGCCGCTTTTTCTCCAGCTACATTGTGAAAACAAGTGCCAATAACCCAAGCGATAAATTCCTGGCAGCATTGATCAAAGATCCATTGTTCCGCTTGCTGGAAGGAGATAATATAAAAGAACGTCTGTTTAATTTTGAACAGGATGTATGGCAGTATTAATAGAAAAAAATCATTATACAAGTGAAAAAAGGAGCTGTTTAGCTCCTTTTTTCATTAAAAATAGCTTATATTATATTTTTTGAACAAGGATTATTGGTTAATTCAGGGGATTGCTTAACTTTACCTCGGTTTTTCATAGGATATTGGATTTTAAAAACGGGGTTGGATTTCTATCCTGACCCCTTTTTTTATTTTATACCTCACCTTCCGATTGTTTCGCAAAATAACTTAGTAAAGATTCCGTTTTCTTATTGCCAATCACTTCTATAAGACTTGTCTTATTCGCATTCCTGATATTTTTAACCGACTTGAACGTTTTTAATAACATCGCAGCAGTCTGTTTACCAATACCTTCAATATTTTCCAACTCATTTTTAAATGTTCCCTTAGATCGTTGATTGCGATGAAATGTAATGCCGAACCGATGCACTTCATCCCGTATGCGTCGCACCAGTTTTAAACTGTTGCTATCCCATGGTAATTTGATCGATGCCGTATCGCCTGCAAAAAATATTTCTTCCTCATTTTTCGCCAAACCTACCAATGTTAGTTGTCCGGTTAAACCAAGCTCATGAATGCTTTCCATAGCTGCGCTCAATTGCCCCTTACCGCCATCTATGATCACCAGTTGCGGAAGCGGCGATGATTCTGATTGCAGGCGCTTATAACGCCTGTAAACCACTTCTTTCATGGTAGCAAAATCGTTGATGCCCTCCACCGTTTTTACATTATAGTGCCGGTAATCTTTTTTACTGGGTAATCCATCACGAAAGCAAACCATTGCTGAAACCGGATAAGCTCCCTGAAAATTTGAGTTATCAAAACACTCGATATGAACCGGTACTTCCTGTAAATGGAGGTAAGCCTGTAATTCATATAACACTTTCTTTTTCTCAACATCTGAACTACCCTCAAGATGAAGTACTTTCTTTCTCCTTAATTCCTCTTTGTAATAATTTACATTTTTCAATGCCAGGTCCAGCAGTTTCTTTTTATCACCCGCTTTAGGAATTGTGATAACAATTTGCGGATCGGGAAATTCTATTTCAAAGGGAACAATTATTTCACCGGCTAAACTGTTGAAATCATTTCTGATGCGGTTAACGGCAAAACTCAATACTTCTTCATCCGTTTCTTCTAATTTGGTTTCTAGCGGAACGGTATGCGTTTGTACAATAGTACCATTAGAAACCATCAGGTAACTTACATAAGCTAATTCATCATCTTTCAATATAGCAAATACATCTACACTGTTCAGGTGCTTACTTACAATCACAGATTTCGCCTGGTAACTCTCCAGGTGCTCAATTTTTTTTCGTATTAATTCTGCTTTCTCAAATTCAAGCTTAGTGGCAAAGGATTGCATCTCAGCTTTGAAATGTGTAATTACAGAGCCAAGGTTTCCTTTCAATATATTTCTTACCTGTTGTAATCCGTCGTCATAAGCCGCTGCATCCTGCAGGCCTTCGCAAGGGCCTTTGCAATTTCCCAGATGATACTCCAGGCATACTTTGAACTTCCCCCGCTTAATGTTCTGATCAGTTAGGTTTAATTTACAGGTACGTAGTGGAATATATTGTCTAACAAATGCAATAAGCTCGCGTACTCTTCCTGCTGAGGTAAATGGACCAAGGTATTCTGAGCCATCGTTTATTTTCTTTCTGGTTAGGAAGATTCTTGGGAAAGGTTCTTTTTTAATGACGATGTACGGATAAGTTTTATCGTCTTTCAGGTTAATATTAAAACGTGGTTGGTATTCTTTAATGAGTGCGTTTTCCAACAGAAAAGCATCCTGTTCAGAATCTACTATGGTAAATTCAATTCTCCGAATCCGTTGAACCAGTTCATGGGTTTTATAGGTGGTAAAGGTTTTAGAAAAATAAGAACTAACTCTTTTTCGCAGGTCCTTGGCCTTTCCTACATACAATAAAACATCTTCTGCATCATAGTATTTATAAATGCCGGGCTGGTGTGGTATGGTATGCGCGCGTTGCTGAAATTCCTGTTGTGTCATATTGATGTTTTCATTCCCGATCCCACATTACTTGCTTTAACTCCTGTTTCTGATAACCATTGCTGGTAGAAAAACTACGATTAATCTGAAACCCTTTAAATGCATGCCAGTTATATTGTTCCTGAACACTGGTATCACCATGTTGGGAGAACGATCGGATGAAAATACGTTTTACCTGATTGGTTTGTTCATCTAATAAAACATCAATACCCTGAACAGGCACCTTGCGGTCTACGGCTGTATAGTTTAATGTATAGCTTTTAGTTCCTGCATCCTGAAATACGGTTTCCCGGTAATGCTTTTTATCGACAGGGTTGCTGATATCTTTTTTTATAAATTCATCTGCCAGCGCCATAAATTGGGTACTATCTATCAGTATTGAATCCTGGCTATTGTTAACGGTTGTAAACAATAGCAGTTTTTTCCGGAACAAGATAACCTGACTAACCTGATCCTTAAAAAAGCGGCCTATGGAAAAAAAGGCGGTACTGTCAGGAGATGCCTGTAACTGGGTTTCGGGGGTATTTCTTTCCCCACAGGAGATAAAAATCAGGCACATGAGAAAAGCGACACAAATAAGTTTCATGTTGTAAAAGTATTCAATCGTACATAAAAAAGCCACCCGTCTAAGGAGGGATGGCTTTTAATAAGAAGCTAGTTTAGGTTTTATTGTAAAGCCTTTGTAAGGCCAATACGCAATCCGTAATCTAACAGGTATTCTTTAATCGGATACTTGTTAGAGAAAGTTGGCAGGTGCTGGTAGCGTACCTGAGGGCCGATTTGCCAGCTAGTTTTACCCGAAGTAAAACTAAGGTTTACGCCTACATTGGTATTGATGTTCCATTTACGTACCAGATCGTTACCATCGGCATAATGCCTGTAATCGGTAGATAGCAGGTACACGTTTTTATTCAGGTTCAGGGTAGGCTGAACAGAAGCTTCTGCATTTAAGGAAACATGCTTGCCTTTAATAACATCCCATTGAATGCCTACAGGTAAAGAAACCTGGTAAACTTTGTTAGCCAGTTCTGTTTGTTTGTAGCCTACATTATTATTATAAGGGGAATATCTGGTAATATTTTCAATACCATTGAAATTGATCAGTGATATGGTAGCTCTGTCATAAGTACTAGACTGGAAGGTTTCAATCTGGTAATGACGAATATTAAGCTGTACGCCTGTTTTTAATTTTAAGCGGTTGGTAATATTGTATAATACGGCAAACCCAAATTCCATACCAATTGCTGGGCGATGACGAACTACCTGATTTACATCGGCAGGCTGATTAAGCGGAGCATTTACCGGTAAAGCAGCAGAAACAGCAGGTTGAACCAGGTCTTTTACTTTTTCATCTGACAATCTGCGATAACTGGTAGATGGTGTGATATAAAACTGGAACCCGAATTTGGATAATTTTCTGGAAGAAAGCTTTTTAACTACAACGGCTTCGCTAACATAAGGACTACCCGTTGGCGCAGCTTCAAGTATTAATTTTTCGTCTATCGCCTGTTTGTTATTTGCTTCCTCTTTATTTACAGTTGGTTCAGTATTGGCTGTAGCAATGGTTATTGGTTCACTGCCTAATACTTCTGTTTCAATTTTACTATTACTGATAGGTGAAGTTAATACCGGATGAACCCTGTTGTTGTTTCTGCTAACTGTAATTGCAGGTTTAGGAAGTGAAATAGCTGCAATGGTTGCACCTGGTGTGATATTATCAGGACCTACATAATTATTACCATCTACATTGTTTAATCGTTCAATGGTTTGGGTATTAATTGCGGAAGGTGCCAGTGTATTAAAATACCGCTTGCTTTTTTCATGTGCAGCATTATTGGCAGCAATTGCTTCCTGCTGAATAGCTACAACATTTGGCACAGAGAGTGGCTGCAGGTGTGTACTTTGATTATGTGTATTCAGTACCGTAGTGAGTGTTAATGCAGTAACAATAAAAACAGCGATAAAAGTAAGTGCGGGCCATGACCTGTATCCATGAAGTTCAGTGCGTATGTTACTCCATACCCTATCGGATGGATACATACGGTGCTGTTTTACTTCATCTTGTAAAAACTGCTCAAACTCGTCCTGGTACTTCTTATTCTCCATAACAAACAACTGCTACGATTTGTTAAACGCAGCAAGCCACTGAAAATCCTGTTTCGGTGCCTCGATGATCTTTTTACGGACCAAAATATTTTCAAGCATTGCTTTGGCACGGGTGTACTGGCTTCGGCTGGTACTTTCCTCTATGTCTAGCATAATGCCTATTTCTTTATGACTATAGCCTTCCAATGCATATAAGTTTAAGACCGTTCGGTAACCTACGGGTAATAAACGAATGCATTCAATGATCTGCCGGGCCTGCATAATGGATGGTACCGTTTCTTCTTTCACATGTACCGAATTCGCATAACTTATATCCAGACTTTCATTGAACTTTTTGTGTTTCTTCAGAAAGTTGATACAGGTATGCACAATAATCCTCCTGATCCATCCTTCAAATGCGCCCTTATTCTGGAACGTATGTATTTGGGTAAATACTTTAATAAATCCTTCCTGCAACATGTCTTCCGCGTCTTCGCGGTTTTGTGCAAAACGGTAACACACACTCAGCATTTTAGGGCTGAAGCGGTTATACAATTCGCGCTGAGCAGCAGCATCGTTTTGTAAACAGCCTGCGATAATAGCCTGTTCCGTCATGAAGGGTAAAATAGTTTACCCTAAATATAGACATATTTTACCTACCGATGCTGCATTGTAACAGCGATTTGTATCTGAATAGCTGAATTATGTGACTAAGGGCTTAGTGGGATACTTGGGTATAGTCTGATAGACCATAGTCCATAGTCCATGGACCATGGTGCATAGGCCACCGTCTATCCTCAAATCTGGGTCGCATAATTAAGAAAGGATGAATTCTGGAGTTGAACAGATGAAAATTGTTCAAAAATGAATATTTTCCACTTAAATCGTTGATTTTCAAAGTCCTATTTAAAACCTATCTATGGAAGATAATGCTACGCTGACTGTATCTGGTCCATCAATAAAAGTCACAGACGAGCCACTTCCGCCGTCTACAGGTCTTGCGCCTTATGCCGGACCCTGGACAGAAGCAGAAGTAATACATCTTTTAAAACGTACCCTTTTTGGTGCAAAGAGGGCAGAAATAGCTTATTTCCAAACACTTACCTGCGCACAGGCTGTAGATACATTACTGACAATACCCCCTGATGCTCCTTTACCTCCGGTTAAGGAATATACAACCCCAACGAACGCAACCACCCCAGACAGTAATATACTTCAGGGTGAAACATGGGTTAATGATACCAATACTGATGGAACAGTAGCCAGCCTCAGACGTGCTTCTTTTAAAAAATGGTGGATGGGGTTGATGGTAAAGCAGGAAACAAACCTGCGTGAGAAAATGACCCTTTTCTGGCATAATCATTTTGCAACAGAAAGCACAGATATAAATGCACAGTTTGTTTATAAACACCATGCTTTGTTAAGGAGTTATGCCCTTGGTAATTTTAAATCATTGGTAAAAGCAGTAACGCTTGATCCTGCTATGCTGGTGTATTTGAATGGTCAACTAAACCAGGCTGTTGCACCGGATGAAAATTACGGCCGTGAGTTACAGGAATTATTTTGTTGCGGAAAGGGCCCCGGATCTCAATACACTGAAGAAGATGTACAGGCATCTGCAAGGGTACTAACTGGTTGGAGAAACAATGCCAATACCCTAAGTTCTTTTTTTGATAATAACAGGCACGATAAAAAAGACAAACTCTTTTCTGCTTTTTACAACAATACCGTGATCACTGGGAAAAACGGTCCAACAGCAGGAGAAGAGGAACTAGATGCCATGCTTGATATGATTTTTGCTACCAATGAAGTGGCCGAATATATATGCAGACGCTTTTATCGTTGGTTTGTGTATTATGATATTGATGATAGCGTTGAAAACAATATCATCAAACCACTTGCAGTACTGTTCCGCAATTCAAATTATGAAGTGGCTCCTGTTTTGAGAACCTTATTAATGAGCGAACATTTTTTTGATATACTCTCTCGCGGCTGTCAGATTAAAAGTCCGGTTGATATGGTAGTTGCATTATGCCGTGAATTTGAAATTCCATTCCAGCCCGATTCAGACTATATTACCAATTATGGACATTGGAATTATCTGGTAAATCAATGCAGTAACCTGCAACAAAATATTGGTGACCCTCCAGATGTGAGCGGATGGAAAGCCTATTACCAAAAACCACAGTTTTATGAAATGTGGATCAACAGCGACACACTTCCAAAACGAAACCAGTTTACTGATACCATCGTAACAAATGGCTTTACATTTTCAGGGGTAAAAATGATCATCGATGGTGCAGAACTCGCTAAAACATTCAGCAATCCTGGAGATCCAAACCAACTGATCAATGATTTCACCAAATTGATGTACCGGATTGATCTTTCAGATACTTCTAAGGCACAGATTAAAAAAGACATTTTATTGGGAGGACAGGCACAGGATTATTATTGGACCAATGCATGGGATCAATTCATTAACAATCCTGGTGACATGGCCAATACAACTACAGTTCGTAACTATATCCGCGACCTGATAAAATATTTAATGAACCTTGCTGAGTACCAACTCGCTTAAAATAATAAACCATGAGAAGAAGGGATTTTTTAAGAAATACAGTACCGGCAGGAGTTGTGTTACCCTCACTACTTAATGGGGTAACCGTGAAAGCATTTGGTGCTGAATCTTTATTGATGCAGGGCTTGTTCCCACCTACTACCGAAACAGATCATGTACTGGTAATTGTACAATTGAATGGTGGAAACGATGGATTGAATACCGTTATACCCCTTGAGTATTTTCCCAACTATATCCGCGCACGTTCCAATATGTATATCCCGCAACAAAAAGTGCTGAACCTTTCAGGAACAGATAAAGTAGGATTACACCCATCTATGACGGGTATGCAGTCTTTGTTTAATGATGGTAAAATGAGTGTGATTCATTCTGTGGGATATCCTCAACCTAATTTCTCCCATTTCAGGGCAACTGATATCTGGATGAGTGCAAGCGATAGTAAGGAAGTGGTGAATAGTGGCTGGACAGGAAGGTATCTTAGTTATGAATACCCGAATTTCCCCAATGGTTATCCGAATAGTACAATGCCAGATCCATTGGCCATTCAGATTGGCTCTACAACCTCTCTTGCATTACAGGGCCCATCTGTGAGTATGGGAATGAGTATTTCAAACCCTAACAATTTTTATAACCTTATTAGTGGGGTACAGGATCCGGCACCTAATACGCCAGCCGGAAAAGAACTTACCTATATCAGAACAGTGGCCCAGCAAACAACTGCCTATGCAGAAAGTATCAAAGCAGCATCTGCAAAAGTTACACAGCAAGGGCAATATCCTAATAACTCATTGGCTTCTCAGTTGAAAATTGTAGCCAGATTAATTGCAGGCGGCTTAAAGACCAGGATATATATGGTTAGCTATGGTGGGTTTGATACACATTCGGCGCAGGTAAACGCTACAGATACAACTACAGGAACACATGCAAACCTGCTGAAAAATGTAAGTGATTCGATCAAGGCATTTCAGGATGATCTCAAATTACAACAGGTAGAAGAAAGGGTGATTGGTATGACGTTCTCTGAATTTGGCAGACGTATCAAGAGTAATGGAAGTATCGGCACCGATCATGGATCAGCGGCCCCAATGTTTGTGTTTGGAAAAAATGTAGATGCAAGTGTAATTGGCGACACACCCAATATTCCTGTTACTGCAAACTTTAATGATAACCTTCCTTTTCAATACGATTTCAGAAGTGTTTATGCAACCCTTTTAAATAAATGGCTGTGTGTAGATGCAAAGGATCTCGATCAAATCATGCTAAAAAATTTCCAAACACTACCACTTATTAATTCACTGGCTTGTAATAAATCAGTAAACCTCTCCGGTGAAAATTTTATTACAAACTATCCAAATCCTTTTACCAATAGTACTAATATCAGTTTCAAAACTGCCGGCGGACATACACTCATCCAGGTAATGGACACTATGGGAAGGGTGATTGCGAGTTTAACGGATATGGAATATGAAGCAGGTAATTATAATGTGGTTTTTGATGGATCGAGGCTTCCTCCGGGTATTTATTATGCCCGTTTTCAGAATATGAGTACCCAGCAGGTAAGAACGATGGTGAAAGTGCGCTAAAAAAATCGGTGAATTTTTTGCAACAATGATGTAATTTTTGAATGAGTAGTATATATTTGCAACATAGTAGCAAAAAATGATAGTATGAAGCACTTATTCAAAAGCATGTTGTTATTGGTTTTGGTGTTAATCTCTGCCGGTGCATTGGCACTGCCCGAAACACCACCCAAGGCAAAACTTTCCGGAGTAGTAACTGATACCAAAGGTCAGCCACTGGCAGGAGCAGCCATTTATCTTCATGAGGCCAGAACGGGAACCGTGGCTGGTGCAGACGGACATTTTTCTACGCCTGAAGTTCCTGCAGGTAAATACCTGGTTGAAGTTTCCTACCAGGGATTTGCAAGTGTGTTGGAAATCATAAACATCACAGAGAACCTGAGCCGCAATTTTACTTTAAAAGAAACCTATGCCGAACATGATGCTGTTACAGTAACAGGGGTAGCATCGGCAACCAAAGTGAAGCAATCGGCGCAGCCTGTTTCTATTGTAAAGAAAGCAGACATGCTTCGCTCATCTGGTACCAATATTATTGATGCACTTGGTAAGTTGGTACCTGGGGTATCCGGACTATCTACCGGACCGGCAATTTCAAAGCCTGTTATTCGTGGGTTGGGGTACAACAGGGTGGTAACAATTCACGATGGTATTAGACAGGAAGGCCAGCAATGGGGTGATGAACATGGAATTGAAATTGATGAATATAGTTTACAAAGAGCCGAAGTACTGAAAGGTCCTGCTTCACTTTTATATGGTAGTGATGCGATGGCTGGTGTATTAAACCTGATTACCAATGTGCCGGTTGAACAGGGTACCGCAAGAGGAAACCTGATGAGTGCATTCAACGACAATAATGGGTTGCGTGCCATTAGTGGTAATCTTGCAGCACATGATAAATCGGGCTTTAACTGGAATATATATGGTACCAGCAAATCTGCAGCCGATTACCGCAATAAATATGATGGTCGGGTATTTAACAGTCGTTTCAAAGAGAATAATTTCGGCGGTTATTTCGGTATCAATAAAACCTGGGGTTATAGTCATATTCTCATCAGCAGCTTTAACCAAAAGCTTGGAATGGTGGAAGGGGCAAGAGATGCGGCTACCGGTGCATTTCTTATATTTCCGGAATCTCCTGCTGAACGCATAGCAACTAAAGATGAATTAAATAGTCGCGATTTCTATACTCCCGGACAAAACATCAACCACTTTAAAATTGCTTCAGACAACAATATTGCAGTTGGTACCGGAAGGTTAGCACTAAACCTGGGTTTTCAACGCAACCAGCGCAAGGAATTGGGAGACCCCGATGCTCCTACCGTTCCCGAATTATATTTCGACCTGAAAACGGTGAATTATAATATTCAATACCATGCCGCAGAAAAAAATGGATGGAGAACAGCTTTTGGAGTAAATGGTATGTTCCAGCAAAATAAAAACCTGGCAGAGGAAGTATTGATTCCTGAATACAATCAGTTTGATGCGGGTGTTTTTGTATATACCAGGAAAACATTTCAACAGAATCTGACCCTTAGTGGTGGTTTAAGGGGCGATATCAGAACAGTAAAGAGTAAAGGATTTTCAGACGGAACAGAAGTTAAGTTCACAGATTTTACCAGACATTTCGGAAATATAAGTGGTAGTGTTGGGTTGAGTTACAATGTAAATAACGATGTAACACTTAAGTTTAACGTAGCCAGAGGTTATCGTGCCCCAACCGTTTCAGAGCTGGCTAGTAATGGTGCGCACGAAGGAACGAACCGTTATGAACATGGTGATACACAATTGAAAACAGAAACCTCGCTTCAGTTTGATGCAGGTGTAGAAATTAATACAGAACATATTACTGTTAACTTCAACGGCTTCTACAATAAAATCAAGGATTATATTTTTTACAGTAAGCTAACTGCAGTAGGCGGTGGCGATTCGCTAGTAAATGTAGATGGTACAGACATTACCGCATTTCAATTCAGACAATCAGGCGCAAGTCTGGCAGGTTTTGAAATGAATGTTGACCTGCATCCGCATCCATTAGACTGGTTACATTTTGAAAATAGTTTTTCATTAGTAATGGCACAGTTTAATAATGCCATCGACGGAAGTAATCGTCTTCCATTTATTCCTTCTCCCCGCTTGCAAAGTGAATTAAGGGCCGATTTCAAAAAAGCAGGTAAGGGGTTGGGCAATTTATATTTCAAACTAGAAATGGATAATGTAAGTACGCAGAACCGCATTTTTACCGGATACAACACAGAAACTGTAACAAATGGTTACACTTTATTTAATGTTGGTGCAGGTACAGATGTGTTACACAAGGGTAAAACATTATTCAGCCTGCATATCGGGTTAAATAATATCTCCGATATAGCGTATCAGAATCACCTGAGTCGTTTGAAGTATACTGATACCAACAATGCTACCGGCAGAACCGGGGTATTTAATATGGGAAGAAATTTCAGCCTCAAACTTAATGTGCCGATTGGGTTTAGACTTTAAGGTTTTATGATCATAATTATTGCCACTGAGGGCACAGAGAAGCACAGAATCGTTTCAGTGTATTTCTGTGCCCTTAGTGGCAATAATTAAAAGCTAAACCTCCTCTGAACTTATTGCTTGCATCTTCCCTCTGGTTTCTTATTTTTAGGTATGGAGATCAACCTAAACACCCCTGCACTGTTGTTTCCGGCAATCAGTTTGATCATGCTGGCATATACCAACCGATTTCTTTCTTTGTCTAACCGGATACGCAATCTTCATGAAAAGTACCAGAGCCATGAACAAAAGCATATTATTCATGGACAAATAAAAAATCTGCGCTATCGGTTGAAACTGATTAAAAATATGCAAGCGCTTGGTGTTGTAACATTTTTGGGATGCATTATTTGCATGTACCTTATTTATACCCAGTTTATGATAGCAGCCAATGTGGTCTTTGCTATCAGCCTAATTTGTTTTGCAGCATCATTATTTCTCTCACTTATCGAAATTCAGCTAAGCACCAAAGCGCTTGAACTGGAACTAAGTGATATGGAAGGACTGGAAGACCCTTCGGTGATTGAGTATTTTCGGAAAAAATTTGGGAGGGACTGAGGGAACAGAGGAATATGAAATAAGGAATAAGAAAGGGAAAGAAAAATACTTTCTCTGTTCCTTATTTCTTATTCCTTATTTCTCTGTTATTATCCCACTGCTAACGTTTTCCTTTCCCCAATCTGCTGTCTCCACATTGCATAATAGAGACCTTTTTCGTTGAGCAGGCTTTGGTGGTCGCCGGTTTCTACTACCTGTCCTTTTTCCAGTACATAGATTCTGTCGGCATGCATGATGGTGCTTAATCGGTGTGCAATCATAACCGTAATCTGTTCTTTTTCACGAGAAATCTGGCGGATGGTATTGGTGATTTCTTCTTCTGTAATACTATCGAGGGCAGAAGTGGCTTCGTCGAAAATCAGCAGGTGAGGATGGCGTAATAAAGCGCGCGCAATTGAAAGACGTTGTTTTTCACCTCCACTTAGTTTTAGACCACCTTCGCCGATCATCGTATCTAACCCTTTTTCTGCGCGGGAAAGGAGGTTATCGCAACTGGCTTTATGTAAGGCTTCCAGCAGGTCGGCATCTGTAGCTTCAGGATGAACGAAGCTGAGGTTTTCGCGGATAGTACCGGCAAATAGTTGGGTGTCTTGTGTAACAAAACCGATCTGATTCCTGAGTTCATCAAAATTCATATCGGAGCCATTGATTGTGTTGTAATAAATATGTCCTTCCTGTGGTCTGTATAAGCCAACTAATAGTTTTACCAATGTACTTTTCCCAGATCCTGAAGGGCCGACGAATGCAATGGTTTCGCCTTTTTTTACATCGAATGATATACCATCTAATGCGCGGTATTGAGCTGTTTGATGTTTAAATGCTACTTTATTGAATTCCAGTTCTTCAATCAAACCAACCTGTTTTGGATGTGTGGGTCTTGGTTCAACTTTTTTCTCCATCAGGTTATGGAAATTATTGAGTGAAGCTTCGGCTTCGCGATAACTCATAATGATGCTGCCTATTTCCTGAAGTGGTCCAAAAATAAAGAAGCTATAAAACTGAAGGGAGATAAGTTGTCCAACGGTTAATACATCACGATAGATAAGCCACATGAGGGTGAACGTAATTACCTGTCTTAAAAAGTTTACCATGGTGCCCTGTATGAAACTAAGTGAGCGGATGCTCTTCACTTTTTTCAGTTCCAGTCCAAGTATTTTATAAGTGTTGGTATTTAATCGTTTAACTTCCTGGTCTGTAAGTCCAAGGCTTTTTACAAGTTCAATATTGCGTAAGCTTTCTGTGGTAGAGCCAGCCAGTGAAGTAGTTTCTTTTACGATTGTTTTCTGGATGATTTTTATTTTCTTACTAAGCAGGTTGGTTACGAAAGCAATTAACACAGCGCCGCCTAAGAAGATAGGGATGATAGACCAGTGCAGTTTAGTTGCATAAATGGAAACGAAAATCACGCTTACAATAATTCCGAACAGAACATTGATAACATATCCGATGAATTTCTCGGTGTCTGATCTAACCTTGGTTAAGATAGACAGGGTTTCGCCGCTGCGCTGGTCTTCAAATTCCTGATAGGGCAGTTGCATGGAGTGTTTAAGTCCATCGGTAAAGATTTTGGCCCCGAATTTCTGAATAATCACATTCACGGTATAGTCCTGAAAAGCTTTGGCAATACGACTAACCATGGCTGTTCCTACCAGAAGGAGGAGCATGGTCATAATGCCATTGATGAACTGACTTTCTGTACGAAAACTGCCATCTATGGTAGTTTTTGGGTGATTGGCAAACTGATCGATCAGCTTTCCAAAGATCATCGGATCGAAAAGGGAGAAGGTCTGGTTGATGCCGGCAAGCAGTAAAGCCAGTGCCACCAGCCATTTATAGGGCTTAAGATAGTGTAAGAGTATTTTCATGAAATGTAGTTGAAGCTAATTTTAGTCAATTTCCGTACAAATTTCGAGAAAGTGACAAAATGCCGGGGAGGGGTGAATTGTGAATGGTCAATGGTGAATAGTGAGTAGGGCTTGTCTAGCCCCCTCTTCTTACTCACTACTCGCTATTCACCATTGACCATTGACCATTCACAATTCACACTTGTTAATAATAAGATATTCTTACCCTGTTCAATTGCATGTGATTAATCGGTAACTTACAAAAACCTTCCAAATATGCGTTGGAGAAAATTTAATGGTGAACAGATCCAGTTGCCAATTAAAGAAGCGGTGGCCGAGGCCATCAGGCGCGAAACGGCAAAGGGAATTAAGCTCAAAGTATGTATTGGTACCGACAGCCAGGTAAAAGGCGAAGACACTGAATTTGCTACAGTGATCGTTTTTTTGCGTGAGCATAGCGGAGGCTTTATGTACATACATAATGAGAAAACAAAACAGAAATACCACATCAAGGAAAGGATGTTGGTTGAAGTAGCCAAAAGTATTGAGATTGCGTACGAACTATGCGACCTGTTTATTGAACACCAGGTTGAGATGGAAGTACATGCCGATATCAATACCAATCCGCAGTTTAAAAGCAATGATGCATTAAGAGAAGCCATGGGTTATATTCTCGGAATGGGCTTTGCGTTTAAAGCCAAACCCGAAGCTTTTGCAAGTAGCTGTTGTGCGGATAAGGTGGTGAATTAATATTGCATTTACGTTGGTTTGTAACAGTAAGGTTGCTGTTACTGCATTTTTGTCTCTTCTGGTTAATGTTTACAAGTTTGTACCTACATTAATTACTTTCTCAGAATCATAACTGTCGGGGGAAAATAATCTGTAAGCTTCTAGCCTCTAGCGATTGCTGTCCGAGGAAATTTAACCGCAAGCTGTAGGTGTCGCGTATGATGAAACACATATTTTCATGATTTTAAGGATTAATCATGATAGATCTTGAAAATCATGAAGATCCGTGTTCTATTAATAGCAGATAATGCATTTACGGCAAGCAAATATTTCTTTGAGCAACTGACTTTAAATTTTCTCCCCCTCTAATTCCATAAAAAGCAAAAAATCTAAAATAAGCACCCATCAAGGCTTGTAGCTTGCGGCTTGCAGCTTGAAGCCAATTTTCTCTGGACAGTCATGTCTCCGAATTCTAACCTATTAAGAGAAGTTTGTAAAAGAATCTGAGTGTTATACAGGTAAGGTCTGTTAATTATTTTGAAGCTTATTACTCTGTGTTCGCATAAAACAAGAGATGCTTATCCCGAATAAGTATAAGTATCTGTCCCACTACGCAAGCACCGCAGTGTCTTAGTATATCTTTGGCAGACGTCAGTATGTAAACACATAACTGAAAAAATGAGGGTTGCTGTATCTATTTATGAGCTTTAAAGAGTTGGTGATTAATAAACTAATGGAAAAAACATGGGTAAAGCGATAAAGATAACCGATGACCTCTTACTATCAAAGATACTGGACATACGGGGACATAAAGTAATGATTGACCGGGATATGGCGGAACTGTATGGAGTGCCGACCAAGCGGTTGAAT
This sequence comes from uncultured Sediminibacterium sp., assembly GCF_946481145.1. The sequence continues at coordinate 134,682 of NZ_CAMLMJ010000005.1, forward strand.
GAACAGGTGAAACGCAATATAAAAAGGTTTCCGGCGGATTTTATGTTCCAGCTAACGGAAGACGAGAAAGCTGAGGTGGTCGCAAAATGCGACCACCTCAGCACCATAAAATATTCACCGAATTTACCGTATGTGTTTACGGAGCATGGGGCGGTGATGCTGGCCAGTGTGTTGAACAGTGTAAGAGCGATAGAAGTGAATGTAAGAATCGTAAAACTATTCAATGCCATGCGGGAGGTATTGCGAACTAACCAGACCTTATTACTAAAGCTGGAGAAAATAGATAAACATCTACAGGGGCAGGGTCATACGCTCAGGCAGCATAATGAAGAGATAGGTGTGTTGTTCGAATTGATAGATGAGTTGCGGAAGGAGAATGAGCAACCACCAGTACGTAATCCGATTGGCTTTAAGCCACAACCAATAAAAAAATAGCAGGAATATATCTCTAAGATCAATTCTTCTTTCTCGGTAGGGTGTTCAAAAAAAATAGTTTGTCTCAGATTATGTGGAAACAAATAAAAAGGGAAACACTTCTGAAAAAGGAATTAGGTTTTATACAACTTAACGCTTAAAGCTGGAACAGTTTTCTCTTTAATTTCTTTCAATTATTTTGTTATTTCATTATTGCAGGATTCAATAAACACCAGCATCTCCTCTCTACCCAATTTCTTCTCCGCACTAGTCACAAAATGCCTGGGTAAAAACTGCCAGGTGGTTTTTAGTGTATCAAAAAATGCTTTGATATTCCTTTCCACTACCGCAGGTTTTTCTTTATCTGTTTTCGTAAACACCAATGAAAAAACCACACCCCATTTATCTAATTGACTGATGAATTCAAGATCATTTTTTTGTGGGCCATGTCTGCTGTCGATTAATACAAATACCTGTGTAAGATTTTCACGCTTGCGGAAATAGCCTTCAATCATTTGCTCCCATCTTCGTCTGTCACTCTGCGAACGTTTGGCATAACCATATCCCGGTAAGTCTACCAGATACCATTTTGCATTTGGTCCTTTGTTGCCTGTACTGCTTTCTATTACAAAATGGTTGATCAATTGTGTTTTACCTGGTGTTGCAGATGTCTTAGCCAAACTACGCTGACCTGTCAGCATATTAATCAGTGAAGATTTTCCCACATTACTTCTGCCGATAAATGCATATTCAGGATAATCCGGTTTTGGACATTTATCGAAGCTTGGACTTGAGATCAGGTAGGTGGCTTTCTTTATTTCCATCCTGTAAAACTACTAAAAAGCCGGCTGACTGCTGTTAGCCGGCTTTTTAGTTGGGAAAACTTATAGGCATTGCTTTCCGGTGAAATTTAGCTGCGAGTTGAAAGTCGCGTGTATTATGGAACACTGATTATCATGATTTTCAAGATCTATCATGATAAATCCTGAAAAGCATGATAATCAGTGTTCTATTAATACCAGATAGTGACTCAACAGGAATCTATTATTTCTTTAACCAGCTCATTTTAAATTATCCCAACTCTTTTATTCCATTCAAAGCACAAAGCTTATAACAAACACAAGTCCAGGCTTGCAGCTTGCAGCCTGTGGCTTATAGCTAATTGCTCTATCTATAACTGGTTAAAATGATACCCTTACACTTGCAATAAGATTGCTGCCGGCTGCTACTACACCAGAGGAATAAGGGCGATATAGTTGATTCGTGATATTCTCCCAGCCTAACTGTGCACTTACATTACCTGTGATACGGTAAGCTGCCTTGCAGTTTATTGTGTACCAGGATGGCGCATAAGGTTTGCCATTTTGATCCACAGCATAAATAGCTGTTTTCGTTTGTTCACTTGGAGCAAGGTCTTTATTGGCTATTTCACTGTTATAATCCATCGATACCTGAATCGTTAGGTTATTTCTTTCGAAATTAAACTGTGTACTACCAAAAAATGGAGGTGCATGCCTTAATGGTACCTGCTCATTTTTAGTATCATCTGTTTCTTCTCCTTTAATCCAGTTAAGCTTTGTTTGCCAGTTTAGGTTTGGGGTAAAATACCATTGCCATCCCGTTTGTATTCCCCACACTTTTGCACTGGCAACATTTTGTATGGCTTCCACATTACTCATGGTTCCGTCGTACATAATGGTGCTTTGTCCATTAAACTGAAATGGCCTGCGTGTAAGGGCATTGTTGAGCCAGGAATAAAACAGGTTTACATAGGCATTGAATTTTTTTGAGCGGTTGTATTGCAAACCCCATTCAGCATTCCATGCATACTCCGGTTTAAGGTTTACATTGGGCACAACAACAACTCCGGGGGCGCTTTCAAATACTTTTCCTATATCATCAATATTTGGCATCCGGAATCCTGATGAAACAACACCAGTCATCTGCCATTCTTCCGACATCTTGTAAACAAGGCCCGTACTCATGGTAATATTGCCCGCATTGAGAGAAGCATTGGTAAAGGGAAACTTAAAGAACGTAGTATCGAAGTTTGCTTTTACATTATTATGATTGTAACGCAAACCAGCTGATAGTGTGAGGTTTCCCTTCAACTTGTTTTTATAGCTCAGGTAAACAGCAATGGAATTCCAGGTAGCTCCATCCGGGTACCTGGATGCAACTTTTGTTACAGATCCATTGGAAATGTTTTCACTTATGCCGTCAGAACCCACTTTATTATATACAAACTCGGCACCATAAAATATTTCCTGTTTACTGTTCAGTTGTTTTTGTAAGTCGAGGTTAATAGCTGATGCCAAAACGGTTTCTGTTTGTGTGCGTCGATTATTATTTCCTCTTCTTCTGTCGATACGGCTTTCTTCATAGTCCTGTACAGATATGGTTAGCCTGGCCTGATCATAAATACCTGCTTTCTTTTTATGCTGCACCTGTAAATGGTGCATTTTCCAATCTTGCGGCCCATAGTTCCACTCAGCAAACCGTAATGCCCCACTGGCATATTCAATCAGCCTGTCGTAGCGGGGAATATTCGAAGTAGTTGAGTAATGAAAACCATATTGCAGGTCCCAGTTTTCAGTGGGCTTATACCGTAGTTTGTTTATGGAATTGCGCTGTTGGTATCCTGTAAAACGTTGTACACGAGGATCCGGGTTGGTGAATATAACATCGGCATTACCAACCCTTTGGACATACTGTGGGCGCAGGTAGCCAGACTGCCCGCCATTTTTTCCCATTTTCAGGTCACCAAAATCACTGTAGCTGAAACTGGAGAGGAAGGAAAGTTTATTACCTGCAATATTGAAATCAGCATGCAATGTTTTTTCCTGATTGGCAGTTGAATAACGGGTAGCAGCATTTCCTGTAACCAGTGTTTTCTTACCGGTACTGAATTTTGGATTAAGTGTATGAAAATCCATTACTCCACCAATTGCATCACTTCCATATAAAATTGAACCCGGACCAAATATCACTTCAGCATCTTCCAGGGCAAGGGGATCGAGAGAAATTACATTCTGAATATTACCACTTCTGTAAATGGCATTATTCATTCTTACACCATCAACCACAATTAATACCCTGTTGGTTGCAAACCCTCTGATCATCGGACTTCCACCTCCTTGCTGACTTTTCTGTATAAAAACCTCACCGGTAGTGCCTAAAAGATTGGCCATGGTTTGAGGATTTTTTAGCCTGGTTTGTTTTAAGTTAATCTTTGTAATCCGGTTGGGTATTTCATTTATTTTTTGTTCCCACTTGTTGTAGGAAACAACCACTTCATCGAGCGCTTTGCCTGATATAATACTGTCTTTAACTTGTTGTGCCTGTATCGTATTACTGAATAGCAGACATGTTGCTGCACAACATGCCCATGCTATGTTAAATCGCATATATTACTGTTTAAAAAGTTAGATAAATAATCAGCTTAAAAACAGTCATTGCTTTGGTGGCGGTAAAAGAATACCTGGCTGGAATTGAGGCTTTAAAAGCTCATAATAAGCGCCATGTTGGCGCTTAAATAAATGCAGAAGATTTTTGGTAAATAGTTGAGTCCCCTCATGTATGCTTACAAAGCAGGAAGCATATTCAAGTAGTAGTGGAGATTTTTGATTGTCTTCCGTAGCATCATCCAATAGTTGATACAATGCTTTTTCCTGATGGTCGTAAAGTCCTTTTACCAGATAGCTTCCGTCGGGTAATTTTTCAATGCTGCTTACGTCGAAAAGTACATCGTTAATGATGAGTTCTTCATCTTCTTCATACCACTTCAAACTTGTTAAATGAACAGTGTTTAATTCTTTCGATTTAAAAGCACGTTTCATTTCAGCGTGGATAGCTTTTTCCTGAATATAAAATAAAACAAAACCTGTTAGCGGGAATGCCACTAACAGGAGTATAATAAATGCAATTATTTTTTTTAGTTCCGGCAAATCAATTGCGTTTTCTAATGAGGCTGTCTATGGGGTAATGAGCTTTCATGGTATCCATAACGGCCTGAGCCCAGGAGGTAAGTGTTACCCTTTCTTCATCACTTAATTTAGCATTACGGTGAATCCAGGTATAAGAATCGAGAGGCATTTCTTTTTCTTTCACCTGCTCCACTACCTCTTCCATTTTATGGTATTGTTTTCTTAAGCTATAGGTACTGTATTCATCGAAATTCAAATGCTTTTTTCCTTCTTTAATATGGTCATCTAACCACCATGTAACCGGTTGTACAGCAGCATACCAGGGATAAATGGTGTTATTGGTATGGCAGTCGTTACAAGCTTTTGTAAGTATGGTATTTACATCTGCTGAAACGGCATACATCGTATTGATATTTTTGCTTTTATCAGCGGATACATTTTTTTCCGGACGGAAAAACTGTATCGCTATAAATGCGATCAATAAAATAACCAGGATTTTTTTAAAGATTTTCATGTTAAAAGGGTTGTTGAGGGTATTAAATTAACACATTTCCTGTCATCTCCTTTGGAATGGGTAAACCCATAACTGTTAATATGGTAGGAGCAAGATCGCCCAGTTTACCTTGTTTTATCGGAGCGTTCCATGTTCTATCGATGATAAAAAACGGAACAGGATTTAGTGTATGTGCTGTATTTGGACTTCCATCTTCATTGATCATAAAGTCGGCATTGCCATGGTCTGCAGTGAGGAATATGGTGTAGCCGTTTGCGAGTCCGGCAGTAACAACCCTGTTTACACAGGCATCTACAGTTTCTGCTGCTTTGATGGCTGCAGAGAATACACCTGTATGTCCAACCATATCTGTGTTGGCATAATTCAGGCAAATGAAGTCAGCGGAACCAGCTTCAATTTCCGGGATGAGTTTATCGGTAATTTCAACGGCACTCATTTCAGGTTGGAGATCGTAAGTGGCTACCTTTGGTGAAGGCACCATGATTCTTTTTTCACCTTTATAGGGTTCTTCCCTTCCACCACTAAAGAAAAAAGTAACATGGGGGTATTTTTCTGTTTCTGCAATACGTATCTGTGTTTTACCATTTGCTTCGAGTACTTCTCCCAGCGTGTTGGTTAAATTATCGTTCTCGAAAATGACATGCACATTTTTAAACTTATGATCATACAATGTCATGGTGGTATAATGGAGGTTAAGCGGCTCCATATCAAACGCTGGAAATGATTGCTGGGTAAGTACTTCCGTAATTTCGCGACAGCGATCAGTTCTGAAATTGAAACAAATAACTGCATCGCCTTCCTGTATAGCAGCAATTGGTTGACCCTGATCATTGGTAATAATGGTAGGTAGGATAAATTCATCCGTAATACCGGCTTGATATGCTTTTTCAATAGCACTTATGGCATTTGGTGCTGTTGGACCTGCAGATTTAACAAGGCAGTCATAAGCCATTTTTACCCTTTCCCAGCGTTTATCTCTATCCATGGCGTAATAACGTCCACTAACGGTTGCAATAGTTCCGGCAGAATTGGCGAGGTGATTTTGAAGTTCAGTCACAAAACCAAGCCCGCTTTTAGGATCTGTATCCCGTCCATCAGTAAACACATGGATGAATACTTTTGTGAGTCCTTTTTGCTTGCATAAATCGCAGATGGCTTTCAGGTGGTTAATATGAGAGTGAACCCCACCATTGCTCACTAAACCTATGAGGTGTAATGCCTTATCCTGATTTTTTGCATAACTCAGCGAATCCTGAAATGCAGTATTGCCTGCTAATTCACCAGATTTAACAGCAACATTAATACGCTGTAATTCCTGGTATACAATTCGTCCTGCGCCAAGGTTAAGATGCCCCACTTCACTGTTTCCCATTTGTCCCTCCGGTAAACCAACCTCTTCTCCACAGGTTACAAGCGTTGTATTTGGATAGTTTTTGTATAATGAACTAACAAATGGCACATTTGCCTGTTGGATGGCATCAGCGGAAGCTGTTTTTCCAAGTCCCCAACCATCCATAATAACTAAAATTACTTTCTTGCTCATATAATAAAATGATCTTTTGCGTTAATTGCTGATTTGGTACTAACTTTAGCGATATACCAGATTCTCCCAAAGTTGGCATGTTTTTGGCAAATAGTAAGGGAGAATACAAAATAAAATGACTGAAATTGGCCTTATTTGGTTGGTTAATAGAACATAGAAATGTTTATTGGCAAATTAAGGTGGCTAAATCTATAAAAATTAAGACATGAAAACGTTTTTTTTAACCTTCGGACTGGCTTTCGCACTGGTTTCTTTTACCGTTCAGGGACCAACTGATGCGATAGTGCGCTCACTGAAATCTGCTAGTGCAGAACAGGTGGCATCTCATTTTGAAGATTATATTGATATGAAGCTGCTTGAAAAAGATGAGGTAAAAAATATGAGCAAACCCCAGGCAACTATTGCGCTCAAGAATTTCTTCAGCGATAAGGGTATCAGGGGATTTGAGAAAGTATCTGAACGTGAGATTGGTAATACCATGTACATGACGGGTAAACTACTGAATAACGATAAGGGATATAATATAACCGTAATGCTGAAACAGAAAGAAGGGCATTACCAGATACTTACGGTACGGATAAATTAATCGGGATAGTTTTGTTTATTGAGACCATAGACTATGGTCCATGGACCATGGTCTATGGTCTCAATAAACGGCAGAACTTTTAAACAGGCCTGTTTTTCTTGTATGCTTCAATTAGTTTTGTTAAATGAATCGATTCGATGAACAGTTGGAGATACTAGTTAAAGCAGCACTGGTAGAAGATATTGGCAGTGGCGATCATTCCACACTTAGTTGTATTCCGGCAAACAAACAGGGGAAAGCGGTACTTAAGATAAAGCAATCTGGCATTTTAGCTGGGGTTGCTGTAGCGGAAAAGATATTCCGTATGCAGGATCCCCGGGCAATATTTACCACATACAAGCAGGATGGCGATTCGATGGAAGCTGGTGAAGTTGCTTTTGATGTAAGCACTTCTATTCATACCATTCTTTCCTGCGAACGATTGGTGTTAAATTGTATGCAGCGCATGAGCGGCATAGCAACCCTTACTAAACAATACACGGACCTGCTGAAAGGATATCATACCAAATTGCTTGATACGCGAAAAACAACACCCAATTTCAGACTGCTTGAAAAAGAAGCTGTGCGCATTGGGGGAGGAATAAATCATCGATTTGGATTATATGATATGATTATGCTGAAAGACAATCATATTGACTATGCTGGGGGAATTGTTCCCGCAGTTGAAAAAGCATATAATTATATTCAGGATAATAAGCTTTCACTAAAAATAGAAGTTGAAACAAGAACATTGGATGATGTAAAAACGGTTTGTAGCATCGGTAAAGGAAAAGTATTCCGCATTATGCTGGATAATTTTTCACCTGTTCAAATAAAGGAAGCACTTAATATTATCGACAGTCAATATGAAACCGAAGCCAGCGGAGGTATCAATTTAACTACCATTACATCTTATGCAGCAACCGGGGTTGATTTTGTCAGTGTAGGTGGACTTATTCACCAGGCCCAAAGCCTTGATTTAAGCCTGAAAGCTGTTATAACAGCATAACTTTGTTTTATTGGATTTCTTGGACCTTTACTTTATCTTGCTTATGTAGGTTTAGTACAAACGCTGAGCAGAAATGATAAAGTATATTTTTACGGGCTGTTTACAGTTTTTATTCTTAACATATACAGTTGCCCAAACTGTAAAAGCTGATTCTCTGATTCGATCACTCTCTACGATGAACAGAGACACACAGTATGTGCGTTTTCTTAATCTTATCTCTGAAGAACTATCTGACAAGGAAGCAGATAAATCGCTCGAATTTGCATTACAGGGGCTTACCTTATCTAAACAATTAAAATTCATAAAAGGAGAAGGTAACTCACTGAATAATATTAGTTGGGCATATTACCGCAAAGGTGATTATTCAAAAGGCTTTGATTATGCTTTACAAGCATTACATTTAAACGACTCTATTGCCAATTTACCACAACTGGCTATTTCTTACCGGAATATTGGTGCGATCTATAATTCCCAGGCAAAATACAGGGAGTCGATGGACTATTTCAGAAAAGAAATGCGCATTCACCAACAATTGAATAACCCTTATGGTGTTGGGCGTAGTCTGAATAATATCGCTTTTTCCGCTCATCGAGGAAAATACAGGGATTCAGCTTTGATAATAGGTCAGAAAGCACTTGAACATAACTATAAATTAGGTGATAAATACCTCATTGCATTCTGCCTTCGTACACTCGGAGATATTTATGTAGAAGAAGGCGAAACAGATAAAGCCATTAATTATTTAACCCGCTCAGTAACTGCTGCCAGACAGGCAAACAGTAACTTTATTATCGAAACATCCTTATATCGATTGGGGAAGGCATATCAGTCTAAAAAGCAATGGCAACAATCGATTCTTTATTTTAATGAGGCTGTAAAAGTGGCCAGTCAGCTAGGCGCAAAAGGAGAACAGGCAACTATTTATAAGTTACTATCTCAATCTTATACCGCTATTGGTGATTATAAAAAAGCTTATGAAGCACAATCTGCACACATTACACTGAATGATACATTATTTGAAGAAAGGAGTCGTGCGAGATTTGCTCAGATGCAGGTGGCATTCGAAACAGAAAAGAAGCAAACAGAAATTAATCTGTTAAAGAAAGAAGATGAAATTAAAAATGCCAAAATAAAAGAACAACGTTTGTTTACATTCCTTTTACTGGTTGTAACCGGCTTGGTACTGGCACTTTGGTTGGTATCGTGGAGAAGAAATAAATTCAAGCAACTAGTGAACAAACAGCTTCGTCAACAAAAGGAAGCATTGGAAGAAGCCTCACATACAAAGGATAAAATATTTTCTATTCTTTCTCATGATTTAAGAACACCTATTAGTTCTTTAACTAGTGTATTAAATTTATTTGAGCAACAAAACTTATCCGAAGAAGCATTTGTAAAAATAAAAGCTGCCTTGGGTAAACAGATTGGTTCATTGAATACAACACTAGATAACCTCTTGTTATGGTCAAGAAACCAAATGGGTGGTGTTACAGATGTTAGACCTGCTGCTATTGCTGTATTTGAAATAGTGGAAAATAACCGGCATTTATTAATGGCCACGGCTAATCAAAAGAAAATCGCCATAAATAATGATGTGCCCGCAAATGCCAGTTTATTTGCAGATGTACATCACTTTGATATTGTTATCCGAAATCTATTACTGAACGCGCTTAAGTTTACCAATGCTGGGGGTAATATTACGGTTTCATTTACCGAAACAAGTGATACAGCTACTATATCGGTTAGTGATACAGGTGTTGGAATGACCGCCGAACAGTTGGGTAAGCTATTTAAAATCAATACGCATTTTACCACCGCAGGAACCAGGAACGAAAAAGGTGCCGGATTGGGTTTATTACTCTGTAAGGAATTTGTGGAAGCAAATCATGGTACACTTTTAGTAAACAGTGAACCGGGTAATGGTTCTGTGTTTTCCGTTACTTTGCCAAAAAAATAAGATGGGTAAGAAAAATATATCTGATAAAAACGATTTTGTCTTTAGTACAGATCCCAATTTCCGGTTTGAGCAGGAGGAGCAGGTGCCGCAAGAAACCCTGGCCCCGGCAAGCCAGCATTTGAAGATTCTGTTAGACAAAAAACAACGCGCAGGTAAAGTGGTAACACTTGTAACCGGATTCGTGGGAACTGAAGAGGACCTGGAAAAACTAGGCAAACAATTAAAGAACTTCTGCGGTACTGGCGGCTCCGTAAAAGACGGCGAAGTCATGATACAAGGCGACCAGCGCGATAAAGTGTTACAATGGCTGATTAAACAAGGGTATGGGAAAAGCAGGCTTTAAAAACAGAGGAATAAGGAACAGAGGAACAGAGGAATGAGAAAGTGAGTATTCCTTGATATCACTTACTCATTCCTTCGCGATAAAGTGTTACAAAAGCTGATTAAACAGAGGAATAAGGAACAGAGGAACAGAGGAATGAGAAAGTGAGTATTCCTTGATATCACTTACTCATTCCTTCGCGATAAAGTGTTACAAAAGCTGATTAAACAGAGGAATAAGGAACAGAGGAACCGAGGAATGAGAAAGTGAGTATTCACTTAACATCACTTTCTCATTCCTTATTTCTTATTCCTTATTTCTTATTCCTTATTTCTTATTTCTTATTTCTCTGTTTCAAACCCCACTTTCCTATGTGTGCCATCGCAATAGGGTTTGTTGGATGATTGGCCGCAGCGGCAAAGGGCTGTTTTTCCTTGCTTCACTTCCTGGGTTCCATCGCCGTGAGTGATGATACAGTCTGAGGTGATTAATATTGGACCATCTTTTTTTATCTCAATATTCATGATGCTGGCAGCTTCTGAAACTACAGCAGTTTCTGCGGCGGGTTCTCCCTCTGCGTTCATATAATAACTCAATGCTCCGCTTGGACATTTTCTCACTTGTTCTATAATAGTTGCTGTGTCGGATGCTTCCATGTTTACCCAAGGCTTTTTTGCCGGATCAAATACGGATCTTAATTGTGTCCAGCAAATACGGCTATGAATACAGGTGTCTGGTTTCCAAACAACAGTTACTTCATTATTGGTGTATTTAAAAGTTGACTTTGGCATTGGGTGGGAGTTTATAAAGTAAGATACGAATAAGTTAAAATTCAAAAGTCAAAATTCAAAAGTCAAAAATGAAGTTTTGAATTTTGACTTTTGAATTTTTAATAGTCTATCTCTAATTTCAACCTGTCTCTCAGTTCTTTTACCAGCGGGTATTGTTCTGCAATGCGTTCAAATTTCTGTTTACTGTTCAGGCGCATATGTACAGGAACTTCTTCTCTTTCGGTTGCTTCAACCAATATGTTGAATACAATTGCGCGGTTATTGAAAGCGGTTTGTATAAAATCTATCAGCATCATTCTTTCTTGCTCAACAAATTTTTGAGCGGTAAGTGCTGGTACAGTTACCGTAAAATGAATATCATCTTCAATGTCAAGAATCGCCATTTTGAAAGTTCCGGCCGAAGAATGTTTTTGCTGCTGTTCCAGTTTAGCAGCATATTCGTTCCAGCACTGGGTAAGCTTTTCCATGTTCAATACTTCTGCTTCTTTTACTTCTTCGATGGCATATTGATCACCCACTTTTTCACGCAGGGCCTCTAAAAGGCTTTTTTTAGGACCATTGTTATTTGTGGTTGGCAATGGCCGGGGCGCAGGTGCAGTTGGTTTAACGGCGGGTTGAACAATAGTTATTGCTGGAGCAGGCTTTTCTTCAATATATAATTTAGATGCTTTGTTCTCGGTAACTACTGGCTTTGTCTGTAAGGAAGGAATACTTCTGGTTCGGAATGCTACCGGACCATCAAGTCGTTTTTTTTTAATTACCTGTCCATTTTCAGTGGAAAGTTCTAAAGCCTGTTGTAGAAAATTGAGTTTTATGATCGTAAGTTCAACATGTAGTCGTTTGTTACGGGCCATTTTGAACTGAATTTCTCCTTCGTTCAAAATATTGAGTGCACTAACCAGGTACGACATGCTCATAGCGGCGGCTGTTTGTGCATATTTCTCCTGTAAGCCTTCAACCACATCTAGTAGTGCGGCAGATTTGGGGTCTTTACATACCAGCAGGTTTCTTATAAATTCTGCAAAACCATTCAGTACAAGGTCTCCTTCAAAACCTTTTCTGTTTATTTCATCATATAAGAGCATTGCTCCTGCCAAATCTTGTTCCTGTAGGGAAAGAAGTAATTTGAAATAATAATCTTCATCAAGAATATTGAGGTGCTCAAGTGTATTTTGATAAGTAACCGTTCCGTTGGTAAAGCTTACGATTTTATCCAGGATACTCAGTGAGTCGCGCATGCAACCTTCACTTTTCTGGGCAATAACCTGCAGTGCAGCTTTTTCTGCCTTAATAGATTCTTTTTCAACGATTTCCTGTAAATGTTCCACGGTATCGTTGTTGGTAATACGTTTGAAATCGAATATCTGACAACGACTCAAAATAGTGGGTAGAATCTTATGTTTTTCGGTAGTGGCTAAAATAAATATTGCGTAGGAGGGGGGCTCTTCCAGCGTTTTTAAAAATGCATTGAAGGCGCTGGTACTGAGCATGTGTACCTCATCCACTATATATACCTTGTATTTTCCCGCCTGAGGAGCAAAACGAACCTGTTCAACAAGCGACCGGATATCTTCTACTGAGTTATTGCTGGCGGCATCCAATTCATGGATATTAAGAGATGAACCATTCTCAAATGATACACAACTGTTACAGGTATTGCAGGCTTCCCCCTCTGCAGTTGGATTGGTGCAATTAATTGTTTTCGCAAGAATACGGGCACAGGTAGTTTTACCTACGCCCCTGGGGCCACAAAACAAGAAAGCATGTGCCAACTGATTGTTTTTGATGGCATTTTTTAATGTGGTAGTGATATGCGACTGCCCCACCACCGTATTAAAATTCTGTGGTCTGTATTTACGCGCCGAAACAATAAATTTATTATCCATATCAGTGGTGCAATATAAGCAGAAGGTTCGAGCTTCTAGCTTCTAGCCGCTAGCTACTAGCAAATTTTAATAGTATAAATTTTTCAAATAAAAGTTAACCATATCCCCAATTACATCTTCTTGAAGCTAGTAGCTGGCAGCTAGTAGCTTTAGGCTATTTATACTCCATCTCCGGATGTCTTTCAAATGATTTGCTTCTATCGAACAGATACCGGAAAGTAATCATTCGTCGGCTGGGAATGCCACCAAGGCTTTTGTAGATATTCAACATTTTGGGATTCCAGTCGCCTGCCCATCCCATTTCATATTCCTTATACCATCCTTTGTTCTGGATGAGTAAAGCGCTTTCATAAATCATAAAGCTATCTATACCCAGTGCCTGGTATTTTGGAACTACCCCGAATGCCAATCCAGTTAATCGTTTACAGGCTCCGGTTTTTTTCATCCATAACAAATGAAGTTTTTGCCACAGACCGAATTTGCCGTTGAAATGTTTGAAATATTGATTGATATCAGGAATATTGATAAACATTGCGATCGGTTCTTCTTTATAATAGGCAAACCAAACAACACGTTCATCCATGATTGGTTTCATAGTTTTGAATAATTTGATCACCTGTTCTTTTGTGATTTCCTTATTTTCTCCATGCTGTGCCCATGCTGCATTGTAAACAGTAGCAAAATCACCTGCATATTTTTCCAGTTCCGATAGTTTAGCATGTTTTGCTTCATAACCTGGCTTCGACTTAAATTTTGCATGTCGCTCAGGAAACCTTGGGGGTAGAGGATCGTCTACCTGCATGGAATAATAAAACTGGTTATAGTAGTTTTCAAAGCCATAGTTGGTGAATAATTGCTCATAATATGCCGGGTTGAAAGACATGCCATACATGGGTTCTTTATCAAAACCTTCTACCATCAGTCCCCACCATTTATCTCTGTCGCCGTAGTTAATCGGGCCATCCATGGCTTCCATTCCCTGTTCGGTCAACCATTGTTTTGCAGTATCGAAAAGCAGGTTTGCAGTAGCCTGGTCATTAATACAATCAAAAAAACCAATTCCTCCGGTTGGAAACTCTGTGCCTTTGTTGATGTATTTATTACTGGTAAATGCAGCTATCCTTCCAACAGTTTCACCATCATCAGTTGTCACAATCCATCGTTTTGCAGTACCATATTTGAATTGCTTATTCTTCGCCGGATTAAAAACATCATTTACTTCATTATCTAAAGGACGTATATAAGCAGGGTTATGACTATTTAGTCGGGCACTTACCTCCAAGAAGGCCTTAGCTGTTGCGCTATCAGTTACTTCGATTAAATGCATTTTTTGATGGTTTGTGCAAATGTAAGGAAGTCCGGGAGTCCGGGAGTCCGAAAGTCCGTTAGAAGGAGGGTCTGAAAAAGAGAAGTAAATTGTATAATTCCTCCTTTCTTTCGGACTTTCGGACTCCCGGACTTTCGGACTCCTCTTTAATTATCAAACAACTTCACCGCCATCTTCCTGTCATGATGATAAATATCTTTTCTGAAATTTATTAATCCTTCTTTGTCAACCCAGGCGGTGAAATAAACAATGAATACCGGAAGACTTTTTTGCAAAGGCACCCATTTTTCTTTTTGTAGATGCATGGCACTGTCAATGCGGGTGGATGTCCAGCTACTATCGTTGCGCAATAAATATTGCGCCAGTTTTTTGGGTTCTCCAACACGAATACAACCATGACTAAAACTTCTGCTGCTTTGTGAAAAAAGGTTCCTGTTTGGGGTGTCATGAAAATAAATATTGTAATTATTCGGGAATAGAAACTTTACCAATCCTAATGAGTTCCCTCCTCCGGGTTTCTGCCTGATTACCGGAATTTTTCCTTCTTTAACTATTTCCATATTATGTCTGGCCAGATAATTAGGGTCTTTTTTTATACCGGGAAGTATTTCACCCTGTACAATACTTTCAGGTATGTTCCAATATGGACTGAATACGATGTATTGCAGGCGATCGTTGAAAATAACCGTGTTATTGGCAGATGTACCAACAATAACATTGATATTAAATTTAAGTCTGCCACTATCGTAAACATGCATCATAAATTCCGGAATGTTTACGAGAATATAATTGGTATCCTTTTCCGGGGGCATCCAGCGGAGCCTTTCCAGGTTGATTAATATCTGACGAAGGCGTTGTTTCATCGGAACATTCAACTCTGCAATCATTTTATTCCCAATAACCCCGTCTTCTGTAAGCCCCATCCTTCGTTGATATTGCTTAACGGCTGTTGCAAGAGATTCGTTGAACAGTTGTGATGAGTCGTCTTGAGTAAAATCACCCAGCAACAATAAATGTTTTTTGATGCTGCTGATTACTGTCGAACTATCGCCCAATCTTAATGATTTTTTGAGGATAGGGATTGAGTCAAAACCCACATTCTTACTAAGCAAAGAGTATCGCTCAATAAATTGCTGCAATTTTTTATACTGACTATTTTGAGGTGCATATAAATCAGCCGATTTATATAAAATGGTGGAATCGAGGAGTGCATGAAGGTCTATCTTTTTTCTCGGGATAAACCAGCCAAGTTCTGCAGCGTCAATATCACTACCATTGTAAACTTTAGACGCATACCTGAAAAACTGTCCCGTTAATAATAGTTCCGTTTTAAGAATAGTCTCATCTGGTATAGGTTGTTTATTTGAATTTTTTTGAACGATAGCATAGAGGGAGTCAAGGGTTGGGTTATAAATACTGCTGTCTGAAAACCCTGAGATATAATTTTTTTGGAGGTTGTAAAAATTATGCGCCTGTTCAGCTAAGCCATTTGAATCAAACCATGCAAATCCATAATTCCGGTCCTTATAAAAATCATTGAATTGTTCGGAGAAACCTTTAAAAAAAGGACTTTTATCCAGAAATGCAGAAAGTTTGGTACTGTCGAAGAAACGATTGTTAAATGAGTTGAGGAATGTTATACTGGTATCACGGCTAACGGGTTTCCTGCTTTTGCCATTTTTACAGGAGTAACAAAATAACAACACTGCTAAACTAAAATATAACAACTGCTTGCTCATACAATGAATATACGAAAGCCCCATCACCTGATAAAATTGGGTTCGATAAAGCAATTACTTTAAAATGTTTGGATGATATTATCCAAGAGCGAGCATGGTTGCACCAACAATACCTGCAGTTTCAGTTCTCAATCTTGTATTACCCAATGAAACAGGCTCGAAACCATTTTCCAGGGCATTTGTTATTTCCAGTGGCGTGAAATCGCCTTCGGGTCCGATCAATAAGATAACTTGATTATCTTTTTTTATTTCACTTATTGAAGTCTTTTGATTTTCCTCGCAATGTGCGATTAATTTTTGTGAGTGGCGGCTGGTTTGAATAATATGACTGATTTTTTCTGGCTCATGCAAAATGGGTAACCAGGATTGCTGGCTTTGTAACATAGCTGCTACAACTATTTGCTGCATTCTTTCCGTGCGAAAACGGGCATGTTCTGTACGATCACAAATCAATGGAATAATTTCAGTAACGCCTATTTCTGTTGCCTTTTCAAGGAACCATTCAAAGCGACTTGCATTTTTTAATAATGAAATTGCAAGGGTGATATTTTGCGCAGGAGCTTCGGTGATGTATTCCTTTTCAATAATAACCGTGCAATGTCTTTTATCTTCCTGTGCGATACTTGCTGTATATAATCCTCCTTTCCCGTTGGTGAGTTGAAGTTGTTCGCCCGATTTCATCCTTAGTACCTGAATACAGTGTTTACTTGTTTCCTCACTAAGTTGAAAATGAGTGGAAATCAAGGAGACAGCGGGTTCAAAGAAATATGGTAAGGACATATTACGAGATCTACTTTCAAATTACTGGTTAATTTTTGGCAGGCTTTGGGAAGATTATTTCAAGTTCCTTAATTAAAAGGGTACGTCATTATCAAATCCTTCATCAAAATCTCCACCATTCATTTTACTGCCTTTCTGGATGAATAATTTGCTGCCATCATCAGTTGCAGCACCTCCTCCTGTTGGTAAAGTGCCAGGTGCAACAGGCTTCCAGCTTCCGCCACCGAATCCGCCGCCATCACTTTCCCATTCTTCAAATTTCTGGATTTCGAGTTTTGCGCGGAGTTTAACCGTTTCAAGGGAACCATTCCTGTGTTTGGCTATACGTATATGGGTTTCGCCATGTGTGCTTTCACCCATTTCATTGTTCATTACTTCATAATATTCCGGACGATAAATAAACATTACCATGTCGGCATCCTGTTCAATGGCACCTGATTCACGAAGGTCACTCAGTTGCGGCATTTTGCTTTCTTTACGGGTTTCCACTGCACGACTTAACTGGCTCAGTGCAATAATTGGAATGCCGAGTTCTTTGGCGAGTGCTTTAAGGTTTCGGGAAATATTACTGATCTCCTGTTCGCGGTTATTATTACGGTCGCCACTACCACTCATCAACTGCAAGTAGTCGATGATGATGATACCTACATTATGTTTATTAACCAGACGGCGAGCTTTGGCCCGGAATTCAAAAATATTCAGCGCGGCTGTATCATCGATATAAATGGGTGCAGTTTCGAGTTTTTTTATACCCTTACTGTGTAATTGTTGGTATTCGTAGTCTTCCAGTTTACCACGACTGATCTTTTCCATTTTAATCTCACTCTCTGCACTCAGTATACGTTGTACCAACTGGGCGGCACTCATCTCGAGTGAGAAAAAGCCTACAGGAATAGGTTTGGTTGGGTGAAGAGCAGCATTTCTGGCGAGGTTAAGTGCGAATGCCGTTTTACCGACTGATGGACGTGCAGCAAGGATGATAAGATCCGTTGGCTGCCAGCCATAGGTTATACGGTCAAGTGTTGCAAATCCACTTGGTACACCAGAAATATCTTCTGTTTTGGTACGTAGCTCATCAATTCTGTTGATCGTTTTGGCGAGTACGTTTCCGATATCTTCGAAATTCTTCTTTAAATAATTGTTGGTGATGTTAAACATTTTTGTTTCACTATCATCGAGCAGGTCGAATACATCGGTGCTATCTTCATAAGCATCACCAATAATTTCTCCACTGATACGAATCAGTTCACGCTGGATAAACTTCTGTAAAACGATACGCGCATGTGCATCAATATTCGCAGTAGATACAACCGAGTTGGTGAGTTTGGTAACATAGTAAGGACCACCTACGAGGTCAAGTTGTTCCCGCATTTTCAGTTCTTCCACTACAGTAAGGATATCTATGGGCATGCTTTTTTGTTGCAGTCCCTGCATAGCCCTGAAAATATATTGGTGCGCTTCTACGTAGAAACATTCTGGCTTTACAATTTCCGTAACGGTATCGAAAGCGCTTTTTTCAAGCATAATGGCTCCCAATACTGCTTCTTCCAATTCTTTTGCCTGTGGCGGAACCTTGCCATATACCATGGTACTGAGGTCTATCGCTGGTTTTCTTCTTTTTCGGTCTTTATTCAGGCTGGTAAGGTCCATCTTCTTTCGGGGTCTTTTTGTTGGTTGTATGAAAACATCCTATCTGGGTCCTCAGTTGCGGTTCCATGTTACGGAATTGTTACCTCGGCAGTTAGGGGGAGCGAATATGGCGTAGAATTTCTTCATCTAAAAATTTTTCTTTGCCATTTTTCATCCACATCAATTCACAGTTCCACGCAGGTTATTCACTGCTCTATTCACACAAATTACAAAGCTTATCCACTAAAATCAAAAGTTTTCCGCCCTTTTACCCCTGAAATGCACATACCAGTGTGCAGAAAGAATTTTCCGGAAAACGGGGGTTGGGAAGGATAAAAAACGTAACTGTGGGGGAGAAGAGCTGTTAGCTTCTAGCCTCTAGCTGCTAGCAATAAATGGTGCTACATTTAGAGTATCGTCTATTAATGGTATAGCTAATTCGGGTTCCTGTTCATTTTTCCAATGAATAGCAGAAAGTCTACAATGACTGCCAATAAAGGCTAGTAGCTAGAGGCTAGAAGCTCGCAGCCTAATTCACCGAAGAGCGTTGACTCTAAGCCAGCGGCTTTGCCGCTTATTATCCTTACTTTTACACCCCGAAAAGAGCAACCGAATATGACCATTAGTTACAATTGGCTGAGTGAATATTTACCCCGTACGATCGAACCAGAAGCTTTATCGAAGATTTTGACTTCTATTGGACTCGAAGTGGAGAGTCTGGAAGCCTATGAAAGTATTAAAGGAGGCCTAAAGGGTCTTGTTGTAGGAGAAGTACTCACCTGTGAGCAACACCCCAATGCAGATAAACTGAAAGTAACCACCGTAAATATTGGTGGTGCTGAACCTATTCAGGTAGTATGTGGCGCGGCTAATGTTGCTGCCGGACAAAAAGTAATTGTAGCAACGGTAGGTACTACAATATACCCAACCAGTGGAGATCCACTTACCATGAAAGTGGCAAAAATTCGCGGAACAGAAAGTTTTGGAATGATTTGCGCAGAAGATGAAATTGGTTTGGGAACAAGTCATGATGGTATCATGGTTTTATCCTCAGACAAAGTACCAGGTACCCCCGCGGCTGAGCTGTTTAAACCTTATACAGACTGGATTTACGAAATCGGACTTACTCCCAACAGGATGGATGCGATGAGTCATCTCGGGGTTGCCCGCGATGTTTGTGCATACCTTACCCATCATGAGCAGGAAACTAAAGTGGTTAGTCCATTTGGTGCCGCATTTACCATCGACAATAAACAATTGCCCATAACTGTTGAGGTTGAGAACACCCAGGCTTGTCAGCGATATGCAGGAGTAAGTATCAGTGGGGTAACCGTGCAGGAATCGCCAGATTGGTTAAAGAACCGTTTAATAGCTATTGGACAAAGACCTATTAACAATATAGTAGACATCACCAATTATATATTGCATGAAACAGGGCAGCCTCTGCATGCATTTGATGCCAATGCAATCTCAGGTGCTACAGTAGTTGTTAAGAACATGGGCGAGGGTAGCAGTTTTGTTACGCTGGATGAAAAAGAACGGAAACTTTCTGCTGAAGACCTGATGATTTGTAATAAGTCTGAAGGAATGTGTATAGCTGGTGTTTTTGGGGGAATGAAAAGCGGCGTTAACGATGCAACTAAAAATATCTTCCTGGAAAGCGCATGGTTTCATCCTGTAACAATCAGAAAAACATCATTGCGTCATGGGTTAAGAACAGAAGCAGCTACCAGGTTTGAAAAAGGGGTAGATATATCTAATTGCGTGCAAGTATTGCAGCGCGCTGCTTTAATGATTAAATCTGTGGCCGGAGGAACTATTTCAAGTGATGTTGTGGATATATATCCGCAGCCAACACCTAAAAAAGAAGTGTCGGTTAAATACCACTATATCAAAAAACTTAGTGGGAAAAACTATCACCCTGAAAACATCAAAAGAATATTAATCGCGCTTGGTTTTGAAATTGGCAAAGAAGATATTGATGAGTTAACAGTTAAAGTGCCCTATAGCAAGCCTGATATCAGTATTCCCGCTGATATTGTGGAGGAAATAATTCGTATTGATGGTTTGGATAATATTACTATTCCAACGACTATAACTATTAGTCCGGCAATAGAGCAGTTGGGTATGAAAGAGGCATTGAAAGATAAGATTGCCGGGTATCTTGTAGGATTAGGATTTGTAGAAATACTGACCAACTCAATAACTAACAGCAAATATTTTTCTGAAACAGTATTGGGCGAAACGGTAAAAATGATCAATAACCTCAGCACAGAACTGGATGTTCTGAGGCCATCTATGCTTGAAACTGGCTTAGAAACCATTGCTTATAACCTGAATAGAAAAAACCAACACCTGCAGTTGTTTGAGTTTGGCAAGACTTATGCTACAAAAGCTGTTGGAGATTATAAGGAAACGGAACATTTGTGTATCTACCTAACTGGTCAGGCGCATGACGCGGGATGGAGAGAAAAGCCGAATAGTTTTGATATTTATCATGGTAAGGGTATTGCCAACGCAATTCTTTCACTGGCAGGTATTAGCTCGGTTCAGGTTAATCCCTTACAGGAAGTACCAGGTGTTTTAGGAGTGTATGCCGGCAAACAACAGGTAGGAAGTGTAATGGAAGTAGACCGTAAAACGGCTAACGCTTTTGATATCAAACAAACGGTGGTTTATATTGATATCGATTATGGTATGTTGGTGAAAGCTGTACAAAAACAACAGATTGTTTATAAGGAAGTAAATAAGTTCCCAGCCATGCAACGTGATCTTGCCATGGTTGTAAGTAATACCACCAACTATAGTGCGATTGAAACAGTGGTAGAAAAGTTGAAGATTTCACGCTTACAGGATATGCGATTATTTGATGTTTTCGAAAGCGAGAAGCTTGGAGCTGGCAAAAAGTCGATGGCTATCAGTTTTACCTTTGTAGATGAAGAAAAAACCCTCACCGACAAAGAAGCAGATAGCATGATGGCTAAATTGATACAGGGGCTGGAAAAAGAGTTGGGTGCAGAGATCAGGAAGTAGGATTTTGTGAATGGTCAATGGTGAATGGTCAAATGATCTTTTTTACAGGATGTTTTTTGATAAAAATCACCAACTCACAATTCACCATTGACAATTTACCCCCGTGCATAATTGGTGCACTAAATTTGAAGACATACTTAAAAATGCGTTTAACTTAGAGAGATGCTAGATCTTGACATCCAGATAAAAGCCATACAGGATAAGCTTCAGTTATTACTGAAGCAAAATCAGGTATTGGTTAGGGAGCATCAGAGACTGCAAAAGGAGCTGGAAAAGAGCCAGCACCTGTTGCAAAAGCAGGATGATCAGATTGCGACGCTACAACAACAATTGGATGCTCAAAAACTAGGTACCGCCACTCAAACACCAGAAGAAAAAGCAATGTTGGAAAAGCGCATCAATGGTTATCTTAAAGAGATTGATAAATGCCTGGCATTATTAAATACCTGAATTTATGGCTGAACTGATTCCCGTTAATATCGTTATAGCCGACCGGAGTTATCGTCTGCGTATTGAAGCGGCCGATGAAGAAATGGTTCGTAAAACTGCCGGTCTGATCAATGATAAAATTGCCGAATTCCGAAATAGTCTGGCTGGAAAAGACATGCAAGACTATGTAGCCATGGTATTACTTTGGTTTGCAACCGAGCAAAACCAAAGCGGGATTGAATTAGTTAAATGGCAGGAAGCCTCAAATAAGCTGAGCAGTCTCGAGCGTCAGCTCGATAAGGCGTTGGAGGAAGTCCAGAGCTCATAGTCCATGGTCCATGGACTATGGACTATGGACTTCTTCGACTTTCCTCTCCTCAATGCACTTTTCTTCTACGTATTTAATTATCTTCGCTTTTATCCGTTTACTCATTATAGTAAATCGCGATGTGTTATTGTATACGAATGATTCTGAATTATTTAAAAATTGACCAACAACATGGAGACGATTGTCTTGATAATAACAGGCGCTGCAGCATTGATCGTGGGTTTGATAGCAGGTAAATTAATTTTTGCCAAAAACACACAAAAACAGGTTGATGAAGCGAATTTACAGGCCCAGAATATCTTAAAAGAAGCTGAGCTAAGGGCAGAAACCATTAAAAAAGAAAAACAGCTCGAAGCCAAAGAGCGTTTTGTACAGCTTAAAGCAGAGCATGAACGCGAGGTTAATGAACGCAATCGCAAAATCAGCGAATCTGAGAATCGCGCCAAACAGAAAGAAATTTCCATAAACCAGAAAGAAGCGGCGCTGGATAAGCAGATCAAAGAAAATGAAGCTATTAAGGAAAACCTGAACCGTCAGATAGAAGTAGTTAACCAGAAACGCACCGAGCTGGAGAAACACCAGGAAGAACATATCCGCCGACTGGAAAAAATTGCCGGATTGAGTGCAGATGAAGCAAGAGCACAGCTTATAGAAAGCCTTCGCCAGGAAGCACAAACCAGGGCTCTCTCGATGCAACAGGAAATTATTGAAGACGCAAAACAAAAGGCGAATAAAGAAGCCCGTAAAATTGTTATTCAGTCTATACAGCGCACTGCCGCTGAGCAAACCATCGAAAATACCGTTACGGTATTTAATCTTGAAACCGATGAAATCAAAGGTCAGATCATTGGTCGTGAGGGTAGAAATATCCGTGCCATTGAAGCAGCAACCGGTGTTGATCTGATTGTGGATGATACGCCAGAAGCCATTATCCTTTCTTCATTCGATCCGTTGAGAAGGGAAATTGCACGCTTGAGTTTACAAAGACTGGTAGCAGACGGACGTATTCACCCTGCCCGTATTGAGGAAGTAGTTGAGAAAACCCGCCGCCAATTGGAAGAGCAGGTAATGGAAATAGGAGAGCGTACAGTAATAGAAATGGGTATCCATGGACTGCATAAAGAACTGATTCGTATTGTTGGTAAGATGCGTTTCCGTTCTTCTTATGGTCAGAACCTGTTGATGCACAGCCGTGAAACTGCCAACCTTTGTGGTATTATGGCTGCAGAACTGGGCATGAACCCTAAATTGGCTAAACGTGCCGGTTTACTGCACGATATAGGGAAGGTGCCCGATGAAGAAACTGAATTGAGCCACGCATTGTTGGGAGCTAAACTGGCTGAAAAATATGGAGAAAATCCTGCGGTAGTAAATGCCATCGGTGCCCACCACGATGAAATGGAAATGCAATATGTGATTTCTCCGATTGTACAGGCCTGTGATGCCATCAGCGGCGCACGTCCGGGTGCACGTCGCGAAATCATGCAGCAGTATCTTCAACGTATCAAAGACCTGGAAAACCTTGCATTAGCGTACCAGGGTGTAGAAAAAGCGTATGCTATTCAGGCTGGCCGCGAATTACGTGTAATTGTAGAAGCCGAAAAAGTATCCGATGGCGACAGCGATAAATTAAGTTTCGAAATAGCCCAGAAAATACAAACCGAAATGACTTATCCCGGTCAGATTAAAGTAACCGTAATAAGGGAGAAGAGAGCGGTGAATGTAGCTAGGTAAGAGTTTTGAGCTCCTAGCTGCTAGCTTCTAGCTACTAGATGAAAAATTATAATAAAAGCCGCTTCGGTTGTACCGTAGTGGCTTTTATTATAATTGCCAATAAAAAGCATGATAAATTATAAAAAGCTGAAAGTTTGGCAATTGGGTTTTGATATTTCAAAAGCCTGTTATTCATTGGTTTTGTTATTTCCCAAAGAAGAAAAGTACGCATTAACAGTTCAGATTACCAGAGCTGCTGTTTCAATACCATCCAATATTGCCGAAGGGAGTAGTAGAGGAAGTGCTAAAGAATATGCTCGTTTTCTAGAAATTTCCTTAGGATCAAGTTATGAATTGGAAACACAACTTTTATTAGCAGAAGTATTAGGGTATGGTGACGTAACATTAACTAAATCAATACTTTATATGTTGTCGCAAGAACAAAAAATGTTGCTTGCATTCTTAAGAAAAATAAAAACTAATAGCTAGAAGCTAGTAGCTAGCAGCTAACAGCTCAAAAACTTTTGGAGAATCCCTGCTACCTTCTTACCTTTGCCGTCCGCAAAAATTAAAAGTTATGAACGCAGCAGTTCAGTTTGTACACGAGCAATTAACCGTAAAGAAGGAGTATCCTAAATTCAAAGCAGGTGATAATATCACTGTGAATTATAAAATTGTTGAGGGTGGTAAAGAGCGTATCCAGAGCTTTCGTGGCGATGTGATCAAATTGCAGGGCAATGGTGCTACTGCTTCTTTCACCGTTCGTAAAATTTCTGATGGTGTAGGTGTGGAGCGTTTGTTTCCTTTCCTTTCACCTAATATCGACTCTATCGTACTGAATAAGAGCGGTAAAGTACGTCGTGCTAAACTTTACTACCTGCGTGAGCGTAGCGGTAAAAGTGCACGTATTAAAGAAAAACGTTTCTAAGCAATTAAGCTTTACTATAAGAAAAGCGGAAATAGGTTTACCTGTTTCCGCTTTTTTATTTCCCTTAGCAATTGTTTTTTAGTTTGGAAGTAAAATTGTTTTACTTTTGAAGTCTACAAAAATCATAACAAATGTTGTCGTCTACATTACTTTTTGGTATGCCCGGTGGAAGCGAATGGATCATTATTGTATTAGCAGTATTGATTCTGTTCGGTGGCAGAAAAATTCCTGAGTTTATGCGTGGTCTGGGTAAAGGTATCCGTGAGTTTAACGATGCCAAAAATAACGTGAAGAAAGAGATCGAGGAAGGTATAAAAGAGAAAGACCAGACTGCACAATAAACATTCATTTAAAAGGAATTTAGCCTTTGTTTCGTTTTAGCACAATCAAAGACTACCATATTGCATTACAGAACGGCCAAACCACCTGTGTGGAGGCCGTTCGTTTTTATATAGATGCTATTCAGCGTGATGCACACTTAAATGCTTGGCTTACTGTTTATGAAGCGGAAGCGCTTTCCCAGGCCGCCGCTTTAGATGCCGCACGTTTGTCAGGTGAACCTATGTCTCCCTTACATGGTGTTATTGTTGGATTAAAGGATGTGATTTCTTATAAAGATCACCCACTATCTGCCGCCTCCCTAATACTGAAAGATTTTACTGCTATTTACGATGCTACCGCAACCGCGCGTTTAAAAGATGCTGGTGCCATCATCATTGGTCGTCAAAACTGCGATGAATTCGCCATGGGAAGCACCAACGAATATTCTGCATATGGAGTGGTAAAAAATGCCAAAGACGAAACAAGGGTGCCGGGTGGCTCTTCCGGAGGCTCTGCTGTAGCCGTTCAGGCCGGACACTGTATGATTAGTTTGGGTTCAGATACCGGAGGCTCTGTTCGCCAGCCGGCAGACTTCTGCGGCATTATCGGTCTTAAACCCTCGTACGGAAGAATATCCAGGTATGGACTTATTGCTTACGCATCATCATTCGACCAGATTGGTATTTTTGGTACCAATGTAGCAGACGTGGCCCTGACTTTACAAACTATATCCGGAGCAGATGAGTACGACAGTACAGTTGCTGATTTGCCTGTTCCATCTTATGCTACATTATTGGACGAACCCGTTGAATCTAAGCGCATTGCCTATTTTAAGGAAGCACTTGATCATCCGGGCCTCGACCCGGCGATTAAAGCTGAAATAGAAGCCTTTATCAAAAAATTAACAGAACAGGGCTATACTGTAGAACCGGTTGATTTTGAATTGCTTGAATATATTGTTCCGACCTATTATATACTAACCACCGCAGAGGCTTCAAGCAACCTTTCACGCTTCGATGGGGTTCGTTTTGGCCATAGATCCAGCCAGCATTTTGAAGACCTTAATGCCCTCTATAAATCTTCCCGCTCGGAAGGTTTTGGTAAAGAAGTTAAGCGGAGGATTATGCTCGGAAGTTTTGTATTAAGTGCCGGATATTTTGATGCATATTTCACTAAAGCCCAACAGGTTAGGGCAATGTTGCAGGAAAAAACAACCGCTATTTTCGGGAAATACGATGCAATTATTCTACCTACCGTTCCCGCACCCGCATTTAAAATCGGGGAGATGCAGGATGACCAGGTAGCTATGTTCCTGGCAGATATCTATACAGTATTCGCTAACCTTGTAGGAATACCCGCTATTTCCATTCCCCTGTTCAAACACCCCAATGGCATGCCTTTCGGCCTCCAGATTATGACTTCTGCCTTTGATGAGGTATCTTTGCTGCGTCTTTCTAAACGGTTTATGGACATGCAGTAGGTAGGAATTCCGAGCCAAACTGCACCCATTAACGTATTAAATTGATTCTTAAGCATGAAGTGGTTTGGCATCAGTATACAAAGTCATATAAGCACAAGCAAAGCCTTGCTGATCTGTTTTGCATTTGTGGCAGGTAGTCTGGGCGTAATGTCATTTAAACCAGACCCCGGATATGGAACCAAAAAAATGTCCGATTCTCTCAGCGATAAAACGGCTTTTAAAAGTCTTTTCAATAACAATCGTTTCGATGCATCGAAGCCTTATGCCAGCCAGCTAAATCCCCGTGCGGTTGCCTTTGTACAGGAATATGTGCGGAAGAATGGTGAATCGCTCGAAAAAATGAAAACCTGGGGCAAACCCTATTTTGATCTTTACGACAATATCCTTACCGTATACGGCTTACCCAGAGAAATGAAATATCTAAGCGTAATTGAAAGTCACCTGGGTGCTAATATTGTTTCCTGGGCCGGTGCCGCAGGTCCCTGGCAGTTGATGCCTTATGAAGCAAAACGATTTGGTTTAAGGGTAGGAAATGTAGACGATCGTACCGATTATTATAAAAGTACTCACGCTGCCGCCAAACTCATGCGCGAGCTGTATACCGAATTCAACGACTGGCTATTGGTAGTGGCTGCTTACAATGCAGGAGCTGGACGGGTAAAGCAGGCTATCCGCAAATCGGGTAGTAGAGACTTCTGGGAATTGCAATATCACCTGCCTGAGGAAACCAGGAACCATGTTAAGAAATTCATCGGTACGCATTATGCTTTTGAGGGAAGTGGTGGTTGGACTACCATGACTGCCTCTGAAACCGAAATGAAAAAGGCAGCATTGTTAACCAGTGCAGAAGTGGTGCTGAGTCCGGAAGAGCTGAATAATTCAACTGTAGTGGAAATAACGGGCCGTTACAATTCATTGGTAGTTACGAATGCATTACTGATGGATCTAAACCAGTTTAACCGCTGGAACCCTGGGTTTGATAAAACATTGGCAGAAGGTAAGAAGTATACCATGCGTATTCTAAAAGATAAGGAAGCTGTATTTCATGCAAAGAAACAGCAGTTGTTAATGGAATCGGTGAAAGCCTTATTGGAAAACACAGTGGTAAGTAAATAGCCAACATTCGAATATTCTTGGTCCATAGTCCATAGACCATGGACTATGGACTTCAAGCTAAGAAGGTTCAAGCACTTTCCGTATAGCAGCCGCTTTCAACAAACATTCTTCATATTCTTTCTCCGGATCACTGTAAAAGGTAATACCTCCACCAACCTGGTATCCCAGGTACTTGTTTTTTTCATTATAGAGTATACTTCGGATCACCACATTGAAATCAAAATCGCCCTGAGGGTCAATATATCCTACGGCGCCAGAATATAGGCCTCTTTTTGTGGGCTCATATTGATCAATTAGCTCCATGACCCTTTTTTTGGGGGCACCGGTCATGCTACCCATGGGAAAACATGCTTTTAATATGCTTGAGAAGGGCGTAGAGCGACTTAATTCTCCTTCGATGGTAGATATCATCTGGTGCACCTGCGGGAAGCTGTAGATGCCAAATAACTCTTTTACCAGCACGGTCCCCTCTGTACAAACCTTACTTAAGTCGTTCCTCACCAGGTCTACAACCATTACATTTTCACTTTTGTCCTTTTCACTTAGTTTCAGCGCTTCTTTTAATTGAAGATCAAGCGCATCGTTATTTAGATTTCTGCTAATGGTACCTTTGATTGGTTGAGAAATAAGTTTGTTGCCTTTTTTCTGTAAAAATCTTTCAGGACTCGCACAGAGCAGGTAACTATGGTCAATTTTATAATAACAGGCAAATGGGTTAGGGGAGAGATTTGTAAGTTGCTGATAAAGGGCCGGTGGATTTATTTCCGCATCTGTTGCATAAAATTCCTGACAATAATTGATCTCGTAACAATCGCCTCTAAGAATATGTTGCCTGAGTTGTTGAATAACCTGAATATAGGCTGTTTTATCCAACCTCGGTTGAATCTGCAATGGAGGTAACACTACTGAAGGTTCAGGTAATACGTTGTTGATTGACTCGAAAATTGATACCGGATCTTCCTGTCCATAACAGATGATTTCCAGTTGGTCCTGTTTCAGTTGTAATACAACAGAGGGAACAAAAAAGTATAGATCTGGGAATTCAATACCGTCCTGTTTAGCCGAGGGCAACATGGTTTCAACCTGGTTCTTTGTATCATATCCGATATGACCGAAAATCCAGTGCCCCCTGTGTTGCTGTAGAAAAACATCCAGATCGCTGAGCGCAGCATTGGCGGATACCATTGCTATTGCCCCACAGCCAGCAATACATTCAACGTTTGTATGGTTAGATTGGTACTGGTGATTATCCAGAAAAGCACAAATGTTGAACCGGTTGGCCCAGTTCAACATTTGCGCTTTACATTCTTTGAAATCTGTTATAGGGAAAGAATGAGTGATATGCAGTTGGTTTAGGATGATCTAGAAATCATCGTCATCATCATCATCGAATCCACTATTCTTGTCGTTGAACAAGTCGAATTCTTTGAAGTCTTCATCTAATTTGAAGTCGTCATCATCGTCTTCACCTTTCTTTTTACCACCTCCGGCTTTTTTGCCTTTGCTTTTGGGAATATCAAATTCGTCGAAGTCTGGATCCCAGTCGTCGTCTTCTTCTGCCTTATCCCAATCATCATCAGCTTCTTCGTCGCCATCATCATCATCGTCGTCATCATCTTTCGATTTTTTAGACGCAGATTTAGTAGCTGATTTTTTTGATGATGGTTTTACATCCATTTCATCATCATCATCATCTAAATCATCATCATCGTCTTCCAATTGTTTTTTACCTTTTGGAGACGGTTTCTCATCAGCCTGTTTTGGTGCTGATTTCTTTGGGGTCGAGGATTTTTTATCCTTATCAGATCTTGCTGCCATATTCCAATAAGATTAACTGCGTAAAATTTCAACGCAAATTCTTATTAACCAAAAAAATTTTTCTGTTACAAATGCAATGCCACAAACTACAATCTAACAATTTGTTCGCGACCTGGGCCGTTCGATACAAATTTAACCGGGGCACCTACATAATTATTAATAAAATCAATATACTCAGACATTGTTCCCGGTAAAGCTGCTGCTTCTTTAATACCGCTTGTATCGGTATTCCAACCTGCAAAACTTTTCCACACAGGAGTTATATCGAGGCCAGACATCTGGAATGGCACTTCATTGGTTGTTGCACCATCGAGATTATAGACGGTACAAACATTCAATTCAGCAAAACTATCCAGTACATCGGCTTTTGTCATGATGATTTTAGACACACCATTGATCATACAAGCAAATTTAAGCGCAACCAGATCGATCCATCCACAACGGCGCGGGCGACCGGTTGTAGCACCAAATTCACTTCCAATGCGACGTAATTCTTCTCCGGTAGCATCATGTAACTCGGTTGGGAATGGTCCACCACCAACACGGGTACAATATGCTTTGGTAACACCCAAAACTTCATTGATTTGTCTGGGTGATACGCCTAGTCCGGTACAAACACCTGCAGAAGTTGTATTGGATGAAGTTACAAATGGGAATGTACCGAAATCAATATCCAGCATACTTCCCTGAGCGCCTTCGGCCAAAACTTTCTTGCCTTTACTGATCTGATCATTGATAAAATATTCACAATTGATCACATTCAGTGTTTTCAGGAATTCAAGTGCTTCGAAAAATTCCTGTTCAGAAGCAGAAATATCTTCTGTAAAGTTGAAATTATTCAATAAAACCTGGTGTTTACTGCGCAGGTCATTGTATTGCTTGGTGAAATTAGGATGTAACAGGTCACCTACACGCAGTGCATTTCTGCCTGTTTTATCCATATATGCCGGTCCGATGCCTTTTAAGGTAGAGCCAATTTTTGATTCTCCTTTTTGCATTTCGGATGCTTTATCCAATGCGCGGTGAGTAGGAACGATAATATTGGTACGCTGAGAAATGAATAGATTCTTGCGAACATCAACGCCATAAGCAGCCACTGCTTCACATTCTCTTTTTAGCGTTACCGGATCAAGCACAACACCATTTCCGATGATATTGATGGTTTGCTGGTGAAAAATACCTGACGGAATCTGGTGAAGTACCATTTTTTTTCCATCTACATATAAAGTATGTCCGGCATTTGGACCACCCTGGAAGCGGGCGATGATATCGTATTCTGGTGCGAAGTAATCTACAATCTTTCCTTTTCCTTCATCACCCCACTGTAATCCAAGTATAACGTCAACCATAATATTGCTTTGAATCGCGGCAAAAATAGGAGATAGTTTGGGCTTTGTAGTGTTTGGGGAAGAATATTTTTGCAGAGGGGGGGGGACAAATTCAAAATTCAAAATTCAAAAGTCAAAATTCAAAACAACACTTTCTAACTTTTGAATTTTGACTTTTGACTTTTGAATTTTGACCTCACTTATTTCCCTTCGGTTTCAGCATCAAAACGATCAACTGTTTGTATTCCGTTCAGTGATTTCAAACGCAAGACAAGTTCTTCCAATTCTTCTTTATCGTGAACGAATACTTTTATGGTGCCCTCAAACAAACCTTCTCTCGATTCGATGGTGAGTCCGGCAATATTGATTTTCAGGTCGCCACTGATCACATTGGTTATTTTATTGATAACACCAACATCATCCAATCCTACAATTTTCAAACCGGTTAGGAATGAAATTTCTTTGTTTTTGGCCCATTTGGTCTTAACCACCCTATGTCCATAGTTTGCCAACAATTGTGCTGCATTCGGGCAACCGGTACGGTGAATGATCAAACCTTTACCCGTGCTCACAAAACCAAATACATCATCACCCGGAATCGGGTTGCAGCATTTGGCAAGCGAATACATGATTTTATCACTGCTTTCTCCAAATATGATGAGTTCAGAATCTTTTTTACCGTAAGATTTTTGTGTGGTCTCTGTTCCGGGATCCTGAATAATGGGTTTTGGTTTAGGTATTTCAATTTTATCGCCCAATACCTGGAAGTCCTTTAATTCTTTCAGGTCAATCAGTTTTGTAGCGATTTTATAGTGCAGGTCAAGCGAAGAAGGTAACTTATAAAACTGAACCAGTTCTTCAATATTATACTGACTGTAAGCGGCTCCCATGCTTTCCAGTTTTCTCTGTAAAACATATTTGCCGTCTTCCGCTACTTTTCTTTTCTCTTCCCTTAGTGCATCTTTAATTTTATTCCTTGCTTTGGCTGTAACAACAAAGCCTAGCCAGTCTTCAGAAGGTTTCTGCTTATTGCTTGTAATAATTTCTATCTGATCACCACTACGTAGTTTATGGCTGATGGGCACCAGCTTATGGTGCACTTTTGCACCGATACATTTTGTGCCGATGGCGGAGTGAATGGAAAATGCAAAATCCAATGCTGTACTTCCTGTAGGCAACATTTTCACTTCGCCTTTTGGTGTGTACACATAAATTTCTTCTGCGAGGAAAGAGGTTTTAAAATCTTGTAAGAAGTCTACGCCTTCTGTATCCTGCGTACTCAAGACCTCACGGATCTGTCCAAACCATTTATCGAAGCGGTCCTCATCATTACTTCCTTCTTTGTATTTGTAATGTGCCGCAAGACCTTTCTCTGCAATTTCATTCATACGTTTGGTACGTATCTGTACTTCTACCCATTTACCCTGGGGGCCCATTACCGTAGTGTGCAATGCTTCATATCCATTGCTTTTTGGGTTGCTGAGCCAGTCGCGTAAACGTTCAGGAGAAGGAATGTATTCATCAGTAATCATGGAATACACTTTCCAGCAATCTTCTTTTTCTTTTTCTGGAGGAGAGTCCAATATCACACGAATGGCGAAGAGGTCGTAAACTTCTTCAAATGCCACCCCTTTCTTCTTTATTTTATTCCAGATAGAATGGATGCTTTTGGGACGGCCATAGATTTCAAAATTGAAATTGGCGGCCTGCATTTTTTCTTTTAGTGGTCGGATGAATTCATTGATATACCTGGTTCTTTCGCGTTTTGTTTCTGCCAGTTTTTTAGCAATATCGCGATATGCTTCAGGTTCCATGTATTTCATGGAAAGGTCTTCCAGTTCGGTTTTTATGCTATACAAACCCATTCTATGGGCCAGTGGTGCATAAACCCAAACTGTTTCGGAAGCTATTTTAAGCTGTTTTTCCCTTTTCATGTGGTCGAGCGTACGCATATTGTGTAAGCGATCGGCCAGTTTTATCAGAATTACCCTTGGGTCATCTGTTAGGGTCAGCAGAATTTTTTTAAAGTTCTCAGCCTGTTGGGAAGTGTTGGTATCCATGACTGTAGAAATCTTGGTAAGACCGTCTACAATACGGGCGATCTCCGTTCCAAATTCCCTTTCCACGTCTTCCAGGCTAATATCGGTGTCTTCGACCGTATCATGTAAAAGGGCGCAGATGGTACTTCGAACCCCGAGTCCGATTTCTTCCACACAAATCATAGCTACCGCAATGGGGTGAAGTATATAGGGTTCACCACTTTTGCGGCGCATGGTTTTATGTGCATCGGCTGCCATTTGAAAGGCATGACGCACCAGTTCCTTATCTCCCTTTTTCAGCTTTGATTTCAGGCTCCTTAACAGTGCACGGTAATGCCTGATGATCTCATTTTTTTCCTGTTCCGGGTTTAGGTTATACTTGGGTAATGCCGCCTCCACGGGTATTTCTTGCGCTTGCTCCATATCAGGATACGAATATACGAAATCGTCAATCGTCAATGGTCAATTGTCAATTGTGAATGGGCAATATGGGTGGGTAATATTCACCATTGACAATTGACCATTCACCTTCTTAACTAAAATTTACAGCATCGGTAATTACCACCCGGGCTTTGTGCTTAACTTTGGCGCCTGTCATGACTGAAACGAGTAAAAAGAAAGTCTTCGATTTTTCCTTATTGTCGCGGGTGTTTCATTTTGTGAAACCTTACCGTCGCAGCTTCTACCTGAGTATTATGCTTGCGGTAGTAATGGCGGTATTTGCACCTATTAGACCCTACCTGATTCAATTAACGGTGAACAAGGCTACCGGAAAACCGGTTGACGCACCTGGTTGGCTGGAAAGTCTGCTATTTAATACAGATATTTCTGATGCCAGCAGGTTTATTATCGCAGTAACCATTTTCCAGATTGTGTTTCTTTTTGTTGAAACTTCGGTGCGGTTTGTATTCAGCTTTATCACAGCTTCTATGGGGCAACATGTGGTAAAAGACATGCGTAATGCTACTTACAAAAAGATACTTGGACTAAACCTCCGCCAATTTGACCAGACACCAATTGGCACACTTACTACCAGAACCATTGATGATATTGAAAGGATCAATGATATTTTTTCTGACGGACTCATTCCCATCATTGCGGATATTTTGGTTATCGTGGTTACACTGGGGGTAATGTTCTGGGAAAACTGGCAGTTGACACTTATTTGTCTTGCACCATTTCCTATCATGATTATTGCTACTTATTATTTTAAGGAAAGCGTAAATAAGAGTTTTATCAGCGTTCGTAATGCAGTGGCAAGTTTAAATGCCTTTGTACAGGAGCATATTACGGGAATGCAGGTGGTGCAGGCATTTGCGGCAGAAGATAGGGAGATGAACAAGTTCAAAAAAATCAACGCCGAACACCGTAATGCAAATATCAAAGCCATTTTTGCCTATTCTGTTTTTTTTCCGGTAGTGGAAGTGGTGCTGGCATTAAGTATAGGATTACTGGTTTGGTGGATCGCCGGAAAACCGGATGCAACCAGTCCGGGATTATTAATGGCATTCATCCTCTATTTGAACCAGATATTTCGCCCACTAAGGGTAATAGCAGATAAGTTCAATGTGTTACAAATGGGAATGGTTGCTGCAGAAAGGGTGTTTAAGGTGATGGATAATAAAGATGAAATTACTGCTGCTGATTATGGAACTCATTCGCCGGAGAATATTAAGGGAGATATTGAACTCGATCATGTTTCTTTCGCCTACACTGAGGAACAATATGTTTTAAAAAACATCAACTTTCAGGTAAAAGCAGGAGAAACTGTGGCATTGGTAGGACATACCGGAAGTGGTAAAACATCGATCATCAGTTTATTGAACAGGTTATACCAGGTGCAAAAGGGGGAAATACGGATTGACGGTGTTGATATTAACAGTTATGATATTGAACGCCTGAGAAAAAGTATTGGTGTTGTGTTACAAGATGTGTTCCTGTTTTCCGGCTCAGTATTAGATAATATTACGCTTCGTAACCCGGCTATTTCAAAAGAACAGGTAGAAGAAGCAGCGAAAATGATTGGGGTGCATGATTTTATTATGCAGTTGCCCGGTGGGTATGATTATAATGTAATGGAGCGGGGAAGTACATTGAGTTTGGGTCAGCGCCAGTTGTTATCTTTTATCAGAGCCTTGCTTTATAATCCCTCTATCCTCATTTTAGATGAAGCAACTTCATCCATAGATACGGAAAGCGAAATGCTGATTGAAAAAGCAATAGATCAACTCATCTCAGGCCGAACGTCTATTGTTATTGCGCATAGACTTTCTACCATACGCAAAGCAGATAAGATTATCGTGTTAGATAAGGGTGAAATAAAGGAGATGGGTAGTCATGATGAACTTTTGTTAATGGGTGGATTTTATGCTAAATT
Organism: uncultured Sediminibacterium sp.; assembly: GCF_946481145.1. Next base: position 169,994 of record NZ_CAMLMJ010000005.1, read on the forward strand.
GCATGAGATGCAGTTTGAAAAAAAGAAAGCTGTGTTAGCTTAGCAAATGCCTGCAAAATTTTCTGATAATAGCAAGGAAGAAAACGGTTCATTAAAAATTCAGGAACCTCATTTTTCATATGGCCCTTCCGAAGAAGAGCAGTTGTCTCGTGCGCTTAGACGAACATATACCGAACGTTTTCTGGTAATGACCAAGCTGATGAAAATGAATATGATGGTCCGAAAAGCAAAAATTACACACCAACAATCCGAAGAACCGGAACAATCTGAATAACAATGGATGTTTTTGATGATGATTTGTTGAATTTTTGGTCGGCTTTAAACGAGGCCGGCGTCCTTTATATTATGATTGGTGGGGTTGCCACAAACTTTCGTGGATACCAGCGTACAACAGACGATATTGATGTTTGGATAAAAGACACACATGAAAATCGGGTAAATCTGAGGAAATCTTTAAAAAAGTACAGTCAAATAGATTATTTCATGCTTGAAACCCTTCAGATTATTCCTGGATGGACCAACTTTAGCCTTAATAATGGGTTTCGGCTGGATTTAATGATTGATGTTAAAGGGTTGGAAGGTTTTGGGTTTGATGAATAATGTCTTAAAATGGCCTCTATTGCTGAAATTAATGGCGTAAAAATCCCTTTTTTGCATATAAATCACCTTATTGAATCTAAAAGAGCAGCTAACAGACCGAAGGACTAGGTTGATCTGATTTACCTTGAAAAAATCAAAAATTTAGTAGAAAACAGGCCTGATAAGCAGGACTGATTTTTTTCTGTGTTTTCCGTACTTTCCTCACCATTTTCACCCCCTTTACCCCTATCTTTGCCGCAAATTTCGAGACAGGTATGGCCCGCATGAGTGTAAAATCTTTACTGGTAGCGACTTTCAGCCTTTTTACAGTGCTGTTTTCTACTGTATCCTATGCCAATGATACACCACAGCACGGAACCGAGGCTGTGGAAGGTCATGGTGAAAAGGATTTTGATGTTACTAAAACCATCCTCGAACACATAAAAGATGACCATAGCTGGCATTTATGGGGGCATACAACCCTTCCGCTGCCGGTAATTCTCTATTCTGATAAAGGACTGGAGGTTTTCTCTTCTGCAAAACTGATGGATGAACACCATGAGCCTGCTGTTTATCAAGGAAACTATACTTATAAAACCATCGAAGGGAAAATTAAAGTGGTAAATGCCGATGGTACGGTTGATGAAACACTTTCTGCAAAAGTTTGGGATTTCTCTATCACCAAAAACGTAGCGGCTTTATTTGTTTCTATTACAATTCTTTTACTGGTATTCCTGACTGTTGGTGGTGCTTACCGTAAAAGAGGCGTGAAATCTGCACCGAAAGGATTGCAATCTTTTATGGAACCTGTGGTACTTTTTGTTCGTGATGAAGTGGCAAAACCAAATATTGGTCATAAGTACGCTAAGTACATGCCGTTTCTGCTGACCATTTTCTTCCTGATTCTTATCAATAACTTTTTGGGTCTTGTGCCGTTTTTCCCGGGTGGGGCTAACGTTAGTGGTAATATCGCATTCACCATGACATTGGCGGTGTTTGTGTTTATTGTGGTTAATATAAACGGTAACAAAAGTTATTGGGAGCATATTTTCTGGATGCCTGGCATGCACTGGAGCATGAAGGCCTTCCTTGCGCCTATTGAATTAATTGGTGTATTTACCAAGCCCATTTCATTGATGATCCGATTATTTGCGAACATCACAGCGGGTCACATTCTTGTATTAAGCTTAATCTGTCTGATCTTTATATTTAAAACTGTTGTTGCATCTGCTATTGCTGTACCTTTTGCGGTGTTCATCGGGTTGATTGAATTGCTTGTGGCATTCCTGCAGGCATACATTTTTACCATGTTGAGTGCTATGTATATTGGAATGGCTACAGAAGAGCACCATCATCATGGAGATCATGAGCCACATTATAATGTTGATGTGGATTAAACAGGATAATTTTTTTTAATAACAAATAAAAACTAAAACAATGGTAGTAGGAAGTGTTGCCGCAATCGGCGCTGGTTTAGCTGCTATCGGTGCCGGTATCGGTATCGGTCAGATTGGTAAAGGTGCAGTAGAAGGTATTGCCCGTCAGCCGGAAGCTGCTAACGACATCCGTGCAAACATGATCGTTGCTGCGGCTTTCGTAGAGGCGGTTGCCCTGTTTGCGGTGGTTGTTGCCCTGTTGGGTAACGGATAATCCGTTCAACTTTTTATACGGACCCCAGGCAAAGGGCGGAAGGGTCCGTATAATTTTCAGAAGAAATTTCAAACGCAGATATAAACATCGTTATGTTATTAGAAATAAACCCACTGGTATTACCTGATATCGGACTCCTGTTCTGGAATACCGTTGCATTTCTTGTATTACTGTTCATCCTGGGCAAATTTGCCTGGAAGCCAATGCTGAAAGCGATTCACGATCGTGAGCAGGGTATTGAAGATGCACTGAGCAAAGCCGATAAAATGAAGGCAGATATTGCTGCCATGCAAAGTGAAAATGAAGCATTACTGGCAAAAGCCCGTGAAGAAAGAGCTCAGATGATTAAAGAAGCAAAAGAAACCGCTGATAAAATGGTTGCTGATGCTAAAGACAAAGCCAAGAACGAATACGACAGGATTGTGGCAGACGCACAAGTTGCTATCAACCAGCAAAAGAATGCAGCACTTACCGATGTTAAAAACCAGGTTGGCTCACTGGTTGTAGAAGTTGCTGAAAAAGTATTACGCAAAGAGTTGGCTAATAAAGCAGAACAAGAAAACTATATTAAGCAACTGGCAGAAGGAGTGAAGCTGAATTAATTTGGAGATGAGTGAATTTGGAAATTTGGAAATGAAAATATCCATATTTCCGGGCTTCACATTCATTTTCAAATTTCCAAATTTCCAAATTTTCAAATTATAATAAATGCAGAATCCACGTTTAGCAGGAAGGTACGCGAAGAGTCTGGTTGACCTGGCTACTGAGAAAGGTCAGCTGGAAGCAGTATATGCTGACATGAAATACCTGCAGGCTGTTTGTAAAAGCAGCAGAGATTTTGTAAACCTGTTGAAAAGCCCGGTAATAAAAGCTGATCAGAAAAACAGCATCATTACTGCGGTTACCAACGGTAAAGTCGGAGAACTTACTGCGGCATTTAATAACCTGCTGGTTAAAAAAGGCCGTGAAAGTGACCTTCCTGAAATTGCTGAAGCTTTTATCGATCAATACAATGCAATAAAAGGTATTCATAAAGTATTGCTTACAACAGCAGTGCCAGTAAGTGAAGACCTGAAGCGTTCAATTGAACAGAAAGTAAAGGCAGAGAAAAACTTTGCCAATATTGAACTTGAAACCAGAACCGACGAAAGTCTTATCGGTGGTTTTGTACTTGAATTCAATAATAACCTGGTTGATGCAAGTATCTTGCGCGACCTGAAAGATATTAAAAAGCAGTTCCTGCAGAATTTATACGTTCAGCAGTTACGATAATAACAATCACAAATCATCAATAAACAGAATACATCATGGTGGACATTAAACCCGATGAAATATCAGCGATACTGAGACAGCAACTCAGCAATTTCAATGTATCGGCCGATTTGGAAGAAGTGGGTACCGTATTACAGGTAGGTGACGGTATCGCCCGTGTATATGGCCTGAATGGCGTACGCAGTGGTGAACTGGTAGAGTTTGAAAGTGGCGTAAAAGCAATTGCCCTTAACCTGGAAGAAGATAATGTGGGTGTGGTACTCATGGGCGAAAGCGGCGATATTAAAGAAGGTGCCAAAGTAAAAAGAACCGGTAAAATTGCCTCTATCAAAGTGGGTGAAGGCGTTGTTGGCCGCGTAATCAATACTTTGGGAGAACCCATCGATGGTAAAGGCCCAATAACTGGCAACCTCTACGAAATGCCACTGGAGCGTAAAGCACCTGGTGTTATCTATCGCGAGCCCGTAAAAGAACCATTACAAACAGGTATCAAAGCAATCGATGCGATGATCCCGGTTGGTCGCGGTCAGCGTGAGTTGGTAATCGGTGACCGTCAGACTGGTAAAACAGCTATCTGTATCGATACCATCATCAACCAGAAAGAATTTTACGATGCAGGAAAGCCTGTATACTGTATATATGTTGCCATCGGACAAAAAGCTTCTACCGTTGCAGGTGTAATGAAGACTTTGGCTGATAACGGTGCAATGGCTTATACTACCATCGTATCGGCATCTGCATCTGATCCTGCTCCACAGCAGTTCTATGCTCCATTTGCCGGCGCTGCTATCGGTGAGTTCTTCCGCGATACCGGTCGTCCTGCTTTGATTATTTATGATGATCTGTCAAAACAAGCTGTGGCATACCGTGAGGTATCACTGTTGTTGAGAAGACCTCCTGGACGTGAAGCATATCCTGGTGACGTATTCTACCTGCATAGCCGTTTGTTAGAGCGTGCTGCAAAAGTTATTGCCAATGATGATGTTGCTAAGAACATGAACGACTTGCCAGACTCTATCAAACACCTGGTTAAAGGTGGTGGTTCTCTGACAGCCTTACCAATCATTGAAACACAGGCGGGTGACGTATCAGCTTATATCCCAACAAACGTAATTTCTATTACCGACGGACAGATATTCCTGGAGGGTAACCTGTTTAACGCGGGTATTCGTCCTGCGATTAACGTGGGTATCTCTGTAAGCCGTGTGGGTGGTAATGCTCAGATTAAATCGATGAAAAAAGTATCTGGTACACTGAAACTTGACCAGGCACTATATCGTGAGATGGAAGCCTTCTCAAAATTTGGTGGTGACCTTGATGCTGCTACTAAAATGGTACTTGATAAAGGTGCCCGTAACGTAGAAATCCTGAAACAAGCGCAGTACACTCCGTTCAGCGTAGAAAAACAGGTAGCAATCATTTACCTCGGTACACAAGGTTTGTTACGTGAAGTAGCCGTGAAGAAAGTAAAAGAGTTTGAAGCACATTTCCTGATGGAAATGGAGAACAAACTTCCTGATGTACTGGCTGAATTCAAGAAAGGTAACCTGCCTGAAGATGGCATCAACAAGATGACTGAACTGGCGAAAGGTTTGATGGCTCAGTATAAATAGTTTCTCATAATATTTGGATTCAAAGCCCCGGAATTTCCCGGGGCTTTTTCATTTTATTGATAATCAATATTTTATATAACATAAACGTATAGCAAAATAGTTTTTAAAATAATTTGGTTTATAAAATAAACTATTCTATGTTTGCTCTATCAAAACAACGAGCAATGAAAAAATGGATGGTAGCCTTACTGAGTATCTTACCCTTTCTCGTACAGGCGCAGGTAAAAATTACCGGTTCAGTTAAAGACCAAAAAGGGCGTATCCTGGCAGGAGCCAATATTGTGGTAAAAGGATCTTATGACGGTGGCCTGTCGGATTCTACCGGCCATTTTTCTTTCAAAACTTATGAGAAAGGAAAACAGGTTATCGTAGCTACTAATATGGGCAACAAAACAGGTGAACAGGAAGTAACGATTGATACTGCAACCATCAGTATCGATTTTATCCTGAAAGAAGAAATCAGTGAATTAAAAGCAGTAACCGTTACTGCCGGAAGTTTTGAAGCAGGCGATAAGAAAAAAGCGGCAACCGTATTAAGTTCATTAGATGTATATACAACCGGTGGTGCCAATGCAGATATTACTGCGGTAGTAAAAACATTACCAGGGGCACAACAGGTAGGTGAGCAGGAAGGCTTATTTGTGCGTGGTGGTGCAGGTTATGAAGCCAAACAGTTTATCGACGGAACATTGGTAAACAATCCTTTTATGGCCAGTGTTCCTGATATCGCTTCTCGTGGCCGTTTTGCACCAGCTTTATTTAAAGGAACCATTTTCAGCACAGGGGGTTATTCTGCTTTGTATGGACAGGCACTTTCTTCTGCTTTGATTATGGAGAGTATTGATATACCTGATCGTTCTGAGGTAAGTGCATCTATATCTGCACTGTTTTGGGGAGCAGGTCTGCAAAAAGTAGCTAAAGATAAAAAATCATCATGGGGTGGTAACTATGGTTATACCAACCTTAGCGCATATTTCGGCATCGTAAATCAAAAGCCAGAATATTTTCGCATGCCCCAGTTTCATACCGCTGATCTCAATTTCAGGGCTAAAACAAAAACTGGTGGTATGATTAAATACTACAGCACATTTGGTGCAAGTGACCTGGGTTTACGTAGATCTAATATTGATGATCCAGCATTAAAAAATGCTTTTGGATTAAATAATACTAACTGGTACCATAACCTGAGCTGGAGAGATAACCTGGGTAATGGCTGGAAAATGAATTTGGGATTGGGTTATAGTATTGATGTAAACAAAATTGATCAGCAAATACAAAACCAACAGAACCAGCACGTAACTACTGGACAGTCATGGATCGATAATAGCAATTTCAATATCAATACACGTTCAGACCTCACTCAATTCAAAGCTGTATTTGATAAAAGATTGAGCGGTATCAGTGTAATTCGTATGGGTGGTGAGTATATGTATTTCTACAACAGAAGTACCTACAATAATAATAAAGCCTTGTTACCCGATCATTTCAAAGCTTTGTTTTCCGAAGCAGACCTATATATCACCAATGACCTTGCCGCAAAAGTCGGTGCACGTTTCGAACATTCTTCGCTGATCAATAAAGCAAATATTGCTCCACGTCTATCGCTGGCATACAAAACAGGAAAAGGTGCACAAATGAGTATAGCTTATGGTGAGTTTTACCAAAAACCAGAAAACACCTATCTCTATAATACGACCAATTTCGGTTATTCAAAAGCTACCCATTTTATAGCGAACTATATTAAGAACACCACTTTACAGACTTTCCGCATAGAAGCATTTTATAAAAAATATGATGGCCTTGTTAAAACCTATCCATCATTTAACAACGCAGGAGCAGGAGATGCAAAAGGAATTGAATTATTCTGGAGAGATAAAAAAACTTTCAAGGGATTGGATTACTGGGTTAGCTACTCATACCTGGATACTAAAAGAGATTTCCTGAATTACCCGAAAGAATTACAACCAACTTTCGCAGCAAATCACACTGCTTCCTTTGTAATGAAACGTTTTATCAGTAAAATTAATACCGGATTCAATTTTACCTACTCGTATGCTACAGGCCGCCCTTATTACAATCTTCAGCAAAATGGTACCCAGTATGTAATTGCTGATCAAGGTAAAACCATCGATTACCATAACCTTGGATTCAGTTTTAATTACCTCACTTCTTTAGGAAAAGCTTATGCAGTAATTGTTGGGTCTGTAACAAATGTATTAAACAGTAAACAAGTATTTGGCTATAACTATTCTTATAATGGTGCCAGAAAAGAAGCAGTAACACCACCCGCCCCACAATTCTTTTTCATAGGTGTGTTCCTGAGCTGGGGTGTGGATAGGAGGCAGGATGCTATTAATAATAACTTATAGTTTTTGGAAGAAATCAAAATTCAAAAATCAAAATTTTCTATATGAATAACGAACAACGTGACGAACAACTTTGGCAAATGGCAAAAGCCAGAGCCGGGTTTAAATGGGGCGTATTCAGCTACATAATTGTGAATGCATTTCTTGTAGCCATCTGGTTTTTAAACCGCGACAAAAACCCATATTTCTGGCCAATTTGGCCGCTATTGGGCTGGGGTGTTGGATTAGCGTTCCATTATTTCCAGGCTTACCATGGTAACAAATTTATTAGCGCGGCAAATGAATACGAAAAATTGAAGAACAAACAATAAAATTAAAACTTCAACGACCACGAAATCAAAGAGCAAAAAATCAAAATTCAAAAATCAAAATTCAAAAATCAATTTTATGAAACAGATTATCGTAATACTATCTATGTTTTTTGCCGGTCAATTACTGGCTCAATCAAAATATGAGTCAGGTATGCAAAAAGGACTGGAACAATTAGTAGCTGCAAAATCTGCAGAAGATTTTACTGCAGCTTCAGCTTTTTTTGAAAGAATAGCAGATGCCGAAAAAGATAAATGGCTGCCTTATTATTATGCCGCCTACGCTAATCATTTAACGGGCTGGATGAATCCTAAAGCAGATAAAGATAAAGTGGCAGAAAAAAGTAAAGATCTCTTGGGTAAAGCAGAAGCGCTGGAAAAAAATGCAGATACCTATTGCCTTCGCCAGATGATTGCTATACAACAATTAACGGTTGATGGTATGTCGCGTTATCAAACCTATGGTGCTATTGCAGCACAGGCAATTGAAGATGCAAAAAAAGCAGATGCGAATAATCCAAGAATTTACCTGGTTGAAGCGCAATACATGATCAATGTTCCAGCAGCATTTGGCGGAGGTAAAGCAGTTGCCAAAAAACTGGTTGAGAAATCGTTGGAATTATATGGTACTTATCAGCCAGCATCTGCTTTCCATCCTACATGGGGAAAAGATCAGGCTACACAATTGTTAGCTGCCTGTCAGTAACTTAATCTGTCAAGAAAACCAATTAAGCTACAGTTCCGATAACTTTAAGTAATGAACAATCTGTTTACCGTTTTATTGGTATTACATATTTCAGGTGGTGGTGCAGGTTTAATTACCGGCACCATTGCCGCTTCTGTAAAGAAAGGTTCAAAAACACACAAACTATCCGGTATCATTTTCTTCTGGGGAATGCTGGTGGCTTCTTTAAGTGCTTTAGTTCTTAGTAACCTTCAAGGACATGAAAACTTATTCCTCTTTGCTGTAGGAGGCTTTACATTATACATGGTATTATCTGGTTACAGGGTGGTATTGCTTAAAAGAATGTTTAAATCGACCCCGGTCAAAATTCCAACCGCTGATTACCTGATTACTATATTTGGTTTTGTATTTGCTATTTTTTTGATCATCCAATCGATAAAAGGAATTATACACGGGAATATGTTCAGTATTGTGCCTGGGGTTTTTGGGCTGATATGTTTAAGTTATGTAATGCTGGATATCAAACTCATTGTTGGACGTACAACTATCAAGCAAACATGGATGTATAGTCATATAGTTCGGATGATGGGAGCAATGATCGCATCCTATACCGCTTTTTTAGTAGTAAATGTTCAAATACAACAGCAGTGGATATTATGGATGCTTCCTACAGTTATTGGCAGTAGTTTAATCGCTATTTTTATTCGCAAATATGTAGGGGCTTCAAAAAACTAAAACTTATGCAAGAACAAAACCAGGACAATGAACTAGGAAAAGACTTTTCACCAGAAGAAAGTCTTCGCCTGATCCAGTCTATGATTACCAAAACAAAAGATTCTGTTGCTGTCGACAGTTTCTATTTTCTGTTCTGGGGCTGGCTTGTATTTACCTGTTGTGTGGTAGAATATGTGCTGATGGTTTGGTTCCAATACCCGCATCATAGTTTTGTTTGGTGGACCATGCCATTCGGGGGCGTAATTTCAGGCATATACAGCGCCAGGCAGGCCAGACATAAAAAGTCGATGACTTATATTGAAGAAGCATTAAGCTATTTGTGGATCGCTATCGGGATGGCATTTTTTGTCATGGTTTTTATAAACGTAATTTCTGATGCCTGGAAAACCGCCTTTACCTATTATATTCTAATGTATGCTTTGGGAACATTTGTTAGTGGCAGGTTAATTCGCTTTAAACCGCTGGTAATCGGTGGATTAATCAATTTTATTCTTGCTGCAGTATCTATTAAGTTTAATTTTGCCAACCAGCTTTTGATCGGTGCTTTGGCTTTACTTATCAGTTATATTATTCCCGGTCACTTGTTAAGAATCAGACATAATACCAAAAAGTAATACCATCATGGCAGATGAAAAAAAAATGACGGAACAGGAAAGTCTGGACCTCATTACAAACATGATACAAAAAGCGAAAAGCAGCTACCATGATACAGGTATCGGATCCTTATTATGGGGAACTGTAGTGTCTATAGCCTCTTTTGTATCTTACTTTGAACGTACCTATGATTTTAGCATTGGATTTGATATCTGGCTGATTGTTTTAGCCGCTATCGTACCGCAAATAATTTTTTCCATCCGCGAAAAGAAAGCAAACCAGGTTAAAAAGTATGAAGATGATGCGCTTAATAGTGTATGGCTGGTATTTGGCTTATCCATTTTTGCACTAAATATTTACCAGATTATTGTTCCCGAAGTTACTGCCCGGTTTATTCAGGAAGACGGCTGGAATATGACCAAACATTATATTGATGGCAGTAAACCGGATGAAATTCTTCGACCTTTTCCTCCGAGTTTCTATTCACTACTTATCATGCTATATGCATTTCCAACCCTTGTAACGGGTGTTGTTAAGAAGTTTAAACCTATGTTATTTGGGGCAATTATAACTTATGGTCTATTTATAACATCCTTGTATACACGTTCTGAATACGACTGGCTATTGGGCGGTGTAGCAGCAATTGTTTGTTGGTTTATTCCTGGCATTATTTTAAGAAGAAAGTACCTGGCGCAACAGAAAAAGCATGTTTAAAGAACTGGATCCCATATTACACTCACAACTACGACTAGCTGTCGTAAGCCTGCTTATTGGCGTTAAAGAAGCGGAATTTACTTTTATCCGCGAAAAAACCAATGCCACAGCAGGAAACCTGAGTGTGCAGGTACAAAAATTAAAGGATGCAGGATATATTGAAGTAACCAAGCAATTCAAAGACAACTACCCCCAAACTACCTGTAAAATTACCCCAAAGGGCATAGAAGCATTCGAAGCCTATGTACAGGCGTTACAGCAATACCTTAAAGTCGGATAGTGGAGGGATCTTTGAGTTTTTGATCTTTGATCTTTGATTATTTGATTTTGGGAGATGGGGGATTTTGCGTTTGCCAATAGGTATAATGAAATAGCCATGGTCTATGATCCATGGACTATGGACTTTTCACCTTTTATTCTGTCTTTCTCCCAAACTTCCGCTGTACTTTTGGTGTTATACATACACATGCAATCAATTATACAGGTAAACGGATTAACCAAACAATTTAAAAACCTCACTGCCGTAAACGATTTATCATTTACGGTTCAGGAAGGAGATGTGTATGGTTTCCTGGGGCAAAACGGAGCGGGTAAAAGCACGACCATTCGCATGTTGCTTACTTTAATTGCTCCCACGGCCGGGTCTATTTCCATTTTCGGACAACCGCTCTCCACCCACCGGAAGGAAATATTGCGGGAGATAGGAGCAGTTATAGAAAAACCCGATGTCTATAAATACCTCAGTGCTATAGAAAACCTGCGCCTTTTCGCCAGGTTAAGTGGGATGAAACCTAATGAACAGCAATTGATGCAACAACTTGAAATGGTAGGTTTAGCAGGAAGGGCAAAAGACACCGTAAAAACCTTCTCCCAGGGGATGAAACAAAGACTAGGCATTGCAGTTGCATTAATCCATAATCCAAGATTGATTATACTCGATGAGCCTACCAATGGACTTGACCCCCAGGGAATAGCAGATATTCGAAACCTTATCAGGCATCTTAGCCGCGATTTAAATAAAACCATTCTTGTATCATCACATCTGCTCAATGAAATTGAACAAGTAGCTACAAGGGTATTGATTATTGATAAAGGTCGAAAACTGGTGGAAGGAACGGCTGCAGACTTATTCGATCCTTCACAAACAATTGTTGAACTGGAAACATTGGATAATGACGCGGCCCTCGCAAACCTTCAGCAATCCAGGTGGGCCGACCAACTTCAACCCAGAAGATCAGGGGTTTTACTGATAAAACTACACCGGAACCAAATACCAGATCTGCACAGAGATTTGGTAGCAATGAATATTCCAGTACTCTCTCTGCAACCCAGACACTCATTGGAAGATTATTTTTTACAGGTAACATCAGGAAAACATGCGCACACTAATTAATATAGAACTCTATAAGATATTCAAGCGACCAAGAACCTATATTGCTTTTGCTGCTATTACTGCATTGATTGTAATGATTCAATTTGGCCTTAAGGTTGATGGCCAGAGCTATGTAGATTTTATGTTGAATGATATTGGTTCGACACTTGAAATAGATGGCAATGTTTTAAATGGTTACCTGATTTGCTATATCATGCTGCAATTACTTTTGGTGCATGTGCCATTGCTGATAGCACTGATAGCTGCAGATATGATTTCAGGTGAAGCCAATATGGGTACGCTTAGGGTACTGCTTTCAAAACCTTATAGTCGCACATCATTCATGTTGGCAAAATTTATTGCTTCAACCATTTATACTTTATTGCTGCTTATCTGGCTGGCATTCCTTGCATTGTTTGTAAGTATGTGGGTATTTGGAACAGATGATATGTTTTTAATGAAAAGCAGTTATGTGGTTTTATTGAAAGAAAACGATGTGTTCTGGCGATATATCGGAGCTTTTCTTTTTGCGGCACTTGCCATGACTACCGTCGCCGCGCTTGGTTTTTTTCTTTCTGTATTTGCAGAGAACTCAATCGGTCCAATAGTAGCCACCATGAGTGTTATCGTTTTTCTGACCATATTGAGTACCCTCAATATACCATTGTTTAATGCAGTTAAACCCTACCTGTTTACCACACACATGATTAGTTGGAAAGAATTTTTCGATATTCAGGTAAACGAGTCTAACGAAGCTATTTTAGGAAGTATACAAAATAAAGACCGCATCATTAACTCTGCAATTGTGCTGATTTTACATATCATCGGTTTTGTAGCAGCAGCAATACTAATATTTAGAAGAAAAGATGTATTAAGTTAAAACAAGGATCATGCTAAAATTCATTACAGTATTATTCACCATTCACTATTCACTATTCACCGCGAATGCTCAGGATGCAACTGCATTGATTATGAAAGTGAAAGCCAAGTTAGACCTTGTGAACGATTATGAAGCTGATGGTAAAATGAAAACTAATGTGGCTTTTATTAAGGCCCCTATTGGCAAAGTAAAAATATTTTATAAGAAGCCGAATAAATTCAAACTGAAAAAAGATGGTGGTATATCCTTATTGCCAAAAGGTGGCGTTTCTGTTAATATGAATTCATTGGTTACAACCGACGAGTTTGTTGCATTGCCAGCAGGGGAAGCAGTTGTGGGCGGTGTTAAAACAACCATTGTAAAAATGCTGCCAACAAACGACAACAGTGAAATAGTGCTTACAACCATGTATATTGATGAAGCCAATCTGCTGATTAAAAAAGCAATTACCACTACTAAAGAAAACGGCACTTATGAGGTAGAAATGAACTATGGCAAATTTGCTACTTATGGCTTGCCGGATAAGGTAATATTTAGCTTTAACACAAAGAATTACAAACTTCCCAAAGGATTAACCCTTGAATTCGAAGACAATGAAAAGCCTGTTTCAGAAGAGCAAAAATTGAAAAACAGAAAAGGTAGGGTGGAAATAACCTATACCGGATATGCAATAAATAAAGGTATTGCAGATGCGGTTTTCAAATAATTAAAACAGGGAAACAGACCAGCTACGTTGAAAAAGTCCACCGGGGTTTAATATATTAATGCCTTCCTTTGTCTCAATGTTCCCAGAAGCATTTACATGGTCTGCAATACCACACCAGGGTTCTATACAAACAAAATCAGCATCTTTCGCACTCCAGATTCCCATATAAGGAAATCCGTGGTATTCGAGTGATAATCCGTGTGAATGCTTGTCAGAAAGAATAGCAATAGCGGTACTTTTTAACGACTTAAATACCAAAGCATCCCCATGAAACAAAGGTTTATGTAATGCGATTTGATCATTGTCATTAAAAAAGGGATTAGCGGCTTCCTGTATCAAACCATCTTTGGTTAATGGCCAAATGCCAGTATCTTCTTTCTGATTAAACTGTAAGTAATAATCTTCGAAACTCGTTCCTGATACAAAGGGAACTGCAAATGCCGGATGAGCCCCAACAGAAAAATACATTGTTTCATCACCAGTATTAATCACCTCATAAATAACATGGATTTTATTTCCTTCCAGCCGATAAGTTATGGTGAAGGAAAACCGAAAGGGGTATACCGATAATGTTGCCGGATCATCCTGCAAATTAAATTGTAAAGTATCTACAGATTGGTGTGTTAGTTTAAATGTGCGTTCCCGGGCAAAGCCATGTCGGTTTAGTTTGTACGCACTTTCCTTGTAGTGATAAGTGTTGTTTTTTAAACCTCCTACAATTGGAAATAATACCGGACTCTTTTTACCCCAGAAATCGGGATTACCTGACCACATATATTCCAATCCTGTTCCCTTATGCTGAATACTTTGAAGTTCAGCTCCCAGATTGCTGACGCTTACCGATAATATATCATTGGAAAAATGGTACAGTTCCATGCGCTTATTCTGTTTCTTCAATTTTTTCATCCACCGCATTGGCAAGCATTCTTGCACTCATTTTGCGAAGCGGATTTTGGCGCATCTCAGCATAACCAAGTCTCATACGAATGATCTCAATACATTCAAATGTTGCTGCAAGGAATGAAGCATGGTCTGCCTTTCCTTTTCCTGCAATATCGAAAGCTGTTCCATGGTCGGGACTCGTACGAACCGCATTTAACCCTGCTGTATAATTAACTCCTTCACCTATAGCGAGTGATTTAAAAGGAATCAACCCCTGATCGTGGTACATCGCAAGTACCCCATCAAATTTTTCATGTTGTCCACGGGCAAAAAATGCATCGGCGCTATAAGGTCCAAAAACAAGTATAGTGTGTTTGGCTTCCTTGATGGCTGGCTTAATGATGGTTTCTTCTTCACTTCCTATCAATCCTTCATCACCTGCATGGGGGTTTAGTCCTAGTACAGCAATTTTTGGTTTATCAATGCCAAAATCTTTCTGCAAACTATTATGCATAATTTTCAGTTTGCTGAGAATGCCATCCTTCGTAATATGTTTCGCCACATCTGAAACGGTTACATGTTCGGTAACCAGGCCAACCCGAATATTTTCTGCAACCATAAACATCAATACATCACTTACGCCGAAAAGATCTTTCAGGTAAGGGGTATGGCCGCTGTAATTAAATTCAGCAGACTGTATATTTTTTTTATGGATGGGTGCTGTTACCAAACCATGAATCTGGCCCCCCTTCAGGGCCTGTGCCGCTTCTTTCAAAGAAATCAATGCGTATTTACCTCCGGTTTCGTTGAGTTGCCCGGGTGTAATAGCAATTTCCTCCTCCCAGCAGGGATAAATATTCACTTGTTTGGGATTAAGTCTATTGAAGTCTTTTCCGCTTGTATAGTTGAAATTGATATCTGGCAGACTTTTCTTGTAAAAGTTGATGCTTTTATTGCTAGCAAATACCACGGGGGTGCAGATATCCAGTAGACGATGGTCGCCCAGGGTTTTCAGGATCAATTCCAATCCAATGCCATTCAGGTCGCCACAGGAGAAACCAATTACAGGTTTTTGCATTTCATTCATCGGGAAAGCTTTAGGAGGTAAAAATACGGATAATTCGAGCAGGTAGCTAATGACGTATTGCATATGGTCCATAGTCCATGGTCCATGGTCCATAGTATATTCCTCATTATAAGCGCTGTTCTCACAAATCCGACATCAGCGATCAGCGATCAGCGATCAGAAATCATCCTCTGCCATCTGCCATATACCCGTACTTTTGTGTTAATGGAATACACCCTTAAAAAATCACTTGGCCAGCATTTTTTGAAAGATGAACAAATCTGCAAACAAATAGTAGATGCATTGCAGCAGGATACATTTGCCCGGTTGGTAGAAGTTGGCCCGGGAGGTGGTGCACTCACAAAATACCTGTTACAATTGCCGGGAATTGATTTTAAAGCGGTGGAACTGGATGATGAGAAAGTAGCCTATCTCGAACATACTTATCCTGCTATCAAAGGAAAAATTATACATGAAAGTATACTTGATGTAGCGGTACCATTCGCGGACCAGTTTACGGTGGTAGGTAATTTCCCCTATAATATTTCATCCCAAATATTGTTTCGCATTTTAGAATGGAAGCAACAAGTGCCTGTTATGATAGGGATGTTTCAGAAAGAAGTGGCAGAGAGAGTTGCTTCTAAATCCGGAAATAAAGAATACGGAATACTGAGTGTGCTTGTTCAGGCATTTTATGAAGTGGAATATTTATTTGATGTTCCACAAAATGCCTTCAATCCACCCCCTAAAGTTATGAGTGGGGTTATCAAACTTACAAGAAAAGCAACTGTTTGTGACATGAAAAGTGAAAGGGCATTTTTTGTATTGGTGAAAGCAGCATTTAATCAGAGGAGAAAAATGTTAAGAAACCCGTTAAAAGGGATGTTTGATGCAACTGTTTTGCAAGAAGAATTGTTTACTAAAAGAGCCGAACAGTTGAGCGTGGAGGATTTTGCAGCGCTGACTTTTAGGATGAAGTAAAATGAAATAAGGAATAAGAAATAAGGAATAAGAAATAAAAGAAATAACGAATAATAAATTAGGGAGAATTGTATGGGAGTTGGTAAGGTGATTATTACAGCGAAAGTTCATCCTTATCTGATTGAAAGATTAGAGAAGGCAGGGTATCAGTGCGTATATGATGCCTCAATTGACTATGAAGCACTGTCTGAACAGATTGCTGACTGTACAGGAGTAATTGTAACTACCAGGATTCAAATAGATGCTGCCTTATTAGATAAAGCAAACACACTAAAATGGATCGGTCGCTTAGGCAGTGGCATGGAAAAGATAGATGTAAACTATGCAAGACAAAAGGGGGTGCAATGTGAGAGCAGTCCGGAAGGCAATAGAAATGCCGTTGCAGAACAGGCATTGGGAATGTTGCTTAGTATGATGAACCGCATAAACAGTAGTTATCTGGAAGTAAAAGCAGGTAAATGGATCAGAGATGCTAACCGTGGCGATGAACTTACGGGAAAAACAGTGGGTGTTATTGGCTACGGAAATACAGGTGCGGCATTTGCCCAAAAATTAAACTCATTTAATGTCACCATACTTGCCAATGATGCGCACAAAACTGATTTTGCAAATGGGTTAGTGAGAGAAGCCGGAGTTGAACAAATACAGCGTTATGCTGATGTAGTTAGCCTGCATCTTCCATTGAATGAAACCACCTACCACTATGCAAACGATGCCTTTTTTAATGCACTCGAAAAGCAGCCTTATTTTTTGAGCACCTGCCGTGGAAAAGTTACCCATACTAAAGCACTGATACAAGCCCTTAAAGATGGAAAAATAAAAGCTGCCGCACTGGATGTGCTTGAAAATGAAAAACTGGAAACTTATACAGAAGCTGAAAGAGCAGAACTTGATTGGCTACTAGATCAACCGAATGTGATCATTACACCACATATTGCCGGTTACAGTAATGAATCATATTATCTGATGGCAAAAATCGTTTTGGATAAATTGGGAATTGGTGGTTTGTAATCATTGCTGTCCGGTAAAAAAAGCATCTATCTCTGAAATGCTTCTGCAGCAATTATCTTGACGTAAGTTGAAAATAGAACCCTTACTTTTTAAAACGGCCTTATCTAAAGGGTTAAGCAATCTTTATTCCATTTTGACACTGAATAAAAT